>NZ_FUXL01000021.1 GCF_900167365.1 Consotaella salsifontis | reverse complement strand
CAGGTTCTGCTGTCGGCGGTGGCAACGTGGAAGGCGGACGGGATCGCCCTGTCGTTCGGCGAGCCCTCGCCGGCCTTCGAAGAAGACCTTGGCCACCTCGGCCTTTCGGTCGCAACCCTTATGGACAAAGGTCAGCTGCAGTGACGAAGACGATTTTGACGGTGGACGATTCCCGCACCATGCGCCAGATGCTGCTGCGCGCCCTGCAGGAGGCGGGTTTCAACGTGATCCAGGCCGAGGACGGCGTCCATGGCCTGGAGGTGCTTCAGGGCAACTGGCCCGACGTCATCATCACCGACGTCAACATGCCCCGAATGGACGGCCTCACCTTCATCGAGGAGGTCCGCGCCGACCGCGCCAAGCGCGCCATCCCCATCCTCGTCCTCACCACCGAGAGCGACGCTGAAAAGAAGGCCCGCGCCCGACGCGCCGGCGCCACCGGATGGATCGTCAAGCCTTTCGATCCCGTCAAGCTCGTTACCGCCATCAACCGCGTCGCCGCCTGAGGCGACGGCATCCACCCGGCAGGCCACAGGCAAGCCTGACGAGCGATAGAACTTTAGAGAATCGCCCATCGGCTAGAACGGCGCCACCAAAGATCGAGGGGGATTGGGGAAAACAATGGACGCAATGGAAGAAATCCGCGCGACATTCTTCGAGGAATGCGCGGAGCAGTTGGGCGAGCTCGAAGCCGGTCTCCTCGCCATGGAGAACGACGAGGCCGACGCGGATACGATCAACGCCGTTTTCCGTGCGGTTCACTCGATCAAGGGCGGCGCCGGCGCATTCAATCTCGACGAGCTGGTCCATTTCGCCCACATCTTTGAGACGACGCTGGACGAAGTGCGTTCCGGCAATCTCGCGCCCAGTCTCGACGTGGTGCGCGTTCTGCTGCGCGCCAGCGACGTGCTGGCTGACCTCGTCACCGTCTCGCGCGACGGCGGCTCGTCCGACGGCGAACGCATCAAGACACTTGTCGGCGAACTGAAGGCGCTGGTCGCCCTGGCGCGCGGCGAAGCCGAGCCCGCAGCCGATGCCACCGCCGACGCCGAGGATGACGAGGAAAACAAGATCGTCGCCGAGGGCGCCTATGACGACGGGATGGACGGGCTCGAATTTACCCCCGTCGCCGTCGACCTCGACGATCTCACCATCGAAACCGGAAATCACTTCCGCATCACCTACAAGCCGCGTGCCGATCTCTACGGCAAGGGCAACGACTCGACGCGTCTCCTGCGCGAGTGCCTTGCTCTCGGCACCGGCGTCGTCTCCTGCGAGACGGGCGAGGTGCCTGTTCTTTCCGAGCTCGAGCCCGAAGGCAGCTACCTGTCCTGGACCATCGATCTGAAGACGGAGGCCGAGGAGGACCAGATCCGCGAGATTTTCGATTTCGCGGAATTCGATTGCGACCTGACGATCGAACGTGTCGGCGCAGAAGGTGACGAGGCCGCCATCGAGGCCGAGGACCCGGAGATCGCCGCACTGCTCGCGCGCATGCAGAGCGAGGAGCCAGCGCCGGCACCGGAGCCTGCCCCCTCCGCAGCCGCCGCCGAGCCTGCGAAGGCGAAGGCACCCAAGGAGAAGCCCGCTGAAGCGCCGGCTGCGGCAGCCGCGCCGAAGCCTGCCGCCCATCACGAGCCCAAGAAGCACGCGCCGGCTCCGGCCAAGGCGCCAGCCGCCGACAACAGCGACAAGAGTGGCGGCAACTCGCCCGCCGCCACCATCCGCGTCGATCTCGAACGCGTCGACCGCATGATCGACCTCGTCGGCGAGCTGGTGATCCACCAGGTCATGCTGTCCCAAAGGGTGATGCAGGCGGGCCTGGCGCGCGCCTCGGAGGTCGCGGTCGGTCTCGATGAGCTCGAGCAGCTGACGCGCGAGATCCAGGACAGCGTCATGGCCATCCGTGCGCAGCCCGTGAAGTCGGTGTTCCAGAAGCTGCCGCGCCTGGTTCGCGAGGTTGCCGACATCACCGGCAAATCGGTGAAGCTGGTCACGGAAGGCGAGTGGACCGAAGTGGACAAGACGGTCATCGAACGGCTGTCCGATCCGCTGACCCACATGATCCGCAACGCCATCGACCATGGCATCGAGGTGCCCGAGAAGCGCCTTGCCGCCGGCAAGGGCGAGGAAGGCACCGTGCGCGTCGCGGCCATGCATCGCTCGGGCCGCATCGTTATCGAGATCAGCGACGACGGCGCCGGCATCAATCGCCCGGTGGTCAAGAACATCGCGATCAACAAGGGGCTGATCCCGGCCGAGGCAAACCTCACCGACGACGAGATCGACAACCTCATCTTCATGCCCGGCTTCTCGACCAAGGAAGAGGTATCCGAACTGTCGGGCCGTGGCGTCGGCATGGACGTCGTCAAGCGCTCGATCCAGGCGCTCGGCGGTCGCGTTTCCATCACCTCGCGCCCTGGCGAAGGCTCCATGTTCACCATGAGCCTGCCGCTGACGCTCGCCGTCCTCGACGGCATGATCGTGACCGCGGGCGACCAGACCCTGGTGGTGCCGCTGACGGCGATCATTGAGACGCTTCAGCCCAAGGCCTCGGAAGTGCGCGGCTTCGGCTCCGATCAGCGCCTCATTCAGGTGCGCGAGAGCTTCTTGCCCTTGATCGATGTCGCCTGTCAGCTCGGCTATCGCAGCGACCCCACCGACGCGCTTTCGGGCGTCGCCATCCTGGTCGAGGCGGAAAACGGCACGCGCTCCGCGCTTCTCGTCGACGGCATCCAGGGCCAGCGCCAGGTGGTGATCAAGAGCCTCGAAGCCAATTACGGCCGAGTGCCGGGCGTCGCGGCCGCGACCGTCCTCGGCGACGGCCGCGTGGCCCTGATCCTGGATGTCGACGTGGTGGCGGCGACGTCTCGCTTCGAACAGAACTATTTTGGCCTGCAGGCCGCGGAGTGACCGGATGAGCGAAGAGACCAGAACGGAAAGCGCCGGCATTCAGGAGCTGATCGCATTCTGCATCGGCGAGCAGGAATTCTGCGTCGACATTCAGTCGGTGCGCGAAATCCGCGGCTATGCGGCGGCGACCCCCCTGCCCCATGCTCCCTCCTTCGTCACCGGCGTCATCAATCTTCGAGGCACGGTGCTGCCGATCGTCGACCTGGCCTCGCGCCTCGGCTTCGGCTCCATTGACCCGACGGCCCGCTCCGTCATCATCGTGGTGCGTGTCGGTCAGCAGATGGTCGGCCTCCTGGTCGACGCCGTGTCCGACATTCTGACGGTTACGGAAGACCTCCTCCAGCCGACGCCGGATCTCGCTTCCGATCTTGCCCGCACCTTCGTGCGTGGCGTGATGGCGGTGGAGGGACGAATGATCTCCCTGATCGCGGTCGACAACATCCTGCCGCAGAAGATGGACTATGCGGCCTGACGGCAGCCGGATCGCGCGGCAAGGCGGACGGTGCGGCATCCGAGTTCGTGCGCTCCACGAGCATCGTTGATCGGTTTCGGTGTATCGAAAGATTTCCATGTCAAATCCGCAGCGCGACAAACGGCAGGGCGAGATTCAGGGCAACTCCGGCGAGTTCCTGATGACGGAAGCCGATTTCACCACGATCGCCCGCCTCCTTTACGAGGATGCCGGCATTGCGCTTTCGCCCTCGAAGACCACCCTGGTCTATTCGCGCCTGGCCAAACGGCTGCGCGCGCTGGGCCTGGCCAGCTTCAAGGACTATTGCGAATACGTCGCCGGGTCGCAGGGCGCCAGCGAGCGCATGACCATGCTGGCCGCGCTCACCACCAACGTCACCCACTTCTTCCGCGAAAATCACCATTTCGAGCACCTGAAGACCCAGCTCCTGCCGCCGCTGCTTGCGGGCGTGAAGCGGGGTGGCAAGGTGCGCATCTGGTCGGCGGGCTGTTCCAACGGCCACGAACCCTATTCCATCGCCATGACGATTCTGTCGTTGATGCCGGATGCCGCCGACTACGACGTCAAGGTGCTTGCCTCCGACATCGATCCCAATGTCGTCGCCTTCGGGCGGGCTGGCGTCTATGACGCGCAGACCCTTGAGGCAGTGCCGGCCGAGCTTCGGCGGCGCTGGTTCTCGCCGGTGCGCGACGCCGCCAACGGCATGTCGTTCGAGGTTTCGGAGGAGATGCGCGAGATCGTTTCCTTCCGCGAGCTGAACCTGATCGGCGACTGGCCCATGCGCGGCAAGTTCAACGCCATCTTCTGCCGCAACGTCACCATCTACTTCGACCAGCCGACGCGCGAGCGCATCTGGGCCCGGTTCTGCGATTATCTCGAGCCCGAGGGCTGGTTCTACATGGGCCATTCCGAGAGGCTGACGGGACCGGCGGCGCAGCAGCTGACCTACGCCGGCACAACAGCCTATCGGCGCGGAGGTGGTGGGGCAGGCCGATGAATCCGGTCAGGGTCCTCGTCGTCGACGATTCCGCGACCATGCGGGCTCTCTTGAAGCGATCCTTGTCGACCACTCCCGACATCGAGGTGATCGGGGAGGCCGGCGATCCCTATGACGCCCGCCAAAAGATGAAGATGCTCGATCCCGACGTCGTCACCCTCGATGTCGAGATGCCCAATATGAGCGGGCTCGAGTTTCTCGAAAAGATCATGCGCTTGCGGCCGACACCGGTGATCATGGTTTCGAACCAGACGGGACCGGGCGCGGCGGCGACCGTGGCGGCGCTGGAGATCGGCGCTTTCGATTGCATCCCCAAGCCAAGCGGCCTGGCGGGCAACACCTTCGACGGCCTGCCCGCCCTCATCCGCGAGGCGGCCAAGGCCAAGCCCATCATGGTGGCTCGGCGCCGGCCGCCGACAGGCGCCCCGGCAGCTCCGGTCGAGGTGGCGAGCCGCCATACCGACTGGCCTGAACTCATCGGCATCGGCTCGTCGACGGGCGGCGTCGAAGCCCTCATCACCGTGCTTGCGGATTTTCCCGAGGATTGTCCGCCGACGATGATCGTCCAGCATCTGCCGGCATCCTTCACCGGGTCGTTCTCGCAACGTCTCGACCGGCTCTGCCGTGCGCGCGTGAAGGAAGCGGTCGATGGCGATCCCATCTCCCAGGGCCACATCTATCTGGCGCCGGGTGGCTGGCATCTGACCCTGAAAAAGGCGGGCGGCCTGCGCTGCGCGCTGTCCAAGGAGGATCCTGTCCAGGGCCATCGGCCTTCGGTGGACGTTCTGTTTTCCTCGATCGCGCGCAATTTTCAGGGCCGCGCGACCGGCGTCATCCTCACTGGCATGGGCCGCGACGGCGCCGCCGGTCTGTTGGAGATGCGCAAGAAGGGCGCGCACACCTTTGGTCAGAACGAGGCAACCTCGCTCGTCTATGGCATGCCCCGTGTCGCATTTGAAATCGGTGCAGTAGAACGCCAGGTTCCTCTCGGTAAGGTTGCCAGATCAATTTTCGAGTGACGCGACGAGCGCTGATTTTAGTTCGCTTTACTTGTTTTATATGAATACCACCGTGTTCCACCGAGTAAAAAACGCGAGATCGGCCGACAAATGCAAACGGAAGTGGCGGTTCCTTAACCCGCTCCATGCGAACAAGAAGCTGGATATTGCCCACGCAACGGACCGGGCGAGGTGCAGTCCCGACTGAAGGCGGGAGAGAGCGGGCCGAGAGGCCTGAGATGATGAAGCTGGCATTGCAGGCGCCGCGACAAACGCAAGCGGGGCACTGAAGGACGAGGATGATGGATTTCAAGTCCCACTTGAAAGTGATGATCGTGGACGATCAGCGCACCAGCCGGATGCTGATCCGCGACGCGCTGCAGCAGATCGGCATCGAGAACGTCATCTTCGCGGTCGACGGCGAGGAGGCATTGAAGACGATGATGACGACCCCTTGCCACATCATCATCTCCGACTTCAACATGCCCAAGCTTGACGGCCTTCAGCTCCTCAAGGCCATCCGTTCCTACGGGCCGACCAAGAAGGTCCCCTTCATCATACTGACAGGAAAGGGCGACAAGAACCTCGTCCAGAAGGCCGCCGCCCTCGGCGTCAACAACTTCCTCGTCAAGCCGATTTCCGTCCCAGTCCTCCAGAAGACCATGGAAGCCGTGGTCGGAAAGCTGCAGTGATGAACGTCCAAGTTGCCCGTAGGCGCATCACTATCATCCAGGGCGAATGGAAGGTCGAGAAGGGCGAGGACGTCTGCCTGACCACGCTGCTGGGCTCATGTGTTGCCGCCTGTATCCGCGACCCCGGAGCCGGAATCGGGGGCATGAACCACTTCCTCCTGCCGGGCTCGGGCGAGGGCTCCAGCAATTCGCGGGCGCAAAGCTACGGGCTCTACCTGATGGAGCTGTTGATCAACGGCCTTCTCAAGAAGGGCGCCCGGCGCAACGCGCTCGAAGCCAAGATCTTCGGCGGCGCGCGCACCGTCGACGGCCTGTCGGATGTCGGAGCCAAGAACGCGGCCTTCGCCAAGGAATTTCTCGCCAACGAGGGCATTCCGGTGGTCGGCGGCGACCTGGGCGGCGATCGCGGCAGGCGCATCGAGTACTGGCCGGCAAGCGGCCGCGCGCGTCAGATCCTGCTCGATCGCACGGCCATGCCCAAAGTCCTGCCCGTGGCCAAGAAGCCGATCGTGGAAGACACCAGCGGCGATCTCGAGCTGTTCTAAGGCCACTTCCTCGGCCTACCCTATTCGAAGGGGCTATTCCTCCGCCCGAGGCATGGCCCCTTCGCACATCGGCTTCAGGCCGGCAATCGCGCGGATGGCGCCACCCGCAGCACTTCCACTCGGAGAGCGCGACAAGCGGACGCACGAGCCTTCGCGGGAACAGCTTGAATGGCTGACTTTCCGCCCGCATCACGGCTGTGTCGAGCACGCCGCACCGATGGAGAAGGATGGCGCAGCCTTCCAATCTTGAGATTTGGGTAATGCGTCCAGGCGTATTTTCAGCACCAAGGCCGATACGGCCGGCCGAGACGAAAAAGCCAGGAACGATCGATGACCACAACGCCGCTCTCTGATCTGGTTGCAAGACTTGCCGATGAGCTGAAAGTCCTGTCGAAGGTCACCGAAGACATGCACCAGATCGTCTGCGACGACTGCGCGCGCGAGCATCTCCACAACCAGGATTTCGTTCGAGCGGTCCAGAGCATCGATCACACGACGCAGATCCTCGACAATCTGTCGGAGTTTCTCGGCCTTGTGGCCAAGGATACGCCGGAGGACTGGAGCCTCGACGTCGGCCACGCCCTGGACACCGTGCGTCTCGCCGCCTTGAAGAGCCGTCTCGCGCCCAACCACGCCCTGGTCGTCTGGGAAAAGGACGAGTCGGGCGACGTCGACCTTTTCTGAGTTTCGGCCCGCCCCCGACACCGCGGAGGCCGCCACCAGCGCGAACCCGGCTCCTTCGCAACGCCTTGAACTTGACCGAAGGCACGGCCCTCACCACCTCGTGAACAGTTTCGTTCATGAAAGGCCGCCTGCCATGCGCCGCACCCTCCTCGCCCTTGCCGGACTTCTCGTCGGCTCCGCTTTCGCCCTGCCGGCCCTTGCCGAGGAGGTTGGCGACGTCTCCACGGACTGGCTGGGCAACGATATCAAGGTCGACGCCATTCACGACCCGAAGGTCGAGGGCGTCACGTGCCACGTCACCTATTTCGAGCGCGGTTTCATCGATCGCCTTCAGCAGGGCAACTGGTTCGAAGACCCGTCCAACTCTTCCATCGCCTGCCGCCAGACCGGGCCGATCAAGATCGGCGATATCGATCTCGACGAGGACGGCGAGGAGATCTTTTCCGAGCGCCGATCGCTGATCTTCAAGAGCCTCGTCGTCAACCGCATCTACGACAAGGCGAACGACACGCTCATCTATCTGGCGCATTCCCGCCAGGTCCAGAAGGGCAGCGCCAAGATGTCTATCTCAGCCGTGCCTCTGTTTAATGCCAACGCCACCTGGGAGAATGGCAAGCCGCGTTAAGCAGCGCGGAGGCAAGCGCGCCCTGGGCGGAGCGGCGGCGCCCTCTGCCTCAGGGCGGGCAGCGTCGTCGAAGCGGTGCCACCGAGATGAAGACAGTTATATTACAAATTGATCTTGCTAAGATTGAACTGCGGTCTCATCTGAAATTCGGCAAGCCAAATTTTCGCCTCGACTAAGTGAATATTCGCTGCCGCTCCTTCGATTGCTCAGCATAATTTACCTGTTGAAAACAGTGCTCCATTAGTGTGCCGGTGTTGCCGTCGAAGAAACGGAGCGTCGTATGGCCTCGGTGAGTCAGCCTCAGCCTCGGACACAGGAAGACGCAAGTCTCGTCGGCCTGATCGCGACACACGCCGGGACGCCCTCCTATGTCGATCAGGCCCTGCGTGCCGTGCGGGCGCATCTGGGAATGGACGTCGCCTTCATCTCCGAGTTCATCGACAACGAGCGCATCTTTCGGCATGTCGACTCAGCGACCTCCCGAACACCCATCCACGCTGGCGACAAGCTCTCCCTCGACGAGGGCTACTGCAAGAAGATCGTGGAAGGGCTAATCCCCTCGCTGATCCCCGACACGTCTCAGCTTCCCCAGGCGCTCGCCATCGCCGCCACCCACGCCATCCCCATCGGCGCCCATCTCTCCGTTCCCCTGATCCTCCAGGATGGCCGCCTCTTCGGCACCTTCTGCTGCTTCAGCTTCGCCGCCGATCCCTCGCTCAACGAGCGCGACCTCCACTTCATGCGCGTTTTCGCCGAGCTCGTCGCCCATCAGCTCGATCGGGAGCTGAACGCCCTCAGGCGAACGGAGGAGAGCCGGCGCAACATACAGGCGCTCCTTGAGGAGAAGCAGCCATCCATCGTCTTCCAGCCGGTTGTCACCTTCCCTGATTTGAGGATCCGGGGTGCGGAGGCGCTTTCGCGCTTCCACACGACGCCGCCGAGATCGCCTGATCGCTGGTTCGGCGAGGCACGAGACGTTGGGTTGCGCGTCGAACTGGAAGTGCAGGCGATCCGTAACGCGTTCGACGCCTTCGCGCCGGTCTGGGCTCGTCGCCCGCTGCACCTCGCCTTAAACGCCTCGCCGCAGACGATCATTGAGGGCAATCTCCCGGCCCTCTTCGCAAGCGTGCCGCAACACCGCCTGATCCTCGAGATCACCGAGCATGAGCACGTGGAAGATTACGACAGGCTGCGGGCGGCCCTTGAGCCGCTCAGACGGCACGGAGTGAAGGTCGCGATCGACGACGCCGGGTCGGGCTACGCCTCAATGCGGCACATTCTCAATATTGTTCCCGACTTCATCAAGCTCGACGTCAGCCTGACCCGCTCCATCGATCGCGACCAGATGCGCCAGGCGCTTGCGAGCGCCCTTATTGCGTTTGGCAGCCAGACCGGCAGCGAGATCATCGCCGAGGGGGTGGAAACGAAGGCCGAACTCCAGACGCTCTCTTCTCTGGGCGTGCCAGCGGGACAAGGCTATTTCATGCATCGGCCGATGCCGGCGGCCGATCTCCTCTCCTGCCTCGGCTGAAGGCGGCGATCACCTTATTCAGCAGCAAGCACTATTTCGGCGAGCCTCGTCCAATAGGACGCGCCAAAGGAAATCGCCTCGTCGGAAAATTCGTAGCGCGGGTGATGCAGGCCGGCGCTCGGTCCGTTGCCGACGAAGATGAAGGCGCCGGGCCGGGCCTCCAGCATGTAGGAAAAGTCCTCTCCCACCATCAGCGGCGCCATGGCGGTGTCGACGCCCGCCGCGCCCACGACGTCCATGGCCGCACGGATGCACAGATCCACCTCCGCGTCGTGATTGCGCGTCACCGGATAATTGCGGTCGTAGGCGACGGTCGCGACCGCGCCATGGGCTGTGGCGGTGCCTGCCGCGATCTCGCCGATCCTGCGCTCGGCGAGATCGCGCATTTCGGACGTGAGAGAGCGCACGGTGCCTGAGATTGTGGCGCTCTCGGCGATGATGTTGTGGGTTTCGCCGGCGTGGATCTGCGTGATGGAGAGAACCAGCGGCTGAAGCGGATCGGCATTGCGCGCGACGATCAGCTGAAGCCCCTGGACGATCTGGATAGCGACGGCCACAGGGTCCACCGTGCGGTGTGGCATGGCGGCGTGCCCGCCGCGTCCTTTCACCGTGATCGCGAATTCGTCGGTCGAGGCCATGGTCGCGCCATGACGAATGGCGAAGCGGCCGACATCGAGCCCCGGCAGGTTGTGCATGCCGAAGACCTGGCTGATGGAAAATCGCTCCATCAGCCCATCCTCCACCATCGTCTTACCACCGGCTCCCCCCTCTTCGGCGGGCTGGAAGATGACGGCAACGCGACCGCGAAAGCGCCGCGTCGCGGCAAGGGCCCGCGCCGCGCCGAGGAGCATCGCCATGTGACCGTCGTGCCCGCAGGCATGCATTCGGCCGGGTATGAGCGAGGCGTGCGCAAGCCCAGTCTCCTCGACGATGGGAAGGGCATCCATGTCGGCCCTGAGGCCGATCGTGGGCCCCTCGCCCAGCGTTCCGGCGATGACACCGACGACCCCGGTTCGCCCGATGCCGGTCACGACTTCGTCACAGCCGAAATCGGCGAGGCGCTCGGCAATGAAGGCGGCCGTCTCCTCGACGGCGTAGCCGAGTTCCGGGCGCGAATGGAGATGCCGGCGCCAGCGGGCGACTTCGGGAAGGTGACTGGCGATGAGCTCTGGGATCAGCATGGCGAAACCTGAACGAATGCGGACAAATCGGTATCGGCTCTTTGACGGCCAAGCGGAAGAGGGTATCTTGCCATGAGCCGGCCACAAGCCGCGAATAGGGGGCTCCGGCAACGGCCATTTTTCAACCATTAGGTGATTCTGTGACGATGAGCGCGCTGCGACCCTCGTGCCTGCCGGCGGTTTCCTGCGTTTTGACACTGTTTCTTTCGGCTCTGGCGGCTCCGGCGCACGCCGAGGTTTCGATCGCCGTCGATGCGGCCACCGGCAAGGTGCTGGAGGAAAAGGATGCCAGCGCCCATTGGTATCCGGCATCGACGACCAAGCTGATGACCGCCTATGTGACGCTGCGGGCGCTCAAGGAAGGCAGGGTCGCGCTCGACACGCCGGTCGTGATGACCCACCGGGCGGCCACCGAGGCGCCCTCCAAGATGGGCTTCGAGCCGGGCTCCGTCATGCGCCTCGACATGGCGCTGCGCATGATGCTGGTGAAATCGGCCAACGACGTCGCCTATGCCATCGGCCAGACCATCGGCGGCGGTTCCATGGAGGAGTTCGTCGCCATGATGAATTCGCAGGCCGACCGCCTCGGCATGCGCGATTCCAACTTCGTCAATCCGAACGGCCTTCCCGAGGCCGGCCAATATTCCAGCGCCCGCGACCTCGCCCTTCTGGCGATGACGATCCGCCGCGAATTCCCCGATTACCAGGATTATTTCGGTACGGAGGCCATCTCCTTCGGCGGCAAGGTGATGAAGAACGGCAACAAGCTGCTCGGCCGCTTCGAGGGCGCCGACGGCATGAAGACCGGGTACATCTGCGCCTCAGGCTTCAACCTCGTGTCCTCGGCAACGCGCGACGGGCGGACGATCATCGCCGTGGTGCTGGGCGCCTCGGGTCCGATCGTGCGCGAGCGCAAGAGCGCCGAGATCCTCGCCAAGGCGTTCGAGACCGATCCCGCCACGGTGACGCGAACGCTCAACGACATTCCGCCCACCATCGGCGACGCCGCCGACATCAGCCAGGAGATTTGCTCGTCCAAGGGTCGCACGGAGAGGGCCAACGAACGCGAGGCCGAGGCCGACCGCGACGAACCCTTCGGCTCCCCTTACATGCACGACATGGCGCGCCCCGCGCAGGCGTTTCCCGTGGCGCTGGGCGGCGCGGCGGGAACCGATAAGATTGAGCCCGGCGTCTCACTGATCGCGGCCTACGGCATCCCCGTTCCCCGTCAGCGGCCCTTCCGTCCCGAGGACCTCATCGCGACGCCACCGTCCTTCCCTGGCCAGCAAGCAGCGCCCGCAGCCGTTGCCAGCGCCGAGGCAGCCACGGCAGGCAAGCGCATGGGCACCAGCGACGCCCGGGCGAACGCGCGCCTGCCAAAGAGCGATGTTCCGATTCCGCGCTTTGCGCAGCGGGCCGCCGACTGATCCTCGCGATCCGACCGCCTTTCTTGCGACCTTCAAGGGCCGCATGGTGCCGTCGCGCATCGTGCGGCCCTATTGCATCTGTCGTTAGCCGACTTCCTTTTCGCGCACGACCATTGCCATGAGGCTCGCCGGAGCGCCGCCTCGTTGCGGAAAGGCGATGTTGATCCTGGCGTGCAGCGCGGCCTCCGTCAGGTAACGCTCGACATACTCCACCGGCTCACCCGTCTCTACCGCGATCCTTTCGGCCTCCTGCTCGACTTGAAGAAGCCCACGCGATTCAATGACTCGCGCGACTGCGGCGCGGACCTGATCATCCACGGTCATGGATACCTCATTTCCCCTCCCCGGGCGCTTCGGCCACGGGCGATGCTTGCCGGGAGAGATGATCCCTGAAGGTGGCTAACGCAAGGAGATGAAATGGCCGCGACGCGAAATTCCGTTGTCGCCCAACGGCGCATCGCCGCATTTCCCGCAAGACCCGAATCGCTTCGCCGCGCTCGCGGGAAGGCCACCGCAGCCTATTGTTTGAATTGATCTTTTCAAGAAATCGCGACAAGCAAGTCGCAGCTGCTCGTCCAGCGCGGGCGCTCGGAATGGTTATGAAACGGTGGAAAACCGCCCCCCGCGCCGATCGGCGGTTGCGCAGATTCGCCGCATGGGCGACACACGATCCGACGATTGCGGCGCACCAATTTTTCGTGATGGGCAAGGATCGGTTTTGCGCATTCAGGGTTAATGGAAGATGAAGACGACCGTCGCCGACATCCGCCTTGCCGAACCTGAAGATGCGTCAGATCTTGCCGCGGTTCACGATGCGGCGTGGCGCAATGCCTACTCCGGGATCATCCCCAACAGAACGTTGAACGCGATGGTGGCGCGCCGGGGCTCGTCCTGGTGGAGCCGGGCGCTGAAGCGCGGCGCGGCGATCCTGGTTCTCGATTTCGACGGGACCGTTGCCGGCTACGCCACGCTCGGCCGCAACCGCGCCGAGGCGCTGCCCGTAGAGGGGGAGATCTACGAGCTGTATCTTCAACCGGAATTTCAGGGGATAGGATTTGGTCGGCGCCTCTTCGGCGCGGCGCGCCAGTTTCTCGCCCAGCGCGGCTTTCATGGCCTGGCGGTTTGGTCGCTAACGGAAAACGACCGGGCCATGGCCTTCTACTCGTCGCTCGGCGGCTACGATATCGCCGAGGGCGAGGAGCGTTTCGAAGATCGGAAGATGCGCAAGATCGCCTTCATCTGGCCGGAAACCGATCGGGCCTAACAGGCGGGGAAAGAAGCGTCAGATCCGATAGAGTATCTCTGACGCGATGCCGAGGATCAAAAAGAAGGCCGGGAGATCGACTCCCCAGGCCTTATTTCCAAGCCTGGAAACGCGAAGGATCGATGCCGAGTTCGCGAAGGTCGCGGGCATCCGGGTTGCGGCGGCACTCGATATCGCTGCTGACGCGGCGCGCGGCACCGAGGATGCGGCCGAAGCTGGCGATGCGGCTCATGGCACTCATGGAACTGATCCTTCTTGAAGCGGTGAACTTTCGCTGGAGAAGGTGGTTCTTTTGGTTGCATCGAGCAATACTTCAGGATGCAAGGCAGCCGTCGCGCTGGAGCATGGCATAGCTGCCCAGCGTTGCGACACCCTCAATCATGAAAGACTACGTCCAGATTGCGTCCTGCCGGCCTCTTGGCTAGAGCATCGGGCGGTCAATGCGGTTTTGTACCGTCCGATGCCTTTATTCTGGCCCGGATCATCCGATTCAATCGAAAGGGTTTCCTCATGCGTATCGATGCCATCCAGCGCGGAAAGAACCCGCCTGACGACGTCAACGTGATCATCGAGGTGCCGATCGGCGGACAGCCGATCAAGTACGAGTTGGACAAGGAGGCCGGCGCCCTGGTCGTCGACCGCTTCATCTATACACCCATGTCCTATCCGGGAAATTACGGCTTCGTGCCGCACACGCTGTCCGACGACGGCGACCCCGTGGACGTGCTGGTATGCAATCACCGCGCACTCTTTCCGGGCTGCGTCATCAACTGTCGCCCGATCGGTGTTCTCGTCATGGAGGACAACAGCGGCCAGGACGAGAAGATCATCGCGGTCCCCTCGCCCCACCTGACGCCGCGCTTTTCCGAGATTTACGAATACAAGGATCTCGCGCCGATCTCGCTGCAGCAGATCGAACACTTCTTCGAGCACTACAAGGATCTGGAACCCGGCAAATGGGTGAAGATCGGCGACTGGGGCGATGCCGCCACGGCCAAGCGCTACATCCGCGAGGCCATCGCTCGCTGGGAACGCCACCAGGGCGAGAAGAAACAGGGTTGAGGACTCACGAGAGCACGCGCAAAAAGAGCAGAACAAACGCAGTGGTTGCGTCATAACGTCGCGAACTAGCGTTTCTGCCGCTTCCTGCGTCAGATGGTGCCTTTATTTTAACCAGAATGCCTCATACATGGGCGCCAGAGAGAACTTTCTGGTGCCCACGATCATGCTCAACTTCATCATGCAGCGCATTCGCGCATACCGCCTCCACCGCCGAACGCTGGAGATCCTTCGTCACCTCGAAGATTGGGAACTGACCGACATCGGCGTTCATCGCGGCGATATCGGCCGCACGATCTGACGCTCTTTCAGGGGGCATCACGCGGCGTCTCCGGCCACACTGGGCCGGGAATGCGCATCCGGCCCTTCGGCGCGAGCATTGAAGACCGACGCTGATCACGCACGCTCGGCGTCGGTCTTTTCGTTTCCAGTGCATAAAGCAGCATGGGAAACCGCTCGCCGGCAAGCGCGGCAGCTCGACCACGCAGTCCTAGGCCGAAAAGCGTTCGAGCGTTGCGCCGATCGTGTCAGGGTCGCCCTCGAGGCTGACCGTCTTCAGCCGCGCCGTCTGGCCGCCGACCACCGTCACCGCCGAACGCGGCAGGTTCAGGGCCTTGGCGAGCAGCGCCTCGAGCGCGGCGTTTGCCTTCCCCTTTTCGGGAACGGCGCGAACCCGCGCCTTGAGGAAGACCTTCCCCTCCGCATCGGTCCCGATACCGTCGATGGCGTCGCTCGCGGCCTTGGGGGTTAGGCGAACGCGCAGCGTCACGCCCGTCCCGCTCACCGCGAAGAACGCCGCCATAGCTCAGAGGCCGGCGCGCATGATCGCCGGATTGACATAGGCGGAGATGAAGACCTGCAGGAACATGATCGCGAACAGAACCACCAGCGGCGAAAGATCAAGGCCGCCGAATGTCGGAATGACGCGCCTGATCTGGCGATAGACCGGCTCGGTCAGCTGCCACAGGAAGCGGCTGATCGCGTTCACGACCGGGTTGCCATAGTTGATGATGTTGAAGGCAAACAGCCAGGAGAGCACGGCAGACAGGATCACGATCCACCAATAAAGATCGAGCGCCCGTTGAAGGACGTACGTTACTGCGAGCATGGCCTCGGTTTTACCTTCTGCAGAGCGTTCATCGAACCTCCTGCCATGTAGCGAGAGCGTTTCGCCCGTGCAAGGCGAGAAGGGCGTCTTGTCGCGATTGGCGTTAAGAGCCCGCTTGACAGAGGACGGGCGGGCGACGTAAATGCGCCCCGTTCAGGTGGACGGGGCTGTAGCTCAGCTGGGAGAGCGCATCGTTCGCAATGATGAGGTCAGGGGTTCGATCCCCCTCAGCTCCACCATTCCACCGTCAAGAACAACCTGCCCCCTTGTAAGTCTGGAATATCAGCTCCTTGCCATCCGCTCTGCGGGACGCGGGGCGTGAAGCGGATCGCCTGTGCGCGTCACGGCTCGCCCAAGCGCCTCATATACTTCGCTGGCGACATGCCGAGGGCCTTCTTGAACATGGTGATGAACGCGGACACCGACTCGTAGCCGAGGTCGGCCGACACCTTCTGCACCGTCGCGCCTGTCGCCAGGCTCCTCAGCGAAACGATCAGCTGAAGCTGCTGGCGCCAGCGCCCGAACGTCAGCCCGGTTTCCTGCCGCACGAGGCGAGCCAGCGAGTTTTCGCTGAGCGCGACCCGCGCCGCCCATTCGGCCATCGTGCTGCGATCGGCAGGATTTTCCGCCAGCGATGAAGCGATCCGCCGAAGTCGCGGTTCGTCCGTCAAGGGCAGGTAAAGCTCCTGAACCGGCATGCGCGAGAGGACCGACAGCAGGAGTTGCGTCAACAAGGCGGCATCGGGCGCCGTATCTGCCGATCGGTCTGCCATCGCGACGATCATCTCCCGCACCAAAGGGGTCAGGGACAGGGTGCAGCACCGGTCGGGAAGGTCGGACGCTCCAGGCTCTACGAAAAGAAAAAACAGGCGGGCGTTGGCCGTCGCGACATTGCTGTGTGGCAGGCCGCCCGGCACCCAGACCCCGCAGTTTGGCGGCACCACCCACATCCCGTCGGAAACGCTGCACGTGACGCCGCCGCGCAACGCCATGACGAGCTGTCCCTTCCGGTGATGATGCACCGGCGCCTCCCGCTCGTTCTGCGACACGTCGATCCTGACCGCGGTGGCGGGCGCGGTGGAGCTGTCGAGATCCTGGGCGGCCAGGGGCCATGAGAGAGAAGGCGACATGAGGTGGAATATAGTGATTGATTGATTGTATATCTAAATTCATCGGCCGGGATTGTCGATAAGTAGTCTCCAAAACTCATGTTGGAGATGACGATGGCCGTTCGATTTCACGACCGCCTCGACGCCGAGATCATGGCAGACGGACATTCCGGGGCAGACTGCCAGCAGGGCGGAAGGTTGCCCGCAAGTCGGATGCTGAAACGCGTCGGCGCATCGGTCTATCAAGCCTGCTCGGCCATGGTTCGGCGGCCGTGCTCGCTGGCGCATCGCGTGGCTGGGCACATGCGGGCGCCCGCGCCCGCTGCGCCGGACGCTTCGAGGGTTCCGCCCGAGGAGGCTTATCTCAACGCCTGCCAGGCATCGCCCTTCTACGGCTATGTCTTCCCCGGCGTGTTCGGCCTTCCGGGAGTGTTCGGCCTTGGCGAGAATGCCGGGTGGATGCAGCCGGAGCCACCCTCGCGGACGGACGGCGAGGCGTGAGCGCCCGGTCCATCGTCACGGTCGACACGGTCCTCTTCTCGCTGAAGACGTTTTGCGCGGCGATGCTCGCCTACTTCATCGCGATCCGCTTCGATCTGCCTCGCCCGTTCTGGGCGGTGGCAACGGTTTATATCGTCGCTCATCCGCTGTCGGGTGCCATCGCCTCGAAGGCCACCTACCGTCTGCTCGGCACGATCATCGGCGGCATCGCGACGCTTGTTCTCATACCCAACCTCGTCAACGAGCCGATCCTGCTCTCGGCCGCGATCGTGGCATGGGTATCGGCGTGCACCTTCATCAGCCTTCTCGACCGCACGCCGCGCAGCTACGTTTTCCTTCTGGCCGGGTACACTGTGCTCCTGGCCGGCTTGCCGCTGGTCACGGCGCCGGCGAACACGTTCGACACGGTCGTCTCGCGCGTCGAGGAGATCGGTTTGGCGATCGTCTGCGCCTCGCTCGTCAGCCATATCGTCTTTCCGGTCCATGTCGGCAGCATTCTGGTCAGCCGCATCGACGCCTGGATGGTGAGAGCGCGGGCCCTTCTCGCCGCAACGACGGCCGGCGACGCCGGCCAAGCCACCGCATTACAGGAACGGCAGGCCCTGGCCGCGGACGCCGCCGATCTCAGGGCCTTCACGACCCATCTTCGTTATGACGGCTCGCGCTATCGATCGACGGTGGGGCTGCTATGGAGCCTACAGCACCGCATGGTCACGTTCCTTCCCATCCTGTCGGAGCTGGAGGACCTCCGCCACGCCCTGGCCAGGCTGGATACGGTTCGCTCCAGGCGGGCGCTTTGCCTGATGGAGGAGGCAGGCGCCTCGATCCGCGCCGGCGCGCCGAACACCGCCCTTCGCTTCCGTAAGGAAATCGACGCTCTCGCCCCCTTCGATGCGCCCGTCTCATGGGAGGAGGCGCTTCTCGCCAACACCGCAAAGAACCTGCGGGAGATCACCAAACTCTTCGATGCCTGCGTCGCTCTCCGTCAGGGCGTTGAAAAAGGACGAGTGCCGAAGAGGCTTCGGTCCCTGGTCTCGCGCGATCAGACGCCGGCCCCTCACCGCGATTTTGGCATGGCGGCCCTGTCCGCCGCCACCGTGGCGATCTGCCTGTCCTCCTCGATCTTGTTCTGGATTGCGACCGGCTGGACCGAGGGCATGACGCTGGCTCAAATCTCAGGGGTCCTGTGCTGCCTGCTTGCGACGATGGACGATCCTGTTCCCGCGATGCGTAAGTTTCTCGAGGTGACGCTGTGGGTGATCGTCGCGGCCTTCGCTTATGGCTTTGCCGTGCTTCCCATGATCGATGGCTTCGTGCCGCTCGCGGCCGCGCTCGGGCTGTTCCTGATACCCGCCGGCATCTGCCTCGCCGTTCCCTCGCTCGCCTCCGTCGGCATGGGGCTGTGCATCAACTTTCCGCTTCTCCTGACGCTTCAGGCGCGCTCCGAAATGAACTTCCTGACTTTTGCGAACACGGGCATCGCGACCCTGCTGGGCATGGCCTGGGCCATCGTGATCTGCAGCCTGTTCCGCTCCGTTAGGGCGGAGACCAACGTTCGAAGGCTCCTCGCCGTCGTGCACGAGCAGGTTGCGGCGATGGCTGGGGGCCGGCACTCGGATGCGATCGCCGCCCACCACCGCGTCATCGATCTCGCGGGCCTCGTGGCGCCGAGGCTCGGCAAGGTCTCCGAGGCGTCCGACGCGGCGAAGGCCGACCCGCTTCGTGATCTTCGCACGGGTTTGCACCTGATGTCGCTTCAGGACCTCTCCGGCGATCTGCCGGCCCCCTTGCGCGCCAGGATCGACAGCCTCTTGGAAGCCGTCGAGGGGCGATATCTCGCCGGGCCAAACGAGCGCGGCGCATCGGTAGATCCCATCCTTGCCGTCTTGGATCACCTGCCTTCGGCGGTAAGTGGCACCGTCTCGCGAGTCCCGGGAGAACTCCTGGTGAACTTGGCGGCGCTCCGCCTGAGTCTTTCGCCCGCCTCCACACCTTCGACCTTGGGACGAGGGAACTCACGGACAGGAGTGGCCGCATGACCGGTCAGGTCGATCTTTACGGTGTCTTCGTCCCTGCCTTCGGACTTCTGATCCTGTCAGCCTATGGCGCTTTCCGCCTCGCCGGCTGGGCGCTCCACAGTATCGGTTTCTACCGTCTGGTCTGGCACCGTCCCCTCTTCAACCTCGCCCTGTTTCTCGCGCTCCTCGCCGGGCTTTCTCTCACCATGCAGTGGTATCAAAGATGAAGACGATCAAGGCCGGTTTCGGACGCGTTCTGCTGACCCTCGCGATGGGCGTCTGCGCGGTCGTGCTGGGGCAGCATCTCTGGTCGTTCTACATGGACGCGCCGTGGACCCGCGACGCCCATGTCCGCGCCGATATCGTGCGCGTAGCTCCGGATGTTTCCGGGCTCGTCAAGGACGTCCTGGTCGCCGACAACGAGGCAGTCGAGGCCGGAGCCGTGCTGTTTCGCATCGACCCCCAGCGCTTCAAGCTCGCCGTGCGGGAGGCCGAGGCCCAGGTCGTCAATGCGCGGGTGTCCCTGGGACTCGCCCAGACGGAGTTCGAGCGTTACCGCAAGCTGGTGTCCAAGGAGGTCGCGAGCGTCCAGCAGCGCGACGAGGCTCAGAGCCGGGTTCAGCAGGCCGCCGCCGAGTATCAGTCCGCACTGGCGGCGCGAGACCTCGCAAAGCTCAATCTGGAACGGACGGACGTGAGGGCCCCGGTCGCGGGAACGATCACGAACTTTTCCCTGCGCGCCGGAAATTATGCGACGGCGGGCGGCGCCGTCGGGGCTCTCGTCGACAAGACATCCCTTTACGTTGCGGGATATTTCGAGGAAACGAAACTGCCCCGGATCCATCCGAACGCCCCGGTCCGGATCGAGATCATGGGCGAGCAGCAGCCGATCGAGGGTCACGTCGCGAGCATCGCCGCGGGCATCGAGGACCGGGAGCGGAGTGACACAGCCGGGTACCTCGCCAATGTCGCGCCGACCTTCTCCTGGGTTCGCCTGGCCCAGAGGATCCCGGTCAGGATCGCGATCGACAGGATTCCCGCCGGGGTGAAGCTGATCGCCGGCCGCACCGCGACTGTTTTGATCAAAACGGCCGATGATTAACGCGCCGAGCGAAAGGCGAAGCCCGCCGGTTACTCGTAGTCGACCCGAGTGAGATAGAGCCCGTCCGGCGGAGCGACCGGGCCGCAGCGCTTGCGATCGCGCGCCTCGAGGGCGGCGACGAGATCATCCTCGCTCCACCGCCCCTCGCCGATCAGCTTCAACGATCCGGCAAAGGAGCGGATCTGATTGTGAAGGAAGCTCTGCGCCGAGGCATGGATATGCACCTCCTCGCCCGGCGCGGCGACGACGTCCAGCCGCTCCATGGTGCGCACCGGGCTTTTGGCCTGGCACTGGCTGGCGCGGAAGGTGGAAAAGTCGTGGGTGCCCAACAGGCGCTTGGCCGCCCGGTCCATCGCCGCGACATCCAGCGGCTTTGCCACCCACCAGACCTTGCCCGCCAGGAGCGCCGGCGGCGGCCGGCGATTGAGGATGCGGTAAAGGTAGTGGCGCTTGCGCGCCGAAAAGCGGGCATCGAAGGTTTCGTCCGTCCTCTCAGCCAAGAGGATCGACACCCCTTCCTGGCGAAGATGGGCGTTGAGCGCGTCGCGCACCGTCTCCGTGTCCCAGTCGCGGGCGAGATCGACGTGGGCGACCTGTCCGGTGGCATGCACCCCGGCGTCCGTGCGTCCCGCGCCCTTCAGGGCGATGCTCTCACCGCAGAAGCCGAGGATCGCGCCCTCGATCGCCGCCTGCACCGACCAGCCGTTCTCCTGGCGCTGCCAGCCCACATAGGGCCGACCGTCATATTCGATGGTAAGTTTGAATCGTGGCATGGCTCAGGCAGGCGCGCCAAGGCGGGCGCCGGCAGGGAGCTTGGTTCCGCGCAGAAAGTCCTCGGCCGACACCGGCCGCCCTCCGGCGCGCTGCAGCTCCAGGACGCGCACGGCGCCTTCGCCGCAGGCAATGAGCAGGCGATCGTCGAGAAGCGTTCCCGGCGCGCCCGCGCCCGTCTCGACGCAGGCCCGGAGCAGCTTCAGCCGCTCCGGTCCGGCGCCGAAGTCGGCGCTGGTATAGGCGCCCGGCGCCGGTGAGAAGCCGTTGATGCGTCCTTTGACCGCCGCGGCGGGGGCCGAGAAGTCGATCTCCGCCTCGGCCTTCTCGATCTTCTTGGCATAGGTCGTCGTGCGGCCGGTGCGCGCCGCGATCGCCTCCTGGTCCTCGAAGGCAAGCGTACCGGCTTCCAGGCGGGAGAGCGCTTCCACCATCAGCCGTGCCGAGATCAGGGACAGCCGGTCGTGAAGGTCCCCGGCGGTTTCCGCCGCGCCGATGGCGGTCTCCTCGGCCAAGGCGACCGGGCCGGTGTCGAGCCCGGCCTCCATGCGCATCACCATCATGCCGGTCTTGCCGTCGCCCGCCTCGACGGCGCGCTGGATGGGCGCGGCGCCGCGCCAGCGCGGAAGCAGCGAGGCATGACCGTTGAGGCAGCCGAGACGCGGGGCGGCTAGGATCGGGCGTGGCAGCAGTAGGCCGTAGGCCACGACGACCGCGACATCGGCGCCAAGCTCGGCAAAGGCAGCCTGGTCGGCGGGGTCCTTCAGCTTTTCCGGGTGGCGGACGGTAAGCCCGAGACGCTCGGCCTCACGATGAACAGGCGAAGGCGTCAACGTCAGCCCGCGCCGGCCGCCCGGACGCGGCGGCTGGGTATAGACGGACGCGATCCGATGGCCCGCCTCGGCGAGCGCGGCGAGGGTCGGCACCGAGAAGGCCGGCGTTCCCATGAAGACAACAGTGAGCGCCATGCCACCCCTCCCCGGCTAGATCGCCCGCTTGGAGGCCTTGGTGAACTTCTTGACGACCATCTGGCGCTTGAGCTTCGACAGATAGTCGATGAAGAGCACGCCATCGAGATGGTCGATCTCGTGCTGAAGGCATGTCGCCATCAGCCCCTCGGCCTCCATCTCGTGCATCTCGCCGTCAAGCCCGAGATAGCGCACCCTCACCTTCGCCGGGCGCTCGACCTCCGCATAGTAATCGGGGATCGACAGGCACCCCTCCTCGTAGACGGAGCGCTCGTCCGAGGACGAGAGGATCTCCGGGTTGAGGAAGACGTGCGGCGCCTTCTCCTGCCCCTCGCCCGAGACGTCGATGGTGAGCATGCGCAGCGGCTCGCCCACCTGGATCGCGGCGAGGCCGATGCCCGGCGCGTCGTACATCGTTTCGAGCATGTCGTCGGCAAGCCGGCGCACCGCCTCGTCGAGATTCGCGACAGGCTTGGAGTGCTGGCGCAGCACCGGGTCCGGTAGAATGATGAGTGGCTTGATCGTCATGGCGCGGAGGTAGTCCTTGCCGTTTCGCCGGTCAATCCGGCGAGAGCCGCTTTCCGCGAGAGACAGCGTCGCGCCGTAGATGTTCTTGTTTTGATCTGGCCAAGCGGCGTGGTTTCGCCTATAGCTCGGCCATGGATCCCGCCGCCCTCACCACCTTTCTCGACCGGCCCCTCTTTCTGCTGGGTTCCGCGGCAGTCAGCATCGGCACGGCCCTCTTCATCCTGTGCGCGTTCGTCATCGTGCTGCTCTTGCGCCGGTTGTCGGCCGTCCGGAGAGAGCTTGAGGCGGAGCGGGCCGAGGCAGAGATGCGAAAGGGCGAAAGCGAGCGCCGCATCGAGGCGATCCTCAAGTCCCAGACCGAGATGACGGGGCGCATGCAGACGATGGCGGAAATCTTCGGCGCGCGTCAGGCCGATCTGACGCGCTCGCTCTCGGAGCGGATGGACGGGCTGACCAACCGGCTCGGCCAGTCGATCCTGGAGACGACGAAGGAGACGAAGACCTCGCTCTCCGCCCTGGCCGAGCGCCTCGCCGTCATCGACAGGGCGCAGGGCGAGATCGCCGGGCTCGCGGGAGAGGTGGTCCGTCTTCAGGACATCCTCGCCAACAAGCAGACGCGCGGCGCCTTCGGCCAGGCGCGGATGGAGGCGATCATCATGGACGCCCTGCCGCGCGGCGCCTATTCCTTTCAGGCGACGCTTTCCAACGGCAAGCGCCCCGACTGCCTGATCTTCATGCCCAACGGGGCGCCGTCCCTGGCCATCGACGCGAAGTTTCCGCTGGAAGCCTGGACGGCCCTTGGCGAGGCCGGCAGCGACAAGGAGGGACGCGCCTTCGCCCTTCAGCGCCTGAAGCGCGACATGGACACCCATATCCGCGCCATCGCCGAAAAGTACCTGATCCCGGGAGAGACACAGGACACCGCCTTCCTGTTCGTTCCGTCGGAATCAATCTTCGCCGGCCTCCATGAGGAGCATTCGGAAATCGTCCAGAAAGCCCATAGGGCGCGGGTCGTCATCGTATCGCCCTCGCTTCTGATGCTGTCGATCCAGGTCGTTCAGGCGATCCTCAAGGATGCGCGCATGAAGGCGGAGGCCGGTCGCATCCAGAAGGAGGTGCGCCTGCTCATGGAGGATGTCGGCCGACTGGACGCCCGGGTCGCGGCCTTGAAAAACCATTTCGGCCAGACAGGCCGGGACATCGATCAGATCCTCGTCTCCACCGGAAAGCTCATGGCGCGCGGCGAGCGCATCGAGGGCATCGACCTCTCCGAAGAGGAAAGGCAGGGGCGCGGCGGCGCGCAGGGCCTCATCGCCGGAATCTGAGGGGGAGCGCGCAAGAGGTGTCGCATCGGCTCTGTTGCGTCGAATGCGAACGATGCGCCCAAGGGATTCACAATTGCCTCTGCGTCATAGTTTCAAAGGCTGGAGACGGACAGGGCGCGCCCCGCGCATTCACCGCCAAAGGCCGAGAAGCAACGGCTTTTAACGGCTGGCGCAAGAATTCGTGAAGAAACAATTAACGCTGATTGGATCGATTCCGGTTTTACCGCGTTGATGAGCAGGTTTCGCGACTTCGATGGGGGCTCGACATGCGTGGGGGTATCGCAGCATTCCTGACATGCTTGGCAGTTCTGACGGCCCCGGTCATGACGACGGGCCGTGCCCAAGCCGCGAATACGCTATCGGATACGTACAACAGCCAGACCGAGCTTGATTTTCGCCAGGGTCTTCAGATGCGCCTCGCCTGGACCGGCGACTATGCCGGCCAGTTCGACGGCGATATCGGGCCGTCCACCCTGCGCGCCATCCGGGACTTTCAGGCACGTCACGGCATGACCGCCGATGGCGTCATGACACAGCCCTTCCTGCGCCTTCTTCTCGTCGAGAGCGACCGCCGCCAGAATGCCACCGGCTTTGCGCTGGTTCAGGACGAAGTGACAGGTGTTCGCGTCGGTCTACCGCTGGCAATGGTGCGTGACCTCGGCCAGACCGAGATCGGCCGCCTGTGGCGCGCGCCCGACAATAGTGTCGAGATCGAGACGGCCCGGTTCACCGATGGTCTGCGCACTCTGGCGGGCCTCTACGACACCGTTTCGCAGCCCACCGCCAGCCGCAGCGTGACATACAGAAAGTTCGGTGGCGATTGGTTCGCCGTCGCGGGCGAGGAGGATGGCCGCTCCTACTACCTTCGCTTCGCCGGACGCGACGGCGAGATGCGCGGCTTCTCGGTTTCCTACGACGCGCGCATCGAAAGCGAAATGAAGCCGTTCGTCGTCGTCGCCTCCAACACTTTCGATGGCTTCGCCTCCGCGCCCGCCGTCGCCTCCCTGCCCGCGCCTTCGGACAGGCTTGAGGCGACCGCTGGCACCTCTGGCCTCGGCATCGACGGAAGCGGAGCGACCGAACTTCGTCTCGGCCGATTCGATCAGCCGTCGGTTCCCGGCCAGAGTGACGCGCAGAAGGGCGTCGAATCGTCCGGCACGGGTTTTGTCGTCGCCGATGGGTGGCTCCTCACCAACGCCCACGTCGCCCGCGCCTGCAAGACCATCGTGGTCGGCGAGCACGGCTCGGCTGACAGCAAGATCATCGATGAGAACGCCGATCTCGCCCTTCTCCATGTCTCCGGTGAAAAGCTCGGCGCCCCGCTGGCCTTGGCGACCGGCGATCCTCGCCTTGGCGAAGATGTCCTTGCACTGGGATTTCCGCTGCGCTCGATTCTCGCCGACAGCCTCAACGTGACGCGCGGCAACGTCTCTTCCCTGAAGGGCCTGATGAACGACGCGCGCTACCTGCAGATCTCGGCGCCGATCCAGCCGGGCAATTCGGGCGGTCCTTTGGTCGATCTCGCCGGGCGCGTCGTCGGGGTCGTGACCGCCAAGCTCAATGCCGTCGCTGTCGCGGATATGACCGGCGACATTCCTCAGGCGATCAACTTCGCCATCCGGCCTGACGCGGCGGTCCGTTTCCTGCGTCAGGAGGGCGTCGCCTTCAAGGCCGCCGACACATCCTCGCCCCTCGGCTCCGTTCCGGACGCCACAGCGAAGGTCAAGGATTCCATCCTGACCGTCCTCTGCCTAGGTGCAAGAGAAGGCGTGGAGGCTGGAACCAACTGAAGTATTAGCAAGAATAAAATGAAAGACGTTCCGTGCACCGTCATGGTGCCGGAACGTCTGGACGCCTCCCGGCGCAATCCTGTGGCCGCCTGTCATTGGCTGCTATAGCAGCAGGATCGATTTTTCTTTTACAACGAACGCGGCGAATCTGGAAGAGGTCAGATCCTGCCATCCATATTAACCGTAAATAAAGTATTAATAGATGTTTAGCTTAGCGCATTAAATTCTTGAGGTCCGCGCTCGGCCAGCATGTGGCGGCGCGGCCGTTCTTCTCCTGCCAGGCTCCGATGGACCGACGCGTCTTGAACCCGGCGAGGCCGTCGGCGCCGCCAACGTCATAGCCCTGCTTTTGTAAGGCCGTCTGCAAGCGCGCCACGTCACCGCGCGTCAGGCCCTTATTGGCGACCCATCCGCCCTCGAAAGCCCTGCCCCCGCGCATCCGGTCGGCCGCATGGCCAACGAACAGAGCGTAGAGATCGGAATTGTTGTAGGCCTTGATGACGTAGAAGTTCGGCGTGGCTATGAAGGCCGGCCCATACCGTCCCGCCGGCATCAGAATGTTTCCCGGCTTTGAAAGCTCGTTCGGCGGGAAGTCTCGGCCACTGACGCGCGTCACGCCTTGCGCCACGAAGCGCGAAATCTCGCGGCGCCGGTCCGGTCCCTCCTCGGCACAGGAGATGCGGCTGGGAACATTCGCCTCGAAGCCCCAGTCTCGCCCCCGCTCCCAACCCGCATCCGCAAGATAGCGTCCGATGGAGGCAAGCGTATCGGGGGCGGAACTCCAGATGTCGCGGCGCCCGTCGCCGTCGAAATCCGTCGCGTATTTCAGGAACTTCGTCGGCATGAACTGCGGCTGGCCCAGCGCCCCGGCCCAGGACGAGCGCATCTCGCCGACCTTGAGGTGGCCGTCGGCAACGATCTGGAGTGCCGCGACGAGTTCGTCGAAGAAGAAGTCCTTGCGGCGTGAGAGATAGGCCTTGGTGCCAAGAACCTCGAAGGCATTGTAGGGAATCTTCGCCGCGCCGAAGCCCGACTCGCGCCCCCATATGGCGACAATGATCGCGCCCGGCACGCCGGTCTCGCGTTCGATGCGGTCGAGCACGCCGCTGTACTGCGCCATCATCTGCCGGCCACGCGTGACCACCGGCGCCAGCTTGCTCTCCGCGAAATAGGCCGCGGGGCTCTGGAACTCGGCCTGGAAATTGGTCTCCGGAACCGGCGCCGCCTCGCCCGGCAGAGCCAGATCGGGCAGGTCGAGATTGGGCTTCACGCCCGAGAAGGCAGCCTCGAAGACACCCCGCGGAACCCCCTTCGCTCTGGCGGCCGGCCAGACACTCTTTTCCAGGAACTCGCGAAAGCCGCTGTCGATGGCCGCGCGGTTGCTCGCCGCAAGGCTATCGGTCGCGGCAAGTCCCGAAAAAGCGAGAAGGCTGAGAAGGAGGGCGGCGAAGAAGCGTCGCATGGCAACCGGAGCTCTTATGGTGGACAATGCCCCTCTCTATCACGGCCGCCCATGAGGCGCGAAGGCGGCGCCGGTTAGACTGTTGCCCTGAAAGCTCTATAGTGTTGCTTGTCTGCGCTACGCAGCATTGCGCCGATCAGCTAGCACGATCGGCAGGCTGGAACGACAGGGCATCCTGGACCAAGCGATCGCCGGCAGGCGAACCCAGCGAACAACGCAAGAGGAGAGACATGACGCATTTTGCGCCCGCCGTGAGGGCCACCCTTCTCGCGGCCATACTGGCCGTCGGCCTTGGCACCGGATCGGCCACCGCCGCGTCATGCGGCAACACGTCGGCGGGTTTCGACGCCTGGCTCTCCGATTTCAAGCAGGACGCGATGCGCGCCGGTATCTCGAAGCGCGCCGTCAGCACCGCGCTTGACGGCGTATCCTATGACAGGAAGGTGATCAGCCTCGACCGCAACCAGCACAGCATGAATCTGAGCCTGGAGCAGTTCATGGCTCGCCGCGCGCCGGCGTCCTATGTCGCCAAGGGCAAGCGCGTGATGCAGCAAAACGCCTCGCTGCTCAACCGGATCGAGAAGCAGTACGGCGTCCAGAAGGAAGTCCTCGTCGCCATTTGGGGCATGGAAACCGGCTTCGGCGCCAATTCGGGCAACATGCCCGTCTTCCGCTCGCTGGCGACGCTCTCCTATGACTGCCGGCGCTCCGACTTCTTCAAGGAAGAGCTCATGGCCGCATTGCAGATCGTCGATCGCGGTGACATGAGCCCCTCGCAGATGCGCGGAGCCTGGGCCGGAGAATTGGGCCAGACCCAGTTCATGGCCAAGAACTACGTGCGCTATGCTGTCGATGGCGATGGCGACGGAAAGCGCGATCTCATTCGATCGAAGGCCGATGTCTTGGCCTCCACGGCCAATTTCCTGCGTTCGAAGGGCTGGCGCCCTGGAGCGGGCTATAGGGAAGGCCAACCCAACTTTTCGGTGTTCTACGAATGGAACAGGGCAGGCGTCTATCAGAAGGCCCTGGCGCTTTTCGCCTCTCAGCTCGCCTCCTAGCGGCCGATATCCATGAAGCTCGGCGGCTCAGGCGCCGTCGAGCTCGGGATAATGGCGGAAGATCCCGTCCTCGTTGAAGGGCTGGCGCCGCTCGCTCTCGAGATAGCGCTTCACCATCGGTTCCGCCGCGATCCGGCGGCAGAGCGAGACGACCCGAGGCACCGTCTTGCCGAGCGTCTCCATGCGCCGGGGAAAGGCATAGTTGAGGCCCTCGACGGTCTGAAACAGGCCGAGGTCGGCATAGCTCATTCGCCCGCCCACCAGAAACCCCGCACCGGCCGGGTTGGCGGTGATCAGCCGCTCGTACCAGCCGAGAAATTTCGGCATCCGCTCGGCGCGGAACTGCTCGGCGTTGCGCCGAGCCTCCTCCTTCTGGTCGTCATAGTAGAGCCCGGTCGCGATGGGGTGGTGGACGTTGTGGACTTCGGCGACGAAGTCCGCCGTCGTCAGCGCCACCGAGCGCGCGAAATGGCGCTCCGCCTCGTTCTGGGGCGCGAGGCCCAACTTTTCGCCCAGATAGGCCGCGATCAATCCTGCTTGGGAGACCACAACCTCGCCATCCTTGAGAAAGGGCGGCGCGAACGGAATGAACGGCCCCTGCCGACCGTCGAGCCAACCCATCATCGCGTCCATGCCGCCACCTTCCTCGGAGGAAAGCTGCGCCATCTCGCGATAGGGGGCGCCCGCGGCCTCCAAAACGAGACGCGCATATTCGCCACGCCCCGGAAGGCCCAGCCAATAATAGAGCTCGATCGTCATAGCCATCTCCTGGGTTGAAGCAGAATGCTGCCTTCGCCTTTCCGAACGCGCTGAACCCCTACCGGGTTCGCCACGTGTCACCGCAGCTTGGCGCCGCAAAAAGATCCAGATGCAATAATTTCAGGATGACGTAGTTTGAATTGAAACCACATCAACAGTCTTTGAAGACCGCCCGCCGATTAATTCTTCCGAAAAATATCTCGTCTAATTTGCATGCAGTATTACTGACCATGCCCGAAAGTCATTCGGCGCGCTGACATTTGAAGGACCGTGACGACCATGACCAGCCCAACCGTCAGCCCGACCGCCGGATCGCACCTCGTCACGGATCTGGACCCAGAGGCCCGACGCGCACTGAAGCGGATCCAGCCGATGCTGGAGGAAATCCTTCAACCGGCATTGGACGAGTTCTATGGCGTGGTGGCGAACCAGCCGGAGATGAGCCGCTTCTTCCCGAGCGCCAACCACATGGCCAGCGCCAAGTCGAAGCAGAAGGAGCACTGGCAGGGGGTCGCGGCGGGCGACCTCGGCCCGGCCTACCTTGCCCGCGCGCGGATGATCGGCGAAACCCATGCGCGCATTGGGCTGGAGCCGAAATACTATATCTCCGGCTATGGTCATCTTCTGGGCTCGATGGTTCGCCGGATCGTCCACAAGGTCTGGCCGCACTCGCTGCTGAAGCGCGGCAGCGCTGACGAGGCGGCGGCCTCGCTGGAAGCCTTGGTGCGCATCGCGCTGATCGACATGGAGATGGCGGTCTCCAACTATCTGGAAACGCTGGCCCGCCGATCCGCCGAGCAAAGCGTCGAGGATGAAAAGAAGCGTGCCGGCGAAGCCCGCGCCCAGGCGATGAGGGAAGTCGCCAACGGCCTTCAGCGGCTGGCGAGCGGCGATCTTTCCGTGCCGATTACGGCAGAGTTCGCTCCCGAGTTCCATCAGATTCGCGACGACTTCAACAACGCCATGCTGGCCTTCGCGGAAATGGTCTCCACGGTGTCGACCTCTGCCCACACGCTGGAGACGAGCGCCAAGGAGATCGCCACCGCCTCGCGCGACTTGGCAGGCCGCACCGAACGCCAGGCTGCCAACCTTGAGGAAAGCGCGGCCGCGCTCCACGAACTGACCGATGGCGTACGCACCGCCTCCAAGCGCGCCCATCACGCGGCCTCGACCGTCACCGCCTCGACTAACGAGGCAGAGGCGGCGGAAACGGTGATGCACCGCGCCGTTACGGCCATGGGCGAGATCGAGAAGAGCTCACAGGAAATCGGCAAGATCATCGGCGTCATCGACGAGATCGCCTTCCAGACCAACCTTCTGGCGCTCAACGCGGGGGTCGAGGCGGCGCGCGCCGGAGAAGCCGGCAAGGGCTTTGCGGTGGTGGCGCAGGAGGTGCGCGCGCTGGCACAGCGTTCCGCCGACGCCGCCAAGGAGATCAAGGGCCTGATCTCCAAGAGCTCGTCACAGATTCACGCGGGCGTCGGGCTCGTGACCGAGACCGGAGACGCCCTCCAGAAGATCGTCAGACGCTCCAACGACATTCGTCAGGAAGTGGCAGCCATCGCCGAGACAGCCGATAACCAGGCGAATTCGGTGTCAGAGGTCAACAACGCCATCGGCCAGATCGATCAGACGACACAACAAAACGCCGCCATGGTGGAACAGGCAACCGCCGTTGCCCACACGCTCAACGACGAGGCGGGCAACCTTCTGGCGCTGATGAGCGCGATCCGATTGCCGGCAAGTTGCTCAGCCCAGAAATCCAGCGTGGGCAAGGTGACACCGATGCGCCGGGCGGGATGACGCGGCGGCATGATGCGGAAGGATCAGAGACTGTCCGCCATCACACCAAGATCTCAGCGCCGGCCCATAGGCCACCGCGCCGCCCGGCCATCAGCTCCATGAGAGCCGCAGGACCGGTCGAGGTCGGATCGACGACGGCGTAGCGCCGGCCGCGCCTCTGGATATGAATCCGGTCGGCGATGCTCCACACCGCAGGCGCTTCGCCGGATGCGACGGCGATAGCGAGGCCCCGCGCCTTCACCTCCAAAATCAGGTCGACAACGCAACGGGCCTGCGCCTCGTCCAGTCCGACCGTCGGCTCGTCCAGCAACACGGCTTGCGAAGCGAAGGCGACAGCACGGGCGATTTCGAGGATGCGGCGGTCAAAGAGCGGCAGGCAGGCCACCGCCTGATCAAGATTTGAAGGAAAATCAGGGGCGGTATCGAGGAGCATCGCCTCCGCGATCCGCTTCATCGCCGCGCGGTCGAGCATCCTGAACGCGCGGCCAAAAACATCCCGACGCCTGACCTCGCGGCCAAGGAAGAAGTTGTCGAGAACCGACAGACGGCCGATCAGGGCCGGCCGGAGCCCCACGCTTTCCAGACCCGCGAGAAGCGCCTCGCGAGGCTCGCGAAATCGCGCGGGCTCTCCCCACACACGGATTTCGCCCGCCTCCGGCTCCACTGCGCCTGAAAGAGCAGACAGGAGCGTCGAGCAGCCTGATCCAGCCTCGCCGGCAATCACCAGGATTTCACCGGGGTAAAGGTCGAAATCCGCTCCGTCGAGCGCGAGCGCTTCGCCGTAGCGCTTGACGAGACCGCGCGCCGACAAAACGGGTATGGACTTCACGGCTGGCGTTCCCTTTTCCACTCCCGCCGCAGCGAGGCGTCGAGGACCACCATCAGAAGGATCACAACGGCAAGAACGAGACGCGCCAGATGCGGCTCGACGTCCCCGATCCTGAGCGACACGACGAGAAACGTTACCGACACCGCCGCTATGAGGACGCCAAGGACCGACGGCCGGCCGGCCGATGGCGTCGCGCCACCGACAAGGGCCGCGGCCAAGGCGGGCAGCATGATATCAAGGCTCGATGTCGTGACGACGCGCTCCAGCCGCCCCACGATAGCCCAGGCGGCGAGCGCGGCCAGAACGCCGGCGGCGACGAACGCGCCAAGACGAAGCAATGCAGGACTGAGGCCGGCGAGCCGCGCCGCTTCGCCATCCTCCCCGACAGCGGTCAGATGCTTGCCCCAGGCCGTGAGATTCAAGGCATAGGCGAGAAAGAGCGCAACCAGCACGGCGACGACGACCGCATAGCTGAAGACCGCCTCGCCGAGCCCGAATGTCCGCCCGATCGAGGAGAGCAGCGGCGCCTTCGCCTCCACAGATACCGTCTCGCCGGCAGATTCCCTTGGATAGATGAAGGTGAGCGCGTCGAAGACGATGAAGCTGGCGAGCGTCACCACCACGGACGGCAAACGGAGAAATCCGCTCGCCGCGCCGTTGAGAAAGCCGCACGCCGCGCCGACGGAAATCCCGGCTCCCAGCGCCAGCGCCGACGCCATGCCGTATTCGCCGGACAGCTGCGCCATGACCACTGCGGACAGGATGGCGATGGCGCCGAGCGAAAGGTCGAGCCCTCCAACGAGCAGCACCATCATCTCGCCCAGCGCGAGAATGGAAATGATGGAGGCCTGCGGAAGAACCGCCGAGAGTGTAATGGCCGCAAAGAGCCGGGCGCCGATCAGCGACCACCCGACGCCGAGCGCGAGAACGAGGCCGCCGAGCGGCAAGGCAAGGGGTGCCCTCGCCCGCCAGTCCCGATCAGTGCCAGCCGACACGGCGGAAAGGCCGGCGCCTTGGTGCTCACCGTCAAACGTCTGCCTCATCGCGTTCCCCATCCCCCTTGCGGATCAAGGGCCGCCGCGCTCCCCGTCAAGGGCGGGCGTTCAGCCGGCGCGCTGCTCGCGGGCCTTCTTTTCCAGCCGCCGCTTGTGAAGCACAGGCTCCGTGTAGCCGCTCGGCTGCTCGCGCCCCTTCAGCACTAGATCGACCGCCGCCTGGAACGCCACCGATTTCTCGAAATCGGGAGCCATCGGCTCATAGGCCGGATCATCCGCGTTCTGGCGGTCGACCACCTTCGCCATGCGCTTCATGGTTTCGACCACCTGGTCACGCGTGACGACGCCATGATGCAGCCAGTTGGCGATATGTTGGGAGGAGATACGGCACGTGGCCCGGTCCTCCATCAAACCGACATTGTTGATGTCCGGCACCTTGGAGCAACCGACGCCCGCGTTGATCCAGCGCACGACATAGCCGAGAATGCCCTGCGCGTTATTGTCGATCTCGGCCTGGACGTCCTCCGGCGCCCAGTTGGGGCGCGACGCGACGGGGATCGTCAGGATGTCGGCGATGGTCGCCCGCTTTTCGCCCGTCAGTTCCTTCTGGCGCTCGGCCACCGAGATGGCGTGGTAGTGCGTCGCGTGCAGCGTCGCCGCCGTCGGCGAAGGCACCCAGGCCGTGTTGGCGCCGGCCTTGGGATGGCCGATCTTCTGCTCCAGCATTGCGGCCATCAGATCCGGCATCGCCCACATGCCCTTGCCGATCTGCGCATGGCCCTGGAGGCCGCAGGAAAGGCCCGTGTCGACGTTCCAATCCTCGTAGGACTTGATCCAGGTGGCGTTCTTCATGTCGCCCTTGCGGATCATCGGCCCGAGTTCCATCGAAGTGTGAATCTCGTCGCCGGTGCGATCGAGGAAGCCCGTGTTGATGAAGCACACGCGCGCCTTGGCCCGGCGGATCGATTCCTTGAGGTTCACCGTGGTGCGGCGCTCCTCGTCCATGATGCCCATCTTGATGGTGTTGGTCTCAAGACCCAGCACCTCCTCGACGCGCGAGAAGATCTCGTCCGCGAAGGCGACCTCGTCCGGCCCGTGCATCTTCGGCTTGACGATGTAGATCGAGCCCTTGCGCGAATTGCGCGGCCCCTCGCTTTTCCTGAGGTCGTGGAGTGCGATAAGCGAGGTGAACATCGCGTCCATGATGCCCTCGGGCGCCTCCGAACCATCCTCGAGCAGGATGGCCGGATTGGTCATGAGGTGGCCGACATTGCGCACGAAGAGCAGCGCGCGGCCGGGAACGACGAGGGTGCCGCCGTCGGGCGTCGTGTATTCGCGATCCGGATTGAGAGTGCGCGTCATCGTCTTTCCGCCCTTCTCGAAGGTGTCGGAAAGGTCGCCCTTCATGAGGCCGAGCCAGTTGCGATACGCGGCCACCTTGTCGGCGGCATCGACGGCGGCCACCGAATCCTCGCAGTCCTGGATGGTCGTCACCGCGCTTTCGAGGATGAGGTCGGCAATTCCGGCCGGATCGTCCTTGCCGATGAGGTTGTCCCGGTCGATGACGATCTCGACGTGCAGGCCGTTCTGCTCGAGAAGCACCGCCGAGGGAGCCTCGGGCGCCCCGCGATAGCCGGCAAAGCAGGCCGGGTCGGCAAGTCCCGTCTCGCCGCTCGGCCCCTCGATCGCCAGCATCTCGCCCTTGACCGACAGCTTGGTCACGTCCGCCCAGGAACCGGAGGCCAGATGCGCCGTGCGGTCGAGGAAGGCGCGGGCCCAGGCGATCACTTTGGCTCCCCGAGCCGGGTTGTAGCCCCTGCCCTTTTCGGCCCCGTCGGCCTCCGAAATCGCGTCGGTGCCGTAAAGCGCGTCATAGAGCGAGCCCCAGCGCGCATTGGCGGCATTCAGCGCGTAGCGCGCGTTCATCACGGGAACGACGAGCTGCGGCCCGGCGATCTCCGCAATCTCCGGATCGACATTCGTCGTCTCCACAGAGAAGGGCTCTCCCTCAGGCAGGAGATAGCCGATCTCTCGCAGGAACGACTCGTATTCGGCCCCGTCGACGGCACCGCCTTTGTGTTCGCGGCACCAGGCGTCGACCTTCTCCTGCATGTCGTCGCGAATCTTGAGAAGCTCGCGGTTCTTCGGGGCAAGGTCACGATAGATCGCTCCGAGACCCTGCCATATCCGGTCGGGATCGAGCCCGGTGCCTGGGATCGCGACCTCATCGATGAAATGCTTGAGCTCGGCCGCGACCTTCAGTCCCGCGATCTCGATCCTGTCCGACATGCCTGTCTCCTCTTGCGCGCCCGCGCGGCGACGATTCGTCATCACATTTGAATCTTGTGGGGCGCGAGGCAAGCCAAGAACCGCATCGCGCCGATGAAGCCGTCGCAGCGTTGTATCAACGCAGGCGTTCAACGAGCGTTTGAAGCTCGCCCAGGTGGTCGATCTCGAAGAAGCGCGGACTGTCCTGCGGCGCCGTCTCGTGCTCCAGAACCCAGGTGAGTTCGTGCGGCACATGGACGGCAAAGGCGCCGGCCTCGATCGCCGGGCAGATGTCCGATTTCAGCGAGTTGCCCACCATCATCGCCCGCTGGGCCCCTTCGCCATGGCGCGAGAAGACCTTGCGGTACGTGTCGGCCGTCTTGGCGGAAACGATCTCCACCCCGTCGAAGAAGGCGCCGAGCCCCGAGGCGGCGAGCTTGCGCTCCTGATCGAAAAGGTCGCCCTTGGTGACGAGGACGAGGGTGAAATCCTCCGACAGGCGCTCCAGCGTCTCATGAACGTGGGGAAGCGTCTCCACAGGGTGGCGCATCATCTCGCGGCCGGCGCCGAGAATCTCGCCGATGACGCGCGCCGGCACCGCCCCATCAGTCACCTCGATCGCCGTTTCGATCATCGACAGGACGAAGCCCTTGATGCCGAAGCCATAGGCGGAGAGGTTGCGCCGCTCGGCCGCGAGAAGCCGCTGCGGCAAGTCCTCGTCCGGCGCATGAGGCGCCAGAAGCGCGGTGAAGCGCTCCTCCGTCAGGCGAAAGAAGCGCTCGTTCTGCCAGAGCGTGTCGTCGGCGTCGAAACCGATGGTCGAAAGGCGCGTGGAGCGGGTCATAGGCCTCCCGAGGCTGAGGAGCAGTCTTCATCGCCCGGCCTGGCGAGGGATGAAGACGGCGGATCGCTCATGAAACTGTCCAGGATTCAGCCTATAGTCGCTCGCGAGCGGTCAGGCGAGTCACGGCGATCGACGCCTCTCCTCTGGCTGCCGCGACCTGTTTCATCCCCGGCGAAAGGGCATGAGCCATGAAATCGCTTTATCTCACCACCGCGGCCCTTGCCTTCGGCGCGGCCCTTGCCGGCCCGGCGGCGGCCGAATGGAAGCTGACGATCCTCCACAGCAACGACTTCCATAGCCGGATCGAGCCGATCAACAAATACGACTCCACCTGCAGCGGCGACGACATCACCGAGAACAAGTGCTTCGGCGGGTCGGCGCGGATGGTGAAGGCGATCGCCGACGAGAAGGCGAAGTTCGAGAACGTTCTGGTGCTCGATGCCGGCGACCAGTTCCAGGGCTCGCTCTTCTACACCCACTATCGCGGCAAGGCGGCAGCGGAGTTCATGAAGGATGCCGGCTACGAGGCCATGGCCGTCGGCAATCACGAGTTCGACAATGGCCCCGAAACGCTTGCCGATTTCGCGAAGGAACTGCCCTTTCCCCTGCTGATGGCCAACGCCGACACGAGCCGCGAACCGGCGATCCACGACCTCGTCAAAGCGTCCGCCGTGATTGAGAAGAACGGGCAGAAGATCGGCGTCATCGGCCTGACGCCCCAGGACAACGCCGAGCTGACCTCGGCCGGCAAGTCCATCGACTTCACCGATCCCGTGCCGGCGGTGAAGGCCGAGGTGGAACGGCTCTCCAAGGACGGCGTCGACAAGATCATCCTCCTCAGCCATTCGGGCTATGACGCCGACCAGCGGATCGCCGCCGCCGTCGACGGCCTCGACGTCATCGTCGGAGGCCACTCCCACACGCTGCTCTCCAACTCCGACGAGCACGCCGCCGGCCCCTATCCGACCATGGTGAAGTCGCCGGACGGCACCGAGGTGCCGATCGTCCAGGCCTACGCCTACGGCAAGTATCTCGGCGAGATCGAGGTGACGTTCGACGATGCCGGCAAGGTGACGGAAGCCAAGGGAGATCCCATCCTGCTCGATGCCTCACGCCCGGAGGACGAGGCGGTGAAGGCGCGAGTCGCCGAGCTGGCGAAGCCCCTGGACGAGATCCGTCAGAAGGTCGTCGGCCACGCGGCGGCGGCGATCGACGGCTCGCGCGAGGTGTGCCGCGCCAGGGAATGCCCGATGGGAGATCTCGTCGCCGATGCGATGCTCGACCACGTCAAGGGACAGGGCGCCTCCATCGCCATCGTCAATGGCGGCGGGCTCAGGGCCTCCATCGATGCCGGCGACATCACCATGGGCGAAGTGCTGACCGTGCTGCCCTTCCAGAACACGCTGTCGACCTTCGAGATCAAGGGCGATGCCCTGGTCGAGGCCCTCGAGAACGGCGTCAGCCAGGTGGAGGACGGCGCCGGGCGCTTCCCCCAGGTCGCGGGGCTGAAGTTCTCCTGGTCAAGGTCGGGAAAGCCCGGCGAGTACCGCATTCGGCAGGTCGAGGCGATGGAGGATGGCGCCTGGAAGCCCATCGATCCCGACAAGACCTATCTCGTCGTCTCCAACAACTTCATGCGCGCCGGCGGCGACGGCTATCACGTCTTCACCGACAAGGGCGAGAAGGCCTACGATTTCGGGCCGGCGCTGGAAGACGTCGTGGTCGAATATCTGCAGAAGTCCAACGAGCCGTATGAGCCGGGCACGGACGGGCGAATCACCGAGCTGAACTGACCGTCCGAGGAGCGGGCGCGCCGAAAAGTCAGCGCGCGGCGGTCGGGCGGTTCTCTCTTGGGCCAAAACGCCCAAAGATGGGGTCAGCCGCTGCGCGCGACCGCCGAGCCCGCACCATCGGTCTATCAAAAGAAAGAGCCGGACACTTCCCCCGAAGTATCCGGCTCCACTGGCGGTCCCCCGCCCGATAGACTTGGATCAAGCCTCGTCAGGCCGACCCCTTAGCTCTTCTTGCTCTTTGTCTTTATTGCGGCGGACTTTGCCGATGCCGACTTTTTCGCCGGCTTGTTGAGGTCCACCATGCGCTCCTTGCCCTGGAGCACGACCACTCGCGCCCCCGGCGGTACGCGTTCGTAAAGGTCGATGATGTCCTGATTGATCAGACGAATGCAGCCCGACGACATGGCCTTGCCGATCGACCACCATTCCGGCGAGCCGTGGAGGCGATAGAGCGTGTCGCGGCCGTTCTGGTGCAGATAAAGGGCGCGCGCGCCGAGGGGGTTCGTCAGGCCTGGATCCATGCCGACGCCGCGATACGGCTCGAGGTCGGGGCGGCGATCGATCATCTCGTTGGGCGGAAACCACTTCGGCCAATGCTGCTTGTCGCCGATCTTCGCCTCGCCGGACCAGGAGAAGCCGTCCTTGCCGACGCCGATGCCATAGCGCATGGCGGTGCCGCCGCGCTCGACGACATAGAGGAAGCGATGCGGCGTATCGACCACGACGGTTCCCGGCTCGTAGTCGCTCGCGTAGATCACGCGCTGGCGCAGGAACTTGGGATCGATCTTGGCGGTGGGCACCGCCGGCAACTTCAGGCCGTCGTCCTCCATGGCCGCATAGGCCGTGGCGGGCACCGCGCCGAACGTGCCGCCATCAGGAGGCGTCGGATTGGCATAGGCCGAGGTCACGCGCGCGATGGCTCGCGAAGCGTTCGACGCCGACTGGTCGGTTGAAGCGCAGCCGCTCAATGTGACAACCAGAGCCGCCGCAAAGGCGGCCCCAAGGAAAATCGATGATTTGGTCATGTACACCCTGGTCCGAGGCTGCGACGCGTGATGGCGAACGGGAGCGCAGGCAGCAACAGGTACGGATTAGCCGTTCCTGTGGTACGCTGCGGCCCCTTGACTGACAACGCACCAAACTAAAACCAAATATGGTTAACAAACCTTTGTTGCGGGCGGGTCACAGTTGACGGCGTCAATGCTTGCGACATTTGGGTTCAATCGACGATCCAGGAGAGGCGAGAGCATTCGATGAATATCGGGGAGGCATCCCGCCGGTCGGGGCTGCCGCCGAAAACAATCCGCTACTACGAGGAAGTCGGCCTGGTGACACCGGGAAGGGCCGCCAATGGATATCGCGACTATCAGGAGCGCGACATCCACCTCCTGCGCTTTCTGCAGCGTTCGCGCTCCCTTGGCTTCTCCATCGAAGAAGCGAGAAGGCTCCTCGCGCTCTACAAGGACGACAACCGCCATTCGGAGGACGTGCGCCGCCTGGCGCGGCGCCGCATGGCCGAGATCGACCGGAAGATCGAGGAACTGAACTCCCTGAAGCGGGCGCTTGGCACCCTCACCGAACGATGCCACGGCGGCGAAGGCCCCGACTGCCCGATCCTGGAGGAAATCGCCGGCGAGAGCATCGCCTGACGGCGCTTGCCCCGGCGTCGTCGGCCGAGCTATCACTCGGCCCATGCCTTTGGTTTCCGCCCACCGAATCGATCCCCTTGTCGACGGTCGCCAGTCGGATCGCGCGATGATGGTGCGCCGCGGCGTTCAGCGCCTGATGGCCGAACACCGCGTCTCGCTTCTCGCCGAAGTGCCTCTGGCTTCCGGCAGACGCGCCGATCTGCTTTGCCTGACCTCCAAGGGCGACTTTTTGATCATTGAGATCAAGACCTCGATCGAGGACTTCCGCGTCGACCGAAAATGGCCCGATTACCGGCGCGACAGCGACCAGCTGTTCTTCGCCACCCATCCCGGCGTACCGCTGGACATCTTCCCGGAAAGCTGCGGCCTGATTCTGTCGGACGGCTACGGCGCGGAGATTCTTCGGGAGGCGCCGGAGCATCGCCTCGCGCCGGCGACGCGCAAGGCTCTCATGCTCCGCTTTTCCCGGCTCGCCGCCGATCGCCTGCTTCAGGCGGAATGGGCCGCCAATCCGCTGGAGTTCGACGCCTCCTGAGCATCCACCGCCATAAAGAGCGGCGGCTTTTCCGGCAGGATCAGCGCGGGGCGCGCTTGGCGAGGATGCGCTGCAGTGTGCGGCGGTGCATGGAAAGGCGCCGGGCCGTCTCGGAGACGTTACGGTCGCATAGCTCGTAGACGCGCTGGATGTGCTCCCACCGCACGCGGTCGGCCGACATCGGGTTTTCCGGCGGCTCCGCCTTGGCGTCGGGCCCATGCATCAGCGCCGCGATGACCTCGTCGGCGTCCGCCGGCTTGGCGAGATAGTCCACGGCGCCCAGCTTGACCGCCGTGACAGCCGTCGCAATGTTGCCGTAGCCCGTCAGCACCACGACCCGGACGTCCTCGCGGGCCTTCTGGAGCGCCTGGACCACCTCGAGGCCGTTGCCGTCGCCGAGCCGCATGTCGACCACGGCATAGGCCGGCGTGCCGTTGGCGGCCGCGGCCAGACCTTCCGCCACGCTCGCCGCCATGGTGACGCTGAAGCCGCGTTGTTCCATGGCGCGGCCAAGCCGCGTCAGGAACGGACGATCGTCATCCACCAAGAGAATCGAACGTTCGTCCGAGACGCCAGGCCGCGCCGCAATTGAAACGCCCTCATCCACCAGCATGACTGAACCTCCTTCGGCCTGTTTCACTTTGGCGCAGCGTCATCTTGTCTTGAAGCACGAAGATCACGTCCTTTCAACCAATAGAGACTGCTCTGAAAAATCTTCTTTGGCGCTGATCGCGAAAGTCTCGCGCGGCCACACAACTTTTACGATAGCACCGGTGCGCCCCTTATCGCGCCGGTTGGTGAAGGCGATCGCGGCGCCCGAGCGCTCGATCAGGATTTTCGCGATGAAGAGCCCGAGCCCGAGCCCCCCGCCGGCATTTCTCTGCGGCCGCTCGCGATCGGCCATATAGGGGTCGCCGATCCGCGTCAGCGCCTCCGGGCTGAAGCCGGGGCCGTCGTCTGTGATGGTGATCCTCACCTCGTCCCGCGACCATTCGACGGTGACGAGCACCTCGCTTTCGGCGAAGTCGACCGCGTTTTCGACGAGGTTGCCAAGACCGTAGAGAACGCCCGCGTTGCGCCGCGTCACCGGCTCCGGCCCGTCGCGCTCTCCTCCGGCCACGTGAATGGTGATGCCGAAGTTGCGATGCGGCGCCACCACGTCCTCGACCAGCGAGAGAAGCTGGAGCCGCGCCATGTGCTCCTCGGAGTCGGCGGCAAGGCTCGCCAGCCGCTTGAGAATTTCCCGGCAGCGACGCGACTGGGTGATCAGGAGTTCGACATCCTCGCGCCGGGGATCGTCCGCGGGCACGCTGGCGCCCATGTCCTTGGCGATGAGGGCGATGGTGGAAAGCGGCGTGCCCAGCTCGTGCGCGGCGGCGGCGGCCAAGCCATCGAGTGCCGAGAGATGCTGCTCGCGCTGGAGCACCAGCTCGGTCGCGGCCAATGCGTCGGAAAGCGCGCGCGCCTCGCTCGCCTGCCAGTGAATGACGATGGAGGCGAAGGCGACGGAAACGGCGACGGCGAACCACAGCCCCGCGAGGTAGAAGCCGGGCAGCGCCAGCCCTGTACCGTTCGGCCAGGGCAGCGGCAGATGAAAGAAGGCGAGAAACGTGGTGGAAGCCACGGCGAGCGCGCCCAGTGCCACCGTGGTCGAGGTCGGTTGCGTTGCCGAGGCGATGACCGCCGGAACGATGAGGAGAATGACGAAGGGATTTTCCAGCCCACCCGTCAAATAGAGCAGGCCCGACAGCTGCACGATGTCGAAGGCGAGCACTGCCGTCGTCTCCCGCAGCGAAAGACGCCAGCTCGCGGAGTTGGAGGCCCACAGCAGCATGGTCAGCGCCGCAGATGCGACGATCAGGACGAGGCACCAGCCGAGCGGCAGAGGATAGCCGAGACCGAAGGCGACGAGGAAGCAGGTCGCCGTCTGGCCGGCAACCGCCAGCCAGCGCAAGCGCACGAGAGTTGCCAGACGGAGACGCTGGCTTTCACGCATCGTCGTGGATGCGAAACCGAAACCGAGATTGGTGCGGGCGGGCTGGTCCATGGATCGCGTTTTGCGATTCGTGCGACGATCGGTCAACGGAACAGCTCATTGACAGAGCTTTTTTTATATGCAGCTCGTCATCTTTTCTCCACTTTTGGCTTGGCGCGTGCCGTCGGCGCGGCACTTGCGGGGTCTTCCGGCCAAAAGTGCTTGGGATAGCGGCCCCTGAGATCGGCCCGGACGTCCCTCCACGAGCCGCGCCAGAAGCCGGGAATGTCGCGGGTGATCTGGATCGGCCGGTGCGCGGGCGACAGAAGCTCCACGGTCAGCGGAAAGCGGCCATCGGCGATGGCGGGATGCTCGGCCATGCCGAAAAGCTCCTGGACCCGCACCGCCAGCACCGCGCCATCCTCCTCGTAGCGGATGGGCACGTTCGAGCCCGACGGCGCGAGAAAGTGCGAGGGGGCGAGCGCATCGAGCCGGCGCTGGTATTCGGCGGGCACAAGGGCGCGCAGCGCCTCGCACAGAAGCCCCGGCGAGAAATCCGACAGCCGCACCGCCCCCGGCGCGAAGGGAAGAAGCCAATCCTCGACGCCGGCAAGAAGGGCCTCGTCGGACAAGTCTGGCCAGGGCGATCCGAAGGCGCGGGCGAGAAACCGCAGCCGCGCGAGAAGCCGCTCGCCTTCCTTGCCAAAGGGCAGGGCCGAAAGCCCGAGTTCGCGGATGCCCTCCGCAAGTGCCCTTGTCGTCGCTTCGCCGCTCGGCACGGCGAGCCGCGCCTCCTGAAGAACCACGCGGCCGAGCCGGCGCGCCTGCCGCGCCCTGACACCGCCGCTGGCCCTGTCGAAGCTGACGTGCTCCTCCACGACGATACGGGTCTCGAGAACCGCCTCGATGGCACTGCGCGAGATGGCGGCGGCGGAGAGAATGCGCCCCGCCCGCGCCTGGCCCTGGAGTTCGGCGACCACGACGAAGGGCTCGGCGGCAAGCGGCGAAGCCTGATCGAGCGTTCCGCCTCGCCCGTTGGCGAGGACGAACTCGCCGCGCGCTCCGCGCCCTGCCGCCACACGGTCGGGATAGGCCAGCGCCAAAAGCGCCCCCGGCTCCCCGGTTTCGGGTGTGTCAGCGCACCCGCCGGTTCCGGCGAGCCGGCTTGCCAGACCCGCGGCGGCTTTCGCCCTTGGCGAGCGATCGCCACGAAATCGCCGCAGCCGCTCGCCGAGGTCGATGTCGTTGCCACCCAGCCCGCGTTCGGTGAGAAGCACCGCCAGTTCGGCCGCCGTCCGCCGCTCTGCCGGCGGTGCCGCAGCAACCATGTGGGCGAGGCGCGGCGGCAGCGGCAGCGCGCGCATCTCCTCGCCGATCTCCGTCAGGCGCCCGTCCCCATCGAGAGCACCGAGGTCGAGGAGCAGCGCCCGCGCCTCGGCAAGGGCGGGAGCCGGCGGCGCATCGAGGAAGGCGAGCGTCGTCGGATCGCTCGCCCCCCAGGCGGCACAGTCGAGAACGAGGCCAGAAAGGTCGCTGGACAGGATTTCCGGCCGGTCGAAGCGCTCCAGCGCCGCCGTCTGCTCCTCGCGCCACAGGCGAATCGCGACGCCAGGGGCCGTGCGGCCGGCGCGCCCGGCCCGTTGCGTTGCCGCCGCCTGGCTGACGCGGGCGGTCTCGAGCCGCGTGAGCCCCGTCGCCGGCTCGAACACCGGAACGCGCTTCAGGCCGCTGTCGATGACGACCGTCACCCCGTCGATGGTCAGCGAGGTCTCGGCGATGGAAGTGGCGAGCACCACCTTGCGCGTTCCCTCGGGCGCCGGCCGGATCGCCCGGTCCTGCGCCGCCCCGTCCATTGCGCCATAGAGCGGCGCGACCAGCACGCCCCCGGCGACGCGCGACGCAAGCGCCTCGGCAACGCGCTCGATCTCGCGCTGTCCCGGCAGGAAGACCAGGATCGAGCCCCTCTCCTCGGCGAGCGCGGCGAGCACCGCCTCGACCACGGCATCCTCGACGGATTTCGTGCCCGGCCGGTCGCGATGGCCGATGGTGACAGGAAAGGAGCGCCCCGCGCTCTCGATCACCGGCGCATCGCCGAGGAGGCTGGCGACACGCGCGCCATCGAGCGTCGCCGACATCGCCACGATCCTGAGATCCTCGCGCAGTGCCGAGCGCACGTCGAGCGCCAGCGCCAACCCGAAATCGCCGTCGAGCGAGCGCTCGTGGAATTCGTCGAACAGGACGGCGGCGACCCCGGCAAGCTCCGGGTCGGTCAGGATCATGCGCGTGAACACGCCCTCCGTCACCACCTCTATGCGCGTCTTGCGCGACACGCGGGTGTCGAGGCGCATGCGCCATCCGACGGTCTCGCCCACCGCCTCACCGAGAAGTTCGGCCATGCGGCGGGCAGCGGCGCGCGCGGCGAGCCGACGCGGCTCCACCAGAATCAGCCGGCGCCTCTCCATGAAAGGCGCGTCGAGGAGTGCGAGCGGAGCGAGCGTCGTCTTGCCGGCGCCGGGCGGGGCGACGAGGACGGCGCCCGTTCCCGAGCCGAGCGCCTCGAGGAGGCGCGGCAGGACGGCGCTGACCGGCAGTGTCGGCAGTGGGAGGTTCAAGCGTCTGTTCCGATTTCGATGATGGGGCCGCCGGCTGCGGCGGCGTCCTCGGGATCGTGGGTGACGAGCACGGCCGGGATGGTCCGTTCGCGCGCGAGGCCGAAGACGAGATGGCGCATATCCGCGCGCCGCTCCTGATCTAGACGCGAAAAGGGCTCGTCCAGGAGCAGAGCGCGCGGCTCGGAAAGCAGCGTGCGGGCAAGGGCGACCCGCGCCTGCTGCCCGCCCGAAAGCGTCGCCGGATCGCGGTGGTAGAGCCCTGAGAGACCCATTCGCTCCAGCATGGCGAGCGCGGCCCGGCGCCGGGCCTGCCGCCCGGAGACATCCTCGGCGAGCCCGAACAGCAGGTTCTCGCCGACGGAAAGGTGGGGGAAGAGCAGCGCGTCCTGAAAGAGCAGGCCCATGCGCCGGCGCTCCGCCGGCACCGTCGTCATGTCCTCACCATTGAGAAAGACACAGCCCTCCGCCTCGAAGGCCGGGGCCAGGAACCCGCCGAGAAAGGCGAGGAGGCTGGATTTTCCAACGCCCGATGGCCCCATCACGGTCAGCACCGTTCCCGGCGCGACCGCATGGTCGACGGCAAGGAGCATGCGCCCGTTGAGACGAAGCGCGATGCGCGACAGCATCAGGCCCGGCGAACTGGTCATGACGATCTCATGGCGCGACGGTTTCGGTAAAGCAAGACGGGCAGCGCAGTTGCGAGGCCAAAGGCGATCAGCGGCAAGACGGTTTGCAGCAGCGCCATCGCGCCGACGAGGCGGCGATCGCCGCCGGAGGCAAGCGCCACCGCCTCGGTGGTGACGGTCGGCAGACGGCCCGCGCCAATGATCACGGTCGGCAGATATTGGCCGACGGAGACGGAAAAGCCGATGGCAAAGGCGGCGAGCACCGGCGCCAGAAGCAGCGGCAGGCGCAGGCGGAAGAAGAGCGCGGCGCGGCCGCGCCCCAGCGAGGCGCCGATCCGCTCATAGCGCGGGTCAAGCGCGGCCCATGGTCCCGAAAGCGACAGCGCGACATAGGGCAGGACGAAGAGGAGATGGGCGGCGACGAGCGTGCCGAGCGACGGAGACAGGCCGAAGGAGAGCGCGGCCACGCGCAGCCCGAAGAGGAAGGCGATCTGCGGGACCAGGAGCGGCAGGTAGACGACAGCAGAGACCGTGGTCGGCAAGGCGCTGTCGCCCGGGCGCACCGGGTACGCTCTGCGATGCGCTTCGAGAAGGACCACGACGACGATAAGCGCGATCGCCGCCGCGAGAAGGCCCGCCTCGGCCGTCGTCCACAAGGGGCCGCGGGCGGCGCGAAGCGTCCGCTCCCAGGCGGTGAGGCTGAAGTTCGGCGGCAGGAGGTCGGGAAAGCGCCAGAAGCCGGCGAAGGACCAGAGCGCCAGCAGAACCAGGCTGAGAAGCACGGTGGCCGCCGCGAGCATCATCGGAAGGAGCGAGAGCGCCGGCAGCGCCCCCTCCCCCGCCATGCGCCGGCCCCGCGCGACGAACGCGCGCGAAAGAACGCGCCCCAGGCGCTCGATGCCGAGCCAGGCGAGGAGAACGATGAGCGTTACGCCAAGCTGAAGCAGCGCACCGGCCGAGGCCGCCAGCCGCAGCGAAAGATCGGCGTCGTTCATCCATTCCAGAATGCGCACGGCAAGCGGGGCGGGCGTCGATGGGCCGAGGATCAGCGCGACATCCACCACCGAAGAGGCATAGGCCGCGACGGCGAGAACCGGCAGGCGGATCTGGCGGTAGAGCGACGGCCACACGCCAAGCATAAAAGCCGACAGGCGCCCATAGCCGAGGGACCGGGCGAGATGCAGCTGCCGCCGCGCATCCAGCTGGGGCAACGCGGCCAGGGCGACGAGCAGGAGAAACGGCATCTCCTTGACGATCAGGCCCGCCATCATCGCAAGGCCTAACGGGTCGCCGACGATGAGAAGGTCGGGCGGTCGATCCCAACCGAGGATAACCGCAAGCAAGCGGAAGATGAGGCCCGAGGGCGCGATCAGGAAGGCGAGCCCGAAGGCGGCTGCCGCATGGGGCACAGCGAGAAGCGGTCCGAGGGCGCGCCCGCCGGCCCTCATCGCGCGCGTATCGAAAGCCCCGGCAACGAAGGCGGCGACAGCAAGAACGGAGAGGAGCGTGGTCGCAAGGCCGGCGGCCAGCGAGAGTGCAACCGAGGCGGCAAGGCCCGGCATGGCGGCGAGGCGCCGGAACGGTTCCACCGACCAGCCCTCATAGCCGAGCACGGGCAGATGACCGAAGGCTGGCAGGGCGACGCCGACAAGGCCCGCCGCGACCGGCGCGCTAAAGAGAAGCGCGAAGGCAAGCCCAACGCCCCGCGAGAATGCCCTTTGCGTCACTGGCCGTAGCGCTTTGCCCATTCCGCTTCGATGCGCGGCACCCAGGACGGATGCGGCTCGGCGAGGACCGGACCGAGCTCGTCAGGCGCGAGAGTTGCCGGGCCGCGATCGATACTCTGGAAGAGCTTGCGCTCCTCGTCCGACAGCTTGTCCATCGCCAGCACCGTTGGGTCGCCCCAAATCTTGGGATCGGCCTTGCGCGCCTGAGCTTCCGGGGAAAGCAGGAAATTGGCGACGACCATCGCCGCCGCCTTGGCGCTGGAATTGAACGGGATGGCGACGAAGTGGGTGTTGCCGAGCGTTCCGCCCGGAAAGGTGAAGGAGCGCACGGTATCGGGAAGCTCGCCCGCCGAGATCGCCGCCGACGCCTCAGAAGGGTTGAAGGCGAAGATGATGTCGAGTTCGCCGTCGGCGAGAAGCTGCTTCATCTCGGGATAGTTCTGCGGATAGGCCCGCCCGTCGCGCCACAAGGCCGGCCGGAGGGCGTCGAGATAGGCCCAGAGCGGCGCCGTCACCTTGTCGAACGTCTCCTCGTCCACCGGCTTCTGAAGAACGGAAGGATCGGCAACGGTCTCCGACAGGACCTGCTTCAGGAAGGTCGTTCCCATGAAGTCCGGCGGCGCGGGATAGGAGAAGCGGCCGGGATGAGCCTTCGCCCACTCCAGGAGCTCGGCGGTCGATTTCGGCATCGCCGCGACGTCTCCTGTTCGCGCCGTGTCGGTGAAGAAGACGAGCTTGGCCCCGCCCCAAGGCGATTCCATGCCGTCCGTCGGCACGGTGAAGTCGACGAGGATCGTCGGCTGGTTCTCAGTGTCGACCAGACGCCAGTTGGGGAGCTTCGTGGCGAAGGGAGCGGCGAGAAGCCCTGCCTCCTTCATGGCGGCGAAGTTCTCGCCATTGATCCAGATGAGATCGACGGAGCCGCCCTCCGTCACCCCCGCCGCCTTCTCGGCCAAGATCTGGGAAACCGCGTTCGCGGCATCGCCAAGCTTCACTTCGGTGAGGTCGATGCCGTATTCGGCCGCGACTCTTTCGCCGACCCACGCGACATAATCGTTGATCTGCGGCGAGCCGCCCCAGGCATTGAAATAAAGATGCTCTCCCCGTGCCGCCGCCGTCACGGCCGGCCAGTCCGAGGGATCGGGGTCAGCCGCAAGCGCCGAGCCGGCAAGGCCTGACGCCAGGCTGGCACACAGAAGAAGCACGCGAAGCGATCGCATTGGCGGGTCTCCATCAGCGGCGAGCGGGGCGGCGCGCCGCTCGCCTTCGCCTGTCGGGCATGTCATGGCAGAGGACGGGCGAGCGATCCAGCCGCTTGACGGATCGTTGGGATTTGTTGAGCGTCCGTGAGAACACACCTATAGGCCGAACCTCGAATGACGAGGCCGGCCACCAAAGGAAACAAAACATGGCTGAGGACGCGATAGACCCGCGCAAGACCCTGGTGCTGACCGGCGCCTCTCGTGGCATCGGCCACGCCGCCGTCAAGCGCTTTTCCCACGCCGGCTGGCGCGTGATCACCTGTTCGCGCCAGGCCTTCACCGCCGACTGCCCCTGGCCGGCGGGCGCCGAGGATCACATCCAGGTGGACCTCGCGGACCAGGAGGATATCGGCTTCGCGATCTCCGAAATCCGCCGGAGGCTGGAGAAGAACGGCTCGCGGCTCAACGCCCTGGTCAACAACGCGGCAATCTCCCCCAAGGAGGAAGGCGGGGCGCGCATGGATTCCATCCACACCCCCATGCAGATGTGGCGCGACGTCTTCCAGGTGAACTTCTTCGCCCCGATCATGCTGGCGCGCGGGCTGTTCAAGGAGCTGTCGAACGTCAAGGGCTCGATCGTCAACGTCACGTCCATTGCCGGCGGCCGCGTCCATCCCTTCGCCGGAACCGCCTATGCGACGTCGAAGGCGGCCCTTGCCTCGCTGACCCGCGAGATGGCGCACGATTTCGGCCCCGCCGGCATCCGCGTCAACGCGATCGCGCCGGGCGAGATCGAGACGGCGATCCTATCGCCGGGAACGGATGCGCTTATCGAGGACATTCCCCTGCGCCGCCTCGGCCAGACGTCGGAAGTGGCCGAGACCATCTTCTTCCTGTGCTCCGAGCAGGCATCCTACATCAACGGCGCCGAGATCCACATCAACGGCGGCCAGCACGTCTGATTACTCAGGCCTTGCCGATCTCCTCAAGGCCGTCGTGAAGGTCTGCCTTGACCAGCGCCGAGAGCAGGCGCGGCAGGTCCTTCTTCGAAACCAGCTTGGCGAGCGCTCGCGCATCCTCGCCAAGCCCGATCTTCTCGGCCGCCGCCAGAGCCTTCTTGTCGGCGAACGGGTGGTTTTCGTCCCAGACCGGCTGCATCTCACGCAGAAAGATGTCGGCGCCGACCTCGCCGATGCCCTTGAACGCCTTCAGACGCTTACGCTCCTCGGCCGGGTCGCGCCCCGCCTCCTCGCGCAGGCGCCTCAGATCGCCGCCATAGGCCTCCAGGCACATCGCGGCGTCCTCTCCGAGATAGCGTGATGTCGACTCGTCGTAGCGCGCATAGCCGTTCTGATTGAGGATGCGCGTGCGCTCCTCCCAGCTGGCCTGGCCCATCTTCTCGGCACTCGTCAGCCCCGCGTCGAAAAGCGCCCGGGCGGCACGCGCGGCCTGATCGGCCGAGATGCGCGCGGAGAAGAGAACCGAGACGACAAGCCACTGGAAAAGCGGCTGCGGCTCGCCGGTTGAAAGGTCGAGGCCGACGTCGGCGCTGTAGGACGTGCCGAACCGCTCCAGGAGAAGCGCGACCTTTTCTTCTCTTTTGGACATCGCTTTTTCCCTTGTCGAATGGATCAGTCCGCCGAGGGCGCGGCGAGCGCCGCCAGGATCAGACCGACGCCCGAGGAGAGGAAGGAGAGGCCAAGGAACAGCCCGACCGCCCACATCGCCGTTTCCGGCAGGCCGAGCAGCAGGATCAACGCCAGGACCACGTCGATGCCGCCCGAGAGGAGGATCAGCCAGAAGCGCGCGGAATAGCTGCGCATTGCCATCGCCACCGCAATGTTCATCGCGCCGGAGAACAAGAGGAAGAAGGCGAGCAGCCAGGTGAGCGTGATGCCGCCGACGAGAGGATCGAGCAACATGATGCCGCCCAGGATGACGGCCAGAACGGCGAGGAGGATGTTCGCCCAGAACCCCGGCGCAGCCTTGGCCCGGAAGGCGTTGGCCATGCCGGCGATGCCGCCGATGATCAGGAGCCAGGCAAAGAAGACGGTGGAGGCCAGCGTCGCCGCCAGCGGCGCGGCGATGGCGATGATGCCCATGATCGCGAGCAGCACGCCCTGAAAGACGTAAAAGCCCCGGTGCTCGCCGAGATGGCGCCCCAGCCGGCCGGGAAGCGTCTTGTTTTCGTTGAGGGACGACATGAAAGCGAACTCCGAACCGGCGCCGGCCACCCTCCGGTGCTATCGGCGGAGACGTTCCGGCGACAGCGCTGGCATCGACCGCTCGGCCGACGTTCAGAGAGCGGCAGCAATTGAACTCTTGCCGCCCGGAAGAACGGCCCGCCGGCACAGGTGTTCCGTCCGGCGTGGCGTGGCGGCGGCAGATCGGTGTTTCGATCGATCAGCCGTGACGGCCGACAGCGCGAACGTGGTCGAGCAGGGACGATGTGAGGGTGTCGAGCGCCATGCTCGCGTGGTCGTCGAGCAGTCCGCCCTCATCGTCGAACGCCGCGCCGGCATTGGCGAGCGTCACCTGCGCCGTGACGACTTCAGCGCCGAGCGCCATGAGGGAAAGGCGCCACGCCGCCAGCGAGCGCATGCTGCCGAGGCGGCCGGGCGAGGCAGAGGCAAGGCCGACGACCAGCTTGGAGAAGGGCTGAACGGGGCGTCCGCGAACCTTCTTGACCCGGCTCGCCCAATCGATGGCGTTCTTCAGCAGCGGCGGAACGCCGGCGTTGTATTCCGGGCTGACGAGGAGAAGGCCGTCCTGCGCGGCAATGCGCTGGGCCAGAAGCAGGGCATTTTCGGGAATACCCTTCTCGGCTTCCAGATCCGCGTCGTAGATCGGCAGAGGATAATCGGCGAGACTGAGAAGGGTGACATTCGCGTCGGTGAGGGCAAGCCGCCGCACGGCCTCTGCCGCAAGCTTGCGGTTGAAGGAGCCATGCCTCAGCGACCCCGGAAGAACGAGAATGTCGAGCGCCATGTCAGGCCCTCGGCGAGGGACTCTGCGCCGGGTCCTGCGAGAAGATCCAGACTCGCGCCGGCGGAATGTTTGCCCAAACAATCGGCGAGCCGCGCACGGAGAAGACGCCGGGAACCGGCTTCACCGGCGACGACCATGCATAGGATAGCTCGGTCAGATTTCCCCCCGGCATGAGGCGCGAGAAGTAGTCGCAGAAAAGCGCCTGGCGCCGCTCCTGCGGGAAATTGAGGATCGGGATCGCAAAAAGGATCGCGGCGAACTTCTCGCCGGCGCGCGCACCGAGCGTCTTGTCGAGATCGAAGCCGTCCCCGCAGATGACGTTCACCTTCGGGAAGCGCTCCTTCAGGATGCGCGCGAAGTCGCGATCGTACTCGATGGAGGTGATGCGTTCGGGCGCCACGCCCTTTTCGAGAAGGGTGCGGGTGACGACCCCAAGGCCGGGGCCGAGCTCGAGGATCGGCCCGTCGAGGCCGATCGTGGCATTGTCCACCATCATCGAGCAGTAGGCGCGCGACGACGGAGCGACGGCGCCCATTTTCAGGGGATGACGCGCCCAGGTGGCGAAGAAGCGCGCCCAATCGCCGCCGGCCGCATCGGTTGAAGCCTGATCGGATCGTTCCATGAAGGTCGCTGCCTTTTGCTTCGGCGGTAAGGGTGGGCGAGGATCAGCGGCGATAGACGAGGACGCGGGCGGGCGGCAGGTTGCGCTTGATCCAGGATCTGGTGAAGAGGCTGGCGCCGATCCGCTCCGGCTTCACGGGCTGCGTGAAGGCATAGGAGAACTGGATGAAGGGAAGGCCGGATTCGAGGCGCGTGAGTGCCATGTCGACCAGGGTCTCGCGCTGGCGCTCCGGCCGGGTGAAAAGCGGCAGGCTGGAGACGACGGCCGCCAGACCCTTTCCCTTCACGACCTCGTCGAGCGCCTTGCCGGGATTGTAGGCGTCGCCCTCGATAATATGCGCCTTGGGAAAGCGTGCCCGCAGGAGAACGCAGAACTCGCGGGAATATTCGATGAGAACCAGCTGGTCCTCAGGGATGCCGCGCTCGATGAGACAGGCCGTGACGACGCCGGTGCCCGGTCCGAGCTCCAGTACGTAGCCTCCCTCGGCGACTTTCTCCATCGGCACGAAGGAGGACATCCGCCGGCCGAGTGTGCGCGAGGAGGGAGAGACGGCGCCGATCTGCAGCGGCTTTTGCAGCCAGCCGCGAAAAAATCGCGCCTCGTCCAGCATCTTCCGTCGCATTTCCTCGGACTTGAGGCGCGGGGGGCGCTGAAGATGGATACGCTTGAGGTGCGATTCGACTTGCCCCATCACCTGACCTCTCCCTCGAGATGCAGTCCGATCGACGCGCAGCGCGGCCCGGATTCGTCATGCATGTCGAATGTCACACTTCCATGACGTTTGGAAGAGAATCGGCCGCAACGAACCCGCCGCCATGCCATGCGAGGCGCCACAGTGGCGCGGCGGTCGCACAGGCGGGGCCATGAGTCGCATGGACGAAGGCATGAAAGCCTCAACTCTCTCCGAGTCCCTCGAAGAACTCCTTCATGCGCGAGAAGAAGCCATTGGATTGAGGCGAATTCTCGGAGGAAGAGATTTCTTCAAACTCCTCCAGGAGCTCGCGCTGCCGGCGCGAGAGATTTTGCGGCGTCTCCACCGTCACCTGAATGAAGAGATCGCCGTTCTGGGTCGAGCGCAGCACCGGCATGCCCTTGCTCTTGACGCGGAACTGCTTGCCCGTCTGCGTGCCTTCGGGAACCTTGACCCGCGTCGTCGAGCCATCGAGCGTCGTCACCTCGAAGGCGCCGCCGAGAGCGGCGGTGGTCATGGAGATGGGGATCTTGCAGAAGAGGTCCGAGCCGTCGCGCTGGAAGAGCTCGTGGGGCTTGACCGACAGAAAGATGTAGAGGTCACCCGAAGGTCCGCCGCGAAGACCCGCCTCGCCCTCGCCGGCAAGGCGGATGCGCGTGCCGTCCTCGATGCCGGCCGGAATGCTGACCGAAAGCGTGCGCTCCTCGGGCAGACGGCCATTGCCGCCGCACTTGCCGCAAGGATCGGCGATCACCTCGCCCCGGCCCTGACAGGTCGGACAGGTGCGCTCGATGGAAAAGAAGCCCTGCGCCGCCCTCACGCGCCCCGCGCCGCCGCACGTCGGGCATGGCCGTGGGCTCGTGCCGGGCTTGGCGCCCGTGCCGGAGCATTCGTCGCACTGAATGGTGGTGGGAACGCCGATCTCGGCGGTCTTGCCGGAGAATGCCTCCTCCAGCGAGATTTCCATGTTGTAGCGCAGGTCCGAGCCGCGCTCGCGTCCCGACGTGGCGGAAGTTCGGCCGCGCCGCTGGCCCATCATCTCGCCGAAGATATCGTCGAAGATGTCGGCCATGGAGGAGGAGAAGTCGGCCCTGAACCCTCCGGCGCCGGCTCCGCCGTTCTGGAAAGCGGCATGGCCGAAGCGGTCGTAGGCGGCGCGCTTCTGGGGGTCCTTCAGGACCTCGTAGGCCTCGTTGATCTCCTTGAACTTCACCTCCGCCGTATCGTCGCCGGGGTTTCGGTCGGGGTGATACTTCATCGCCAGCTTGCGAAACGACGACTTGAGAGTCTTCTCGTCACATCCCTTCGAGACGCCGAGTATCTCGTAATAGTCGACCTTCATCGAGACTGATCCATCGTCTGTGGCATGGGAGATCGCCGCTTGGCGGGCACTTCGCCGGAACTATCCCCGACAGAAGCGAGATGTAGGAATGCTTTGTGCTGGTTGCCATAGCACAGCCAGCCAAGCAAGACCGGAACCGTTCCAGAAAAGCGCGGGAACAGCATCCGTCTAATCAAAAGCCCCCGGCAATCGCTCGCCGAGGGCTTTCGCGTCACAAGCCTGCGCGATCAGGCCGATTTCTTCGCGTCGTCCACTTCCTCGAAGTCGGCGTCGACCACGTCGTCCTTGGCGCCACCGGCCTCGCCAGCGCCCGCATCACCCTGGCCGGCCGCCTCGTTCGCCTGGGCCGACTCGTACATGGCCTGGCCAAGCTTCATCGAGGCCTCGGCGAGCTGCTCGCTCTTGGCCTTGATGGACTCCGCGTCCGCGTCGCTGTTCTCGAGCTCGGCCTTGAGCGCGGCGATGGCGTCCTCGATGGCCTGACGGTCGGCCGCCGAAACCTTGTCGCCATATTCCTTGAGCGACTTCTCGGCCGAGTGGACCAGCGACTCGCCGTGGTTCCTCGCCTCGACGGCGGCACGGCGCTTCTTGTCCTCCTCGGCGTGGGACTCCGCCTCCTTGACCATCTTGTCGATGTCCGTGTCGGACAGGCCGCCGGAAGCCTGGATGGTGATCCGCTGCTCCTTGTTGGTGCCCTTGTCCTTGGCCGACACGTTGACGATGCCGTTCGCGTCGATGTCGAACGTCACCTCGATCTGCGGGATGCCGCGCGGTGCCGGCGGAATGCCCTCGAGGTTGAAGCGCCCGAGCATCTTGTTGTCGGCCGCCATCTCGCGCTCACCCTGGAAAACCTGGATGGTCACGGCGTTCTGGTTGTCCTCGGCCGTCGAGAAGACCTGACTCTTCTTGGTCGGGATGGTGGTGTTGCGGTCGATGAGCCGGGTGAAGACGCCGCCCAGCGTCTCGATGCCCAACGACAGCGGGGTCACGTCGAGAAGCAGAACGTCCTTGACGTCGCCCTGGAGCACGCCCGCCTGAATGGCGGCGCCCATGGCCACGACCTCGTCCGGGTTGACGCCCTTGTGGGGCTCCTTGCCGAAGAGGTTCTTCACCGTCTCCTGGACCTTGGGCATGCGGGTCATGCCGCCGACCAGCACCACCTCGTCGATGTCGGAAGCCGAAAGGCCGGCGTCCTTGATCGCCTTCTTGCAGGGCTCCACGGTGCGCTGCACGAGGTCGTCCACCAGCGCCTCGAACTTGGCGCGGGTGAGCTTCATCGTCAGGTGCTTCGGGCCAGACTGGTCCGCCGTGATGAAGGGCAGGTTGATTTCGGTCTGGCTCGATGACGACAGCTCGATCTTCGCCTTCTCCGCGGCTTCCTTGAGGCGCTGAAGCGCGAGCTTGTCGTTCTTCAGGTCGATGCCCTGGTCCTTCTTGAACTCCGAAGCGAGATAGTCGACGAGGCGCATGTCGAAATCTTCGCCGCCGAGGAAGGTGTCGCCGTTGGTCGACTTCACCTCGAACACGCCGTCGCCGATCTCCAGGACGGAGATATCGAACGTGCCGCCGCCGAGGTCGTAGACCGCGATGGTCTTGCCGTCGTTCTTGTCGAGGCCGTAGGCGAGCGCGGCCGCCGTCGGCTCGTTGATGATGCGCAGCACGTCGAGACCGGCGATCCGGCCGGCATCCTTGGTCGCCTGGCGCTGGGCGTCGTTGAAGTAGGCGGGGACGGTGATGACCGCCTTCTCGACCGTCTCGCCAAGATAGGATTCGGCCGTTTCCTTCATCTTCTGGAGGATGAAGGCGGAAATCTGCGAGGGCGAATACTTCTGCCCGTGCGCCTCCACCCAGGCGTCGCCATTGTCGGCGCGCACGATGTTGTAGGAGACGAGGCCCTTGTCCTTCGACACCATCGGATCGTCGTAGCGGCGGCCGATGAGGCGCTTCACCGCGAAGAAGGTGTTTTCCGGATTGGTGACCGCCTGGCGCTTGGCCGGCTGGCCGACAAGCCGCTCGCTGTCGTCGGTGAAGGCGACCATGGACGGCGTCGTGCGGGCGCCTTCAGCGTTTTCGATGACTTTTGCGCTTTTACCGTCCATGACGGAGACGCAGGAATTCGTGGTGCCAAGGTCGATACCGATCACCTTCGCCATATGATCTCTCCTTTTCTAGCGAGCCACCAGGACCCTCTTGAGAGGCATTCCGCTGTGGTAGCCCCCGGATGCTTTGGAAGAATGATGTTCCGCGTCGCGCCCGGCGGGGAGCCGAGCGGGCGGGCTGGCGGCTATATATGAACGGCGACGGGAGGCCGCAAGGCGGTTTGGCGAGTTGTTGCTGCCTCCGACTCCGACGTTCTGCTTCGCGACCAACGTTCTGGTGCGAAAGATCAACGGAACTGATGAAGGCCCTTCTGCCTTATGACCGCAAGCATCGTCGTCTCGCGTTGAACGGCGAAGAATCGCTGACGCCAGCGGGTGTAAGACAAGGAGTGAGCTTCGTGAACAGCATCATTTATCTGATTGGGCTGATTGTCGTGGTCCTCGCCATTCTTTCCTTCTTCGGCCTGCGTTGACGGAGAACATCATGTCAGATCAAACCAGAGATCCGGGCGCAAAGCGCTACGAACAGGATGCCAGCAGGGTCCGCGAGACCGCCGAGCGCGAGGCCCGTTCGGCTGCCGACAATCTTTCCGAAGGTGCGGCGACCTTGAAGCAGGAAGCTTCCGCCATGGCCGCGAACGTCGCCGGCAAGGCGAAGACTCAGGCCTATGAATCGGCCGAGAGCGGCAAGGATTTCGCCGCCGGCAACATGGAGGACTTCGCCGCCGCGATCCGCAAGGCGTCGGACGAGCTTGGCGAGCGCGACCAGTCGATGTCGGCGAGCCTTCTGCGGGAGGCCGCGCGCAGCCTCGAAAGCGCATCGCGCGAGGTCAAGGGCAAGAGCGTCGAGGATATGATGCGCTCCGTCGCCGGCTTCGCCCGCCGCCAGCCTGGCGCCTTCCTCATCGGCGCGACCCTTGCGGGCGTCGCCCTCGGGCGCTTCGCGCGGGCCTCCGGCGACCACGATCATCCGGGTCATTCCGGCGACCATGGACGAGGCAGGGATTACCGCCCCGGCGAGGGCCAGCGCGAACCGTTCGGCTATCGCCCCGAGGGCCCGTCGCGGCAACCGGCGGCCGCAAGCACCGCCGTCGGCGGCCGGCCCGCCACAGTAAATCCCACGAGCGCGACCACGAGTCCCGCGGGGGCCACCCCTTCCTTCCCTCGAACGACGGAGAACGAGCAGCATGGCCGTTGATCCCCAGGACACCCGTCCCCTCGATCCCCAGGCAGCCCGGTCGATTCCCGATCTGATCAGCGACCTGCTGCGTGAGACGACGGACCTCTTTCGCACCGAGGGACAGCTGATCCGAGCCGAGATCGGCGACAAGATCCGCCAGGTCGAGATCGCCGGCGGCTCGCTCGTCGCGGGCGCCATCTGCCTCCTCGTTTCCCTGATCGTGCTGGCCATGGCGCTCGTCACCGCGCTGGCCGAGTTCATGCATCCGGGCTGGGCCGCCCTCATTGTCGGCGTCGTCATCGCCGTCGTCGGCGTGGCGCTGCTGATGAAGGGCCGCAAGGATCTCGAGCCCTCCAATCTGACGCCCGACAGGACGGCGCACCAGCTGCGCCAGGATACCCGCCTTGCCAAGGAGCAGGTACGATGAGCAACTCCACCGACCGCCTCGAGCGCGAGGCCGAAGGCCATCGCGCCGGTGTCGAAACCACCCTGAACCAATTGCGTGACCGCTTCTCTCTCGGCCAGATGGTCGATGAAGTGACCTCCTATGCCCGCGAGGGCCAGGGAGCCGAGTTCGTCGGCAACCTGAAGAACCAGGCGCGCGACAATCCTCTGGCGCTCGGCCTCATCGGCGCCGGTATCGCCTGGCTCGTTTTTGGCGAGCCGGCGCGCCGGGAGAGCGGAAGGCTGCGCCGCCGCTATGACGATTGGCGCGACGACGACCACGAGAGGGAAGCCTACGCGCGGCGCTACCCGGCGGCAGTCGCGGGCCGCCCCGGAACGCCGCCGCCCTACCCGGTCGGCTATCCCGGACCCGCCGGTCACGGCACGGACAGCTCAACCTATGGCGAGCGCGCCAGCCATGCAGCAAGCTCGGCGTCGGGTGCTGTAAGAGGTGCCGCATCGAGTGCCGGCCACACCGCATCGAGCGCGGCGTCCGGCGCGCGCGACACGGCGACCAGCGCGGCCTCCGGCGTGCGCCATGCGGCATCGAGCGCGGCGTCCGGCGTTTCCTCGACCGCCAGCCACATCGCCGACGGCGCTTCGGCCGCCGCGGCGCAGGCCGGCGAGAGCCTGTCGAATATGACCGACTCGGCGAGGCGCGCCGCCCACGATGCTTCGGACGCCGCCTATCGGGCAGGCGATCGCGCCTATCGCCGTGCCAACGAGGCCGGCCATGCCGTCTACGGCTGGGGCGACCGTGCCCGTCGCGGCATTCTCGACACGCTCTATGAGGAGCCGCTGGTCATGGGTGCGGTGGCCGTCGCCATCGGTGCCGCGATCGGCGCGGCCATGCCCTCGACCCGCCGCGAGGACGAATGGATGGGCGAGGCGCGCGATCGTCTTCGAGACGATGCGCTCGACTACGCCAAGGACACCGCCGACCGCGCCACCCATGTCGCGGAGGAGGCCTACAAGGCGGCAAGCGAGGAAGCCGACAAGCAGGGCCTGAAGCCTTCGCCCGAGGGCGAGACCGTGGCCGACAAGGTTTCCTCCGTCGCCAAGGCCGCGACCGACAAGGCAAAGGACGAGGCCCAAAAGGAAGGCCTTGCTCCCTCTTCGGGCTCAGGCTCTTCCGGGTCGGCCTCCGTTGGATCGGGTCCTTCGACCACCGGAAACCCGGCGTCGCAGGCTGGCGGAAAGCAGGCGCTTTACTGATCGCGGTCCGGCGCGACGCACCTATGCAGAAAAGCCGCGACGCCAGGCGTCGCGGCTTTTTCATTAGACGGCATCAGCGGTATCAGTTGCCGAAGAGCCTGCGGAAGAGCGAGCGGTCGCTCGGGCGCCCGCCGCCCACCGGACCTTCCAGGAGATCACCCGGCGAAGGTTGCGCGCGTCGCTCCAGCCGGCTGGCCGGCACCATTCCAGGTGGCGTGGGATCCGCGCCGTAGATCGGGTTGCCGTACTCGTCGACACCCGCCGGCTGCTGCCCGTCGCCCCAGCTGTTTGCGTCGTCATAGCCGGTGCCTCCGGTGCCGTCGGCCACAAGCGGCGCCTGCGGCTCGCCGATCGTGTAGTTGCCCGGCAGCGGCATGGGCGGCAGGCCCTCATGGGCAGCGGTCATGAACTTCTGCCAGGCCTCGGCCGGCAGCGTGCCGCCGGTTACGGCCTTCATCTTGGCGCCGTTGTCGTTGCCGAGCCAGACGCCGGTGGTCAAATTGGAGGTGTAGCCGACGAACCAGGCGTCCTTGAAGTCCTGGGTCGTGCCGGTCTTGCCGGCCACTTGCCAGCCGTCGAGGGCGGCCTTGTGGCCTGTGCCGGCCGCGACCACCCGCGTCAGCATTGCGTTCATCATGCCAACGATATCGCTGGAGACGACCACCGGCGGCACCTCGGCGCCGCGCTCGTAGAGCACCTTGCCCGACAGCGTCGTGATCCGGTTCACCAGATGGGGCTTCGCCAGATAGCCGCCATTGGCGAAAGGCGCATAGGCACTCGTCAGTTCCAGAAGGGAAACCTCGGAGGTGCCGAGCGCGATCGACGCGTTGTCGGCAAGGGCCGTCTGGATGCCGAGGCGCTGCGCCGTCTGGATCACCGCCTCGGGGCCGACGGCGGCCGTCAGCTGCGCGGCGATGGTGTTGAGCGAGTGTTGGAGCGCCGTCGCCAGCATGACGGGACCGCGATACTTGCGGTCATAGTTTTCCGGCGACCAGTTGCCGATCTTCGTCGGCGCGTCGTTGACCATCGTCTCCGGCCGCCAGCCGAACTCCAGCGCGGTCTCATAGACGAAGGGCTTGAAGGCCGAGCCGGGCTGGCGCTTGGCGTCGACAGCCCGGTTGTACTGGCTTTCCGCATAGTCGCGCCCGCCCACCATGGCGCGGATGGCGCCGGTGCCGTCGATGGCCACGAGCGCGCCCTGACTGACATTGCGGGTGGCGCCGTTGACCGTGTCGCGAATGGCCTTTTCGGCTTCCTTTTCCAAACCGAGGTCGAGCGTGGTCTCCACCACCACGTCCTCATGGACCTCGCCGACGAGGTCCTTGAGGTCCTTCATCACCAGGTCGGCGGCATAGTTCTCCGCGCCCGACCAATAGCTCTTGGCGCGGGTCGGCTGCATCTTCAGCGCCGCCTCGTAGTCGTCCTTGTTGATGAAGCCCTCGTCGAGCATGGCCGCCAAAACGACGTCCGCCCGGTCCTTGGCGGCCTCTGGATCGCGCGCCGGCGAGAGGCGCGAGGGCGCCTTGAGCAGGCCCGCCAGGAGCGCCGACTCGCCAAGGCTGAGGTCGGCGGGCGACTTGCCGAAGTAGCGATGCGCGGCTGCGTCGACGCCTGTCGCTCCGGAGCCGAAATAGACCCGGTTGAGATACATTTCGAGAATCTGATCCTTGGTGAACTTGTGTTCGAGCCAAAGGGCCAGAATCGCTTCCTGGATCTTGCGCTGGATCGTCTGCTCGGGGTTGAGGAAGATGTTCTTGGCCAGCTGCTGCGTCAGGGTCGAGCCGCCCTGAACGGTCGAGCCAGCAGCCATGTTCTCAACGAAGGCGCGCACGATCCCCAGCGGATCGACGCCGTAATGGGAATAGAACCGCCGGTCCTCGATGGCGATGACCGCCTCGGGAAGATACGGGCTCATCTCGTTGAGCGAAACCGCCTCGCCGCCGGTGATGCCCCGGTTGGCGAGCAATTCTCCCGACACCGAGACGATCTTGACGTTGGGCGGCCTCTCGGGAATGACCCAGGCCTCCTGGGGCAGCGTGACCGCGACGTAGGCGACGAGCGCCGCGACGGCGACGGCGCCCCACACGCCGAGAGCAAAGAACAGACGAAAGAGATGGCCGAGAAAGCTGCGCCGACGCCGCCCTTTGCCTGAGCCGGAGCCCGAGCCTCCCGAGGAGGAGGAGGAGCCGCGACGGCTTGTCTCGCCGGATCCAGACGATTTCCCCTGCTGCCGAGAGCGCCCCTTGGCGGCGCGACGACCACCCATTTCGGGAACCGCCCTATCGTCGATAGAGAAACGGATTTCCTCGTCCGTCGAAGGCTCGTCCGCCCCGAATGTGGGTTCGATCCGTTCGCGCCTGCGCCCTTCGGCCATCAAGTCGATCCCCGCTCCAGCCTCTCGTGATCATGCCCGCAAGCCGCCTCGTCCCCTTAAGGCAGCCCGCCTCGTCGCTCAGGAGACCCGAATTTCATGAAGATGATCGAAACATCCAGACGAGCGGAAGCACTTTAACGTGCGATGAACCTTAAATGCGGCGATTTCGCGAGTCCTGACAAGGCTTCCGATGGCCGCACCGGTTTATCTCTCGCCAGACAAACAACGACCGGCCGCATCGCTGCGGCCGGTCCTTTCGATTGAAAGTCGAGTTGCAGGAGCGGCGGGGGGCTAGAATTCTTCCCATCCCTCGTTGGCCGGGGTGGCCTTGGGCGCCGCGCCGCCGGCGCCCGCCGTCCTCATCTGCGGAACCGGGCGCGGCGCGGGCCTGGATGCCGGCATGGGAGCCGGGGCGGCCGCCTGACGGCGAACCGTGCGCTGCTGCTGCGAGGCATGACCCGCGCTCGAAGCCGTGCGGAACTGGGAGATGAGCTGGGCGAGGTGATCCGTCTCGTTCGCCAGCGTCTGCGCCGCCGCCGTCGTCTCCTCCACCATCGCCGCGTTCTGCTGCGTGACCTTGTCCATCTGGTCGGCGGCCGAGGAGACTTCCTTGAGGTTGGCGGCCTGCTCGCGGGTGCTCTTGGCGGCCTGTGCGGCCTCTGCCGCCATTTCGGCGACCTGCGCCACGATCTCTTCCAGGCTCTTGCCCGAGGCCGTCACCAGCTCAACGCCGCGCCCGACCTGCTCGCCGGACTTGGAGATCAGCTCCTTGATCTCCTTGGCGGCCTCGGCCGAGCGCTGGGCCAGCGCGCGAACCTCCTGCGCCACCACCGCGAAGCCCTTGCCGGCTTCGCCGGCGCGCGCCGCCTCGACGCCCGCGTTCAAGGCGAGAAGGTTGGTCTGGAAGGCGATTTCGTCGATGACGCCGATGATCTTGCCGATCTCCTCCGACGACTTCTCGATCTCGGCCATCGCCTCGACGGCCTGACCGACGATGGTGCCGCCCCTTTCCGCATTCTTGCGGGCTGTTTGCCCGAGAGACTGGGTGCGTTCTGCGCCTTCGGCGATGGCCTGGATGCCGCGCGTCACCTCGGTCAGCGCCGCCGTTGTCTCCTCAAGGCCCGTCGCCTGCTGTTCGGTGCGGTGGGCGAGGTCGTTGGAGGCCGTGTTGATCTCGTCGAGCCCCGAGCGGATCGAGCCGATGGAGCTCACCACCGAGCCCAGCGTCGTCTCGAGCTTCTCCACCGAGCCGTTGAACTGGCCGCGGATCGTCTCGAACTCCGCCGCGACCGCCTTGTTCATGCGAACCGTCAGGTCGCCATCCGACAGGCGCTCGAAACCGGCGCCGATGTCGGCCACGAAGCTCTGCAGACGCTCCGCCTTCTCGTGCTCGATCGCTGCTTGACGCGCCTTCTCCGCATCCTGGCTGGCGCGAAGATGTTCCGACTCCTCCTCGAGACGTTTCCGCTCAATCACCGCCTGCCGCAGCTTCTCCACCGAGCGCGCCATGACTCCGATCTCGTCGTGGCGGTCTGTTCCACTGACGACAATGTCGGTGCGACGCTGGCTGACGTCGGAGATGGTTCCGGCGAGAACGCCCAGCGGCCGGAACATGCGGCGCAAGACGATGAACAGTCCGGCGGCGACGAGAACTGTCACAACCACAGCAACGACCGCGAACTGACGCTCCAAAAGACTGATGGTTTCGAAGAACTCAGCCCTCGGTATTCCGACATAAAGAATGCCGATGGTCTTTCCTGCGCTGTCCTTGATGGGGTCGTACGCCGTGAAATACGGCGTGCCGAGAATGTCGGCCTCTCCGCGATAGGGGACGCCCTTGCCGAGGACCGCGTCGTAGACCGGCCCCTTCGCCAGCCTTGTTCCTGTGGCGCGCCCGCCTCCCGGCTTCTGAACGTTGGTGGCGACGCGAAGGTCGCCCATGAAGATCGTCGCCGTTCCGCCAACCAGTTCCTTGATGCGGTCGACCGGCTCAACGGCGTCGTTGAGAAGAGTATCTCCGGCAAAAAGCTTATCGTTTTCCAGCCGGAATGTATCGCCAAGTTCGTGAAGGACTTCCCAGGCGACGCCCATGTTCACTTTCTGCCGTTCGTTGGCGCGACCGTTGCCTTCCCGGTCGAGCATGACGGTGGCGGCGGCGATGAAACAGACCGCGAGCAGGGATAATCCTGTGACGACAAGGATTGTGATCTTTCCGGGAAGAGACATCGACCGGAACAGGGAGAAATTCTTCATACTACCTCTGATCGGAACGCACGAAGGCTTCCGCGAGCCCGGCTACAGCGTCCACGTCCGACGATAGGCCGGCTTACTGATGAAAGCGTAAAAGGCACCGCGCGCGTGAGAGCCTGCGCCAACCTGCCGCGTCGTTACAATTTTCTGAAAGCATTCGTTAGGAACGATACCAAGATAAACCACGCTTTACAGAATATAAAGCATCCAGATCAGGCGTATCGAAAAAGAGAATTAAGAAAGTTCCGGTAGAGCAGATAGAGGACGGCGATAGATCGCAGCCAGCCAACGGCCGCGCCACAGCGACGATCGTCATTGATGAAGGATGGGAAGAATTCTGATGGCGAGAAAGAAGCGGGTTGAGACGCCGGAAGCAGCGGTTGAAGCGGTCTCGCAGGAAGAGAGCATGACGGTGGAGCTTCCGGCCCATCTTGGACTGAACGCGGCGGCGCCGTTGGTGGAGCAGCTTCTTTCGCTGCGCGGCAAGGCGATCGTTCTGGACGCCTCGAAGGTGGAGAGCGTGGGCGGCCAG
>NZ_FUXL01000030.1 GCF_900167365.1 Consotaella salsifontis | reverse complement strand
TGAAACGCGACCTGCCGGGTTTTCTCACCCGTGACATCGACAGGATGCTGTTTCCCGATCTTGTGCCGCAACCGGCTGAATCCGAAACTGGCAATCGCGACGGCACGGAGACGGATCAAGGCCAGGAAGAGAAAGACAACGACGGTTTCGACGAAACCGAGCCGGATAGCGGGCGCTCCTTATGAGACAATCATTCTGGGAAAAGCGCCTTGCCGTCACCATGCTGGTGTCCGTCGCGATCTACCTGCTTCTGCCCTGGTATGTCCTCGCCTGGCTGAGCAACCGAAACCACGCGATTGGCGAGTTTCTCAACGAGCCCTATCGCGTGGCGCTCTTCAACGCCATCACTGTCGCGGGTCCGCGCCCCTTCGATTGGCTCAACCTCGACGTCAATGCGTTCTGGAACTACTGGGCTTTCGGCCAAGGCGCGCACATCGCTCTCGTCCTGCCGCCGCTCGCATTTGCCGGCCTCGTCTGGCTCGTGGGCTTCGACCTCATCGCAAGCCTCATCCAGAAACCTTTCGAGCCGTACGGCTCGGCTCGCTATGCCACCGCCGGCGAGGAAAGGCGCTACCGCAAGCGCTCCAAGACCGCCCTCATCGCAGGCGCACGCAGCGGCTCGAAATTCTACTACTATGACGGTCCCGAACACCTGCTGACAGTCGCCCCGACGCGCTCGGGAAAAGGCACCTGCGTCATCGTCCCGAACCTCCTGAAAATCGATCGCAGCGTCGTCGTCATCGACCCGAAGGGCGAAAACGCGCAAGTCACCGCGCGCCATCGCGAGACCTTTGGTCCGGTCTTCGTGCTCGACCCCTTCAACGTCAGCGGCCTGCACAACTGCTCCTATAATCCCCTCGCCGGCCTCGATCCCGACGACCCGAACTTCGTCGATGACGCCGCCACCCTCGCGGCGGCGCTGATCGTCACCAATCCCCATTCCCGCGATCAGCATTTCGACGACGCGGCGCGCGCCTTGATGCGCGGCCTCATCATGCTGGTGGTGGCGGCCGAACCGGAGGAGCGCCGCAACCTGGTGACGCTCCGCGAATATCTGACCTATCCGAAGGAGAAGTTCGCCAACCTCCTCAAAATCATGGCCTCGACCAAGGATGCCGATGGCGCGATCGCATCGGCGGCCAACGTCCACGCCGGCAAGAACGAACGGGAAGCCGCTGCCATCCTGTCCACCGCCCAGGAACAGACCAGTTTCCTCGATAGCCCGCAGCTTCGTAAAACCCTGAAAAGCTCCGACCTCGACTTCTCGACACTCAAGAAAACCACCGCCTCCGTCTATATCGTCCTGCCGCAGTCGCGCCTGGAATCGCATGGTCGCTGGATACGTCTCCTCGTCACCCGCGCCCTACAGGACGTCGAGCGCACGCGAGCCAGGCCCAATGCCCAGATCCTCTTCCTGCTCGACGAGTTCGCCTCCATCGGCGATATGCCCGTCATCAAGACCGCCGTCGGCCTCATGGCTGGCTACGGGCTTCAGCTCTGGGCCTTCCTCCAGAACTGGGGCCAGCTCGAAGAACTCTATCAGCGCGGCGCTCATACTTTCGCCGCCAATGCCGGCGTCTTCCAGGCGTTCAACGTCAATGACGAGCTGACCGCCCGCTACGTCTCCGAGCTGTCGGGCGACACCACCCGCTTCAACACCAACAACGATTTCGTTGGCCGCAAGCTTCTGACGCCCGAGGAGGCCATGCACCTCGGCAACGACAAGATGTTTCTCAAGTTCAAGGGAACCCGGCCCATCATTGCCCACAAGCTCCCCTACTTCAAAAGTCGGCGCTTCCGAGGGCTCTATGACACCTCCGACTTCCACTGACGCTAGGGTGCTGCCAGGGTGAGTTCGCGGTGTCGCGCTGCGCCATGGCGGCCTGAGCGAGGCGTACCTATGCTTTGGTGAGCGCGAATTTCCGGCCGCGTTTGCGACCGCTCGCTCTTGCAGCGGCGAAGCCGTTAGGCCGATTCCGCTTTTCTTTTTTACGGTGCGCAGCTCGTAGGAAAGCTCTCGCGGGTACGCGCTAGTGTTATATGTGTGTTATTTAAGGTGTTAAGGGGTGGGCAACCATCTACAAACCATTGAATCCAATGTGGATAATGGAACGCCCGGTGTGTAAAGTCACGATAAACGGTGTGTAGAGTCACGATTTTTAGTGTGTGAAATCACGAAAGATATTTCCTGGTGTGTAAAATCACGAAAGCCCTGTTAGGGTGGGTGATATCACGAAGCTCTTGACACAGTGTGTGGAATCACAAACCATAGGGCATGGTGGGTGATATCACGAAATATGAAAAGTCCCCTTTGCTTCCTGCGCGTAATACGCAGGGGGACTTTTTTGTATGCGATATCTTCGATGCCGTGCCTAAGGGTGACATGGCTTCAATGGAGCACCCCCTATTCTCTCTGTCGACCAAGCCCGATCGCAGCATGCGTCGGTATGAGCACAACGGGATTTTTGTTGAGATCACGCCGTCCGTCTTAGGGTTGGCGACAATCCACGATCGCGACGTGCTGATCTTCACCATCAGTCAGATCATGGCGGCGTTAAATGACGGCAAGGAAGTTTCTCAGGTCGTCCGCTTCAAGGCCTATGACCTACTGAATGCCACCAACCGGGTAACCGATGGTCGCGGCTACGAGGGTCTTAAAGCCGCTCTCGATCGCCTGTCCGGCACCAGGATAAGCACCAACATCATCACTGGTGATGTCGAAGTCACTAAGGGCTTTGGGTTGATCGAAAGCTATGAGATTGCCCGCGCTACTCGTGAAGGCCGGATGCAGGAAGTCGAAATCAAGCTGTCTGATTGGGTTTTCAATGCCATCAGGCACAACGAGGTTTTGACGCTCCACCGTGATTATTTCCGGCTGCGCAAGCCTTTAGAGCGGCGCATGTATGAGCTGGCTCGCAAGCATTGCGGCAAGCAAAAAGAGTGGAAAATCTCCCTCGATCTGCTGCGGAAAAAATGCGGATCGGCTTCAACGGAGAAAGAGTTCAAGCGGCTAATTCAGAACATTGTCGAGCAGGACACAGAGCACGGCCACATGCCGGACTATGCCGTTTTCCTCGACGAGCAGTCGGTTGTTTTCAAAAATCGCGGCACGATGGAGAAAGAAAAGGCCGTCAAGCAGGCCTATGGGCATGTGCGGCTCGATCCTGAAGCCCTTCATGATGCACGAACCGTGGCGCAAGGATGGGACGTGTACCATCTGGAACAGGAATGGCGGAACTGGATGGCCGACTACGACATCGAGCCGCCGCGCGATGCCGGCAAGGCCTTCATCGGCTTTTGCCGCAAGTGGGTAGAGAAACGCGGGCGGCCATAAGCTCCCTACCCTTTTCGATCCGCAGCGAGCGCGCCATCAAATAGCGCCGTAGCGAGCTAGGATCGATCTGCCGAAAGGCAGAACTTTCACAAATGTGGGTTTGTGGGTACAAGTATTTTTCCATTTGCACATATGTGTGAATCGCGTACCGTCTCTGCATGATTATTTCATTCCTGAACCAAAAAGGCGGCGTGGGTAAAACCACCCTCTCAATCAGCGTCGCGGCTTGCCTCGCAAAACAGGGCCATCGCGTTTTGCTGATCGACGCTGACAAACAAGGCTCAGCGTCAACCTGGGCGAGCTTGCGCGAAGATGCGCCTTTTCAGGTGGTAAGCTTGGCCAGAGCGAACATGGCGCGTGACGCTTTGACGATGGCGGCCGATTATACTCATACGGTGATCGATGGGCCCCCTCATGCGGAAGAGATAGCCCGCTCCTGCATCATCGCCTCAGACTTTGTTGCCTTGCCAATCGAGCCCTCAGGGCTTTCCACCTGGGCATCTGACCTAACGGTCAAGCAGGTGCGCGAAGCGCAAGAATACAAAGAAACCCTCAGATGTGGGTTTGTGGTTTCCCGCAAAATAGGGAACACGGTTATCGGGCGCGAAATACGCAATTTGGCCGCCAATTCCGGCATTCCGATTTTGAATTCCGAGATCGAACAACGGGTCGCCTTTGCGGAAAGCCTCACCATGGGACAAACGATTTTCGAGTGGCCGTCGGGTGGAGCCGCGTCACGGGAGATCGAAATTTTGACGAAAGAGATAGAAAGCCATGTCGAAGAAGACCTTCGCGGCGGCTCCAAAGCCAAAGCTGCCAACTAACGACCAGATCCTCGCGTTTGAACGGGGCGGGGCAGGGCACGACCAGACCGCCCCTAAACCGGTGAAGGTGATGGACACCGAGCCATCAAAGCGCCTGAGCCTCGATCTGCCCGAAAGCATGCACACACGGTTTAAAACGGCATGTAGCGCGACCGGTCGCAAAATGGTGGCCGAGCTTCAAACCATGATCGAGCAGCGAACTCAGGAGCTTGAAGTTCAAGCGGGTATAACCCGCAAATGAACAAAACCACAAATGTGGGAAATTTTGCCTATCAGAAGTAGGACGGGGGACAGAATGAACGTACTTAATTTTTCAGGGGTGTCATGAGCATCCTTTTCGACAACCTAAAAAAAGACCGGCACTCCTGGAGCAACGAGGAAGAGCTTCGGAAAAGCTGGCTTAAGCACATCGAAAATGATCTCGGGATGACGTTCCACGCGGAGCGCGGGCGAAATGATGCATCCTACAACCAGGTCATTATTGAGTTCAAAGGCCCTGGGTTTTTCAAAGGCAGCATGAAGAGCGCTTCCTTCATTGAAGCGATCGACGATCGGCTCTTCAAGTACATACGGGCACGGGCGAAATCCGAGGGAATCCCGGAAGAGGATTACATCGGCATTGCGATCGATGGAGATCACATCTGCTTTGCCTTTATGCGGGACGGTAAAATCGTCCCGCGAAACTTGTTGCCCTTTAACCCTGCTTCTGTTGAGCTTGTGGCTCAGGCGTGCTTTGATTCAAAACGCCGAGCCGTGACAGCTGAGAACCTGGTCGAGGATTTTGGCCACGCTGCGCAGATCGGCAACGCGATGATGGCCAGCCTGGTCGCATTGCTCGAAAAGCAGCTCACCGCTCCTAGCAATAACAAGATCAAACTGCTGTTTGAAGAGTGGCGGACACTCTTTGGCCAGGTGGCAGATCTTTCGGCTGCTCAAGCGGCGGAGATCAGGAAAAGCATTCCGTTTTCACCGAAGCTCCCTCCACGGGACATGGTGGCAGCGGCTCTTTTCGCGATCCACACTTACAATGCGTTCGTGATGAAGATGCTGGCCGCAGAGATCGTCGCGCAATACGGCCTAACGGCTTACCGCGACTTCTGCGAACACCTGCTTGGCCAGGACGATGCCCAACTGCTCTACCTCCTGAACACCGAGGTCGAACAAGGGCGCTTTTTTGATGCTGCGCAGATCACAGGCTTTGTCGAAGAGGCTGTATTTTCCTGGTACGCTGACAACAGCTTGAGTGTGGAAGACCGGGCGGCGTGTTGCGGTGCAATCCGCCCATTGCTGACCCAGCTCGCGCTGTACCGGATGGACGATCTAAGCGCTGCAAGGTCACATGATGTCCTCAAGTCCTTCTACCAGGCGCTCGTCCCCGAAGCCCTGCGCAAGGCATTGGGAGAATTCTACACCCCCGACTGGCTGGCCGATATCACTTGCGATCGCGCTGAGGTAGCCGATTGGGGAAGCGTTAGGGTGCTCGATCCGACCTGTGGTTCGGGTTCGTTCCTGCTTGAGGTCATCCGCCGGAAGCGGAAATTGGCCCTCGATAACGGTCTTTCGGAATCCGAAACCCTTACGAAGATTCTGGGGGAAGTATGGGGCTTTGACCTTAATCCATTGGCCGTGCAGGCTTCGAGAGTGAATTTCCTCATTGCCATTGCCGATCTAGTGGCCACGGCCGGTATGGAAGTAGAGCTGCCGGTCCTTTTGGCTGATGCCGTGTATTCTCCTGCACGTTCACCGAAGGCAGGGCAGGATTTCGTCGAGTACGGCATTGGGAGTGCTCAAGCCAATCTGAACATTGTCTTGCCGGCTGCTCTCGCGTTCGACCGAGTCCGCCTAGACCATGCCTTTGCGTTGATGGCCGAGCATGTGAATGACGAGAAGGAATATGACGTTGTAGAAACCGAGCTTATCAAAGCTGGCTTGATGTCGGCCGAGGAGGGGAAGAGCTGGCATAGCGCACTTTCTTCGACCTACGGCCAGGTTCTCGACCTGCACCGAAAAGCCTGGAACGGGATCTGGTTTCGGATCGTCCGGAACTTCTTCTGGTCGGCAGTCGCAGGGCAATTTGATGTTGTTGTCGGCAATCCGCCGTGGGTTCGTTGGTCGAACCTGCCAGAGTTATACCGGCAGAGGATCAAGCCGACCTGCGAGCAATATACGATCTTTTCGGAGACCCCTTACCACGGGGGCAACGAACTCGATATTTCCGGCATGATAACCTACACGGTCGCCGATAAATGGCTAAAGCCGGAAGGAAAGCTTGTCTTCGTCATTACGCAGACGCATTTCCAGTCGCCTTCGTCGCAGGGCTTCCGCAGCTTCCGTATCAATGAAGATTTCAATCTGATCCCGGAATGCATCGACGATCTAAAGAAGCTCAAGCCCTTTGCGAAGGTGGCAAACAAGACAGCCATCATGCGTTTGCGGAAGGTCGATCGCACGCAAGTGCCCACTTATCCGGTGCCTTATAGGGTCTGGAATAAGATCGATGGATCTTCTGCATCCATTCCAGAAAACATGCACAAGGACGCGGTTCTAAAGCGTGTGAACCAGCAGACCTGGGAAGCCCACCCAGTGAACGGCGGCAATTCGCCGTGGGCTATTCTGCCTCCTGGCCGCTTTGCCGACATGGAAGCTCTGCAAGGGCAGAGTGACTGGATAAGCGGAAGAAAGGGCGTCACAGCCGACCTGAACGGCGTCTACATGGTCCGAATTGTGGGAGAGAACGCAAAAACTGGCCTCGTGCAGGTCGAGACGCGGCCCGAAGCCGGCAGGACAGACATTGGGCCAGCTCGTCAATTCTGGATCGAGCCCGACCTTCTGTTCCCGCTGCTCAAAGGCGCATCCGATTTTTCCGCATGCGAGATCCACATTCGTGAGAAGCTCTACATCATGGTGCCCAACACCGGGATCAATGGGGCGGATTACAGGGCAGCAGAGACCACGGTGAACGGCCTCAAACAAACGAAAAAGTATCTCGCTCACTTCAAGCCACTGTTGGAGAGGCGGTCAACGTACAAGCTTCGGCAGAAAGGCGCGCCCTATTACGCTGTCTATAACTCCGGTGCTTATACCTTCGCGCCTTACAAGGTCGTATGGGCAGAGTTATCGACCACTTTTGAAGCAGCGGTGTTCGAAGAGGAAGATGTCCCGCTAATGGGCAAGCGGCCGTATGTGCCAGACCACAAGGTCTACTTTGCCGATTTCACCTCAAAGGATATGGCGCACTTTGTATGCGGCATTCTGAATTCCAAGATGGTGCGGGAGTATGTCGAAAGCCACACGATCCAGATCCAGGTGAGCAACATTTTCAAACACCTCAGCATCCCGCAGTACGATCCAACCAATGCGGAACATGTTGATCTGGTGAAGCTCTCTAAAGCCGCACATGCGGCACCGTCGAAAGCCAAGCGCGTGGACCTTCTAACGAAACTATCCGCCTGTGCCGAAACCGTTCTTATTAAGGCATAGGTGCGCGAATTGATAGAACCAGACGCACTGCGAATTTTGGCGACGATCAGTAGCGTTATAGGTTCTCGTCTGCTTGCATGACGAGTGAAGCGTATCCTTGACGCCCTCTCACCGGTCGCGTCGTCTCATGAGCTGAACATTCAGCACCTAATGCCGAACCAACGGAGCGATATCTACAATATCGGGAACAGTACAAAGCACATCGATCGGGCCAAAGGGACATGGCTTCTGGTCTTTGGCTTTCTGCTGCTCGGCCTGTCCGGGCTGCTAAACTTCATCGCTTTGATGCCCTAGCCCAAAACCAACATTTGTGGGTCTGTGGATTTGTGGGTAGCGCGGGATCGTTTGTGGGGCGGGCGCGGCGGGATTGAGGCGCAGGGGGAAACAAGTGCTCAAGAAGATTATTTCGATTAAGAACGTCGGGCGGTTCTACAACTCGGCCGCGTCAGGCAATCCGCAGCTTGCCAAGTACACCTTCATCGCCGGTGCGAACGGCTACGGCAAAACGACGCTCTGCGCCGTCCTGCGCTCCATGCAAACCGGCGATCCGAGCCATGTCCTCGGCCGCAAAACCCTTGGTGTGATCGACGCACCGGCGATTGAGCTGCTACTGGACGGCGGGCAAGCCCGCTTCGACGGTACAGCATGGAACGTGGCTAAACCGGAAATCGCCATCTTCGACGGCGTGTTTGTTGCGGAGAATGTCCATTCCGGCGAAGTCGTGGACATAGAGCACAAGCGCAATCTCTATCGCGTCATCGTGGGTGACGCCGGCGTGAAACTTGCGACGCAGGATGCTCAACTGGCCGCAGAAAGCCGCGCCAAAACCGGCGAGATCAGCACGGCGGGCAAGGCGATTCAGCCGCATTTGCCGGCTGGCATGAAGCTGGACACCTTCATTGCCTTACCGGAGACGACCGACATTGCCGCGCAAATCGAGGCGCAGGCGCGCAGCGTGGATGCGCTGCGGCAGGCTGGAGCGCTTCGCGCCCGTCCTGCCCTCTCGGAATATGCCATCCCGGTCCTGCCTGAGGATTTCACCAGCCTGCTGGTCCGCACTATCGACGACATTGCGCAGGACGCGGAGCAAAGACTGTCGACGCATCTAGCCGCGCATGGCATGACGGCCAACGGCGGCAACTGGATCGCGGACGGCCTCGGCCATGCGGACGATACCTGCCCCTTCTGCGGGCAGCATATTCGGGGCCTTCCGCTGATCGCCGCGTTCCGGGCCGTGTTCAGCGAGCGTTACGAAGCACTGGCCGGAGAGATCGCCACCATGAAAGCCGGTATCATGCGAGACATGGGCGACGCCGCCCTGGCCCGCCTTGGTACCATCGCAGAGCAAAATAGCGGCGGCGTCGAGTTTTGGCAGAAGTATTGCGCGATCGGGGCCACTGCCCTGGCCTTTCCGGCGGAGGTCGTCGATGCGATCCACGTGCTTGCCGCCGCAGCGATCGGGCTTCTAGATCGCAAGGCGGCCGTGCCGCTAGAACCGATCACGCCGGATGAAGGTTTCACCGCCGCGCACGCTGCCTATGACAGCGCGGCCGCCGCAATCGAGGCGGCGAATACAGCAATCCGTGCAGCAAATGTCGTCATTGCTGAAAAGAAGGCGGCCGCTGATGCGGGTGATCTCAAAGCGGCCGAGGCCGAGCTGGACCGCCTGACTGCGATCCAGACCCGGCACCGCGCGGACGTGTCCGACCTTTGTGCCACCTACATAAAGCTCTCCGGCGAAAAGAACGGCATCGAGACGCGCAAGGAGGCTATTAGGAAGCAGCTCGACGCGCATACAAAGACCGTGGTGAAGCCCTACGAGCTGCGTATTAATGACTACCTGGTCGCGTTCAATGCTGGCTTCACCATCACCGAGACCAAGCACGCCTATCCTGGCGGTCTCGCCACATCGAGCTATCAGCTCGTTATCAACAACACGGCCGTTGACCTTGGCGACAGCAAGACGCCGGGGGACCGGCCGAGCTTCAAGAATACCCTCAGTGCCGGCGACCGTACCACTCTCGCCCTCGCGTTTTTCTTGGCGCATCTGGAACGCGATTCGGCAGTGGCCGGGAAGTTGGTCGTGTTCGACGACCCTTTTAACAGTCAGGACGCTTTCCGCCGCCGGCAGACCGTGCATGAGATCATGAAGGTGGCGGGGAAATGCGCCCAGGTGATCGTGCTTTCCCACGATGCCACTTTCCTCAAGCAGGTCTGGGATAAGTCACCGGCCGCCGAGCGCGTCGCGCTGACGATTGCTGATCACCGCGCCCAAGGCTCAAAGATCATGCCGGTGGACCTTGAACACGCCTGCCGGGGTCGGACAGCCACGGATATTGACGACCTTCAAACCTATCTCACGACCGGCGCCGGCGGCTTGCTCGATATTATCCGTAAGATGCGCGTCGTCCTCGAAACTCATTGCCGCACGACCTATCCGGGCAGCTTCCTTGCCAATGATTGGCTGGGCGACATGGTACGAAAGATACGCGAAGGCGGCGATATTCACCCCGCGCAGGCGCTCTATGACGAGCTGGACCAGATCAACGGCTATACGAGCCAGTATCACCATGGGGAAAATGTGGCCGATGCCACGCCGGATCAGATCGACCCAAGCGAGCTAACCGGCTTCACGCGGCGCACCTTGCGCATCGTCAATGCCCTTCAAGCCTGATCCTTGGCCTTCGACCGAGGCATGAGCCCGAAGAGCGAACGCAAAGACTGCGGAAAGCGCGCCCTCGGTTTAGCGTAGGATTTCGCTCCCTCCTGCAAACGCCCCCTTGTGGGCTCTGCGTCTTCTCGCGATCACGGCCAAGTCGGCTGCGGACAGGGTATAGTGCCGGACTAGATCGGCTTCGTCCGTAGGCAGGGCAAGCAGGGCTTCGAGTTGGGCCTGCGTGAGAGCGCGGTGGCGTGGCATGGTGGACCTGTCCCAGTTGGAGTATAGTCTGTTTTGGACAACAATCAGCGCTTACAAATCAAGGCCCACCGACATCAAATTCCATGAGGGTTCAATTGGGACAGCGCGCCGCCATCTACTGCCGTGTTTCGACTGCTGACCAGTCATGCGAGCGGCAGGAGCGTGACCTGACTGCTTTCGCTGACCGAGCCGGTTACGAGGTGGCAGCGATATTCAAGGAGACAGGCTCCGGCGCGAGGCTCGACCGTGCCGAGCGGAAAAAGGCAATAGCACTCGCGCAAGCCAGACAGATCAACGCCATCCTGGTCACTGAACTTTCCCGATGGGGCCGTTCGACCATCGACCTTCTCAACACGCTGCGCGAGCTGGAAGGTTGGAAGGTCTCGGTCATCGCGATGAATGGCATGACCTTCGATTTATCCTCTCCGCACGGCCGAATGCTTGCAACCTTCCTATCCGGCATTGCGGAATTCGAACGCGATCTGATCAGCGAGAGGGTCAAGTCCGGGCTTGCCGCCGCGAAAGCGCGCGGCAGAAGGCTCGGCCGTCAAACAGGAGAACGCCCCAAGTCAGATCGGCTTGCGCCGAAGGTCATGGCGCTGGTTGCTGAAGGCCGCAGCTATCGCTGGATCGCACGCGATCTCGGCATCAGCAAGAATACCGTCAACGACATTGTAAAAAGGTCACCGGCGCACGCGGCAGTTCGTAGGCCTGATCTTGGTTGATTTCAGAGCCGTTCGCGACCTCTTGCCATATCTCTGGCCGAAAGATGCTCCGGCGCTGCGCCGCGCGGTCGTCTACTCGTTGCTATGCGAGTCCCGCGCCCGAAGCGATCCCGGCGGATGGTCCGCTGGACTGGGCTCTCATCCCGCCACGACCTCGCAATGCCTTCTGGTTCTGGCTGGAACCGGCCCCGATCGAACGCGGAACGATAGGGTGGCGCCGCGTCATCGACGGCTTCGACCCCGACAAGGTGATCGGCAACAGCTCGATCGATCTTGATCTCGTGGAACTGGTCGAAGGCACCCAGGATCGCCTGACCGTCAGTGCGCGCGGCCGCGCGACATGGGAAAGTTTCCTCGCCGCAGGCGGTGAGTTCCCCGAGGATCTTCCGCCCTTCTGATCAAAGGCCACGTTCCGGGTTTGTCCGCTTAACGTGGTTTGGTGCCCGTTCTATGTCGGCACCGCGGACGGAGCCGAACCCGTTGCCACTATCGCTCATAGCCCCCTCGCTCGTGTTCGCGATCGTGCTCCCCGCGCTCCAGGGGACGCGCCTCGCGCTCCCGAAGCTCGCTCAGCCGTTCGCGGATGTCTCCTCGCTCCGATCGCTCCTCTGGAAGTCCCTCGCGGTCCTGTCGGTCCTGGCCGTCGCCCTCCTTGTGAAATTGCTCCATTCTCTCCGCCAGGCTCAAGGGCCGCTGCTCGCCCTCCTGGGTCTTCTCCGGTCCATGCTCGAGCGCGGGCTTGTCGTTTCGAGCGCGATCGGCGGCGTGATCTGGCCGATCTTCGCCGGGAGACATGAGACCGGCGCGCTCGCTTTCGGCTTGGCTCCTCTCGCCGGGATCGGGCTGTGGCTTCGACCACCCAACAAAGGCCGCCAGACGCTCTGCGAACGAGAGCCGTTCCGGCTCCGGCGGCCGCTCATACCCATCATGGTCACGGGTTGCCGGACCTTGCTCGATCGTACGCGGGGGCTCGGTCTGGAGCCGTTCCGCCAGCTCGGCCGTCCTCTGTTCCGGAGCCGGCACCCGGATTTCGTTCGCCGGATCGATCTCGTGAGCGATGCCCCGACGCTCGGCGTAGTCGAGCGTCGTTTCCTTGGGCCGGGCGCGCCCCAGCTCGCTGGCGAGCGCGCCCATGTCCTTGAAGTCCTCCTGGCCCGCATAGAGCTGCACGTCATCGCGGTGCCGCGTCATCGCGACATAGGCAAGATGGCTGTCCATCCCGCCCGAGGCGAGCACATAGGACCGATCGACCGTCGCCCCCTGCGATTTATGGATGGTGGTCGCATAGCCGTGGTCGATCGCGGCATAGTCCGCCGTCGAAATCGAAACCTCGCGCTCCCGCCCCGCCCCCGGCGCCCCGTCGAGCTGCGCGATGATCCGGCCCTCCTCGACCTGGGTGACGGTCCCGAGCATTCCGTTCTTCACGCCAAGATCGCGGTCGTTCTCAAGGAACAGGATGCGGTCGCCGGCGGCAAACGACCGCTCGCCGTCATTCGTCCGATAGGTCAGTTCGCCCGCCAGTTCACCGCGCCCTTGTAGCTCATCCCGGATCGCCTCGTTCAACTCCCGCACGTCGGCGCGCCGATAGGTGAGCACCAGGCGCGAACCGTCCGGCCGGTCTTCCCGATCCTGCATCACGTCCCGCACGATCGCCGCGCGGGCATCCTCGCGCGTATCGGTGAAGTGAACCGCGCCGTGCTCGCCATAGGCAGCCAGGCCCTCGGCCGTGCGATGCCGCGCGAAATCGATCGACGCCTCGCGCTGCCATGGCTCATGCTGCCGACGAACCTCCTCCAGCTCCACAAAGCCGATCCGCTCCGTGACGGCCCGAAAGGCCGCGCCGGCATTAATCGGCTGCAACTGCTCCGGATCGCCGACCAGGACGAGCTTCGCGCCCGTGTGCTCGGTCTCCTCAACGAAGCGAGCGAGCTGCTTCGACGACACCATGCCGGCCTCGTCGATCACCAGAATGTCGCCGCTCCCCAACTCGCCACGGCCGTTGTTCCAACCATACTCCCACGAGGCGAGCGTGCGGCTCGCGATGCCGCTCGACTCCTCCAGGCCCTCGGCCGCCTTGCCGGCGAGCGCCGCGCCGTGAACGCGGTAGCCCTCCGCTTCCCATGCTTCGCGCGCACTCGCCAGCATGGTGCTCTTGCCGGCCCCTGCGAGCCCGACGACGGCCGTGATGCGCTCTTCGCCCGTAACGTGGCGGATCGCCGCCTTCTGCTCGTCAGCGAGAAAGGGACGGGCGTCCAGTGCGCGTTCGACGGTCTCCTGGCTCACGCGATAACCGCTGGTCTCCGCCATGCCGGCGGCACGATCTACCATGCCCTGCTCGATCGCCACCATCTCGCGCGTTGAATAGCGCGCCAGCTCCGTGACCTGGCCGTGTGCATCTCGCATCTCGCCGCGCAGCTCGACCAGGCTCGGGCTCTGCATCACCGTGGCGAACGCATTCTGGAACTCTGCCGGCTCCTGAACATAACGATGCAGGGCGCGCGCCACGTCGTGGCGATCGAACACGCTTTTCTCGCCCGTGATGATCGTTAGGATCTGGTCCGGCTTCTCGCGGATCAAGTCGGCGTTGCGCCTCGCCGCCGCCTCGTCCAACCGTGTGCGGGAAACGCCTTTTCCCTGACGATCCATCTGCGTGGCTTGCACGCCCATGTGTTGCGTCGGCGTAATCTCCAACCCACGCTCCGAATGGCTGCGATGATCGATCCGCGCCTCGTGACCGGCGCGCGCCAGGTGCTCGTTTGCGTAATGCTCCCACGCCTGTCGAATTTCGCGAAGCTGCATCTGCGACGTGGGCAGGCCCTCCGTCAGGAGCCGCTTGTTCTCCTGCTCGATCTGCGTCTTGGCACCTAGGCCATCGGCCGTGACGGTTCGCGTCGTCATTAAAAGGTGAGCATGATGATTGCGAATGTCGGTCTTGCCGTGCGGAGAATGGATTGCGAAATCCACCGCCGCGCCGTAGCGGTTCGCGAGGTCCTGAGCAAAGACCCGCGTCAGATCGATACGCTGCCCAGCCGTCAGCTCGTGCGGAAGCGCGACCTCGAATTCGCGGGCGACACGCGCATCTGCGCGTTTCTCGGCTTGCTCGGCCTCATTCCATAAAGCCGAACGATCCTGCGCCCATGCGGCATCAACGCTATTCGGCATGACGATCTCGGAATGCTCGATGCCATCACGGCGACTGAAGTCATGAACCAGCCCGTCCCGTTCGTTCACCAGGCATTGGCCCGACCGGTAGGCGGCGGAGGCTACCGCACTCCGACCCGAGCTGCGCGACACGGGCTTCATGCTGCAATGATAGATCGCCATGAACGATGCACCCCCATCCAAGGCAGAATGTCAGCGCCAGAGTTGCAAAGCAACTCGTAAGTGCGCTCTTGCCAATCTTTGCTGCGCTCCGATTGGACTGCGATAGCTTGCGCTCGGCATCAACATCACCGCGACAAATTTGAGCGCAAAACGCACGACTCAAAAGGTGAAGTCGGCCTAGAAGAGAAGCGGTAAAGTGCTATTGTTTGGGAAACGAACGATCACTGTGGTACGCTATTATCGGAAACCGCCATGCCCGTTGAACCTCCCGTCTACCTGACTGCGGACAAGGCGCTCGAACATCTTGCCAAGCAGCGCCGTCCACCCTGGCAAGTCATGATCGTCGGCGGCTCAATGGAAGGCCTCCATATCAGCCGCCAGACACGCATGGCGCTTCAGCGTATCCTCGATCTCATGCCCGACGTGCCATCCCTGACGCTTCACACCACCAAGGGCACGCTTCAGGTCAGCCGCGATTTTCCCAGCGGCCATCTCAACCCTGTCGACAGTCTCATCGCCGGCATCTTCGAACGCGATGGCGAGATCACCGCCATTGGATTTCCTCGGCATACCGCCTCACGAGACGATCCGCATTGGAGCCCTTCCGGCAAGCGGCGCGCCGAGATCGGAGCGGCTCAGGCTGCTGGCGAGATCATACCCGAACAAGCCGTCGAACAGCACAACGCCGCCGATGAGGAGGACCACGACTGATGGCCCGCAAATCCATCGAGGAACGCCTCGCCCAGCTCGAAGCCCAGAAGAAAACCCTCAAGGCCCGCCTCGGCAAGCAGGAGCGCGCCAGGGACACCCGCCGCAAGGTCCTCCTCGGTGCCCTCGTCCTGCATCAATTGGAGGACGACAAGAATCCGGCCAATGCCGCCCGCATTACGGAATGGCTGAAACGCGACCTGCCGGGTTTTCTCACCCGTGACATCGACAGGATGCTGTTTCCCGATCTTGTGCCGCAACCGGCTGAATCCGAAACTGGCAAT
>NZ_FUXL01000020.1 GCF_900167365.1 Consotaella salsifontis | reverse complement strand
GGACCGGTCAACGGCGAGCGCTTCCGGCTCTACGTCGAGCAGGTGCTGGTGCCGACGCTGAAGCCCGGCGATATCGTCATCATGGACAATCTCGGCAGCCACAAGGGCAAGGCGGTGCGCCGGGCGATCCGCGCCGCCGGCGCCAAGCTCTTGTTCCTGCCCAAATACTCCCCCGACCTCAATCCCATCGAGCAGCTCTTCGCCAAGCTGAAGCACCTGCTGCGCAAAGCCGGCCAGCGCACCAGAGACGCCGTCTGCTCCGCCATCGGCCAGATCCTCTCCACCATCTCCGCCGACGAATGCAGCAACTACCTCGTCAACTCAGGATATGGACGATCCTAATCTCATCCCGCTCTAGGAGGAACCTCCAATCATTTCCGCACCGACTGGCTCGTCGCCGTCGGCGGATGGGACAGCCACAACGTGACCGAAGACGCCGATCTCGGAATGCGGCTGTGCCGGCGCGGCGCCCGTGTTGGCGTTATCTCCGCGCCGACGCGGGAGGAGGCGCCAGTGCGGTGGCGCGACTGGCGCAACCAACGCACCCGTTGGATGAAGGGATGGATGCAGACTTGGCTGGTCCATATGCGCCAGCCGGTTCGTCTTTGCCGGGAGCTGGGGCTCTCCCGCTTTCTCTGCTTTCAGGTGCTCTTCTTCGGAATGATCGCCTCGACGATTGCCCAGCCATTCTTCTTCGGCTTCCTTGCCTGGACCATCTGGTCGATCATCCAGGGAGGCGCACCATCTCCGTTCGCGGCCTTCCTCTTTGCCACGGACACGTTCAACATCATCTTCGGAATCGCCGCCTTCGCCGTTCTGGCGCTGAGACATCTCGATGACGAAGAACGCCGGGTGCTGCCACGGCACCTCTGGTGGATTCATGCCTACTGGCTGCTGATCAGCCTCGCCTCACTTCGCGCGCTCGGTCAGCTCTTTCGAACGCCGCACCATTGGGAAAAGACGCCCCACGGCGTGGAGGCGCAAGCCGCGCCGACCAGGGAGGAGGAAGCAGCAGACACGTTCAAGCCGATGGCGGGACGTTCTGCCCGCATGCCCGCCTGAAGCGGCGGACCGTTTCCGCCATGCCGAACTCCAGCGCATCGGCTGTGAGGCCATGACCGATGGAGACTTCCGCAAGATCCGGAATGCGCGCAATCAGCGCCGGCAGATTGGCAACGGTCAGGTCGTGCCCGGCGTTGATCGCAAGCCCCGCCGCCCGCGCCGCATTGCCCGCAGCCTCGAGCTTGTCGAGCTCCTGCGCCGCAGCTGCCGGATCGTCGAAGGTGCCGCCGTAGGGGCCGGTATAGAACTCGACGCGGTCGGCGCCGATGGCGGCGGCGATGTTCAGCCCTGCCGGGTCCGGATCGGCGAAGAGCGAGACGCGAGCGCCTTTCGCTTGCAACCTTGCAACGACATCGGCCAGAAAATCACGGTGGACGGCGAAGTCCCACCCGTGATCAGAGGTCGGCTGAGCGGGATCATCGGGAACGAGAGTGACCTGATCCGGCCGAGCCCCGGCGGCGAGCGCCAGAAACTCCTCGCTCGGATAGCCCTCGATGTTGAACTCCGCGCGCGGAAACTCCGCGTGGAGAAGCGAGCGGATTTCTCCAAGGTCGGAGAACCGGATATGGCGCTGGTCGGGCCTTGGATGAACAGTCAGGCCGTGGGCGCCGGCCTGAAGGGCAATCCGCCCGAGAGCGGTCACGCTCGGCCATGGCAGGTCGCGCCGGTTGCGCAACAGCGCCACCGCGTTGAGATTGACGGAGAGCTCGACAACCATCTTCCTGGCCCTTCCCTGACAAGTTAATTCGCGACAGTGGCGCCCGGCCTGTCTTGACCTACCGAACGACCGTCAGCCGGTCGGCTGCGCGCGTTACGGCGGTATACAGCCAGCGCTCCCGCATGTCCTTGAACGCCCAGCTCTCGTCGAAGAGCATGACATTGCTCCACTGCGAACCCTGCGCCTTGTGAACGGTTAGCGCATAGCCGTAATCGAAGTCGTCGAAACGCTTCTTGGTCGACCACGGGACCTCGGTATCGGGGTCCTCGAAGGCCGCCTTCAGCAGACGAACCTTGGCGGCGCCCTGGTCGATATCGTCGTCGTCCGGCCTGACGATGAGGTTGATGCCCGGCTTCACCGTTTCGCGCGACGCCGTCATCACCTGCCAGAGCGATCCGTTGAGCAGGCCCTTGGCCGGATCGTTGCGCAGGCAGACCAGCTTGTCCCCCGACTGCGGCAGCGCGCCCTGGAATCCCTTCAGCTCGCGCAGCCGGGCATTGTAGCGCCGCCGGGTGCGGTTCGTGCCGACCAGCACCTGGTCGGCGGCGAGGACCTCCGCCTGATCAACCTGGCCGCGCGAGATGACCTTGGCCTCACCGTAGTCGCCGTAGCGCAGCGTTTCCCCTTCGCGCACCTGTGCCGCCAGATCGACGATGGGATTGTCCCGCGCCTGGCGATGAATCTCGGTCAGAAGACAATCCGGCTCGGCCTCGGTGAAGTAGCCGCCGCCGGAAACCGGCGGCAGCTGGCCCGGATCGCCCAGAACGAGGATCGGTGTGCCGAAGCTCATCAGGTCGCGGCCCAGGGCCTCGTCCACCATCGAGCACTCGTCGACCACGACGAGAGCGGCCTTGGCGACTGGGCTCTGGCGATTGAGCGAGAAGGTCGGCGCCACCCGCGTCGCGCCGCTCGTCTCGTCCTCGACGGTTTCCTCGCCGCGTGGCCGATAGATCAGCGAATGGAGGGTGCGCGCGTTCTTCGCGCCTCGCGTGCGCAGCACCTGCGCCGCCTTGCCCGTGAACGCGGCGAACTGCACGGAGCCGTCCAACCCCTCGGCAAAGTGGCGCGCCAGCGTCGTCTTGCCGGTGCCGGCATAGCCGAACAGGCGAAAGATCGGCTGGTCGTCCCGCTTCAGCCAGGCTGAGACAGCCTTCAGGGCCTCGTCCTGTTGAGCCGAAAACTTCACCCGGTTCGTCGCTCCTTGTTGTCCGCCGACTCAAAGCGGCCGACACAGATCGGGATTGCCACGTCCGCTTCGCCTTTGCCAGCCGCGAAGCCCTACCGCAGCATCGGCCAGATCGAGAGAAGCAGCAGGGCGCCCATCACGAAGTTGAACATCTGGAGCCGGTTGGGGCTGCTGAGAAAACGCCGGACTCCGACGCCGAAGGCAGTCCATGTCGTCACCGAGAGAACGCCGACGGTGGTGAAGATCGCCACCACCAGGAGAACGGACGACACCGGCTGAACCGGATTGGTGTAGATCGCCATCGCCACCAGCGCGGAGGCGACGCCCTTGGGATTGACCCATTGGAAGACGGCCGCCTCCCAGCTCGTCAACGGACGAGCCATGGCCTTGCCCTCCGCCATCGCGCGGGAAAAAGCGATCTTCCAGGCGAGATAGGCCATGTAGATCGCAGAAACCACCTTGAGACCAACCGAAATCGCCGGGACGGCCTGAACCAGGGCGCCCAGGCCGAAGCCCACCGCCACCTGAACAACGGCGAAGCCACCGACGACGCCCGCCATGTGAGGCACGGTGCGCTGGAAACCGAAATTGACCCCGGACGTCATCAGCATGACGTTGTTCGGTCCGGGTGTGATCGAGGCCGCGAACGCGAAAAGCAGCGCCGCGAGGAAGACGTCCGTTGTCATCCCCATTGTTTCCTTCAGAGAGTGGGCGACGCGCCAGACGCTTGTCCCGGCGGGACCGCGCCGGCGCCGACTGCCTACATGCCTTCCTTGCCGCGGGTCAGCGCCGCGACCCCGGTGCGGCAGAGCTCGACGAGCCCGAGCGGCGCCATGATCGCGATGAACTGGTCCACCTTCGACACGCGCCCGGTGATCTGGAAGACGAAATGTTCTGTGTTGGCGTCGATCACCTCGGCCTTGAAGGCATCGGCGAGACGTAGGGCCTCCAGACGCTGTTCGCCAATTCCCTGGACCTTGATCAGCGCGAGTTCGCGCTCGATCGGGCCATCATGGCCGCGCTCTCGCGCGGCGGTGGTAAGGTCCACCACGCGATGGACGGGGACGATCCGCGCGAGCTGGCTCTTGATCTGCTCCAGGACGTGGGGGGTCCCGCTGGTAACGACGGTGATGCGCGAAAGGTGCTTTTCGTGCTCGGTTTCCGTGACCGTGAGGCTCTCGATATTGTAGCCGCGGCCCGAGAACAGGCCGATGACGCGGGCAAGCACGCCCGGCTCGTTGTCGACGAGAACAGCGAGCGTGCGGCGCTCGTTCTGTTCCTTCTCTTCCGTGATGAAATAGGCTGATGCCGGAGGCTGAAGCGCGGTGTTCATGGAACTTCCCTTCAGAAGTGCTGTGACCAATCGGGGGAGGAAGGGCGCCTAGACCAGCGCCCTGCCCTTTTCGCCGATGGCATTGGCCACGGCTTCGTCTGTCGCCTCGTCCGGCAGCAGCATGTCGTTATGCGCCTTACCCGAGGGAATCATCGGGAAGCAGTTCGCAAGATTGGCAACACGGCAATCGAAAATCACCGGCTTGTCCACCGCGATCATCTCTGCGATCGCATCGTCCAGCTCGCCCGGCTTCTCCGCGCGAATGCCGACGCCGCCATACGCCTCCGCGAGTTTCACGAAATCCGGCATGGCCTCGCAATAGGAGTGAGACAGGCGATTGCCGTGGAGCAGCTGCTGCCACTGGCGCACCATGCCCATGTACTGGTTGTTGAGGATGAAGATCTTGATCGGCGCGTTGTGCTGCACCGCTGCCGATATCTCCTGCATCGTCATCAGAACCGAGGCATCGCCCGCAATGTCGATGACCAAGGCCTCGGGATGGGCAATCTGGACGCCGAGCGCCGCCGGCAGGCCATAGCCCATGGTGCCGAGACCGCCGGAGGTCATCCAGCGGTTCGGCTGCTCGAAGCCGAAGAACTGGGCGGCCCACATCTGATGCTGGCCGACCTCGGTGGTGATGTAGGTGTCGCGGTCCTTGGTCAGGGCATGCAGACGCTGGATCGCATATTGCGGCATGATAACGTTGTCGTTCGGTCGGTAAGCAAGGCAGTCGCGCGCCCGCCACGTCTCGATCGTCCGCCACCACTCCGACAGTGCGGAGCGATCCATCTGCTTCGTCTGCTCGCGCCACAGGCGAACCATCTCGCCGAGAACCTGAGCGACGTCGCCGATGATCGGCAGGTCGACATGCACCGTCTTGTTGATGGATGAGGGATCGATATCGATGTGGATCTTCTTCGAACCCGGCGAGAATGCGTCGAGCCGTCCCGTGATCCGGTCGTCGAAGCGCGCGCCGATGCACAGCATGACGTCGCACTGGTGCATTGCCATGTTGGCCTCGTAGGTTCCGTGCATGCCCAGCATTCCGAGCCAGGCCTTGCCGGAGGCGGGATAGGAGCCGAGCCCCATCAGCGTCGAGGTGATGGGCGTGCGGGTGAGTTCAACCAACTCGCGCAACAAGCGGCTCGCCTCTGGACCCGAATTCACCACGCCGCCGCCGGAATAGATGATCGGCCGCTTGGCGGAGGCCAACAGCTCGATCGCCGCCTGAATCCGCCCGATGTCGGCCGAGACCTTCGGCTGATAGCTCTTGTGCTGCTCCACCGGCGCGGGCGGCGTGTAGGTCCCTGTCGAGAATTGGATGTCCTTCGGGATATCGACGACGACGGGGCCAGGCCGGCCAGAGGTCGCGACATAGAAGGCCTCGTGCAGGATGCGCGGCAGATCGTTGATCGACTTCACCAGCCAGTTGTGCTTGGTGCAGGGCCGCGTGATGCCGACCGTATCGGCCTCCTGAAACGCATCCGTGCCGATCAGCGTCGTCGGGACCTGGCCGGAGATGCAGACCAGCGGGATCGAATCCATGAGGGCGTCCTGCAGCGGCGTCACCGCGTTTGTCGCGCCCGGCCCGGACGTGACCAGCATAACCCCCGGCTTTCCGGTGGACCGTGCATAACCTTCGGCCGCGTGGCCCGCCCCCTGTTCGTGTCGCACGAGGATATGGCGGATGTCGTCCTGCTGGAAAAGCGCGTCATAGATCGGCAGCACGGCGCCGCCGGGATAGCCGAAAATGTCCGTGACGCCGTGGTCCTTCAATGCCCGGACCACCATTTCGGCGCCGGTCATCTGTTCTGCGGGCTGGGTTGGGCTGGTGTCCATGACGGGGTTCCGATCTGCTTCCTCTTGCGGCCTGGCGGCGGCTCTTTTCGACCTGATGGCTTGATGAAGGGCAATAAAAAAGGCCCCTGAAGGGCCTTGGAGTAGCGCACACGTGGCAAATCGCCGGGCGGTCAGAAAACCGCCTCGCGTGTGCGCCAACGTACGAGAATAAGCTTGGTCATGGGACGAAGACGTACGCCTTCGCAAGCGATTGGTCAACCATAAAGCGGCAAGCGCCGCCCAAGATCATCCCTCGGCGGAGGGCCGGTCACGGCGCGGGCCCGCGCGGCGCCGCTCCCACCAAACGGAGAACCTGCGCCGCCATCGGCGAACGACCGGCAGATCGACGGAGAGAATCATCGCGCCGAGCGGAACCATCCAGAAGCCGAGAATCGGCAGAAAGCCGAGAAGGCCGCCCACGACAAAGGCGCCGCCAATCGACATTCGCAGAATGCGGGAGCGCGGAAGAGCAAACTGACGACCGAACAGCCAAACGCTGTTGTTGCCGACGGCGAAGGCTCGTTGCCGACGAGGGGAAACTGCCATATCGCGCCTTTCGATCGTGGTTTCGCGTGGCGTCGGCCAGACATGGGGATCGTCGGAGACAATAAGAAGGGTTGTTACCGGTCGAGATCAGACGTCTCGATTCGGCTCACGGGAACAGAATCATCGCGCCCATCGTGCTGAGGCCGATAACGATCCCGAAGAAGGCGGCGTTGACGAAGACGGTGACGAAGGTTTCGACGCGCATGGCGATGGGCTCCCCTTTCTGCGCGGCTTCAACCTGCAGAGCAGACAAGCGTTCCATGACTCGGGCGCAGTTTCAGCTCAATTAAGCCGCCGGCTGATTGACCTGTCAGTCCACGCCGATGCGCGGTCTCCCTGGCTATTGAGGGGCTGCGCACCACATTCCATTGTCCTGCCAACACGGCCCATTTCTGCGTTGACCCATGCGTGCCTCGATCTTCTACACACCGCCCGCCGACCACCCATTGACCAGAGCCACATCGATCTGGCTGGGACGCGACGCCTTCACCGGCGCAAGGACGCGCGAGGCGGATGCCGCGATCGACCCGCTGATCGTCACGCCCGCACGCTACGGCTTCCATGCCACGATCAAGGCGCCTTTTCGTCTCGCCGAAGGCACGACGTTGGATGCTCTCGACGCCGCCCTCGCCGAGTTCTGCGCCGGCCGCGCGCCCTTCGTGCTTCCCAGGCTCAGTATCCGGCGGCTTGGCGGGTTCTTCGCGCTGGTCACGGAGACGCCGCCGCCCGCCCTCGCCGCGCTGGAGAAGGATGTGGTCATGCAGTTCGACGCCTTCCGCGCCCCCCTCACCGAGGCTGAAATCCGCCGTCGCCGGCCGGAGCGCCTGACTGCCCGCCAGCGGGACCTTCTCGACCGGTGGGGCTATCCGACCGTGCTCGAGGAGTTCCGGTTCCACATGACCCTGTCCGGCGATGTTGCCGAGAAGAATCGGGACGAGGCGGAGCGCGTGATCCGCGACCACATCGGCGATGCCGAGGGAACCGCTCTCGTCTTCGACCGACTGGCGCTTTTCGTCGAGCCGGAACCCGACGCGCCCTTCACCATCCGTTCCGTTCACCCGTTTGGGGCAGCACCGCGATGAGCTCGACGCTTGTTCTCGACAACGCTCGGCTCGTTTTGCCTGATTCCGTCGTGACCGGCCACGTCGTCATCGAGGATGGCCGCATTGCCGCTCTTGCCGGAAAGACCGCCGGACATGAGGAGGACCTTGCGGGCGATTTCCTCATTCCCGGCCTAGTGGAGCTGCACACCGATCACATCGAGAGCCATTTCCTGCCGCGACCGCGCGTCAAATGGAACAAGATGGCCGCCGTTCAGGCCCATGACGCCCAGATCGCGGGATCGGGCATCACCACCGTCTTCGACGCCCTCCGAACGAGTGACGACGGTGATGCCAATGGGTGGGACGAGGAGATGCGCGCGCTGGCCGATGTGATCTCCCATGCGGTCACGGAAGACCGTGTGCGCGCAGATCACTTCATTCACCTGCGATGCGAGGTTTCGGCGGAGAATGCCGCTACGGGCTTTGAGAAGATGGTGGGCAATGATCGCCTTCGCCTGGTCTCGCTGATGGACCATGCCCCCGGCCAGCGCCAGTTTCTCGATCTTGAGACATACCGGGCCTATTACCAGCCAAGGCTTCGGCTGTCGGATGCGGAATTCGATGCGTTCTGCCGTGAGCGGATCGCCCGCTCCGAGGCCAACTCGCCCCGCAATCGCGCGCTCATCGCCGAGCGCTGCCTCGCCCTCGGCATCATTCTCGCCTCGCATGACGACGCGACGGCGGGGCACGTCGCCGAGGCGGTGGCCACCGGCATTCGACTCGCGGAATTTCCGACGACGATCACGGCGGCCGAAGCGGCGCATGAGGCAGGGATGATGACGCTGATGGGCGCTCCCAATGTGGTACGCGGCGGCTCCCACTCCGGCAATGTCTCGGCATTGGAGCTCCATCGAAAAGGGCTGCTCGCCATCCTCTCTTCGGACTACGTGCCCTTCAGCCTGCTCCAGGCAACGTTTCTCTTAGCCGAGCGCGGAGAGGCGACCCTCCCCGAGGCGATCGCCCTCGTCACCGCCCATCCGGCGGCGGCTGTAGGCCTGAACGACCGGGGCCGGCTGGCCGAGGGGCTACGGGCCGATCTCGTTCGCGTGCGCGTCAGGCCTGGGGAGCCCCCCGTCGTCGCCGGGGTCTGGCGCGAGGGACGGCGCGTCGCCTGACGTCTGACGCGGGGGTTCGAGCGCTCGCGGCCAGCGCCGAGGCGTGGCCTCCGTGCATCGCCCGAAACACTGCGGAACGATGCCGCCCTCAAGCCATTGACCTCTCAGGACAAACCAAAGCGAGGACGTCATGGCTACGCACAGTCACATGCCGCCTGTTCCCAAGGACAACGTCAGCGACAAGGGCGCCGGCGACACGACCAAGGTCGACGCGGGAGCCGCAAAGAGCGACGCTGCTCCGACAAATGCCGAAAAGCAGGGTCAGCAGGGCAATTCCAAGGTCAACACGACCCATCAAGGCTATCAGCAGGATCGATAAATCATGCCTGAAAAACCCCCGAACCCCGAACGGATCGGCGGTCCCGGGTCCAGCCACGAAAACCGCCAGCATCCCGAGAAATCGCAGCCGCGTGGAGAGCATCCCTCGGTGAAGAAGGACCGGAGCGATCTCAGCTCCGTGTCAGGCGGCGGTGGAGAATCGGATCGCCACCACGAGCAGAATGCACCCGGAAAGGCCGGACGATAGAAACGAGAACGACGACGCCCTGGGATCAAGCCTCCGGGGCGTCGCCTGCTTATGGCGTCAACGAAGGTAGGATTTCCAGACGCCGCGTTACCACCGGCGCAGTCGCAGATGAAGCGATCAACGATTCATGGCGCCATTGGCCGTCAGACCAGCGTTGCCCGCTGACGGACCGGCGAAGCCACTCCAGCGCGAGGCAGTATCGCAAATCGACGCGATAGCGTTTGATGGCGCTGCAATTCTGTGGGCTCGCGCCGGGAAAACTTGCCTTGCCGCCGTTGCCACGCGAAGGCCTGCCGAGCGCCGCATGGATCACCCGACAGGACGGCGGGAAGCCGCGTTAGGCTACTCCCGCCATAAACAATGCGGCTGGAGCGCCTCAGTCCTTGGAAGACAGCTTCCTGGAAAACGGGCCGCGCCTCTTGGCCGGCTCATCCGGCTTCGAGACCTCGAGCTCGACAGGCGTTGCCACCAGTGCGGGCTGAGCCGAAGAAGACGAGGTCACAGCCTTGACCTTCCTCGATCCCTTAGCCGGCTTGCCGGGCTTGGCCGAAACGGGTGACGCGCTGTCTGCGCCTTTCATTGCCGCCCGGCCCCGGCCACGCTTGACGGGCTCCGGCTCCGACGCGCCATCGGACGCTGACGCGGGCTGCGCGCTCGGCGCGGCAGAGGCGACCTCTTCGCCGAGCTCGCGCGCGGCTTGTTCCCAATGCTCGCTGTCGCGTCCATGGGGTCGGCCTTCACGCTCCCAGATTTCATAGGCGCGCTTGCTGATATCGTCATGATTGTGCGGTGTCATGCCTTCCCCCGTACTAAGGCAGTCTCTGAGAAAACGAGCTGGATCGTCGGAATTTACGCTGACCGAGCAACGATAGGCGTATTTGCGGCACTGCCGCAAGAGAATTGCAGGAGTTACAACCCGTTTATGGTGTGGTGCGGCGACGCGGCAACCCTTTGAGACTGCGGATTTCCCGTGAACGGCTGAATTAGCTCAAATTGTCACATCCGCAATGGGGCGAACGTTAAGGGTCGGCAAGTAATCTCGGCTGACGATGATAAAGAGATATTTTTCAACGCTGATCGAGCGCCGCCCCCTTGCGCCTCTGCGCCTGCGCCGTCTCGGCGAGGCCGGGGTGACGGCGGTCGAATTTGCGTTGATCGCCCCAGTTCTCTTCATGCTGTTCATGGGCATCGTCGAGTACGGCTTGGCAGAGGCGGCCAACATGCTGCTGAAGCACGCGACCTACACCGCCGCGCGGGAGGGGCGCACCGGCTTCTCGTCCGAAAATTCGACCCGCGAGGAAACGGTGCGCGCCATCGTGCGCAAGGAGGCCTCCTTGCTGATGGATGCCGATAAGCTCTCCATAGACAGCCGGCGCTACACTGATTTCGCGACCATGGCCTCGCCCGAGCCGTTCATCGACGCCAACGGAAACGGTATCCGCGACAACGGAGAGAACTACACCGACCTCAACGGCAACGGCCAGTACGACGGTGCCGTCGCCGGCATCGGAGGCGCAACGCAGGTCGTCGTCTACACCGTCAGCTATCCTTGGAAATTCTTCACGCCACTGATCGGGAATCTAGCCGGACACGACGGCGTGCTGACGCTGACGGCCAAGGCAGTCGTTCAGAACGAGCCATACAATACAGGGAGCTCCGGCGGCTGATGACGATCCGGACAACCAATCGGTGCTCCGTGGCCCAAATCATCGCGCAGCTGTCGAAGCGCATGCTGGGCGACAGGACGGGGGTTGCCGCCGTTGAGATGGCCCTCGCGACCCCTCTTCTCATGGTCATGCTCGGCGGAACTGTCGAGGTCACTCGCGTCATTTCGGTCCACTATGAGGTGGCCCAGATGACGAACACCGTTTCGGACGCCGTGGCTCGCTATGAGAACGGCATCGATGCGTCCGTCATCAACGCGCTCTTCAGCGTGTCAAGCGATATCGTCGGAACGAGCGACTTCAAGGACAATGGCTATGTTGTCCTCTCGTCCGTCGCGCGCGCCAAGGGCGCGAAGGACGCAAAGGTAGCGTGGCAGTGCAAGGGCGGTGGCGCGCTCGTTAGCCCCAGCGCCATCGGCAAGATCGGCCAGATTGCGACGCTTCCCAACGGATTGACCATCGACGAGGACGATAACGTCATCGTCGCGGAGGTCTTTTACAAGTACCGGCCGATCCTCACCTGGCTGCCGATCAGCGAGAGCGTGGTCTACAAGACTGCCGTGTTCCGCCCTCGCCTCGGCTCCCTCACCACCGCACCCGGATGTTGAAGGATCGCAGATAATGGCCGCCTTCCGTTCGTCAGAGCTTCTGCTCGCTGGCCTTCGGCGCCTCTTTCGGGGAAGCGGAGTTGCCGATGCCGCCCCCTCATTGGCCGCGCGCGGCTGGCGGGATGAGCGCGGCAGCGTCGTTCCGCTGATCGCCATTTCCTCGCTGGCGCTCATCGGGTGTATGGGGTTCGCCATCGACGGCGCCCGGCTGATGCTGATGAATTCGACGCTGCAATCCGCCGTCGACGCTGCTGGGTTGTCAACAGTGGCGAAGCTCGAAACCACCGCCGTGGATGAAACGGTGCGGAAATTTGCCGATGCCAACTTTTCCAGCGGCTATGTCGGCGCGAACATCGTCTCGATCGAACATAACCTCTCTTCCGATGGCAACACGCTGGAACTAACGGCAAAGGCCGAGGCGCCGACCGTCTTTATGAAGCTGTTCGGAACCGACAAGATCACCACCAGCGTCAGCACACTCATCAAGCGCAAAGTGTCCGGCCTCGAGTTGGCCATGGTCCTCGATGTTACTGGTTCGATGAATGATAACGGCAAGCTGGCGGGGCTCAAAAGCGCGGCGAACGACCTTCTCAACATACTTTATGGAGATTCCTCGACCGCAGAGAGGATCCATGTTGGGATCGTGCCCTTTTCCAAGATGGTGAACGTCGGCAAGACCAATCATACCTCATGGATGACTTCCACATCCGGTTGGAGCGGCTGCGTGGAGGCGAGAACTGAGGGGCGCGACCTGACGGACGACCCGCCGAGTGTCGCAAAATTCACCCCTTCCACATCGTCCTGCTCTCCGGCGATCACACCGCTGACGACCAGCAAGGCAAAGCTGTCGTCGGCCATCAACAGCCTTTCGGCTGGAGGCAACACCGTCATCAACTTCGGTGCAGTCTGGGGTTGGCGCTTGCTCTCGCCGCGTTGGCGCGGGCTCTGGGGCGGCGAGATGAACAACAACAATCTTCCGCTCGACTATGACTACACCAAGACGGGAATGTACAAGGCCCTGATCTTGATGACCGACGGCAAAAACGAGATCTCGGCCAGCGGCACCGCTTACGGGAAGCTGGATTGTACTTCCTATAACTGGTGGGGCGATTGCAACGGAACCTACAAAACCGATGAGCGCCTCAACATGACCGGCACGCTCAACCAGATCAACGGTGAGTTGGATTCCCGTCTTTCGAAGGTTTGCACGTCAATGAAGAATGCCGGCGTACTGGTGTACACCATTGCCTTCGGAAATCCTGCGTACAGTTCCAAGTCTCTCCTTCGAGACTGCGCCACACAGCCGAGCTATTTCTTCGACTCGGTGACAACGAGCGACCTTAAAGTCGCGTTCGCCCAGATTGGCGATTCCCTCGCCAACCTTCACATCGCCCGCTAGCCGAAGGATTCGGAAGGGCGCCGCCCTTCCGAATTGGACAGAAACTTCAACTCACGCCGCGTCACGGCCACCGATGATGCGCGTCGGAAGAACGCGCGCACCCAGCCTTTCCGCGCCGTGCCCGTCACCCGGGAAAAGCTCCACCGAATGCGGTTGCGGCTCCCAGAGTGCCTTGCGCAGGCGCTCGGCTTCCTTTTCCTTCGTAGCGCCGACGTTCGAGACCCAGGGCTGAACGACCTCGCGCGGCCTGCTCTCCTCCTGGTCTAAAAGGCGCTGAGCCTCCTCTATCTCACGGGCTGCTTCGGCCCAGTGTTCATGCTCTCTTCCGTTCGGCCGTCCCTCGCGCTCCCAAATTTCATACGCACGATTCCGGATGGCTTCCGCATTGTCCCTTACGACCATCGTCTCGCTCCGCATCTTCTTTTTGCCTTTGGGAGGCAAAGTAGGATGATCAACCAGAAGTTAAAGATGGAAAGCGAGCGTGATCGATGTCCGCTGGATATTCTTCATCCGCCGGCTACGGATTGGCTGATGCTCCCCCATCCATGGGCCACGGAAGAGCGGCTTCTAGGAGCACGGCAGCGAAGACTGGCTGACGTCCTCAGAGATACTGGTCGACAAGGAGCGCCGCGCGCTCGTCGCGTGCCCGTCCTGTCTTGCCGCCCATGACCACGACGATGACGCGCCGCCCGCCCCGGCTGGCGCTCACCACGAGGTGAAAGCCGGACGCGCGGATATAGCCGGTCTTCATGCCGTCGACGCCCGGCACCTTTCCCAGGAGCTTGTTGGTCGAGACATAATGGTGGCCGGCATAGTCGAAGGAGCCCTCGGAAAAGAGCCTGACATAGGCGGGGAAGCGCAGCCGCAGCGCGCGGGCGAGGATCGCCATGTCATGCGCTGTGGAAATCTGCCTCGGATCGGGAAGGCCCGACGGGTTGACGAAATAGGAGTGCTTCATTCCGAGCGCTCGCGCCTTGGCCGTCATCGCCCGGGCGAACGCTTCCTCTGACCCCGCCAGGTTCTCGGCGACGACGCTCGCCACGTCGTTGGTGGACTTGACCGCCATCGCCTGGATAGCGTCGCGAACCTTGATGGTCGAGCCCGGCGCCAAGCCGAGCTTGACCGCCGGTTTGGCGGCGGCCGTGGGGGAGACGAGAAGATCGTCGTCGAGTTTCAGGCGGCCGGACTGGAGCTGCTCGAACACCAGATAAAGCGACATCAGCTTGCTGAGGGAAGCCGGATAGCGCAGCCCATCCGCGTCGTCGGCATAGATCGTCGCCCCTGTTGCCTCATCGATGACGATGGCGGCAGGCGCGCGCTCCAGAACCTCACCGAACACCGGAGGAATGCTGCCGCCCGTTGCCGCCAAAGCGAGGACCGGCGGGGACTTCACCGGTGCCTGGAGAGCGAGATCGGAGGTCTGACAGGCGCCAAGGGCAAGCGTGACGACGAGCGCCGTCAGCGATGCAATGGTCGAGCGATGACGGCGCGACGGGAAGAGACGAAGAGGCACGGAGGAAGAGGCTTTCGAGGTGCGAAGTGGCCTCTGTCTTGGAGCCGCGACGGCGCCTTGTCAAACGCCATTGCGCCGCTCGCGTCAAAACCTGAGCGCGAAACCGCCTTCCGGCGAAATCGCGTTTCCTCGTCGGCGCGGTGGTCCAGCGAAGCTTCCACGCCGGCTCCGGCACCTTCCCGGCTTGATGCCGGACGATCTCCAGTCGGACGCGAAGGTGCCGTCTTGAATGCCTCAGTGCGCCATCAGGACCGGAAGACTGGCCTGCGAAAGAATGCTGCGGGTCGTGCCCCCGAGTATCCATTCACGGAAGCGCGTATGGCCGTAGGCGCCCATCACGAGAAGGTCCGCGGCAGCCCTCTGGCATTCGTTCAGCAGCATCTCGGAGATCTTCCCGCGACGCGGCAGGCGCCGCACGGTAATTTGAACGCCGTGCCGCTCGAGATGGCGCGCCATTTCCAGAAGCCCCTCGGCGGCATCCTCGCCCTCCTCCTCAGGATCCTCGACAGCGGCAAGGATGACGCTCGCCGCGCGCTTGAGAAATGGCATCGCCTCGGCGATGGCGCGCGTGGATTCAAAGGTGTCACGCCACGCGACCACCACGGTGTCGAGCCTGGAGGGAGCGGGCATGGCCGGCGGAACGAGATAGACGCTGCGGCCGCCGGCAAAGAGCGCGGCCTCGGTCAACTGCACCCATCGCGGACGGTCCTCGCCGTAGGGCCGGAGCATGATCATGATGTCGTGGCAACGCGCATAGTGAGCCACGGCCTGCACGAGATCGCCCTCGGAGCCGTCGACCCGGCGCAGCTCGCAATCCGAGCGGAGAAGCTCAAACCGCTGCCTCAGGCGATGCTCGGTGTCGTCGCCCGCCCGCCGGGCCTGGTCGAGGATGTCGGCGATGATGTCGGCGGACGTGCCGCCGCCAAGGTCGGCCGGCATGAAACGGGTCTGGAAGACGTTCGTGTAAAGTCCGACCAGGCGCGCCTCGAACTGCGCCGCCAGAGCCTCTCCGTGCGCGAGAGCGATATCGTCGCGCTCGCTGCCGTCGAGATGAACGATCATGTCCTTCACCATTGCGATCCCTCCCTCAGTCGCCGCTGTCGATGCGCCGGGCGCTCTATGGTGAGGCTCGGGTCGATCGCGCGGCCCCTGCTTCTGTCATTTGCCAGCATCCGCCCAAGGAGTCCGCGTCTCCTTGATTTGGATCATTCGCCGATCCTGAACGCGCCCCCTAAAGGCTGCGCGCTTCCTTTCCGTGGACGGCAACGGGAAAGGCTGCAAAGAAGGTGGCGTTCCGGGCCAAACATGCTAGGTCCATCACGCCCCAATCGCCATAAGACGACATCAGCCGACCGGAGCATCCGTGGCCCAGAGCGCGCTCGACAAGGACCTGAGGAAGATCACCGGGCTTGAGAGCCAGTTGCGCTCGCAAGCCCAGGCCCTCGCGGCCCCCGGTCTCACCATCGTTTTTCTCATCGGTGCCGCGGTGCTGGCGATGCTTTCGCTCAGCGACGGGCCGCTCAACCATCTGGTGCTGCTCGCCGCCGTCGTCGCGGCCTACATGGCGCTCAACATCGGCGCCAACGACGTCGCCAACAACATGGGCCCGGCCGTCGGCAGCAAGGCGCTGACGCTGGGGGGCGCTCTGCTGATCGCCGCCATCTGCGAGGCAACGGGGGCGATCCTCGCCGGCGGCGACGTGGTGTCGACGATCTCCAGCGATCTTCTCCACCCCGCCCAGGCGATGGCGCCGACCGACTTCATCCTGATCATGATGTCTGCCTCGTTGGCGGCGGCCCTGTGGACCCATCTCGCCACCTTCCTCGGAGCGCCCGTATCGACCACACACGCCGTCGTCGGCGGGGTGATCGGCGCCGGCATGGCGGCCGCGGGCGCCGATATCGTCACATGGCCGATCATGGGGTCCATCGCGGCAAGCTGGGTTATCTCGCCCCTAATGGGCGGCGCCATCGCCTCCGCTCTCCTCGCTCTCATCGACGCGGCGATCATCCATCGCCAGGATCGGGTCGCGGCGGCGCGCAGATGGGTACCGGTGCTGGTGGCGCTGATGACCGGCATCTTCGCCATGTACATCGTGGAAAAAGGTTTGCGCCGGATTTGGGCGCCGTCGGAAATGACGACGCTGCTTCTCGGCGCGGGCTTCGCGCTGCTTGGCTGGGCCGTCGCGGTGCCGTGGGTCCGACGCAACTCCATCGGGCTGGAGAACCGCGTCAAGCACGTCAGCAGCCTCTTTGCCCTGCCGCTGATCATGGCCACCGGCCTGCTGTCCTTCGCGCACGGCGCCAACGATGTCGCGAACGCCGTCGGCCCGCTTGCCGCCATCGTCTCCGCCGCCGCCAGCGGATCGACCACCGGCAACGTCGTGGCCCTCCCCATCTGGGTGCTCGCCATTGGTGGCGTCGGCATCGCGGTTGGGCTGTCGCTGTTCGGCCCACGCGTCATCCGCACGGTCGGCCAGATGATCACCAAGATGAACGAGATGCGCGCCTATTGCGTCGCGCTGTCGGCGGCCGTCACGGTGCTTCTGGCCTCGGCGCTCGGCCTGCCCGTCTCCTCGACGCACATTGCCGTGGGCGCGGTCTTCGGCGTCGGCTTCCTGCGCGAATGGAAGTCGAATCGCGGCCTGCCCAATCCAGGCGTCCAACCGCGCTCGCTCTTCCTGCGAACGTCCAAGCTGAACAAGACACCGCAGGAGGCCATCAAGAATTTCCAGAAGCGCGAGCGAAGACGCCTGGTGCGCCGGCAGCACGCCTTTGGCATCGCTGCGGCCTGGATTGTGACCGTGCCCGCGTCGATGCTTCTTTCCGCGCTGCTCTATTTGCTTCTCGGCGCCCTCGCCGCCTGACCGTCGGCGGCCGTCCGCGACCGATCGGCAGAGAGCCGTCCGCGCACCTTCTGTTCCAGGCGAACGGCAAGTTCGGCAATCGGCTTGTCGGTGATGAGACGTTTCACCTCGGGCAAGATCGCCCAGTGGCGATAGCGCTGGCCGCTTTCCTGCCACTCCTCGTGCTGCTCCGTGACCTTCAGCGGATAGACCTCGACCTCCACCACGCGGGTGCGAAGGCCGCGCTTCACCGTGCGATAGGAGCCGATCGGCATCGTCTCGACCTCGCCCACGACGCCCGCTTCCTCGAGCGCTTCCTGCTTGGCCGTTTGCCAGGGAGTGAGGCCCTCCATGGGCGCTCCCTTGGGGAAAATCCATCGGCCGCTCCGACGCGATGTGATCAATAGGAAGACCACCTCGCCGTCGACGACGGTGTAGGGCATGGCGCCGGACTGCACGACGCTCGGCGACTCGCTGCGCAACATGGATCGGTCCAACCAGCGCTCGTACAGCATCTCAAACATGGTCGAACCCCATTTCCGGCTTCACCTCGAGTGTAGAAAAAGAACGCAACCTCACCGACCGAGGGCGCGACAATGCCTGCAAAGCCTTCCGGCCTCAACAATCAATCGCGGTTGAATCCGTCAACTAACGTAGACGGATCGCGAATGTCCAATACACCGCCATTGTTTACGTGGCTCATTCGCAGAAAACTGGCCGCCTCCCCCAACATCTCATCATCGCCTGTCCGGAAGCTGGGGGATGGAGCGCGGAGGACAAAACGGCTATGCCGGCGCCCAATTCCATTCCTTCCCAAGGAGCATGCACCATGACCGACCTTCCCGACCGTCTCTCGATTGATCCATCCAGCCCATACTTCGACGCCAGCCTGCTCGAGCGCGGCGTCGGCATCCGCTTCAAGGGGGTGGAGAGAAACAATGTCGAAGAGTACTGTGTCAGCGAAGGCTGGATCCGCGTCCAGGCCGGTCAGTCGAAGGATCGTTTCGGGCGGCCGATGACCATGAAGCTGAAGGGCCCCGTAGAGCCATTCCTGCGTGAGCCGGAAACAGAAGCGCCTTCCGAGTAGAGACCGGGGGCGATACTCGCCCCGGCCCCTATCTCCAGTTCGCCACGCCGCGTGACATCGACTGCAGAAGTCAAAAAAAAGCCGGGTTCTTGAAAAGAACCCGGCTCAAGAAAGGGCTTCCTTAGAAGCAAACCCTTGGGAGGAAACAGTCAACCAGGACGTGGGAGGAGGAATCGCCCGTGGCTGACAAGAATTAAGATAGGCTATTTTTCCCGAGGCACCAGCATGGGATCATCATGCCTCCCATGCACATCGCGCATGACCATCAGAGAGCCTTGGAGCGAGGGATTGACTGCAAGAACAGAACAAAAGTCCTGCGATTGCTAGGGATTGCCGCCGTTCCAGTCGTGCCGAGCCCTTCGGTCGCCACCACAGAAAACGTGAACAGCGCTCGGGAACCCCGGTTCAGCGCGACACGCAGCGCTTCACGCAAGTCTCGTGATTTTTCATCTGCAGGGCGAAGCCGGCAAAAAGGCTTTCGAGGATGGCGGTGCCCGTTTCGACCAGATCGAAATCCGCATTGCAGCGCAGCCATTCGGTCAGCAGCCCGCCGATGCAACAGAAGAAGGCCCTGGCGGCGATCGTCGGCGTCCATCCGGCGGCCAACTGCCCGTTCGCCATCGCCTTTTCGAAGCTCGCGACGACCAGCCCCTCCAGGCACTGCTCGGCCTCGTTCCGGCGCATCAGCGCGTCCTGCATCTCACCCACATACTCGCAGCGAAAGAGGATGATCGAATAGACGAGGCGCGCATGCTCATCGTCCTTGATTCGCACGAGGGCATCCAGTGTGGTGGCATGAAGTCCGCCAAGGACATCGTCCGACGACAGAACGTCCCGGACCTGGAGAAGCTGCTCCTGGGGCAGGCATACCCGGTCCTGCATGGCGCGAAAGAGATCGAGTTTGTTATCGAAATGCCAATAGATCGCGCCGCGCGTAACAGACGCAGCAGAGGCCACTTCCGCCAGCGAAGTGGCAGCAACCCCCTTTTCATAAAAGACCTTTTCCGCAGCATCGATAATAGCGCTGCGTGTCTCCTCCGCCTCCTGCTTCGTCCTCCGCACTCCGTTTCCTCAAGCTCCCGCTTGTTTCCATTCATCCACGTATGTATGTCTACAGCCGGAATTGCAATGCCGGCGAGGGACGGCAAGATAAATTCGGCCGGCGACGCCGGCCTGTTTGGTCGGTGAAGATGCCATTGTTTTCAGATTTTTCGCGCGGCGCGCTTGTCGCCGCGACACTTGCCTTCTGGTTGGCCGGCCCTGCCTCGGCCCAGATGGGTGGCCAGATGCCGCCCCCGACGGTGTCGATTGAGACGGTAAAGCCTCAACCGCTTCCCCTGACCTTCGAGTACGCCGGCCGCGTGGTCGCCTCGCGCGAGGTCGAGGTGCGCGCCCGTGTCGCCGGCATTCTGCTCGAGCGCAAGTTCGAGGAGGGTGCACGGGTCGAGAAGGGTCAGGTGCTGTTCCAGATCGATCCCAAGCCTTATCAGGCGGAGGTGGCGGCGGCCCAGGCCGCCGTCCAGCAGGCCGAAGCTCAGCTCGCGCAGACCCAGCGCCAGGAAAAGCGCGCCCAGGAGCTGGTCCGCCGTCAGGCGACGAGCCAAGCAACCCTCGATGACGCCACCTCGGCGCGCGAGCTCGCCGAAGCCCAGCTCGCCGCGGCACAGGCCAAGCTTCAGACGGCCCAGTTGTCGCTGCAATATGCCACCGTGGAGGCACCGGTCAGCGGCATCACCAGCCTGGAACAGGTGCCGGAAGGCAGCCTGCTCTCCAACGGCGATCTCTTGACCAAGATCAGCCAGCTCGACCCGATCTACGTCAACTTCTCGGCTCCCGACACCGAGACCTCCTTCATCCGCCGGCTGCTTGATCAAAAGGATGGGGAGACGCAGCTCAGTGTCGGCGTCGAATTCGGCGACGGCACGAAGTATGATCAGACGGGCTCCATCGATTTCACCTCGTCGAGCATCGATCAGGACACCGGAACGATCCTGTCGCGGGCGGTTCTTCCCAATCCCAATTCGCGTCTTCTGCCCGGCCAGTTCGTCCGTGTCATCGTGTCGGGCATCGTGGTCCCGGATGCAGTGACGATCCCGACCGAGGCTCTGATGCAGAGCCCCCAGGGCCCGTTCGTCTATACGGTTGGCGAAAAGGACGTCGTTGCCATCGCGCCGATCCAGATCGGCCGTGAGATCGGCGGCCGCACGGTCATCAATTCCGGCCTCAAGGCGGGCGACCGCGTCATCACCGCGGGCGTCATAAAGGCGCGCCCGAACGCACCCGTCAAAATCGATACGGGCCAGGGAGGACAGCCTCAGCAGGAGAAGTCTGAGCAAGGTCAGCCTCAGCAGGGTCAACCCCAACAGGATAAGGCCCAGCCGGATAAGGCCCCGTCCCCCGCTGAGGCCAAGCAAGCCGAAGCGCCCGCGGAGGCCAGCAAGTGAGTTCGCGCTTTTTCGTCGACCGGCCGGTTTTCGCATCGGTCATTTCCATCGTCATCGTCCTCGCGGGACTGATGGCGCTCCGCATTCTGCCGATCGAGCAATATCCCGAGCTCGTGCCGCCGCAGGTGGTCATCACCGCCAACTATCCGGGCGCCAGCGCGCTCACGGTGGCGCAGACCGTCGCCGCTCCCATCGAGCAGCAGGTGAACGGCGTCGAGGACATGCTCTACATGCAGTCCGTGAATTCCTCGTCGGGCAATTCACAGATCACCGTGACCTTCGCCAGCGGCACTGACCCCGATCAGGCGACCATCAACGTCAACAACCGCGTTCAGCAGGCCACGGCGCTTCTGCCCGAGGAAGTGCAGCGCCTCGGCGTCACCGTGGCAAAGCGCTCTACCTCGATTTTGGCCATCGTCGCCATGTCCTCCAGCGACGAGCGCTACGACGCCACCTATGTCAGTAACTACGCGCTGCTTTACGTCCTCGACGAATTGAAGCGCGTGCCGGGCGTCGGCGAAGCCCAGCTCTTCGGCTCCAGGAACTATTCCATGCGCATCTGGCTGCGGCCCGATGCCTTGGCGCAGTACGGTCTGACGCCGGCAGATGTCGCGACCGCCATCCGCGAGCAGAACGCCCAGTTCGCGGCCGGACAGTTTGGCGCCGAGCCAAGCCCCAACGAGCTCGCGTTCACCTACTCGGTGACCACCGAGGGCCGGTTGCCGGACGCGGCGGCCTTCGAGAACATCATCCTCAAGTCCGACGCCAATGCTTCGCAGCTGTTGCTCAAGGATGTCGCGCGGGTCGAGCTCGGCGCGCAGGACTACAGCTTCAACGGCATGCTCAACAACAACCCGACAGTGCCGATCGGCATCTATCTTCAGCCGGGCGCGAACGCTCTCGACACCATCGCGGCGGTGGACAGCCGGATGAAAGAGCTTTCGGCGCAGTTCCCCGACGGCATCAGCTATTCCATTCCGTTCGACACGACGAAGTTCGTCCAGGCATCCATCGACGAGGTCATCCACACCTTCATCGAAGCGATGGTGCTGGTGTTCATCGTCGTCTTCATCTTCCTCCAGAGCTTCCGGGCGACCCTCATCCCAATGATTGCGGTCCCGGTCTCGATCGTCGGCACGTTCGGCGTGCTTCTCGCGCTGGGATTCTCCCTCAATCTTCTGACGCTGTTCGGTCTGGTTCTCGCCATCGGCATCGTCGTTGACGACGCCATCGTGGTGCTCGAGAACGTCGAACGCATCATGACGCAGGAGGGGCTTCCACCAAAGGAAGCGACGGTGAAGGCAATGTCGGAGGTGACGGGGCCGGTCATCGCCATCGTCCTCGTGCTCTGCGCCGTGTTTGTGCCGGTCGCCTTCCTGGGCGGCCTTGCCGGAACCATGTACCGCCAGTTCGCCGTGACAATCGCGGTGTCCGTGACCATTTCGGGCATTGTGGCGCTGACGCTGACGCCCGCTCTTTGCAGCATCATCCTGAAGCCGACGCACGGGGAACCCTGGGCACCCTTCCGCTGGTTCAATCGCGGCTTCGACGCGCTGACCAACGCATATGGCGTGGGCGTCTCCTTCATCATGAGGCGCGTCGTCGTCGCTTTCGTCCTGTTCGCCACCATCATCGGCGGCGCCTACTACTTTCTCACCACCCTGCCCGGCGCTCTCGTTCCAGACGAGGACCAGGGCGTGCTTTTCGTGGTTGGCATTCTACCGCCGGCTGCCTCTCTCAGCCGCACCACGGATGTGATGCAGCAGGTGACCGACAACCTTTCGCACCACCCCGCTGTCCGGGACACGGTGGCTTTCGCCGGCTTCGATCTTCTTGCCGGCGTGGGGCGCACCAGTTCGGGCGCGGCCTTCGTCTCGTTGAAGGATTGGGATGAGCGCAAGGATCCAAGCGAGGATGCGCGCGCCCTTCCTGGCCCGTTTATGGGCATGAACGCCGGCATCAAGGATGCGATGGTCCTCGCCTTCAATCCGCCGCCGATCATCGGCTTGTCGACCACGGGCGGTTTCGATCTCTATGTGCAGGACCGCACCGGCCGTGGCCCACAGGCGCTGATCGACGTGACCAACGCCCTCGTCGCTGAAACTGCGAAGCGGCCGGAGCTTGCCGGCGTTCGCAGCAGCTTCTCGGCGAACGTGCCGCAGTATCAGGTCGACGTCGATCGCGAGAAGGCGAAGGCGCTGGGCGTGCCCATCTCCTCGATCTTCACGACGATGCAGTCGACGTTCGGCAGCCTTTACGTCAACGACTTCACCCTGCTCGGACGCAATTATCGCGTCTCGCTGCAGTCCGAGGCGAGCTTCCGCGAAAAGCCGGAGGACCTCAACTTCGTTTATGTGAAGGCGGACAGCGGCTCGATGATCCCGCTTTCGACGCTTGTTTCCGTGAAGCGCGTCGTCGGCCCGGACCTCATCGAACGCTTCAACTCCTTCATCTCGGCCAAGGTCAGCGGCGGCCCTGCCCCCGGCTACTCCTCGGGTCAGGCGCTGAAGGCGATGCAGGAGGTCGCCAAGACCTTGCCGGAAGGCTATGAGATCGCCTGGACCGGCTCCGCCTATCAGGAAATCGCCACCGGCGGCACCGGCTTCACCGCCGTGGTCTTCGGCATCATCATGATCTTCCTGATCCTCGCCGCCCAGTATGAGCGCTGGTCGCTGCCGCTCGCGGTCATCCTGGCGGTGCCCTTCGCCATCTGTGGCGCACTCCTCGCCATCTGGCTGCGTGGCCTCAACAACGACGTCTATTTCCAGATCGGGCTCGTGACCCTGGTGGGGCTCGCGGCAAAGAACGCGATCCTGATCGTTGAGTTCGCTGTTCTGAAGCGAGACGAGGGCCTCACCGCGTTCGATGCAGCGCTGGAGGGCGCGAAGCTGCGCTTCCGCCCCATCATCATGACGTCGCTCGCGTTTGTTCTCGGCGTCGTGCCGCTGGCGATCTCGACCGGCGCCGGCTCGGCGAGCCGCCACTCCATCGGCACGGGCGTCATCGGCGGCATGTTGATGGCGACCTTCGTCGCCACCTTCTTCATCCCGTTGTTCTATCGCCTGCTGGCTCGAGGCACCAAGCGCCGGGGGCATGAAACCTCCACGGAGGCAACGGCGACGCCGGCCGAGTAGGGCCGGCGGTCGGGAAAACCGAAGGCGACCTGCCAGACGATAGAAATGCGGCGGACCGGCAATGGCTGGCCCGCCGCTTTCTTTTGTCGGTGATGACGGTCGAAAGAACACTCGCAGAGCAAGCCGATTTGCCAGCCAACTGCTGTGGCGCCTAGACGAAGACCCGCAGCACGATCATGCGAGGAAGAGGTCGACGAAAGAAGTCACCCGTTGCCTCGCGGTCCATGGCTCAAGCGCCCAGCCATGACGCGTCAGCCATGACGCGTCAGCGAAGCGACGATCGACACTGGCCCAATAGGCTCGGCGGCGGCAATGGACAGTGTTGCGAGAAGGGCATCAGCCAAAGCAAAGGCGGCGAGCCGACAAAGGTGCCGGCTCGCCGCTTTTGCTTGTAGATGACGAAGAAAGCTGTCCGGGCGGAAGAAACGCTCCCTCAGTGTGCCGAGGCGCCCGCCGCTTGCTGCGGCTTCTTTATGAAGACCAGGAGCACGATCAGCCCAACGAACAGCACCGTTAGGCCGAGAAACACATCGGCGAACGACATCACCGTCGCCTCGCGGCGCACCATCTGCGCCATCTGGCTCAAAGCCGCCGACTGCCCATCCACCCCACTGGCGGAGAGATTGGCCGCCATGTTGGCGATCTGGTCCTCGACCACACCCCTGCCCCACCGGATCTGATCCGACAGCCGCTCAACATGCAGTGTGCTGCGGTCGGTCAACATCGTGTTGATGACGGCGAGTCCCACGGCGCCGCCGAGGTTGCGAGTCAGGTTGAACAGCCCGGAGGCGCCCTTCATCTGCCTGGGCGGCAGGGTGCCGAGGGCGATGTTGTTGATCGGCACCATCGCCATCATCATGCCCATCCCGCGCAGAATCTGGGGAATAAAGAGCTCCCAGAAGTCCCAGTCATGGGTGAGATCGGACATCAGCCAAGTGCCCATGGCGAAAGCGCCGAAGCCCATCGCCATCATCACCCTGAGATCGAGCTTGTTCGACAGAATGCCCGAGATCGGTGCCATGAAGAACATGGTCAAGCCGGAGACGAACATCGTCTCGCCGATCATCAGCGAGTCATAGCCACGGATGCGCCCGAGATAGATGGGATAGAGATAGGTGAGGCCGTAGAGCCCGACGCCCATGATGAAGGAGAACAGGGACCCGAACGTGAAGTTGAGGTTGCCGAAGGCGGAAAGATCGACAATCGGTTCCTGCGCCGTGAACGCCCGCAGGAAGAAGAGGACGCAGCCGACGGCGCTGACGATGGCGCAGATGAGGATGACGCGATCGTCGAACCAGTCGTTGCTCGGTCCCTCCTCCAGCACATATTCCAGCGCGCCGAGGAAGCTGGCGAGGCCGAGAAGCCCCCACCAGTCGAACTTGCTAAAGAGGCTGAGTTCCGGCTTGTCGAAGTCGATCAGCGTCCACGCCAGGATGACGACGATGATGCCCGGAGGCACGTTGACGAGGAAAAGCCAGTGCCAGGAGAAGGCGTGGCTGAGATAGCCGCCGACCGTCGGGCCGATCGTCGGCGCCAGGGTCGCCACCAGACCGATCATCGGCGAGACGATGGCGCGCTTGGATGGCGGGAAGATCGTGAAGGCTGCGGCGAAGACGCTGGGGATCATGCCGCCGCCGATAAAGCCCTGCAGCGCACGGTAGACGATCATCTGGTCGATGTTCGACGCCGTCGCGCAGAGCATCGAGGCCATGGTGAAGCCCGCCGCCGAGAGCGTGAAGAGCACCCGCGTCGAGAGCAGGCGGCCGAGAAAGCCCGACAGCGGGATCATGATCACCTCGGCGATCAGATAGGCCGTCTGCACCCACGCGATCTCATCAGACGAGGCCGACAAGCCCGCCTGGATTTCCGCGAGTGAGGCCGAGACGATCTGGATGTCCAGGATCGCCATGAACATGCCGAGGACCATGGTCATGAACGCGGCCATCTTCCCCAGGGAAAGGGAATCGTCCGCCGCTCCGCCCGGACGGGCGGCTGTCGTCTCTGACATTGGTTTCTCTTTCTGGCGCGTCAGCGCCCCGCGTCGGCGACGGCCTGTCCCGGCTCGGGCGCCGTGCGGGTGTCGATGGCGACAACTGCGGACAGCCCCGGACGCAACGCTTTCTGAAGCTCCGCGACCTGGTCGATATGGATTCTCACCGGAACGCGCTGAACGATCTTGGTGAAGTTGCCGGTGGCGTTGTCGGCAGGCAGAAGGGAGAACACCGAGCCCGACGCTGGAGAGATGCTGGCAACGGAGCCGCTGAACGTGTGGTCAGGCAGCGCATCGATCGTGATGTTGACCTTCTCGCCGGCAACGATATCGGCCATCTCCGTTTCCTTGAAGTTGGCGCTGATGAACACGTCTTCGAGAGGGACCAACGCGGCCATCTTGCGCCCGGCCGCGACGAGATCGCCCGGCTGAACCGCCAGATTGCCGATGACGCCGTCGTAAGGTGCGGTGATGGTGGTGAACGAAAGATCCCGCTGGGCGCTCTTCAGCGCCACCTCGAGTTCTCCGATTTCCGTCTCTGCCTCGGTCGCCTGCGCATCGAGAACGGAAATATTGGCCTTGGCGGCGGCCACCGCCGCCTTCATGCCCACCAGATTGGCTGCCGCCTTGTCTCGCGCGCTCTGCGCCTCGTCCAGCGTCGCTCGCGAACCGACCTTCGTGCTGAGCAGGTTCTTCGCGCGGCCAAGCGTCAATTCGGCCTGCTGGAGTGTGGCCTCGGCCACTTCCACATTCGCCTGGGCCTGAGCGACCTGTTCCCGGGCCGCATCACGCTGCGAGTGAATGCGCTCCACCGCAGCACGCTGGGTCGCGATCTTCGCGGCGGCCGAATCGACCGCGAGATGGAAATCGCCGGGATCTATCTCGAAGATCGTCTGGCCTTCGCGAACGAACTCGTTGTCCTCGACCAGCACATTCTTGATGTAGCCGCTAATCTTCGGCGAGAGGACAGTCATATCGGCCGACAGATAGGCGTCGTCGGTCGAGATCATGAACCGGCCTTCCGTCCACCAATAGTGACCGAAATAGCTTCCGCCGCCGATCGCGGCGAGCGCCACAATGGCAAGGATGAGCTTGCCTTTGCCTCGCTTCGGCTTGGCGGCAGGAGCAGCACCCGCCCCGGTTCCGGGCTGCGGCGCAACGGACGTCTGACCGGCTTCGGCCTTCGGCATGTCGCCCTTGGGCGCCCGATCGTCGGCAACACGGGTCTCGGTAGCGGCCTTTTCGGCCGTTGGCACATCATCAAGCATCGCAATCTCGGATTAATCGCACCGAACCGTTCGGTTCGATGTTGACATATAGCCAAACAAAACGCATTTCAAGCGCAAGGCACCACCGCCGGCGCATAGGTATCATGCGCTCTAGCAGTTAATACGAATGGCTTAAGGGCCGTTGCAGCGGGGTCCGGCCGCCGGCCTCGAAGAAGCAGGTGAATTTTTTGGAAACGCGTGAAGCGAATAGCCGGGCCCCGGCAGGACATGATCCCGTCAAGCGCCAGCAGATCATGGACGGTGCACGCGCCGTATTCAACCGGCTTGGCTTCGACATCGCCAGTATGAACGATATCTGCCAGGAGGCAGGCGTCTCAAAAAGCACGCTCTATGTCTACTTCCGTTCAAAAGAAGAGCTCTTTTCCGCGCTCGTTGCGGAGGCGCGTGACCGTAAAATCGAGGCTCTTTCGCAGCTTCTCAACGATCCGCGTGATCCGGCCCGAGTGTTGAGGACCTTCGGCATCCGACTGGCCACGACGATGACATCGGACGAGATCATCCGCACCCACCGCACCATCATCGCCGTCGCTGAACGGATGCCCGAGATCGGAAGCTGTTTCTATAAGGAAGGCCCGCGTCGGGGAATCGCGATGTTGAGCGATTATCTCGCCGCCGCGACAGAGGTTGGCGCGCTGGCGATCGACGATCCGGAATTCGCCGCCTCGCAATTCGGAGAGCTCTGCTTCGCCGGCCACTTGCGCCGTCGCCTCTTCTGCCGCGAGACTGAGCCGCCCAGCGAAGCGGAAATCGCGCATACGGTCGAAAAAGCCGTCTGGCTCTTCATGAAAGGCTACGGCGCTTCTGCCAAGCCAACGAACTATTGATCGCTGGGCTGATGGCGCTGTTCTTCACCAGCGATACCCACTTCACCGATCCGCGCATCCTCAGGATCGACAGGCGTCCCTTCGCCAACCTTTCAGCCCACGACGAGGCGCTCATCGCCAACTGGAACGCCGTCGTGGCGCCGAGCGACGAGGTCTGGCACCTCGGCGACTTCGCCCGTGGCAGTCAGGATCATGTCGAGGCGCTTCTCGCTCGCCTCAACGGATCGAAGCACCTCATCATCGGCAACAACGATGGGCCGGCCACACTCGAGGCGTCAGGCTGGGCGTCGGTACACCATTATACCGAAATGACAATCGACGACCGGCTCGTCATTCTATGCCACTATCCCTTCCGAACATGGAACGGCATGAGCCGCAAGTCGGTCGATCTCCACGGCCACTCCCACGGCAAGCTCTCGCCCACCACCCGGCAGTATGATGTCGGCGTCGACGTCTGGGATTTTCGCCCGGTCGGCTTCGAAGAGATCGTGACGCGCCGCCGCCGCGCCGTCAGCCGAGATCGATCAGATCGAGGTCGCCCTTCAGCTCGGCCTGCGCCACCTCGGCCACATGGCGATGATGCGTGAAGAGGATGGGCTGAACCGTTCCGCCGATCGCGGCCAACGCCCTCAGCCCCCGCCGGGTCCGCTCGTCATCAAAGGTCATAAAGAGGTCGTCGCCGATAAAAGGCGCCGCCTCCGCTCGATTGGCATAATCCTCGAGAAAGGCGAGCCGAAGCGCCAGATAGAGCTGGTCGCGCGTGCCCTCGGACAGCCCTTCCAGCGGCACGGCCTCTCCGGTCTCGCGCAGTCCCACGAGACGCGGCACGTCGTCCTCTCCGAATTCCTCCGACAAACGTGAGAACGCACCGGCCGTCAGGTCGCGGAACAGAGCCCCGGCGCGCGCCATCAAGGGATCGCGCCGCTGGCCGCGATGGCGCTCCACCGCCTTGGACAGCAACAGCGCTCCCGTCTTGAGAACCAGCCAGCGTCGCGCCTCTGCCGCCAGCTCCGCTTCGGCGCTGGTCCGGCGGAAAGCCGCGAGCTCGGCGCCGGTCCCCTCCTCCAGCCTCGCGCGATGCCGACACTCGCGGTCCCACTCGGCATAGACCTCCTGAAGCCGTTGTTCGAGGTGACGATCGGCCTCGACGCAGGCCTCCAGTGCCGCCGCCGCGGCATCCGGCGCATAGGATTCCAGCTCGGCGCGCACATGCGCCTCGTCCAGACCGTCGGAGGTCGACAGGAGGTGCCGGCGCCTTTCGTCGAGGCGCTCGCGCACGACCTTCAGGAGGTGAATCCGCTCGAGGTGGCTTGCCGGATCAGCGCCCTCGGGAAGGTGTTCGACCAACCGGGCCAATTCCGCCGATGCGTTCGCCAGCTCCTCGGCGGCTTGCTCCACCTCCGTGGAAATGTCCTTGAGACGGCTACGCGCGGCAGCGCGGCGGGCCTCCTCGGATCGCGCCTCGGCAAGACGCTGGTTGAGAACTTCGGCGGCCTCTACCGCCGGATGCCCCACAAGATCTGGCGCCACAGCCTCGGCGACATAGGTCAGTCGCTGGGCAAAGGCGCCGTTGTCGCGCTGCATGCCGGAGACGCGGCGGGCGTCCTTGTCGCGCGCCTCGATGACTTGCGGCACGCGATCCCAGACGTCGAGCGCGGCGCCGGCCGCCACGATGTCCGCCTGGCCTTGGAGACCGATCGACGGCAGCATCCGCCGCCATTCCTCTCCCCAGGCGGCAAGCGCGGCTTCGATCTCGACAGAGGCGCTTTCGCACCGCGCGATGCGCGATTCCGCATCCTTGATCTTCACCGCCGTTTCGCGGCTCGCCTCCCACCGGCGGGCCAGCGCGCCGATCTGCGCCTCAACCGCACGGCTGAGCGCCACGACATCCAGCCTTTCAGCGCCCGCGACGTCGAGGGACCCGGCAAGGGCCGAGAGCTGCGGCCGCAACCGTTCTGCCGCATGGCGCCCGTCTTCAGCCTCGGCCTTGGCGGCAAGAGCCTCTTCGCGCTCTCGGCGCAGGCTCGCCACCGCCTTCAGCCAGACACTCATCTCCGCCGGAGGAAGCGGCGTGACCGCCGCCGGGACCCAAAGGCGATCCCACTCCGCCACAAGCTCACCGCGCCGCTTCTCGGTGGCATCGAGCTGGTCTTTCAGCCGTTCGCTGTCGCGCACCCGCTCGGCGAGGCGGCGAACGATATCGGCATGGCGGGCGATTCTCGCGGCGTCGGAAACGGCTTCATCCGCCAGGCGGTCCGCCGTCGCGACGGTGTGTTCGTAGCGCGTGATCGCGGTGCTCAGCGCCGCTCCGACAAGAGGCTTGCGTCCAGAAAGATGCGCGACGATCGTCTCCCATAGCTCGCGACGAGCCGAGCGCTCCTCCGCGATGCGATCAGGCGACGGCAGATCCCCCCCGCCCCGCGCTCGGTCATTCTCGTCCTCCAGCCGGGCGATGTCGTCGGCAAGGTCGCCGCACCGCCCGACGAGTGAGCGCCGGCGATCATCGACCTCGGCAAACAGGGCCCGGTACCGCGCGACCGTCTCCTCCCCCGGCAACGCAGCCTTCATCAGCGCATCGAGATCGGCGACCGATGGATTGAGCTGCGCGGCGGCCTCGGTCAGGCGGCGCTGGCGCTCTCGGCTGGCCCGTTCCAGATCGCTCTGGCCCTCCAGGCGACGAAGATCGGGAAGCATCGCATCGAATTCCATGCGAAAGCGATGCGGATCGGCGACGTGCCCCCTTCCCTCCATCTCGGCCAGCAGCCGCGACGCCCTCTCCTGCTCCTCGTGCTTCAGCGCCTGGTTCTTCGCCTGACGGTCCTTGAGATCGCGCCCTCTCTCGATCAGCGCCCGGCCGGCCGCGCAGGCCATCGCCGTCGGTCGGCGCTCTTCGAGGGTATGCACGTCCGGATAGCCCAGGCGCGAGGCAAGCTCGCCCAATTCGGCGAGAGCCGCGTCCCGCTCGGCCACAACGCGAGGCAGATCACGATCGTTGTTGCGGATGCCGCCGGTCTCCCCGAACAGAGCGGTGATCTCGTCCGCCCGCTTGAGAAGCCCTTCGTCGACCGTGATGGATTCGAAGGCGGCGCGCGCATGGGCCGCCGCCGCCTGGATCTCGGCAAGCTTCGTCCGGGCTCCTTCCCGGCGCTGCAGCGCCGCCGAGAGGTCCTCGGCAAATCCCTCATGGGGAGCGGCCATCGGTCCGAGCGTCGCGAGTTCGGCAAGATCGGCGTCGATTTGCGAAACGCAGGGCGCGACGCGCCGCAGACGCTCCAGCCGCGCCTTCTCCTCGATAGCCCGCGCCCGCTCGGCGCGGATGCCGTCGAGATCTAAGGCCAATTCGTCGATGCGCTGGTTGAGCGCCTTCCATGTGCCGACCTTAAGCTCGCTGTCGCGTTCCTCCTGCCTCGCCGAGCGATAACGCTCCAGCGCCTGATCCAGGCTGCGGCTCTGCTTGGCCCGAGTGCCCGAAATGCCGTCGGCGTCATCCTCCAGCGCCCGGCGCAAATCATGCAGCCCCTTGAGGCCGGAGGCGGCGGCGAACATCGCCGCGCCGATCTCGCCGTCGCTCTTCAGCATTTCTTCCGCCCCGTCGCGCAAGCCGCGCGAATCGAGGCCGAAAGCGCGGTGAAAGACGTCGCGACTCAGTCCTCCGAGGAAAGGTGCCAAAGCGTCGTCGGGAAGCGCGGCCTCCTTGTCATCCGCCGAGAGCAGCGTGTTCTTGTTGCCCTTGCGGCGACGGAAGGCGATCCGGCGGTCGTCTTTCGAGGCCAGCGCGGCGCCAACGCGCAGCGACTTCATGTCGTGGAGAAAGTCGAACTGGGTCTGCTTGCCGAAGCCAAACAGCAGATCGCCGATCGCCGCCAGCGCCGAGCTCTTGCCAGCTTCATTAGGACCATAGACGAGATGAAGCCGCGCATCGCGCCGGAAGTTGAGCGAGAGGTCGGTAAAGGCACCGTAGCGCAGTAGATCCAGACGAAGAAGACGCATCAGCCTGCCCCTCCGCCGCAGCGAGCCACAGCCAGATCCCGCGCCTCGGCAATCAGCGCCGCCGGGTCCAGCGCGCCCTCAATGGCAATGCCGGCAGGCAAACGGGTGCCGATCTGCGTCACAAGCGCCGACACCTCTTCGGCGATGTCCGGCTCCTCCGCGATCTGCGCCAATAGAACATCAACGTCTATCGCGGAGAGTTCGCCGACCGCCTGAAGGCTCCGCTCAGGGGCACGAGTGGCCACCACCAGGCGCTCGAGCCACAGATCGAGATGGATGTGGTGACAGATCGCCTGCACTTCCGCCGCCAATCGCTCCCGTTCCGCGACGAGATGATGATGCAGGGGGCCGACGCCCGACAGCGTCAGACGCAAAGCCAAAAGACGATCATCAGGGCCGGCCAGCGCATCGCGAAGCGATGACTGAACGAGCGCAAGAAGGCCCGGCTCGTCCTCAACCTCGGCTATGTCGACGGATACCCGCGCCCAGCGGGCACGGTCGAACACCAGATGCTCGATCTGAGAGACGCTGCCATTCTCCACCGAGACGAGAACCGCCCCCTTCTCGCCCGTTTCCCGGATGTTTCGGCCCTGAAGATTGCCGGGATAGACGACGAACGGGTCGCGGCTGACGATTTCATGGGCGTGGATATGGCCAAGCGCCCAATAATCGTAATTTCGCAGTCTCAGATCCTCGATCGTGCAGGGCGCGTAGGTGGCGTGTCCTGGCCGCCCGTCGAGCGAGGTGTGCAGAAGACCGATATTGAACCAGCCCGGTTCGGGATCGGGATAGTTGATCGCCAGATTCTCGCCGACAGCTCGGTCGGGGAAGCTCTGGCCGTGGATCGCCACCTTGAGATCATCGAGACGATGCGTCTCGGGTTTTCGTGCGGAAAAGCCATGGACGCCTTCGGGAGCTGGCAGGCTCTTGGTGACGACGCTTTCGGCGTCGTGGTTGCCACGGATCAGAAACGCCGGAACGTCGGCCCGCGCCAGCCGAGAAACCTCCCGGTTGAAGAACAGGCCGATGGACGTGTCGCGCCACTCCCGGTCATAGACGTCGCCGGCGATGAGAACGAAGGCCACCTTCTCCTCGATCGCCCGATCGACGAGCGCCGAGAAGGCTTCCCGCCCCGCCGTGGAGAAGCGGGCGGCGATCTCCGGTTCCTTCAGGGTGAGACCGACAAACGGACTGCCGAGATGAAGATCGGCGGCGTGGAGAAATGTGAAACGCGCCATGCGGCCTTTCTGCGTGACGTTGGACGATGCCGTCCATCGGAAACGGCGGGATGACCGCCACCGCCGGCGCGGTGGCAGCCGAATCGCCAACCGAGGATAGCTGACATTCCCCCGTCTTCATCAAGAGATTGTGGCAGGCAGGCGCGACGTCGCCCGTCGGCCGCCATGCGCCCGCGCTCCTTCCACAGGAATTGCGGACCCAGCGACGGCATTGCGTCCGCCTCCGACCGATCATCCCCACAACGCCGGCAAAGCCGGATGAACCCCCTTTTCGTCGTAGACGAGGCCGCCCTCGCGATCCCTGGCGAGCAGAAGCGGTCCGTCGAGGTCGACGAATGTCGCTCCTTGGCCGACAAGCACGGCCGGCGCCATGGCCAGCGAAGAACCGACCATGCAACCCACCATGACCTTGAAGCCGGCAGAAAGCGCCTCGTCCTTCAACGCCAGCGCTTCTGTCAGGCCGCCGGTCTTGTCGAGCTTGATGTTGATCATGTCGTACCGACCCTTAAGGGGTCCGAGCGTCTCGCAGTCATGACAAGATTCGTCCGCGCAGACCGGCAAGGGGCGTTCCATCTCGGCCAGTGCCTCGTCCTTTCCCGCCGGAAGCGGCTGCTCGACCATGGCAACGCCGAGGCGAATCAACACGGGAGCGAGCTCGCGGTAAAGATCGGGCGTCCAGCTTTCGTTGGCATCCACGATGATCCGTGCGTTGGGCGCCCCTTGCCGCACAGCTTCTAGCCGCGCGATATCGCCCTCGCCGCCGAGCTTGAGCTTGAGGAGCGGACGATGGGCGTTGGCCTGCGCCTTCTCCCGCATGGTCGCCGGATCGGCAAGTGAGAGCGTGTAGGCCGTCACCAGCGGCTGAGGCTCGGGAAGCCCCGCCAGCGCATGGACCGGTACACCTGCCCGCTTGGCTTCCAGATCCCAGAAGGCGCAGTCGAGTGCATTTCGGGCGGCCCCGGCGGGGAGGCGCTGCTGAAGCCCCTCCCGGTCGAGACCACCAAGGATCTCATCCCATACCCCGTTCAGCGTTTCGACCACGCTGTCCACCGACTCGCCATAGCGCGGCAGCGGAAAGCATTCGCCCCATCCCCGTCGGTTTCCGTCGAGGAGGCTGGCCGTGACCACTGGCGATTCGGTGCGCGAGCCGCGCGAGATCGTAAAAGAACCAGCAATCGGAAAGACTTCGGGGGTAATGGCAAGTTCGGTCATATGAGTTTGTCCACGAGGCGGCCGACGCCATAGCGGAACGGATCGACGGTTGGCAGCCCCATCCGCGCCTCGGTATCGGCAAGATAGGCCATGGCTTCCTCTTCGCTCATGGCCGATGTGTTGACGGAGACGCCGATCGCCTCCACCGCCGGATTCACGATCTGCGCCAGACGCATAGCCACATCTCGCAGATCTTCCAGCGAGGGCAGGCGATAGTCCGGCAGGCCGCGCATATGCGGGCGGGTCGGCTCATGGCAGAGGACCAGCGCGTCCGGTTGCCCGCCATGAACCAGCGCCATTGTGACGCCCGAGTAGGATGCGTGAAACAGGCTTCCCTGCCCCTCGATCAGATCCCAATGATCGGGTTCGTTGTCCGGCGTCAGCCACTCCACCGCGCCCGCCATGAAATCGGCGACGACGGCATCCAACGGGACACCTTCGCCGGTGATGAGAATGCCGGTCTGGCCCGTGGCGCGGAACGTCGCCTTCATGCCCCGCGTGCGCATCTCGCGCTCCATGGCCAGCGCCGTGTACATCTTGCCCACCGAACAATCGGTGCCGACGGCGAGGCAGCGCTTGCCGGTCCGCTTCTTGCCCGTGGCGATGGGATATTTGACGCTCGGCAACCGGACATCGTGGAGCGCGGCGCCCCCCGTCTTCGCCGCCGCCACCAGTTCGGGCTCGTCGCGAAGCAGGTTGTGAAGGCCGGAAGCGACGTCCATTCCCATGGCCAGCGCCTCCTTGAGCGCGGCGATCCAACTCGGGCCGATGATACCCCCACGGTTGGCCACGCCAACCACCAGCGTCTTGGCGCCTTTCGCCGCAGCTTCGGCCACGGTCATATCCGGCAGGCGCATATCGGCCTTGCAGCCGGGCAGGCGCAGCTGGCCGAGACAGTGCTCGGGCCGCCAGTCGCGAATGCCCTGCGCAACCTTGGCAGCCAATGCATCGGGCGCGTCGCCCAGGAACAACAGGTACGGGGTCTTCAGCATTCTTCGCTTTCCTTGCCAGCTGCCGCGTCAGGGAGGTGAGACGCGGGAGCGTCCTTTTGACGCACAAAACGCGGCGTTTTTCGCCGCGCCTGCCGGAATCGTGGTCACGCCTCCAAATCGAGCACCTACGTCGCCCGCGCGCAAGGGGCAATTTCCGGTTTGGCTCCCCCGCTCGTTGTCGCAGCGCCAACCTATGGTCGCCGGGCTTGCGCAGATCGCGCTGCTATGAAAATGATCATGCCTTAGGGAAGGGCGCAGCTTGACCGGCCTTGAAATTGACGCTGTTCTTCACTGGCCGGAACATGACAGCGATAGGACGTTCATGGAATATTTTCTCCAACAGTTGATAAACGGGATTACCCTCGGCTCGATCTACGGGTTGATCGCCATCGGCTACACCATGGTCTATGGCATCATCGGCATGATCAACTTCGCCCACGGCGAAATCTTCATGATCGGCTCCTTCATCGCGCTGACCGCTTTTCTTGTCCTGGCATCGCTTGGGATCACGTTTCTTCCGCTGGTGCTCCTCATCATATTGATCGTGGCCATGGGCTTCACCGCGCTCTGGGGTTGGTCGATCGAGCGCGTGGCCTACCGGCCGTTGCGCGGCTCCTTCCGGCTCGCGCCGCTGATTACGGCCATCGGAATGTCGATCTTCCTGCAAAACTTCGTCCAGGTGACCCAGGGCGCGCGCATCAAGCCCCTGCCCCCACAGATCACCGGCGGCGTTACGCTTCTCAGCAGCAGCGACGGCATCGTCGTCCAGCTCTCCACGATGCAGATGATCATCATCGTGACCACGGTCGTGTTGATGGCGGGCTTCACCACCGTCATCAACCGCACGTCGCTCGGCCGTCAGCAGCGCGCCTGCGAGCAGGACCAGAAGATGGCAGCGCTGCTTGGCGTCAACGTCGACCGCACCATTTCGCTGACCTTCGTCATGGGCGCCGGCCTCGCCGCCGTCGCCGGCATCATGTACCTGCTCTATTACGGCGTGATCGACTTCTACATCGGCTTTCTGGCCGGCGTTAAGGCCTTTACCGCCGCGGTCCTTGGCGGCATCGGCTCCCTGCCCGGCGCCATGCTCGGCGGGCTCGCCATCGGCCTCATCGAGACTTTCTGGTCCGGATATTTCTCGGTCGAGTACAAGGACGTCGCGGCGTTCTCTATCCTCGCCATCGTGCTGATCTTCATGCCCTCGGGCCTCCTCGGCCGGCCGGAAGTCGAGAAGGTCTGAGCCGTCATGTCCAGCTTCGACCCCACCGCAGACACCACTCCCGAAGGCGCGGAACGCCAGGACGAGGAGCGCCGCCGGGCCGCGCAGGGCGAGCCGCCCTTCGTCGAGGCCGCGACCCCAGAGTCCCGCCTGGCGGGATCGCTCCGAGAAGCCGCGATCACGGCGGGCATCGTGGCCGCGATCACATTGTTCTTCTTTGCCTTCCGCACGGAAATCGCCATAGGCGGCCTTGAGCTCACTGTCCGCTGGCCGGTTTGGCTGTCCTGGATCGCAATCGCCTTTGTCGGCCGGTTTCTTCTGTCCTTCTTCCTCTATCGGGCGGACCGCACGAAGGCATCCGGTGCCGCGAAAGGCGCGCGCGGGGCCGCTGCGGTCGGCCTCGGCAAGGTGCTCGCCGTCGTCTTCCTGCTCATCGCGCTGACGCTGCCGATACTCCTCGACACTCTCTTCCCGAGCCAGAACCGCTACATCCTCGATCTCGCCATTCTCATCCTCACCTACGTGATGCTCGGATGGGGCCTCAACATCGTCGTCGGCCTCGCCGGGCTTCTCGATCTCGGCTACGTCGCCTTCTACGCGGTCGGGGCCTACTCCTTTGCGTTGCTGTCGCAGAATTTCGGCCTCGGCTTCTGGGTCTGCTTGCCGATGGCCGGCCTTTTCGCCGCGCTCTGGGGCTTGATGCTTGGCTTTCCCGTGCTGCGTCTTCGGGGCGACTATCTGGCCATCGTCACCCTTGCCTTCGGCGAGATCATCCGCGTCGTGCTTCTCAACTGGGCGGATTTCACCGGCGGTCCGAACGGCCTTCTCGGCATTCCTAAGCCAACCCTTTTCGGCCTGGAATTCAGCCGAGGCGAAGGCTCGTTCTCGGACTACTTCGGCCTCGACTATTCGCCGATCCAGCGCTTCGTCTTCCTCTATTATATCATCCTGGCGCTGGCTCTCCTGACCAACTTCATCACGCTGCGCCTGCGCAAGCTTCCGGTCGGGCGCGCCTGGGAGGCGCTCCGCGAGGACGAGATCGCCTGTCGTTCGCTGGGCATCAACACCACCAACGTCAAGCTGACGGCCTTCGCCACCGGGGCCATGTTCGGCGGTTTCGCCGGCTCCTTCTTCGCGACGCGCCAGGGCTTCATCTCGCCAGAAAGCTTCACCTTCATGGAGTCGGCCATCATCCTGGCGATCGTGGTTCTCGGTGGCCTCGGTTCGCAGGTGGGCGTGGTCATCGCCTCTGTGGTGATGATCGGCGGCATCGAGATGCTGCGCAATCTCGGCGTCCTGACGGACTTCTTCGGCCCGAGCTTCGATCCGACGCAATACCGGATGCTGTTCTTCGGGCTCGCCATGGTGCTGATCATGGTCTGGAAGCCCCGGGGCCTCGTCTCGTCCCGCTCGCCATCCGCCATCTACAAGGAAAAGAAGAAGATCGGCGCCGACATGGTCGCACAGGGCGAGGGTCATTGATGTCTGAAATGTCACCACGCTGGACCCAGGACCCCGTCCTCAAGGTCGAGAACCTCACCATGCGCTTCGGCGGCCTCACCGCCATCGACAGCCTTTCCTTCAATGTCGGGCGCGGAGACATCACCGCGTTGATCGGGCCGAACGGCGCCGGCAAGACGACCGTCTTCAACTGCGTCACCGGCTTCTACAAGCCAACCGAGGGGCGCATCTCCCTGCGCCGGGGACGTGGCGTCAGTGACGCCATGGTGGACGAACTCACCACCAGCGGTAATCAGTTCTCCAGGGACGGGGAACGATCGGTCTTCCTCCTGGAGCGCATGAGCGACTTCAAGATCACCGAGGTCGCCGGCGTCGCCCGCACCTTCCAGAACATCCGCCTGTTCGGCGGCATGACGGTTCTGGAAAACCTGCTGGTGGCTCAGCACAACCGCCTGATGGCCGCCTCCGGCTACACCATCTTCGGGCTGCTCGGGCTGCCGGGGTATCGCCGGGCAGCCGAGGCCGCCAAGGAAAAGGCGATCTTCTGGCTGAGCCATGCCAACCTTCTCGACCGGGCGGACGATCCGGCCGCGGACCTTTCCTACGGCGCCCAGCGTCGGCTCGAGATCGCCAGGGCCATGTGCACAGATCCCGTCCTGCTTTGCCTGGACGAGCCGGCGGCGGGGCTCAATCCGCGCGAATCGGCGGACCTCAACACGCTGATCAAGTACATCCGCGACGAGCACGGCGTCTCCGTGCTGCTCATCGAGCACGATATGGGCGTGGTCATGGAAATTTCGGACCACGTCATCGTCCTCGATTACGGACGAAAAATCTCCGACGGCACGACGGATGCGGTGCGCAGCGACCCGAAGGTGATCGCGGCCTATCTTGGCGTCGACGATACCGAGGTCGACGAGGTGGAGAACGATCTGGACCACGATGTGGCGCCGACGCCGGCCGCCCCGGCGAACGCGGAAGGAGTGCGGCCATGAGCGCGGTAATGGTCGAGGAGGGGATGAAGGGCGCGCCACTTCTGTCTGTTCGGGGGGTGGAAACCTTCTACGGCAAGATTCAGGCGCTTCGCGGCATCGATATCGACGTCTACGAGGGCGAGATCGTCACCATGATCGGCGCCAACGGCGCCGGCAAGTCAACGCTGATGATGACCATTTGCGGCAATCCGCAGGCGCGTAACGGGCAGGTCATCTATCGCGGCGAGGACATCACGCGCCTCCCCACCCACACGATCATGGCGAAATCCATCGCGCAGTCTCCCGAAGGCCGGCGCATCTTCGGCCGAATGACGGTGATGGAAAACTTGCAGATGGGGGCGCTCCTTCAGGACGAGGCCTATTTCGACGACGACCTGCGTCAGGTCTTCGAGCTTTTCCCGCGCCTGCGCGAGCGCCAGGGGCAGCGCGGCGGCACGCTTTCGGGCGGCGAACAGCAAATGCTGGCAATCGGTCGGGCGCTGATGAGCCGCCCTCGCCTTCTGCTTCTCGACGAGCCCTCGCTCGGCCTCGCGCCATTGATCGTCAAGCAGATCTTCGATGCGATCCGGGAACTGAACCAGAGCCAGGGCCTCACGGTCTTCCTTGTGGAGCAGAACGCCTTCCATGCCTTGCGCCTCGCCCACCGAGGCTATGTGATGGTGAATGGCGCCATCACCATGTCGGGCACGGGCCGCGAACTGCTGGCGCGGGAAGAAGTCCGCAGCGCCTATCTCGAGGGAGGAGCCCACTGATGGCCAACGCGCTTCTCTGGGAAAGCTCGCTCGGCGAGTTCATCTTCGTCACGGTGATCCTGGGCGGCGGCGCCGCCTGGATGATCGGCCGCTCGACCGCCCTCACCTGGAGCGGATGGGCGGTCGCCGCAGCCTATGTCGTGCTCCTCACGATCGCGGTGCGCTTCATCCATTTCAGCCTGTTCCACGGCACGTTCTTCCTGCCGCTCGCCGGGTTTGGAACGGCGCTTCACTATGCGATCGTGGATCTCGTGGTGCTGATGGCCTGGGCCGCGGCCGGGCGCTCCGTCGTCCGCGGACACCAGATGCAGCGCCAATATGACTTTCTGGCAACGCGGGAAAGCAACATGAAATAACCCGCTTGGAACGCCCCGGAGCTTCGATCCGGCGTCCAGCGGTTAAGCCCATCCCATGCAGATCGGGGAGAACAGATCTGCTTCATGCCGCACAGAACGACAAAGGGAAGGTGTTATGAAGAAAGTACTCCTGACAGCCGCCGCAGTGAATGCACTTTTTGCCGGCGCGGCGTTCGCCGATATTACCATCGGCGTCGCGGGTCCGATGACCGGCCAGTATGCCGCCTTCGGACAGCAGTTGAAGATCGGCGCGCAGCAGGCCGTCGAGGACATCAACGCCAAGGGCGGCGTCCTCGGTGAGAAGCTGGTCCTGTCGGTGGGTGACGACGCTTGCGACCCGAAGCAGGCTGTGGCCGTCGCCAACCAGTTCGCCTCGCAGGGCGTGCCGTTCGTCGCGGGCCATTTCTGCTCGGGCTCCTCGATCCCGGCCAGCCAGGTCTATGCGGATGAAGGCATCGTCCAGATCTCGCCGGCCTCGACCAATCCCGCCTTCACCGATCAGCGCCCCGGGCCTGGAATCTACCGCGTCTGCGGCCGTGACGACCAGCAGGGCGCCGTGGCCGGCGAGTACATCGCCAAGCACTTCCCGGACACCAAGGTTGCGGTGATCAACGACAAGTCGGCCTATGGCAAGGGCTTGGCCGACGAGACGGAAAAGTCTCTGAAAGCTGCCGGCAAGGACCCGGTGCTGGTTGAGTCCTACACCGCCGGCGAGAAGGACTACACCGCCCTCGTCACTAAGTTGAAGCAGGCCGGCGTCGGGCTCGTCTATGTCGGCGGCTATCATCCGGAGGCCGGTCTGATGGCCCGCCAGATGAAGGAACAGGGCATGAAGACCCTGATCATGTCGGGCGACGCCCTCGTCACCGACGAGTACTGGGCCATCACCGGCGACGCCGGCCAGGGCACGTTGATGACCTTCTCGCCAGATCCGCGCAAGAACGCCGAGGCCAAGCCGGTCGTCGACGCGCTCGCCGCCAAGGGCCAGACGGCGGAAGGCTATGTGCTCTACACCTACGCCGCGATCCAGGCCTGGGCAGACGCGGCCGAAAAGGCCGGCTCGACCGAGCATGACGCCGTCGTCAAGGGCCTCGACGAGGGCACCTTCGACACCGTCGTCGGCAAGCTCGAGTTCGACGACAAGGGTGATGTCACCCTGCCTGGCTACGTCGTCTACGAGTGGAAGGACGGCAAGTACGACTACGTCGCCGAGAAATAAGCTCGGCGCGCGCCAATCCTGAAAAAGCGGAAAGCCCCGGTTTCGACGCCGGGGCTTTCTGCATGTCAGGACTTGGTGGATGCGGCGCCTGGGAGGAGAGCGCCGCGTCCGAAATCAGCCCTGAAGAACGCTCTTCACCGCCGGGTAGAGGGCGCGGTAGCGGCGGTAGGCATCGCGGAAGGGTCCGATCAGGCTTTCCTCCGGCTGGAAGCGATCCGCCAGCGGGGGAACGGTGAGCACGGACAAAGGATCGGCGCCCGTCGCCGCGCAAAGGCCGAGGCGCGCCGCGCCGAAGGCCGCGCCGAAATCGCCGCTCTGCGGCAGCACGATCTCGGTTTCGAGCACCGTCGCCATGAGCTTCAGCCAATAGCGCGAGCGCGAGCCCGCGCCGACCGCGATCAGCTTGTCCACCGTCTCCGTGCCGCCGCCGGCCTCGACGCAGTCACGCATCGAGAAGGCGACACCTTCCAGCACGGCCTTGACCATGGCGGCGCGGTCCGTATCCGCCTCGAGCCCCGCGAAGACACCACGGATCGCGGCATCGTTGTGCGGCGTGCGCTCGCCCGACAGGTACGGCAGGAAGACGAGCCGGCTCGGGCCTTCGAGCGTGTCGCCGAGGCGCGCCGTCAGGTCGCCCGGCTTCTCCTCGAGCAGCTTCGAGAGCCACTCCAGCGAGCCGGCGGCCGAGAGCGTCACGCCCATCTGGTGCCACAGGCCCGGAATGGCATGACAGAAGGTGTGGAGCGCGGTCTCGGGGCGCGGGTCGTAGCCCGCCGACGAGGTGAAGAGCACGCCCGAGGTGCCGAGCGACAGGAATCCGGTTCCGGGCGCCACGACGCCGACGCCGCAGGCAGACGCCGCGTTGTCACCGCCGCCGCCGGCAACGGCCACGCCCGCCTTGATGCCCCATTTGGAGGCGAGTTCGGCGCGCAGGCCGCCGCTTGATTCCGTGCCCTCGACAAGGCGCGGCATGGCGGAAAGCGGAAGGTCCGTCTTGGCGAGCATCACCGGCGACCAGTCGCGCTTGCCCGTATCGAGCCAGGACGTGCCGGCCGAGTCGGACATCTCCGACACCGCCTCGCCCGTGAGCCAAAGTCTCAGATAGTCCTTGGGCAGAAGAACGCGCTTCACCTTGGCGAAGAGCTCCGGCTCGTGACGCTTCACCCAAAGCAGCTTCGGCGCCGTGAAGCCGGGGAAGACGATGTTGCCGGTGATTGCCCGCGCCTCTTCGGTGTCGAGCTCCTTGGCTTCCTCATGGGAGCGCGTGTCGTTCCACATGATGCAGGGGCGCAGAACCTCGTCGCCCTCCCCCAGGATCGTCGCGCCGTGCATATGGCCCGAAAGGCCGATGCCCGCCACGGCGGCGAGCTCCGCCGGATGTGCCGCCTTGAGCTGGTCGAGCACGGCCTCCGTCGCCGAAATCCAGCTCTTGGGGTCCTGTTCGGACCAGCCGAAATGCGGCCGCTCGACCGTCAGAGGCACACTGGCTGTACCGATCGGCGCCTGGTTTTCGTCGATCAGCAACGCCTTGAGAGAGGAGGTGCCGAGATCGAGTCCAAGATATGTCTGCATCGCTTGTTGTCCTTCCCGAGGGTCTCTTTCGCCCATTTCGAGCTTCGCCGCGTCTGGCGCGGCGAAGGCCAGCCATCTCCTCTCGGCGATGAGCGAAGGGCTTTCCCCCTTCGCTTAACGCACTTGATCCTGTCCGGCTCGGCATCTTTTTCCGAAGGTCGTGCAGGATTTTACGCGCTGCTCAGACGTAGCGGTTGAGCACGCCCTCAAGATACTCCTGGCGACCGGAGCGCGGCTGCGGGTTGAGCCCGAGCGCGCGCTCAGCCACCTGCTCCAGGCTGCGCTCGCCAGCGAGCACGGCCTTGCCCTCGGCCTCGTCCCAGCCGGCATAGCGCGCGGCGACCGGGCCTTCGAGCGCCTTGTCGGCGAGCATCTTCTCCGCCGCGAGCAGGCCGCGCGCGGCGGCGTCCATCGAGGCAACGTGCGCGATCAGGAGGTCGTCCGGATCGATCGACTGGCGACGGATCTTGGCATCGAAGTTCATGCCGCCGGTGGTGAAGCCGCCGTGCTTCAGGATCTCGTGCATCAGCAGCGTCAGTTCGCCGACGTTCATCGCGAACTGGTCGGTGTCCCAGCCGAGAAGATCGTCGCCACGGTTGATGTCGATCGAGCCGAAGATGCCGAGCGCATAGGCCAGCCGCACCTCGTGATCGAAGGAATGTCCGGCGAGGATGGCGTGGTTCTGCTCGATATTGACCTTAACGTCCTGGAGCAGGTCGTAGCGCTCCAGGAAGCCGTAGACCGTCGCGACGTCGTAGTCGTACTGGTGCTTGGTCGGCTCCTTGGGCTTCGGCTCAATCAGGATCGGGCCGTTGAAACCGATCTTGTGCTTGTAGTCGACGAGCATGGACAGGAAGCGGCCGAGCTGGTCGAGCTCGCGCTTGAGGTTGGTGTTGAGCAGCGTCTCATAGCCTTCGCGCCCGCCCCAGCACACGTAGTTGGCGCCGTTCAGGCGCTTGGTGGCGTCGATCGCCGCCTTCACCTGACCGCAGGCATAGGCGAAGACGTCGGGGTCCGGGTTGGTGGCAGCGCCCGCCATGAAGCGGCGGTTGGAGAAGAGGTTCGCCGTACCCCACAGGAGCTTCGTCTTCGACGTCTCCATCTTCTTCTCGAAGATCTCGACGATGGCGTTGAGGTTGGCGATCGACTCCTTCAGCGAGGCGCCTTCCGGCGCCACGTCGACATCATGGAAGGCGAAGAACGGCATGTCGAGCAGCTCGAACATGTCGAAGGCGACGTCGGCCTTCTGCCGGGCCAGCGCCAGCGGATCGGCGCCGTGCATCCACGGCCGGTTGAATGTCTCGCCGCCGAAGGGATCGCCGCCCGGCCAGGTGAACGAGTGCCAATAGGCGGCGGAGAAGCGCAGATGGTCCTCCATCCGCTTGCCCATGACCATCCGGTCCTTGTCGTAGAATCGGAAGCCGAGAGGATCGGTCGAGCCCTCCCCTTCGAATTTCACCGGCGTCTGGCGATTGAAGAACGAAGTCACCGTCATGCCTGAATCTCCCTGAGATGATGCTCGCCGCACCGGCGCCGAGCGATTGATGATGTACGTACCTCAAGGCACTCATCTGCGCAAGAGAGGTCGCGAAATGACCACAATGGGAAATGGAGGCGTTAAGGGGGAGGCGTCCCTGCCGCCGCGGGCATATTTCGCGGTTCGGGTCGCAACGCCGCCGATTTGAACAGAGTCGAGGCACTGTCAAATTTGATGCAGATGCGCCTTGCAGCAGGGGTTGCGGAAGCGCTAGTTCATCGGGTCCAGCGCATCCTCCCGCGCTGCTTCGACCTCAAGAAGGAAGTTTCTCATGAGCCGCACCGTCTACGTCAATGGCAGCTATTTGCCTGAAGAGGAGGCGACGGTCTCGATCTTCGACCGCGGCTTTCTGTTCGCCGACGCCGTCTATGAAGTGACCTCGGTGGTCCGGGGCAAGCTCATCGACTTCGACGGGCATATGGCGCGGCTGAGGCGGTCCCTCGGCGAGCTGGCGCTGTCCTCGCCGGTGAGTGACGAGGAGATGCTGGCGATCCACCGCGAGCTCGTGACGCGCAACGATATCGACGAGGGGCTGATCTATCTTCAGGTGACGCGCGGCAGTGCCGGCGATCGCGATTTTGCCTTCCCTCCGGCGGACACCAAGCCGACGCTCGTCCTCTTCACCCAGGCCAAGAAGGTCATCGAAAACCCTGCGGCCGGCACGGGGCTCAAGGTGATCTCGATCGACGACATCCGCTGGGGCCGCTGCGACATCAAAACGGTGCAGCTTCTTTATCCCTGCCTCGCCAAGATGGCGGCCAAGCACGCCCATGTCGACGACGCCTGGATGGTGCGCGACGGGCTGGTGACGGAGGGCTCCTCCAACAACGCCTACATCGTCACCTCGGAAGGAACCATCGTCACTCGCGAGAAGTCCCAGTCGATCCTTCACGGCATCACGCGTGCCGCGACGCTGCGCCTTGCCGAAGAAAAGGGCCTCAAGGTCGAGGAGCGCGGCTTTTCGATCGAGGAAGCGAAGAATGCGCGCGAAGCCTTCATTACCTCGGCCTCGCTCTTCGTGATGCCGGTGGTGGAGATCGACGGCGCCGCCATCGGCGAAGGCCGGCCCGGCGAGCTTTCGCGCCGGCTTCGCGAGATCTATATCGAGGACGCTCTCAAGACGGCCATTTGATCCAACTCACTCGCCGGCCGACGCTTAAGAGAGGGCAGCGCCAGCGCGCCTGGCGCACGGCCGGCGGTTTCGCTTGACCAGACAGGCAGTTGCGGGGAACGCTTCCATCCATGAACACGATTCGATCCATCTGCGTCTATTGCGGCTCCTCCCCCGGCCGCGATCCCATCCATATGGCGTCCGCCGAAGCACTCGGTCGCTCCATGGCCGAAGCCGGTATCCGGCTCGTCTATGGCGGAGGCACCAAGGGCATCATGGGGGCTGTGGCCGATGCGGTGCATCGCGGCGGCGGCGCCGTGACCGGCATCATTCCGCGCTTCCTCATCCACAAGGAAGCATCGGAGGCTGAGCTCGGCAGCCTCGACGAACTCCACGTCACGGACAACATGCACCAGCGCAAGCACATGATGTTCGAGCACTCCGATGCCTTCGTCGCCCTGCCGGGCGGCATCGGCACACTGGAGGAACTGATCGAGATCATGACTTGGAGCCAGCTCGGCCGCCACGCCAAGCCCATTGCCATCGCGAATATCGCGGGCTTCTGGGACCCGCTTCTCGGGCTCATCGACCATATGGCCGATGCGGGTTTCATCCACACCGCCCATCAGGTGCGTCCGCTCGTCATCGACCGCGCGGAAGAGATCGTGCCAGCAATCCTGGCGGCAGCGCCGCACCCGGCGGAGCAAGAAGGCTCCGACGACATCAAGCGGATGTAATCCGCGCTCCCGCGCCGGGTGATCGCCTATTCGGCGGGGCAGCGTTGCCTCGCCTCGTCGCCGGAGCGGGCCTCAGGCGACGAGGCCGTCCGCTTCCGGCTGAAGAGCGAGTACGTATAGAGCGCCAGAGCACTCCAGATGAAGGCGAAGGCGACGAGCTGGCCCGCTGAGAAAGGCTCGCCATAGACGAACACCGCGATGAAGAAGACGCAGGTCGGCGTCAGGTATTGCAGAATGCCGATCGTGGTGAAGCGCAGAAGCCTCGCGCCGGCGGCATAGAGGATGAGAGGCGCGGCCGTGAGCGGGCCGGCGGCGACCAGCAACGCCGTCTCCCGTATGTCGACCAGGAAGCCGCCGCTGCTCGGCGCCAGCATCAGAAGGGCGAGAGACGGCAGGAAGAGGATCGTCACCTCGACGAAGAATCCCTCGGATGCGCCCACCGGCACCATCTTGCGGATCAGACCGTAGAGCCCGAAGCTCAAGGCCAGGACGAGCGACAGCCACGGCAAGCCGCCCTTTTCCACGGCCATCACAGCGACGCCGATCACCGCCAGCGCAATCGCGCCGCCCTGGATTCGCGTCGGCCGCTCGCCGAGAAAGATCGCGGCCAGCACCACGTTGAGCAGTGGATTCACGTAGTAGCCGAGCGCCGCAGCGACCATCTGACCACTTCCGACGGCATAGATGTACGTGCCCCAGTTGACGGAGACGAGTGTCGCCGTCAGCGTCGCGAGAGCCAGCGTCCGCGGGCTGCGAAAATGGCGCCAGACGCCCCCCAGCACACCTTGCAACCAGAGAATCAGAACCGCGACGGGCAGCGACCAGATGATGCGGTGCGCGAGGACCTCCAGCGGAGGGACGTCGGCCAGACTCTTGAGGTAGATCGGGAGGATGAACCCCCAGATGCCATAGGCGCCGAGTGCGTAGAGAAAGCCGCGCCTATCTTCTGTTTCCGCCGCCATCCCGTCACCGCTCCATGGACCAAGGCGACAGATGTAGCAGCGTCAAAGCGTCGCGACAGCCCGATTTTCCTTCATGGCATCCATCATTTTTATTGATGGATTTTCGCACGTCCCGCGGCGGGTCACGGCTTGTCGCCGGTTGTGCCATCCGTCTCGAAGTCGGGCTGCTGGTAGGAGACGATTCCCTCGAGATAGGGATTTTGCTCGGCATCCTCTTCGGTGGAGCGGCTCGGCAGATCGCACAGGCGATCCACAAAGGGAAGCTTAGCCTCCAGGCCGTACTGGATCACCGGCGGAATGGCCGAAGGGTCGTCGAAGGCTCCGATGGCAAGCGCGACGCCGTCCGGTGCCTCGTAGGTCAGCGGCGTCCCGCACTCCGAACAGAAGCCGCGAAGCACCTTGTTGGACGATTGAAAACGCTTGGGCTCCGCCCGCGTCCACGAGAGATCGGCGAGATGAACGCTGACCAGCGGCGCGAAGAAGTTACCGAACGCCTTCTGGCACATGCGGCAATGGCAGATGGACGCCTTCTTAAGGGCGCCGTCGATACGAAAGCGGACGGCGCCGCACTGGCAACCACCGGTGTAGACTGGCTTGTTCTCGAGCGTCATCGCGTCCCTCGTCGAAACAGGAAGGAATCTCCTCCGGCTTCCGATCAGCCTACGCGCCGTTCAGGATCTGGCAAAGCGGTCGGTGGCGGCGAGCAGCTCCTCGAGAATTCCCGGCTCGGAGAATGCGTGCCCGGCCCCCTCGACCATCCGGTATTCCGCCTCCGGCCAAGCCTTGGAGAGTGCCCAGCTCGTCACCGCCGGCGTGACCACGTCATAGCGCCCTTGTACGATCACGCCGGGAATCGAGCGAATGCGATCGGCGTCCCGGATCAACTGCCCCTCCTCCAGCCAGGCGTGATTGAGAAAGTAGTGATTCTCGATCCGTGAGAAGGCGATGGTGGCCTCGCTGGCGCTCGGCATGCCCACCGAGCGCGCCCGTGTGCGCAGCGTCACCGTCTGCCCCTCCCAGTCGGCCCAGGCGCGCGCGGCCTCCAGGCGCACCGCCCGGTCTGCATGAGTCAGGCGTTCGCGATAGGCGGTGATCAGGTCGCCGCGCTCCGCCTCGGCAATCGGGCGGAGAAACTCCTCCCACTTGTCCGGAAAGAGCTTCGCCGCGCCGCCGCCATAGAACCAGTCCAGCTCCGAACGCTGACAGGTGAAGACGCCGCGCAAGATCAATCCGCTGGCGCGATCCGGATGGGCCTCGGCATAGGCGAGCGCCAGCGCGGCGCCCCAGGAGCCGCCGAAGACCAGCCATCGCTCGACGCCCGCGAGCTCGCGCAGGCGCTCGATATCCTCGACGAGGTCCCACGTGGTGTTGCCGTCGAGAGAGCCTGTCGGCATCGAGCGCCCGCAGCCGCGCTGATCGAACAGGAGCACGTTGTAGCGCGCCGGATTGAAGAGCCGTCGATGGGCGGGGCTGCAGCCAGAGCCCGGTCCGCCATGAAGAAACACGGCGGGCTTGCCTTCGGGATTGCCGCAGAGCTCCCAGTAGATCTCATGCCCGCCGCTGACCGGCAGGCGCCCGGAGCGATAGGGTTCGATCGGCGGATAGAGCGACGGTGTTTCGCTCAACGTTTGACCTCCCACGTCGTTACGCGCTCGCCCGTCGCCGGGTCCTTGCCGTCCTTGAGCTGGATGCCCTTGGCCTGAAGTTCGTCGCGAATGCGATCGGCCTCGGCCCAGTTCTTCGCCTTGATGAAGTCCAGCCGTTGGGAGATCTGTTTCTCGAGAAACTCGGGATCGACAGGGACGACCATAATGGAATCCCAATCGAGAAAGCCTGGGTCAAAAAGCCCAAGTAATTTCATGCCCGCCCCAAGCTCCCAGTAAACCCCCTCCTTATACAGCCGACGAAGAATTGTAATTGCATCAGATATATTTAAATCATCGCAAAGCGCATCTATAAATCCGTCCGCATATTCATGCTCAACCGAATGGTCATAACTATGCAAAGCTAGAATATCATGCCAGCTTAGAAGCTCGTTATAGGCCTGATAAAATTGTCGGTCTGTCCAATCCAACGGCTGACGGTAGTGCGTCATTAACATCACGAGCCGTGCGACTCGACCGTTCCAGGCTCTTCTATATTTTTCGTGCGTAGAGCCGTCATTCAACCCAACGAGCGCAGGAACGGGCTTTCGAAGCACATCATCAATCGTGACGAAATTCCCTTCCGATTTCGACATCTTGCGACCTTCGACCTGGAGATAGCCGTTGTGCATCCAGACCTGGGCCATCCTCTCGGTGTCGTGCGCGCAGCGCGACTGGGCGATCTCGTTCTCGTGGTGGGGGAAGATGAGATCAAGCCCGCCGCCGTGGATATCGATGACGGGGCCGAGATGCTCCGCGCTCATGGCCGAGCACTCGATATGCCAACCGGGGCGGCCAAGCCCCTCGATGCCGGCCGGCGACGGCCAGCCGGGCTCACCTTCGGAAGAAGGCTTCCACAGCACGAAATCCGAGGGGTCCTTCTTGTAACTCGCCACTTCGATCCGCGCGCCCGCGATCATCTCGTCGAGCGAGCGCCGGGACAACTGGCCGTAATCGGCCATCGACGGCGTGTGGAAGAGCACGTGCCCCTCGGCGACATAGGCATGGCCGTTCTCGACCAGCTTGTCGATCATCGCACGCATTCCGGCGATGTGGTCGGTCGCCCGGGGTTCGATGGTCGGCGGCAGTGCGCCGAGTGCCGCGATATCCTTATGAAACTGCTCGGCGGTGGCCGACGTCACCTTGGCGATCGCCTCGTTGAGCGGAAGGTCGGGATAGTCGCGCGCCGCCCGTGCGTTGATCTTGTCGTCGACGTCGGTGATGTTGCGCGCATAGGCGACATGATCGGCGCCATAGAGGTGGCGCAGGAGCCGAAAGAGCACGTCGAACACGACGACGGGCCGGGCATTGCCGATATGGGCGTAGTCGTAGACGGTCGGCCCGCAGACATACATCGTCACGCGGCGCTCGGCTTCCGGCTTGCCGGAGGTCTGCCAGTCCAGAGGGCGAAACTCCTCCTTGGTCCGGGTCATGGTGTTGAACAGCCTCAGCCCGCGGTATCCGTCGTCCATCACTCTCTCCTGGGCGGCCTTTGACATAGCGCATGGTTGCCGACGCGCCGCCGTGTCTTTGGTCCCTTGCGCTATCACCAAAGGCGCGAACCACAAACCCCAGGGCGGGGGACGAAGCACGAAAGGGCGAGCTTCCTCCTGCCTGCAATTCTAGAAGATGGACGATATGCCGCTGGAGGAACCGGATCGTGTGACGTAGCTGCAACGCCGCCTCGGCAACATATCATTGTTGCGGCGCAAGGTCAGACTTGGACCAGCGTCCTGCCTCTATGATGCCGAAATCGTCGTCAATTCGCAGCAACCCGCGTCTAGGAACCGGTTCAGACAAACGGCATATGGACTGATATCATGAGCGATACCTCTCCCGAATTCCGATCGAAGTCCCAGCGTGATCGCGACATGGCTTTTGAGAGCAATTTCCAGGCTCTCAACCTGCCCGCCGTTGCGGCCGCGAGCCACCCCTGCTGCAAGCAGCAGAACGATGCGGGCCGTTATTACGAGCATGTCGAGCTCGGCGCGCAGTCAGGCGATCTCGACTAGGAGATTGGCGGCAAGCGCCGCCATCACCAGCGCGATGAGAAGGTCCAGGATTCGCCATGCGAGCGGCTTGGCGAACAACGGCACAAGCAGCCGCGCGCCATAGCCCAGGGCGAAGAACCAGACCAGCGAAGCCGTGGCGGCGCCTATGCCATAGGCCAGCCTTGCGTCTGGAGTGACGAAGCGTGCTGAAAGAGAACCGACGAGAACCACCGTGTCGAGATAGACATGGGGGTTGAGAAAGGTGAGCGCGAGGCAGGTGGCAACAGCCGCCCCAAGCGATGTCTCGCCCTTCCCTCTCGCGTCTAGAGCCTCGACCGACAGCGCGCGTTTCAGCGCCAGCGCCGCATAGGTGAAGAGAAACGCCGCGCCACCAATGCTGACGGCGACGATGAGGCTTGGGCGCTCGGCGACGAGACTGCCAAGCCCGCCGACGCCGGCCGCGATCAGCACGGCGTCGGAGAGCGAACAGATCAGGCAGAGCGCAAGCACATGCTGGCGCGCCAGCCCCTGGCGCAGGATGAAGGCGTTCTGCGCCCCGATCGCGATGATCAGGCTCATGCCGAGCACGAAGCCGGCGCCGGCTGCGGCGATCATCGCCCGCAGCCGCCCTCGAACTCAAACAGGCGCCGAATCATGCGAGGTCAGCGCGCCGCGATGAAGGCGGTGAGCAACTCGCGCGCCGCCTCGAGATCGCGCTTGTCGATCATCTCCGCGACCGTGTGGATGTAGCGGGTGCCGACGACGATGCCGACGGCCCGCGAGCCCGCCGCGGTCTGCTGAACCGCCGCGCCGTCCTGTCCGCCGCGATGAAGGATCGTGCGCTGGTGGGCGATGTCCTTCTCCTTGGCCAGTGCCTCGAACTCGCGGACGAGATCGATGTCGGCGATGAAGGAGCCGTCCTTCATGTGGATGCCGACGCCCTTGCCCTGGACCGTGGTTTGGTCCTTCTCGGGCACGCCCGGGGTATCGCAGGAAAGGGTGGTGTCGATGCCGATGCCGATGTCGGGCTGGACACCGAAGGACGCGGTGCGCGCCCCGCGCAAGCCCACCTCTTCCTGCGCCGTGAAGGCGACGGTCAGCTCGCACTGATGCTCGAGCCCCTGCTCCACCAGCGCCCGCACCGTCTCGATGCCGAGCCAACAGGCGATGCGGTTGTCGAGGGCCTTCGAGACGATCTTTTCGCCCATCTCCTCGAAGGGCTCGTTCATGACGACGTAGTCGCCGACCTGGACGAAATCCTTGGCGGCGGCGCCATGCCCGGTGTCGACGAAGAACTCGTCGGGCTCCGGCATCTTCTTGCGCTCCTCGGCCGACTGGATGTGGATCGGCTTGCCCTCGGCGTTCATCACGCCCTTATGGTCGCCGGTCTCGGTGCAGACCAGAACGCGCCGGCTGAAGAGGTTGCGAGGGTCGAAACCGCCGACCGGATCGACATGAATGAAGCCCTTGTCGGTCACGTGGCTGACGAGAAAACCGATCTCGTCCATATGGCACAGCAGCATGACCTTCTCGGGCTTCTCGCCCTTGCCCTTGCGCGTGCAGATCAGCGAGCCGAGCGTATCGACACGCGTTTCGTCGAAGAGGCCCTCGACCTCCGACAGAATGAGCTCGCGCACCCGACGCTCGCGGCCGGGAACGCCCGGCGTTTCACAAAGGCGCTTCAGAAGATCGATGTTCACGGGACGAAACCTCGGCTGAAGATAGACAAGACACGGGGGCCGCTCAGAACAGGGAGCCCTGCGCCGGTCCGCCCTTGCGCTTTTCCGGCTCTGGTTCGTCCTGATTCGGCGATGTGGCCTCCGTCATAGCGCGATCGACGGGCGTCTGCACCTCGGGTCCCATCCGCGCGGCGCTGTTGACAGCGTCGACGACGGCAACCGCTTCCAGAAGATCGTCCGGCGCCGGCGCCATGAGCCCGGCCACGTCCGCCGCATCGAACGAGCGGCAGTCGAGCCACCGGCCGAACTGGGAGGGCGGCACGATCACCGGCATGCGCTCATGGATCGGCGCCAGCGTGGCGTTGGCGCTGGTGGTCAGGATCGCGGCCGTATCGACCTCGCTTCCGTCAGCACCCTGCCAAGTTTCCATAAGGCCGGCGAAAGCCATGAACTCGCCCTGGCGGGGCCTGATGAGAAACGGTTGCTTGCGCTTACCCGCGCGCTGCCATTCGTAGAATCCGGAAGCCGGCACGAGACAACGCCGATATCGCAGCGCCGCGCGAAAGGTGTTCTTCTCGGCGGCCGATTCCGACCTGGCGTTGAAGAGGAGCGGAAAGGCCTTCGGGTCCTTCACCCAGGACGGCACCAGCCCCCAGCGAACGAGCCTGAGCTGACGCTCGGCATTGTCGGCATCCGGCCTCTCCTCGCGCCCGCCGATGACGATGAGGATCGGCTGGCTCGGCGCAATGTTATAGCGGGGCGGAAAGCCGGCGGCCGAAGCCACTCCGGTCAGCGCGGCGACGAGTTCGGGCGAGATGGCAAGGGCGTAGCGACCGCACATGAGCTTGATGAGCCCGACGCGTCTTGTTCTGTCAAGGATGCAGCGCCGCTTGCCACAAACGCCCCGCACGGCAATTATTCCGACAATGGAAAAGTCCCGCCCCCTTCTCGGCGTGTCCGCTTGCATTTTTTCAGGCGAGCGCATTCTCCTCGTCGAGCGCTCCCAGCCGCCCTATGCCGGCATCCTCAGCCTGCCCGGCGGGAAAGTGGAATTCGGTGAGGCTCTCGAATCCGCCGCGCGACGAGAGGTCGTCGAGGAAACCGGGATCACGCTTGGCGCTCTCGCCTTTCTCAAGTTCCATGAGATCCTGATCCCCGAGCATGCCGTTCATGTCGTGCTGGCCGTCTTCGTCGCCCTGGAGGACGTTGATGGGACGACGCGTCCCACGGCGGGAGACGATGCAAGAAGCGCGCGTTTCCATACCCCTGCGGAGCTCGATGCCCTTCATAGAGCGGACCGGCTGACCGACGGCCTCATCCCTATCGTTCAGACAGCGCGCGCTTTTCGGCAATCCTGAGTCCTGTTGCCAGAAAGGCGCACACGCCAAGTGATTCGCGCAAACGTGTCCGAAGTCGTTGATTTGACGTAAAGGACAGGCCAGATCATAGCCATGTTTATCCTAAGGCCGTCGTGTCTCGCTCTTGCTGCTTGGCTCGCGGTGGCTGGTCTTCCCGCCACGCTTCATCCAGCATTTGCTGAAGCCAGCGGCGCGGGCGAGAACGCCCCGGCGGATGCAGCGCCGGAAGGACGGGCGACGGACGCGCCTTATATGGCGCCTCTCGCTCGGCTATCGGCGATTCTCGGCTCGGTGCACTTCTTGAGAACGTTGTGCGGCGATCCGAACGCGAGGCTTTATCGCGACAAGATGACGGAGCTTTTGGCCGCTCAGAAAGCGTCCGAGGCTGATCGGCGCATTCTCGTGGCGAGCTTCAACAGCGGCTACCGCGCCTTTGAATCGACATATCGTGTTTGTACGCCTGCGGCCCGACTCGCCGTTGAGCGCTATCAGAAAGAGGGCTCCAGCTTGTCGCGAGAGATCAGCGCAAGGTACGGCAATTAACTTTGTCCGAATGATCCGCGTGTTGGTGCGGATTTGGTCGCTCGTGATGGTGTAAAGCAGGACCAGGTGGGAATCGTAAGTGTCATTTCAGGGGGACCCTTCGATGATCGATTTGCAGGGCGCAGAGCTCGATGATGTCATCGCTGCTGAAAAGAAGCAGGTGGCGTTCGAGTATCATAATGAGGCGTGGGCCGACGGTATCTCCGACGGCATCGAGGCGGAGATCCTTGCCGAGACGGCGATTTCGACGGCTTTGACGGAGCTTGTCCGTCTTCATGGTGAAGCCGAGGTCCTGGAGTTCGTCAAGGAACTTCAACAGCGAGTCGAATTCGGCGAGTTTCGAGCGATCGAACTGCTTCAGTAGCATGATCGTCCGCGAGGGGCGGCGGTAGTCCAAGAGGATGGGCAATGATGCGACATTGGCCTTGTCAGGCGGCTTGGCGCGCCGTCGTGCTTGTGACTGCCTTGGCTGCCGCTTCTCAAGCCGAGGCGCTTTCCCAGATCGGGTCGGATAACGCTGACACGGCGAAGGAAGGTATCATCGCGGTCCCCTTGCCCCCGTTGGATGCCGGTCAGGCAGCTCCCGCATCGAAAGAAGACGGCGCGAAACAGCCTGCGCCGGCCTCGCAGCAACAAGACCAACAACAACCGGATCAGCAGCCGAAGGCCGAGACGCCGGGCGCGGGCGATGCGGTGCCGCCCACGGATGCGGCGGCAACGGCGGCCGAGGAGCCAGCGGAAGTCTTCTATGGCGATGCCGATCTGCCGACGCCCGTTCGCGACCTTCGCCTCAAGCTGATGGAAATCGCCCGCACCGGCGATATCGAAAAGCTGCGTCCCTATATCGAGACGGGAGACGACGGCACGGTCCTGACTTTCGGCGACATGGACACCGACCCGATCAGCTTCCTCAAGCAGGCATCCGGCGACGGCGAAGGCACCGAGATCCTCGCCATTCTTCTGGAAACCCTGGAAGCGGGCCATGTCCACAATGATCCGGGCCAGGACGACGAGATCTATGTGTGGCCGTACTTCACGCAGATGGCGCTGGAGAAGCTGACGAAGCCTCAGATGGTCGAGCTCTTCAAGCTCGTCACCGCCGGTGACTTCGAGGAGATGAAGTCGTTCGGAGCCTACAATTTCTACCGGGTCGGCATTTCGCCTGACGGCAAGCTTCAGTTTTTCGTCGCGGGCGATTGAGCCTGCCGCGCATCACGGCAGGATGAATTCGCCTCGCGCGTAGAGCACCGCCCTTCCTGCGATCCTCACCCGCTCTCCATTCACCTCGGCACGTAGAATGCCGCCGCGCCGGCTGGCCTGCCGGCAGATGAGCGGGTTCTTTCCGATGCGCTTCGCCCAGAAGGGCGCGAGCTGGACATGGGCGACGCCAGTCACCGGATCCTCGTCGATGCCATGAGCGGCGGCGAAATAGCGTGAAGTGATATCCACCCCCTCCCCGCCTTTCGCGGTGGCGATCACGCAGAAGTCGCCGAGGGCGGCGAGCCGGCGGTGGTCCGGCGCCAGGGCGGCGATTTGGTCGGGACTGCCGAAGACGCAGATGAGATCGCGCGCCCGGTGAACTTCCTTCGGCGTGGCGCCAAGCGCGGCGACCAGCTCCTCCGCGAGAGTTACAGCCGTGCTTTCCCAGGCGGGAAAGTCGAGAACGAGCAAATCCTCATCCTCATCAACGCGAAGGACACCGGAAGCCGTCTCGAATGTCCAAGGTCCCGGCGTGCCCGTCTCCCGCAGTACAAAGGCAGAGGCGAGCGTCGCGTGACCGCAAAGCGGCACCTCTTTCGTCGGCGTGAACCACCGTAGGCGGTGATGCTCGCCGTCCGGCACTACGAACGCGGTTTCGCTGAGATTGTTCGCGGCTGCGATGGCCTGCATCGTCGCGTCGGAAAGAAAGGCATCGAGAGGAACAACCGCCGCCGGATTGCCCGAAAAAACCCGATCGGCGAACGCGTCGACAACGAAATATGGGTAGGTCTTCCCCACTGCGCTTGCCCCTTGAGACAGGCCGGCATCGAGCCCGAGCTTCTCTCGAAGCAGATTTCTTGTGGCCGTCGCTCCCATGGCCTCCGCCGCGCCGAGCGCGTTCATGCCGTCCGCCGCGCGGGCCCCGATCTCCGCTCCACGCGCCAACAGGAGGTCGACGAGCGCCGTATGATTGAACATCGCGGACGTCATCAGCGGCGTGCGACCATCGGGACCGGCGCCATCCACAGCGGCGCCATGGTCCAACAACAGACGGGCAATTCCAAGCTCGCCCTTGAACGCGGCGCCAGCCAGCGGAGACTGGCCGCGATCGTTGAGGATGTTCGGGTCCGCCCCCTTCTCCAGAAGAACACGCGTCAGGTCGCCATGGCCGTTGTAGCTGGCGAGCATGAGAAGCGTATCGCCCTTGTCGTTACGCAGGTTAGGCGGAAGCCCGTGATCAAGGAAGTCCGAAATCGTGGCAACATCGCCTGAGCGCACCGCCTGAAAAACACGGGCGGCGAACGCCAGGGTCGCCTCATCCGGCTCCGTCTGTGGCTCATGATCCGCCATGGTCGCTCTTCCCGCCGATGCCCCTGCTTCGTCCTGTTGCCTTTCATTCCACAGCGGACATGGCAACGACAAGCGATCCGATAGAAAAACGAGCAGAGAGCGAAACGCAGACAGATCGGTTGTGCGGTCTCGCCTCGATTGACTTCGCAGGTTCTATTTTCGCGACGGCAACGTTGGCACGGCGACCTCGCAGTTCTCCGCGCCACGTGTTCTTAGATATGGGAGCCATTCGCGCGGCAGGCGAACGACCAAAGGCTTCGTGCGCGTGATCTCCTCGCTTCGTGCGGGAGCAGCCGGCTCATAGATGAGCAAGGTCTCGTTGGAGGTGCGCATGACGATGTCGCTGGCGACGGCGCATTCCACCTTCACGGGAATACCTCGGACAAACCGCCAGCGTTCGGACATGCTTTCCTCCATAGTGGGCGCCGGCCGCAGATTTCGCCTTTCCAATCCCTCCTGGCCGGACCTCGCTCAAGTTCTCCATGGTCGCAGAGACTGCTCCGCGACGCCTTTTCATCCTAACCGGTGTCGTGTGAACCCGAGGTTGACGTAAAAGATGAGGATCGAAGGAATATTCACATTCCTCATCCTCGGACTGGCGGCGGTTCGATGGACGACGCTTGCCGCTTGGCGGGAGGAGAGCTACCTAGGTTGCGTCCTCGTTGGCGCGTCGCGTGCGTTCGCCGCCCTTCCACCGGAGAGGATGCCGCCAGAAACGCGGCCTGTCGCGCCCGCGCGCCTCAAAGTCCGCCGACCAGCCGAGCTTTAAGCCATGCCCTATGCCCGTCTCTCCGACCGATCCCTCTCGACCGTCACCGGCGAGGATGCCGAGCACTTTCTTCAGTCGATCCTCACCGCCGATGTGGAAAAGGTTGCGCCGGGCGAAGCAGTGCCGGCCGCGCTTCTGACGCCACAGGGCAAGATCATGTTCGATTGCCTGGTAAGCCGAACCGAGCAGGGCTTTCGCATCGACTGCGCGTGGGACCTTCGTGATCCGTTCGCCAAGCGCCTGACGCTCTACCGCCTGCGCGCCAAGGTGCAGATTGAGGCGCGGGATGAGCCGGTTTTCGCGGTATGGGATGAAAGCGCCTTGCCTGAGCAGGCGCTTCTCGACCGGCGGTTTTTCCGCGGGACGACGGCGCGCCTTTACGCTTCGCCGCCGCTCGGCATTTCCGAGGCTTCCGAGGAAGAGTTTCTTCGCCACCGCATTCTGGCCGGCGTCGCCGAGGCCGGTTCCGACTTCTCGGGCGACGAGGTCTTCCCCCACGACGTGCTGATGGATCAAAATCGCGGCGTCTCCTTCAAGAAGGGGTGCTTCGTCGGTCAGGAGGTCGTCTCCCGCATGGAACATCGCGGCACGGCCCGCCGCAGGCTGGTGATCCTTGAGGGTGGGCAGGAGATCGCCCGCGGCGCCGACGTTAAGGCCGGCGAGCGCTCGATCGGAACCGTGCTGGCTGCCTCGGGGGCACATGGGCTCGCGCTGGTGCGAACCGACCGGCTCGGCGAGGCTCGGGCGGCGGGCGTCGACGTTTTTGCCGGAGAGGTTCAGGTCTCGGCCTCCGTTCCGCCCGGCGCGGCCTTCAGCATTGATTCCAGCACCGGTAGCGAAGTGGAATGAGCCGTTCGGACGATTCGGCGCGGGTCTGGCAGCGCATGCTGTCGGGCCGGCGGCTAGACCTCATCGATCCCTCGCCGCTCGATATCGAGATTTCCGACATCGCCCATGGCCTTGCGCGCGTCGCCCGCTGGAACGGCCAGACGACGGGTGATTTCGCCTTTTCGGTGGCACAGCACTCGCTGGTGGTCGAACGCATCGTGGCCGACAGAGAGGATGATCCCCGCTGGTGCATGGCGGCGCTGCTGCACGACGGTCCGGAATACGTGATCGGCGACATGATCTCTCCCTTCAAGAGCATCATGGGAGGCGCCTATAAGGGGGTGGAGGAGCGCCTCTCCTGCGCCATTCACTTGCGCTTCGGCCTGCCCGCGACACTACCGAAGCCGGTTCACAAGGCCATCAAGAAGGCGGATCATATCTCCGCCTATCACGAGGCAACGATTCTGGCCGGCTTCTCCACCGCTGAAGCCCTCCGCTTCTTTGGATCGCCCGACGGCGCGACGCTGGACGCTTCGCTGTTTGAGCCGCTTCCGGCGCGCCAGGTGGAAGCGCTCTTCATCGAGCGCTTCATGGAAATCGATCGCCGCCTCATCGCGGCGCGTGGCTGAGCCACAGCCCGAGACAGAACAAGGAAAAGCCATGACCTATCTCGTCGTTTCCTCCCTGGCGGAGCTTCCCGCCACCGTTCTCAGCCACAAGGCCCGCGATGTCCTGACACTCATCAGCGCCACGACAGTGGTGGAGCGTCCGGAGGGCGTGGAGGAAGCGCGCCATCTCTTTCTCGGCTTCGATGACATCGTGGAGCCGATGGAAGGCTTCATTCATCCCACCGCCGAGAATATCGACGACATCATCGCCTTCGGAAGCCGGTGGGAGAGAAGCGATCCGCTGGTGGTCCACTGCTTCGCCGGCATCAGCCGCTCCACGGCGGCCGCCTACATTCTGGCGCTGTCGATCAATCCCAATCTCGATGAACTCGCCTTGGCGAAGGAACTGCGTCGGCGAGCACCGACGGCAACGCCCAACGCTCTCATGATCGCGCTGGCCGACGAAAAGCTTCAACGCGGCGGCCGCATGATCGAGGCGATCCGCTCCATTGGTCGCGGCGAGTTCGCCTATTCGGGAACGCCCTTCATTCTGCCGCTGGAGCTTTAAAGTCCTCGTTCGCCCGCCGGTGAGGCATCCATGGCGACGGCCGCGATAAACGCATCACGGGACGATGGCGCCTCCAGGCCGCGCGGCTCGAAGACATGGCGGGAGAGGAAATAGCCGGTCAAAAGGAAGCCGGCGCTGACGTCCGCAGCGCTCGAAGGCACCGCCTCCACGAGAAAGGCCGGCAGAGGCAGTAGCTTCTCCTTCCACGGCGCGCCCGCAACGCGGCTGACGGCGCGCCCGCTCTTTGGCGAGACATAGGCGAGATCGTCATGCGCGCCGGTCGCCGCACAGCAGGAAAGATCAAGTCCGAAGCCCAGCTCCGCCAGCAGCTCGATCTCGAAGCGCAAGATCATTTCTCCCGCGGCGATGCCCTCGCGCCGGTTCAGCGCAGACAAGCCAGCGCCTTCACTCGCCAAATGATCGAGGATGATGCGCAACCCGTCGTAGAGTCGCGGATGGGGATCGCGCTCTGGCAGCAGCCGAAGGTGGGCGGCAAGAAGCTGCACGCCATGAAGCCCGAGGCTGCTTTCCATGAGGCGCGCGGCGCGCAGTTCCGTCGGCTCCACGGCAAAGGTGCCCATGTGCTCGTCGAGCCGCGCCCGCCAGGTCACTTGCACCTGGTTGCCCGGCTGGAGGACGGGCTGCAGACGGCGGGAGCGGCCGCCGCGCACGAGGCCGAGATGGCGACCGCGCGAGCGCGTCATCAGCTCGGTGATGACGCTGCTTTCGCCGTGGCGGCGAACGCCAAGAACGATCGCTTCCTCGCGCCATTCCATGGGCTGGGCCGCCTCTCCTCATCAGGCGCGATCTTCGGTGCGCCAGCGACGTCAGCTCGAAAAGTCGAGCCCCATCTCGCGGTAGCGCTCGGGATCGTCGCCCCAGTTCTCACGCACCTTGACGAACAGGAAGAGGTGAACCTTCTGCTCGGCGGCCTCGGCGATCTCGGCGCGCGCTGCCTGGCCGATCGCCTTGATCACCTCTCCCTTGTGGCCGATCACGATGCGCTTCTGGCTGTCGCGCTCGACATAGATGGTCTGCTCGATCCGAACCGAGCCATCGGGACGCTCTTCCCACAGCTCCGTCTCGACGGTGCTGGCATAGGGGAGCTCCTCGTGAAGCCGAAGATAGAGCTTTTCGCGGGTGATCTCGGCCGCGAGCTGGCGCAACGGCAGATCGGTGATCTGGTCTTCCGGATAGTACCATGGCCCCTCGGGCAGAGTTGCCGCCAGATAGCTCATGACGTCGTCGCAGCCCGAACCGTTGAGCGCGGAGATCATGAACACGCGATCGAACGGAATACCCTTGTCGGTGATCTCCTGGGTCAGCGCCAGAAGACGCTCGCGCTTCATCCGGTCGACCTTGTTCAGAAGCAGCGCGACCGGCTGGCGCACCTCGCGGAGACGGGAAAGGATCATCTCCACCTCGTCGGAGATGCCGCGATCGGCATCCACCAGCGCGAGCACAACGTCCGCGTCCTTCGCGCCGCCCCAGGCGGTGCGCACCATCGCCCGATCCAGCCGACGCTTCGGCTTGAAGACGCCGGGCGTATCGACAAAGACGATCTGGGTGCGATCGCGAATGGCGATGCCGCGCACCAGAGCCCTGGTCGTCTGGACCTTGTGGGTGACGATGGAAACCTTCGTTCCGACGAGCTGATTGACGAGAGTCGACTTGCCGGCGTTGGGCGCGCCGATCAGGGCGACGAAGCCCGAGCGCGTCGGCGCGCTCTCACTCTGCGTCACGCCTTCTTGCCCCGTATCGCTCTCTTCGCTCACGTTTCGTCCTTCCAGACACCTTCGCGCAGAAGCACGGCCGTTGCCGCGTCCTGCTCTGCCAGTCGCTTGGAGCGTCCCGCCCCCTCGCCCGGCTTCACCCCGTCGATAACAACCCGCACCGTGAACATCGGATCATGGTCGGGTCCGGTTCGATCCACCACCTCATAGCGCGGGGTTTCCGTCGTCTTGAGGTGCGCCCATTCCTGTAGCGCGGTCTTGGCGTCGCGTCGCGCCGCGCTCGATCCGGCCAGACGGCTTTTCCAGAAGCGCTCGATGAAGTCGCGCGCCGCATCGAGGCCGCCATCAAGATAAATGGCGGCGATCAGCGCTTCGACCACGTCGGCGCGGATATTCTTGCTCTGGGAGCCCTTGATCCGTTTCACGTCGCCGCCGTGGCGGATGAAGTCGGCAAGGCCGATCTCCTCGGCGATGTCCGCGCAGGCATCGGCCGAGACCAGCGAATTGAGGCGAAGCGAAAGATCGCCCTCGGCCGCGTGCGGGAACATCTCGAACAGCCGTTCCGCGATGACGAGGCCGAGCACCCGGTCGCCCAGGAACTCCAGCCTCTCATAGTTCTTGGCGGTCGAGCCAGCCTTCAGGCTGGCGTGCGTCAGCGCGCGCTCAAGCCTGGCCTTGTTCGAAACCGTGATGCCGATACGCTTTTCGAGATCTGTGAGAGAGTGTTCTACCCGAGCCATGTGAAGATGCGGCTCGGCCTGAGTTCGGTCGGCCATTTCCAAATTTCAAACGGCGAATCGTCGCCTTCGATCGAGAAAAAGATCACTCGGGCTTTGCCCACGAGGTTCTCAAAGGGCACGTAACCGACATCAAAGCGGCTGTCGAGAGAGTTGTCCCGATTGTCGCCCATCATGAAGTAATGTCCGGCGGGCACGAGGAATTCGCGCGTGTTGTCGGCGGTCGAGTTCGGATTGAGGTCAAGCGTGATGTAGGAGACGCCGTTCGGCAGGGTCTCACGATACTGCTGCACCTCTGTTCCGTCGTCGGCGATGAACATGCCGGCCGGCTCGCGCTTCACCGGCTCATCGTTCAGGTACAGAACGCCGTTGCGCATCTGCACCCGATCGCCGGGCAGCCCGATCAAGCGCTTGATGTAGTCGGTGTCGACCTCGTTCGGCTTGCGGAAGACGACGATGTCGCCCCGCTCCGGCTCTGACGCCAGGATGCGGCCCGAGAAGAGATCGGGCGAGAGCGGCAGAGAGAAGTGGCTGTAGCCGTAGCTCCACTTGCTGACGAACAGATAATCCCCAACCAGGAGCGTCGGCATCATCGAGCCGGACGGAATCGAGAAAGGCTGAAACAGGAAAGTGCGAATGACCAGCGCCAGGAGAAGCGCCTGCACAATCACTTTCACAGTTTCGCCGAAACCGCCCTTTTCTCTGCGTTCGGCCTGCTCGACCATGCGAAGTCCTTCTCTATAGCGTCGCCGCACCGTGCCTGCGGCCTTCTAGCGGCTCCCGCGCAAGGGAGCAACGTGGAATGAACCGGCGATTTTCTCTTCAGCGCTTGGGAAGCGCCTCGATGATCACAAAAGCCTGCGCCCACGGATGATCGTCCGTGATGGTCACGTGTATTGCTGGCTCGTGCCCCGCCGGAACGAGTTTGGTGAGCCGCTCCAGAGCCCCACCGGTCAAAGCCATGGTCGGCGCGCCCCATGGCTGGTTGACCACGCCCATGTCGCGCCAAAAGACGCCTTGCGAAAAGCCCGTCCCGAGAGCCTTGGCGCAGGCTTCCTTGGCGGCAAAACGCTTGGCGTAGGAGGCCGCGCGCATCCGGCGCCTTTCCGACTTCGCCTCTTCGACCGGGGTGAAGACGCGCTGGATGAAGCGCGCGCCATGGCGCTCCAGCGCGCGCTCGATACGCCGAATGTCGATGAGGTCGCTGCCGATGCCAACGATCATGGTGCGGGATCCGGGTCGAGAGCCGCGATATTCGCCACGCCGCCTCGTCGCGCCAGGATGCGGCGCGCGCGATGGCGGCGAAAGCGCCTCACCGCCCAATAGACGATGCCATAAGCGATGAGCGCAACCACTCCGCCTTCAATGAAAGCGCCGATCAGCATCGGTTTCAAGAGCGGCTGCCAAAGAGCGAAGAAGTCGAGATGCCGAAGAAGATGGCCGAAGTTCTCCGGCGCCCTGGAAAGAATGTCGGGCGCAAGAACGAGGCGCCCGATCTCATAGGTGGAGGCCCAGATCGCAGGAAACGTCACGGGGTTTCCAATGACGGTGCCGAGAGCCGCGGCGGCGAGATTGCCCGCCAGAAGGTAGGCGATCACGAACGACATAACGAAGTGGAAGCCGATAAATGGCGTGAAAGAGGCAAACACGCCTGCGGCGAACCCTGCCGCGATCGCATGCGGCGTCGCGTTCAGCCTCAGGACGCGCTTCTTGAAATAGCTGAACGAGCGCTGCCAGGATCGCCGCGGCCACATCATGACCTTGACCCGTGACCAGAAATCTTCCGGCTGCCTTCGCCGAAACAGCATCGAGTCTGCGCCCCCAATTACGACACACGACGAGCGGACGCCCCGAAGGGAATATCAGCAGCTCGTTCGCCACAAGACGATACTGGCCCTGGAGGTTGAAGCTCCTGGTTGGCCGATATCACGACGACCCTGCCATACCTGGGTAAACGTCTCGTGGCACCCGACCCAGATCTTCACGATCCAGTCGGTTCCCGCGCGTCGACGTTAGGAAGACCAGCATCTGTCGTTCGTAGGAGCGCTGTAGCCACCAATTGCGGCAGCATCAACCATTTACGCGAATTGCCTCGGTCACAAACGGTTTGGAGCGAAGTTGATTGACCGTGCGGTTGAGGTGCTGAAGGTCCCAGACCTCGAGATCGATCATCATCGACGAGACGTCGGGCGCTGTCGTCACCATGGAAAGGCCGTGGATATTGGCGTCGTTGGCGGCGATCGTTTCCGCCACGCCGGCCAGGACACCCGGCTCGTTGATGGCCGATACCCTGACCCTCGCCGGAAAGCGCGTGGTGGTGCTTTCGTCGATGTCCCAACGCACGTCCACCCACCGGTCCGGTTCGTCGTCGAAGGCGACCAGCGCCGGCGACTGGATGGGATAGATGGTGATGCCCCGCCCCGGCTCGATGATGCCGACGATCCGATCGCCCGGCACCGCCCCGTCGGGACCAAAGCGCACCGGCAGATCGTCGCCCGCGCCTCGAATGGGAATGGCATGCTTGTCGTGAAGATCGGGATGTCGATTGCGCCCGGGCAGCTTAAAGATCATCCCGGCTGCCGTGCGCAGGTTGAACCACCCGTCCTCCTCGGGCCGAGCCGGCGATTTGGTCGCCCGGTTGTCCTGGAAATCGGGGTACACCGCCTTGAAGACATCGGCGGACACCAGATCGCCGCGCCCGACCGCGGCCAGCGCGTCCTCGATCTCGCGATAGCCCAGCTTGGAAACGAACGGCTTCAGCCCTTCCCGCGAAAACCCCTTGCCGGACCGCGCGAACGCGCGCTCCAGGATCTGCTGGCCCAGGCCCGAATACTGCCGACGAATGGAATTGCGCGTGGCGCGGCGGATCGCCGCGCGTGCCTTGCCGGTCACAGCCACATTTTCCCAGGCCTGCGGCGGGGTCGCAGCCTTGGAGCAGATGATTTCCACCTCGTCGCCGTTGGCGAGCTCGGTCATGAGCGGCATGATCCGCCCGTCGATCTTGCAGCCGACGCAGGTGTCGCCGATGTCGGTATGAACCGCGTAGGCGAAGTCGATGGGCGTCGCACCGCGCGGAAGCGCGATAAGCCGGCCCTTCGGCGTGAAGCAGAAGACCTGGTCCTGGAACAGCTCCAGCTTGGTGTGCTCGAGAAACTCCTCAGGATTGTCGCCTTCCGTCAGGAGATCGATCGTCTTGCGCAGCCAGGCATAGGCGTTGGACTCGTTGGAGTGTGGGCCGCGCAGCTGCCCGTTCACCGTGTCCTTATAGATCGAATGGGCGGCGATGCCGTATTCGGCGATCTCGTGCATCTCGTGGGTGCGGATCTGCAGCTCGACACGCTGGCGGGACGGCCCGACGATCGTCGTATGGATCGAGCGATAGTCGTTCTGCTTCGGGGTCGAGATGTAGTCCTTGAAGCGTCCCGGCACGTTGGGCCAACTGCGATGGACGATGCCGAGCGTTCGGTAGCACTCGTCCTCGGTGGCGACGAGCACCCGAAAGCCGAAGATATCGGACAGCTGCTCCAGCGACATCGCCTTGCGCTGCATCTTCGAGAACACCGAATAGGGCTTCTTCTGGCGCCCGGAGACCTCTGCCTCGATGCCGTTTTCCTTGAGCTTCTGGGTGAGGTCCTCCTCGATCTTGGCGATCGTGGCGGCATGGCGCTCGCGCAGTTCCTCGAGACGCGCCGTGATAGTCTGATAGGCCTCGGGATTAACGTGTCGGAACGCGAGGTTCTCGAGCTCCTCGCGCATGTCCTGCATGCCCATGCGCCCGGCCAGGGGCGCATAGATATCCATCGTCTCCTGGGCGATCCTGAGGCGCTTCTCCGGCTTCATGTAGTGGAGCGTGCGCATGTTGTGCAGCCGGTCGGCGAGCTTGACCAGGAGCACCCGGATGTCGTCGGCGATAGCGAGCAGCAGCCGGCGCAGATTCTCCGCCTGCTCGGCCTTCTTCGAGACGAGGTCGAGCCGCTTCAGCTTGGTCAGGCCCTCGACAAGCTGGCCGATCCTGGCGCCGAAGAGCTGGTCGATCTCCTTGCGTGTCGCGTCGGTATCCTCGATCGTGTCATGCAGGAGCGCGACGGCAATGGTCGCCTCGTCCAGGTGCATGTCGGTGAGGATCGCCGCCACTTCGAGCGGATGGGAGAAATAGGGATCGCCGCTCGCGCGCTTTTGCGAGCCATGCTTCTGCATGGCGTAGACATAAGCCCGGTTGAGGAGACCCTCGTCGAGGTCGGGCTTATAGGCGGCCACTTTCTCGACGAGTTCGTATTGGCGCATCATCGCTGGAGAAACGACCCATCAAAGCAAAAGGGACGGCCCGGCCGAGCCGAACCATCCCTCAATATATAAGCTGCGTCGCCGTCGATCCGAAAGTCTCGGCGGCCCCTGTCATCAATACTCGTCGTTCTTTTCAGGCGGAACGAGGCTTTCGATACCGGCTAGCAGCTCCTCCTCCGACATGCGGTCGAAAGCGAGGTTTTCGTCGGGCTCGTCGGCCGCCGCCTGGGTGCTCTCAGCGGTGATCTGAGGCACACCGGCCGTCGGCTGCGCAGGTGCTTGCGGCTCCGGCTCATCCACCTCGACATGCTTCTGCAACGAGTGGATCAGCTCTTCCTTCAGGTCCTCGGTCGAGACCGTCTCATCGGCGATCTCGCGAAGGGCGACCACGGGATTCTTATCGTTGTCGCGATCGATGGTAATCGGTTGCCCCTGAGAGATCATGCGCGAGCGGTGGCTCGCCAAAAGCACGAGCTCGAACCGATTTTCGACCTTGTCGACACAATCTTCTACGGTGACGCGGGCCATGCCTGTCTCCTCGAATGCGACTTGCAAAAAGCTTGAAGCCGCTCATGTAACCGTTCCGCGCGCCCCGCACAAGACCGCCCATCGCCAACGAACTCGCGGATGCCCGGAATTTCTTCGCTATAGCGGCAGTACGCACCATCATGTTGGCACGAAGGCGGCTTATGATTATGCTCATGTCGGCAGGATGCGGGCCCGTCCACACGACAGCCCGCCAGCGGCCTGCCCAACGCTCATCCGACCGGATAGAATAAGAAAGACAAACATGTTCGATGCGCGCGAGAAAATCGCACTTTTCATTGACGGGGCTAATTTATACGCGGCTTCAAGAAGTCTCGGGTTCGACATCGATTACAAGAAGATGCTGACCGCCTTTCAGCGACGCGGCTACCTTCTGCGGGCCTATTACTATACGGCTCTTATCGAAGATCAGGAATATTCCTCGATCCGACCGCTGATCGATTGGCTCGACTATAACGGCTATCACCTCGTCACCAAGCCCGCCAAGGAATTCACCGATCAGGCCGGGCGCCGAAAGGTGAAGGGCAATATGGACATAGAGCTCTGCATCGATGCGATGGAGCTCGCCGAGACCGTCGATCATTTTGTGCTGTTCTCCGGCGACGGCGATTTTCGGCCTCTGGTCGAAGCACTCCAGCGCAAGGGCCGCAAGGTTTCGGTGGTGTCCACCCTCGCCACTCAGCCACCGATGATTTCCGACGAGTTGCGGCGCCAGGCCGATCATTTCATCGATCTCCAGGCACTAAAGAGCGAAATCGGGCGCGACCCGGCGGAGCGCGAGGCGCGCCTTGCCCGGCGGGCAGAAGCCGATGCGGATGCGGACGAGGATCTGTGACGGTCGACGCTTTTCGCCAGATTTCAGCAGATCAGGCGGCCGCGCCGACGGAGCCGCCGCCCGATTGCCCGCTCTGTCCAAGGCTCGCGGCCTTCCGCCAGGAATGGCGGACGCGCGAGCCGGATTGGTTCAACTCGCCGGTGCCCGCCTTCCTTCCGGTCGACGGCCCCGACGCCGTGCGCATCGCCATCGTTGGATTGGCGCCGGGATTGCGCGGCGCCAATCGCACGGGCCGGCCGTTTACCGGCGATTACGCCGGTGATCTTCTCTATCGCACGCTGGCCCGCTTCGGTTTTGCCAACGATCGCTTCGATGCTCGTGTCGATGACGGGCTCGAACTGTACGATCTGGCGATCGTCAATTCGGTGCGGTGCGTTCCGCCAGAGAACAAGCCGACAGGAGCCGAGATCAACACCTGCCGGCAGTTTCTCGTGCCTAATCTCGCGACCTTCGGCAACCTTTCAGCGATCGTCACGCTGGGGCGCATCGCCCATGAATCGGCCGTGCGCGCGCTTGGCGCCAAGCCGTCCGCCGCGCCGTTCTCCCACGGGGGCGAGCACGAGATCGGCGGCCTTCGGCTTTTCTCCAGCTATCACTGCTCACGCTACAACACGAACACCGGACGCCTGACCGAGGAGATGTTCACCTCCGTCTTTGCGGCGGCGGCGGCGTTCCTGGGCAAATAAACTCAGCCTTCGCCCTCCAGGGGCGGTGGCGCCAGTGCGCTGGCCGGCGCGGCAATGGTGCATCGCAGCCCGTCTTCCCGAAACTCCATCTCGGCGCGCCCACCCAGTTCTCCCGCCAGCGCGCGCTCGATCAACCGAGAGCCGAAGCCCCGCTTCGACGGAGGAGCGACCACCGGCCCTCTGCTCTCCTGCCAGATGAGAACGAACGTCCTCTTCTCCTGATCCACGCTCCAGCGCACGGAAACCCGACCCGTTTCGTTGGAGAGCGCGCCGTACTTGGTGGCGTTGGTGAAGAGCTCGTGGAGCGCAAGCGCAAGGCTGACGGCGATCTTCGGCCTGATCTTCATATCGCGGCCGTCTATGTCGAGCCGATCGCTGGTGTGATAGACGCCGATCTGATCGGCGATGATCTCCGATAAGTTGGTTGCGTTCCAGTTCGATGCAGTGAGGAGATCGTGAGCGCGAGACAGCGCCGCGATGCGGCGCTCGAACTCCCGGCGGGCGGTTTCCGTGTCGACATTCCCGCGGAAGGTTTGAGAGGAGATCCCTTGCACCACGGCGAGGGTGTTCTTGACGCGGTGGTTGAGCTCATGGAGCAGCAGGGATCGCTGCGCCTCGACCTGTGCGTCTTCCGTGATGTCTCGCACAATTCCCGAGCCCTCGACCAGCTGGTCCGATTGGTCCCGCTGAAGCAGACCGCGGACCGATATCCGAGCCTGCGAACCGCTGGGCCGTCTAATGCGGCACTCGAATCTGAGTTCGCGCCCCTCGGCGGAGGGATCCGCAATCGCCTGAGACACCGTCGCCAGATCTTCCGGCAGAATCAGACTCCGCTGCGTCGCCCAACTCGCGACGCAGCTCGGCGACAGGCCGAAGATCTCGCGACTTCTCGGAGAAAGCTGCAGCAATCGCGAACGCTGGTCCCATGACCAGTTGCCCAGCTTGGCCACATCGAGCGCGATACGCAGTTGTTCCTGCTCCTGCCTGAGCTCGTCCTCGGCCATCTTGACCGGGTGGATGTCGGTCGCCGTGCCGAACCAGCGGACGACCGCACCATCCTCGCCTTTTTGCGGGACCGCCCGGCTGACATGCCATCGCCAGCTCCCGTCCCCGCGCTGCACCCGATGCTCGCAGAAATACTCCTCACCCGTCGTAACAGCCGTGGACCATGCAGCCACTGTCTTCTCCAGATCATCCGGATGAACGACCGGTGCCCAGATGAAGCTGCCATCCGGTAGCTGGTCTATCCCTGAATATTCCTGGAAACGGCAATTGTAGTAGTCGACCGTTCCGTCGCCCAAGGCGGTCCACACCAGCTGGGGCATGGCGTCAGCCAGATGCCGAAAGCGGCTCTCGCTTTCGCGTAGCGCCGCGTCACCAATTGCCTTATGGCAGCTTTCGTCGCTGGCGCGAGCGCCATTGGCAGCCGCGCCTTCGGATCGCTCTGACAACCGCTCCCCTATCGCGACAGCCTCAGAAGATAAGTCTCTGCGCGAGAGACTGGCGCGCGCGTCCGCGTCGAGCGCGATCAGGGCGCCGTCCAGACGCACCGCGCCTCCCCGCTCGTCCCTTTGGATCGCTGCGCGAAGCATGATTGGCCGCGATGCGAGCCCCGCTATCTGACCCCGACACCCCGCCTTGAACGAGTGTCCCAGCCGCAATGCGGCACCCAACCGTGCCCTGACCCACGGGCGGTCGGCGGGATGGATCAGCGCAAGCAACGCATCAAGGCGTTGTGGAACAGCAATGCCTGAAAAGAAGAGATGCGTTTGCCCAGACCAGGAAAGCCGATCCTCGGCAACATGCCAGGTCCAAAACGCCAAATCCGGAATAGGCGGCGAACCCACATACGAATTCGGAGAAAATACATTGATTTCCTCCGGTCCAGAAGTGTCGATGCGAACGCTATTTATTGGCAAGACGTCACCCGCCGCAGGAACTTCTAATAAATTCATCCCGCGCCTCACTTCATGGACCCAAGAGCCCCAAGCAAATCATGGGCAAATCAATTTGCGCTATCTTTTACCATGTTCGGAAATTAACAGAAACTGAACAAGAAACTACTTGGCCACAAGCGCGGTCATCGGCTCCAATCAATTTGGACGCTTGCGACCACCCGGTATACGAGAGAGTCTGGGCAATCAGCCCTCGCGACGCGTTCAAACCTGCTCCCCCGAACAGGCACCGCAACGGAACAGCCGCCAGCGAACCGCTCCCGTTGAGGAAGCTGTCAGTGCAGATCAGGACGAAGACGGAGCCAGCGCGCCACGTCCTCCGCGTTCCTGTCCGGCGGAAACACGGGATAGAACACCTTCTCGATCCGGCCCTCCACGGCAATCACCGTCAGACGCTTCAGCAGAACCTCGTCGTCGGCGGTGAAGGTCGGCAGGTCGAGGAGAGCCTGCAGCTCGCCGCGAGAATCCGACAGCAGCGGAAACGGCAGCTGCAAGCGTTCCGCCGCCTCCTTCTGATAGGCCGTCGTCTGCGTCGAGACGCCGAACAGGTGATCCATCCCCAAGGACTTGAGTTCCTGGGAGAGGTTGCGGAAGGAGCACGCCTGCGGCGTACAGCCGCGCGCGCCGGGGATATCGTTCCAGCCCCCTGGCAGGGCACAGCCGGGCCGCCCGGTCAGCGGATAGGCATAGAGCACCGTGATGCCCTTGCACTGGCTAAGGTCGACCATGGTTCCGTCGGTCGCCGGCAGCTCGGTCCGCGGCAGGAGCATTCCCAGAAGATGGCTGGCGCCACCGTCGTCGCGCGGCGCCTCCAGATTGTCGGGAAGCTTGGTGAAGTCGCTCATGGTGTCCTCCCCGGCTGATTTGCCTCTCAGGCATGGTCGTGCGGAATGCCCAGGAACGCAACCCGCTCCCCGCGAAAGACAGCAGATGGAGGACTGTGCAGAGCGCCCTTATCAGCAGGCGCCAGGAGCGTCGTCGTTCAGCCGTGCTCCCGCAGGACGCGCTGCTTCTGGCGGTTCCAGTCGCGCTCCTTGATGGTCTGGCGCTTGTCCGGCGCGTTCTTGCCCTTGGCCAGTGCCAGGGCGAGTTTGGCCCGCCCGCGATCGTTGAAGTAGATGCGCAGCGGCACCAGCGTCATGCCATCCCGCTGCACGGCGCCCGCCAGCCGGTTGAGCTGGGTGCGGTGTACCAACAGCTTGCGCCGCCGCTTCGGCTCATGATTGAAGCGGTTTCCCTCGAGATATTCGGGGATGAAGGAGTTGATCAGCCAAAGCTCGCCCCCCTCCTCCGTCGCGTAGGATTCGGCGATCGTCGCCTTGCCCTGGCGCAGCGACTTCACCTCTGTTCCGGTCAGGGCAAGTCCCGCTTCGAGCGTATCGATGATCTCATAGTTATAACGCGCCTTGCGGTTCTCCGCGGCAACGTTCGATCGGCTGGTCTTGGTCTTGGCCATTTAGTTTCGCATTGCAAATGAGGGATGCCGGCGTCTTCCGGTCTGCCGGAAAGACAGAGAAGAGATAGGGACTGCGCCGGCACCTGAAAATCCGTGCACGGGATTTCAGTTGATGAGCCCGGCATGCCGCAAGGCGGCGTCAATCGTCTTCTCTGTCGTCTCCGCGACAGGAACGAGAGGTGAGCGCAGATGGTTCTCAGCCCATCCGAGGCGAGACAGCGCATATTTGGCGCCCGCCGGATTCGGCTCGATGAACATCGCCTTGTGAAGCGGCATCAGACGATCCTGGTAATCCAGCGCCGCCGCATAGTCGCCCCGGGCGCAAGCCGCCTGAAATTCGGCGCAAAGCCGGGGCGCGACATTGGCCGTCACTGAAATGCAGCCCACGCCGCCATGGGCGTTGAAGCCGAGAGCGGTTGCATCCTCACCGGAAAGCTGGATGAAATCGGGCCCGCAGGCCGCGCGCTGCTCCGACACGCGGTCCAGCTTGGCCGTTGCGTCCTTCACCCCGACGATATTGGGAAAGTCCGAAGCGAGCTGACCCATCGTCTCGGGCGTCATGTCGATGATCGAGCGCCCCGGAATGTTATAGATGAAGATCGGCAGGCTGACGGCCTTGGCGATCGCCGCGTAATGAGCGTAAAGGCCCCGCTGGTTCGGCTTGTTGTAATAGGGCGTGACGACCAGCACCGCATCCGCGCCCGCCTGTTCGGCGAAGCGAGCGAGATCGATGGCCTCGGCCGTGTTGTTGGAGCCCGCGCCCGCGATCACCGGAACGCGCCCCTTGGCCGTCTCGATGCAAAGCGCCACCACGGCCTTGTGCTCGTCGTGGGTAAGGGTAGGAGATTCCCCCGTCGTGCCCATCGGCACAAGCCCGTTGGAGCCCTCCGCGATCTGCCATTCGACGAAGGCGCGGAACGTCGCCTCGGCGAGAGACCCGTCTTCGGCGAAGGGCGTCACCAGCGCCGTAATTGATCCCTTGAACATTCTTGCCTCGCTCGCGTTGACGCGCCCTCTGTCCGTGTGTCTTTTCGCGCAACCATCGGCCTCGATCGCTCTGGGGCCAGTCCGGCCTTTTGCCATATGGGTGCCGCTTTCGCGGCGACCATATACCAACCGGCGCAGATGGAAAGTCGGTAGGTGGCATGCGGTGCGCTGCCGGGGCGCACCCGTCGAACTTCGGAAAATGACTTTCCCGAACGGGCCGTCACATTTGCGAGGCAATGACTTTCCGTCGCTGCCAAAAATATGCATTTTTACGAAGTTTTCACCTAGATCGTGGGACATTCGGAACAGTTTCTTCACCAAGAACGGATTGGCGGCGAAGGCCGCCCAGTGGAAAGGTGATCATGTCTGCAAAGGCGTTGACCCGGCTTATCTTGCGCGCCGGAATGCTGGCCTCTCTGGCCACGCCCTGCGTGGCAGCCGAGGTGCAGCTGCCTGCCGCCGGCCCGATCCCGACGGCACGGCCCTACGGCAATCCCCCCGCGGCTCAGGTCGACCCGGCGCGCTTCGGCGGCTATGCCGTGCCGGCCAATCCCCTGATTCCGCGCCCGGCGCCGGCTCCGATGGCTCGGCCCGCGCAGGATCAGACGGCGTCCATCGCGTCGTTCGCCGCCCCTCGCTCCAGCGGCATTTCGGCCATGGCCGGGAACCTGCATTCAGGGCTCGATGCGCTGAACAAGGAAGACGTCGTCAGGGCGCGCTCGATCCGGGAAGGTCTCCTGCCTGGCTCGCTGGATCGGCATATCCTCTCCTGGGCCATCGCGCTCCACGGCGGCCCCGACGTTCCCTCCTACGAGATCGCGAGCACGGCCCGCGAGCTGGCGGACTGGCCGGGGATGAAGACCCTTCGCGCCAATAGCGAGCGCGCGATCTATCGCGAGCGTCCGGACGCTCGCACTGTCATCGCCGCGTTCGCCAACAGCCGGCCCGAGACCGCGGAGGGCGCCATGGCGCTCGCTCGCGCATTCCTGGAAGTCGGCCAGGCCGGCAAGGCGAAGGCTCTCGTCTCCCGCGTCTGGCGTGAGGACGATTTGGACACGTCCACCGAATCGGCCATGCTCCAGACGTTCGGGTCCATCCTGACCCAGGCGGACCACAAGTATCGCATGGATCGCCTGCTCTACGCCGACCGCGTGACGCAGGCTGGTCGGGTGGCAAAGCTCGCCAACGCGGAATCGCTTTACAGCGCACGGGCGGCGGCGATCCGAGGCGACAAGAACACGCCGCAGCTCCTCTCGCGGGCCAGCCAGTACTGGCGTTCCGATCCTGGCTTTCTGTTCGCCCAGGTCGAATATCTGCGCAAGGCCGGCAAGACCGAAGAGGCAGCCCGCGTTCTGCAGCAGGCCCCGCGCGACGCGGCGCAGCTGATCGACCCCGACGCGTGGTGGAACGAGAGGCGTATCGTCTCCCGCGATCTCATCGACGATGGCGACCCGCGCACCGCCTATAGGGTGGCCGCGTCGCATTCGGCGGAAAACTCCTCCGAGGCGGCGGAAGCGGAATTTCATGCCGGCTGGTACGCGCTGCGCTTTCTGAGAGATCCCGCGACCGCAAGCCGGCACTTCGCCCAGATTGCCCGATTCTCGACGATGCCCTTGTCGCTCTCGCGCGCCTATTACTGGCAGGGCCGGGCGGCGGAAGCCGGTGGCCCCGGCAACGCCCGCTCCCTCTACGCCCAGGCGGCCCGCTTCGGCACGACGTTTTACGGACAGCTCGCGGCCGCCCGGCTCGGCGCCCGCCCTGCCGACGTCGTCTATCCTTCTCCATCGGATGCGGAGCGGCGGCGCTTTGCCTCGCGCGAACCGGTCCAGGCGATCAAGCGACTTGAATCGGTCGACTACGACAGCCGCGCCACCCTCCTCTATCGCGGTCTCGCGGACGAGCTGACCAATCCCGGCGAGCTGGCGCTTCTTTCCGCCATGGCCGAGCGGCGGGGCGACCACTACCTATCGCTGCGCATCGGCAAGCAGGCGAGCTGGCGCGGGATCGATGCGCCCGCGCTCGCCTTCCCGGTCGGCGTGATTCCCTCCGACGCGCGGATTTCCGCGGCGGGGAAGGCTCTCGCCTACGCCATCGCCAGGCAGGAAAGCGAGTTCCGGGCCGACGCCCGCTCACCGGCGGGGGCACTCGGCCTGCTCCAGCTTCTGCCAGGCACGGCGAAGACCATGGCGCAGAAGGTGGGTGTGCCCTATTCCCTCGCGCGCCTCTCCTCCGATGCCGGCTACAACGCCACGCTTGGCAGCCAATATCTCGGCCAGCAGATCGATGATTTCGGCGGCTCCTACATCCTGACCTTCATCGCCTACAACGCCGGACCGCGCCGCGCCCGCGAGTGGGTCGAAAGATTCGGAGATCCGAGGGGCAAGTCGCTGGACGAGGTGATCGACTGGATCGAGCGCATTCCCTTCACCGAGACCCGCAATTACGTTCAGCGGGTGATGGAGAACTACGAGGTCTACAAGATGCGCCTTGGCGCCGGCTTCGACATCGAGCGCGACCTGCGCTTCGGCCGCGCCGGCTGACGAACTTCCGACGCCCGGCTTGCCTCATGGGGAGTAGGGCTTTTTCGGCGTCGTCAGGAGATGACGCCGGCCCCCTCCTGAGGCCTGCAAAATCCATCATGCGCCATCACGGCGGGCGTGAGGTAGGGCGATCGTGATCGATCGCATTACCCACCGAACACAGGCGCGCCTGGAGGAAGGCGCGTCGCCTCGTCGCATTCGGGAAATGCGCGACCATTCGCCCACAGTGTAGCTGTCTCCGGGCGACGAGCCTATTCTTCGAATCGGTGGGGAGAGAATGCCGAGCGACAGGATCGGGCATTTCGGGGAAATGGGAGGAATCAGGATGACCGAAAGCTCTCGATTGGCGACGGAACGCAGCGGCATTCTCGCCATCGGCAACCTGATCGTCGATAAGACTCACCGGATTTCGAGCTACCCGGCCGAATCGCTTCTCGCCCTCATCTCGGAAAGCGCGGCGAGCGTCGGGGGCGGCGCGGCCAATGTCCTTTTCGACCTTGCCCGCGTTGATCCATCCCTGAAGCTCGCGGTGGCGGGTCTGGTCGGCGACGACGAGGACGGCCGGTTCCTGCGCGGCGAATTCTCCAAAAGCGACATCGACACGAGTCACGTCGTCGTCCAGCCCGGTGCCACGACCTCCTTCACCCATGTCATGATCAGCCAAGCCAACGCGACCAGGACGTTCTTCCACTCCCACGGTGCAAACAGCCGCCTCGACGCCGGCTTCTGCGCCAGGCTCGATCATCCAGCCCGGATTGCCCATCTCGCCTACCTGCTGCTGCTCGAAGGCCTGGACATAGAAGACGCGGAGTACGGCTCGGCCGGAGCGCGTGCGCTCGCCATGCTGAAGGCGAAGGGCTTTCGAACGTCGCTGGACCTCGTATCCGATAATGAGGCGAGCCGCTACGCCCGCTTCGTCGTCCCAGCCCTTCCCCACACCGACTATCTCATCGTCAATGACGTCGAGGCCGCGCATCTGTCCGGCGTGGCTCTCCCACAGGGCGATCGGCCGGATTGGGAAGCCATGGACCGCGCCGCGCGCGCCATTCTGGCGATGGGCGTGGGAGAACTCGTGGCGATCCACTGCCCGGCCGGCGCCGTTGCGGCGACGGCAGATGGTGCCGCCCGCCACCAGCCGTCCTATCCCGTCCCCAAAGAGGAGATGGTGAGCGCGCTCGGCGCGGGCGATGCGTTCTGCGCCGGGGTTCTTTATGGACTTCACGAGGGTCATGACGTCGCCATGTGCCTGAAGCTCGGCACCGCCCTCGCCCACTTCAACCTCTTCGCGGCCTCGGCGGCCGGCGGCGCGGTGCCGCTCGACAGGCTCTTGGACCTGATCAGGCGGTACGATTAGAGCGACGCGCATCCGCGCCCGCACCTTCAATCATTGCCCGTCAGAGCGATTCAGGCCGTTGCCATCCGTCCACCAAAGCGAGCGGCACGTCGTTTCATCAGCTCGAGGATCTGATCGGGCCAAGCCGGGCTCCGCGCGTTAAGGTGACCTCCGCGATCATGGGCAGCCGCACGGTCCGCATCTGGCGACCGTCCTCGAGATCGCCGCGCAGGACGTTCGCCGTCCAGGCATCCCGGATCGAAACGACCGGCGCGCTGGTAGGCGCCCCCCGGCGGGGACACAAGGGCGAGAAACCTTCGGCGTCGTTGCGCCGGTCATCTTCGGCAGTTCGACGACATCGCCTTTTGACGAAATCGCCTTCTCCTCAATCGTGGCCCGCCGCGGCTGACCGCGCTTGTCACCTATGACCTGTCGGCGGCTCTTTGGGCCTTTGCGAGCAATGTCCAAGAAACTGCGGGGCTTGGCACCTCGGCTCTGAAGCGCCCCCGCCGCTGCCGGGATGATGAAGGCCCGGCCAAAGACTTCCACCAACGACTGCCCGGGTTTCGGCAATCTTCATGCTCTGAGCTGATCCCACAACGAAAAAGGCCCGGCAAATGCCGGGCCTTTCCCTACACCGTCGTGAGACGATGATTAGAAGTTACGCTGCAGGCGCAGGAAGCCCTGGGTCTGGTCGATGTCGTCGAAGCCATCCGGGTCGAGGTTGGTGTAGCTAACTTCAGCCAGAGCGAAGAAGTTCTTGGTGAAGTTGTAGCCGACGTCGCCGACGAGCTTGTAGTAGTCGGCATCGCCGTAGTTCACGAGCGCACCGGTACCGTCGAAGCCGTAGAGGTCGAAGGTCTTACCATAGACGCCCGACAGAGCGACGTTGACCTTGCCGAAGGACTGGCCGTAACCAGCGCCAACCTGCCACTCGACCGGCACATCACCCGGATCGAAGCCGAGATCGGTCTCTTCGTTCTGGTCAAGACCGTAGTACAGGTCGTTCGTGGAGTAGTTCGTCGGATCCGACGCCCAGCTGCCCTCGACCTTGAACTTCGCATCCTGCCACGGAGACACTTCGATGCCAGCCTTGACGGCGAACGCATCGTCGTAGTCGCCATTCGGGTCGAGACCGATGTAGTTGTAGCCGGTCAGGACCGCATCGACGTTGCCGGTCGCCGGGTTGTACACGAGGTCGTAGCCGGAGAAGGAGCCAGCGGCGTAGTCGCGCATGTTGTCGGTGTTCTCGTCGTACACACCGGCGACATAGACGCTGCCCCAGGCACCGCCGTACTTCAAGCTGCCGACAACGTCGGGCATCGCGTCGAGCGAGCCGTCGTCTTCGAGCGAAACCGCCGCTTCGAAGCCATTGGCAGCGAAAGTGTAGCCAACGCGGTTGACCGAGATATCGCCGACCGGCAGATCTTCGTCGGTGTAGAAGCCGTCGTTCCAGGTGAACAGGGAGTCCTGCTTACCAATGGTGAAGCCACCGAGGTTGACGTAAGCCTGGTCCATGCCAACGTCGTTGGAAGCGCCGCTGGTGTTGGTCGCCTGGAACCGGATGTACGACTGCAGTTCGCCGAGCTCGGTCTGCTCGCGGACGTCGATGTTCAGACGGGCACGGACGCGGGTGTAGACGTTGTAGTCGTCACCTTCGTCGTTGAGCACAGACGTGTCGCTGGCCGCCTTGAAGTCCATGCGGACGAGGCCGCCGAACTTGATGCAGGTTTCGGTGCCCGGGATGTAGAAGAAGCCGGCGCCGTAAACGTCGCAAACGCGGACGTAGTCAACGGGCTCGGGTTCGGCCATCACGACGGCGTCGGCGGCGCGAGCGCCAGAGACTGCGACGAGGGCCGCAGCGGAGCCGAGAAGAAGGCTCTTGATGTTCATGTCCTGACCTCCAGTCATTTAGGTTAGGGTTGGGCCTTTTTACGAAGGACAGCCTTCCCTGCCCCAATCCCCTCTTCGAAAGCCCCCGAAGCAATTGCTCCGCGTCCTTTCTGATGAGGACAATATCCAGGACCGTTCGCGTTGCAATCGTAGAAATGCCTCCGGAGCCCCCCTGAGACGCATTGGTCACACCGCTGTTGCGTCAAAGTCACGATTTTGCTTACCGACCGTTAACCAAGATGAAGAATGCCTTAACGAGACGGGCATCGGCGCCTCTGTTTCTCGGCTTTGGGCCGCGTTTGGCGGACAATGGGCGAGGAATCATCATCGCCCTCTGCAAGAGCCGGATCGGAACGTTGGAACGCCTGAGGCGTTTTCGCCACCGGAGCGGCGATCTTGCGTGAAGGAGTTGGTCGATGGCGCCACGCCCGGTGTGGAAGGGGCAGATTCGCCTGTCGCTGGTTTCGATCCCGGTGGAGATGTACGCGGCGACGTCGTCGGGCTCGTCCATCAGCTTTCGCCAGATCCACCGCGAAAGCGGCAAGCGGGTGCATTACGAAAAGGTGGTGCCGGGCCTCGGGCCAATCGATCCGGCCGACATCGTCAAGGGATACGAGATCGGCAAGGACGAGTATGTCCTTTTGACCGACGACGAAATAGACGACGTCAAGCTGGAGACCAAGAAGACGCTGGAACTGATCCAGTTCGTCGATACCTGCGAGATTCCACCGCTCTATTTCGACAAGCCCTATTATTTGGTTCCGCAGGACGAGCTCGCCGAGGATGCCTTCCGCGTCGTGCGAGACGCGCTGCGCCAGGCGTCCAAGACCGGCCTGGGGCAACTCTCGCTGCGCGGCAAGGAATACCTCGTCGCCATTCGGCCCTGCGGCACCGGCCTGCTCCTCGAAACGCTGCACTACGAGGACGAGATCAGAAAGTCCGACTCGATCTTCTCCGACATTTCGGCGGACAAGGCCGAGGAGGATCTTCTTGCGGTGGCGAGTGAGCTGATCAAGCGCAAGACGGGGCCCTTCGATGCCGCCGCCTTCAAGGACCATTACGTGGATGCCCTGAAGCGGTTGATCGCCGAGAAGCGCAAGTCCGGCGGCACCGCCTCGGTGGAAGAGGAGGAAGAGGAGACGCCGCGGCAGCAGAAGGGCAACATCGTCGACCTGATGTCGAGCCTCAAGAAGAGCCTGGAAAGCGATCGCTCCGACGGTGCGAGCAAGAAGAAGGAAGGCGCCAACTCGGAGAGCGCGAAGGGCGCCGCCGCGAAACGCGGCTCCACCAGCCGCAAAACTTCGGAGAAGAAGCAGACCGAGGCGAAGGGCGGGTCCTCGTCCTCCTCCCGGCGCCGCAAGTCCGCCTAAGGGTGTTTGCTCCCGATGGCGGCGACGACCCGGCACCTTCTCAAGAGCTATCGCGAGAAGCGCGACTTCAGCCAGACGGCCGAGCCGTCCGGAGACGCCGCGCCCCGCGCCGGCAAGGACCTCTTCTTTTGCGTTCAGAAGCACGACGCGACGCGCCTGCACTATGATTTCCGCGTCGAGTGGGAGGGCGTCCTGAAAAGCTGGGCCGTGACGCGCGGTCCGAGCTTCGACCCCGCCGACAAGCGGCTCGCGGTGCGCACGGAGGATCACCCTCTCGACTATGGCGACTTCGAGGGCACCATTCCGAAGGGCCAGTACGGCGGCGGCACGGTGATGCTTTGGGATCGCGGCACCTGGGAACCGGTCGGTGATGCCGAGGCGGGCCTTGCCGAGGGTTCCTTGAAGATGATCCTCCACGGCGAAAAGCTTGTCGGTCATTGGGCGCTCGTGCGGATGAAGCCCAAGAAGGGCGAGAAGCGCGAGAACTGGCTGCTGATCAAGGAGAAGGATGAGCACGCTGATCCCGACCGACATGTGACGGACGAGATGCCGTTGAGCGTGAAGACCGGCGGCGATCTCGACGCGATCGCGAATGGCCATTCGCCCGTCTGGCATAGCCGCAAGGCCAAGAGCAGCGAGAAGCCGGCGGCGGACAAGAAGAAGCCGGTCAAGCGGACCGGCAAGGCGCTGGCTCTTCCCGCTTTCCGCCCCGTCCAGCTCGCAACGCTTACCGATACTCCGCCGGAAGGCTCCGACTGGCTCAGCGAGATGAAGTACGACGGCTACAGGGCGCTCGTCGCCGTCGCGGCCGAGGAGGCCAAGCTCTACACCCGGACCGGCCTCGACTGGACGGAGAGATTCGCGGCGCTGCTGCCTTCGCTCCAGGCGCTCGCCTGCAAGAGCGCCCTGCTCGACGGCGAGGTGGTGGCGTTCGACGAGCACGGCGGCACCGATTTCTCGACGCTGCAGAAGCGGCTGAAGGAGGGCGGCGAGCTTGCGTATTTCGCTTTCGACCTGTTGGAGCTCGATGGCGCCGACCTTTCGCGTCTGCCGCTGATCGAACGCAAGAGCAGGCTGGAAAAGCTGGTTCGAGAAACGAATCAGCCGGCTCTTCTCTTCAGCGAACACGTGCGAGGCAGAGCCTCGGCCGTGCTCAAGGGCATCTGCGCCGCCGGCCACGAGGGAATTGTCGCCAAACGCGCCGACGCGCCGTACCGCGAAGGGCGCGGAACGTCGTGGCTGAAGGTGAAGTGCGGCAGGCGGCAGGAGTTCGTGATCGGCGGCTTTGCCGCCACCGATAAGAAGCGGCGCGCATTCCGATCGATTCTCCTCGGCACGTGGGAGGAAGGTCGGCTGCATTATCGCGGCAAGGTCGGAAGCGGCTTCGGCGACGGCCAGATGGCGGAGCTGATGGAGCGTTTCGAGGCGCTAAAGACGAAGGCTTCACCTTTCGCCGACCTGCCGCGAGAGGCGCGTCGTGGCGCCACCTTCATCGAGCCGACGCTGGTCGCCGAGGTCTCCTTTGCCGAACTAACCGCTGACGGCAACATCCGTCACGGCGTGTTCAAGGGCCTCCGGGAGGATAAGGCGGCGACCGAGGTGGTCGACGAGCGCCCGGCCGGAACACCCCCGAAGACGCAGCCGAAAGGGAAAGGAGCCGCCGCGATGACGAATGACGATGCCGCGCGCGTTGCGGGTGTCCGCCTGACACATCCCGATCGCGTCCTCTTCGAGAGCCAGGGCCTGACGAAGCGAGACCTCGCCCATTATTACGAGCGCGCGGCCGAGCGCATGCTCGTCTATGCGGGTGGCCGCCCCCTCTCCCTCGTCCGATGCCCGCAGGGGCGGCAAAAGGCATGCTTTTTCCAAAAGCACGACTCCGGAGGCTTTCCCGAGTCGGTCCGTAAGATCCCGATCACGGAGAAGGACGGCTCGACCGAGGATTATCTCTACGTTTCCGATGCGGCCGGCCTCGTCTCCGCCCTCCAGATGAACGCTCTCGAGTTCCACATCTGGGGCTCGCGCAACGACCGGATCGAAAATCCCGACCGCATGGTCTTCGATCTCGACCCCGACGAGGAGCTCGGCTTCGACGCGGTAAAGGCCGCCGCGATCGACCTCAAGGATAGGCTGGGGCGCCTCGGCCTCGACAGCTTCCCCCTCGTCAGCGGGGGCAAGGGCGTTCATGTCGTGGCGCCCCTCTCCCGGCGGCAGGACTGGACGAGCGTCAAGGCGTTCGCCCGCGCCTTTGCGAATACTGCCGCCGACGAGGAGCCACAGCGCTATGTCGCGACGATGTCCAAGGCCAAGCGCAAGGGCCGCATCTTCATCGACTGGCTGCGCAATGAACGCGGCTCCACCGCGATCGCGCCCTATTCCACGCGCTCGCGGCAGGGCGCGCCGGTGGCGACGCCTGTATCGTGGGAAGAACTGGAAGGGCTCGCCGCCGCCAATGTCTTCCATCCGGCGGACGTGCTCGCCCGGCTCGACCAACCCGACCCGTGGAGCGACTATGCGGGTGTCCGGCAGTCCCTGACCAAGAAGGCGCTGTCGGGCGTAGGCCTGGCGTGATAGGCCATCTTCCGTGTCTGGCGAGACTTGGCGGGCGGTGATCCCGCCGCCCACGGAGACGTTCAATGCCCTTCTATTCTCTTGACGGCCAAGAGCCGGAGCTTTCCGCTCCCCAAACCGTTTTCATCGCCCCTGGAGCCTATGCGATCGGCCGGGTCCGGCTGGGCGAGAATGTCGGCATCTGGTTCGGCGCCACCCTGCGCGGCGACAACGAGTGGATCGAGATCGGCGACGGCAGCAACATTCAAGAGAACGTCGTCTGCCACACCGACATGGGTTTTCCTCTGACGGTGGGAGCCTTCTGCACCATCGGCCACAGCGCCATTCTTCACGGCTGCACGATCGGCGACGGCACGACGGTCGGCATGGGCGCGACGGTGCTCAATGGCGCGACGGTCGGCCGAAATTCACTGATTGGCGCCGGCGCCCTGGTGACGGAAGGGAAGACGTTTCCGGACGGCGTTCTCCTCCTCGGCCAGCCTGCGAGAGTGGTCAGACCGCTTGAGGAATCCGAGATCGCCCGCCTTCGCCAAGGCGCGGAACACTATGTCGAAAAAGCGCGGCTGTTTCGCTCGACCCTGACCGTCCTGCCGCAGGAAAAGGCGGAAGCCTGATGATGAACGAAGCCATTCCCGCAGTGACGCCGCTTGTTCGCTCATTGCCCGCGACGATTCCCTTTGTCGGCCCCGAGGCCATCGAGCGCCGCACGGGTGTCGAGTTCCGGGCGCGGCTCGGTGCCAACGAAAGCGTCTTCGGCCCCTCGCCCCGCGTTGTCGAAGCCATGCGGCAGGCCGCGTCCGAGAGCTGGTCCTATGGCGATCCCGAGGTTCATGAATTGCGGCTGGCCATCGCGCGCCATCACGGCTTGCCGCCGGAGGCGATCTCGGTCGGCGAAGGCATAGACGGCTTGCTCGGCCTGCTCGTCCGCATGACGATCACTCCCGGCGATACGGTCGTGACCTCGTTCGGCGGCTATCCGACCTTCAACTATCACGTCACCGGCCATGGCGGCGTGCTTGTCACCGTTCCCTATCGGGATGATGCCGAGGATCTGGACGGGCTTCTCGCAAAGGCGAAGCAGACGCGCCCGAAGCTTCTCTATTTCGCCAACCCGGACAACCCGACGGGCTCCTGGCACGAGGCGGACGCCGTCGAGCGGCTGATTCTCGAGACGCCGCCAGAAACGATCCTGATTCTGGATGAAGCCTATGGCGACCTCGCGCCGCCGTCCGCTCTTCCGGCCATCTCGCTGCTGCGCCCCAATCTCGTGCGCTTTCGCACCTTTTCCAAGGCGTATGGGCTCGCGGGCATCCGCGTCGGTTATGCCGTCGGCGACCCATCGCTGATCGCGCAGTTCGACAAGGTGCGTAACCACTTCGGCATTTCGCGGGTCAGCCAGGTCGCGGCGCTCGCTGCCCTGTCGGACCAGGATTATCTCCGCGAGACTGTGGAGCGTATCGCCGCCGCGCGCCAGCGCCTGTCACAAATCGCCGTCGCCGCGGGGCTGAGGCCCCTCGCCTCGGGCACTAATTTCGTCGCGATCGATTGCGGCGGCGATGGCGCTCATGCGCGGCGCATCCTGGAGGGCGTGCTGCGCCGTGGCGTGTTCATCCGCATGCCCGGCACCGCTCCACTCGATCGGCTGATCCGGGTGACCGTCGGGCGGGACAGCGAACTCGATCTTTTCGCCGAGGCACTGTCGGGCGCTCTCGAGGAGGCACACGTCAGATAACGTCCGCTCAGTGGATCGAGTGCCACTCGCGGGCGGCGCGCAGAGCGCGAGCGATTTCGGTCTTCGACATCTGCGCGGCAACTTCCTGACGGTAGAACGCTGCTCGTTCCGCGCCCAGGCTGTCGGCGAGGTTGAAATACATATGGGCCGCGATGAGATCGGTGGCGGCGTCGCGCCCGGAGGCGCAGCGCATGCCCATCTCGAAAAGAACGTCGGCGCTCGGAGCCAGCGCCCCACCGGTGGTGGCGATCGAAGGGTCGAGAAGTTCGAAGCGTGCCATCGTCGTTTCCCTGTCGTTGGCGAAAGCGTCATCAGCGCCTTCGTCTTTGATGGGGGCATCATGACTCCCACGACTGAAAAGCCACCTAAAATTCTTGCCTAATTTGACTTAAACACCGAAGTAACCCACCGGAAACCTCCAGAAAACCGTGGCTAAAAATCGTTTTTTATCATACACATAGGCGATACCCTCTGGGTTGCTTACGATCCTTCCTTGAAGAAAGTATTCACCATTTCGCCATGAGGAGCCTGTCCTGAAGCGCCTGGGCGGGCTCATTTGTCGCGGGTATGGGCCGGCAAGATGCGGTGCCCGCGACAAAAGCAACCATCGCGAATATGAGGACGGACGCATACGGTTAATGAACGTCTTCCAGAAGATCGGACATTGACCATGTCGAATATCTTGCTGACGCATTCCCGCAGCCCGGCGGGCTCGGGCAACCCACTCACCCTGGGCGCAATCGTTCTCCTGGTCCTCGGAGCCGCCTTCATTGGCTTTGCGCATGGCGCCCTTCTCGCCGCGCTCTTCATTGTCGGCGCAGCTCTTGGGGTGACGCTTTACCACGCCGCCTTCGGCTTCACCGGCGCTTGGCGCGCCTTCATCGTGAACGGTCGCGGCGAAGGTTTGCGAGCCCAAATGCTGATGCTCGCCGTCGGCGTGATCCTGTTTTTCCCAGTGCTCGATGCCGGGCAATTGTTCGGGGCGCCGGTCCGGGGCTACGTTTCGCCCGTGGGGCTTTCGGTCATCGCGGGCTCGTTCATGTTCGGCCTCGGCATGCAGCTCGGGGGTGGATGCGCCTCCGGCACGCTCTTCACGGTGGGCGGGGGAAACGCCAGGATGGTCATCACCCTGCTCTTCTTCTGTGTCGGCTCAGTTCTGGGCACGGTCAACTTCGATTGGTGGACCTCGCTGCCGCACATGGCGCCGATCTCGCTGGTCGACCGCTTCGGCGCCGGCGGCGCGATGGCGCTTTCGCTGCTGCTGTTCGCGCTGGTCGCCGCCATCACCGTCAGGGTTGAGCGTGACCGCCACGGCTCACTCGAAAAGGAGAAGGTGCCGGATCATCACGGCATGCAACGCGTCCTGCGGGGACCCTGGCCCGTCATGATCGGGGGCGTGCTTCTGGCGCTTCTCAACTTCCTCACGCTGGCGCTCGCCGGAAAGCCCTGGGGAATCACCTCGGCGTTCGCTCTATGGGGCGCCAAGGGCGCGATGCTGTTCGGCGTCGACCCGACGCAGTGGTTCTATTGGCAGCAGCCGGCAAACGCGCATGCGCTCGCATCGCCGGTCCTGGCCGACGTCACCTCGGTGATGGATATCGGCATCATCCTCGGCGCCATGATCGCCGCGATGTTCGCCGGACGCTTCGCGCCGAACCTCCGCATACCGCTGCGTTCGGTCCTGGCGGCGGCCATCGGCGGCATTCTGCTCGGCTATGGCGCGCGCATCGCCTATGGCTGCAATATCGGCGCCTATTTCGGCGGCGTCGTATCCGGCAGCGTCCACGGTTGGCTGTGGCTGGTTTTCGCTTTTCTTGGCAACATGCTCGGCGTCAAGCTGCGCCCGTTCTTCTTCAAGCAGCCACCCGCGGGCATCACCAAGACCGCATGATGAACGACTGACGCGAAGCGGCCGGGCGGCATGTTCATGCAGCCCGGCCGTGTATCAGACTTCCGCTCGTGAGCGGTTGGCGCTACGTGCGCGAGCGCTGACCGAAGAGAACGCTCTGCGCATTCTTGTCGGTCGCAAGCTTCATCTTCTCGCGCTCTTCCTTGCCGATGACGAGCCCCTTGGCCACGGCGGGCCGTGCCATCATCGTGTCTAGCCAGCGCTTGAGGTTGGGAAACTCGGCGATGTCCTGCCCCTGGTTCTCCCAGAGCGAGGCCCAACCGATGCTCGCCATGTCGGCGATGGAATATTCACCGGCCAGGAATTCATGATCCGCAAGCCGCTTGTTCATCACACCGTAGAGCCGGTTCACCTCGTTGGTGTAGCGATCGATCGCATAAGGCAGCTTTTCCGGCGCATAGTTGCGGAAGTGATGGCACTGGCCGGCCATCGGGCCGAGACCGCCGACCTGCCAGAACAGCCATTCGTCGACGGCGACCCGCGCCCTTTCATCGCTTGGATAGAAGCGGCCGAACTTGCGGCCGAGATATTGCAGGATCGCGCCGGACTCGAAGACGGAGATCGGCTCGCCGCCCGGACCATCGGGATCGACGATCGCCGGCATCCGGTTGTTGGGCGAGATGGCCAGGAATTCAGGCTTGAACTGGTCGCCAGCACCGATGTTCACATAGTGGATCTCGTAAGGAACGCCGAGCTCCTCGAGCATGATCGAGATTTTCCAGCCGTTGGGCGTCGGCCAGTAATAAAGGGCGATGGGATTGGACGTGTTGTCCATGAAACAGCCTTTCGATGGGAGGATTGGCTTGCAGATGATAGGCGATTGATCTAGCGCATCGACGCGGCTTCGAAAAACCGCCTCTTTGATGGTGTGGAGTCCAGGCGCAGTCAGGTTAGGTTCAGCTTGGCCGTGCAACGGTGAGCGAATGATGTTCGGAGTCGTTCCGTGATGCTTGTCCGACTGGCGTTTCTCGTAGCCATCATCGCGCTGTTCGCAGCGAGCTTCAGCGCCATGGTGGATTCAAAGCAGGGTCCGTTGTTGCGCAACGTGGCGGGCAATCAAACCCTCGGGTGCGGATCTGAACGCGGCCATGGCTGCATCAACGGCAGCACCTCCGGCCTGTTTTAGGCGCCGGAGCGTTATAGCTTCGGCAATGCGGGGCACCTACCCCCTTCGATAAATCGTCATCGTGCAGTCTTCCGCCGGTCATGGCTTGCCGCTAGATTGCGGCATGACTCAGTTGACACAACTCTCACAGGCCTCCGTCGACCTGCCACTCGTCTCGCCCGAGCCGGTGGCGGCACGAGCCTTCAACGATCCAGCCGCAGCCGTCGAGGAGCTAACCCGGCTCTATGATCGCGCCGTCGCCTTCCTCACCGACCGGTTCAAGCACGTCCTCGAATCCAGCGAGACCGACCGGCACTACCGGGCGTTCTACCCGCAGATCTCGTTTGTCACCGACAGCCACGCGCGGGTCGATTCGCGCCTTGCCTACGGCCATGTTTCCGAGCCGGGCCACTATGCCGCGACGGTGACGCGACCGGATCTCTTCGGCCCTTATCTCGCCCAGCAGATCGAGCTGCTGCTGCGCAATCATGGCCATCCCGTCTATATCGGCGATTCGACGACGCCGATCCCGCTGCATTTCGCCTTCCGCGAGGGCTCCTATATCGACGGAGGCCAGGCGGCAAAGATGAACCGGCCGTTGCGCGACCTCTTCGACGTGCCTGATCTGGCTGCGACGGACGACCGAATCGTCAACGGCAATTTCGAGCCTCGGCCAGGCGAGCCTTTGCCCCTCGCCCCATTTACGGCCCAGCGAGTCGACTATTCGCTCCACCGCCTCGCCCACTACACGGCGACCAACCCACGCCACTTCCAGAACTTCGTCCTCTTCACGAACTACCAGTTCTATATCGACGAGTTCTGCATGATGGCGCGCGAGGTGATGGCTGGCGGCGGAGGCGGCTATTCCCATTTTGTCGAGCCCGGCAATCTCATCACGCGCGCCGGCGCCCGCGAGCCCGAATCCGGCGCGGCTCCGCTCAGGATGCCTCAGATGCCGGCCTATCACCTGGTACGCGAGCACGGCGCCGGCATTACCATGATCAACATCGGCGTTGGGCCGTCCAACGCCAAGACCATCACAGACCACGTCGCTGTGCTTCGCCCCCATTGCTGGCTGATGCTCGGGCACTGCGCGGGTTTGCGCAACACCCAGGCGCTTGGCGACTACGTGCTGGCCCACGCCTATGTGCGCGAGGATCACGTGCTCGACGCCGATCTGCCAATCTGGGTGCCGATCCCGGCCCTTGCCGAGGTGCAGGTCGCGCTGGAGGAAGCGGTCGCGGAAGTGACCGGTTATTCGGGCTATGACCTGAAGCGCATCATGCGCACCGGCACCGTCGCCACCATTGACAACCGGAACTGGGAGCTGCGCGACCAGACCGAGCCGGTCGAACGCCTCTCCCAGTCTCGGGCCATCGCCCTCGACATGGAATCGGCGACCATCGCAGCCAACGGCTACCGCTTCCGCGTGCCCTACGGAACGCTCCTCTGCGTCTCCGACAAGCCGCTGCATGGCGAGCTGAAGCTGCCCGGAATGGCGACGGAGTTCTACAACTCCCAGGTCGCCCAGCATCTGCGGATCGGCATTCGCGCCATAGAAAAGCTCGCGCAGATGCCGCCCGAGCGGCTCCATTCGCGAAAGCTGCGCTCCTTCTACGAGACCGCGTTCCAGTAGAAAGGCCGCCGCGCCAGGAATGAGGCGGCCGAGCAGGCGGCATCATCAAGAGACAGCGCGTAAGAGAAAGGCTACCCCGCCAGGCTCTGCCTTTCTCCTTCTGTTCCACGTCTCGGCTCGCCTCACATTGCCTGATAGGTTGGCCCTTCTCCGCCCTGCGGGGGGGCCCAGTCGATGTTGCCGTTGGGGTCCTTGATGTCGCAGGTCTTGCAGTGGATGCAGTTGGCCGCGTTGATGACGAAGCTCGCCTCCCCCTCCGTCTCCACCCATTCGTACACCGCTGCCGGGCAGTAGCGCTGCGACGGGCCGCCATAGACGTCGTGCTCCGAGCGCTTCTGCAGCGCCATGTCCTTCACCACCAGATGGACCGGCTGGTCCTCCTCGTGATGGGTGTTGGTCAGATACACCGACGACAGCCGATCGAAGGTGAGGACGCCG
>NZ_FUXL01000005.1 GCF_900167365.1 Consotaella salsifontis | reverse complement strand
TCTCTAGGCTGATGAAGCGGGATCCGTGAGGACCCGTGGAGGTATGAGAAGTGCGAATGCTGACATGAGTAACGATAAAGGGAGTGAGAGACTCCCTCGCCGAAAGTCCAAGGGTTCCTGCTTAAAGTTAATCTGAGCAGGGTTAGCCGGCCCCTAAGGCGAGGCCGAAAGGCGTAGTCGATGGGAACCACGTTAACAATCGTGGGCCTGGTGGGAAGTGACGGATTGCGTATGTCGTAAGGTCTTGTTGGATTGATCTTGCGGCGAAGCGGTCCCGGGAAATAGCCCCACCGTATAGACCGTACCCGAAACCGACACAGGTGGACTGGTAGAGTATACCAAGGCGCTTGAGAGAACTCTGCTGAAGGAACTCGGCAAATTGCACGCGTAACTTCGGAAGAAGCGTGACCTTGCATCGGGCAACCGGTGTGAGGTGGCACAGACCAGGGGGTAGCGACTGTTTACCAAAAACACAGGGCTCTGCGAAGTCGCAAGACGACGTATAGGGTCTGACGCCTGCCCGGTGCTGGAAGGTTAAGAGGAGGGGTGCAAGCTCTGAATCGAAGCCCCAGTAAACGGCGGCCGTAACTATAACGGTCCTAAGGTAGCGAAATTCCTTGTCGGGTAAGTTCCGACCTGCACGAATGGCGTAACGACTTCCCCGCTGTCTCCAGCAGAGACTCAGTGAAATTGAATTCCTCGTGAAGATGCGAGGTTCCTGCGGTCAGACGGAAAGACCCCGTGCACCTTTACTATAGCTTTACACTGGCATTCGTGTCGGCATGTGTAGGATAGGTGGTAGGCTTTGAAGCGAGGGCGCCAGCCTTCGTGGAGCCACCCTTGAAATACCACCCTTATCGTCATGGATGTCTAACCGCGGCCCGTTATCCGGGTCCGAGACAGTGTATGGTGGGTAGTTTGACTGGGGCGGTCGCCTCCCAAAGAGTAACGGAGGCGCGCGATGGTGGGCTCAGACCGGTCGGAAATCGGTCGTCGAGTGCAATGGCATAAGCCCGCCTGACTGCGAGACAGACAAGTCGAGCAGAGACGAAAGTCGGTCATAGTGATCCGGTGGTCCCGCGTGGAAGGGCCATCGCTCAACGGATAAAAGGTACGCCGGGGATAACAGGCTGATGACCCCCAAGAGTCCATATCGACGGGGTTGTTTGGCACCTCGATGTCGGCTCATCGCATCCTGGGGCTGGAGCAGGTCCCAAGGGTTTGGCTGTTCGCCAATTAAAGCGGTACGTGAGCTGGGTTCAGAACGTCGTGAGACAGTTCGGTCCCTATCTGCCGTGGGTGTAGGAATATTGACAGGATCTGTCCCTAGTACGAGAGGACCGGGATGGACGTATCACTGGTGGACCTGTTATCGCGCCAGCGGTAGTGCAGGGTAGCTATATACGGACGGGATAACCGCTGAAGGCATCTAAGCGGGAAACCCACCTGAAAACGAGTGTTCCCTATCAGGGCCGTGGAAGACGACCACGTCGATAGGCCGGGTGTGGAAGCGTGGCAACACGTGAAGCTTACCGGTACTAATAGCCCGATCGGCTTGATCATTCTCATTCGCCAATGTTCATCAGATGAACGGCAAATCTCTCCAGCTTCTCAAAATCTTGGAATTGGCTGACCTGGTGGTTATAGCGGGGCGGCCGCACCCGATCCCATTCCGAACTCGGCCGTGAAACGCCCCAGCGCCCATGATACTTCGTCTTAAGACGCGGGAAAGTCGGTCGCTGCCAGGTCTGCCAATTCCAAGATCAACCTTCTCTTCATTCGCATCAAAAAGCCCCGCTCGGTTCAAACCGGCGGGGCTTTTGCGCGTCTCAAGCCCAGCCCCCCACGCTCAGCCTCCCCCACGCTTGCCCGGGCGCCAGCACGAGCAAACCTACACACAATCAAACACCGCTCGCCAGATCAAACCACGCGCCGAAAACCCGGTCGGTCAAAACACCGCTCGGCCCTCAATCCTTGCGCCCTGACGTTGCCCCAAAGGCCAAGCAGCGCTCGCGCGCCGCTCCACAAACCCCATAACCCCGGGGCGCAAAGCGCCGACCTTTGCCTCATTCCCGACATTTGTGCTTTCTATCGGCCATGAGGGACAACAAGCGCCGAATTGATTCGGCCGAAACGGGCTGGACCGGGGAACCATGAAGAAGATCGCACTCGCACTCGCTTTGACGGCCGCCTTGGCCGGCTGCACGACGGACCCCTATACGGGAGAGCAGAAGCTCTCCAATACGGCGGGCGGGGCCGGCATCGGCGCCGGCGTCGGCGCGTTGGGCGGATATCTAGTCGGCCGCGCCACTGGGCAGGACGCCGGGCGCGCCGCGCTTCTGGGGGCCGGCATCGGAGCGATCGGCGGTGCCGGCGTTGGCGCCTATATGGACAATCAGGAAGCGGAGCTTCGGCGTCAGCTGCAGGGAACGGGCGTGTCGGTCACGCGCCAGGGCGACCGGATCATCCTCAACATGCCTTCCAACATCACCTTCCCGACCAACGGCGACGCGATCCTGCCAGGATTCTACGACACGCTGAACTCGGTGGCGATCGTGCTTCGCAAGTTCGACAAGACCATCGTCGATGTCGCGGGCCATACCGACAGCCAGGGATCGGACAGCTACAACTTCGCGCTGTCGCAGCGCCGCGCCTCGGCCGTCGCCCAGTATCTCACCAGCCAGGGGCTCAACCCGCAGCGCTTCAACGTCCAGGGCTATGGCGAGAGCGCGCCGATCGCCGACAATTCCAGCGAGGCCGGGCGGGCGCAGAACCGTCGTGTCGAGATTGCGATCTCGCCTCTCCAGGCGGGATAACGGTCGGGCTTATCGTTCCAGAAACGACGAAGGGCGCCGGAAATTCCGGCGCCCTTTGCCGTTCTACCTGTTCGCCGCCGCTCTCGCGGCGCGAGCTCAGCCCTGCTGCTTCTTGAGCAGCTTGCGGTTGACGAGAAGCTCCGCGATCTGGACGGTGTTGAGCGCGGCGCCCTTTCGCAGGTTGTCGGAGACGACCCACATGACGAGGCCGTTGTCGACGGTCTGGTCCTCGCGAATGCGCGAGATGTAGGTGGCGTCCTCGCCCGCTGCCTCGTAGGGGGTGATGTAGCCGCCGTTCTCATGCTTGTCGACGACAAGGCAGCCTGGTGCCTCCCGCAGGATATCGCGCGCCTCGTCGGCGGTGATCGGCTTCTCGAACTCGATGTTCACCGCTTCCGAGTGGCTGATGAAGACCGGGACGCGAACCGCCGTGCAGGAGACCTTGATCTTGGGATCGAGGATCTTCTTGGTTTCCGCCATCACCTTCCACTCTTCCTTGGTGGAGCCGTCTTCCATGAAGACGTCGATGTGGGGGATGACGTTGAAGGCGATGCGCTTCGTGAACTTCTTCACCTCGACCGGATCGGCGACGAAGACCGCGCGGCTCTGGGTGAACAGCTCGTCCATGCCCTCCTTGCCGGCGCCGGAGACGGACTGGTAGGTCGAGACGACCACGCGCTTGATGGTCGCGGCCTCGTGCAGGGGCTTCAGCGCCACCACCAGCTGGGCGGTCGAGCAGTTGGGGTTGGCGATGATGTTCTTCTTGGTGAACCCGCTAACGGCGTCCGCATTGACCTCCGGCACGATCAAGGGAACGTCCTGGTCGTAGCGCCAGGCGGAGGAATTATCGATGACGACGCACCCTTGGGCGCCGATCTTCGGTGCCCATTCCTTGGAAACGGAGGCGCCCGCCGACATGACGCAGATGTCGGTGCCCGCGAAGTCGTAGCTGTCGAGAGCCTTCACCTTCAGCGTCTTGTCGCCGAAGGAGACTTCGGTCCCCTGGCTGCGGCGGGAGGCGAGCGCCACCACCTCGTCGGCGGGAAAGCCGCGCTCGTTCAAAATGGCCAGCATTTCGCGGCCGACATTGCCGGTCGCGCCGGCGACAGCAACCTTGTACCCCATGGGAGGACCGTCCTTAGCTCCCCTGATGGACCTTTGGCCACGCGCTCGTCGTCCCGCCCCGGGGGAGACAAGCGGGGCGAGGCGGATCAGGTCGTCGTTTTAATCAGAGAGCGCGCAGACATGGGCCGTCTATGCGGCCGGACGCCGGAAAAGTCAAACCAAGATCGGAAGGACGACGCGCGCAAAGCGCCGCGCTTGCGGCGGCTTCTCGCGGGCCGCCGCGTCTTTGCCGCAAATCGGCAGGCCGCTCAAATGTTAAGGGTTTTTCTGGCCGGGCATTAGCGGGGCGCCGCTTACGCTGCCATCAGCAAGGAGGTATTGCCGATGGCAGTCGACACCATGGTCGGCGAGGTGCGACATTCCGATCTTCCCGATGCGGTCCAGCGAAGGCGGGAGCGCGGATTCTCCGACGAGGAAAGCGATCTCGCGCGATCCCATGCAGAGGCTGAGGCGCTTCGGGCGCGGGAAGAGGCACGCCGGACTCGCGGCGAGCTGGTTCCGGCGGGCGAAAGGGCTCCGCCGGTGCTGCTTCGGCGGCCACGGGCGACGCACAGTCCACCTTACGCGAAGTTCCCAGGACTTTTCCTGGCGGACCTCCCGCTCTCCAATGCCGGTGCGCCGCGCATGGGCGGAGCCCAGGCCGCCGCTGCCTATCGCGAGGTGCTGGACGATGCGCCGGCCTCCATTCGCCAGCCGGGGGTGGAAATTCTGCCGCCGCTGGTGCCGAGGGAGCGCGACTTCGCCAGGGTGAAGCCGGCCGAAACCGGTCGCTCCTCACCCACGAGGAAAGGACCGGCGCAGATCGCCTTTTCTCCAGGAGAGGTGGACGCTGTTCCCTTCGATCCCGCCGCCTTCCTCGCCGCTCAGGGCGAGGAGGACGAGGAGCCGAGCTTCGGAGTGGAGGCGGACGACGACGCGCCGGCCTTCGACCCCGCCGCCTTCCTGGCCGCTCAAAGCGGGGAGGACGAGGCGCCGAGCTTTGCAGCGGAGACGGGCGACGACGAGCCCGCCTTCGACCCCGCCGCGTTCCTTGCCGCTCAAGGCGAGGCGGACGAGGAGCCGAGCTTCGCAGCGGAGACGGACGGCGAAGAGCCGGCCTTCGACCCCGCCGCCTTCCTCGCCGCTCATGCCGAGGAGGACGAGGAGCCGAGCTTCGGGATGGAGACGGACGGCGAAGCGCCGGCCTTCGATCCCGCCGCCTTCCTCGCCGCGCAGGGCGAGGAGGACGGGGAGCCGAGCTTCGGGATAGAGACGGACGACGAAGAGCCCGCCTTCGATCCCGCCGCCTTCCTCGCCGCTCAGGGTGAGGAGGACGAGGAGCCGAGCTTCGAAGCGGAGACGGACGACGACGCGCCGGCCTTCGACCCCGCCGCCTTCCTCGCCGCGCAAGGCGGGGAGGACGAGGAGCTGGATAGCGAAGCCGAGGTCTCCGATTTCGATCCCGAGGCCTTCCTTGCCTCCGTGCGGAAGGATGACGAGGACTGACCTTCGAAGACCACGGGCGGCTTGCGGGCCGCCCGTTTCGTGCTGAGCGAGCAATATCATCGGGCAAAGCGACGCCTCATCGTCGGACGAGGTCCTTGATCGCGTTCCAGGTCGCCGGCGCTGTCTTGGGCGGTCAATGAGAGCTGCATCCCACTCAAAGGAGAGGCTTTCATGCTCAGGCTTTTCGTGGCCGTCGCGGCCTTGCTGTTCGCGGCATCTCTTGTCCAGGCTAGCGAAGTTACCGGCTTCCGGGAAACGGACGTTCTCGGACCTCGGCCGCTTCACGTCTCGCTGTGGTATCCGTCCGAAGGACCGGGAGAAGGCAACACAGTCGGCGAAAATCGCGCCTTCTTCGGCGTGCAAGCCGTCCGGAATGCTCCGCCTACCGAAGCCGGGGCGCGCCCTCTGGCCCTGCTTTCGCATGGCTATGGCGGCAGCTGGCGCAATCTGAACTGGCTGGCGGCCGCGCTTGTGGCTGAGGGCTATGTCGTTGCGGCTCCCGACCATCCGGGCACGACGACGTTCAACAAAGATCCTGCGCAGGCGGCGATGCTCTGGGAGCGACCACACGATCTCAGCCGCGTCATCGATGCCCTGATCGCCGATCCGAGCCTCGCGGGTCCGATCGATATGAGCCGCATCGCGGCAATCGGCCACTCACTGGGGGGATGGACCGTCGCCTCGCTGGCGGGCGCCCGCTTTGACGGGCGTCGTTTCGAAAAGGATTGCGTGAGCCATCCCAATCCCCGAACCTGCGGTCTCCACGACGAACTTGGCCTTGGCAGGCCCGAACTCCAGGATGATCTCTCCGATCCCCGTCTCGGTGCCTTCGTGACCTTGGACCTCGGCTTGGCGCGAGGCTTTTCTCCCGAAAGTCTGGCCGGAATCCATGTGCCGTCTTTGATCTTCGCCGCGGGGATCGATATCGGCGACCTGCCCGCAAAGCTTGAGTCCGGTTATCTCGCCGATCATCTGCCGAAGGCGCTTTCGACCTATGTCGAGGTTCCGGACGCCATGCACTTCAGCTTCATGCAGACGTGCAAGCCCGGCGCCGAGGCACTCATCGAGGAAGAAACCCCCGGAGACGGCATCGTCTGTCGGGACGGGGGAACCCGCAGCCGTGATCAGATCCACCACGAAGTCGCTGATCGGATCATCCAGTTCCTGGCTGCGGCTCTTCCGGCGAAATAGCGACACCGCCGGAACGGCGATAGCCGCTCGGCGTGGTCCCCGTCATTCTCGCGAATTCCCGGTTGAAGTTGGATTTGGTCTGAAATCCGCATTCAAACATGATGGCGGTAATCGCCAGATCGGTTTCCAGCAGAAGACGCGATGCCTCCTTGATGCGGTAGTCGTTCACGGCCTGAGACACATTGCGACCGAGGACGCGATTCACAGCGCCGGAAACCGCGCGAGCTGGCACGCCGAGGCGCCGCGACAGTCGCGTGAGGGTGAGGTCGGGGTCGCGGAAAAGCTGCTTGTCCCGCATGATGGCGTCGAGCGCCTGAATGACCTGGTGGTCGTCCTCGCTCGCTGTCGGTGCTTCATTCGCTGCGTCCCGCTCTATCTCGCTCGCCACGACCGCACGCGGCGAGCCATCATCGCCTTCGTCCGGGACGCTTCCTCCGATAAGGACGATCGTATAGGCGACCAGCGGCAGGGTCAGCAGATTGGCGATACCGACGATCGAGGCGGCGTGACTGCCCTGGTAGACGTTGAAATCGGCGGCGATCAGGAGGTCGATGACGCCGGAGCCGGCGATCAGCCATCCCGCTGCAAGGCTGGCCCTGCGTGCGCAGGCCGCGTCGCTCAGGCGGGCGGCTTCGAGGCTATCCGGTCCCGCCCGCGCCTGACGGATCAGGGCAAATCCGTAACCGAAATAAAGAAGAGCAAGGACGAGATCGATCGGCGACTGCCAATGATGCCAAAGGGCCGAGAGCAGCGCGACCAGGCCGACCGGCAGAAGATGCACGGCTCGCGGTGCGGTCGCAGGTCGGCGGAGGTGGGAAAAGCAGAGCCAGGCGATCGGCGGCAGGAGCGAAGCGACGATCGGCTGGAGAAATCGGATGAAGTCGAGATCGAACGTCCAGCGCAGCCCGACGGTTGTCATCAGGAGTGTGCAGGCGGCGAGAAAAATGACCGCTGGCTGGCGTGTGGCATGCCCCTGGACGAGCATTCGCACCAGGAGAATGGCCAGGAGAAGCGAGATCACGAACGGCAGCGGAATCGCCGGCATCATGCGGCTCCGTCCGGCGGAGCCGCATGAGCCGTGCCGTGAGCTCGGCAGCCCTCGGCGCTTCCTGCCCCCAGAGGCGTGAACCAAGGGGGTGTGGGTTGACCCGTGATCAACCGGCCGCGTCGAGCTTGGCCGCGAAGGCCTTGGCCACGGCGTCGCCCATCATGGCCGTCGAGGCTGTGGCACCGCCGGCCGCGACGTCCGCCGTGCGAACACCCGATTCCAGCACCTCCGCGATCGCCATCTCGAGGGCGTCGGCCTCCCTGATCATCCCAAACGAATAGCGAAGGCCCATGGCGAAGGACGCGATCATGGCGACGGGGTTGGCAATTCCCTGTCCGGCGATGTCGGGGGCCGAGCCGTGGACCGGCTCATAGAGCGCGCGGCGGCTGCCGGTGGCGGCATCCACGGCGCCGAGCGAGGCGGAAGGCAGGATGCCGAGAGAGCCCGTAAGCATCGCCGCGATGTCCGAGAGCAGGTCGCCGAAGAGATTGTCGGTGAGGATGACGTCGAACTGCTTCGGGCGCCGAACGATCTGCATTCCGCCGGCGTCCGCCAGCATGTGGGAGAGGCTCACATCAGCGTATTCGTCGCGATGAACGCGCGTCACCACCTCGTTCCACAGGACGCCCGACTTCATGACGTTGCGCTTTTCCATGGAGGTGACGGCGCCGCGGCGGGTGCGCGCCAGCTCGAAGGCGACGCGGGCGATGCGCTCGATTTCGCTTGTGTCATAGACCTGGGTGTCGATGGCGCGCTTCTGCCCGCCGCCAAGATCGACGATTTCCTTCGGTTCACCGAAATAGACGCCGCCGGTCAGCTCGCGCACGATCAGCATGTCGAGGCCCTCGACGAGCTCGCGCTTCAGCGAGGAGGCGTCAGCGAGAGCCGGATAGCAGATGGCCGGGCGCAGATTGGCGAAGAGCCCGAGGTCCTTGCGCAAGCGCAAGAGCCCCGATTCGGGGCGAACGTCGTAGGGCACCCCGTCCCATTTTGGGCCACCCACCGCCGCCATCAGCACCGCATCGGCCGAAAGGGCGCGCGCCATGTCGTCCTCGGAGATGGCAACGCCGTGAGCGTCGTAGGCGGAGCCGCCGACGAGCCCCTTCTCGATCTCGAAGGGCCGGCCGCGCCTTTCGTTCATCAGCGCAATGATCTTCTCGACCTCGGCCATCACTTCCGGGCCGATGCCGTCGCCGGGGAGGAGAAAGAGCTTGTGGGTGGTCATGGTGCGTCCTCGGATCGTTGATGCCGTCCCGCGTGCTAGCCCCGGCCGGGCGGTCTCGCAAGCCGCAACGATATTGGTGGTAGGCCAATCAGTCGCGGAGGAACCGGCATCCGCCGCCTCTCGTTGAAGCCGCGATCATCCACCTTTGGGAAAACCGATATGATTCGCAGCACACTCGTGGCCGTTGCGACCGGCCTTGCCCTCGCCTCGATGAGCGGGAGCGCGTTCGCCAAGACCGACAAGGCCTTCATCACCGATGCCATCAAGGGCGACAATTCGGAAATGACCCTTGGCAAGATGGCAGCCAGGATGGGGACGAGCGACGGCATCCGCTCGTTTGGCCGTACCCTGGAAACGGATCACGGCAAGGCGAAAAAGGATGCGGTTACGGTCGCCAAGAAACTCGGCGTGAAGCCGCCCTCGGAAATGTCCGACGAGGCTAAGAAGGAGCAGGCCAAGCTCCAGGGCATGTCCGGCGAGGACTTCGACGAGGAGTTCGCCCGCTACATGGTCAAGGACCACAAGAAGGACATCGCGGAGTTCGAGGCCAAGGCCAAGGATGGCAAGGACGCGACGAGCACCCTTGCCGAAAAGACGCTTCCGGCTCTGAGGAAGCATCTTCGGATGGCGCAAAAGCTCGACAAGGAGATGTAGGGACGTCGTCGGACTGCCGCCCAGGAGGGTTGCGACCATCGCGGCCCTCCGGGGCGATTGAAGAGAGAGCGCAGCGCCTGGGTCGTGTCCGCTGCTACCGGCTCTTAACCTTGGATGCGTAAGCTCTTCTTCCGCGCTGGAGTAAAGACGATGGCAATCGGCGGGCCGAACGGCCTCAACAGCTTCCAGATGATCACCGCGCTCAGGCAGGGGATGGCCGTGGACATCCTTCGCGACGGGCGGGCGGTGGCGCGCGCGCGGCCGAAGGACGAGGAACTGAAGGCCAGGAAGGCGCGTGGCGTGTCCGTCGTCGAGCTTTCCTCCGTCGAGGAGGAGCGCGGCGTCGAGGCGGTCGGCCCGGTGGTGCGCCGCGAGCCGCGGCCGGGGCGCGGTTTCGGGCGGCTGCGCTTCGATTCCCTTTACTTCGCCGACCTCTCGGCGACGGCGCTCGACATGCCCACCAAGCTCGACGAGCGCGAGGCCGAGGAAGCCTATCGGGCGGCGTTGCGCGAAATGGGCGGTCGCTGAGAACCGACCTTCGATCTCCGGACGAAAAGAATGCGATTTCTTTCGTTCGGCTTGCCGAGCAACCTCGTTTCTTGTGGTAGAGGCTGGCGCAAGCGAAAAAGCTGTCCTGATCCCGGTGGGCTCAGGCCGTGGCCATGAAACAGACTCCCTCTGCATCATGCGCCCACGACTTGGGTGCCGCCGCGACGGACGCCAGAGCAAGCGGAACGATGCAGCCTCTATCCACCAGCCCCCATGCGGCCTCGACGCCGGCGACCGACCCCGCCGGCCCGCCCATCGTCGATTTCCAGTCCGTCACCAAGCGCTTTCCGGCGACCGGGGAGGGCGCGGGAGATTTCGTTGCCCTTTCCGACGTCGATCTTTCCATCCGCCGCGGCAGCATCACCGGCATCATCGGGCGGTCGGGCGCCGGCAAGTCGACGCTGGTGCGCCTCGTCAACGGCCTGGAGCGGCCGACCAGCGGACGCGTCGTCGTCGATGGAACGGACGTCGCGGCGCTGGACGAGAAGGGCCTGCGCGCCATCCGCCGATCCGTCGGCATGATCTTCCAGCACTTCAACCTGCTTTCCGCGCGCACGGCCTACGGCAATGTCGCGCTGCCGTTGGAGATCGCGGGCGTGCCGGCGGGCGAAATCCGCAAGCGCATTCTGCCGCTGCTCGACCTCGTCGGGCTCTCGGACCGCAGCTCGCTCTATCCGGCCCAGCTTTCGGGCGGGCAGAAGCAGCGCGTCGGCATCGCGCGGGCGCTGGCGACGGAGCCGAAGGTGCTCCTCTCCGACGAGGCGACCTCGGCGCTCGACCCAGAAACGACGCGCCAGGTGTTGGCGCTGCTGAAGCAGGTCAATGCCGATCTCGGCCTCACCGTCCTCCTCATCACCCATGAGATGCAGGTGGTGCGAGAGATCGCCTCGCACGTCGCCGTGCTCGACAAGGGCAGCATCGTCGAGGAAGGCGACACCTATTCGGTGTTCTCGCGCCCCGCGCACGAGACCACGCGCGCCTTCCTGGAGGGCGTCACCGGCGTGCGCCTGCCGGCCTTCGTCACCAGCCGGATGGAGAGCGAGGCGGCGGCGGGGCGCAGCGCCGTGGTCAAGGTCGTCTTCACCGGGCCGACGGCGACCGATCCGGTTCTCGCCCATCTCGGCCGCGACCTCGGCATCGACGTGAACATTCTTGCCGGCGCGGTGGACGAAATCTCGGGAAAGCCTTTCGGAACGCTGGTGGTGGCCATCGACAGGGAGGTGCTGGAGCCTGCCCGGCGCTTCATCGAGGCCCGTGGTCTGACTTGCGAGGTGATGGGCTATGTCCGCTAATCTTCTCTGGCTGATCGCCGCCGCGACACGCGACACGCTTTTCATGGTGGCGGTTTCTGCGCTCATCGGGGTCGCGCTCGGCGGCCCGCTCGGCATATTCCTGGCCACCAGCCGCAAGGGCGAACTCTTTCCCGCCGAGGCGGCGAACCGCATTCTGGGCATGACGGTCAACGCCGTGCGCTCGACGCCGTTCATCATCCTCGTCGTCGCCATCATTCCCTTCACGCGGCTCGTGACCGGCACGTCCATCGGCACGGCGGCGGCCATCGTGCCGCTCACCATCGCCACCATTCCCTTCGTCGCGCGCCTCGTCGAGTCCTCCATCCGCGAGGTTGACCCGGGCCTCGTCGAGGCGGCCCGCGCGATGGGGGCGAGCCCGCTTCAGATCGTCTTCAAGGTGCTGATCCCCGAGGCGAAGCCCTCCATCATCCTCGCCATCACGCTCACCGTCGTCAGCCTCATCGGCTATTCGGCCATGGTCGGCGCGGTCGGCGGCGGCGGACTCGGCGATCTCGGCATCCGCTACGGCTATCAGCGCTTCATGCCGGAAATGATGCTGGCCGTGGTGGTCGTGCTCATCGCTCTCGTCCAGGTGGTCCAGTCCACCGGCGACCTTCTCTCACGCCGCGCCGACAAGCGCGGCCGCAAGAACTGAATCCCAAGAACCGAGCCCCAAGAACTGAACCAATGTCGACAGGAGTGTTTTCCATGCGTTTGACCCAGCTCGTTCTGGCCGCCGGCCTGATCGCCGGCCTCACCGTGTCCGCCAGCGCGGAATCGATCAAAGTGGGGGTGACCCCCGGCGAGCACGCCGAGATCATGGATCTCGTGAAGGAACTGGCCGCCAAGAAGGGCCTCGACATCGAGGTTATCGAGTTCTCCGACTACGTCGTTCCCAACCAGGCGCTGGCCGATGGCGAGCTCGACGCCAACTCCTTCCAGCATCAGCCCTATCTCGATGCGCAGATCGAGGCGCGCGGCTTCGACATCGTTAGCGTCGCCCAGACCATCAACACCCCGATGGGCATCTACTCCCATAAGGTGAAGAGCCTGGACGAGCTGGAGGATGGCGCCTCGGTGGCTATTCCCAATGATCCGACCAATGGCGGGCGTGCGCTCCTCATCCTCGCCGACAAGGGCCTGATCACGCTGAAGGACGGCGTCGGTCTCAAGGCCTCGCCGCTCGATATCACCGCCAACCCGAAGAACATCGACTTCAAGGAGCTGGACGCCGCGCAGCTGCCGCGTTCCCTCGAGGATGTCGATGCGGCGGCGATCAACACCAACTATGCCCTTGAGGCGGGCCTCAACCCGGTGGAAGACGCCATCACCCGCGAGAGCGAGAAGTCGCCCTATTTCAACGTCATCGCCGTGCGCCCTGAAGACAAGGACGCGCCGTGGCTGAAGACGTTGATCGAGACCTATCACAGCCCCGAGGTGAAGAGCTTCATCGAGAGCGAATACAAGGGCTCGGTCGTCACCGCCTGGTAAGGATCGACCGCGAACGAGCATGAATGAGGCCGCCTCGACACCCGTCCAGGCGGCCTTTTCATTTTTGGCGCGCGCTGCTCTATTGCCGCTCCGACAACGTCGGATCAGGAGAAGGCGCATGGACATGAGGGGTTACGAAGCCCGGCAAGATGGCTTCACGGTCAGCACCGATCCCGCGCACCTCGACCGCGATATGATCGCGAATTTTCTCGCCAACGAAGCCTATTGGTCGCCGGGAATCGACCGGGCCACGGTGGAGCGGGCGATCGACGGCTCGCTGACCTTCGGTCTCTACGATACCGAGGGGCGGCAGGTCGGGTTTGCCCGCGTCATCACCGATGCCACCCGCTTCGCCTATCTGTGCGATCTCTTCGTCCTTGCCAGCCACCGGGGCAAGGGCCTCGGCCGCTTCCTGGCCGAGGCCATCCTTGGCCATCCGGAGCTCGCCACCATCGCCAAATGGCTGCTGACGACGGCCGATGCCCACGGGCTTTATGCCCAGCTCGGCTTTCGCGCCCTGGCACGGCCGGACAAGATCATGGAGCGCGTCGCCAAAGGCAGGTAGGGGGCGCCTCAGGCGAAACGGCCGGACGCCTCGATGACCTCGATCTTATAGCCGTCTGGATCGGTGATGAAGAAGAAGCGCGCCATCGGCCGGCCGTCGTGCTTCATCTCCTTGATCTCGCCCGGCGCAAGGCCCGCCTCGATCATCCGGGCGCGCTCGCCGGCAAGGCCCGCGACGGTCAGCGCAAGGTGGCCGTAGCCGGTGCCGAGGTCGTAGGGCTCGCTCCGCCCCGCGTTCACCGTCAGCTCCAGCTCGAAATCACTTTCCGCGTTCTTCAGATAGACAAGCGTGAAGCCGTCAAAGGGATAGCGTCCCGAGACTTCGAGCCCGAAGGCCTTGCGGTAGAAGTCGGTGGAGCGTTCCTCGTCGAGAACGCGCACCATCGAATGAGCCATCTTCGCCATCATTTTTCCCTTCTCCTGGTGTTCATCGGCGCGGTCGGCGAAGACGTCCCTCAACGGGGCTTCGACGTCAAGAAAGCCTTAACCGTTCGAGCCCCATGGGAAGCGCCCTTGAACGGCGCGCGCGTGTCCCGCGCCGCCGTCAGTGTCCCCAACTGTCTGTAATACTTGGATCTGGTGGAGAAGACGCCGTGTTCTCGACGATCAACGAAGCCGTTCAGCGCAACCTCGCCTTGAGCCTGGCGATGGTGATCGCGGTGTTCTTCCTGCGCGCGGGCATCGAATGGCTGGCCACCCGCCGCCGCGATCCTGTCGATCAGCGCCGGCGCGCCTTCGCCATCCGCACGGCCGCCAATGCGCTGCTCGCGGTCTGTCTCCTCAGCCTTTGGATGGACCAGATCCAGAGCGTGATGCTGTCGCTGACGGCGGTCATGGTGGCGCTGGTGGTCGCCACCAAGGAGCTGATCATGTGCATCGCCGGCTCGGCTCTCCGAATCGGCGGGCACCTCTTCAAGGTTGGTGACCGGATCGAGGTGAACGGACTTCACGGAGAGGTGATCGACCACGGCCTGTTCTCGACGACGGTCATGGAGCTGCCGTCCGCCAGCCATGGCCATTGCGGCACGGGCCGCACGCTGATGCTGCCCAACAGCGTGTTCTTGACCAGTGCTGTCCGGGTGGAGGCTCAGCCGCGCCAGTTCGCGCCCCACAGCTTCACCGTGACGCTGGAGCAGCCGGTGCGCGCCGCCGAGGCGCTGAAGCACATGAAGGCGGTGGCTGACGCCGCGCTCGCCGCCGATCTCGACCGCGCGACGCGCTTCCACCGCCTGACTGCCGCCAAGCACGGCACCGAGATCATGGGGCCAGGCGCCGAGGTCAGCCTGTCCACCACGGATTTCGGCAAACTCCAGGTCCACGTCATGCTCTACTGCCTGGTTCAGGACGCCCGGCAGCTGGAGCAGCAGGTCGTGGTGGACTTTCTGACGGCGGTCGAGGAGCATGTCCTGCCGTCGGCTGCGAACCAGGATGTCGACTGGGAGACGATCGGCCGGCATTTGCGCCGCGCCGCGCAGGCCGCGGCGGCGTGATGGCAAGCCGCCGCTGAAGACTGCATTCGGCGCTTCAGGCCCAGGGGCGGGCCTCGGCGAGTTCGGACTCAAAGCCGGAGATCGCCGTTTCCTTTTCCATGGTCAGGCCGATGTCATCGAGCCCGTTCAGCAGGCAGTGCTTGCGGAACGGGTCGATGTCGAAGGTGATCGAGCCGCCGTCGGGGCCGGTGATCGTCTGGGACGCGAGGTCGACCGTGAGGCGGGCGTTGGCGCCGCGCTCGGCATCGTCCATCAGGAGATCGAGCTGCTCCGGCGTCACGCGGATCGGCAGAATGCCGTTCTTGAAGCAGTTGTTGTAGAAGATGTCGGCGAACGACGTGGAGATCACGCAGCGGATGCCGAAGTCGAGCAAGGCCCAGGGCGCGTGCTCACGCGAAGAGCCGCAGCCGAAATTGTCGCCCGCGACGAGAATTTCCGCGCCTTTATAGGCCGGCTTGTTGAGGACGAAGTCGGGGTTATCCGAGCCATCCTCGCGATAGCGCAACTCGGCGAAGAGACCCTTGCCGAGGCCGGTCCGCTTGATGGTCTTCAGATAGTCCTTCGGGATGATCATGTCGGTATCGACATTGACGATGGGAAGCGGCGCGGCGACCCCGGTGAGGGTGGTGAACTTGTCCATGGCGCTTTCTCCTTTCGTCGTCGGGCTTGGCGAACGTCCTGGTTATCAGCTTTCGCGGCGGCGGCAAATGGCGATTGGCCTTGCATGCTTTCACGTGAATCGCCAAACCGGCGGCTCAAGCAGGAAGGAATCACTTCGCCATGAAGCTCTATCGCTTTTTGACCGGCCCCGACGACGCAAACTTTTGCCACAGGGTCACGGCGGCCCTCAACGCCGGCTGGGAACTCTCCGGCTCGCCGAGCTATGCCTATGACGCCGAGGGGAAGGTGATGCGCTGCGGACAGGCGGTCGTGAAGGAGGTCCTCGGCAAGGAATACACGCCCGACATGAAGCTCGGCGAGCAATAGGGCATGCCGCTCCGGCCGGCATGAATTCTGGCCGAAGAGTCTCGCGACCCTTGCGGCATCATGCCGGGGCGTCAGGGATTGTCCGCGGCCTCCTCCAGCGCCTCCATGTTCTCGTCCGACAGGCCGAAATGGTGGCCGATCTCGTGGACGAGGACATGGGTGACGACGGCGCCGAGACTTTCCTCGTTCTCGGCCCAATAGTCGAGGATCGGCCGGCGGTAGAGCAGGATGCGATTGGTCATCTCGCCGGTCTGGGGCATCGATGATGCCCCGTAGGGCCGGCCCTCGAACAGCCCGAGAATGTCGAAAGGCGTGTCGAGCTCCATCTCCTCGATCACCTCGTCGTCGGGAAAATCGGCCACGACGAATCGGATTTCCTGGCACAAGGTCCGAAGTTCCACCGGCAGATTGCCGTAAGCCTCAATGGCCAGGGCTTCGATCTCGTCTAGGCTGGGAGACAGGCGGTGGCTCCAATCGCCACTGTTGTCGATACGGCCCATGGCATGCCCTTCCGGCGGTTGTGCACCTTGTCGATAAGCGCGTGCCGCTCTTCGTGCTTGTTTTGTTGCAGTGCCGACCAGTGCGGTCAAGCGGGCCATGTCTTGCCGATAGCCCGCGCCACCCGCTCGGGATATTTGAAGCGAATCGCTTGTCGCGCAAATTGCCTGACTCGGAATAGGTTCCAATCCCTTCGGACGGATCGCCACGAAAGCACGGGACGTTGCTGCGTTCTCGCCCGAAGACCGCGCGCCCCACACACCATCGCTTGGCAAGAGCCGGGTCGTGGCGAAGAGATCAGGAAAGCCAAACCTCACCTTTCGACCAAACGTGAAAATCGCCCTGGGCGATCAGCCCAGGACGCCGCAACGTCCCAACAATGTCTTTCAAGGTTGTCGCAATCAGGAGGGGCTCGTTGGGCGCCTTCTAGACGACTCTTTCGCTCCCTCAGCCGCTCCCGATGCCTCGTCAGTGATAAGCCGCTGCGCCGTGGCCCGTACGTCAGCCATGGCGGTCAATGCGGTGCCGCTCCGTCGGTGGTTCCATCGAGTCCTCCTCGAAACCAGCCACTTTATCAGTGGCTTGCAAGGATCAGGTTACGCCTCTCGCCCCGCCGGTCAAGCAAAAGATGACGCCTTGATGACGCATTCGTTGCTGCGGCGCCGAAAGGTCGCGTCAAATGCGGGAGCCTTCGCGAGCGCGGAAATGCCAGCCCCGCCCTGGCGGCGTTCTTTGTCCGCGCCCGTTGTCACGAAGGGCCGACTCGGCCATTTCCTTTCGCCATGACCGCTGATTTGCCCACCCGCAAAATCTCGCTTGCCGCAGCCCGGCGCATTGCGCTCGCCGCGCAAGGGTTCGGTATGCCGAGGCCGTCGGCCGCCGTTCCCGACCGCCGGCATCTGAAGCGCGTTCTCTCCCACACCGGGCTTCTTCAGATCGATTCCGTCAGCGTATTGGCGCGCGCCCATTATCTGCCCGTCTTCTCGCGGCTCGGCGCCTATCCGCGCGCCCTTTTGGAGGAGGCGGCGTGGAAAGGATCGCGCCGCATCCTCTTTGAGTATTGGGCGCACGAGGCGTCTCTTCTGCCGGTCGAAACGCAGCCGCTGCTGCGCTGGCGCATGGCGCGCGCGGCGGAGGGAATCGGCATCTATGGCGGGCTCGCCCGCTTCGGCCGCGAGCGCCGCGACTTGATCGACGACGTGCTCGCCGAGATCGAGCGTCGTGGCCCGGTCGGCTCGTCCGACTTCGAGGGAGAGGCCGGCGTGGGCGGCTGGTGGGGGTGGAGTGACACCAAGCGGGCGCTGGAATGGCTGTTCTGGGCGGGGCGTGTGACGACGACGTCGCGCCGGGGCTTCGCGCGGCTCTACGACATTCCTGAGCGCGTGTTGCCGAAGGCGGTGCTCGATGCGCCGACGCCGGAGCCGGCGGAGGCGCATCGGCGACTCCTGGCGATCGCGGCGCGCGCCCATGGCGTCGCGACGGCGAGCGATCTGCGCGACTATTTCCGCCAGTCTCCCGACGATGTGAAGGCGCGGCTGCCGGAGCTGGTGGAGGAAGGCGTTCTCATCCCCGTCGCGGTGGAGGGCTGGCGTCAGCCGGCCTATCTGCACCGCGAGGCGCGCCTGCCGCGCCGGGTCGAGGCGCGGGCCCTCCTCGCCCCGTTCGACCCGCTGATCTTCGAGCGCTCCCGCACCGAGCGGCTGTTCGGCTTCCACTATCGCATCGAGATCTATGTGCCGGCGGACAAGCGCCGCTTCGGCTATTACGTGCTGCCGTTCCTCCTCGGCGAGCGGCTCGTCGCCCGCGTCGATCTCAAGGCGGACCGCAAGACCGGGCTGCTCAAGGTTCTCGCCTCCTATGCCGAGGAGGGCGCACCGCCCGAGACCGCCGAGGCGCTGGCCCTGGAGCTGTCGGATATGGCGCGCTGGCTGGATCTCGGCGCCCTCGCCGTCTTTGCCAAGGGCGATCTGTCGGTAACGCTTGCCGCAGCGGCCGGTGTGGCGTTGGCGCAGCCGATAGAGGAGCCCGCGCCGCCGGCCGGGAAAGCCGACGCGGACGTGGAAGAAGAATGAGCGAAAGAAAGAGAGAGCCATGACCAGCGTGAAGCTTGCGCGTGATTTCGGGCTTGTCTGCGGCGATCTGGTGCCGGGCGAGCTCAACGCCATCACCGACGTTCCGGGGGTGCGCGTCGGCCATCTGACGCAATGGGGCGGGGATCTCCGCACCGGCTTTACCGCCGTTCTGCCGCATGACGGCGACCTGTTTCGCCAGAAGGTGCCGGCCGCCGTCGCGGTCTTCAACGGCTTCGGCAAGAGCGCCGGCCTAATGCAGGTGGAGGAGCTCGGAACAATCGAGACGCCGATTCTTCTCACCAACACCCTTTCTGTGGGCGCGGGCTTTAGCGCTCTCGTCAAACGCGCCATCGCCGCCAACCCGGAGATCGGGCGCAAGACCGGTACGGTGAACCCCGTGGTCTGCGAGTGCAACGATGGGGCGCTCAGCGATATCCAGGCCATGACGCTCGGCGAGACGGAGGCCTTCGCCGCGCTCGATTCCGCCCGAACCGGACGCGTGGAGCAGGGGGCGCTCGGCGCCGGATCGGGCATGAGCGCCTTTGGCTTCAAAGGCGGCATCGGCACCTCATCGCGCAGGCTCTCCCTGGACGGCCGGCGCTTTCATCTCGGCGTGCTGGTGCTCGCCAATTTCGGCCGGAGCGGCGATCTCGTGCTGCCGGACGGCCGGCGCCCGAGACCGCCGAAGACGGGGACAAGCGAGGCCGAGAAGGGGTCGGTCATCATCGTTCTCGCCACGGATCTTCCGGTGGAGACGCGCCAGCTGAAGCGTATCGCGCGGCGAACCGGCGCGGGGCTCGCGCGCCTCGGCGCCTATTGGGGCAATGGCAGCGGCGATCTCGCGATCGCCTTCTCCACCGCGCGGCGCATCGCTCATGACGAAAGCCGGGCGGTCGTGCCGGTCGAGGTGCTCAACGAAAACCGTATCGAGGCGGCCTTCCGCGCCGCGGCCGAGGCGACGCAGGAGGCGGTGCTCAACGCGCTGTGTGCGGCACCCGCCACGACAGGGCGGGACGGGGCCTTCCGCTCATCCCTTGCCGACTGGCTGCGGGACAATCCGCCGCTCTGAGGCTGCCCGCCTTCGATTTGACAGCCCGGATTCCCGCGCGCCATAGCTATGGCTGCCTGGGCGATCGGGAGCGATCGTCCCGCGCCTCGGCCGTGATGACGGGAGCATCGCGGGAGGTGCTCTCGGGGCTTGGCAAGAGCGAGTAAGCATGGCCGCTTGCCCGTACTCCCATGAACAAGGAGGGTTTTCATGGATCTCGGTCTCAAGAAGAAGGTCGCCGTCGTCACCGGCGCGTCGGTGGGCATCGGCCTCGCCGTTGCGGAAGGGTTCGCCGCCGAAGGCGCGGACGTTCTGCTGGTGGCGCGCGGCAAGGAGCGCGTCGAGGCCGAGGCGGCGCGCATCGCCGCCGACCATGGCGTCAAGGCGGCCGGCATCTCTGCCGACGTCGCGACCGCTGAAGGAGTGGCAGCCATCGTCGAGGCTGCACGGGCCGAGTTTGGCGGGGCGGACATCCTGATCAACAACGCCGGCACGGGCTCCAACGAAACCATCATGGAAGCGCCCGACGACAAGTGGCAGGCCTATTGGGACCTCCACGTCATGGCGGCGGTGCGCCTGGCGCGTGGCATCGTTCCGCAGATGAAGGCGCGGGGTGGCGGCGCCATCATCCACAACGCCTCGATCTGCGCGGTTCAGCCCCTCTGGTACGAGCCCATCTATAACGTCACCAAGGCGGCGTTGATGATGTTCTCCAAGACGCTGGCGAACGAGGTCATCAAGGACAACATCCGCGTCAACACCATCAATCCCGGCCTTGTGCTGACGCCGGACTGGATCAAGACGGCCAAGCAACTGACGGCGTCCAGCGGCGGCGACTGGGAAGGCTATCTGCAAGGCATCGCCGACGAGAACGCGCCGATCAAGCGCTTCGCGTCGCCGCAGGAGCTGGCGAATTTCTTCGTGTTCCTGTGCTCGGACAAGGCCAGCTACAGCGTCGGATCGACCTATTTCGTCGATGGCGGCTGGCTGAGGACGCTCTAGGTTTCCCCGGCCCCGGGAGCCCGCCCGCACCATGAAGGCTCCCGGGACAGCCGGACAAAACAGGGCTCAATAACGCCTCCCGGCGCGAACGGTTCCCCAACCGTGTGTTTTGCGGTGTGCGCGGGAAGTTCAGGCGGCGCGGGCGCGCGAGCGAAGGCGCGCCCGGTCGTCGTCGCGCGGCAGCTTCAGGTCCCGCTGCAGGCGGAACTGTGACGGCGTGATGCCGATGAAGCGCACGAAATTGCGGTTGAAGGTCGACAGGACATTGTAGCCCACCTCATAGCAGATGGTGGTGATGGAGTCGTTCGTCTCCGCCAGCTGCTGGCAGGCCTTATAGACGCGCAGCCGGTTGATGTATTCGACGCAGGTGCAGCGCGTCTGCTTCTCGAAGAGATGGGAGAGGTTCGGCGGGCTCATTCCATGGACCCGGGCGATCTTCTCGCAGGTGAGATCGCTCGAGGTGCAGTGCTCGGCGATGTATTCGAGGATGGCCGTCAGGCGGTCGGCGGAATCGTCCTGGCCGCTGGGAGGCGCGACCGACAGCGGCACTCGCTCGACATCGCCCGAAAGGCAGGCCAGCAGGCGAAAGAAGAGGGCGAGGCGGTCCAGGCTGTCGGCCTCGAGCAGCGCCACCATGATTTTCTCCACCTCCTCCGAGGCCTTCGGAGAGAACTCGAGCCCGGCTCGCGACTCGTCCAGCAGCCGCTCCAGCGGTGCGCAGTCGCGAAACGAGCGCATGCAGATGGCGGCGAATTCGGCGGAGAACTGGACAACGACGTCGCGGCCATGAACGAGCCCGTCCCCGGCCTCGTCGCCCGGCTCGATGGCGGTCGTCACCCACATGTGCGGCAGGTTCGGTCCCGTCATCACCACATGGCCCTTGTCGAACTGACCGGCATGGGTGCCGACATAGAACGAGCCGGACGTCTTGCGGATGAGGTGGACCTCGTACTCGGGATGGTAGTGCCAGCCCGTGTAGGGATAGGGGTACTCGTGGGTGAAGGCCAGGAACGTGTTGCCCAAGGGGGCGGTGATGATCTCGCGAAGCGCCTGGGCAAACATGACTTTCCTCCCTTGATCCTCGCGCCGGACGAGCCCTTTCCCCCAAAGGGCTCCGACGGTCTCCCAGCCGCTCGCTCGCTCGCGCCCGCGTCGACAAGAATTAATCAAGCACCGGCAATTTGCGCGCGCGCCCGCTTTGTAAAATCGACCATGCGGCTGGCGGCTAGACTGGGGGCTATTCTCCCAGCCGTCTTTGATTTTCCTCAATTTTCGAAAGAACGGCAGTGTCGGGCTGCGACAAGATGGCTCGCAACGCTGCAAAAATGGCGTCGATATGGTGGGCAATTGCCCGCACCGTCATCGGACGCTCACAAGAATTGCAAATATGACCCCAACCGCTGCGTAGCCAATGAAAATTTGCGGGAGCATGGTCCAGCTCGCGTTCGCCTGGGTCCGGAGGAAGAAGTCCCTGCCTGTCCCAAGGTTGAATCTTTTGGATAGGAGGGTCCTTCAAATGAAAAGCATGATCGTGTCTGCCGTTATCGCGGCGGGACTTCTGGCTGGCGTGTCTTCGTCCGGCGCTCTTGCGGCGGATGCTGTGAAGATCGGCTTCTCCAACCGCACACTCAATGGCGCGTTCTTCAACGGTCTGACCGAATACATGAAGAAGACGGCCGACGAGGCGGGATACGAGATCATCACGACCGACGCCGCCGGCAACATGAACAAGCAGATCTCGGATGTGGAGGACATGCTCGCCCAGGGCATCGACTATCTCGTCCTCAATCCCCAGGACCCGGCCGCGGGCGTCAAGATTGCGGAGATGGCAAGCCGCAAGGGCGTTCCGGTGATCGATCTCGACAGCGACATTTCCCTGTCGGCGCCGGTCATCACCCGCGTCATGGCCAACAATCGCGAGAACAACCACCTGATCGGCGAGTTCGCTGTGAAGCAGTTCGCCGGCAAGCCGATGAACGTCGTCGTCATCTCCGGCAACCAGGGCAATCTCGTCGGCCAGGCGCGCCGCGACGCCTTCATGGAAGGCGTGATGGAGGCGCAGCTGCGCGACTATGGCGAGACCAACTTCAAGGTCGTCGCGCAAGGATGGGGCAACTGGGACCAGCAGGGCGGCCTCAAGGCCATGGAGGATGCGCTCGTCGCCCACGGCGACCAGATCAACGCCGTCTATTCCGAGATGGACGACATGGCGCTCGGCGCCATCCGGGCCCTGAAGGCGGCCGGCAAGCTCGAGGACGTCAAGGTCTACGCCCATGACGGCTACAAGTATTCTCTCGAGGCCATTCGCCGGGGTGAGCAGCAGGCGACGGCATCGAACAATCCGAAGCTCTTGTCCGAAAAGACCATCGAGATCATCAAGAAATACGAGGACGGTGAGCGGACATTCAACAACTACGAGTACATCGATCCTATTCTGATCACCAAGGACAATGTCGACGAGCATTATGACGAGAAGTCGATTTTCTAAGGTTTGACGAAGAGCGGGCGCCAGCGCCCGCTCTTTTGCCATCCGGGGACAGGTCGGAGGAACCGGGAACCATGACGAACTACGCCATCGAGATTCGTGGTGTCGAAAAAAACTTCGGCGGCATCCGCGCGCTCTCGAACTTCAATCTCAAGGTCGAAAAAGGCACCGTTCACGCCATCTGCGGCGAAAACGGCGCCGGCAAGTCGACCCTCATGAAGATCCTTTCGGGGATCTACATCAAGGATGGCGGCACTGTCGTTGTCCACGGCGAGGAGGTGAATTTCACCAACCCGCAGCAGAGCCGGGCGAGGGGCATCGGCATCGTCCACCAGGAACTGGCGCTTTCGCCCGATCTTTCTGTGGCCGAGAACATCTTCCTCGACGATCTCGGCCAGGGCGGCCAGACGGTCAACTGGAAGGAGATCAACGATAAGGCGGGGCGCCTGCTGACCTCCTTTGGCTTTCCCATCGATCCGAAAAAGCGGGTCGGGGATCTTTCCGTCGCCTACCAGCAGATGGTGGAGATCACCAAGAGCCTCGCCAAGGACGTCTCGATCCTCATTCTGGACGAGCCGACGGCAGTGCTCGCCGGCCCCGAGATCGAGATTCTCTTCTCCAATCTCAGGATGCTGAAGGCCAAGGGCGTCACCATCCTCTACATCTCCCACCGCCTGGAAGAGATCTTCCGCATCGCCGACGCCATCACCGTGGTGAAGGATGGCGTGACGGTGACGGACCTCGACCCGAAGACCTGCACCGAGAAGGACGTGGTCACGGCGATGGTTGGGCGTGAGCTGAAGTCGCTCTATCCGCCCAAGGACACAAAACTTGGCGATGTCCACTTCGAGATTCGCCATCTCACGAGACGCGGCGTCCTGGACGACATCAACCTCACGGTTCGCAAGGGCGAGATCGTCGGTCTCGCCGGTCTCGTCGGCTCGGGCCGCACCGAGATCGCCGAGTGCATCTTCGGCATCGCCTCCTATCAGAAGGGCGAGATCCTGAAGGCCGGCCAGCCGGTGCGCGTCTCCCATCCCGCCGATGCCGTGCGCCAGGGCATCGGCCTCGTGCCGGAGGACCGCAAGCGTCAGGGCGCGGTGCTCGCCATGGGCATCGACGAGAACATGACGATGTCGAAGCTCTCGGGCGTCTCGAAGCTCGGCGTCATCCGCCACGGCCAGGAAACAAGTCTCGCGGCAAGCCTCAAGGACAAGCTGCGCATCAAGCTCGGCCGCCTCACCGATCCTGTCTCGAGCCTCTCGGGCGGCAATCAGCAGAAGGTGGTTCTGGCCAAATGGCTGAACGTCGGCTGCGACTTCCTCGTCTTCGACGAGCCGACGCGCGGCGTCGACGTGGGCGCCAAGTCCGAGATCTACAACATCATCCACGGTCTGGCGGAGGAGGGCTGCGCCCTTCTCGTCATTTCATCGGAGCTGGTCGAGCTCATCGGGCTTTGCCACCGGGTCTATGTCATGAGCGAGGGGCACGTGACGGGCGAGCTTTCGGGCGACCAACTCACCGAGCCCGCGATCATGTCGCTCGCCATCCCGAAGAGGATGGCGTCATGACCCGGCTTTCCAACACCATTCAAGCCAAGACCGATCGGGGGGAACGGCTATGAACGCTTCTGCATCGGGCGCCGCATCGACGCCTTCGGCCGGCCAGGGCGCCGCTTCGGCCAAGCAAGGCCGCTTCAGCATCGTCGGGCTGCTGCTCGAACACTCGACCTTCGTGGTCTTCATCCTGATGCTCATCGTGGCGATGATGCTATCGGACCGTTTCTACTCGGTGACGAACCTCACGAACATCCTGCGCCAGTCGGTGCCGCTCGGCGTCGTCTCGCTCGGCCTGCTCTTCGTCATCCTGACCGGCGGCATCGATCTTTCGGTCGGCTCACTGATGGCCCTCGTCTCTGTCACGGTGGCGCTGGTCATGCCCGGATACGGGCTCTGGGGCGCGATCCTCGCCGGCCTCGTCGCCGGCACACTCTGCGGTGTCATCTCGGGCACTCTCGTCGCCTATTTCCGCATCGCACCGTTCATCGCGACCTTGGCCATCATGACAGTGGCGCGCGGCGTCGCGCTGGTGGCCTCCAAGGGCCAGCCGGCCTTCATTGACAATGTCGCCTTCAACGACTTCGGCGTGAATTCCCTCGCCGGCCTGCCGCTGACCCTCTACGTGCTGATCGCCTGCTTCGCCATCGCCCTCTTCATCTACAAGAAGACGGTGTTCGGGCGGCTGGTCATCTCCATCGGCTCCAACGAAATCGCCACGCGCTTCGCCGGCATCCGCGTCGAGCGCTACAAGTTCGCCGTCTATGCCATCTCGGGCTTTGCCTGCGCGGTGGCGGGCATCGTCGCCTCGACGCGCACCGGCGTCGGCTCGCCGATCCTGGCCATCGGCTTCGAGCTCGACGCCATCGCCGCCGTCGTCGTCGGCGGGGCGAGCCTGTCGGGCGGCCGCGGCAAGGTCTTCAACACCATCATCGGCGCGCTGATCCTCTCGGTCATCTCCAACATCATGAACCTGATGAACATCCCCGGCTATCACCAGCAGATCGTCAAGGGTGTCATCATCATCCTGGCGGTGATGCTGGAGAGCCTGAAGCTGCGCTACGCCTCGCGTTCCTGATCCCATCCGGAGATCGAAGATCATGACTGAGCTCAACCAGCAAAACCTCTCCCGCCTGCCCGCCAGCGTCGAGCGCCCGCGCTACGACCGCTCCAAGGTCAAGGTTGGCATCGTCCACTTCGGCGTCGGCGGCTTTCACCGCGCCCACCAGGCGATGTATCTCGACCGCCTGATGGACATGGGCGAGGCGCTCGACTTCGGCATCTGCGGCGTCGGCGTCATGCCGGCCGACATGAGGATGCGCGACGCCCTCAAGAAGCAAGACTGCCTCTATACGATGGTGGTCAAGCATCCCGACGGCCACTACGACGCCCGCGTCATCGGCTCCATCGTCGACTATCTCTATGCGCCGGACGACCCGGAGGCGGTGATCGAGCTGATGGCGGCGCCGACGACCCGCATCGTCTCGCTGACGGTGACGGAGGGCGGCTACAACTTCCACCACGTCACCGGCGAGTTCCAGCTGGAGACGCCGGACATCGCCCATGACCTTCAGGCCGGCGCGACGCCGAAGACCTTCTTCGGGCTTATCGTCGAGGCCGTGGCGCGGCGGCGGGCGCGCGGCATCGCGCCCTTCACCATCCTGTCCTGCGACAACATCCAGAGCAATGGCGACGTCGCCAAGGCGATGTTCACCGCCTTCGCCAAGGCCAAGGATGCCGATCTCGGCGCGTTCGTCGAAAAGGAGGTCGCCTTCCCGAACGACATGGTGGACCGCATCACGCCGGTGACGGCGAAGACCGACATCGAGGAGCTCTTCAAGCGCTTCGACGTCGAGGACGCCTGGCCGGTGGTGTGCGAGCCCTTCACCCAGTGGGTGGTCGAGGATCATTTCCCGCTCGGCCGGCCGGCCTACGAGAAGGCCGGGGCGCAGATGGTCGCCGATGTGGTGCCCTACGAGCTGATGAAGCTGCGCCTGCTCAACGCCAGTCATCAGGCGCTGACCTATTTCGGCTACCTTGCGGGCTACCGCTACGCTCATGAAGTCGCCGACGATCCGCTCTTTGCCGAGTTCCTGATGAACTACATGACGCTCGAGGGCACGCCGACGTTGCGCCCGGTTCCCGGCGTCGATCTCGCCGATTACCGCAAGACGCTGATCGAGCGCTTCGCCAATCCGGAGGTGCGCGACACGCTCGCCCGCCTGTGCGCGGAAAGTTCCGACCGCATCCCGAAGTGGCTGCTGCCGGTGGTGCGCGAGAATCTCGCGAGCGGCGGCGAGGTGCGGCGCAGCGCGGCGGTGGTCGCCAGCTGGGCGCGCTATGCGGAAGGAAAAGACGAAAAGGGCGAGCCCATCGAGGTGGTCGACCGCCTCAAGGACGAGCTGATGGGTATCGCTCAGAACAATCGGAAAAATCCGACCGCCTTCATCGAGAATCGCGAGGTGTTCGGCGATCTCATCGACGATCCGCGCTTCGTGGAGCCCTACAAGGAGGCCCTGGCCTCGCTCTACGAGGTGGGCGCGAAGGAGACGGTTCGGCGCTTCCTGTGATGCTGAGCGGCGGCTTGCAAGCCGCCGTGACGCCGGCCGCCGGGGCGAGGGCGCTCCGACCCAATGCCTTCCCCTTGCGCGGCCCTGATGTGGCTTCCGCGTCGGCCCGCTTCGCCGATGCGGAAGCCCGTTTCCTCTAGAAGCACCCTTCTCGAGGCCGTTTGACGGCTGCCCCCTCGACAGCGGGCATGCGGGTGCCACATCATTTCACCGACGCCGCATCCCTGTCGCCGTCCGATCCGCGTTCCCGCCCGGATCGGGCGAGGAAGTCGGCGCGACGGCGGGAGAGGTGGAGGGCGGCCGCGAGAGCGGTGCGGCCTCCTGCGAAGCCGTGACGGCCGTCGGGGAGGCGCGGCCGGTCATCGGAAGTCCTGCGGGGGCGGGGCCGCGAGGAGCGCGACCGTTCCGCCGCCGGGCAAGACAACGATCGGCCGATACGCTCGGCGCACTCAGACCCGATTGGAGAAGACCACCCATGGACACCAACATCGTGCATTCGCCGCTTGATGGCGATGCGATCAAGCAGGCCGCCCAATCGATCAGTTCCGACGAGATGACGCTGCTCGACCGCTATTGGCGTGCCGCCAACTACCTCTCGGTCGGCCAGATCTATCTCATGGGCAATCCGCTGCTTCGCGAGCCCCTGAAGTTCGAGGACACCAAGCCGCGCCTGCTCGGCCACTGGGGCACGACGCCGGGCCTCAACTTCATCTATGCCCATCTCAACCGCATCATCGTGCGCGACGACTGCAAGGTGCTCTACATCTGCGGCCCCGGCCACGGCGGCCCCGGCATGGTGGCCAACACCTATCTCGAAGGCTCCTACAGCGAGATCTATCCCGAGGTCGGCGAGGACCTGGCCGGGCTGAAGTCGCTGATGAAGCAGTTCTCCTTCCCCGGCGGCATTCCGAGCCATGCGGCGCCCGAAACGCCCGGCTCCATCCATGAGGGCGGCGAGCTCGGCTACGCCCTGCTCCATGCCTATGGCGCGGCCTTCGACAACCCCGATCTCGTGGTCGCGGCAGTGGTCGGCGACGGCGAGGCCGAGACCGGGCCGCTCGCCGCGTCGTGGTTCTCCAACAAGTTCCTCAACCCGGTGCGCGACGGCGCGGTGCTGCCGATCCTTCACTGCAACGGCTACAAGATCGCCAATCCGACGCTGTTCGGCCGCATGGAAGAGGGCGAGCTGAGGAGCCTTTTCGAAGGGTACGGCTACGACCCGATCTTCGTCTCCGGCGACGACCCGGCGGTGATGCATCCGCTGATGGCGGCGACGCTGGACGCCTGCTTCGCCCGCATCCGGCAGATTCAGAAGGACGCGCGCGAGAGCGGCAAAGCCGGCGAGCCGCGCTGGCCGATGATCGTGCTGAAGAGCCCCAAGGGCTGGACGGGGCCGAAGGAGGTGAACGGCAAGAAGGTGGAAGGCTTCTGGCGCGCCCATCAGGTGCCGATCACGGACACGAGGACCAAGGCGGACAGTCTGAAGCTCCTCGAGGAGTGGATGAAGAGCTACCATCCCGAGGAGCTCTTCGGCGAGGATGGCCGGCTGTTGCCCGAACTGAAGGCCCTGGCGCCGAAAGGCGATAAGCGCATGGGCGCGCTGCCCGAGGCCAATGGCGGGCTTTTGCGCCGCGATCTCGACATGCCGGACTTCCGCGACTACGCGGTCGCGGTGCCCAGGCCCGGCGGGTCGACCGCCGAGGCGACGCGCGAGCTCGGCAAGTTCCTGCGCGACGTCATGAAGCGAAACGAGGCGCACAAGAACTTCCGCATCATGGGTCCCGACGAGACGGCCTCCAACCGCCTCGACGCCGTCTTCCAGGAGACGGATCGCGTGTGGATCGAAAAGCGCGAGTCCTTCGACGAGAGCCTTGGCGAGAACGGCCGCGTCATGGAGGTTCTGTCGGAGCATCTGTGCCAGGGCTGGCTGGAGGGCTATCTCCTCACCGGCCGCCACGGCTTCTTCTCCACCTACGAGGCGTTCATCCACATCGTCGATTCGATGTTCAATCAGCACGCCAAGTGGCTGAAGATCACGCGCGATCTCGAATGGCGCAAGCCCATCGCCTCGCTCAACTATCTCCTGACGAGCCACGTCTGGCGCCAGGACCATAACGGCTTCACCCACCAGGACCCCGGCTTCATCGACCATGTGATCAACAAGAAGGCCGACATCGTGCGGGTCTACCTGCCGGCGGACGCCAACTCGCTTCTGTGGGTGGCCGATCACTGCCTGACCACCTGGGATCGCATCAACGTGATCGTGGCCGGCAAGCAGCCGGCGCCCCAGTGGCTGACCATGGAGCAGGCGGAAAAGCACTGCCAGGCCGGCATCGGCGTCTGGGACTGGGCGTCCAACGACGAGGACGGGGAGCCCGATCTCGTCATGGCCTGCGCCGGCGACGTGCCGACGCTGGAGGCGCTGGCGGCGGTCGACATCCTGCGCAAATACATGCCGGAGCTGAAAATCCGCGTCGTCAACGTGGTCGACCTGATGACGCTCCAGTCGCACGGCGAGCACCCGCACGGCCTCACCGACATGGCGTTCGATGCCCTGTTCACCCGCAACAAGCCGGTGATCTTCGCCTTCCACGGCTATCCGTGGCTGATCCACCGCCTGACCTACCGTCGCGCCAACCACAACAACATCCATGTGCGCGGCTACAAGGAAGAGGGGACGACGACGACGCCGTTCGACATGGTCGTGCTCAACGACCTCGATCGCTTCCATCTGGCGCTCGATGCCATCGACCGGCTTCCGGGCTGGCGCAACCAGTCGGGCTCGGCGGTGGAGTACTGCGAGGCCAAGCTCAAGGAGCACAAGGCCTATGTCCATGAGCACGGCGAGGACATGCCGGAGATCAACGGCTGGGGCTGGCCCTACGGCACGGCGGCGCGCACCGGCGACTGATCCGGCGCGGGCACATTCCGCCAGCGGCCTTGAATGGCCTTCGCGGAGCGGCTTCGGCCGCTCCGTTCTTTTATGGAAGGCGCGATCGCCGGGAGCCGCGTCAGCGCGAGAAGATCGCCTGCGAGATCAGGCGCGAGATTTCCTTGATGGGCGTGCGGCCGGAAAATTCGAAGCGCACACATCCCAGCGTCGAGAAATAGACCTCGAGCTCGGTGTCCATGTCGAAGGTGCCCGCCGTCTCCACCGAATAGGCGACGATGTTCTTGTAGGGCAGCGAGGTGAAATCCCGCTTCGATCCGGTCAGACCCTGGACGTTGACCGCGATGATGCGCCTGTCGGTGAAGACGGCGCCGTCGCGCATCGACTTGAACGAGGCGAGAACCGCTTCGCCCGGCACGAGCAGATCGGCGACGGTCTCGGCGTAGTCGTCATTGGCCTTCAGCTTGAAGACGGCCTTGTTCTCAAAATCGATCATTCGAATCGCTCCATCGCTCGCTTCAGCACACGCCGGGTGCCGTTTCGCCTCCGTAACGCTCAGGCGGCGCTGGAAGGACAGAGACGAATATGGGGTCGGTCCGCCCGTCTGCCGACGGCTTGGCGTCTCACGCGCTATCCATCTGTCGGCCAAAAGTGTCATGAGACGAGCCCGATGGCCGATCGGCAACCCGCTCGGTATGTACTGGGAGAAGGAAATCTTCCGTAGCCGGCTGCGCAAATGGCGCCGGATGGGCGCAGGCTCGAGCCACTCAACGAACTTGGCGATGGTGTGCAGAGGAAAATGGTGGAGCCAAGGGGAGTCGAACCCCTGACCTCTTGAATGCCATTCAAGCGCTCTCCCAACTGAGCTATGGCCCCATCCACTGCTGTTGCGCCGGGTCCTTCGACCGGGCTTCCGACGTTTCGGTCCGTTTTGGGTTCGGACCCCGTCGGGGCAACGGCGGTTCATTACTGAAGCTGCCGGCCAAGATCAAGCGTCATTTCACGAAAATCGCGAAGAGGCCGTCTCTGGCCGGTCTGAAAGGGCGCTGCCACCCTGCCGTGGCCGACCGCCGGGCCAGTGGCGCCGGAGATCAGGCCGCTCCTTCCCATCCGCTCCGACGACGGGGAGAAATGGGAGGGAAGCGATTCGTTTTCGTTGGCGGGCTTGGGGTCGCGTTCGCGGCCCGCCCGCAGGCGGATCGTCGGCGGCACTCCGCGAGCCCCGCCGTCGATCGTTAGCCTCTATTCCTCGTCGTCGTTGCGACCGCCGCCGATGAAGCCGGTCATGTCGTCGTCTTCCTCGTCTTCCTCGAGGAAGGTGTCGTCCTCAGCCTCGCTGGAGTCTTCCTCGTCGTCTCCGAGATCGGGCAGGTCGTCGTCGGCGCCCGCCTCCTCTTCTTCCTCGACATCCGAGAGAGGAACGGTGGTGGGCGATTCGGCGGCTTCGACGACGTCGACCTCCGCCTCTTCTTCCTCGGCCTCCGGCCGAGTGCTTTCGCTCTCGAAATAAGACCGCGGGTAGGCGACGCCAGTATAAGGCGACACGATCGGGTCCTTGTTGAGGTCATAGAACTTGCGCCCGGTTTCCGGGCAGATGCGCTTGGTGCCGAGTTCTGGTTTCGCCATCGTCGCCTCGTCTTGATGCTGGGCCTGTTCCAACACCCTTTAAATCCGGTTGGTCCCTTACGGTCTTGCCGTAACCTTGTCAAAGCCGGTGAAAGCCCTTCTGTCAAAGGGTGGATGAAGAAGAAAGCCCATGGTAACGAGCAGCCTTAACGGGTGAGCGGCAGGAGCGAGCATGAAGCCAGAGCCTATGGCGGCAAAGCCGATTCGGGCGCGGCGGGCGGAGTGCCTTTCGGGCGCGGCCCGCGTGCCGGGCGACAAATCCATTTCCCACCGCGCGTTGATGCTGGGGGCGCTCGCCGCCGGCCGCACGCGGATCACCGGGCTTTTGGAGGGCGAGGACGTGCTCGCCACCGGCGCGGCCATGCGCGCCATGGGCGCCCGCATCGCCCGCGACGGCGCGGCATGGCTGGTGGACGGCGTCGGCAATGGCTGCCTTCTCGAACCGGAGGCACCGCTCGATTTCGGCAATGCCGGCACCGGCGCGCGCCTGACCATGGGGCTCGTCGGGGCCTATGATTTCGGCGCGACCTTCGTCGGCGATCCGTCGTTGTCGAAGCGGCCGATGGGGCGCGTGCTCGATCCGCTTCGGCTGATGGGATGCCAGGTCGCCGCCCGGTCGGGAGACCGGCTGCCGCTGACGCTCCACGGGCCGCGCACGGCCGCGCCCATCGTCTATCGCCTGCCCATGGCCTCGGCCCAGGTGAAGTCGGCCGTGCTCCTCGCCGGGCTCAACGCGCCGGGCGTGACCACGGTCATCGAGCCGGTGGCGACGAGGGACCACACCGAGAAGATGTTGATCGGCTTCGGCGCCGAGCTTTCCGTCGAGACGGACGCGGCCGGCGCCCGCCAGATCGCGGTGGTCGGGCAGGGAACGCTCGGCGGCATCGCCGATCTGGTGGTGCCGGGCGATCCATCCTCGGCAGCCTTCCCGTTGGTCGCCGCGCTGATCGTGCCCGGCTCGGACGTCGTCATCGAGAACGTGCTGCTCAATCCGACACGCACCGGCCTCATCGAGACGCTGATCGAGATGGGCGCCTCGATCGCCATCGAGAACCGGCGTTCGGCCGGCGGCGAGGAGGTGGGCGACCTGCATGTGCGCCATTCGGCCCTGAAGGGCGTCAACGTGCCGGCGGAGCGCGCGCCGTCGATGATCGACGAATATCCGGTGCTCGCCGTCGCGGCGGCCTTTGCCGAAGGCGAGACGCGGATGCAGGGGCTTGGCGAGCTGAGGGTCAAGGAATCGGATCGTCTTGCCGCCGTCGCGGCGGGCCTTCTTGCCAACGGCGTCACACATCAGGCCGGCGAGGACTGGCTCGTGGTCACGGGGCGGCCGGACGGCAAGGGAATGGGCGGCGGCACCGTTGCCACTCATCTCGATCACCGCATCGCCATGAGCTTCCTCGTCCTCGGCCTCGCCGCGGAGCGGCCGGTGACGGTCGATGACGGGCGGATGATCGCCACTAGCTTCCCCGAGTTCCTGTCCCTGATGACGGCGCTCGGCGGCACGTTGGACGATGTTTCGGAGGAGGGGAGATGATTCGGCCGCGCCTCACCATCGCCATCGACGGGCCGGCGGCATCCGGCAAGGGAACGCTCGCCCGGCGGATCGCCGCGACCTATGGCCTCGCCCATCTCGACACCGGCCTCTCCTATCGCGCTGTCGCCAAGGCGCTGATCGACGCGGGCGCCGCGCTCGACGACGAGGCGGCGGCGAGGAGGGCGGCCGAAGTGCTGGACCTCTCGGCGCTCGATGCGGGCATTCTCTCCGACCATGTGATCGGCGAGGCCGCCTCGAAGGTCGCCGTCATGGTTCCCGTGCGTCAGGCCCTGGTGGCGGCGCAGCGCCGCTTTGCCGAGACGGGCAAGGGGGCGGTTCTCGACGGGCGCGATATCGGAACCGTCGTCCTGCCCGACGCGGACGTGAAGCTCTATGTCACGGCCTCGGCCGAGCGAAGGGCCGAACGCCGCCATGCCGAGATTCTCTCCAAGGGTGGGGACGCGCGCCTGGAGGACGTGCTGGAGGACCTGAAGCGGCGGGACGCGCGCGATATGGGGCGCGCCGATTCGCCGTTGAAGCCCGCCGCCGACGCGCACTTGCTCGACACCAGCGAAATGGATATAGAGACGGCGTTTCAAGCGGCCTGCGATCTCGTCGATCGTCACCGGGCCGAGTGAAATTCATTCATCAGGGCGGCCCTGGCTCACAGGGCACGCCCTTTTCTGGCATGGACGGGCGATATCCCTTGTGGGAGCCGTCTTTCCATTCCAGCATGAATCTGCATTTCGGCGGTCCGCCGCGCCGATCGAACCGCCTGGGCAACCCCCGGCCTTTCGAGCCCGCGATCCTTCAATCGAGGAGAGCGGGCTGGACCGCCGACGATGCAATGATCAACACGAACCCATATTGGCGCCGTCCGGCTTCATCGACAGTTGTCGGGCATCCAAGGAGAAAGAATGTCGAATGTGAACCTGCCGCGCGATGGCAAGCCGTCTCGCGATGATTTCGCCGCCATGCTGGAAGCTTCCTTCCAGGACCACGACGTCGCCGAAGGCTCCGTGGTCAAGGGAACCGTGGTCGGCATCGAAAAGGACATGGCGGTCATCGACGCCGGCCTCAAGGTTGAGGGCCGCGTCGCGCTGAAGGAGTTCGGCTCCAAGGGCAAGGACGGCGAGCTCAAGATCGGCGACACCGTCGAGGTCTATGTCGAGCGCATCGAGAACGCCCTCGGCGAGGCCGTGCTGTCGCGCGACAAGGCGCGCCGCGAGGAGAGCTGGGTCAAGCTCGAAGAGAAGTTCAACGCCGGTGAGAAGGTCGAGGGTCAGATCTTCAACCAGGTCAAGGGCGGCTTCACCGTCGATCTCGACGGCGCCGTGGCCTTCCTGCCGCGCAGCCAGGTGGACATCCGGCCGATCCGCGACGTGACGCCGCTGATGAACACCCCGCAGCCCTTCCAGATCCTGAAGATGGACAAGCGGCGCGGCAACATCGTCGTCTCCCGCCGCACCGTCCTCGAAGAGAGCCGCGCCGAACAGCGCTCCGAGATCGTCCAGAACCTCGAAGAGGGGCAGGTGGTCGAGGGCGTGGTCAAGAACATCACCGATTACGGTGCGTTCGTCGACCTCGGCGGCATCGACGGCCTGCTGCACGTGACCGACATGGCATGGCGCCGTGTCAACCATCCGACCGAGATCCTGCAGATCGGCCAGACGGTGAAGGTGCAGATCATCCGCATCAACCAGGAAACGCACCGCATCTCGCTCGGCATGAAGCAGCTCGAGGCGGATCCCTGGGACGGCATCGGCGTCAAGTACCCGATGGGCGTCAAGGTCACGGGCCGCGTGACGAACATCACCGACTACGGTGCGTTCGTCGAGCTGGAGCCCGGCATCGAGGGCCTCATCCACGTTTCCGAGATGAGCTGGACCAAGAAGAACGTCCATCCGGGCAAGATCCTCTCCACCTCCCAGGAGGTCGAGGTGGTCGTGCTCGAGGTCGATCCGGTCAAGCGCCGCATCTCGCTGGGCCTCAAGCAGACCCTGCAGAACCCCTGGGAAGCCTTCCGCGATGCTCATCCGGTCGGCACCGTCATCGAGGGCGAGGTCAAGAACAAGACCGAGTTCGGCCTGTTCATCGGCCTCGAAGGCGATGTGGACGGCATGGTCCACCTCTCCGACCTCGACTGGAACCGTCCCGGCGAGCAGGTCATCGAGGAGTTCAACAAGGGCGACGTGGTCAAGGCGCAGGTTCTTGACGTCGACGTTGACAAGGAGCGGATCTCGCTCGGCATCAAGCAGGTTGCGGGCGATCCGTTCGTCCAGGCTTCCGAGAGCGGCGAGATGCGTCGTGGCTCGGTCGTCACCTGCGAGGTGACGGGCGTGAAGGACGGCGGCCTCGAGGTGAAGATCGTCGATACCGACCTCACCTCCTTCATCCGCCGCGCCGATCTCGCTCGCGATCGCGACGAGCAGCGCCCCGAGCGCTTCTCGGTCGGACAGAAGGTGGACGCTCGCGTCACCCAGTTCGACAAGAAGGCCCGTCGCGTCGGCGTCTCCATCAAGGCGCTGCAGATCGCCGAGGAGAAGGAAGCCGTTCAGCAGTACGGCTCGACCGACTCCGGCGCCTCGCTGGGCGACATTCTTGGCGCCGCGCTGCGGGGCCGTCAGGACGACAATTCCTGACACCAAGACGCCCGGCGGCTTTCGCCGGGCAACTGATTCGGCCCGCGGTGCGTGACGCTCCGCGGGCTTTTTCTATTTTGGCAAGGCTTGAAGGCGTGCGACGTCAGTTTCGGGCCAGCCTGAGGTCAGCTTTAACCCAGGATTCATCACGGCGCGGCATGCTCTCCCCGGTCAAAGGATCGGGTGCCTTACCGTGTTGCGTCAGGAACAATTTGCGGCGCGTGCCTTCGAGGACGTCCTCGACGAAGTCTGGCATGCCGGGCTCGGGGAAGAGGGCGAGGATCGCGCCTTCCGGATGACGTCCGACGGCTTCTGGAACGTCCTGTCGACCATCGAGGCGGCCTTCGGTCCGACGGCGGCGGACCAGGCGCGCGAAGGCTATGCGCTCCACGCCGGATCGTCTCCCGATCTCCGCCCGTTCAACGCCGATCCCGCGATGGTGGCGGAAGAACTCGGGCCGCTTGACGGGCTCTCCGTGGAGGAGTTGAAGCGGCTTCGCCGCCGATTCGCCGCGACGAACCATCCCGACCTTTTCGGCCCGCAGTTTCGCGAGACGGCGAACCGGCGCATGACGGTGGCCAACGCGCTCATCGACGGGGCCTTGAAGGCGGCGTCCTAAGCCCGCCCCGCTCTCGACTTGCCGCGCGGATCTATTCCCGGCCAGAGAGAGCGGTCGCGACCTCCTTGCTCACCAGCGGCAGGAAGATCTGGTCGACGATCTCGATGACGACGTCCCTCGGCACGGGGCGAAGCGTCATCAATAGCTCGTTCCTCAAGAGATCGGCAGGAAGGGCCGTGATGCGCGGCGTGACCCTGGCCGCATCGATCTCGCCGCGCGCGATGCCGCGCTCGAGGATGATGTCCATCCACTTCTGCTCGCCCACCGCAAGGCGCGACCTGAGGTCGGCCGGTGTCGTTCCGGTCTCCGCGAAATAGTCGCGCATCTGGGCGATGAGAACGAGGCCGGTGCCGGCGCCGCGCTTTGCGAATTGCAGAAGAATGTCGATGAGATCGCCCCTGAGGCCCCCGGTGTCAGGAATCTCGACAGGCGTCTTACGAACGTTGTGGCGCACGGCGGCGACCGCGAGATCGGCGAGGCTCGGCCAGCGGCGATAGAGCACCGTGCGGCTGGTCGCCGCGCGCTGGGCCACGCTTTCCATCGTCAGGCGGCCATAGCCGGTTTCGATCAGCTCTGCCCAGGCCGCGTCCAGAATGGCATCTTCAAGCGCCGAGCCCCGGCGCCTTTCTCTTTTGGTCACGGACAGTTCACCACTTTAAGGAACGCCTACGTACCCTATTGACGTCAATATGCCAGAATATTAGGTACACATCTGTTCCTTATCATGCAAGCAGCCCCTGCTTCCGCCCGCTCCGAGACCAATGCGGGAACGCCGGGACCTTTCTCGATACCCAGGGTAATGCTCATGAGCACGTCCGCCGAGCCAGCTTCCCCGCCCGCCCAAGTTGCCGAGCGGCCCGCCCCGCTTCCCTCGGGCGGCGCGCCGCTGCGCCGCCGCACGCGGAGAGGGCTGCGCTTTCTTCTCATGATCAGCCTGCCGCTGCTGCTCGCGGCCGGAGGCGCCTATGTCTACGTCACCGGCGGCCGCGATGTCGGCACCGATGACGCCTACATCCAGCAGGATCTCGTCAGCGTCATTCCCCAGGTCAGCGGGCGGATCGTCGAGGTGGGCGCCCACGAGAACGAGGTAGTCGCCAGAGGCAGCCTCCTCTTCGCCATCGACGACGCCGCCTATCGCAACAACGTGGAGCAGGCCGAGGCGGCGGTCGCGTCGGCGAGGCTTGACGTCGAGAAGCTGAAGGCGGCCTATGCCAAGGCTGTGGCGAAGCGGAAAACGTCGGAGGATGCGGTCGAGATCGCCAAGGCGCAGCAGAAGCGCCAGTCCGATCTCGCGGGTCATGGCATCGTGGCGCAGGCGGCGCTCGATCAGGCGAACCTGACGCTCCAGAACGCCGCGGGTGATCTCGTCTCGTCCGACCAGGACATCGCCAGCGCGCGGGCCGCGCTGGGCGGTGACCCGGATATTATGACCGACGCGCACCCCGAGGTCATGGTGGCGCTGGCAAAGCTTCACTCGGCCGAGCTCGACCTTTCGCGCACCAAGGTCTACGCACCCGTCGACGGTGTCGTCACGCTGACGAATCTCCTCCAAAAAGGTCAGTACGTCGCGCCGGGAAGCTCCGTTCTCGCGCTGGTCGAAACAAGTTCGACGCACATCGAGGCGAACTACAAGGAGTCCGATCTCACTCACATGGCCGTCGGTCAGCCGGCGAAGGTGACGGTCGATGCCTATCCCGACGTGACGCTCAAAGGGCGGGTCGAGAGCATCGGCGCGGGCACAGGTTCCGCCTTCTCGCTCATCCCAGCGCAGAACGCTTCGGGCAACTGGGTGAAGGTGGTTCAGCGCCTGCCTGTGCGCATTGCGCTGGATGATCCAAAGGGTGCGCCGCCGCTCCGCGTTGGCCTGAGCGTTGCGGTCGACGTCGATACCGGTCACGCGCGCGGCCTGCCGAAATTCGTCGTGGCGGCGGCCGAGCGGCTCGGACTTCAGCGCCTTCTCGACGCGGCCCGGCCGCCGCGCGGTTATGCGGAAGTGCGTCGGTGAGCGAGGCCTCACGGCGCGGGCCGGCCGCGCCCACCGACAGGGCGGCCAAGGCTGCTGGCGAGACGATCGAGGTGCGCCACAAGGGGCTGCTCACCCTTTCGATCATGCTGGCGACGGTGATGCAGGCGTTGGATTCCACCATCGCCAACGTGGCGCTGCCCTCGATGCGCGGATCGTTGGGCGCGGGGCAGGACCAGATAACCTGGGTGCTCACTTCCTACATCGTGGCGGCGGCAATCATGACGCCGCTCACCGGCTGGCTCACGGACCGCTTCGGGCTGCGCCAGGTGTTCAACACCTCGGTCGCCGGCTTCACCATCATCTCCATGGCCTGCGGCATCGCCTCCAGCCTCAACGAGATGGTTCTGTTCCGCGTTCTCCAGGGGCTGTTCGGCGCCTGCCTGGTGCCGCTCTCCCAGACGGTGCTCCTCGACATCAATCCCAAGGAGAGGCACGGCCAGGCGATGGCCTTCTGGGGCGCCGGCGTCATGCTCGGGCCGATCATCGGCCCGACGCTCGGCGGCTGGCTGACGGAAACCTTCGACTGGCGCTACGTCTTCTTCGTCAATCTGCCGGTGGGCATTCTCGCCTTCTTCGGCATCCTGTTCTTCCTGCCCAAGGTGCCCTCGCGGCCCCGCGTCTTCGATTTCATCGGCTTCTTCATGCTATCGCTCGCCATCGGCGCGCTGCAGATGATGCTGGATCGCGGGCAGGACCTTGACTGGTTCGCCTCGAGCGAAATCTGGATCGAGACCGGGCTCGCGGTCAGCGGCATCTGGATGTTCGCCTTCCATATCGCCGGCAGCGACCACCCTTTCATCGACCCGGTGATCCTCAAGGACAGGAATCTCATGACGGCCGTTCTGCTGGTCTTCATGGTGGGCGCTATCCTCCTTGCCGGCTCGGCGCTGCTGCCGGGAATGCTGCAGAACATCCTGGGCTATCCGGTCAGCCTCACCGGCCTCGTCCTGGCGCCGCGCGGCCTCGGAACGATGATGGCCATGATGGTGGTCGGGCGTCTCGTCGGACGTGTCGACGTCAGGCTGCTGATCCTGTTCGGCCTCGGCCTTACCGCCTACTCGCTCCACATGATGACCGGCTATTCCGTCCTCATGGGGCGCTCGCCGATCGTCAGCAGCGGCATCGTCCAGGGCTTCGGTCTCGGCTTCGTCTTTGTGCCGCTGTCGACGATCGCCTTCTCAACGCTGGAGCCGCGCCACCGGGCGAACGCGGCCGGGCTCTTCAGCCTCGTGCGCAACATAGGCTCCTCCATCGGCATCTCGCTCGCCTCGGCCATCCTGTCGTGGAACATCGCCATCAACCGCACCGAGATGACGGGCAAGCTCACGCCGTCCTCGCCGCGCCTCACCGGCGTTCTGGAGGGAACCGGCCTCGATCACGCGACGCTCCTGTCGGTGATCAATTCCCAGATCACCGCGCAGGCATCGATGATCGCCTATATCGACGACTTCAAGCTGATGATGCTGGTCACGCTCGCCCTGATGCCGCTCGTGCTCATCATGAGGAAGCCGACGATTGCCGGGCGATAGGTCGTCCGCGTTCCACGGCTGGCGGCCGCAGCACCCCGTCGGCGACGAGGCATTCCTCAACGGCAATCGGCTGAACGCGGAGATTCGTCCAGCTTGTCGGAACCAAAATCTCATACAATAAGTTCCTCAGAAGTATCGCTAGATATAATCGTTTTTAAATCGGGGCATCCTTGGGGATTCGGCCCATCTTGCGCTTCATATGGAAATCTGTTCTTCTTCAAGTATTGAGCGATTCCTGCGGCGCTCGACGATGCAAGGCAGACTTACATTATATCTTGTATTGTTTTGCGTATTAGATCCGTGCTTTGAGTGCGGCCGCCTCGTGGAGGAACTGGAGGCAGGCGCCGGAGCGGTGACAATGCACTCTTGCGGTCGTTAGGCCGTGATATCGGGAGAGTCGTAATGAGTGACGCGAAGCGTATAGCTATCGTCGATGACGACGTGATTATTTCGTCCTTCTTTATGGATGTCTGCGAGCTGCATGGCGGCGAGGTGGTCGGCATGGCCCATGAGGCGGACGAAGCAATCGATCTCATCACTCGCGAGAAGCCGGACTTCGTGCTGATGGATGTGCGCCTGGGCGGCAAGCGGGACGGGATTGATGTGGCGCAGGCGATCCAGGCGATCCATGAGATGCTGCCGGAGACCAGAATCATTTTCATCACGGGCTCGAGCGAGCCGGAACTGCTCAAGCGGATCGGTTCGGCGCCCGTCTTCCAGCTCATGATCAAGCCGGTGATGTGCGCCGATCTGGTGAAGGCTCTTGGCTTGGGCGAGATGCAGCGCTACCGCATGTCGGCTTGAAGGCCGGCACACGGGTCAAGGCTTCTTTGGTGTCCGCCCATATCGAAGCGGCCTGGTTTCAGGGCGACGTAGCACCGTCGTCAGTGCGAGCGCGCCTTCGCCTCACACCGAGTGAGAGAAGATGTCTTCCTCGTCCCAGCCGAGAAGATCGAGTTTGGCGCGCGTCGGCAGATAGGCGAAGGAGACGTCCGCGAGCTCCATGCGATTCTCGCGTTCCAGGCGTTTCAGCAACACGCCCATCAGGTCGTGAAGATAAAGCACGTCGGAGGCGGCGTATTCGAGCTGCGCCGGCGTCAGCGTGTCAGCGCCCCAGTCCGAGGATTGCTGCTGTTTGGACAGGTCGACCCCGATGAGTTCCCGCGTCAGGTCCTTCAGGCCATGACGGTCGGTATAGGTCCGGGTCAGGCGCGAGGCGATCTTGGTGCAGAAGATCGGCGACGTCATGACACCGAAGGCGTGATAGAGCGCTGCGATGTCGAAGCGGGCATAGTGGAAGATCTTGACCTTGGAAGGATCGGCGAGAAGTGCGCAGAGATTGGGCGCCTCGCGCTGCCCCTTGGCGATCTGCACCACATCCGCCGTGCCGTCGCCGGGAGAGAGCTGGACGACACACAGCCGGTCGCGGCGCGTGTCGAGGCCGAGCGTCTCGGTGTCGATGGCGACGGCGCCGGAATAGCGGGACAGATCGGGCAGATCGCCCTGATGAACGCGAATGGTCATGAAGGAATCTTCAGCCTTGAGAGGCGGCGGTGCCTTTCCGCCGCGCGATGGACGCCGGCGTGAGCTTTCCGGCTTCCTTTCAGGAACAATCGGAAAGCGCCCGTCGGGTCAACCCCTTTCGCCTCTCCCCGCGCTCGACGACGCGAGCCCGCGAGAATTGGCCTTTCGCCCATGTCAGGCGGTTTCGATGTCGGTGGCGGCGAACTTCGCGCCTTTGTAGAGCAGGGGCTGGCGATAATAGCGCGCGCAGGCATAGGAAAAGCAGTCGCCGGTGTTAAGGCCGGCGCTGTTGCCCCGGCCCCGGCCATAGCGGCCATATGCCTCAAGCGCGATGGATGTGACCTGCGCCGGGAGCGACATGATCTGGATGCTCATGAGGTCGAGAAAGCGCAGCACCGCCTCGTTGGCCTCCTCGATCGGCAGGCCGTAGGCGCGGGAGACGGACGCCGCCGCCTCGAACGCGGCGATCGGCGAGGTCAGGCGCTTCGGCGAGGCCTGCAGGCGGGCGGCGAAAATGCGCGCCTCCTCCTCGTCGGTGAGCATGGCGATCAGTGCGGAGCCATCAACGAACATCAGAGGTGGCCTGCGCGACCCGAGCCGGCGGAGGAGCGGTTTTTCAGCTCGCGGCAGAACTCGGCGGCGACATCGGCCAGAGAGGGCTTGGCGCGTTCGCGTTCCAGCTCATGCTCCAGCGCCAGATGCACGGCCTCGGTGAGGCCGATCTTCTTGATCTGGGCGACCTTGCGGGCGAGGGCGTCGGTCTCGGGATTCTTGATGTGAAAAGGCATGGCGATTCGCACGGCTATAAGACTAGAGCTAGCCGTATAGCGCACCACGATTTCGGCGCAAGACAGGGCTTTGAGCGGGGCTTGAGGCCGGAGCGCCGGGATAGATCGTCTCGAATTGCGGTCTACCCGACCGGTTTTCCGACAACGCACAGCATTTTGCCGCGGCGACCCGGATAGCGGCGAGGCTAGCCCCCCTGTCTAGCCCAATTCAGATCGGGATAGATTTCGCGGTCTATCCGCTGATCTTCTTGCGCTTTTGCCCTTCTCGCGGGCCGGCTGGCGATCATCCCCGCAAAGCCAGCCGGCTTGACCGAAGAGTCGCCCCCTCACGTGCGGTGGCTCTCCGGCGCGCGTTCAATGCCTCGCGGCATTCGGTCCGCTGAAGTCAGGATTAACGGCAACCGGCGCGCATTCCCAGGCGCCTTTGGCTTTGCCCACAGAAAGAAAAGCAGGAGGCTTCCAGGCTTCTTTTGCTGCTCGCGGCGGTGTCGTCACAGGGTCGATTTGAGCGCCCGATGAGCCTTGAATCAGCAGTGTGAGGCCGCACTGGTCAGCGAGGTTTCGGCGGCGTGTTGGCGCGCCCTTCCTGTGAAGACACGATCTGATCGGGGGGGAATTGTGTTGGAGGGAACCGCGTCCTGATATGGCGGAAGCTTTCAGTCGCGTAGGTCTTCGTGCCGAGGCCGTGCCCGTAAGCTGCGACGTGGCGCAGTGGCTTCCCATGGCGGGCTGACATCGGAATGAACAGCGAAATGAAAAAAGGCGGGGAGGCAGTCGGTGTCAGCCGAACATGCCGCTGCTCTCGCCTCAGCCCATGAACGGGCGCGGCAATCTTCGACATCGAGGTCGACGGCATATCTTTGGGAATTGGTGCCCAGGAAAGGACTCGAACCTTCACGCCTCGCGGCACACGGACCTGAACCGTGCGCGTCTACCAATTCCGCCACCTGGGCACGGCGGCGACCATTAGATTCTCGCCGCGGACCTGTCAACGCGTTTCTCCAGGCATTTTGACTCTTGTTTGTCCATGCCGCCGGCAATCTCTTCACCTTGCGGCGGCAACGCGGTAAGACCGCCACAATGGCGCGGCGCGAGAACAGGCCGCGAGAACGATTGTGAGGAGATCTCGGCAGATGGCGATCGACACCGGTAAGGTCGTGACGGTCTTCGGCGGATCTGGGTTTCTTGGCCGCTACGTCTCGCGGGCCCTGGCCAAGCGTGGCCACCGCATCCGCGTCGCCTGCCGCCGGCCCGACCTGGCCTATCACCTGCAGACCAACGGCAACATGGGCCAGATTCAGGCTATCCAGGCCAATCTGCGCTATCCGTGGTCGATCGAGCGGGCGATTTCGGGCGCCGATCACGTCATCAATCTCGTCGGCGTTCTCCAGAGCAGCGGCAAGCAGAATTTTTCCAGCCTTCACCACGAGGGCGCCAAGGCGGTGGCCGAGGCGGTCCGTGCGGCCGGCATCTCGATGACCCAGATGTCCGCCATCGGCGCCGACGAAGGCTCGGACAGCGAATACGCCAAGACCAAGGCGCGGGGAGAGGCGGCGGTGCTCGCGGCCGTGCCCGACGCGGTGATTCTGCGCCCCTCGCTTCTGTTCGGCGCGGAGGACCAGTTCTTCAACCGCTTCGCCGCCATGGCGTCGCGCAGCCCCTTCCTGCCGCTCATCGGCGGCGGCGAGACGAAGTTCCAGCCGGTCTATGTGGCCGATGTCGCCGAGGCGGTGGCGCGGGCGATGGAAGGCGAGGTCGCCGGCGGGCGAATCTATGAGCTCGGCGGGCCCGAGGTCATGACCTTCCGCGAGCTGATGGAGCTGATGCTCAAGATCATCTGCCGCAAGAAGCGCTTCGTCACGCTCTCCTACTCGACGGCCTCTTCCATGGGGCGGCTGCTCCAGTCGATTCCTGGGGCACCCATCACCGAGGATCAGGTGAAGCAGCTGCGCTACGACAACGTCGTTTCCGAGGCGGCGAAGGCGGAGGGGCGCACCTTCGAAGCTTTCGGCATCGAACCGCGGCTGATGGATGCGATCCTGCCGACCTATCTCGTGCGCTTCAAGCCGCTCGGGCAGTTCAACCGGGGCGGACCGCTGGCCGATGCCAAGGGACCGCCCGAGCTCGTTTGACGGCTAGAGCGGGATGAGTTGAGCTTCGCTCATCATCCCGCTCAATCTTCTTCTGTGCGCATGACCTTTTTCCGAAAACCGGTTCCCTCTTTTCGGGATCATGCTCTAGGCACTGAGGCGGCGGCAAGTCAGGCCGCCGCCGCTCCTCACGCGAAGAGCGTCAGGGAAACGAGGCCGACGAGGCCGACGACGATGCGCCACCAGCCGAAAAAGGCGAAGCCGTGGCGCCCGACGAAGCCGATGAAGGTCTTCACCACCACCAGGGCCGACAGGAAGGCGACGACGAAGCCGATGGCGATGAGCCCGGCGTCGTCCATGCTGAGGGCGTTTCTCGACTTGTAGAGGTCGAAGACGAAGGCGCCGAGCATGGTGGGGATGGCAAGAAAGAAGGAAAATTCAGCCGCCGAGCGCTTGTCCGCGCCAAGAAAGAGGGCGCCGACAATGGTCGCGCCCGACCGCGAGGTGCCGGGTATCATGGCAAGGCACTGGAAGAGGCCGATGCCGAGGCACAGCGTCAGCGGGTAGTTCATCACATCCTCGTGGCGTGGGCGGAGCGGCATGCGGTCGATGAAGAGCAGGATGACACCACCCACGATCAGGGCGATGCAGATGACCACGGGCGCTTCAAACAGAACCTTGATCGCGTCGTGGAGCAAGGCGCCGAAGAAGGCGGCGGGCAGGAAGGCGACGAGGACGCCGAGCGTGAAGCGGCGGCTGCGCGGGCTCGACGGCAGGGTTACGGCGATCTGCCAGAGCTTGCCCGCATAGACCACCAGCACCGCCAGGATGGCACCGAACTGGATCAATACCTCAAAGGTATGGGCCGTCGATTGGAACCCGAGGAGGCGTCCGACCAGGAGCAGATGCGCCGTGGAGGATACCGGGATGAACTCCGTCAGGCCCTCGGTGAGGCCGAGAACGATCGCATCGAAGATGTCGGCGAAGCTCATGAAAGGCTGATCCTGCTGCTGACGATCACGGCCCGCGCGATTCGCGGGGCCCGTGGAATTGACTGGGCGGCGATGGGTGGCATGGCACTAAGGCGGTCTCAAGAGGAAACGTGATGCCTTGCGCAGACTGTCGCCGAAATGGCACGAGCGGCGCGAAGGTGTTAGCGCGTCATCAACCAAGCGCCCCTAGAGTTGCCGATTACGCCGGCGTCAGGGCTTGACGATGCGGCGCTCGAGGAAAGCTATCTCTGCCATGCTAAGGCTCCATCATCATCCCATGTCCGCCGCGTCGCGCTTTGCCCGGCTCATACTCGGCGAATATGGCGAGCGTGCCGAACTGGTGGAGGAAAAGCCCTGGGAGCGCCGCCGCGAGTTTCTGGCGCTCAATCCCGCCGCGACGCTGCCAGTCCTCATCGAGGATGACGGACCTCCCATCGTTGGCGGGTTGGTGATCGCCGAATATCTTGACGAGACGCGCGGCATCTATCAGCGCGATCGGCGGTTGATGGCGGAAAAGCCCATCGAGCGGGCAGAGATTCGCCGCCTCAGCGAATGGTTCGTCAACAAGCTCGAATCCGAGGTGACGCGCTATCTGGTGCGCGAGCGCGTTTTCAAGCTGGACATGAAGGTCGAGCACGGCGGCGGCCCGCCGGATGCCTCTGCCATCCGTGCGGCGCGAGCCAACCTCAAGAATCACATGCGCTATATCGGCTGGCTCGCGGAAAGCCGCGATTGGCTGGCGGGCCCAAGAATTAGTCAGGCGGACCTGGCCGCTGCCTCCGCTCTTTCGGTGCTCGACTATCTTGGCGAGGTGGATTGGGATCGCGAGGGGGCGGCCAAGGATTGGTACCAGCGGCTGAAGTCGCGCCCTTCCTTCCGCCCGTTTCTGGCCGAGCGGATTCGCGGCATCCCCCCCGTCGCGCATTACGCTGAACTCGACTTCTGAGCGCTGAGCCGCGTTCTCCATAAGGTCCTGGTATTCTTGCTCTTTGACCTTGCGGCCGGCGCCGCTTCGCCCCATGATTCGGGCTCATGAATGACACACGTGAATCATTGAGGCGCTTTCTTTTCGACGATGCCCGACGGCTCGGCTTCGACGCCGTCGGCGTTTCGAGCGCCGAGGATGACGGCGTGGCGGGCAGCCGGCTCGCCGCGTTCCTGGCCGAAGAGCGTCACGGAACCATGGCCTGGATGGCCGAGACGGCGGAACGGCGCGCGAGCCCAAAGGCGCTTTTCCCGCAAGCGAAGACGGTGATCGTTCTCGGCTTGAACTACGGGCCCGAGGAAGACCCGCGCGGCCTGCAGGCCCATCCCGAGCGCGGCGCCATCTCCGTCTACGCGCGAAACCGCGATTATCATGAGCTGATCAAGGGGCGGCTGAAGGAGCTTGCCAGCCGATTGCTGTCGCGGGCGGGTGGCGACCACGACGTCAAGGTCTTCGTCGACACGGCGCCGGTGATGGAGAAGCCCGCCGCCAGCCGGGCCGGTCTCGGCTGGCAAGGCAAACACACCAATCTCGTCTCGCGCGAGTTCGGCTCCTGGCTGTTTCTGGGTGCGATCTTCACCACGCTCGATCTCTGTCCCGACACGCCCTCCCGAGACCTCTGCGGATCGTGCCGGGCCTGTCTCGATGCCTGCCCGACAAAGGCCTTTCCGGCGCCGTACCAGATCGACGCGCGGCGCTGCATCTCCTACCTGACGATCGAAACCAAGGCGACCGTGCCCGCCGAGCTTCGTCCGGCGATGGGAAACCGCATCTATGGATGCGACGACTGCCTGGCCGCGTGCCCTTGGAACAAGTTCGCCCAACGCTCCCGGGAAGCCAAGCTTCAGGCGCGTGACGACCTGAAAGCGCCGGCGCTCGCTGACCTTCTGGCCCTTGACGAGCCCGGCTTTCGCGCGCTCTTCTCGGGGTCGCCGGTCAAGCGCATCGGACGCGCCAAGTTCGTCTCCAACTGCCTGATCGCGGCGGGAAACTCGGGTCGGGCGGAGCTTGCCGAACCTTGCCGGCGGCTCATGCGCGATGATGCGCCGCTGGTGCGCGCCATGGCGGTCTGGGCACTTCACCGGCTTGTGCCGGCTGAAGCGTTGGAACAGCGAGCCGCCGCGCTCGATGTCGAGGAAGACCCCGACGTGAGGAGGGAATGGAATGCACTCGACGGCTGATTTCTATCCGGAGACGGACGGTTCGGAACCCGGCGAGGAGGGCGAGCGCGGGAAGCGGCGCGGCGACTTCCTCAAGGCTCGCCATGCCTTGCGCCATCGCGTCGGCGGACCGGTGAGAGGATCGGCCGCGCTCGGGCGGGGCGCGGTGGGGGCGGGAGCCCTGGGTGCGCTCGCCGTCGGGGCCCTGGCCATCGGGGCATTGGCGATCGGCGCCTTTGCCATCGGCCGCCTGTCGGTCGGTCGTGCGCGGGTCGGCGAGGCACGGTTCGATCGCCTGAGGATCGGCGAACTGGAAATCGGCAGCCTGCGCTATCCCGCGCGGGACGAAGACGACGCATGAGCGAGGCGGGGGAGCGCGATCGTCTCTTCGTGTTCGGTTGCGGCTTTTCGGCCAGCCGCGTCGTCGAGCGTGTTCGAAAGCGCGTCTGCATCTGCGGCGTGACGGTACGCTCCGAGGAGCGCGTGGAAGCGCTCGCTGAATCCGGGCACCAGGCTTATCGATTCGCCGGCGAAACGGTCGACGCGGGGATCGCGCCGGCCCTGGAAGATACAAGCCTGCTCCTTGTTTCGGTTCCGCCGGACGCTTCGGGTGATCCGGTGTTGCAGGCCTTCGCGACGACAATTCTTGAGAAAATGCCGAACCTCACCTGGATCGGCTACCTTTCGACGGTGGGTGTCTATGGCGACCATGGCGGCGCCTGGGTCGACGAGGAAACGCCGCCGCACCCGGTCTCGCGCCGGTCGGTCGAGCGGCTCCATGCCGAGGAGGCATGGCAGAAGCTGGCGCAAAGGCGCGGCGTGCCTTTGGCCATTCTTCGCCTTTCCGGCATCTACGGGCCGGGGCGCAACGCCTTCGTCAATCTCGCGAACGGCACGGCTCGACGCCTCGTCAAGGCGGGGCAGGTGTTCAACCGCATCCATGTCGAGGACATTGCCGGGGCCGTGGACTTCCTTTCACGACAGCGTCTTGGCGGGGTCTTCAACGTGACGGATGACGAACCGGCGCCGCCGCAGGACGTGGTGGAATGGGCCGCGCGGCTGGCGGGGGTCGAGCCGCCACCCGAGATCGACTTCGAGACGGCCGAGCTCAGCCCCATGGCCCGTTCCTTTTACGGCGAGATCAAGCGCGTCTCCAACGCGCGGCTCAAGGCGGCCGGCTACGCGTTCGCCTATCCCACCTATCGGGAAGGCCTCGCGGCGCTGGCCGGCGATTTCGTTCAGCCCTGATTCGTCGCGCTGAGTCTTGGCGCTGAGTCTTGGCGCTGAGTGTTGGGGCCTCACCCCTCGACGCGGTCGATGAACCAGCGGGTGAGGCGGGTCCAGACCTCGTCCTTTTCGGCGAAGTCCTCGACGCCGTGCTCCAGATTGGGGTTGTCGTTCACCTCGATCAGGAAGACGCCGTCCTCCGTCTCCTTGATGTCGACGCCGTAGAGGCCGTCGCCGATGCAGCGCGCCGCCTTGAGGCCGACGTCGAGGACGTGCGGCGGGGCGTCGGCGAGCGTGAACGCCTTGAAGCCGCCCTCCATCGGCCGCCCGCCGGTATCGTGGTTGATGATCTGCCAGTGCTCCTTGGCCATGTGGTATTGAACGGCAAAAAGCGGCTGGCCGCCGAGGACGCCGATGCGCCAGTCAAATTGCGTCGGCATGTACTTCTGGGCAAGCAGGAGGTCCGTATCCTCCAGCCAGGCGCCGGCGAGCTTTTCGAGGCCCGCCATGTCGCTCACCTTCTTGACGCCGCGCGAGAACGAGCCGTCGGGGATCTTCAGCACCATGGGGAAGCCGAGAAGATCGGCGGCGCGCACGCAGTCTTCCTTGCCCGAGATCATGACAGACGGAGGCGTGGCGACACCGTTGGCCTCCATCAGCTCGTTCAGATAGACCTTGTTGGTGCAGCGGATCATCGAGATGGGATCGTCGATGACCGGCATGCCCTCCTGCATGGCCCGGCGCGCGAAGCGATAGGTATGGTTGGAGATCGAGGTCGTCTCGCGGATGAACAGCGCGTCGAAATTGGCGAGGCGCGCCAAATCCTTCTTGGTAATGGGCTCGACCTCGACGCTCATGCGCGATGCGACGCGGGCCCAGTGCTTCAGTGATTCGACCGAGGTGGGCGGGAGTTCCTCCTTGGGGTCGTAGAGCGTGGCGAAGGAATACTTGGTCGGCGTCTTGGCCTTGGCGGCGCGCCACTCGCGCGCGGTGTAGCGCTCCATGGCGGCGACAAAGCAGGCCATCTCGTCGGCATCGAGCTTGCCGAGACCGGCGAAGCCGATCTTCTTGATCTTCGGGGGAGAGACAGGCTCGAGGGTGATCTCGAGAGCCGGCGCGCGAAACCAATCGAAGGCGAGCTTGGCGAAGCGATCGAGCCGCGGGTCCGGCGAATGGCCGAAATAGATCCGGATATGGGGGTCGAGCGGCGTCGGCGAGCGGTGAACGGCGCGCGCCAGCGCGGCGTCGAGTTCAGGCAGGGCGTTCTCGTAGAGCTTCTTTTCCGACAGGTCGATCATGGTCTCGACGGTCGGGATGATACGATGCCCGCGCGCGCCGGCCAGAAGCGAGGCGTAGTAGGCGCGGCTCTGATAGGCGTAGGAACGGGCGAGATTGATGATCTTCGGCCGCTGACCGCGAAACAGGCCCGGCCGGGCGAGATAATCCCGGCTGGTCATGATCTTGTGGGGGGTGGCTGCGTTGTCTAGGTCGGACGGGCGTCCGACCAGAATGACCCATTGTGACATCGGACGTCTGCGGCCCTTGGCTGGAAGCGGATCTTAAACTTTCGGGTATCGGGTGTGCGGGGTCAGGCGTGCGACGCTCGACGTTTCGCCAGAAATACGGCGGCTCGAAGACCGATCTTTCCGAACCGGGCGATGCGCTCGAACGCGGCATAGGGGATCGGCAGGCTCGCGGCGTCGGCGATGGTCTCGCCGTGTTCGTCGTCCACCCACGGATCGTGAATGATGATATGGCGCCCATCATCGCCGTGGGCCAGCACCCAATGGGGCACTTTCTTTCCGAACATCTGGTAGCCCGACACCAGAACCATCGCCGTCTTGCCCGCCGCGATGGCGGCGCTGAGATCGGCGACGGAAAACGGGCGGACGGAAACCGGAATGCCGTAGTCGCGCGCGCGGGTGCGGAAGTCTTCCTGGGCGAGGCCCATGATCTTCTGCTTTTCCAGGCTGCGCACACCTTCGAGGAAAAGATCGCCAGGTTCGGAAACGTGGATCTCCGATGACAGCCCCGCCTCGTAGGCGGCGACGGCCAGCCCATAAGGGTCGCAGCCGCCGGGGCCGGACATCATGAAGATCGTGGTGGCCTCGCGCCAGAGGCGGATCTCCTTCACCGGGCTCATCTCGAAGCCCTCGATGTCGCGGGCCAGTGCCATCATGAGACAGCAGGCGCCGCAGGTGAAATCCGTCGTCTGCTCGTAATAGGGCACCGTCGACTGGAGGGCGGTATCGCCGCGCAAGGTCTTCTCGAAGCGCAGGGCCGGCGAGTGATCGGCATAATAGTCGAGATAGCGGCCGATGGGGCGATAGCCCTCGCTACGATAGAGGGAGATGGCCGGCTGATTGTCCTCGCGCACCTCCAGCCGAAGCGCGATGCGGTCGCGACCGAAAGCCTCGCGCTCCATGCCCGACAGAAGCGCCCGGCCGACGCCGCGCCCCGCCGCCCGGCGCGCCACCGCAATGGAGTAGAGCCTGGCGAGCGCGGTGCTGGCCCGTATGAGAAGCGCGGCGTAGCCGAGCAGTGCGTCGGTATCCGGATCGACCGCCAGCGTGACGACGGCGCTTTTCGACTGGATGAGATTTCGGAACGAGCGACGCGTGATGCGATCGGCGTCGAACGCCTCGCTCTCCAGCTCCACCAGATGGTCGACATCGTCCTGGCTCGCCGGACGCAAACGGATCGGCAGCCGCGCCTTAAGAGAGGCTGACTGAGGCGCTTCGGAAGAGGATGACATCGACAGGGAGTGTGTTCGCCAAGGGCCGAGGGCCGAAGCGGCCCGATTCGTCGCGCATCCTACGCCGCGCCTCGTGGGCAGGCGAGGAAAATCCGCATGCGCCGGACGCGCCTTCCGGTCATGGATTGTTGCCGCCTGAAATGATCGGAGAAATATGAGTAAAACTGAGGGGTTAGGCCGACTTTGACGCTGCCTTGTGTCACATTCCCGCTGGCACTCAGACAGGAAATAAAGCAAGAGCGTCGTCTTGGCTTGGCCGCTCGCCCGCCCTCGCAGTTTCACAGCTAAGGATGGAATATTGTTTCGACAGTTCTTCTCCGGAATCGGCAAACGTCGCTTCGAGGATCTTTCGGAAAAGGAGATCCTGGCGCTGGCGATCTCGCGGATGGATGAGGACAGCCGGATCTATGCCACCTATGCCGAGCGGCTGCGCGCGGAGTTTCCCTCGACGGCCGCTGTCTTCGAGGGGATGGCGGTGGAAGAGGGCGCCCACTGCCGTCGATTGACCGATGCCTATCAGGCGCGCTTCGGGGCGTTCATCCTGCCCATCTCCAGCCATCATGTCGCCGGCTTCTACGAGCGCCGCCCCGTCTGGCTCGTCGAGAATCTCGGCCTTGATCGCATTCGCGCCGAATGCATGGACATGGCCCGCACCTCGCGCGACTTCTTCGTCCAGGCGGCCGATCGCGCCTTCGACGAGGACGTGAAGGCGCTGCTGGCAGGCCTCGCCGAGGATGAAAGCGGCCATTACGAAAGAGCCGAGGAACTCGCGCAGCGCCATCTCGTGGGCGAAAAGCGGGAGGAGGAGGACGAAGCCGCCCATCGGCGCCTGATCCTCACCTGGGTTCAGCCAGGGCTCGCCGGCCTGATGGACGGGTCCGTCTCGACGCTGGCGCCGATCTTCGCCACGGCCTTCGCCACCCAGGACCCCAAGACGACCTTTCTCGTCGGGCTCTCCTCCTCGGTCGGCGCCGGAATCTCCATGGGCTTCACCGAGGCGGCCCATGACGACGGCAAGCTGTCGGGCCGAGGTTCTCCGGTCAAGCGCGGCATCGCCTGCGGGGCAATGACCACCCTCGGCGGGCTCGGCCACGCGCTGCCCTATCTCATCCCCGCCTTCTGGCCAGCGACGATGATCGCCTTCGCCATCGTCTTCGTCGAGCTGTGGGCGATTGTCTGGATTCAGAACCACTACATGCGCACGCCTTTCCTGCGGGCGGCGTTTCAGGTGGTGCTGGGGGGCATCCTCGTTCTTCTGGCGGGCGTTCTGATCGGCGGTTCTTGAACCGTCCTTTGGGTTCGCCGGCGGTCCTTGCACTGGGGCGGGCAATGCTTAGCTAAGAGAAGGCCGGCATTCTCGCCGTCCGCTGCGGCCTCGCGCCCAACGGCGCGGCGGCCTCTCCGTCGGCGTCCACGCGGCGCCCATGATCTTTCGAGCGAAGGGGCTGCGCGTGACCATCATTCTCATTGCCGTGGGACTTGTCCTTCTCACCCTCGGCGGGGAAATCCTGGTCCGTGGCTCAGTGCGCACGGCCGAGGCGTTCGGCGTCTCGCCTCTCCTCATCGGTCTGACGCTCGTCGGCTTCGGCACCTCGACGCCCGAGCTTGTCACCAGCGTCATGGCGGCCTTTCGCGATGCGCCGGGAATCGCGATCGGCAACGTTGTCGGCTCCAACACCGCCAACATTCTTCTCATTCTCGGCGTAACGGCGATGATGGCACCCCTCGCCGTACGGCCCAAGGCCTTCCGGCGCGATGCCTTCGTTCTGGCCGCCTCGACGGTGGCCTGCGTCGCGGCGGTCATGGCCGGCGAGCTTCAGCGCTGGATGGGTTTCGCCCTGATCGCCGGGCTCGGCGCCTACATGGTCTTCGCCTATCTCAACGAGCGCACGAACCCGGCCGAAGCCGGGGGCGAATCGCCGGCGCCGCGTCAGCCGCTACGCGCCGTCCTGCCCCATGTTCTCCTGGCCGTCGGCGGAATCGTGCTGACGATCTTCGGCGCGCGGCTTCTCGTCGATGGCGCGATCGTCCTTGCCGAAAGTCTCGGCGTGTCGGACACGGTGATCGGCCTCACCATCGTCGCCGTGGGAACCTCGCTGCCGGAGCTCGTCGCCTGTGTCATCGCGGCCTGGCGGGGCCATAGCGACGTCGCGCTCGGCAATGTCATCGGCTCGAATATCTACAACACGCTCGGCATCCTCGGGGTCACCGCCGCGATTCGCCCCGTCACCGTGCCGCCCGAGGTGGCTGCCTTCGATATCTGGATTCTTGCGGCCGCCACGGCTCTGCTGCTCGTCTTCCTGAGAACCCGCTGGCGGCTCGAGCGCTGGGAAAGCGGCGTTCTCATGGTCGGCTACTGCAGCTATATCGCCTATCTCGTCGCCGGAGCCTGATGCGTCTTAACGCGATGATCCCTGCGTCGATGGCTCGCCAGAGCCATGTGATCGTGGGATTTGAACACCACGACGCTTCCCTGTAGAGGGACGGATAGATTGATGTTCTCGGCGGTTGGCGCGGACGGCTCGCGCACGCCCTGAACTTGAGGAACTGGCGGCTACGACATCGTGGCACGACCCTGAGACGGACTGGATCGGATCATGGATCGCATTCGCATACGCGGGGGCAGCACCCTCAACGGCACGATCCCGATCTCGGGGGCGAAGAATGCCGCGCTGCCCCTGATGATCGCCGCGCTTTTGACTGACGACACGCTGACGCTGGAGAACGTGCCGCATCTGGCCGACGTCGAACAGCTCATCCGCATCCTCGGCAACCATGGCGTCGATTATTCGGTTGACGGCAAACGTCTCAATCAGCGCGCCAGCGGCGGCCGGACCATTCATTTCACGGCGCGCGCCATCGTCGACACGACCGCGCCCTATGATCTGGTCTCCAAGATGCGCGCATCGTTCTGGGTGATCGGCCCGCTGCTCGCCCGCATGGGAGTGGCCAAGGTGTCCCTGCCGGGCGGCTGCGCCATCGGCACACGTCCGGTCGACCTCTTCATCGAGGGCCTGAAGGCTCTGGGCACCGAGATCGACATCGAGAACGGTTATATCGTGGCCAAGGCCAAGGATGGCCTCATCGGCAACCGCTATGTCTTTCCGAAGGTTTCGGTCGGCGCGACGCACGTCATGATGATGGCGGCCTCGCTCGCCAAGGGCGAGACGGTGCTGGAAAACGCGGCGCGAGAGCCCGAGATCGTCGATCTCGCCGCCTGCCTCAACGCCATGGGCGCCCGGATCGAGGGCGCGGGAAGCTCGACCGTGACCATTCAGGGCGTGCCGGCTCTCGCCGGCGCGCGCCACCGCGTCCTGCCCGATCGAATCGAAACCGGCACCTATGCCATGGCCGTGGCGATGACCGGCGGCGACGTCACCCTGCAAGGCACCGACGGGCGGCTTCTCGACACGGCGCTTCGCGCCCTGACCGAGGCCGGCGCCGAGGTGAGCGAGGCCGAAGGCGGCATCAGGGTGCGGCGCGCGCCCGGGCGCCTCAATCCCGTCAATGTGGAGACGCAGCCCTTTCCGGGCTTTCCGACCGATCTTCAGGCCCAGTTCATGGCGCTGATGACGCGATCCTCGGGCGTATCGCAAATTACCGAGACGATCTTCGAGAACCGCTTCATGCATGTCCAGGAGCTGGCCCGACTCGGCGCGCGAATCTCGCTCTCCGGCCAGATGGCCCGGGTCGAGGGCGTGGAAAAGCTCGCCGGCGCCGACGTCATGGCCACCGATCTGCGCGCCTCGGTTTCGCTGGTGATCGCGGCGCTGGCTGCCGAAGGCGAAACCACCGTGCATCGCGTCTATCACCTCGACCGCGGGTTCGAGCGGCTGGAGGAAAAGCTGACAGCGTGCGGCGCGGACGTCGAGCGCATCTCTGGCTGACGCGATCGACGTGGCTTCGGCGGGAATGGCGGGCGCGTGGCCGCGCGACCCCGCGCCGTCTTGCTTTTTGCATCGAGAAGGCCGATTTAGAGGCCACTTCTAGAGTTGCGAGGGGCGGGTGCGCGCAGCGCTCGCCGAATTCACGCGGGCAGCAGCGGCGGCGGGACCTGGCGCCTCATCCACAAATGTTCTGAGGAAAATAGACCATATGGCAAAAGAAGAGGTTCTCGAATTTCCGGGAACGGTCACTGAACTGCTTCCCAATGCGACGTTCCGCATCAAGCTCGAGAACGATCACGAGATCATCGCGCACACGGCCGGCCGGATGCGCAAGAACCGCATCCGTGTGTTGACGGGCGACAAGGTCCTGGTGGAGATGACCCCCTACGACCTGACGAAGGGCCGCATCACCTACCGCTTCAAGTAAGGCGAGCGCCAGGATTTCCGATGGCGGCGACCCACCATCTCGTATTGGCCTCGGCCTCGCCGCGGCGCCTCGCGCTGCTGCAACAGGCGGGAATCGAACCCGAGCGTCTGCTTCCTGTCGATATCGACGAGGCGCCTGAGCGCGGCGAGCATCCGCGATCGCTGGCCAAGCGGCTGTCCCGCCAGAAGGCGGAGGCTGCCTTTCAGGTCCTGCGCGAGCGCGACGAGGCCGAGGGGCGCATTCTGCTCGCGGCAGACACCGTCGTGTCCGTGGGCCGGCGGATCATGCCCAAGGCCGAGGTCGAGGACGACGCGCTCGCCAATTTACGCTTCCTGTCCGGACGCACGCACCGCGTCTATACCGGCGTCTGCGCCATCGGCCTGTCCGGCCGTGTGCGACAGCGCCTGGTGGAAACCCGTGTCCGCTTCAAGCGCCTGACGCGCGATGACATTCGCGACTACATCGATTCCGGTGAGTGGCGCGGCAAGGCCGGAGGCTACGGCATTCAAGGGTTGGCGGGCGCTTTTGTCGTGCGCCTCGTCGGCTCCTATACCAATGTCGTCGGCCTGCCGCTCTACGAGGCACTTGCCCTCGTGGAGGGTGAGGGCTTCGACATCCACGGCGTGCGGCGCGCCTTGCGCGAAACGGGGGAAACCGCGTGAGCCGTGCCGATCCGAAAGTGGCGCCGTTGCGCCCCAAGAGGAAATGCCCGGAATGCGGTCGACCATCCGAGCGGGCGAGCTACCCCTTCTGCTCGCCGCGCTGCAAGGCGGTCGATCTCAACCGCTGGCTGGCGGGACGCTATGTCATTCCGGGCCCCGAGGCCGAGACGGACAGCCCGGTCGACGACGAATGAACCAGGACGGCCCGAGGGGGCTGGCATTATCTGCGGCCGATCGCCCTGTCGTGGTTCACCAGCTTGGCGCAAGCGCCTCTGACTATATGAACAACTGACGGTAGCGCACGAAATGGTTGCGGTACCTGTTTCTTGCGGGGCGCGGCATTCATCACCCCTCACACACTCGCCGCGCCCGCCTTTTCTTCATCCCTTCAGCTCCACACAAGCTTTCGTGTGCTTAGTCGCGTAATAACAATAGGTTAATCCCTATTGTCGCTCGCGAAGGAAGGGGAGCGTCAGTGTCAAGCAAGAGAAGAAGCGAGCCGCTCCTGCCCTGCGCAACCTCAGGCGAGTATCACCGAGCGACGCCGCCGGAGACAATGACGGCCGATTGTGCCGACAACTCCCGCGAGTGCCTCGTGGAAGCCGAGCTCGCCCAGCTCCGCCTCGCCGATGACTGGCTTGCCGGCGACGTGGAAGCTGCGCTGCGATCGCTGACCATCGTGGTGCCTCCGAAGCCCGCGAACAACGTCTGAACGATCCAGCTTCCGCCTTGCCTCGAGGCCAAGAGCGCCTGAGCCGCGGTGCTGCTACCGGGCTACCGACGCGCTCACCGTCACCTGCTGGCCATCCTCGATCGCCTGCCAATGGTTCGGATCAGTTTCGCTCTGTCGTTTCAGATAGACGTAGGGCGTGTCCGACCAGTGCTTCACGCGCCAGTCGAGATTGTCCAGGATGAAGTCGCCTCCATCGGTGCGCAGCGTCAAAACCGCGTGGCCCTCGCCATTGGCTTGGCGAACGACCGTGATCAGCAGGTTGGAGAGGGCGATGCCCGCCTGGTGCAGAAGGCGGCGCTTCTCCAGCACGTAATCCTCGCAGTCGCCCGCGCCGTCGGGATAGGTCCAATACTCTGGTACGCCGTAAATTTCTGCGTCCGAGCGAGCCTTGATCTTGAGATTGACGGAAGTGTTGAGCCTCGCGACCAGGTTCATCAGCACCGGATCGAGCTTCATCGGCGAAGACACGTCGAACTTCGCGCAGTCCACGGGGTTATTCGTGCAAAAAACCGTATAGCCGATCGGCGATTTTATTGCTAAACCGACCTTCATGTAAGAATCGCGAGCGTTGGCTGATGTTAAGCTACAGACGAACGCTACCGTGGCGCCAAAAGCGCAAAGTACACCCCTCATCGCCATTCCGTCCAGTTTTCCTGGGTCTCTGGAGGATGATGTTCAGATTGAATGGGGTAATAGTCAAACCTCAAAAATAGGGAGGGGAGTCCCTCGCTATCCTTCGGTTTGGCCTAAACAAAAAGCATTGTTTTGCTACGTAAGCTGATTTGTTGGTCGGCCAAATCAAAAAGTTAAATTAAATCAACGCAGTAAGTTTGCCTTCATTTGAGGCGATCGACGGGTGCGGCGAGGGCGCCACTCTGAAGTGGTGAGGAGCCGCAAGCGACAATTTCATGACATTGCCGGCCGCTGTGACGCGAAGGACACAGGATTTGCATCTTCCGATAACGGCGTGCGACAAAACCTCAAGCCGGGGTTGTCGGCCCAATGCCTCGCTCTACGCGTGCTTTGCATGTGCCCTTTTAGCGGGAAAGCGCGCCGGCGTCCTTTAGCGCCGAGATCATCTCTTCGAGGGAGCGCTCCATCCGCGCGAGGTCGGCCTCGCGCGACAGCCGGTGGTCGCCGTCCTTGACGAGCGTCAGCACGACGCTCTCGGCAGGAAGATGGGAAACGAGTTCGATCGCGTGGGTATAGGGCACGTCGGGATCGGTCATGCCCTGGATGATATGGATCGGGCAGCCAGTCTCGATCAGGCCCGTCATCACCGCGTTGCGGCGGCCATCCTCGATTAGCGCCCGTGTGTAGATCGTGGGTTCCGGCGAATAGTCCGAGGGAACCGCGAAGAAGCCTTCCTCGGTCAGGGCTCGCCGGTTGTCGTCGCTGAGCTGCGGCTCGACGAGCCGAGCGGTAAAGTCGGGGGCGGGAGCAAGGAGAAGGACGCCTGCGACGTCTTGCCCACGACCCGTTGCCCGCAACTCCTGGATGAGACGAAGCGCGATCCATCCGCCCATGGACGAGCCAACGACGATCGCCGGCGGGCGGACCACCGCGTCGAACACGGCACGGGAGTCGGCGAGCCATTGGCTGATCGTTCCGTCCTCGAAACGACCCGAGGACTCACCGTGGCCCGAATAGTCGAAGCGGCAGAAGCCGAGGCCGCGCGCCGCGGCGAAAGCCGAGAGACGTTCCGCTTTGGTGCCGAGCATGTCGGATTTGAAGCCGCCGAGCCAGACGATGGTCGGCGCCCCGCCATCCGACGCGCGATAGGCGAGGCGGCGCTTGTCATCTCCCTCTCCGATCTCGATGAAGGCTGGTGCTACGGCGGTGGAGTTCTCGGACATGGCTTTTCCTGCTTCGCGCCCCATGATAGGCCCGATATCGGGAGCGAAGGCCGAAGCGCGGCGCGCGACCAGACGCGGGATCATGGGAACGAAGATCGCTTCGCCCCGTGAAAAAGCGTCGTTGACGTGCTATATAGACTTCTGACCTTTATTCGGTTGGGCGAGTTGGTGCTGGTCGGGGACCCGACCGACATTCACCCGCCGCATATTTCGACCTTGGACCAGGATCGTCAACAGTCAGGGAGACGAAGACCATTCGCAGACCATTTCGCGCGCCGCCGGCCCAGAAGGAAGGGCCGCGCTCAAATCGGGAAATTCGCGTACCGCAGGTGCAGCTGATCGACGCCGAGGGCCAGAACCGCGGCGTCGTGTCGTCGCAGGACGCTATGGCGCTCGCCGAAGAGGCGGGGCTGGATCTGGTTGAGATCGTGCCGACGGCCACACCGCCCGTGTGCAAGATTCTCGATCTCGGTAAGCTCAAATACGAGAGCCAGAAGAAGGCCGCCGAAACCCGACGCCGTCAGAAGACCATCGAGGTCAAAGAGATCAAGATGCGTCCGAACATCGACGAGCACGACTACGAAACCAAGATGAAGGCCGTTCGCCGCTTCTTCGAGGATGGCGACAAGGTCAAGGTGACGCTTCGCTTCCGCGGACGCGAGATGGCGCACCAGCATCTTGGCATGGAGCTTCTCAACCGTGTCCGTGACGAGACGGCGGAAATCTCCAAGGTCGAGGCAGAGCCCAAGCTCGAAGGTCGCCAGATGATGATGGTGCTGGCGCCTCGCGCCTGAGCACCGCTTCGGCCGTTCCACCTGCTGGGCCGGCCTGATCCAGGGCGGCGGACGCTGCTTTTGCTTGCGTTCGGCGTCTGAGGCGGCTATATCGCCGCTCGTTCCATCCGAGCCGTCCGGCAGGGCATGCCGTGGCGGCTCTTAAATGCTGTCCGTACCGTTCGTCACCCTATAGGCTTTGCCTGCCGGCGTGATTTGGTCGCGGCATCCTTCAAGGAGAGCAAAATGCCCAAGATGAAGACCAAGGGCAGCGCCAAGAAGCGCTTCCGTTTCACCGCCACCGGCAAGGTCAAGGCCTCTCCGGCCGGCAAGCGCCATGGCATGATCAAGCGCTCCAACGACTTCCTGCGCAACTCCCGCGGCATGATGATCCTGTCGGAACCCGACGCGAAGATCGTCAAGAGCTACATGCCCTACAACCGCTAAGTCGCGCATTTCGAGTTTCAGGAGAAGATCATGGCACGAGTGAAACGGGGCGTGACGGCTCACGCCAAGCACAAGAAGGTTCTTGAGCAGGCCAAGGGTTTCTATGGCCGCCGCAAGAACACCATCCGCGCCGCCAAGGCCGCGGTGGACCGTTCCAAGCAGTATGCGACGCGTGATCGGCGCACGCGCAAGCGCAATTTCCGCGCTCTGTGGATCCAGCGCATCAACGCCGGCGTGCGTGAGCACGGCCTGACCTATGCCCGCTTCATCGACGGCCTCAACAAGGCCGGCATCGAGGTGGACCGCAAGGTCCTGTCGGACATCGCCATCCATGAGCCCGAGGCCTTCGCGGCTCTGTGCGACGCCGCCAAGGCGGCGCTCGCCTATCTGAAGGATACCGGCCAGTCGGGCGAGTTTGAACGCGCCGTTGGCGAGAAGGCCGCCGCCTAAACAGCCGGTAGCTTTGCTGATCGTGAAAAGGCCCGCCGGCGATCGCCCGAGCGGGCCTTTTTCGTCTCATCGCCCATTTTCCGGCTCGAACCCCTGGCCGGCGCTGCTATAAGCGCCCGGTCGTCCGCAACTTCCGTGAAGATCCCTCAGGCCATGTCCGATCTCGACGCTCTCGAATCCGCGCTTACCGCATCCATCGACGCCGCATCCGACGAGGCGGGCCTCGAGGCGATCCGCGTCTCGGCGCTCGGCAAGAAAGGGCAGATCTCCGAGCTTCTGAAGGGGCTCGGCAAGATGAGCCCCGAAGAACGCCGCACGGAAGGGCCGAGGCTCAATGGTCTTCGCGACCGCATCGCCGAGCGCCTCGGCGCGCGCCGCGAGGCATTGGCCGAGGCGGCAACCGCCGCGCGCCTTGCCGCCGAAACCGTCGACGTCAGCCTGCCGGTGCGCCAGAGCCCGATCGAGCGCGGGCGCATCCACCCCATCAGCCAGGTGATCGACGAGATCGTCGCGATCTATTCCGACATGGGCTTCTCGGTGGCCGAGGGCCCGGACATCGAGACCGACTACTACAATTTCACCGCGCTGAATTTCCCGGAAGGGCATCCGGCGCGGGAAATGCACGACACCTTCTTCCTGAAGCCCGACGAGAAGGGCGAGCGCAAGGTTCTGCGCACCCACACCTCGCCTGTGCAGATCAGGACGATGGAGGCGCAGAAGCCGCCGATCCGCATCATCATCCCCGGCAAGACCTACCGGCAGGATTCAGATGCCACCCACTCGCCGATGTTCCATCAGCTCGAGGGGCTGGTGGTGGATACGACCACCAACATCGCGAACATGAAGTGGGTGCTCACCGAGTTCTGCAAGGCCTTCTTCGAGGTGCCCTCGGTGAAGATGCGCTTCCGGCCGTCCTTCTTTCCCTTCACCGAGCCGAGCCTGGAAGTGGATATCCAGTGTGATCGCTCGGGGTCGGAGATCCGCTTCGGCGAGGGCTCCGACTGGATGGAGATCCTTGGCTGCGGCATGGTTCATCCCAATGTCCTCAGAGGCGTTGGGCTCGATCCCGACGTCTATCAGGGCTTTGCCTGGGGCATGGGCATCGATCGCATCGCCATGCTGAAATACGGCATGCCGGACCTGCGTGCCTTCTTCGACGCGGACGTGCGCTGGAACGAGCACTACGGCTTCCGCCCGCTCGACCTGCCGACGCTGTTCGGGGGCCTCAGCGCCTGATCCTTATCACCAGGACCCTTGATTTGGCGGTCGCCGCCCGTTCGATCGCCTCCGTTTAAAGCGAAACAGTCCGATGAAATTCACGCTCTCCTGGCTGAAAGACCATCTCGACACCGACGCCTCGCTGGAGGAGATCGTCGAGCGCCTCACCATGATCGGCCTGGAGGTCGAGGAGGTGGACGACAAGGCGGCCATGCAGCCCTTCCGCATCGCCAAGGTGCTTTCGGCCAGCCGCCACCCGGATGCCGACAAGCTTCAGGTGCTCACCGTCGATGGCGGTCCGGAGGTCAATGGCGGCAAGCCGCTTCAGGTGGTCTGCGGCGCGCCCAACGCGCGCGCCGGACTGGTCGGCGTGCTCGCTCTGCCCGGAACCTACGTGCCCGGCATCGACACCACGCTCGGCGTCGGCAAGATCCGCGGCGTCGAATCCTTCGGCATGATGTGCTCGGAGCGCGAGCTTGAGCTTTCGGACGCCCATACCGGCATCATCGATTTGCCGCAGGATGCGCCGGTGGGCGCGCGTTTCGCCGACTATGCGAATCTCGCCGACCCGGTCATCGACATCAACCTCACGCCCAACCGGCCAGACGCGACGGGCGTTTCCGGCATCGCGCGCGATCTTGCGGCCTCCGGCCTCGGCACGCTGAAGACGTCCGCCGTCGAGCGCATCGAGGGCGAGGGTGATTGCCCCGTCTCGGTTTCGGTCGAGACTTCCACCTGCCTCGGCTTCGCGCTGCGTCTCGTACGGGGCGTCAAGAACGGGCCTTCGCCGGAGTGGATGCAGCGCCGGCTCATCGCTATCGGCCTTCGGCCGATCAATGCCCTCGTCGACATCACCAACTACGTCACCTTCGACCGCGGCCGTCCGCTTCACGTCTTCGATGCGGCGAAGGTTGCGGGCAATCTCGTGGTGCGCGGCGCGCGCGACGGCGAGGAGGTGCTGGCGCTCGATGGCCGCACCTATTCCCTGAAGGCGGGGACCTGCGTCATTGCCGACGACAAGGGCGTCGAATCCATCGCCGGCATCATGGGCGGCGAGCATTCCGGCTGTGACGAGACGACGACCGACGTGCTCATCGAATCGGCGCTGTGGGAGCCCATCGAGATCGCTCGCGCCGGCCGCAATCTCGGGATCATCACCGACGCGCGCTACCGCTTCGAGCGGGGTGTCGACCCGGCCTTCATGGAACCGGGCCTCGACCTTGCGACGAAGCTCGTCATCGAGCTTTGCGGCGGCCAGGCGACGAAGCGCACCGTCGTCGGTGAGCGCGAGACGGCGGTCAAGGTTCTGCGTCTGCCCTTCAGCGAGGTGAAGCGCCTCACCGGTCTCGACGTCGAGCCGGGCGAGCAGGCGCTGATCCTCGATCACCTCGGCTTCAAGGTTCGCGTCGAGGGCGGCGAGGCCGAGGTCACGGTGCCGAGTTGGCGCCCGGACGTGGAAGGCAAGGCCGATCTCGTCGAGGAGGTGATGCGCCTCAAGGGCGTCGACCTCATCGAACCCGCGCCGCTTCCCGCCAAGCAGTCGGTGGCCGCGCGCATCCTGACGACAAAGCAGGTTCGTGACCGCTCGGCGCGCCGGGCGCTCGCCGCGCGCGGCATGGTGGAGGCCGTGACCTATTCCTTCATCTCCGAGCCGCAGGCGAAAGCCTTCGGCGGTGGCGCCCCGAGCCTCCAGCTCGAAAATCCCATTGCGGCGGAAATGTCGGACATGCGCCCCTCGCTCCTGCCGGGGCTGATCGCGGCGGCCGGACGCAACGCGGCGCGCGGCTTCGCCGATACCGCCTTGTTCGAGGTGGCGGCGGTCTACCGCTCCGACACGCCGGACGGCCAGAGGCGCGTTGCCGCCGGTATCCGGCGCGGCACGGCCAAGACAACGGGGGCCGGGCGCCAGTGGGACGGCGACGCCTCGGCGGTCGGCGTCTTCGACGCCAAGGCGGATGCCATGGCGGCCCTGGAGGCGGCGGGCGCGCCGGTTTCGCGGCTGATCATCGAGGCCCCCGCGAGCCCCTGGTATCACCCCGGACGCTCGGGCCGCATCAAGCTTGGGCCGAAAGTGGTTCTGGCCGAGTTCGGCGAATTCCATCCCGCGACGCTGAAGCTGATGGATGTCTCCGGGCCTCACGCCGGCTTCGAGGTGTTTCTCGACGAGATCCCCGAACCCAAGCAGAAGGCGACGCGCACCAAGCCGGTGCTGAAGCTGTCACCTTTCCAACCGGTGAAGCGCGACTTCGCCTTCGTGGTGGAGGACAGTGTCGAGGCACAGAAGATTCTGCGTGCGGCGGAAGGCGCCGACAAGGCGCTAGTGTCGGAGGTGAAGGTCTTCGACGTTTTCTCTGGCGCGGCGCTCGGCGAGGGCCGCAAGTCGGTGGCCATCGAGGTGACGCTGCAGCCGAAGGACCAGACCTTGACCGAGGCGGAACTGGAAGCCGTTTCGGCGAAGATCGTCGCGGCGGTGACCAAGGCAAGCGGCGGCACGCTGCGCACCTGACGAGAACAAAAGAACAGGAGAGCGAAGATGTTTCGATGGGGCGTGATATCGACGGCCAGGATCGCACGGCAGCAGGTGATTCCGGCGATTCTGGAATCCGAGAACGGTGTGCTTTCGGCGATCGCCAGCCGCGATATCGAAAAGGCGAGGGCGCTGGCCGAACGTTTCGGCGCGCCCCATGCCTTCGGCTCCTATGAGGAACTCTTGGAAAGCGACGTCGTCGACGGCGTCTATATCCCGCTGCCCACCTCCCAGCATGTCGAATGGGCGAAAAAGGCGGCCGAAGCCGGCAAGCATGTTCTGGTCGAGAAGCCGCTGGCGCTGAAGGCGTCCGACATCGAGCCGCTCATTGCCGTGCGCGACAAGGCGGGCGTCCTCATCTCGGAGGCCTTTATGGTCGAGCACCATCCGCAGTGGTGGAAGGTGCGCGAGCTGATCGAGGGCGGCCTCATTGGTCGCCTTGCCCATGTCCAGGGCGTCTTCTGCTATCACAATGTCGATCCGGCCAACATGCGCAACAAGCCGGAGCTCGGCGGTGGCGGCCTGCCGGATATTGGCGTCTACCCGACGGTGGCAGCGCGCATCGTCACCCGCGCCGAGCCGCTGAAGGCCCTCGCCAAGGTAACGCGCGACGAGGTCTTCGGCACCGACACCTACGCAAACTGCCAGCTGGCCTTCGAGGATTTCGACATGAGCTTCTATGTCGCGACGCAGTTGGCGGCGCGGCAGACGATGGTCTTCCACGGCACGGATGGCTTCATCGAGGTGGAGGCGCCGTTTAATGTCGGGCTCTACGGCTATCCCAACGTCCGGCTCGAGGATCAGAAGCATGGCCGGGCGGAGGTTTTCCGCTTCGGCGGCATCAACCAGTACTGCCGGGAGGTGGAGGCCTTCGCGAAGCGCGCGGCAGGCGAGGACGTGATCCACTTTACGCTGGAAAATTCGATCGCCAACCAGAAGGTGATCGATGCCTTCTATCGCTCGGGCGAAAGCGGCGCCTGGGAGTCGATCGGCTGAGGCGGCCGGGATTCAGCCGGAAAGCAAGGAATGAAAAAGGCCGGCGGTGCGATCCGCCGGCCTTTTTCGTGGAGAGGAAGGGTCAGAACTCCTCCCAACCGTCGCTCGCAGCTTTTGGCGCGGCTCCGCCGGAGCCAGCGACCTTCATTTGGGGGACCGGACGCGGGGCGGGGCGGGGCGCCGCCGGTGCCGCTGTTCTGCGGGGGGCGCCCCGCGAGCCCTGGGCGGATTGGCCGGAAGAGACCGCCGTCCGGAACTGGGCGATGAGATCGGCGAGGGTCGCCGTCTCCTGGGTCAGCGACTGCGCCGCAGCCGTCGTCTCCTCCACCATCGCCGCGTTCTGCTGCGTGACCTTGTCCATCTGATCGGCGGCGGTAGACACCTCGCGCAGGGTCATGGCCTGCTCGCGAGCGCCGCGCGCGATCTTGGAAACCACCGCCGACATGGTCGCGACTCCCGCGACGATCTCCTCGAGGCTCTGTCCCGACGCCGTCACCAGCTCGACGCCTTGCTCGACATGGCCATGGGAGGCCGAGATCAGCTCCTTGATCTCCTTGGCCGCTTCTGCCGAGCGCTGGGCTAGGGCGCGAACCTCCTGGGCGACAACGGCAAAGCCCTTGCCTGCCTCGCCGGCGCGCGCCGCCTCGACGCCTGCGTTGAGGGCGAGGAGGTTCGTCTGGAAGGCGATTTCATCGATGACGCCGATAATCTTGCCGATCTCGTCCGATGACTTTTCGATCTGACTCATGGCTTCGACGGCGCGTCCGACGATCGCTCCGCCCTTTTCGGCGTTCTTCTGAGCCGTCTCGGCCGAGTCCTGGGCGCTGCCCGCGCTCTCGGCGGTCTGGTTGACGCCGCGCGCCACCTCGCCGAGGGCGGCGACCGTTTCCTCCAGGCTCGCCGCCTGCTGTTCTGTGCGGTGCGCGAGATCGCTGGTGGCGGTGTCGATTTCGGCGAGGCCTGTGCGAATCAGCCCCATCGAGCCGACGATAGCGCCGAATGTCGTGTCCAGCTTGCCGACGGAGGCGTTGAACTGGTCGCGAATCTCCTCGAACTCCACCGCGACCGGCTGAACCAGGCGCACGGTGAGGTCGCCCTCGGAAAGACGGGCGAAGCCCTCGCTGATATGAGAGACGAAAGTCCGTAGCTCCTCGGACCTGGCGCCATCCACCTGCGCCTTCCGGCCGCGCTCGACGTCCTGTTCCTGGCGAAGGGTAAGGGCCTCTCCCTCCAGTCTCCTCTGCTCGATGGCCGCCTTGCGGAAGCCCTCGACCGAGCGCGCCATGTCGCCGATCTCGTCCTTGCGCTGAAGGCCCTCCACATTCACTTCGAGATTGCCGCTGGAAAGCTGGCCCATGTTGGCGCGAAGCCGGGCGATGGCGCGGGTGATCGACCGGCTGATGAGCAGGATGAACGGCGTGATGATCAGGAAGGCTGCTGCCGCCGTGAACACCTGAATCCATTTCGATTGTCCGGCACGCTTGTGAACATCGTCAAGGTAGCTGCCGAGCACCTTGGAGCTATCGGCATCAAGGTTTTCCAGTACCTTCGACAGCCGCTTCCCCGCGCCGTCGATGGCGTCGTCGATGGCTGCAAAGTCTTCGATGGGCGCGCGGCGCGTCACCAATTCCGGGAGCTTTTGCTGGACCGTCGCTGCGATCTCCTCGAGATCGGCATCGAAAGTAGCCATCATCGCCTGCTCGCCGAGCTGCTTGGCAAGGGCGTGAGCCATCGGGGCGTCGTCGCGCAATTCCTTCAGCGTTGCCTCGATGACAGCAGACCTCTCAGGAGCCACGCTGCCGTCCTCGCGGTCGACGATGATATCCATCGCCGTCAACACCAACTGGACATTGTCGAAACGCATCCGCGCCATGATGTCGGATTGCTCCCGCAAATCATCCGACATCGACATCTTATCGTAGGTGCGGGTTCCCTCGACCCAGGCCAGCGTACCCACGGCCATAAACGCCGCCCCGGAAAAAATGACCGCCGCCTTCAATCGAGCGGAAATGGAAATCGAATCGATGAAACCCATGGAATTCGCCCCGGAGAATACTTGTACAGAACAGTTAAACCCATTCGGTCAATCAGGGATTAATGGATCAGGTTGAGAGAAAAACGGATTTTGTTCATGAAATGGAGAAATTTTCCTCGCATAAAATAAGTATGACCTGACAATTTTGCTGAATGCGACATCGGCGCGAGCCCTGGTTCACTGGAGCGGCCAACGCTCCTTTCCCGGAAGAGAAAGGTAGGGGCCCGCTGCTGCCGGTTGCGTCAATCAACCGCGCGGCCACGCTGGCGCGACGGACGCATTCGATGCATCTTGGCCATTGGGAGAAATCTAGCGTGACAGGGGGAGAAAAACTGATGCGCTGCTTTTCCGTGATTGGACCCTCGCAAACCGGCAAGACAACCATGGTGGCTAAGCTTGCCTCGCTCGAGGGCGCGCCGCGAGGCTCGACCTCTCCGTACGGACTGACCGTCACCGAGTTCGAATTTCTCGGCGAGTCCTGGTGCGCGCTTGACGCGCCCGGCGCCAACGAAGCGGTAACGGTTGCCCAGGACGTCCTTCTGGCCAGCGACGCCACCATCCTCTGCGTTTCGCCAAATCCGGACGAGGCCGTGCTGGTCGCGCCGTATCTCAAGGCCGTCGAAGCCTCGGGCACTCCCTGCATTGTTTTCGTGAACAAGATGGACGAGACGCACGGGCGCCTCGCCGAGCTGGTCTCCGCCCTGCAGGATTATTCCAACCACCCCCTGATTCTGCGCCAGATTCCGATTCGAGAGGGCGAGACCATCGTCGGCAGTTGTGACCTCATCTCCGAACGCGCCTGGCGCTATCGCGAGAATCAGCCGTCCGCGCTCGTGCAGATTCCTCAAGCCCTGATCGATCAGGAACACGAGGCGCGCGCCGAGCTTCTCGAGCATCTCTCCGAATATGACGATTGGCTGCTGGAGGAGCTGATCGAGGATCGCCAGCCACCCTCCGACGCGTTGTTCGCGCTGTCCTCCCGCGTGCTCAGGGAGAACCGTGTCATTCCGGTGCTCATCGGCGCGGCCAGCCACGGCAACGGCATGACCCGACTGATGAAGGCGCTGCGCCACGAGGCGCCGAAGGCTGGGGCATTGCGCGGGCGTCTTGCTGCGTCAGCCGGTGTCGAGGAGGGCAAGCTCACCGCTGTCAGCTTCCATGCCTATCATCGCCAGAGCGTCGGCAAGACCGTCTTCGTGCGCGCCCTTACGGATGGGCTGAAGCAGGGGGCGGCGCTCGGCGGGGCCAGCCTCGGCGCGGTGCAGGATGTCGCCAACGGCAAGCCTCTCGCCTCCGGCGAGGCGGCGACGGGCTGCGTGTTCGCCACGGTGAAATCGGATCATCTGCCGGCGCCCGCGCTGCTTTCGGTGGACCAGGTGTTCGCGGCGCCGGACTGGGCGACGCCTCCGACGCCGATGATGGAGCGCATCCTGGTGCCGGTGAACGAACGCGACGACACCAAGCTTTCCGGCATCCTCGCCAAGATCGCCGAGACCGATCACGGCTTGCAGCTGTCGCGCGACGAGGACACCGGCGCCAAGCTCGTCTGCGTGCAGGGGCCGGTGCATTTGCGCGATCTCGGCAAGACCCTCACCGAGGTCTTCCATGTCGATGTCACCGACAAGATGCCCAACGCGGCCTATCGCGAAACCATCACCAAGCCTGCGCAGGTCCATTATCGCCACAAGAAGCAGACGGGCGGCGCCGGACAGTTCGCCGACGTCCATCTCACCATCCAGCCCAACGAGCGCAACCAGGGCTTTACTTTCACGGAAGTGGTGAAGGGCGGTGCGGTGCCGCGCAACTATATTCCCTCGGTGGAGGCGGGCGCCAAGGACGCGATGGAGACCGGGCCCCTCGGCTTTCCCGTGGTCGATGTTGGCGTGACGCTGACCGATGGCCAATATCACGCCGTCGATTCCTCCGATTTCGCCTTCCGCGCAGCCGGTAAGATGGGCACCAAGCAAGGGCTCTCGGAGGCCGCGCCGGTTTTGATGCAGCCGATCTTCCGGGTGGAGATCCACCTGCCGTCGGTGTTCTCCGGAGGCCTCATTCCCATCGTCTCGTCGATCAAGGGGCAGGTGCTCGGCTTCGATCGCCATGAGAGCGCCAAGGGGTGGGACATCTTCCGCGCCCTCGTACCGGGCGGCGGGCTGGAGGATCTGGCCCATGCACTCCGCTCCGCCACCCAGGGCATCGGCTATTACATCAAGACCTTTGACCACTTCGAGGAGATGTACGGCAAGGAAGCGGACGCCGTCGTTGCCGCACAAACCGGGAAAGCCGGCTAACAAAAGTGGGCAGGGAGCGGCCGCTCGCGCTCCCTGCCCTTTGCCGCGGCCTGGTCAGGCAGCCTCGGCAGGCGCCCCGCCATCGGGCGCCATCTCACTGGCGAGCTGATCGTGGATGTTGCGCTCTTCGGCCATGGTGCAACGTCGCCGCATTCGGTCGAGCACAGGCTTGGCGGCTGCCGCGGTCTCCATCCCGGCCGGCTCGAGACCCGCTGCCATGAAATCGCAGAGCGAACGCAGACGATCGCTCGTGGCATTGAGCTCGGCGGCGATCTCGTCCTGCTGATCGAACACGCCGACGGCATCCTGCGCGAGCCGCGCGATCTGCGGTCCGACCTCGTCGAAGAGGGCCTTGGTCTCGTTCATCCTGGTTTCCACGCCGCCGAGCAGCGCGAGCGCCTCCCGGCCTCTGTTTTCGATGGCGACCACCTGCTCGGCGCCGCACTCGCACTCCTCCTCGGAAAGCTCGCGGGCGATTTCCCCAGCCTCGCCGAGGGGGCGGCAAACCTGCTCGGACAAGGCCACCATGTCTCCGGTCAGCTCGCGCAGTTGCAGCGAAATGACGCTGAGGGCGCGGCCGTCGGCCCCGAGCTTCGAGCAGCTGATGGCGGTGTTGAGACTGACGAGGCGGACCTCGTGCTCGATCTGGCGCATCATTCGCGCGCTTTCGAGAAGATCGCGAACAGTGTCCTCGACGGCATTGACCACCCGCTGGATGCCGTCGCACTCGGTGGTGCTGGCACTGAGGTTCTCGACCGTCAGGGAGACTTCGCCGTCCAAGTCTGCCAGCGGCGCGGCTCGTGTGGGTCCGGCCTGGTTCAACTTGGCCATCGCCTGGCGGAAGGCTCGCTCGAGATCGGCGGAGAGGGCGGTCAGGGTGCGGCGCGCGGCCTCTGCCTCTCCGGTGAAGTGGCGGCTTGCCGCCTCCAGTTGCCCATCCTGAATGAGAACGATGAGCTCGGCCAGCCAACGCCGGTCGGCTTCGTCTTCGGGCAACGGATCATCGCCGGCGGTTGCCGCGCCGGCTTCGAGCGCCGCGATGGTCTTCAGGGCGTCGACGACATGCTCGACGCGTTGCCGCGTGGCGTCGCCGATCTGGAGAGCGGAGACGACGTCGGACACGCGGCCGGAGAAGTCGCTCGACATCGCCCGCACCTCGCCGCCCAGAGCCAGATTGGTGTGGCGCTGGCGATCGAGGGCCTCGAGGTGGACCTCCACGCGCTCCGACAGGCCGCCGATGCTGCCGACATAGCGCTTCTCGAAGTGTTCGCTGCGCGCGTTCACCAAGGTGAGGTCCGGCAAGAGCTTGGCGTATCTCTCCTCCATCTCGTCCATGGTCGCGGCCGCCTTGCGCGAGAGGTCCATGACGTCGCTGGTGAAGACGGTGAGCTCCTCGCTGCCGTTCAGCATGGCGGCGGCGACCATGCGCGCGTTGATGGCGATGGCGCCGATCATGTTGATGGTGCGGCTGAGCTCGCTCATCGGCCCTTTGGCCTTGCCGATGGTCGAGCGGATGCGCGAAAGGATGGCCCGCTCGGCAACGAAGCCATCGAGGAACTTGCGTCCGTCCTCGCCCACCGCGCGGATCGTTCGGCAGGCCGCGGCCATCTCCTCGCTGGTGTAGGCATCCTCCAGCATCTTGAAGGCCGTGAGAATTTGGCCGAGCAGCTGGACGCAGGCCATGAGTTTCTCGCCGGTGGCCAGGAACGTCTGGTCGATGCGTCCAGCTGTCCCGGTCAGCTCCTCGGCGATGACGCTGGCGCCGGCGGGTGTGTTGGAAAGCGATTCCGCCTGCTCCCAGGAGATGGGGGATTGGTGCGTCATGAGGCCACCCGTTTGGTCGCGGGCGGGACAGCGCCGCGCAGGATTTCGTTCGCGATCTTGCCGAGCGGCACGACGAGCTTGGCGGCGCCGCGCTCCACCGCTTCCTTGGGCATGCCATAGACGATGCTCGTCGCCTCGTTCTGGGCGATGGTGTGCGCGCCCATCTGCTTCATCTCCAGAAGGCCGCGCGCGCCGTCGTCGCCCATGCCGGTCATCAAGACGCCGATCGCGTTGGGTCCGGCCGACTGGGAGGCGGAGCGGAAGAGCACGTCCACCGACGGGCGGTGGCGGCAGATGTACGGCCCGTCGACGACGTTGACGTAGTAGCGGCGTCCGTTGCGCTGGAGCAGGAGATGGCGGTTGCCCGGCGCGATTAGGGCCAGACCGGGCGTCACCGTGTCGCCGTCCATTGCCTCGCGCACCTCGATGGCGCAGAGGCCGTTGAGGCGCTTGGCGAAGGCGCCGGTGAACTTGTCGGGCATGTGCTGAACGATGACGATGCCGGGGCTGACGGCGGGCATCGCCTTGAGCACGACGGCGAGCGCGTCGGTGCCGCCGGTGGAGGCGCCGATGCAGACAACAGGCTCGGTCTCGGGCAGGGCATTGCGCAGAATGGACCGGCGCGCGTCCGTCAGCGGCGGGATGATGGCGTCGGCGAGGAGCTTGCTCTCGACCTTCATCGGAGCAGTCGGCTTGCGCTTGGGTGAGACGCTCGACTGGGCGGCCGCCTTGGCGGCGTCGCACAGGCGCATGCGGGAATCGTTGAGAAACTCCGCCGTGTCGACGCGCGGCAGCAGCACCACCTCGACGGCGCCCGCTTCCAGCGCCTCCATCATCCGCTCCGAACCTTCTTCGGTGTGGCTCGAGCAGATCACCACCGGGATCGGGCGTTGCGCCATGATCTTCTTGAGAAAGGTGATGCCGTCCATGCGCGGCATCTCCACATCCAGAAAAATGACGTCAGGGACCTCGGCCTTGATCTTCTCGGCGGCGGCGTAAGGATTGCTGGCCGTCGCCATGACCTGGATGTCGGGATCGGACGACAGGATGCTCGACAGCGTGCTGCGCACCGACGCCGAATCATCGACGATGAGAACGCGGATTTTTCGGGATGCGAGGCCGCTTGTTCTTGCTGGAGACATGATCGTCATCCCGCCCTTGTCATATTTTCTGGAACACCGAGGGTCCGATCTGGCGAACGGGCGCGCCCGCCGCGGCCATGGATTCGGAATGACCGAGTAGAAGGTAGCCCTCGGGCCGGAGATGGCTCAGCATGCGGGCGACGACCGCCTCCTGGTCGCGCTTCTCGAAGTAGATGAGCACGTTGCGCAGGAAGATGACGTCGACGTCCTGATCGACCGGATATTTGCGGTCCATGAGGTTCATCTGGCGGAAGTGAACGACGCGCCGCAGTTCCGGGACGATGCGAACCTCGTTGTGGCGCTTGCCGGTGCCACGCATCAGATAGCGCTGCTGCATCGCCTTCGGCACGGGGGCGATCATCTCCGTCGGGTAGATGGCACGGCGCGCGTTGTCGAGCATCGCCGTCGAGATGTCGGTGCCGAGAATGCAGAAGGCGAAGTCCTGGCGCTGCCGTGCCATGTCCGACAGCACCATGGCCGCCGTATAGGCCTCGGCGCCGCTGGAGCTCGCCGCGCTCCAGATCTTGAGCTTCGGGCGGAGTGTGTTCCGCTTGGCGAGGATCTCCGGCACCAGCGACCTTTCCAGGAGCTCGTAGTGGTGGGGCTCGCGGAAGAAGTCGGTCTTGTTGGTGGTGATGACGTCGATGAGCTGGGTGAGCTCGCGGTCGAGGCCGCCCTCCTCGAAGAGATAGTGGCAATAGCTCCTGAGATCGGGCCGGCCGCATTGGCGCATGCGCTTGCGCAGCCGGCCCTCCACCATCAGGCGTTTCTGCGGGGGGAGCTTGATGCCCACCTTCTCGCCGATCAGATTCGCGATGCGGCTGAAGTCGTCCGAGGTCAGTTTGGTCTGCGCGGTCTCGATTGCGACTGCATTCATGGCTCGGCTCTGGATGGAGGTCACGGGGATCAGGCGGCGGCTGTCGCGGGGGCCGCCCGCGCGATCGTGGCCAGATCGAGCCCGGCGAAGAGACCGTCGAGATCGACGACGGTGACGAAGGCGCCGTGGCGCCGGCCGACACCGGCGATGACCGTCTGCGACCAGCTGGGGCCGACGTCCGGCGGCGGCTCGAGCTTGTCGTCGTCGAGCGGCGCGACCTCGAAGACGCGGTCGGTCTTGAGAGCCAGCAGCCCTTCGCCCTTCTCACGCGGGATCGACAGGACGACGATGCGCGTGTGGTGGGTGTCCTCGACGGCCGGCATGCGCAACGTCTTGCGAAGGTCGAGGACGGCCACGGTCTGGCCGCGCAGGTCGATGATGCCAAGCACCGCCTCGGGAGACCGGGGCAGGGAGGAGATCGGCCTCAGATCGAGGATCTCCCGGACCCTTTCCACGGGCGCGGCGAATATCTCGTCCGCCACGCCGAAGGTCACGTATTGCATGTGGTCCGACATGGTGCCTCTCAGGCGGCGTCGTTGCGGGAGAATTCGTGGTCGAACTCGTCGTCGCCATTGCCCATGTCGAACTCGAAGCCGCCGGCGCCGCCCTGGCTGTGCATCTTGGCCGACATGCGCTTGAGGTCGCCGACGGAGTCGCTGGCCTGGCGTCCGCGCTGGCTGGACGCGACTCGCTTGGCGGGGCGCTTGGCGGCACGGCGCGGCTCGGATGCCGCCGGTCGACCGCCGTCCGCGTCGGTCTGGAAGAAGGACACGGCGTCCTTCAGCTGCTCGGCCTGGCCGGCCAGCTCCTGCGCGGTGGACGACATCTGCTCTGCGGCGGCGGTGTTCTGCTGCGTCACCTTGTCGAGCTGCTGGATGGCGGTGTTCACCTGCTGGCTGCCGGTCGCCTGCTCGCGGTTGGCCGCCGAGATCTCCTCTACGAGGCGGGAGGTGTTCTGGATATCGGGAACCAGCTTGGCGAGCATGTCGCCGGCCATCTGCGCGGCCTTCAACGTGTCGCCAGAGAGGCCGGAGATTTCCGTGGCCGCCGCCTGGCTGCGCTCGGCGAGCTTGCGGACCTCGGAGGCGACGACCGCAAAGCCCCGGCCATGTTCGCCGGCACGGGCCGCCTCGACCGCCGCGTTGAGGGCGAGAAGATCGGTCTGGCGGGCGATTTCCTGAACGACGTTGATTTTCTCGGCGATCGTCTGCATCGCGGTGACGGCGCGGCCGACGACGTCGCCGCTGGAGGTCGCGTCGACCGCCGAGCGCTTGGCGATCTGCTCGGTCTGAACCGCGTTGTCGGCGTTCTGCTTGATGTTGGCCGCCATCTCCTCCATGGCCGCCGATGCCTCCTCGGTGGCGGACGCCTGCTCGGTCGCACCCTGGGAGAGCTGCTCGGCGGTCGCCGACATCTCTTCGGAACCCGAGGAGACGTGATGGGCGGCGGAGGTGACGTCGCCGACGACGGAGCGCAGCTTCTTCACCATGCGGTTCTGGGTGTTCAGGAGGTCGCCGACCTCGTCGTTCGTGCGAACCTCGGCGGTGGCGCGCAGATCGCCGTTGGCGACGGCGTCCGCCAGGGCCTGCGCCTGCTTCAGACCACGGCTAAGGGAGGTGATGATCCAGAACGCGGCGCCGAACGAAACCACCAGCGAGGCGATCAGAAGGGCGAAGACGACGTTGCGGGCGAAGGAGTAGACGTTATCCGTATTGGTCTTCGCTTCGTCGAGCTGCTTCTGGTTGGTGTCGACGATTTCCGCGAGAACGGCGGCTGCCTCCTTGCGAACTGCGGCGGCTTCGCCGGTCATCAGCGCCATGGCTTCCATGTCGCGGTTGGCGCGAGACAGCGTCATGATCTCGCCGACATAGCGCTCGTAGATGGCGAGCTGATCGGTGAAGCGATTGACGAGCGCCTTGCCGGAATCGGAGACGTCGAAGACTTCCTTGGCGCTGGCCTTGATGGTGCGCAGCTCCTCGTTGGCGCTGTCCTGGAGCTTTGAGATGGTGTCCTGGTCGCTCTGTAGCACCGATTCATAGAGGGTGCGGGCGAGGCGGGCGATATGGGTGTCCATGTTCCCGGCGTTCTCGATGCGCAGAACGTTCTTCTCGACCACGACTTTGAAGGCATCGTTGAGGGAGGACAGGTTCTGGACCGCCATCAGCATGCCCAGGGCGGACATGGCGATGATCAGGAAGAACGCTGTCACCAGCTTCAGCTTCAGGGTCGCTCTCATTGTTCGTGCCTTTCTTCGGTCAGGTTCGCCGCGGCGGCGTCCCGGCCGCTCTGGGTGCGAAATATCCGTTCCATGTCGGGGATGACGACGAAGCCGTCGTCGCGTTTGCCAATGCTTCTGATGAAGGCCGGCGGCCAGCGCATGCCCACCGAGGGCACCTGCTCCATGGACGCGGCCTCGATTTCCGTCACTTCATGCACGCGGTCGGCGAGGATGCCCGTCACCATGGGCTCGTCGTCGAGGGTGAACTCCACCACGATGATCCGCGTGTCCTTGTCGGGCGGCCGGCGCTCCATCCCGAAGACGACCCGAAGGTCGGCGAGGGGAACGACGGTGCCGCGCACGTTGATCAGTCCGCCGACGAAGGCCGCCGCGTTGGGCACCCTCGTGATGGGGACAGGGTCGAGAATTTCGCGCACGCTTTCCGCCTGAACCGCGAAGATCTCGTCCTCGAGATGGAAGGTCAGGGCGTTCATGCCGTGATGTTCGATGGTCGTGCTCATGCGGCTCTCCCCATGCGATCCTGCCGGCGCCGCTCTTCCAGGGACTGGCCGAAGCCGACCAGGTGCATGACGTCGAGGATGAGGGCGACGGTGCCGTCGCCGAGAATCGTCGCGCCCGAGAAGGTCTTGACCCCCGAGTGGAGCCGCGAGAGCTGCTTGATCACCGTCTGGTTGTTGCCGATGATCTGGTCGACCACGAGCCCGACGCGGGTGGAGCCGGAGGCGACGACCACCACCTTCTGGAAGGGCTCGGGCTCTCCGGGAACGGAGAACAGCTCCCGCAGCCTAAGGAACGGAACCAGCGCGTCGCGGATGTTCATGAAGTTGCGACCGCGCGTCTCCACGCCGCCGGTCGCCGACAGCTCGACGCACTCTTCCACCGCCGCCAGCGGGATGGTGTAGCGCTCGTCGCCGACCCGCACGAGCAGACCATCGATGATGGCGAGCGTCAGGGGCAGGCGCAGCGTGACGGTCGTGCCGCGCCCCAGCTGCGTGTCGATGTCGATCGAGCCACGCAGGCCGTCGATCGTGCGCTTGACGACGTCCATCCCGACGCCTCGGCCGGACAGCGAGGTGACTTCCTTGGCGGTGGAAAAGCCCGGCTGGAAGATCATCGGATAGATGTCGCTGTCGGCCATCGGCGTGCTAGGAGCGATGAGCCCCTGTTCCTCCGCCTTGGCGCGCAGGCGGACGGCATCAAGGCCGGCGCCGTCGTCGGTGACGGCAATGGCCACCTCGGCGCCGCGATAGCTCGCCGACAGTCGAATGGTGCCGGTGGGAGACTTGCCGGACGCGCAGCGCCGCTCGGCCGGCTCGACGCCGTGGTCCACCGAATTGCGAATGAGGTGGACGAGGGGATCGGCCAACTGCTCGATGACGGTCTTATCGAGCTCTGTTTCCTCGCCCACCGTCACGAAGTCGATGGGCTTGGAAAGGTCGCGCGACAAATCGTGGACCAGGCGGCGGAAGCGGCCGAAGAGCGAGCCGATGGGCACCATGCGCGTGCTCATCGTCGTGTCGCGCAGGCTCGCCGTGAGGCGGGCGATCTCCTCGGCGACGGCGCCCAGCGCGGGCTCGCGGCTCTGGGCGGCGAGTTCATTGAGCCGCGCCTGGGCAATCACCAGCTCGCCGACCCGGTCCATCAGCTCGTCGAGACGCTCGGCCGAGACGCGCAGCGAGGTCGCGGCGCGCTCGTTCGCGGCGGTCTGCTTCTCGGGCTTCTTCGCTGCGGGCGTCGGCGCTGATTCCGAGGCGGCGGTTTCGGGCGCGGGCGCCTTCTCCTCCGTCTCCGGCACGACCGGGCTCAGCGGCTCGATGGCGAGGTCCATGTCGTCGCGGATGAACAGGAAGACGTCTTCGATCGCCTCAAGGGCCACCGGCCCGTCGAGTGTGACCTCCCAGGTGATGTAGGAGGCGGAGGGCTCGATCGCCTCGAGCGACGGCACGGCAGCCATGGCGGCGCGAACCTTGGCCGGCGCGAGTCCGCGCAGCTCGTCGAGGAGAAGAAGCGGATTGGTGCCGAGGACCAGCGCATCGGCGGGCAGGGCAAAGCGAACCGTCCAGCCGCGTGTTTCGCTGGCCGGTGCTCCCGCGGGGGTGGACGCGGCGGACTGGCAGGGCGTTGCGCCCGACGGCGCCGCGCCGCTCACCGCCGCGCGCAGATTGGCGAGAATCTCCTGCCCGCGCGCGGGATCGTCGCCACCGGCGACGAGGTCGGCGACATGATCCTGCGCCTTGAGGGCCGCGGACACCAGAGGCTTGGAAGCCTCGGCCTCGCCCTTGCGCACGCGGTCGAAGGCGGTTTCGAAATCGTGCAGGAACTCGGCGACGGCCGTGAAGCCGAACATGGCGCCCGAACCCTTCAGCGTGTGAAGGGCGCGGAAGGCACGCGCCACGAGGTCCTTGTCGTCGGGACGCTGTTCGAGGTCGAGGAGGGTCTGTTCAAGCGTTTCCAGAAGCTCCTGCGCTTCCTGGCGAAACGTCTCGATAGGGTCGATGCCGCTCATTCGCCCGCCACCTTGCGCACGACCGAGAGAAGCTGCTCCGGCCGGAAAGGCTTCACCATCCAGCCGGTCGCGCCCGCTGCCTTGGCCTCCGCCTTGATGCCGCCGTCCGACTCCGTGGAAAGGAAGACGATCGGCACGCCGGCGCTGGCTGGGCTGGCGCGGTAGCGCTTGATGAAGGTGAGCCCGTCCATGTTCGGCATGTTGAGATCGGTGATGACGGCGTCGAGGCGGTTGGCTCCCGCCTTCGACAGGGCGTCGGCGCCGTCGCAGGCCTCGATGGTGCGGTAGCCGGCCTGCGCCAGGGTCAGGCTGACCATCTGCCGCACGGAAGCCGAATCGTCGACGACGAGGATCGTCTTGCTCATTGGGCGTATCCTTCTTCTTTGCTCGCTTGGCAGCTCAGTCCGATCCAGAAGCCGTCGCGGCGCTGGAGGCATCCGTCCAAGGGCTGGTCGAGGCCGGCGCGCTTCAGCACCTGATCGAGGACGCCGCCCTCGGGTGCCTCGATCGCGATTGCGCATCCCGATGCCTCAGCCGTTTTGATGCTTGCCACCAAAAGCTGCACGATGCTCAGGTCCATAGCCTCGACGTCGCCGGTGCGAACGCGAATGTTTCGGCCCGCGACGAGCGCCTGCTTCAGTTCTTCCGCAACGCGTGGTGCGTCTCTGAGCGATAGTTGTCCCGCGAGAGCGTAGTCTTCTGCATTGTTCTGTGCAGGCTGATTATATATTTCCTGCATGGCAGACGATTCCCTCTCCAATAAGTCTGGAGCACCATGGATATTCCTGACAGGTTGCGGATGAGTTACCTGTTTCTGCTTTTGGGTGTATTGAATATATCAATCAGGAATACAGTATAAGTGGAATAAGATATGTCGCGCTTTCTATTTTCGGGCGGTCAAGGCGCGCGCTTTCCCAGAAAATCAGGGCGGTGCGGGATCAACCAAAGGTCGAGGGACCGTCGCCGACCCTCGCGGCCGCCCGCTCGCATGGATCGTTTCCCCGCAAGCTTTCGTTCACCTTGAAGCGTGATGGCGAGAGTCCTGGGCAGAGGCAGGCGCCCAGCTCCGGTTGCGACCGGTCGGAAATGATTTCCTGGCTGACTTTAACCAGTTGAAAGAATCCAGCCGGTCGTTCTGCATGATCATCTCTTCACGGAGATCAGGATATGACCCTTATCGAACTCAAAAGCGGCATGCAGGGCGACACAGGCGGAATCGACCCGGCCTCCGCGGCCGGCGCGCCCCTGACCCGGTCGCTCCTGTCGATCGCGAAATCGACGCGGGCATTGTTTGCGCTGCTCCTCACGGATGCGGGGCTCCATCCAGGCCAGGACCAGCTCCTTTGCGAGCTCGATCGTAACGAACCGATCAGTGTCTCCAAGCTCGCGGACCGGCTGGCCGTGAGGCCCTCGACCGTCTCGAAAATGCTGGATCGCCTGATCGAGAAGGATATGGTCGCGCGAGAGGCGAGCGATAGTGACGGTCGGCGCACCATGGTGGTTCTGACCTCCCGGGGCGAGGTCGCCAAGCATACGGTGCTGGCGATCTGGAGCCGCGTCGAGACGGAGCTGAGGGAGGCTCTGGACGGGGAGGATCGCGACGCCCTTGTTGGGGCAATCGATCAGTTTGACGGAATCCTGACCAAGAAGCTGCGGCGCCTGAGGTGAGCGAGGGCGCCATTGTGGATCCTCGCGGTGACCGAGCCGGGGACGATCCTCAAGGCGTACCGCTTCTCGCCGATGACTTGCTCGGGGCGCCGGCGCCCGACCTTGACGCGAATTTCCTTGGTGGGAGCCGCGAGTCCGTCTAGGCAGATGCTCTCGGTAGCCCTATTATTACGGCTGTCCTCCTTTCAGAGTGAAGCCGCCTCGTGTCCATGCCTGTTCTTCCTTCGCGTCGACCAGTTTCTTTTACTCGTCGCTCCACCTTGCAGCTCGGCCTCGGCGCCGCCCTTGCGACGGTGTGGGCCGGTCGCGCCCTGGCCCAGGATAGCCCGCAGGCCCCCGCGCCGGCGATCGATCTTCAGAATTTCGACTTCGAGGCTCTGTCCTCGGCAATGCGTGCCAAGGCCGGCCAAGCCTATGTCGAGCAGCCCTCGCAGCTGCCGCAGGTTCTGCTAGACCTGACCTATGACGAACACCGCATGGTGCGCTTCCGGCCGGATCATGCGCTTTGGCGCGATCAGCCGGTGAGCTTTCAGCTTCAGGCGTTCTATCCGGGCTCCTACTTCAAGGACACGGCGCGCATCTTTGTCGGCGACGGCAAGGTGTTCCAGGAGCAGCACTTCACCGGCGCCGATTTCGAGTACCGGGCACCGCTGGATCCTTCGACCTTCCAGGGAATCGATCTTCCTGGTGTCGCGGGCTTCCGCCTCCACTACCCGCTTCAGCGCCCCGACGTCTTCGACGAGCTGGTGACGTTCCTTGGCGCGAGCTACTTTCGTGCCCTGGGTTCGGGGACGCGCTACGGTCTCTCGGCTCGCGGCCTCGCGATCAACACGGCAACCTCGGACTCCGAGGAATTTCCCCGCTTCACGACCTTCTATATCGTCAGGCCCAAGGCTGGCGATAATCAGATCCAGATCTACGCGGAGATGGACAGTCCGAGCGTTACGGGCGCCTTCGCCTTTACCCTCGTGCCGGGCGAACAGACCATCGTGGACGTGACGGCACGCCTCTACTTCCGGGCGGAGGTGCAGCGTTTGGGCGTCGCGCCGCTGACGTCCATGTTCTTCTTCGGCGAGCATGACCATGGCGCGCGGGACGATTTCCGGCCCGAGGTGCATGACAGCGATGGCCTCGTCATCTATCGCGCCAATGGCGAGCGGCTTTGGCGCCCGGTGCGCAATCCGGCCGAGCTCGCCCTGTCTCATCTCGCCGAGGTTTCACCGCGCGGCTTCGGTCTCATCCAACGCGACCGCGACTTTTCCCATTATGAGGATCTCGAGGCGCGCTACGATCTGAGGCCGTCGCTGATGATCGAGCCGCTCAGCGACTGGGGCAGCGGCGCGATCGAGCTGGTCGAGATTCCCAGCGCCAACGAGGCGAACGACAATATCGTCGCCTTCTGGGTGCCCGAGGACAAGCCGAAGGCGGGAAGCTCCTACGAGTTCCGCTACCGGATGCGCTGGGGCCTCGAGGTCGAGACCTTTGATCGTCTGGCGCATGTTTCCGATACCTTCGCGGGTGCGGGGGGCAATGCCGTCGACGAGCCGCAGCCAAACTTCCGCCGCTTTGCTATTAACTTTAGGGGCGGAACCGTCGCCAATCTGCCGGACGGCGTGGCACCTGAGCCGATCGTGGAAGTGTCCGAGAAGGCGCGCGTTAACCACGTGGCGCTAGATCGTCTGCCGGACGGAGGTTGGCGCCTTGCAATCGAACTCGAACGGACTGAATCCGGCCCGGTCGAAATTCGTGCGAAACTTTCGATGATGCAGCGCATTGTAAGCGAGACATTCCTCTATCAGTGGACAGGATCGGTATGACGCAGGCTGCTGCAATCTCGAAGAATGCCGTCAGTTCTCCCTCGTCAAAGTTTGTTCCCATGCGTGCTTCTCTTGATCGCCCGACTGCGGGCTTGATTGTTGGACGTCCTGATTTGTCGGACGAAGTCGTCCTCGAGGCCCTGGCGGCGAGGCTGGAGATGGACGGACGCGATCCGGCGGATGCTCCGGCGCTGATGTCGTCGGCCAGAGGTGGCGACGCCAAGGCTGTCGCGCTGCTGCGTGGTGTCGTGCTGCCCGCCCCCCGGGCCAGTCTCCCGATGCCGGTTCAGCAGCTCGTGCGCGAAAAGCGCGAGCGTTTCCTGCCCTTTGGGCGTCTCGCCCTGCGGCGGCGGTAAGCTGGCTCCTCGGTCGCGGCGGCGCTCCGCTTTGCTGGCCGGGGGCCTGGCCAGGGTAGGGGACCCGGTTCGAACGTGATCACGATACGACGACTCGTGTTTGCTGGAACGGCGGCGTTGCTCGCCCTTCTGGCCGCTATGCTTTTTGCCACCGTCATCACGGTTAATGGTCTGACGTGGCTCCATGTCGTGCAGATCGGGTTGCTGGCGATCTGCTGCTTCTGGCTGGCCTGGGGCTTCAATACGGCGATGGCCGGCTTGTTCACGGCCGGGCCTCGGCGCGCGCCGAGGCCCGTCTCGGCGTGGCGCGGCCTCTCGCGCACGGCCATTCTCGTCCCGGTCTACAACGAGGACGCGGTCGCGGTTTTCGCCCGCGTCGCCGCGATGATCGAGGGCTTGCGTGCGATCGGCGCGCTCGATCAGTTCGACGTTCACGTGCTGAGCGATTCCACCCGGCAGGAATGTCGCGATGCGGAGCAGCTCTGGGCGCGCCGCCTTTCGGCCGAGCTCGGCGTCGCCGCTCATCTCTACTATCGCAACCGCACGAACAATATCGGGCGCAAGGCCGGCAACATCGCCGACTTCGTCACCAACAATGGTGGCGCGTACGAGTACATGCTGGTGCTCGACGCAGACAGCCTGATGCGCCCCGAGACGATGGTGGAGATGGTGGCGCGCATGGAACGCGAGCCGGAGCTGGCTCTTCTCCAGACGCTGCCGCTGATCATCGGCCGCAAGACGCTGTTCGGGCGGGCGCTGCAGTTTTCGGCGGCGCTTTATTCGCCCATCTTCTCGCGCGGCATCGCCTGGCTCCAAGGCCGCGAGGGCCCGTTCTGGGGCCACAACGCCATCATCCGCACGCGTGCCTTCGCGGCGAGCTGCGGTCTGCCGAAGCTGCCGGGCAAGGCGCCCTTCGGCGGCGACATTCTCAGCCACGACTTCGTGGAGGCCGCGCTTCTGGCGCGAGCTGGCTACAAGGTCAGGGTCGATCCCGATCTCGACGGCTCCTACGAGGAAGCGCCAGCGAACCTCATCGAATATGCCAAGCGGGACCGCCGCTGGTGCCAGGGCAACATTCAGCACGGCCGCCTCATCGGCGCCCCGCGCCTCAGAACCTGGAGCCGCATCGCGCTGGTTCAGGGCATCATGGCCTATGCCGCCTCGCCCCTCTGGCTGTTCTTCATCGTCTTCAGCCTGCTTGATCCGATCCTGGCGCCGGCGCCCAACTATTTCCCCGCGGACTCGCTGTTCCCGGTGTTTCCGCGCCCGGAGACAGGAAAGGCGCTCCTGCTGCTCGTCGGCATCGGCGTTCTTCTTCTCCTGCCCAAGACGCTGATCGCCTTCGGCAATGCGTTCTCGCGCCACCGCTTCAAGTTCGGCGGTTTCATCACGGTTCTCGCCAGCGCGACGGCGGAGCTTCTCACCACCTCGATCCTGGCACCGGTGATGATGATGTTCCAGTCGAAGGCCGTGTTTGAGATCCTCGTGGGTGCGGACGGTGGCTGGCCTGCCACCGAACGCGAGGACGGCAGTCTTCCGCTTTCCACCGCCCTGCGCAGCAGCTGGTGGATGGTGGCAGCCGGCACCGCTCTGCTCTACGCCACCTATGTCTTCGCGCCGGACCTTTTTCTCTGGGTCTGCCCCATCGCAGTCCCCCTGGTCATTTCACCGCTCTTGATCAGTTTTTCGGGCGATCCGGAAATTGGTGAACGAATCCGCGCGACCGGCGTTTTCGCTACGCCGTTCGAGCTTCATCCTGAAGAGGTGATCCGCGCGACGGCGAAATGGCGCCGGCGTCTGATCTCTTTGGAAGCCACGACGTCGTCTCGAGAAGGGGCTTCCATCTCGTTGGGAATGGCCTGAGTTCAAGATGCCGACGACCCTTAGCTCCGCGCCTTTGGCGCCACAGACATTTCATGTCGAACGGGACCACCGCGTGGACTTCTACCGCGGTATCGCGCTCGCCATGATTTTCGTGAACCACGTTCCGGGCAACGTCTGGGAGAACTTCACCAGTCGAAACTTCGGCTATTCCGATGCGGCGGAGCTGTTCGTCTTTCTCGCCGGTTTCGCCTCGGCCTTCGCCTATGGCAAGCTCTTCCTGGCCGGCGAGCCGCTGATCGCCAGCATCAAGGCATGGCGCCGGGCGGGCGTCCTCTACCTGGTCCATCTCATGATCATGGCGATGGCGATGGCGATCTTCGCATGGTCGGCGCTGGCCTTTGGCGAGGGCCGCCTGCTCGATCACATGAACCTGACGCCGCTTCTAACGCGCCCTCTCGACGTCCTGATCGGTATCCCGACGCTGGCCCACCAGTTTGGCTACGTGAACATTCTGCCGATGTATTCGGTGATGCTTCTCGTGGTGCCGGTGCTGCTCCTGCTCGCCCGGATCGATCTCAGGCTGATGCTCGGCGTTTCCGGCCTCGTCTGGTTTCTTGCGGCGACGTTCCGCATCGATATGCCGAACTATCCCAATTCCGGCGGCTGGTTCTTCAACCCGATTGCCTGGCAGTTCCTCTTCGCCATCGGCCTCGCCTGCGGGCTCAACAAGATGAGGAGGGGCGTTTCCGTCCCGTATCATCCGATTCTGTTCGCGCTGGCGGCCGCCTACGTGATTTCCGCGCTGATCGTCGACGCCTTCACCCTGTGGGGGTGGGAGGCCTACCTTCCGCTGCCCTTCGCTCTGCGCAACTTCGACAAGACCTATGTGACTGCGCCCCTGCTTCTGCACGTGCTGTCGCTGATCTACGTCTTCGCCAACGCTTCGAAGACGTCGCCGCTGGCGCGGGTCCGCAAGGACAACCCCTTCACGATGCTCGGCCGGCATTCGCTCCCTGTGTTCGCGACCGGCACGGTGTTGTCCCTTATCGGGCAGGTGATCATCTTCGATACGAAGCCCGATCTTCTTCGCGACACGCTTCTTCTCGGCGCGGGATTGATCCTGCAGTTCCTTCTCGCCCGCTATCTCGATTGGTGGCGCGTGGCCTCCAAGGTCAAGGTGCCGTCGGCGGCCAGCGCTCCCGAGGCACGGCGCCCGCAGGTGGGCTTCGTGCCGGAGATGCGGCGCGCGCCGTCCCTGATGGCTGGAGCAGGAGAATCGACGCGGCCGCACGGCGCGATGAGCGCGGCGGAGCGCCGGCGCGTTGACGTTGCGGCGCTTCCGGCACAAACGGGCTTGAAGCAGCCTTCCTGATGTCGTCTTCTCAGGCAATTGCCGGGTGACCGCCGCGTGCGGCGGTCACTTTCGCTCCATTGCGTGATATGACCCGACGGCATTGTCCTTTTCGGCGTCACCCTGGCGGCGAAATCAGGGAGGGTCGGGCCATGAGCAACAACGGCGACGAAATGATGCGCCCGCTTTGGCGGCGCATCGCGGTGGTCGCGGTCACGTCGTCCTGGTGCCTGATGGAATGGCAGCGCGGCGATGCCACCTGGGGCATGATCACCCTCGCCCTGACCGGCTACGCCGTCTGGCGCTACATCATCCGGTTCGACGACGGTGGCCGGTCAGGATCGCCGGAGTCCTGAGGCTTCGACCTTGCCGAGGATGATCGGAGCGAACGCGATCTTGACTCCGATCCCCTTGCTGAAAAGCCTACTCCGCTTTTTCCGCGACGCCAGCCTGCTCGAAGGTGGCCATGCCGGAATGGCAGCGTGCCGCCGCCTTGACGATGGCGGCCGCAAGCGCGGCGCCCGTTCCTTCGCCGAGCCGCATGCCGAGCGCCAGGAGCGGGATCTTGCCCATGGCTTCCAGCGCGCGGATATGTCCTGGCTCGGCGGAGACGTGGCCGAACAGGCAGTGGTCCAAAGCGCCGGGGTCCATCTTCCACAGCACGGCGGCGGCCGCGGTCGCGACATAGCCATCGACGATCACCGGCACGCGCTGGGTGCGTGCCGCGAGGATGGCTCCGGCCATGGCCGCCAACTCGCGTCCGCCCAGCCGACGCAGAACTTCGAGTGGGTCGCTAATGTGGGGGCCATGGAGGGCGAGACCCTTTTCCACCGCCTCGAGCTTGCGCGCCATCGCCTCGGCGTCGTTGCCGGTGCCTCGGCCCACCCAGGTCTTGGGATCACCGCCAAAGAGGGCGGCGGACATGGCCGCCGCGACCGTGGTGTTGCCGATGCCCATCTCGCCGATGATCAGAAGATCGGGCTCACCAGCCAGCGCCTCCATGCCGTAGGCCATGGTGGCGACGCAGGTGCGCTCGTCCATGGCCGGGCCCTCGGTGAAGTCGGCGGTCGGAACCTCCAGCGCGAGGTCGAAGACCTTGAGGCCGAGATCGAAGGTGGCGCAGATCTGGTTGATGGCTGCTCCGCCGGCCGCGAAATTCGCCGCCATCTGGGCCGTCACTTCCGGTGGGAACGCCGAGACGCCCTTCTGTGCAACGCCATGATTTCCGGCGAACACCACCACCATCGGCCGGTTGACGGCCGGCGGGCGACCCGTCCAGGCCGCGAGCCACTCGGAGATTTCCTCCAGGCGCCCGAGGGAGCCTGCCGGCTTCGTCAGCTCGGCCTCGCGATGCCGCTTGTCATGGATCGCCTTGCGGTCCGGCCCCGGTAGCTTCTTCACGAGGTCGCGGATATCGTCGAAGGGTAGGCCGGTCACCGACATGATGTGATTCCTCAGTGCGCTTGATGTCGTCGGGCCGGACGGCCTTGGGTGCCTCCGCCGACGGCGCCGGAGGCGGCCTCTGCCCGTCCGATGCTCTAGCGCCGTTGCCGAAAGCTGTAAACGTGGTGGTCCGGCCATCCACCGATGGCGCGCGATGGCCGCGCTGGTCCTCAATCCTCCGAGGTCGCCAGCGCCTCGATGGCGGCGACGGCGAGAGGGGCGCCGCCCCTGCGGCCGGCGAGCGTAATGAAAGGGATACCGCGCGGGTTTTCGACGAGCTCGGCCTTTGCCTCCGCCGCGCCGGCAAGGGCGACGGGGAAGGCGAGAATCAGCGCCGGCCGGGGCGCGCCCTCATCCAGCCGCTCGAGAAGGCGAAAGAGAGTTGCCGGATCGCTGCCCAGAGCCACCACGGCGCCGGGCAGAAGATCGTCCCAAAGGTCCACTTGCGCGGCCGCACGGCTGATCTGCTGGCGTTCGGCGGCGGTGCCCGCCTGCGGATGGCCGAGGCGGCAGATGACCTTGTTGCCGGCGCGCAGCGCGGCCCGGTCGATGCCCTGCGCCACCATCTCGCTGTCGCACAGCACCGGCGCGCCCGATTCGAGCGCCTGGCGCCCCGCCACGATCGCCTCCGGCGATATGACAAGGTCGGGTACGATGTCGGTCATCGCACAGGCCTCGACCAGATCGGTGACGAGTCGGCGGGCCTCCTCCGGCACCGACGAGAGGTCCGTCTCCGTGGCGATGACGCGGGCGGTCTCCTCCCTGACGGCGTTGGAGTCCCCGAGAAAGGCCAGCTTGCGGATGGGGGAGGGCGCCGCGGCCGCCTCCTCGGCGATGGCGCGCCCGACACCGACGATCCAGCCTTCCTCGGCGAGCACCAGCGCGCGCTCCTCGGCGCTGAGATCATCGGGCGCCGCCAGCAATGTCGAGAGACGGCCAGCGGCGTCGAGCCGGCCGAACATCTCGGCCATGGCCGTGACCTCTGCCTCGTCGCGGCACGACTTGTCGGCCTGATCAATGGAAAGAAGACCGGGATACATCTCGGCGATGATGAGCGGCGCCGAGAGATCTGCATCGAAGCCGGTCTCGAACGGCCACACGCGAAGGTGATCGGCCAGCGTGGGACTTTCGAGAAGCCGCGCGAGGCGGGCCATGCCGATCAGCGCCTGACTGCCGACGCTGCCGGCGAAGGCCAGCTTCCAAACCGGCTGCGCGGGCCGGGCGCGGCTTTCGGCGAGACGGTATTCTGCAAGGCTCTCGGCGGTCTTGGCGGGCCGCGTCATCTCCAGGCCGGGAATGCGAAGATGGTCGGGACGGCCCCAATACATGGGCGAGGCGCCGAAGACGTCGCGGTTGAGCCGGCCGGCGATCTCGAAGCGGTTCGAGACGTTGTCGTCGCGGTCGTGGATGAGTTCGGCAAGACGCGTCCAGAGCGCGCGCCAGTTCGGCTCTCCGGCAATCGCGGCGGCGGCACCTGCCGGGTAGCCCATGGGGAAGTCGAAGCCCGCGAAGACCCGCTTGCCCTCGGCGAGCGAGGCGGAGAAGACGGCCTCCACCATCGCCATCGCCTCGCTGCGGGTCGCAGGATTCGAGACGTCGAGGAGGGAAACATCGCGGCCGTCCCGCTCGGCCAGCGCGATCCAGACGGAGTCCCGCCCGCGCGAGGGGGTGTTGGCCGCGGACCAGTCGACGGCGAGATAGCGATCAAAGAGCGCGGTCATCTGGTCCTCGTCTTCATTCTTCATCGGAAGGTCGTTGCGGCGCCGAGCGCCCGGCCATGGGATAAGCCGCCGGGCGGTGCGCCGTCAAACAGTGAAGCGCAATCTCACGAAACGACGCGCAGCGCCTTGAATTCGCCGCTGAAACTCCACGAATTCGACGACTGACGGCCGCTATGCTCCTTCGATCCGGCATGCATCGAGCAAAGGGCCCCGCCTTTAGCGGCCCGAAGTGAGGCCCAGCCATGTTCCGACCATCCGCCGCCCTGGCTCTCTCACGGTTCGGCCTCGGCGCGCGGCCGGGGGATCTCGACGCGCTGGGGGACGAGCCCATACGCGCCCTCCTTGCGGCCCTTGACGGGGCTGAGCCCGCATCGCTTGCGAACCGCCTCGGCCCATCCGACGAATTGTTCGGGCAGGTCCAGGACGACATGCGCCAGCGAAAGGAGATGCGGCGTGACGGGGCGGACGGTGGGGAAAGGCAGCCCAACGCCCAGGCGCTCATCTACCGCGCGGAGCTCGCCGCGCGCATCGAACGGGCCATGACGGTGAGGACGGGCTTCCTCGAACGTCTCGTCGCCTTTTGGGCCAACCATTTCGCTGTCCAGGCCAGCACGTCGGGAGCCGTGCGCGCCATGGCGGGCGCCTTCGAGCGCGAAGCCATCCGCCCGCATGTCGCGGGACGCTTCGAGGACATGCTGGTGGCGGCGACGCGCCACCCCGCCATGCTGCTTTCGCTGAACAATGCCAGCTCGGTCGGGCCGGACAGCCGCGCCGGCAAAAGGCGCTCGCGCGGACTCAACGAAAACCACGCGCGCGAGATCATGGAGCTTCACACCGTCGGCGTCACAGCCGGCTATCGGCAGGATGATGTCATCGCCTTTGCCAAGGTGCTTACGGGCTGGACTTTCGGGCGCGACAAAAGCCGGCCCGAATTCTATGGCCGCTTCGCCTTCAACAGGAACGCGCATGAACCAGGGGCGCAGAACGTCATGGGCGTTGCCTACCGGCAGGCGGGCGAGGAACAGGGGCTCGCCGTGCTCTCGCGCCTTGCCGCGAGCCCCGCGACGGCGCGCCATATCGCCGAGAAGCTCGTCCGCCACTTCGTCGCGGATGTGCCGCCGCCGTCCCTCGTCGATCTTTTGGCGCGGCGCTTTCTCCAGACGCAGGGCGATCTTCGCGCGGTGGCGGAAACGTTGGTCCTCGCGGGTCTGGCCTGGAGCGAACCCGTCACCAAGATCCGCAGCCCGCAGGAGTTCCTTCTCGCGGCGCTGCGCGCATCGCAGATCTCCGTCGAGGCGCCCTTCGTTCAGCGGGCCCTCGCCTCCCTGGGGCAACCCTTATGGGACCCGCCTTCGCCGGCCGGTTTCAAGGACGAGACGGCGGTGTGGCTCGCTCCCGACGCCATGACGACGCGCGTCGAGATCGCCGAGCGCATTGCCGCCCGAGCCAGGGTGAAAGACCCGCGCGAGCAGGCCGAGGCTGTTCTCGGCGATCGCCTTTCGCGGCAGACGCGTCAGGCGATCGAGCGCGCCGAATCTCCAACGCAAGGCATGACGCTGCTCATGATGAGCCCGGAATTTCAAAGGAGATAGCCAGATGACCCGCGCCGATCTTCTTGCCGATGCCCGGCTCTGCCCTTCCCGCCGCTCCTTTATCGTCGGAGCCGGTGCTCTCGTTGCCTGGGCCAACATGCCGCGTCATGCCTTTGCGGGGACGGTGCGCGACCCGCGCTTCGTGGCGATCGTCCTGCGCGGGGCGATGGATGGGCTCGCCGTGGTGCCTCCGGTCGGCGATCCGGGCTATGCCGCTCTGCGCGGTGATCTCGCCGTCGGCGCGGACGGGCGGGGCGTTCTCCCGCTCGACGGAACCTTTGCGCTCAACGACGCTATGCCGAGGCTCGCCGAACTCTATCGGTCGAGGGAGATGGCCGTCGTCCACGCTTGCGCGACGGCCTATCGCGACCGCTCTCATTTCGACGGGCAGGATGTGCTGGAAACCGGCATGGCGGGGCCTCGCGCCGCCGATGACGGCTGGCTCAATCGCGTCGCGGCGGCACTGCCGGAAGGGGAGAAGGTCCGCCCCGCCCAAGGACTCGCCATCGGGCCGACGGTGCCCCTCATTCTTCGGGGCGCCGCGCCGACCCTCACCTGGTCGCCTCCAAGCTTCAAGCCCGCGGGCTCCGACACGGTCATGCGTCTCGCCGCGCTCTACGGCGAGCTCGACCCGACGATGGCGAAGGTCCTCCAGGAAGGCATCACGACGGACGAGCTGGCGGCCGGCGGCATGGTGGCCGGTCCCGGCAATCTTGCCCGAGGGTTCCGTTCGCTCGCCGAGGGCGCGGGCCGGCTGCTCTCGGAAGATGACGGTCCGCGCCTCGCCGCCATCAGCTATGACGGCTGGGACACCCATGCCAACGAGGGCGCGGAGGAGGGGCGGCTGGCGAACCTTCTCAAGGCGTTGGATGGCGCCCTCGATGGGCTCAAATCCTCGCTTGGGGATGCCTGGGGAGAAACCGTGGCGGTGGTCATGACCGAGTTTGGCCGTACAGCCCGCGCCAACGGCAATGAGGGCACGGACCACGGCACGGCAACGGCGACGTTTGTGTTGGGCGGCGCCGTCAATGGCGGACGCGTCGTCGCCGACTGGCCGGGCCTTAAGGAGGCGGACCTCTACGAGAATCGCGACCTCTATCCGACGACGGATATGCGCGCCGTGCTGAAGGGCTTGTTGCGCGACCACCTCGGCCTCTCCGACCGCGCGCTCTCCACCAGAATCTTCCCTGGCAGTTTGGCGGTGAAGTCGATGGACGGGCTCGTCAATGCCTGACGCCCGCCCATCCGGGTGCTGATCAGGCGAGCGCCTCGATCTGCTCGTCGGTGAGCGCATCGGCCGGCAGCGGCATCACCATGGCCGCCATGATGGCTCGCATGGTGAGAAGGCCGATGGGCTGGCGCGTGTCGGGATCGATGACGTGGGCGCGCGTCACCTCCTTGTCGCTCATCTTCTTGGCGGCTTCCTCGATCACCGTGCCGCGGCGAACGGGAACGCTGCCGGGTTCCGGCACCACCGGGCCCTCGTCCGGCGTCGTCATCACCGTCTCGACGCGGATCACTCGGCCGCGATTCACCTCCTTGACGAAAGAGGAGATGTAGTCGTCGGCCGGCGTCAGCACGATCTGCTGGCCGGTGCCCTGCTGCACGATCTCGCCGTCGCGCAGGACGGCGATGCGGTCGCCGAGGCGCAAAGCCTCGTCGAGATCGTGGGTGATGAAGACGATGGTCTTCTTCAGCTCCTTCTGGAGGTCGAGCAGCACCTGTTGCATGTCCATGCGGATTAGCGGATCGAGGGCGGAAAACGCCTCGTCCATGAGCAGGATCTCGGCGTCGGTGGCGAGCGCCCGCGCCAGCCCCACGCGCTGCTGCATGCCGCCTGAGAGCTGGGCGGGATAGTTGTCCTCGTAGCCCGCGAGCCCGACGCGGTCGATCCAATAGGCCGCCGTCTCGCGCTGCTTGGGCTTGGGAACGCCGGTGATGTTGAGCCCGTAGGAGACGTTGTCGATCACCGTCTTGTGGGGCAGCAGCGCGAAGCGCTGGAACACCATGGAGACCGTGTGGCGGCGGAAGTCGCGAAGGCGCTTGTCGGACATGGCCAGCACGTCCTCCTCGCCGATCACGATCTCGCCCGCCGTCGGTTCGATCAGACGGTTGATGTGGCGGATGAGCGTCGACTTGCCCGATCCGGAAAGGCCCATGACCACCTGGATGGCGCCCTTGGGCATGTCGATGTTGATGTCTTTCAGGCCAAGAACGTGCTGGGTCTCGGCCAGGAGCTCCGTCTTCGTCATACCGCGCCGCACGGCGTCGACATGGGCTTTGTCGTTGGGTCCGAAGATCTTGTAGAGATCGCGGATGGAGATGGCGATTTCGTCAGCCATGGGCGGCCTCCCGGTGACGCTGGAGCCGCTTGCCGTAGGACTGGCTGGCGCGGTCGAAGACGATGGCGATGGCGACGATGGCGAGGCCGTTGAGCAGCCCCTGGGTGAAGTACTGATTGGTGATCGCCTGGAGAACCGGCTGACCGAGGCCGCGCACGCCGATGAGCGAGGCGACGACGACCATGGCCAGCGCCATCATGATGGTCTGGTTGATGCCGGCCATGATGGTGGGCAGGGCGAGCGGCATCTGGACGTGGACGAGCTTCTGCCATGAGCTGGCGCCAAAGGCGTTGGCCGCTTCCAGCACCTCCTTGTCGACGAGCCGGATGCCGAGATTGGTGAGGCGGATGATGGGCGGCATGGCATAGATCACGACGACGATGAGGCCAGGGATGAGGCCGATGCCGAGCAACATGACGATGGGGATGAGATAGACGAAGGAGGGCATCGTCTGCATCACGTCGAGGATCGGGTTGATGGCCGCCTGAACCTTGTTGGAGCGCGACATCAGGATGCCGATGGGCATGCCGAGAATGATGGAGAGCGCGGTGCAAACGACGATGATCGAGAGCGTGCGCATCGTGTCTTCCCACATGCCGAACACGCCGATCAGAACAAGCGCGATGAGCGTGCCGGCGGTGATCTTCGCCGATCGGCTGGCGATCCAGACGATGGCGACGATGACGGCCAGCACGATCCACCAGGGCGTGTTGATCAGCAGCTTCTCGAACCAGAGCAGGAAGTCGAGAAGGGGGCGGAAGAAGGCTTCGATGTCGTCTCCGTAGGCTCGTGAGAAGGCGCGGTAGTGCTGGTCGATCGTGCGTGACATCAGCCTGAGGCTGCTTCGGCCGATCTGCGGAAAGTCAGTCAGCCATTTGACGTTGTCGAACCAATCCAAGTTCATATCCTCTTCGGTCGGCGCTCTGGCGCCGCGGGCACTTCGTGAGGTGAAAGATGGCTCAGCCGCAGACCTTTGCGATGGGACGGAACGACCCAGTGCAATACTTGTGGTGTTCGTGCTGTTGCTGCTGCGGCTGAATGAGCGGAGGGGCGGAGAGGGAGGAGCCTTCTCCGCCGGACCCGGCGAGACGGCGCGCGCTCGGTGCGCCGGCATCCGTCTCCCGGTTTTCGGAGCGCCGTGCGAAGCGATGGCAAGGCGGCGCCCATCTCGTCCGCGACGCCCTAGAGGGCGTTCTTCACCTTTTCGGCGACGTCCTTGGAGACCCACTTGGTCCAGACATCGGGATTGTTTTCCAGGAAGTAATAGGCCGCGTCCTCGCCGGTGGCCTGATTGTCTTCCTTCCAGGCGAGCAGCTGGTTCACCGTGGCGTTGTCCCAGGCGCGGTTGTTGAAGTAGTCCTGAACCGCCTTGGGTGCCTCGGAGAGGCTAGGGGTCATGATCGTGACCACCGGCGACTTCGGCCAGGGCATGACCTTCGGGTCCGGGCAGTCGATGACCGAGTTGCAGCTGTCCCAGGTCTTCTGGTCGAACTCGCCTTTGATCTCCAGCTTCTTCATCGGGTATTTGCCGAGAATGGCCGTGGGAGCCCAGTAATAGCCGAGCCAGGGCTTCTTGTTCTCGTAAGCCTTGGTGATGGAGCCGTCGAGACCGGCGGCCGAGCCCGTGTCGACCAGGACGAAGCCCTTGTCGGCGGCCTTCGTCGCCTTGAAAAGCTGCGAGGTCGTGATCTGGCAGGCCCAGCCGGAGGGACAGCCATAGACGGCGCCCTTGGACGGGTCTTCAGGCGCGGGGAAGAGTTCGGGATGCGCCAGCGCATCCGACACTGACTGGATTTCGGGATGCTCCTTGGCGAAGTATTCCGGAATCCACCAGCCTTCCTCGCCGCCATCACTCAGGGAGCTGGCGCCGACGACGATCCTGCCCTCGTCGACCGCCTTGTCGAGCTGGTCGCGGAACTGACTCGCCCAGAATTCGGGGGCGACATCGGGCTGGGCCTTTTCGGCCATCGAGGTGAAGGTGGGCACCGTATCACCGGGAACGATCCTTGCCTCGCAGCCGAACCCTTCCTCCATGATGATCTTGTCGAGGGCCGCCAGCACCTCGGCGGAGGCCCAATTCATGTTCGATATTGTCAGCTTGCAGTCTTCCGCAGCAGCAGAGGGTGAGGCAAGAGACAAAGTAATTCCAGCAATAGTTGCTGTCAAAGCTAGGATTTTCACTAGTTTCTCCCTTTGGGACTAAAGGATATCGCGCGACAAAGGAGAGAGGACCGACGTCGATCCGAGTATGACGCACTTCGAGGCGAGTTCGGATTCATCATATGAATCTCGAACTGTTACCGGGCGCATCTTAATGTGTATTGTTTCATATTCCAACCCTCGAATCGCGGATTGAGGCGATATTATGGAGAGCTTGCGACGATCTAGCGCAACTACGCCGTGCGAGGAGCGCGATCAATGCGACCAGCGCGCGTTCACGACGTTTGGCGTCGAGCGGCGAATTAACTTGCAAGTTTGCCACGGGCCTGAGACGCTGGGAAATCCCTGCGCGCGACGTCGATTCGGCGCAGAACTTGCACCGGTGCTTTCTGGTGAAGACCGGGGCGACAGCCGCGGCCCCCGATAGGGGCGCCTTCGGGACGACGATCGCGGCGGACCGGTGCGATCGTCGGCACCGTCCGGCGAGGAGCTCAGCTCGAACGTGAGCCACCCAATACGGCCGCTTGCTCCCGTCCGATGACAGACGCGTGTCCGATCTCTGTAAAACGTGATGCGAGAGGGGAAACGAAAAGGTTAAGATTCCAGACGGGGACGAAACCGTTGGAAACGAACTGGCTCCGCCACCGTTTTGGTCAGTGTGTGGCGAAAGTCTGAGCAGTCAACCATGTCAGGCGGCCCGATACCGGAGCCGGATTGTTGTGTCAAGACATCCGCTCCGCTCGTTTTCCAAAAGGCGAGGCGAGCCGCAATGGAGGCGTAATGTCGAGCGCATTATTCGATACCTATTCGCAGGCCTACGAGGCGCGTCGCGAAACGCTGATGACGGTGCAGGACTATCTGGAGGCCTGCCGCTACGATCCGCTGATGTTTGCGGGGCCGCACGAGCGGCTGCTTGCCGCGATCGGCGAGCCCGAATTCATCGACACCGCTCAGGATTCCCGCCTCGGGCGGATCTTCCAGAACCGCACCATCCGGGCCTATCCCGCCTTTGCCGAGTTCTACGGCATGGAGGAGACGGTCGAGCGCATCGTCGCCTTTCTGCGTCAGGCGGCGCAGGGCCTGGAGGAGCGAAAGCAGATCCTCTACCTGCTGGGGCCCGTCGGCGGCGGCAAATCCTCGCTTGCCGAGCGCATCAAGGCGCTGATGGAAGCCCAGCCCATCTATGTGCTGAAGGCGGGATCGGAGCTCTCCCCGGTCTTCGAAAGTCCGCTCGGCCTGTTCGATCCCGAGACGATGGGGTCGATCCTCGAGGAGGAATACGGCATCCCGCGCCGCCGCCTCACCGGGCTGATGAGCCCGTGGTGCGTGAAGCGGCTCGACGAATTCGGTGGCGACATCAAGAAATTCAAGGTGGCGAAGCTGATGCCCTCGCGCCTCAGGCAGATCGGCATCGCCAAGACCGAGCCGGGCGACGAGAACAACCAGGACATCTCCTCGCTGGTCGGCAAGGTGGATATCCGGCGCCTGGAGATGCACGCCCAGCACGACCCCGACGCCTATTCCTATTCGGGCGGCCTCAACCGGGCAAACCAGGGCGTTCTCGAGTTCGTCGAGATGTTCAAGGCGCCGATCAAGATGCTCCATCCGTTGCTGACCGCGACCCAGGAGGGGTCCTATGTCGGTTCGGAGAACATCGGCGCCATCCCGTTCACCGGCATGATCATGGCCCACTCCAACGAGGCGGAGTGGCGCACCTTCAAGAACAACAAGAACAATGAGGCCTTCATCGACCGCATCTACGTCATCAAGGTGCCGTACTGCCTCAGGGTCTACGAGGAGACGAAGATCTACGAAAAGCTGGTCAAGAACTCGGAGCTGTCCAGCGCGCCCTGCGCGCCGGACACGCTGGAGATGCTGGCGCGCTTCGCGGTTCTCTCGCGCCTCAAGCCGCACGAGAACTCTAACCTCTATTCCAAGATGCGGGTCTATAACGGGGAGAGCCTGAAGGAGGTCGACCCCCGGGCGCGGACCATGCAGGAATACCGCGACGCGGCGGGCGTCGACGAGGGCATGAACGGCATCTCGACGCGCTTCGCCTTCAAGGCGCTTTCGGCGACGTTCAACCACGACACGGAGGAGGTGGCGGCCGATCCGGTGCATCTCATGTATGTGCTGGAGCAGTCGGTGCGGCGCGAGCAGTTCCCCGAGGATACGGAGCGCGACTATCTGGAGTTCATCAAGGCGGAGCTGGCGCCTCGCTATGCCGAGTTCATCGGCAACGAGATCCAGAAGGCCTATCTCGAATCCTACCACGACTACGGCCAGAACCTCTTCGACCGCTATGTTTCCTATGCCGACGCCTGGGTCGAGGACCAGGACTACAAGGACCCGGACACCGGCCAGCTTCTCAATCGCGAGCTCCTCAACCAGGAGCTCTCCAAGATCGAGAAGCCGGCGGGGATCGCCAATCCCAAGGACTTCCGCAACGAGGTGGTGAAGTTCTCGCTGCGCTCGCGCGCCGCCAACCAGGGGCGCAATCCCTCGTGGACCAGCTACGAGAAGATCCGCGACGTCGTCGAAAAGCGCATGTTCAGCCAGGTGGAGGATCTCCTTCCGGTGATCAGCTTCGGCTCCAAGCGCGACAGCGACACGGAGAAGAAGCACAACGAGTTCGTCGAGCGCATGATGAAGCGCGGCTTCACGGAGCGCCAGGTTCGCCGTCTCGTCGAATGGTACATGCGTCACCGTCAGGCGAGCTGACGGGCTGGCCTGCCGCGCGCCATCGGGCGCGGCAGGTGACAATCGAGGGAGGGGCAGCGGGCCCGTCGGGCCGGCGCCTCTCCGCCGCGGGCGAGCCTCAAGTTCCCGTCCTCGCCGGCTGGCCTCATTTGCGGCGTTCGCGCCGCTGATCATGTCTCTGCCGATCCGGGGCGCGTTTCGCCCCGTTTCCTCGGCTGGAAGCGAGTGGCCCATGCATATCATCGATCGCCGCGTCGATCCCGGCGGCAAGAGTCTCGCCAACCGCCAACGCTTTATCCGGCGCGCGCGAGCGCTGGTTCGCCAAGCCGTGCGCGACGCCTCCGCCAGCCGCAAGATCCGCGAGATCGGCGAGGGCGGAGCCGTGACGATTCCGGCCGATGGCGTCCATGAGCCGATCTTTCGCCCGACCTCCAGCGGCGGCATGCGCGAGCACGTCCTTCCCGGCAACAAGACCTATATCGCGGGCGATCACATCGAGCGTCCCGAGGGCGGCGGCGGGGGCGCGGGCTCGGAAGGCAGCCCCGACGGCCAGGGCGAGGATCAGTTCCGCTTCGTCCTGTCGCGGGAGGAGTTTCTCGAGCTCTTCCTCGAGGATCTGGAACTGCCCAACCTCGCCAAACGCCAGATCATCGGCGAGGACGTGACGCGCCGCCTGCCGGCGGGTTTCCGCACCGCCGGGCCGCCCGCCGCGCTGTCGGTCACGCGGACCATGCGGCGCTCGCTGTCGCGGCGCATCGCCCTCGGCCGGCCCTCGCCGGAGGACATCGAGCGCATGACGCGCGAGATCGAGGAGATGGAGGCGGCAGGGGACGCGCCCGAGCGCATCGCCACGCTCAGGGCCGAGCTGGAACGCCAGATGAGGCGCTCGGTATCCATTCCCTTCATCGACCCGCTGGACCTGCGGTTCCGCCGCCTCGAGACCCATCCCGAGCCCATCGCGCGGGCCGTGATGTTCTGCCTGATGGACGTCTCGGCCTCGATGGACGAGGCGATGAAGGACCTCGCCAAGCGCTTCTTCAGCCTGCTCTATCTCTTCCTGACCCGGCGCTACGAGCGGGTCGAGATCGTCTTCATCCGCCACACCCACGAGGCCAAGGAAGTGGACGAGGACACGTTCTTCCATTCGCGGGAAAGCGGCGGCACGGTGATCTCCTCGGCGCTGGAGGAGATGGTGCGCATCGCCAAGGAGCGCTTCCCCCTCGACCAGTGGAACATCTACGGGGCCCAGGCCTCGGACGGCGACAACCTCTCCTCCGACAATCCGCGCGCCGTCGCGCTGCTGCGCAACGCCATTCTGCCGATCTCGCAGTATTATGCCTATCTCCAGGTGGCGAACGGCGGCGAGGAGCGCGGCGGGGGCGGCATCTTTCCGCGCCAGGAGACGACGCTGTGGCGGGCCTATTCGGAGGTGCTCGAGCCGAGCCTGCCGATGGCCATGCGCAAGGTTTCGAGCCCCCGCGACATCTATCCCGTCTTTCGCGAGCTCTTCGAGAAGAAGAGCGACGGCGTCGGAGCGGAGTGAACCCCATGTCTCATCAAGTCAAATCCAAGGACACCCTGCTCTTCTCGGACCACGACTGGGATTTTGACATGCTGTCGCGCATCTATGGCGCGGTGGAGAAGATCGCCGTCGACGAGATGGGCCTCGACACCTACCGGAACCAGATCGAGGTGATCACCGCCGAGCAGATGCTCGACGCCTATGCGGCAACCGGCATGCCGCTGCTTTACAAGCACTGGTCTTTCGGCAAGCAGTTCTTGCGGAACGAGACGCTTTATCGCAAGGGCTGGCAGGGGCTCGCCTACGAGATCGTGATCAATTCCGACCCCTGCATCGTCTACATCATGGAAGAGAACAGCGCGACGATGCAGGCGATCGTGCTGGCCCATGCCGCCTTCGGGCACAACCACTTCTTCAAGAACAACTACGTCTTCCAGCAGTGGACCGACGCTTCGGCCATTCTCGACTATCTCGCCTTCGCCAAGGCCTATATCTCATCCTGCGAGGAGCGCTATGGGCTGGAGGCGGTGGAGCGTTTGATCGATGCCGCCCACGCCCTTCAGCACAACGGCGTCCACCGCTATCCCGGCAAGCACTCGCTCGACCTCGTGGCCGAGCAGCGGCGGGAGATCGAGCGGCGCGAACATGCCGAGCGTCTCTATAACGACCTTTGGCGCACACTGCCCAAGCCGCGCGCGCGGGGTGGTCGCGACCTCAACGAGGAACGGCGCCGCGCCCTGCTCGGCCTACCGGAGGAGAACATCCTCTATTTCCTCGAAAAGACCGCGCCGCGCCTCGCGCCGTGGCAGCGCGAGATCCTGCGCATCGTCCGCCAGATCGCCCAGTACTTTTATCCGCAGCGCCAGACCAAGGTGATGAACGAAGGCTGCGCCACCTTCACCCATCATCGGATCATGACCCGGCTGCACGAGAAGGGGCAGATCTCGGACGGTGCGTTCCTGGAGTTCCTCCAGTCGCACACCAACGTGGTCATGCAGCCCGAGTTCGACGACCGGCGCTATGGCGGCATCAACCCCTATGCGCTCGGTTTCGCGATGATGCAGGATATCGAGCGCATCGCGAACGAACCCACGGCCGAGGATCGTTCGCTGTTTCCGAATTTTGCCGGCAAAGAAAACGCCTATGACGTGCTGCGGGACGCCTGGGCGAACTATCGCGACGAAAGTTTCATCCTCCAGTTCCTCAGCCCCGAGGTGATCCGCAAGCAGCGGCTTTTCCGCCTGGTGGACGACCCCGTCGAGGAGGATCTTGTGGTGGCGGCGATCCATGATGAGGACGGCTATCGCGAGGTGCGTCGTTCTCTCGCCCGCCAGTTCGATGTCGCGCGCCAGGACCCGGATATCCAGGTGGTGGACGTCGACCTCAAGGGCGATCGCCGCCTGCTTCTGAGACACCATGTGGTGGACGGCGTGACGCTGGAGGCGGGCGACGCGGCGCGTGTCCTGCAACATCTCGCCAATCTGTGGGGCTACGGCGTGCGGCTGGTCGAGGAAGACGACCAGCGCACCTATACGACGCTCGAGGCCGAGCCGGCGCAGGCCTTCGCCTGAGGACGGCCCGGCGACCGCATGCAGAGGGCATAAAGGTCTGTTGCATCGATAGGCGGATAGCTCCGCCCGGCGACCGTGGCCGACGTCGCCAACCGTCGAGGTTGTAACTGCTCTCTAAGCCTTTATTAGCGAATAGTCGGCTAGGGTGAGGATCGCCGCGGTTGACCCACGACCGCGGCGTTTTCCGTTTTCGTTTACCCGGTCCTCCATGTCATCCGGAACTACTCCCTCGCAGCGGCCTGCCCGGCGTGTCGTCAATCCCCTCAGCGCCGAGGAAAAGGCGGCCCTGAAGCGGCTGGAGCCCACGATCGGCGAGATCATGGGGCCCGCGCTCGACCATTTTTATCAGGTGGTTTCCGCCCATCCGCAGATGCGCGAGTATTTTACCGACAGCCAGCACATGGAGGCGGCGAAGGCTGCCCAGAAGATCCATTGGAGCCACGTCGCGTCGGGCGAGACGGCTCCGGCTTATATCGAGCGCACGGAGGCCATCGGGCGGGCTCATGCGCGGATCGGGCTCGAACCGTCGATGTATATTTCCGGCTATGCCCATCTTCTCGGCTCGCTCATCGAGACGCTGGTGCAGAGGAGCTGGCCCAAGGTTTCGCTGGGCGGCAGGAGCGGGCGCGAGCTTGGCGAGAGCCTTGATGCTCTTTGCAAGACCGCGATGATCGACATGGAGCTCGCCATCGGGAGCTATCTCGATGTCCTCACCCTGCAGGCAGGCGAGGAAGCGCGCCGCAAGGAGGAGGAGCGCACGGCGGCGCGGGGCGTGGTGCTCGACGAGTTGTCGGGCGCATTGCGCCGGCTGGCGAACGGCGACCTCGCGAGCCCGATCCAGGCCGAGTTTCCGCCGGAGTTCTCCCAGCTCAAGGAGGATTTCAACCACGCTCTCGAAACCTTCGGCGGCGTCGTCGACAAGGTAAAGACCGCGGCTGACGGGTTCGCTTCCCACGCCAGCGAGATCGCCCAGGCCTCGGACGAGCTCGCCCAACGCACGGAGCGGCAGGCGGCAGGGCTGGAGGAAACGGCGGCCGCGCTCCACGAGCTGACCGACCGTATCCATCAGGCGTCCGACCGGGCCGGCGCGGCGGCGGAAACCGTGAACCTGTCGCGCAGCGAAGCGGAAAAAGCGGCCAACGTCGTCCAGACCGCCGTCGCCGCGATGAAGAACATCGAGGCCTCGTCCCATGAGGTCGGGCAGATCGTCTCGATCATCGACGAGATCGCCTTCCAGACCAATCTGTTGGCGCTCAACGCCGGGGTGGAGGCAGCACGCGCCGGCGAGGCCGGAAAGGGCTTTGCCGTCGTCGCACAGGAGGTTCGCAGCCTGGCGCAGCGCTCCGCCGACGCCGCAAAACAGATCAAGCAGCTGATCGCCGTGTCGTCGACCGAGGTGCATAACGGCTCGGCGATCATCGCCAGCACCCATGGCGCGCTGCAAGGCATCGTGGAGCGCGCCCTCGATCTCGACAGGACGACGCGCGCCATGGCTGAATCTGCCAATGACGAGGCGGTCGCCGTCAGGGAGATCAACTCGGCCATCGGCGACATGGATCAGGCGACGCAGCAGAATGCCGCCATGGTGGAGGAATCGACGGCGGTGGCGATGACGCTGCGCGGCGAGGCGGACGATCTTCTGGCGCTGATCTCGACCATCCGGACGAGCGCCGCCGGAGCGGGGCCAGCCAATGGCTCCATCCAGTCTCTGCGCCGCGGCCTCAAGGCTGTGGGGATGATCTGATATCGACGAGGCCCGATTTCACCCACGCTCGCGGGCGAGCGTGGGGCGGCGCGAGCGCGAAGACCGCCTCGCGCAGGCTTTCGGTCATGATGCGTCCGCCGCCGCCGGCGATCAGGGCGTCGTGGCTGATGATCTGGCCGACGTTGAGGCGGATGGTGCGCCCGTAGAGCCGGCGGAAGGCGCCGATGAGCAGTCCATAGCGCAGCGTCTGCGACCATTTGCTGACGAGGTGGAAGAGGGGGCCGTTCTGGCCCTCCACATGGACCGGCAGAACCGATGCGCCGGCGGAGCGCACCAGTCGCGCGGTGAAATGCTTCCAGGGCAGATCGAGCGCCCTGCCGAAAATCCTGGGAGCAGTCGCCACGCCGCCGGCTGGGAAGATGACGATCGTGGTTCCCTCTGCCAGAAGCCGCAGCGCTTCCTGCCGCGTCGCCCTGTTGGCGGCCAGCGCTTCCTTGGTCTCCGAGAAGACCACTGGCAGGCCGTAGGCCGCCATCTCAGGTATCTTCATGAGCTCGCTGGCGATGAGAATGCGGAATGGGCGTCCGAGGCTCTCAGCCAGCGAGAGAACGGCCGCGCCATCGCCGATGCCGAAGGGATGATTGGCGACGATGACGAGGCGCTGCGGGAGTTCCGCGAGCGGCCAATGGCCTGAGATCGCAAGATCGATCCGCATCAGGCGCAACATCTCGCCGAAGGCCGGGGTTCCGCCGCGCTCCACCCTTTCCCGCCACCGTTCGTAGAGCTCGGCCAGCCGGCCTCGGCCCGATATCTGTTCCATGGACCGGATGGCCCAGCGTCGCATGGGCGGGTCGTCCGGGCGGGAATAGGTCAGATGGGCGTGGCGCATGGGCCGTGCGTTCGCGTTCGTGACAGCTCGCGACGCTATAGGGATGGCCCGTGACGCCCCGATGACACCGCAACGCCCGTTGGGGCCGGAGGAATGATCAGACGCCCGCCTGCCAGTCGCGCACCGCCTGCAGCGGCCACAACAACATGAGGATGTTCAGGGTGAGGTTGTCGCGGATCTCCACCCCCGCCCAAACCTCCAGAGCGAGCGCGAGAGCGATGGTCGCCCAGGCTGGCAGGCGCGCCGCGATCAGGAAGCCGGCGACCATGAACAGGCAGTCCGACATCGAATTGAGAATCGAATCGCCGTGATAGTCGAGGGAGACGGTGCTGTCGCGATAGCGATTGATGATCCAGTCGGTGTTCTCGATGATCTCCCAGGCGCACTCGACGACAAGCGCGAGCGTCAGGCGCTGGATCATGGAAAGACGGCGACGCAAGGGCCAGAGCAGGGCGAAAAAGATGAAGCCGTGGATGAGGTGGGAGAAGGAATACCAGTCGCTGAGGTGCTGCGAATTGCCGGGGCCGGACGGATCGCCGTACCAGAGCTCCACCGTTCCGCATTCGCAGATGGGGATGCGGCCCATCAGGTGAAGGATGAGGGCGGTGAGGCCCAGGAGAGCCAGCGGGGCCAACAGAAACGCGCGGCGAAGGGTCACAGGGACAAACAACCTTGAAAACGAGCGAGCGCAGAGTTGGACGCATTCGCCGCCGCTGTCCATAGCAATGGTTCGGCTGTTACCGCATCAGCGTCCCGCGAGGACTGTCCCGGCGCGGACACGCAGCGCCTTGACCTTTCCGTAGCGTTACTCGCGCCTGTCTTTGCGGAAGTGCAACGAAATTCGCAGAATTTATAGGAATAAAGTTGCAACTGGAAGTTGTGTTTAAAGTTCGTATCTTTCGCAAGAAAAGTCATCAATCCATTACTAAGCTTCGTTTATCAAGAATCTGTCAGAGGACAACTTGCGGACCGTTGATCCACTGAGTTAGAAGGGTTCGCAACAGCAGCAGAGACCACGCGAATCGGCGATGGCGCAGCGCGATGTTCGCTTCAGAACGCCCTGTTGGGGGAGGAAGCGGTTGTAATGACCGCGCGGGGCCTGAGGCGGCATGAGCATCGCCATTGGTCGGAGAGAGTGCCGCGTTGATTGCGTCAGGGCCGCCTTCGGCAGATTTCCGGCCGGAATGTCGTTCCTGTCGCGCGGCGGCAGTCTTGTCGACGTCGGTCTCCGACCAATGGGTGGAGCATGGAACAAAGGACGACTTGCCAAGGTCCCGAAGACGTGGCCGCAACCTTGAAATATGTGAACGCGATGTCGATGCAGCTGGCGCGTCTGGCGGAGGATGCCGGATGCCTGCCGCTGGCGGCGCTGCTCAAATATTCGGCGGACGAGGCGGCGGGCGCCGCGAAGTGGCGCGGCAAGGCGCGCTCGCGCCGACGGAGCGACCGTCCGATCCCCACAGAATGACCGTGCCTATCCCTTTGGCGGCGCGGCTATCGGGCCTCAGGATACCGTAAGATGAGATCGCCGGTCGTTCCGGTGTCCGGATGGCGCCACAGGGGCGTCGCCCGTCCCTCCTCGACGCGGTGTACGGCCAGAAGATGCGCGGCGATATCCTTCACCGCTCGCTCGACGCAAAGTTCCACGACGCTGTCGGCCGCTCGCCGCTTGGCGCGCCAAAGGTCGAGCGGGTAGTCGGCGATGGGCAGAAAGGTCTCGGGCCCGCGCGGCTGCGGCCGGCGGACGGCGGCGCCGCTGTTGATCGGGCTGAGGGTGATGGCGGCGCGATGGCGCTGGATGAGCGAGCGGGTGGAGAGCACCAACACGGCGTGCGGCCGGGCGCGATAGGAGCGGGCGGCGAGAAGGCCGGCAAGGCGCGCCTCGCTCAGCCAGAAGAAGACGCGCGCGTTCAGCATCTCGTACCACTGGCGCGGCGTCAGGCCGCCTGAAAGGCAGCGCGTGAGCGCTGCGTCTGTCAACGGCTTCTGGTCGCGCAGCACGGCGCCGGGAAGGCCATCGGCCTCGATCCTCACCACGCGGTCGCGGCGGCGCGATTCCAGCGCCGCGCGCCGCTCGCCCGCGATACCGTAGAGGTCGAGCAGGGCCGAGGTGCTGAGAAGGCCGTGATCGCGGATTGCGGTCCAGCTGTCGGCCTCGCACATGTGGAAGAGGCGCGGAAACAGCGCGATCAGGGCTTCCTCTCGGGGCGTGCTTTCCATCCAAAACCTGCTGTTGTGCAAGGCTCAGCGCGCGGAGTGCGTCGGCGCGTGGAAATCCGGCGGCTTGCGGGCGATCCAGGCGAGGAAGCGCGCCAGCCTCGGATGGCGGGTCAGATCCTTGCCCTCCTCTTCCATGCGCGCCAGCTCGACATTGGTGAAGGTCGCGTGGAGCGTACGGTGGCAGATGGGGTGGATCGGCACCGTCTCGCGTCCGCCGCGGCTCTTCGGGCGCGGGTGATGCCATTCCACCCGGCGCCCCAGCGGACGGGCGCAAAGCCAGCACGTCTCGTCGCCTCGTGTCTTTATGCCCCTTGCGTAATCCATCGGCGCCAATCGCCGCAAATGGTTCAGTTGACGGAGCGGGGCAGCTCGCGCGTCGAGATGCCGTCGTCGACGGCCTTCTTGCGGTGGAAGATGAAGAGGCCGGCGAGGATGATGATGGCCGAGCCGACGAGGATCTGGCGGTCCGGCACGTCGCCGAAGAAGGCGAGGCCGAAGAGGATGCCCCACAGCAGCATGGTGTATTGCAGCGGCGCGAGAACCGAGGCGGGCGCCAGCTTCACCGACCGCGTCATGGTCATGTGGCCGGCGGTGGCGACGAAGCCCAGCAGCAGCATGGCGCCGAGCTCGAAGAGACTCGGCGTCTTCCAGGTGCTGATGGTCATTACCGCGCCAAGGACGAGCGCGCCGAGCGTATGAAAGGTGACGAGCGCCGCGTCGCTGGTGGTGCGCAGCCGGCGGGCGAGGACGATGGACAGCGCGAAGCTGATGCTGCCGGCAAGGGCGTAGAACGAGTGGAGCGAGAGCGAGGCCGACGACGGGCGCAGCGCGACCACCACGCCGACGAAGCCGACGAGGATCGCCGTCCAGCGCCGCCAGCCGACCTTTTCGCCCAGGAAAACGTGGGAGAACGCCGCCACATAGATGGGGCCGGCCATGTAGAAGGTGATGACGTCGGCGAGCGGCAGCGTCACCACGGCGGCATAGAAGAAGGCCGTGTCGCCGGTGGCCATGACGACCCTGAGGAGCTGGAGCCAGGGGCGGTCCGGGTGGGTGAGCTCGCCGCGCGGGCGCCGCGCCAGCGCCGGGCCGAGGAGGAGGAAGGCGCCGAGCGAGCGGATGAGCAGGACCTCGCCGACGGCAAGGCTCGTCACCAGCGCCTTGCCCAGCGCGTCGTTGAGGGCGAAGGCGAAATTGCCGACGAGCATCAGGATGATGCCGAGAAGGACGAGGTTGCGTCCCTCGTCGGTGGGCGTCGCTGCGGTGGTCATGAGGGCTGGCCCGGAGAGGGATCGAAGGTCCCAGTCCTTCGCCAGGCGCGGCCCGCCGTCAAGCGGAATCGGCGGGAACGCGCGCCGGGCCGCCGACGTTGTCGGGCAAATTCAACGCACGGGAGAACGCCATGAGCAGCAAGCGCGAACTGATCGAGCCCCACGCCGGCGACAAGCGCTACGTCAAGCGCGACGACAACGGCCGCTTCAAGGAATCGGTCGACGTGTCGAAGTCGCTGAGCCAGGACGTCAAGCACCACGCCAAGAAGGTCGCCAAAGCCGGCCACGGCGACGAGGGTGACCAGAAGCGGCATTGAGGAGGCTGCGTCACTTCTGCGCTGCTGCGCCGGAGGCGGAACGACGCCGCGAGGCGCATGTCTTCCACGCGACGCCGGATCGCCTTTTTTTAGGGACGGCAGGCAAGCTTGGCCCGCTGTGCTGCAAGCCGCTCTTGAACAGTCCTGCCCCGCGCCCGCCGGCACTCAAGCGACCGCGCTTGTGTCCGCCCGTGGGCGGCGGTGCCGGCATCATAGTGCGGTGAGCGAGCACAAGCCTCGGCAGCTCAGCGTCCTTGTCGGTCTTTGATGCGGTTTAGGCGGCTCCTCCGAAGCGGACGCTCCCTGTCGCCTAGACAAAGTCATAGAAGGGTGGCTTGCAGACTTCCGCTTCCAGCCAAAGAAGCAAGGAAGCGGACGCTTAGCGATTGGCGCTCAGAGCGGCGTGGCAATTCTTGGCGGTAAAAATCAAAAGCAGTCGGCGGTTCGCAGTAGCAAGAACTGTCCACAGGGCGTTGCGGCGCCCTGCGTGATCAGCTTCTGGGCAGAAGATCGTAAGCCTTCAGGAGGCGATAGGTCGCCTGGCCATCCATGACACAGAACTTCCGCGCCCGTCCTCCGGGCTGGACGACAAATGCCCTTAGAGTTTCGCGCACCGCCGCCCCAATCAGGTGAGAATGCTGGACGATTGATATATCCGCGCCGCTATTGACGAGGCGATATATTTGGTCACCGTTTTTCCCGCACATGGCGGGAGTCATCTCCTGAAATTTCGTTGGTCCTTTCAGCAAGAAAGCCGCGGTCTTTCTTCGCCCGCCTACGGTCGCGTTAGCCGAGTAATGGTCGTTCTCCTCGCCACCCCAATCTGCCTTGACAGGCTCCTTCAGCAGTCTTGCAATGGACATCTTGACGTGCGCTTCCGGCACATTCCGCATCATAGGCATCCATTCCTCCGCGCCCGAAACATCCACGCTGGATAGGCGGTGAAACTCCTCGATGTCCTCCGGAAGGAGTTCCCCATAGTCATGTCCGAACCACATGAGTTTGGGGTCCGCCTCGTTTCTCGGATGATCTAGCCAAGGCGATCCGATCACGATTGGCTCGATTTCAAATCGGTCGCCTTTGTCGTGTAAAATGCCAATAATCGCTTCCAGATAACCAGCCTGATAGCCTTCTGCGAGCTTCATCATGCCGGTGGAGGCGTGGATATGTTCCGTGTGATAGGCGATCACCACCGGCTTTCCGTAGTAAAATTCGAGATGCACCCCGTATTTTACCCGCGATGTTTCATAGATTTCTGGACAGGGCTCAAGCTTTTCCGTGCTCATGAAAAGGTGCGAGGGCTTTCCAGCTAACAGCGCTTCGGCAAGCGTTGGTACGCCTATTGCCTCACAGACATCGATGAGCCGCGTTACGAGTAAATGATCGTTCCGGAGCACCGCCATATGGTCTGACCCGGTCTCCTGCTCCCTCAGAAACCACTCGCGTGCGGGGCCGAGCGCGGTGACGGCAAGCCGTCGGTTCAAGAAACCAGGGTCGATGTGACTAAAATAGTCGGCTGCTCGTGATTTCTGCGGAAGCACTTCAACGCTCATGCTAGGTCGGCCTCAATTACTGGATAAAGGCGAGCACACTCGGCTCCTAATTCACGCGGCGGGCGTCGTTGGGTCGATCATCGCTTTAACGCCTTTGACGATTTGCTGAGCAATATTATTGCTAATCAACGGATTAGGTTAACTGCTTATCCCGTTCGCTCAGGTGGTAACCATATGTAGCGAATGAGCGTGACACCGGATACGGCCTCCCCTATGGGAGACGGCCATGTCCGAAGCGTTGTTTCCCACCCGATGGAAGCACGACAGGCCGCCGTCGATCGAGGAGTTCGTCGCGGCCTTCCCCGACGACCACGCCTGCGCGGCCCATCTCGCCAGGCGAAGGTGGCCGAGGGGGTTCGTCTGCCCCCACTGCGGACACCCCAAGGGATGGAAGCTCGAGACGCGTCCCTGGCTCTGGCAATGCGCCTCGTCCAAGTGCCGCAAGCAGACCTCCGTCATCTCCGGGACGATCATGCACGGCACCCGCGTGCCGCTGCGCAAGTGGTTCCTGGCCGCCTACCTCATGGCCACACACTCCAACGGGATCTCGGCCCTGCAGCTCCAGGCGAAGCTCGGCATCCGGTCCTACCAGACGGTCTGGCTGCTGGTGCAGAAGCTGCGCATCGCCATGATCGACCCCGATCGTTCCCCGCTGACGGGGTTGGTGGAAGTCGACGAGTCCAGCATTCCCTATCGAACGAACAACGAGCCGCTGACGGGCGGCCAGGGCAAGAGCACCGTCGGCAAGACGGTCCTGATCGGGGCGGTCGAGAAGCGCGACGGACGGACCTCCGGCCGCATCCGGCTCGAACGGATCGACGAGGACACGAGGGAGCACATCCGCCCCTTCGTCCTAGAGAACACCGCACCCGGCTGCACGCTGTTCACCGACGGCAACAAGGCCTACGTCGGCCTGCCCGACCGGAAGCACGTCCCGCGCAACCTCAGCGCCAAGAACGCCCTTCCGGCGCATGTGACGTTCGAGCGGATCCACCGCGTGTTCTCGAACCTGAAGCGCTGGGCGTTGGGGGTATTCCACGGTCTCCGCGAGAAGCACGTCGATCTCTACCTCAACGAGTTCGTCTTCCGCTGGAACCGACGACGGAGCTACTGGTCATCGATGGACACGCTGCTGGGCATCGGCCAGCGACTGCCGCGCATCACGCGCCGCGACATCGTCGGCGACACGCTGCAGTGGAAGAAGGACCACGAGAAGCAGATCCTCAAGATGGTCGGCAAAGAGCGGCTGCTGAAGGCGCAGATCCTCGCCGTCGAAGGCAAGCGCTCCGTGATCGAGGCCCTCCACATGCTGCCCCCGGAGCCCAAGGAGCGGAAGTACGACCGCGAGCGGCCCTTCCGTCCCGTCCTCGGCAGGCCGCCGGAGGGCGAGCGGCTGATCCCGGGCCGCTACCGTCATCCACCGAGGCCGTCCAAGGCTGAGATGGAACTGGGATGGCTGCGCCACATGCGGCCCGCGGCGACGCAGGTCGCGCCCTTCTGATCCAATCCTTTCCGCCGGCGATTGGCGCGACGCGCCGCGGCGCTCCATGCTCATGCAATGCATCGGTGTTGGGGCGCTCAAATGGGCAAGCGGGTTCTGACGAGGGTGGAAGCGCTGACGGTCGTGGCACCGCGATGGCCGGCGCGCACGCCGACGAGCGGTTCTTCTTCTGGTCGCGGCTCGCCGTCATCGCTCTGTGCATGGAACCTGTGGATGATCCCCCACGCCATGAGACGCGACACGATGCATCGTGTCTCATGGCCCTAAGGAGCTTTCCGATTCGATCAGTGACCACTCCGAAGCGGGGATTCTGAAGACGCTGCGAGGCTACATGTTGTGGGTACCTGAGCGAACGGGATAAGCAGTTTAGGTTAAAATCAAGACTCTGAGAAACGAGGGAAAACGACGTTTGACGACCATTCACCGTGCTCGAACGGCTAATATCTTCTCGTACATCGGCGGTCTTTTGTGGTTTGCTGCAACTAGCAGCTTCAAAAAATTCTGTACCGTGATCGAAGGCTTCGACGTGGGCGCAAAAACTACCCACGCGCCCTGCCTCACCTACGTCCGCTTCTGGGCTAGAGTTTTTGCACCGATATTGGCCCTGTCCGCGCTGCCGGATGGACGGTACGCCGCGCGCCGGGCAGCGTAGGGACGGCCTTGCCCCTCCCGCGCCGTCATCCTCGCGCGGAACGCGCGGGGATCCATGCCGCCGGGCTGCCGGTGGCACTGCGATCAACGGTAAGGCCGAAGGCCGAGAGCGATTGCCTGTCGGCCATTGCGCGGCGCAGGCGATTTGGCATGGATCCCCGCCCCTCGGGGGCGAGGACGACGCGTGGGAGGGAAGGCGGGAACGACGTTTTTCCTGCCATGGCGTGCCATGGCCATCGCGCCGCTCCACCGGCGCCCGGCCGGGCGCCCGCTGCCTGCGGCAGCTCCCCGGCAGAGCCGCGCTGGCGACGATTCGCTGGATCGTCGCCTCCTTCGAACCGCCAATGCGATTCGAACGAGCGCTAGCTCTCCATCTTCAGGGCCGCGATGAACGCTTCCTGGGGGATTTCGACCTTGCCGAACTGGCGCATGCGCTTCTTGCCTTCCTTCTGCTTTTCCAGAAGCTTGCGCTTGCGCGTGGCGTCGCCGCCATAGCACTTGGCGGTCACGTCCTTTCGCAGGGCCGAGATCGTCTCGCGGGCGATGACGCGCCCGCCGATGGCGGCCTGGATCGGGATCTTGAAGAGGTGCTGGGGGATCAGCTCCTTCAGCTTCTCGCACATGACGCGGCCGCGCCGCTCGGCCTGGGAGCGGTGGACCAGCATGGACAGCGCGTCGACCGGCTCGGCGTTGACCAGGATCTGCATCTTGACGAGGTCGCCCTCGCGATGATCGGCGATATGATAGTCGAAGGAGGCGTAGCCCTTGGAGATCGACTTCAGGCGATCGTAGAAATCGAACACCACCTCGTTGAGCGGCAGCTCGTAGGACACCAGGGCGCGGGCGCCGACATAGGTCAGCTGGGTCTGGATGCCGCGGCGCTCCTGGCAGAGCTGGAGGATGTTTCCGAGATACTCGTCCGGCGTCATGATCGTCGCCGTGATCCACGGCTCCTCGATCATCTCGATGCGCGCCGGGTCCGGCATGTCGGCCGGGTTGTGGAGCTCGAGGATCGTGCCGTCGGTCAAATGGATGCGGTAGACGACCGAGGGCGCGGTGGCGATGAGGTCGAGGTCGAACTCGCGCGACAGCCGCTCCTGGATGATTTCGAGGTGCAACAGCCCGAGAAAGCCGCAGCGGAAGCCGAAGCCGAGCGCCGCGCTCGTCTCCATCTCGAAGGAGAAGCTCGCGTCGTTGAGGCGCAGCTTGCCCATCGCGGCGCGCAAATCCTCGAAATCGGCCGCGTCCACCGGAAAGAGGCCGCAGAAGACGACGGGCTGGGCGGGCTTGAAGCCGGGCAGCATCTCCGCCGTCTGGCGGCGGTCCTCGGTGATGGTGTCGCCGACGCGGGTGTCGGCCAGCTCCTTGATCGAAGCGGTGATGAAGCCGATCTCGCCGGGGCCGAGGGCGTCCACCTGCACCATCTTCGGGGTGAAGACGCCGACGCGGTCGACGCCGTAGCGCGCGCCCGTGCCCATCATGCGGACCACCTGGTTCTTCCTGAGCTCGCCGTCGAGAATGCGAACGAGCACGACGACGCCGAGATAGGCGTCGTACCAGGAATCGACCAGCAGCGCCTTCAGCGGCGCCGTCCTGTCGCCGGTCTTGGGCGCGGGCAGGCGATGAACGATCGCCTCGAGGACGTCCTCGATGCCGATGCCGGCCTTGGCCGAGATCATCACGGCGTTGGAGGCGTCGAGGCCGATGACCTCCTCGATCTGCTCCTTCACCTTGTCGGGCTCGGCGGCCGGCAGGTCGATCTTGTTGAGGACGGGGACGATCTCGAGGTCGTTGTCGAGGGCGAGATAGACGTTGGCCAGCGTCTGCGCCTCGACGCCCTGCGCCGCATCCACCACGAGAAGCGCGCCCTCGCAGGCCGAGAGCGACCGCGAGACCTCGTAGGCGAAGTCGACATGGCCGGGCGTGTCGATGAGGTTGAGGACGTAGGTGCCGCCATCCTTGGCCGTATAGTGGAGGCGCACCGTCTGGGCCTTGATGGTGATGCCGCGCTCGCGCTCGATATCCATCGAGTCGAGCACCTGCTCCTTCATCTCGCGCAGATCGAGCCCTCCCGTGGCCTGGATCAGGCGATCGGCAAGGGTCGACTTCCCGTGGTCGATATGGGCGACGATCGAGAAGTTGCGGATGTGGTCGAGAGGCGTCTCGGCGGGCATGGTGCTCATGCCGCCGCATATAGAGACTTTTAAAAATAGTGGGAAGCGGCGACGCGCCCGCAAGCGCCGACTTTTGCCGGGTCGGCCGCAACGATTCTCAGTCGAGCTCCTCGATCTTCGCCGGTTTGGCGGGGCGCGCGGCCTTCTGGCCGGCGACTTTCCATAGGCGGCGAATGCGCCGGCGCACGGCGCTCCGCCGGTCGATGAGGAGGCGCTCGGCGGCGACGATCGCGCTCGCCCGCAGCTCGCTTTGGCGCTGGCCGATCAGCGTCACCAGCGCCTCGCGCTCCTCCTTGCCGCCGAATTTTCCAGGATCGGCGGCGATCTCGGCGGCGAGCACCGCAAGATCGTGGTCGCTGCCGAGTTCGTCGGCGATGGTGGCGGCGATCTCGCGCAGCGGCGCGAAGGCCCGGGGCCACAGCGGCTCGATCACCTTCAGCTGGAGCGACTGATATTTCGCGTGCTTGCGCAGCTCGTGAAGGTCGTCCGCGTCCTCCGTCTCCATTGCCTTGGCGAGGGCCTTGCGGGCGCGGGCGTGGGTCTCGGCATAGCCGCTCGCCACTATGCGGCCGGCCTTGTCGGGGCGGTGGGGCAGGGTGAAATGGGAGGCGTGCTCGCGCGCCTCGGCAAGGTCGGCGAGCGTCGCCTCAATGGCGGGGCCCATGTCGGTTCCGGCGGCGGCATCGCGCCGCGCCTCCAGCGTCGTCCGCGCGGCGGCAAAGGATGTGCCGGCGGCAAGGCCATAGCGCTTCTCCAGCGCCGTCAGAGCCTCGATGAGCGCCGTGCGGTCGCGCACCGCCGACAGCCGCCGGGCCGCATCGCGGTAGCGCGTGTTCTCGGTCTTGTAGAAGGCGGCGTGTCCGCGGCGCACCAGCCGAAGCAGCGCGCGCAGATGCTTCAGGCGCTTGCGCGCCTCGTGGATGCCTTCCTCCCGCTCGGCGCCCTCGGGCGCGGCGAGATCGGCGCTCGCGCGTTTGAGCTCCTGCTCGGCAAGGCGGCGAAACTCGGCGTCGAGCCGCTTCCAGGGGCGGAGAGGGGCCTTCATCGCGGATCTTGCTCTTTGGGCGAAAACGTTGCGGGCAGCCCCTCCAAGGCGAGGCTGGCGTTGGTGTAGGCGCCGTCGTCGGTGACTTCCCGGCCGAAAAAGTCGGGCAGCGCGATGTCGGTGGCCTCGCCTTCCGCGAACTCGACCTCGGCGATGACGAGGGGGGCGAGGTCGCCCGAGAAGACGTCGATCTCGATCGTATGGCCGTCATGGGCGAGGCGGTGGCGGCGCTTGCGAATGACCGTGCCGACAGCCGAGCCCTCGAGGTGGCGCGCGTCTTCAAGCGGAATGGGATATTCCATCTCTTCGCGCGCCATTCCCGCGCCGGTCTTCAGCGTCAGAACGGCCGAAGCCTCTTTCTTGATGCGCACGCGGGCCGAAAACGTCTCCCGGGCCGCGAGATAAAACTGAAGGAGCGGCTCGCCGGCATCGGCGGTGCGCCGCCAGTCGTCGTTCTTGACCAGGAAGCGGCGTTCAATCTCTTGGGCCATCGACGGGAGACTCACGTGGATCGTCGGCAATCAGATAGGCTGCGAAGCTGGCAAAGACACCGCTGATCTGCGTGCCACCATTGCGCGGCACTCTGTCGCGCCGTCAAAGATTTTAGCTTTCCGGCAACCAATCGTCCACGTCGGCCCTGTCATCCCAATGTCATAAAGCGCCGCAGCCCATTGGGGCGAGACAGGTTTCGCGCCTCGCAAAAATATCGGTGCACTGTCCGTCGCCGGATTCTACCGCTCGATCGGGTGACCGTGGCTGGCGAGAATCGCATGGAAGTTCATGATCTTGCTTACACTTTGGTGAGGGAATGCTGATAGTCGCATTGGCATCCGATCAACGTGGCGCGGGTGGTTCTTAGCCGGCGCCATCCCTTAAAAATCGAATAGCGCACATGCCCTTTGCGTCGACGCTTCAAGAGCCGCCGCGGCCCGGTGTTTCGCTGGAACGATCGGCGGCCCGCATCCTTCTGCGCCGGTGGCACTCCGAGATCCCATCGGAAGGCGCGCTGCCGACCTATGAGAACGTCGCGCTCGGCAGCCTCGGACGCTGCGCTGACGGCAGCGCGCTCGTCGGCGAGGACCGGCAGGGCAATCTGAAAATCCTGCGCATCGGCCCGAGCTTTTCGGACTGGGTGGGGGCGGGGCGCGAGGCGGAAACGCTCGATCAGCTGTCGCCCGCGCGCTCGCGCACCATCGGCGAGGTGATCGAACGGGCGCGGGCAAACCGCAATCCGCAGCGCGTCGAGACCCATCGCGTCATCGACGGCTCGATCGTGACCTACGATCTGTGGGCGCTGCCGTTGGCCATCCGCTGGTATGAGATGGCGTTCGTCCTTGTCCTCGACGAGCGCGACGGGCGAGCGGATCTCCTGGAGACGATGTTCGGGGCGACCTCGGACGGTATGATCGCGCTCGAAACCATCACCAGCCCAAGCGGGGAGGCGATCGACTTTCAGGTGATGGCGCTCAACGACAGCGCCGCCAAGCTGCTGTCGCTCGACCGCTCGCAGCTGCTCTGGCATCGCCTCTCGGATATCAGCGGCGTGTTCGCCGGCAGCGATCCGATCGCCGAGATCGCCGATGCGGTGGCGAAGGGTGAGCGGAAGGTCTTCGAGGCCGCGGCGATCACCGGTGACGAGGCGCCGCGCCATCTGCGCTTCGGCGTGGCGCCGGTCGGCTCGCTGGTCTCGCTGACGCTGACAGACATCGCCGACATAAGGGCGCGCGAGGACGTGCTGCGCACGCTTTTCGACGACAACCCGGTGCCGACCTGGCTCGCCGACCGCGAGAGCCTCGCGATCCTCAGGGCCAACGACGCCGCGCTCCAGCATTACGGCCACGGCCGCGAGGCCTTTCTCAAGATGACGGTGGCCGATCTCGCGCCGCCCGAACACCGGGCCAAGGTCCGAGCCACGCTGCGGGGGCTCGACCCGTCCTGCCAGGGCGAGACGTCCTGGATCAACCGCAAGGCCGACGACACCGTCATCGAGGTGTTTCCCTATGCGCGGATCATCGAGGTCGAGCGCCGCGCCGCCATTCTCATCTCGGTGATAGACGTTACGGAGCGCCGCAAGGCCGAGGCTCGCATCGAGCATCTGGCCCATCACGACACGCTCACGGATCTACCCAACCGCTCACTGTTCCGCATCCGGCTCGAGGATTCCATCGAGGCGGCGCGACGAGCGAAGGGGCGCCTCGCGGTGTTCTGCCTCGATCTCGACCATTTCAAGAGTGTCAACGACACGCTCGGCCATCCGATCGGCGACAAGCTGCTTCAGGCTGTGGCCGATCGCTTCCGCCAGTCGCTCTGCGAGTGGGATTTCATTGCCCGTCTCGGCGGCGACGAGTTCGCCCTCGTCACTTCGGCCGCCGCCGAGCCCGCGCAAGCGGCCCGCCTGGCAGAACGGCTCATCGAGACGGTCGACCGGCCCTACGACATCCACGGCCATCAAGTGGTGATCGGCACCAGCATCGGCATCGCCTTCTATCCCGACGACGGGACGGAGCCGGACGTGCTTTTGAAGCGCGCCGACGTGGCGCTTTACCGCGCCAAGAACGACGGCCGAAATCTTCACCGTTTCTTCGAGCCGGAGATGGACAGGCGCCTGCAGGCGCGCCGGCTGCTGGAACTCGACATGCGGCGGGCTCTCATCGAGCAGAGCTTCGAGCTGTTCTACCAGCCGCTGGTCAATGTCGGCACGCGCAGCGTCACCGGATTCGAAGCGCTCTTACGTTGGCGCGACCCGGTGCGAGGCATGATCCCGCCGGGCGACTTCGTACCCCTGGCCGAGGAAGTCGGGCTCATCATCCCCATTGGCGAATGGGTGCTGAGGCAGGCCTGCGCCGAGGCCGCGAACTGGCCCGCGCCGCTTCGGGTGGCGGTGAATCTCTCGCCGGTTCAGTTCCGAAGCGACTATCTGGTGGACGCCGTGCGCCGCGCGCTCGCCGAATCCGGCCTCGCGCCGCAGCGCCTCGAACTGGAGATCACCGAGTCCGTGCTGCTCCAGGGGAACGAGCGCAACCTCGCCATACTCAAGGAACTGAAATCGCTGGGCATCCGCATCTCGATGGACGACTTCGGCACGGGCTATTCCTCGCTCGGCTATCTCCAGCGCTTTCCCTTCGACAAGATCAAGATCGACCAGTCCTTCGTGCGGGAATTGTCGGAGCGCCCCGAATCGATGGCGATCATCCGCGCCGTGATGGGGATCGGCCGCAGCCTGCAGATGACGACGACGGCCGAGGGCGTCGAGACGCCGGAGCAGATGGAGCGCCTGCGAAGAGAGGGGTGCGACGAGGCGCAGGGCTTTCTCTTCAGCCGTCCCGTGCCGGCCTGGGATCTTCCTTCCGTCATGGCCTCGCTGCTGGCCGATCTCGCGCGCGACGTGGGCGAGGGGGCGGAGCGGGTTCTTGAGCCGGTGGATCACGCTGCGACGCAGTAGATTTCAGGGCATCGACCACCGAATCTCTGCGCCGATTTTTCTGGCACTATCAGCTTCAACACAAAAAAGCCGCCGGCGCTTTATGCGCCCGGCGGTCTTGAAGAGGCGAATCGTCAGCTCGCGGAGGCAGCGATCGAGGGGACCGCCGCCGCCCGTCTCGCTTATTGCAGCTTTCCGACCACGGCTTCCATGGTCTTCTGGAGGACCGGGACGGAAATCGGCTTGACGAGGAAGTTGTTGACGCCGAGGGCGGCGGCCTTCTGGACGAGGTTCTTGTCGCCCTTGCCGGTGAGGATGATGAAGGGGACCTTCTTGGTCGGCCCGTAGGAGCGGATGGCCTTGAGAAGCTGCAGGCCGTCGAGCTTGGGCATGTTGTAGTCGGAGATGATGATGTGGCAGGGGGTCGTCATCATCGTCTTCAATGCCTCCTCGCCGTCGACCGCGAAGATGACGTTCTCGACGCCGATCTGCTGCAGCGCGTCGCGGATCAGCATCCGGCTGGTGCGCTGATCGTCCACGATCATCACCTTGAGGTGGGATTTGAAATTGCTCATGACGATTCAGTCCTTCGTGTGCCGTCTCAGGCGGCCAAATCCATCTTCGGCGGCAAGACGTTGTCGACGTGGATGAGCGAAATCATCCGGCCTTCGAACGCCATGACCCCTTGGACGAAGCTGCGGGCGAGGTCCGAGCTGACGTCGGGCGTCGGCTGAAGAAGATCGTCCGTCACCGTCAAGATATCGGACACGCCGTCCACCAGGAGACCGACCACCTGTGCCCCCATGGCGACGACGATCGTCACGGACCGTGCGGTCGGCTGAGTCTTGCCGAAACCGAGCCGCGCGGCGAGATCGACGATGGGAAGCACCGTGCCTCGCAGGTTGATGACGCCGGTCACATAGTGCGGCGCATGCGGCAGCGGTGTGGCTGCGGCAAAGCCGCGAATCTCGCGCACCGACATGATGTCGACGCAGAACTCCTGCTCGCCGATGCGGAAGGCGACCAGCTCGCGCGCCCCCGCGCTTTCCTTCTCGTGATGCTCGCTCATGGCCCTCTGGCTCCGCCGGTCAGGTAATTAACCTATGTCCCGGAATTGGTTAATGTTTCGTTCCCGCCTCATCCGGCGATTCTGCCTGCAGCCGCGCGAAGAGGGCGGCGATCTCGGGATCGGCGATGGCGTCGAGATCGAGACCCGCCGGCTCGTCATCGTCCTGCGAAATCCGCTCGATCGACAGCTCGCAATCCCATTCGGCGAATTCGAACACCTCGCGGATGCCGCCTTCGCCGGCGTCCGTGGTGAGCTCGATCGTGAAGGTCAGGTAGGCGCCCTCGGGATTGAGCGCATCGAGCGCCGGCAAGTCGGCTGCCTCGCAGCTCACCGTGCCGGTGCCGAGTTCCAGGCACTGGCGGATCAGGCGCGTGGCTTCATGCGCGTTGGCATAGAGCTCGGCCATGGGATGGAAGACGATGCGATAAGTCGCCTCCCCGCCCATCACATCGTCCAGATCGACGGCGACAGGGCTGAATTCGATGTCGGCCATGCCGTCGTCCGATGCCTCGGGCGCCGCCTCGGCGGGCTCGTCCTCGATCCCTGCCAGCGTCTTCAACTCGGCGACGACGCCATCCTTGACCTTCGCCACGGCGACAAGCTGCTTCAGGAGGTCGCGCGAGCGCCCGGCGACGTCAAGGACATCCGGGGTGACGGCGAGTTCCTCGCCGCGGACCTTCTTCAACATCTCCTCGTAAAGCTTGGCATAGTTCGCCAGCTCGTGAAGGTCGAAGGAGGCCGCTCCGCCCTTGATGGAGTGGACGGCGCGGTAGACCACGCCGATCGTCTCCTGGTCGGTCTCGCCCCTGGCGAAACCCGCGAGCCCCTTGTCCAACTCGCCGAGCTGTTCGTCGCATTCCTCGAAGAACGTCGCCCGGATGTCTTCCATCGTTTCCATTGTCCCCTCCTCGCCTCAGGCGGCGACGCGGTTGATGGCGGTTACGAGCTTGACGGGATCGAAAGGCTTGACGATCCATCCGGTGGCGCCGGCGCGTCGGGCGCGGGCCTTCTTTTCAGCGTCGCTCTCGGTGGTGAGGACGAGGATGGGGATGGCGCGCTTGGCGCGGTCTGCCCGGACCTCCTCGATGAAGGTGAGGCCGTCCATGCGGGGCATGTTGACGTCGGTGATGATGACGTCGGGCCAGTTGCCCTGAAGCACCTCCAGGCCATGGACGCCGTCCTCGGCCTGGATCACGTTGAAACCCGCCTCCTGCAGGGCGCGCAGCAGCATCTGGCGCATGGTGCGGGAATCGTCCACCGTCAAAATCGTCTTCGTCACTGCAGCTGACCTTTGTCCATAAGGGTTGCGACCGACAGGCCGAGGTGGCCAAGGTCTTCTTCGAAGGCCGGCGAGGGCTCGCCGAACGACAGGGCGATCCCGTCCGCCTTCCACGTTGCCACCGCCGACAGCAGAACCTGGAGCCTCTGGCCGCCCACGCTCTCCACCTTCGAGGCGTCCAGAACGATCGCCTTGCCGCGCAGCGAAAGAAGCTGCTCCACCAACGGCGCCGCCGCGTTCAGTCCAAGATGGGCCGGAAGCTCCACCGTCATGCTCTCTTCCTGCGAGACCGCTTCAACCGCTGCTTCCGGCGTCTCAACCCGCTTCTTTCTCGCCATCAGAATTCTTCCCATCCTTCATCGGCGGGGGCGGACTTGGGCGCCGCGCCGCCACCGGCGGAAACCGTCTTCATCTGCTGGACCGGGCGCGGCGCGGGCTTGGCGGTCGGCCGGGGCGTCGCCCGCGATACCGGCGCCGGGGCGGCCGCCTGACGGCGAACCGTGCGCTGCTGCTGCGAGGCATGACCCGCGCTCGCCGCCGTGCGGAACTGGGAGATGAGCTGGGCGAGGTGGTCGGTCTCGTTCGCCAGCGTCTGCGCCGCCGCCGTCGTCTCCTCCACCATCGCCGCGTTCTGCTGCGTGACCTTGTCCATCTGGTCGGCGGCCGAGGAGACCTCCTTGAGGTTGGCGGCCTGCTCGCGGGTGCTCTTGGCGGCCTGTGCGGCCTCTGCCGCCATCTCCGCTACCTGCGCCACGATCTCCTCAAGGCTCTTGCCCGAGGCCGTCACCAGCTCGACGCCGCGCCCGACCTGCTCGCCGGACTTGGAGATCAGCTCCTTGATCTCCTTGGCGGCGTCGGCCGAGCGCTGCGCCAGCGCACGAACTTCCTGGGCGACGACGGCGAAGCCCTTGCCGGCCTCGCCGGCGCGTGCCGCCTCGACGCCGGCATTGAGCGCCAGAAGGTTGGTCTGGAAGGCGATCTCGTCGATGACGCCGATGATCTTGCCGATCTCCTCCGACGACTTCTCGATCTCGGACATCGCCTCGATGGCGCGCCCGACGATCTGCCCGCCCTTCTCGGCATTGGCTCGGGCCACCTGGCCAAGCTTCTGCGAGCGATCGGCGCTTTCGGCAGTTGCATTGACGCCGCGCGCCACCTCGCTGATCGCCGCCGCCGTCTCCTCCAGGCTTGCCGCCTGCTGCTCCGTGCGGTGCGCGAGGTCGTTCGAGGCGGTGTTGATCTCGTCCAGGCCGGTGCGGATCGAGCCGATGGAATTCACCACCGAGCCCAGCGTCGTCTCAAGCTTCTCCACGGTTCCATTGAACTGGCCGCGGATCGTCTCGAACTCGGCGGCCACGGGCCTGTCCAGCCGCGCCGTCAGGTCTCCATCGGACAGGCGTTCGAAGCCTTGGCCGATATCGGCGATGAAGCTTTCCAGCCGCTCCGCCTTTTCGTGCTCGATCGCCGCCTGGCGCTGGCGCTCCGCCTCCTGGCTCTCACGCAGGCGCTCGGCTTCCTCTTCTAGGCGCTTTTGCTCGATCGCGCTCTGGCGGAATGTTTCAACGGCCTTGGCCATGGCGCCGATCTCGTCCCCCCGCTCCTTGGAGGGAACACTCACCTGCCGGTTACCGGCGGTGAGATCGGCGATGGTCTTGGTGAGGCCGCGGATCGGCAGGGCGATGGAGCGATAAAGAACCATGCCGAGGCCGAGGGCGAGAACCACGAGCGCGGCGATTCCGCTCATCATGACGATGCCGGCCAGGTTCGCCTGGTGCGCTTCCAGATCGGCGGCCGCTTCCTGCGCCGCCTTCTTCTCGTCCCGCAGCCCATCGAGAATGGTTTCGACGGGATCGATGTACTTGTCGGCAGCGCCAGACATCAATATCTCGAGGGCCTGGGGATAGGTGGCGTCATTCGCGGAGTATTTGATCACTGGATCGGCGACGTTCTCCTGCCACCCCGTCATCGCCTTCTCCAGCTCGTCGAGCCGGGCGCCGAGCGCAGGGTCGCTGTCGGTCGACCGTATCTTGGCGACCGTTTCCTTGAACTTGCCCCAATGGTCCTTCACGCGTTGGGAGAGATAGGGGTCCTTGGTGATCATGTAGCCGCGCAGGGAACCTTCCTGACGCGTGACATAGAAGCGCGCTTCGATCGCCGAGATAGCGATGGTGGTGTCTCGCCGATTTTCGGCCCCCACGTGCTCGAGATCGGCTATGTTGTTCATGACGAAGACGCCCGTCACTGCGGCGCCCAGGACGATCGCTACGAAAGCTGCACCGATCTTCTTGCCGATTGCGATGTCACTCAGACCCATAGTCTATTCGCCTTAAGATAGGTTCCCGTGGCAAGTGCCCGGCCTGCTCAGGCAGACGAGGCGAGAAAGGCGGTTCGCGCATCGCGACCCACGGGCACCTTAAGGTGATGACTCCTAAGTATTGGTTACAGGGACTACGCCACCGGAAGCCCACGCATGCCGCGTCGAACCCGTGGTTCTGTCAGTAATCTTCGGTATAGCCAAGTAGTATGTAAAAGATAATAAGTTGCGCCCGGCTTACTGGTTTTGCTTTCACCAGACGCCGGGATTATGGCAGGTGAACGAGCTGCCGCCGATCAGCACAAGAATCGACTCGATAAAGGAAAAGGAAAGAGCTGACGGTCGCGGTCAGCCCTGTCGGCCGTCGCGCCGCGCCACGACGCGCTTGAGGCTTTCCAGGGAAGCGGTGACATTGATGCAGTCGTGAATCGCTCTTTGAAGCGCCACTTTTTCCACCGGCTGGCCTTGATCGAGCCCATCCAGGAACTGGCGGATCTTGGCCGCACGCTGATTGATGTGGTCGATGGCAGCATCGAGCGGGTTGGTCATGTCAGTTTCCTCAAGCCGCTTGTTCCGAACGCGCTCCTCGCGTGGACGGAACGAGGAGGACGGGGTTAGGCGTCCGCCGTCTTCATCATGACGCTGGCGAGTGCATCGACCAGCTCATGACTGAGACAGGGCTTTTGGCAAACTACGGCATCGGGATAGCGGTTGCGTAGAACCGATTTGACGCCATGACCGGTATGAAAGAAAAACGGGATGCCCTGGCGGGCGAGGATGTCTGCCACCGGGTAGACCTCCTTGCCGGCGAGGTTGAGATCCAGCACGACGCCGTCGAACCGGTCGCTCTCAACGGCCTCCAGCGCGCGTTCCAAGGTTCCGGCGCAAGCGACGTTGGCACCCAGCTCCTCCAGACTCGCCTCGATATCGATGGCAATCATGAACTCATCCTCGACAACGAGGATCTTCTTTCCATTGAAACGCGACATCGGTATTGGATTCCGTAGACTTTCCGAAAGGTTCCCAACTCGACCTCCGGAGGTCATTGAATCCTCAGCGCTTGACATCGAGGCACCCGGCAGTCGTCAGGCCGAAACACGTTCGGCCAAGGCAAGAAACTCCATACTCGTGATTTGGTTGCGAAACTTTTTCGGAATCGGAGTGGGGCATTCCGTCGCCCCGTTTTCGAATGCGGAACCTGCCGGGCAAGGTTGCAAATTCTTTGCCTTTTTCGGGGCTTGCCGGGGACGGTTTTTTCTTGCAAGCGGCCGACCGAGCCGTTACCTCCCGCCCCGGAAGCGCATGGAACGGACGCCCGACGTCCCCAAATTCGCCCAGCCATTCCGTGCGAGGACAAATTCCGAGGACCTGCGATGACCTACGTCGTGACCGACAACTGCATCCGCTGCAAATACATGGATTGCGTCGAGGTCTGTCCAGTCGACTGCTTCTATGAGGGCGAGAACATGCTCGTCATCAATCCCGACGAGTGCATCGACTGCGGCGTCTGCGAGCCCGAATGCCCCGCCGAGGCGATCAAGCCGGACACCGAGCCGGGGCTCGACTCCTGGCTCCAGCTCAACACGGAATATTCCGCCAAGTGGCCGAATGTGACCATCAAGCGCGACCCGCCGGAAGACGTGAAAGAGCGTGACGGCGAGCCGGGGAAGCTGGAGAAATACTTCTCGCCGGAGCCGGGGCAGGGCGACTGAGGCGCCGTCTCAGGACGCGCCCGGAGCGCGGCGCGCTCATGGCGCATGATCTTTGACGCAGCGGAGCTTCGGCGCGGTCGCGTGCCTCTTCGGGTGCAGCGCGATCCCTCCTGCAGAACCGGCGCGGCTGACGAGGCCTTTGTGCTTATTCTGACGATGCTCGTCCAGAATCTGTGCATATTTGCGTGAAGATGCCTTCCGAGGCGGGGTTCGCCCTCTTACATCGGGGCCGACGGCAAGGGGTGACCACGCTTCTGTTTCGGATCGAGACGCTTCTCGGGCAGGTTGTTGATGCGCCGCCGGCGCATGGCTGAATTGCGGTAGTCCGAAAAAACCTTGATAATTCGCGTTGGTTAGGGTAGCATCACTGCCACAGTCGAGTGAAAAAATCCCCGTTTCCTCCGCCAAAGAGGAATTTCGCTCGAGATTATCCGGAAGGAAGAATCCCGATAGGCTCTCCATCATTGACGGTTCTTGGCTGGGCTAAGTGCCGAGTCCTCGGGTGTGTCTTGCTGGGTGGTCGGGCTCGACTGAAGATCGCCTGCGAGGCGAGTGGCAGGAAGCGGCGCCGTCGGCGCCGCGTGAGTGTCTAGCCGTTTCCGGCAGGACACTTCAAGGGAGTTTTGGAAAGCGTATGAGCAGTCAGAAGAAGGCGCCTCAGCGGCAGGCTTTCAAGACCGGCGAGAGCATTGTGTATCCTGCCCATGGCGTTGGTCAAATCGTTGCGATCGAAGAACAGGAAGTGGCAGGGCTGCGCCTGGAGCTTTTCGTCATCGATTTCGAGAAGGACAAGATGCGCCTCAAGGTCCCGGTCGCCAAAGCCGAGGCCGTTGGCATGCGCAAGCTCTCCGAGACGGATTTCGTTGAGCGCGCGTTGAAGATCGTGCAGGGGCGCGCCCGCGTGAAGAAGACCATGTGGAGCCGCCGCGCTCAGGAATACGACGCCAAGATCAACTCGGGTGATCTGATCTCGATCGCCGAGGTGGTGCGCGACCTTTACCGCGCCGACACGCAACCCGAGCAGTCCTATTCTGAGCGCCAGCTCTATGAGGCCGCTCTTGGCCGCATGGCGCGCGAGCTCGCGGCTGTGAACAGCGTCTCGGAAACGGAGGCCGTGCGTCTCATCGAGACGAACCTCAACAAGGGCCCGAAGCGCACCGGCAAAGCCTCCGGCGACGCTGAAGGCGATGTGGAAGTGGATGAGGCCGGCGAGCAGGAAGAGGCCGCCTGAGAGGCGTCTCGGGATAGCGGCTTGCGCTAGACCCGCAGCTCTTTGAGCCTTGTCATCGACAGGAAGTTTGGACGGCCGTGATGAAAATCGCGGCCGTTCGTTTTTTCAGGCGATGCCGCAAGGAAGTTCTTCGACGAGGGTTCTTCCGAAGAGGCCGGTTCGGGACAAAACTAAGCGCCGGCTCTTGCGGTTGACGCTGCGCTCTGCGAAACAGCGACGTGAACGCGGTAAATGATGCGTTGAATCTGCTGCATTTTTGGGCCCGTCTTGCCCTGTTTTGCATCCGCGCTATTTCCCTCCAAAAAGTTTGACCCTTCGGGAACGTTCCTCCCGGCCGCGCGTTTCAGCGAGGTCGGGCGCTCGGCAATTGCCGTTGGTCTGGCGTTGCATCGGGGCCGCCAGGCCGGACTCGTCTCTGGAGGGAAAGCGATGAAGTCTCAATCCACGCGTCGCACGATGATCAGGGCTGCCATGGCGGCGCCCTATCTTCAACGCGAGGAAGAATACGAACTCGCCGTCAGATGGAAGGAGCAGCACGACCAGGAGGCGCTCCACAGAATCACCGCAGCCCACATGCGCCTTGTTATTTCCATGGCAGCCAAGTTCCGGCATTTCGGGCTGGCCATGAACGATCTCATTCAGGAGGGGCATGTCGGCCTTCTGGAGGCTGCAGCCCGCTTCGAGCCGGAACGCGACGTGCGATTTTCGACCTACGCGACCTGGTGGATCCGCGCCTCGATCCAGGACTACATTCTGCGCAACTGGTCAATCGTGCGCGGTGGCACCTCCTCTGCGCAGAAGGCTCTCTTCTTCAATCTGCGTCGTCTGCGCGCCCGCCTTAGCCAGGGCTCCGAAAGTCTCTCCGGCACCGAGATGTACCGCGAGATCGCGACCGCGCTGAAGGTGTCGGAGGGCGATGTCGCGCTGATGGATTCGCGCCTTTCCGGACCTGACTCATCCCTCAACGCTCCTCTCATCGAGGATGAGTCCGGCAGCGCCGACCGCCAGGATTTCCTCGTCGCCTCGGACCCTCTGCCGGATGAGATGGTCTCCTCGTCCATCGACGACGAGCGGCGGGTTCACTGGCTTCACGATGCGCTGGGCGTTCTGTCGGAGCGCGAGCTGAAGATCATCCGCGAGCGGCGACTTCAGGACGATGGCGCAACGCTTGAGGCTCTCGGCTCCAAGCTCGGCATCTCCAAGGAGCGTGTTCGCCAGATCGAAACGCGGGCACTGGAAAAGCTGCGCACCGCGCTTCTCGAAACCAATCCCGATCGCGCGGCCTATGTAAGCTGAAGCAAGTGACAGGAAGCAGACATGAAAAAGGCCGGCCCCTAGGGCTGGCCTTTTCGTTTATTGGAGGCGGTAGGCTGAGCGGGCGCCCAGGCTCGCTGCCTATTCGGCAACGATCTTGTAAAGCTCCCCGGGGGTGACGTTTTCCTCGGGGCCGAGACCGTTCAGCAGGCGGAAGAGCTCGGCCGAGCGGTCGACGCCCATCATGCGCTGGGCAAGGCTGTCGACGGTGTCGGCTGCTCCCGCCTTGAGCACACGAATGCGCAGCGGCTTCAGGCTCTCTCTCTCCTCGGGCGTCAGCAGGCGGAAGGACTGCGCGACGCTCGCCGCAACGCCGATCAGGCGGTCGGCCTTCGCGGCCGGCAGCGCCGTCAAGAAACGATAGACCTGGCTGCCGACGCGGATCGCCGTCACGTCGAAGACGTAGTTGCCGCCCGCCGCGCGCGCCGAGACCGCCTCCAGATCGCCGACGCGGCGCGGCTGGATGCTGGTGGGATCGAGCCCGCCGATCCAGCCGCTCTTGAGATAGTCCGAGAGGCTGGTGGAGCGGGGCACGGAAACACCGTCGAAGCGGATAGCCGTGTCGTCCGGTCCGGTGGCGAGCACGGCTTCCGCCGTGTTGTCGATGACGAAACCGTTCGGCACCTCGAAGGTGATGCCGAGGCCCGGATGATAGAAGCGCGAGCCGCGCACATAGCCTTCCGCCGCCGAATCGCCGAACAGCATGCCGTCAATCCCCATGAGGAAACGGTCGCGGTCCTTGCGGCCAATGCCTTCCGGGCCGATGGCGCGCGCGTGCTGCTTGGCGAGTTCGATGCGCTGTGGCGTCGCCGGGTGCGTGGCGAGGAAGTCGAGATTCGGATTGTCGGCCTGGAAAGCGTTCCTCAGCTTCGAATAGGCATCCATCGCTTCCAGGAAGCGCGAAGAGGCGTAGGGATCGTAGCCGGCGCGTCCGATCTGCCGGATGCCGAGGGCATCGGCCTGAAGCTCCTGCTGGCGCGAGAAGCTGGCGAGGTTGAGCTGGCCGCGGGCGAGGGCAGCGCGCCCCGCAGCATCGCTCGACAGCACCTCGGCGACGACGCGCCCGGCGAGCTCGGCCGCCGCCTCGCGCTGCTGGCGTTCGATGCCGTGATTGGCGGTGACGTGGCCCATCTCATGGGCGAGCACCGCCGCGACCTCGGCGGAATCGGAGGCGAGCGCCAGAAGGCCGCGCGTCACGTAGAGATAACCGCCCGGCAGGGCGAAGGCGTTGACGTTCGGCGAATTGAGGACGGTGATGGAATAGACGCGCTTCGGGTCGTCGCTCACCGCGTTGAGCCTGCCGACGATGCCGGCGAGCGCCTGCTCCAGTTTCGCATCGGTATAGGCGCCACCGTAGGCGGCGAGGATCTTCGGATGCTGAGAGCGGCCGATCGAGGATTGCGGATCGCCCGACTGGGCCGATTCGAAGGTGATGGGGTCGCGCGGCGCCACTTCGGGCACGGCGCTGGGCGCCGCCGAGCGCTCCAGCGACGCCTGGTCCAGCGCGTCCTGAACCGTCGAGCAGGAGGCAAACACAAGGGCGAGCAACGGCAGCGTGCTTGCGACAATGCGTCTAAGCCCGGTCAAGCCCAATGCGTTCAAGCGATTCTCCTTCACGACCGGCGCTCGATTCGCCGTTCGGCCTCTGTCTTCGGCCCCTGTCTAGCCGAGGCAGCGCTCGCTGGAGAAGTGAATTGAGGACACACTCCGGCGGTGGATGGTCGACCTGGGCGATGATTGCCCTTGCCGCCGCCGGCTTGCCCCAGGCGATGGTTCCAGCGCGACGACGCGCTAGTCTTCAAATTCGCCGGAATTGCGTCGTCAAGAGGGCCGGGTCGCCTGCCCAAGATAATCTGCGACGCCGGGTGTCTCATTACCGTCCAGCACGCTCTCAGTCGGCCCGAGGGTCGCGATCCGCCCGCGCTCCAGGAACGCGACACAATCGGCGAAGCCACGGGCGTCCTCCGGCTGGTGCGTCACCATCAGGATGGTGATCGGCCGTTCCGCCCGCCTGCGGCGCTCGTCCAGCAGCGCCAGCATCTCGCGCCTCAAAGCCGGCCCGAGCGCAGCAAAAGGCTCGTCGAGCAAGATGAGCGGGCGGTCCCGGACGAAAGCGCGGGCGAGCGCGACGCGCTGGCGCTCGCCGCCTGACATCTCGGCGGGGCGGCGGTCGTCGAAGCCGGCGAGCCCGACCTCGGCGAGAGCCTGGGAGGCCCGGGCGCGGGTTTCCCGCGACAGGCTGAGGCGTGGCGCAAGCCCGAGACCGACATTTTCCGCCGCCGTCAGATGGGCGAAGAGGTTGTTTTCTTGAAAGACGAAGCTCACCGGCCGCTCGGCCGGGGCGATGCCCGCCATGTCGGCGCCATCGATGACAATCCGTCCGGCGTCGGGCGCCAGAAACCCGGCGACGAGGTCGAGCAGGGTCGATTTGCCGGCGCCGGAGGGGCCGATGACGGCGAGCCATTCGCCTGCCGTAACGGCAAGGTCGAAATGCATCGTCATGCCCTCATAGGCGTAGTCGACGCCTTCCAATCTGAGCGCGGTCGTCTCGTTTCCGCCGGTGCTCGTCACGGGCGCCCGTCCTTTCCGGACGCGGCGTCGACGCCGCGCTCGGCGATCATCATCAGCGCGAGGCATAGCGCGCCGAGGAGCAAGGCCAGTCCCGCCGCGTCGGCGGTGCGGTAGCTGCCCATGCGCTGGAGAAGAAGGAAGGGCAGGGTCATGAAATCCTGGTTGCCGTAAAGCGCGACCGCGCCGAGGTCGCCAAGCGAGAAGGCGCCGGCGAAGGCCAGCGAAAGCGCGAGGGGCCGCCGCAGCGCCGGCCATTCCACATGGCGCAGGCGCGCCAGCCCGTAAAGGCCGATGCTCTGCGCGAGCCTGTCATGGCGGGCGGCCGAGGCCGCGAGCGCCGGCGACAGGATGCGCACGATGAAGGGCATCGCCATCACGGCGTTGGTGGCGACGACGATGAACGGCGCGGCGGAAAAGACGTCGGTGATCCGGCGCAGCAGGAGGAACCAGCCGGCGCCCACCACCACCGCCGGAACCACCATGGTGAGGCTTCCCGACAGTTCGAACGTGGTTGCAAGCAGGCGGCGCTCCCGGTTGGGCTGACCGCGTTTCCCCACGCTCGCGCTCAAGACGCTCTGGCGGGCAAGCAGGAGGAAGAGCGAGAGCGCGAGGCTGAGCATCGCCGCCGCGCCGGCGACGAGCGCGCTGGTCAGGGCCGCTTGCTGCACCGCCCGTTCCATGGCGAGACGCGCGAGATCGGCCTTCAGACCGTCGATGAGGACGGCCGCCAGGGGCGACAGCACGAAGAGAACGCCGAGTGCGACGACGGCGAGGCTGGCTCCATGCATAAGGGGCGAGGGGCGGTCGTGGCGTGTCGCGGCACGGCCGAGGGAGAAGCCGCCGGCTTCCCGCCCGCCGAAGCGCAGCATGGCGAGAAGAACGAGGCCGGTGAGGACAAGCTGTATCAGCGCCACCGCCACCGCGCGCGCCGGATCGAAATCATAGCGCAGTGCCTGATAGATCGCGACCTCCAGCGTCGTCGCGCCGGGGCCGCCGCCCAGCGTCAGCACTAGGGTGAAAGAGGTCACGCACAGCATGAACACGAGGCTCGCTGCGCCCGGAATCGCCTTGCGGATCGCCGGCCATTCGACGACGCGAAACGTCGTGACCGGACCCAGCGAAAGCTGCCCGGCAAGCTTCCAGCTTTCGGCCGGCACCTCGTCCAGCGCCGAGACCATCAGGCGCGCGGCGAGCGGCATGTTGAAGAAGACATGGGCGATGAGGATGCCCGGCAGGCCGTAGATGTCGAGTGGCGGCAGGCCGAGCGCCGCGCCGGCTTGCGAAACCACGCCGGCGCGCCCCCAGACGGAGAGGATGGCGAGCGCCCCGACGAGCACGGGAAGCGCCTGGGGCAGAAGAAAGAGCCGCAGCACCATGCCGCGCCCGAAGAAGCGCGTGCGGTGGAGGGCGAGCGCCAGCGGCAGGCCGGCGCCCAGCGAGAGCAGCGTCGAGAGCGCCGCCTGCTCCAGCGTGAACAGCGCGACGCGGCGGAGATACGCATCGCCGAGGAGGTTGGCGAAGGACAGCGCCGTCCCCGCTTGAAACACCAGCGCGGCAAGCGCCCCGCCGAGAAACAGCGCCAGGAAGAGCAGCGCCGCCAGCCCCAGGGCGAGGCGCGCCGCCCTGTCGCCCGATCGCGTCATCGCGCTGAACCGGTGCCGCTCACCGTCCCAGCGCCTCGAGCCATTCGTCGGTCCAGGCGCGGCGGTTCTTGGCCACCGTCTCGGGATCGAGGAAGAGGGTCTTTTCGGGCTTCACCAGCTGGTCGAAGGCCGCCGGCAGCGGCGAGGCGGTCTTGGCGGCGGGCATCATCCAGTTGGTGGTGGGCAAAATGTCCTGCGCCTCGGGCGAGATCAGGAAGGCGAGGAAGCGCTGGGCGAGATCGCCATGGGCCGAGCCGGCGAGCCGCCCCGCCACCTCCACCTGAACATAGTGCCCCTCGGGAAAGGCGATCGCCTTGTAGCGGTCGCTCTTCTCCTCGATCAGATGATAGGCGGGCGAGGTGGTGTAGCTGAGGACCATCGGAACCTCGCCCTTGGTGAGGAGGCCATAGGCCTCGCTCCAGCCGGGCGTCACCGTCAGGATGGATTTCGACAAGTCCTTCCACTTTTGCGCGGCATCGTCGCCATAGAGCGCCTTCATCCAAAGCAGCATGCCGAGGCCGGGGGTCGAGGTACGCGGGTCCTCGATGGCGATCTTCTGCGACCCGTCGCCGGAAATCAGCGCGTCGAGGCTGGCCGGCGGGTTCTTCAACTGCTCGCTGTCGTAGACGACGGCGAACCAGCCGTAATCGTAGGGCACGAACACATCGTCGGAAAAGCCGCCCGGCACCGTGACCGGCGCGGTGTCGACGCCGCTCGGCGCGAAAAGGCCGGTCGCCTTCGCCTCGGAGACGAGATTCGTGTCGAGGCCGACCACGACGTCCGCCTTGGTGGTGTCGCCCTCGAGCTTCAGGCGGTTGAGGATGGCGACGCCATCCTCCAGCCCGACGAAATCCAGGGTGCAGCCGCAGTCCCTCTCGAAGTCCTTCTTGATCTGAGGCCCAGGACCCCAATCGGCGACGAAGCTCTCATAGGTGTAGACGGTCAGCGTGGGCTTGGTCTCGGCCGCCGTGGCCGGCCCGACCAAAGCGGTCGCGGCTGCCCCGAGGGCGAGGGAGGAAAGGAACATCGAGCGCATCGGCGCCTCCTTCTTGCTGTCGTTGATCGGAAGGGGCGCATCTCGCTTCTATCGAGCGGAAACTCTCCATCCCTCCGCCGGCATGACCCGGATCAGGTTCAGCGGGTTGGCGGCGCGGCCGCCTCTCAGCCCCAATGGGCACCCCGTGTGAGCAGGTCTGACTTATGTCGAAGGGCGGGGGAGAGCAAGTCCCGGCAAGGAGCACATTGCGCCGAAACAAGAGAGGCGCTAACCAGCGGTCTCATGAGCCACTTCGCCATTCTTCTCGCGGGTCCCGTCTGGCCCACCGGGGCGCTGCGCGCCGAGCTTTCCGGCGCCCGCGTCATCGCGGCCGACGCAGGGATCGCCCATGCCGAGGCCCTTGGCCTCGCGCCCGAGCTTTGGGTCGGCGATTTCGATTCGGCCGACGTCAAGGCGTCCGCCCGCTTTGGCGGGATCGAGCGCCTGCCCTATCCGCGCGACAAGGCGTTCAGCGACGGCGAACTGGCGGTGGAGGCGGCGGTGGCGCGCGGCGCCAAGTCGCTGACGCTGGTCGGCGGCCTCGGCGGCCCGCGCTCCGACCACGCCTTCATGAACTACCTGCTGGCGCTGCGCTACGGCGCGCGCGGGATTTCCGTCAGGCTGGCGAGCGGCCTTGAGGAAGCGTGGCCGATGACCGACACGGCCCGCCGCTTCGACCTCACGGCCGGCACGACCTTTTCCATCCTGCCGTTTTCCGACCTTTCCGGGCTGACGGTGGCGGGCGCCAAATGGCCGCTCGACAAGGTCGAGCTGCCCTTCCACTCGGTGCTGACGCTCTCCAACGAGGCGCTCGGCATGATCGAGGTCACGATCCAGCGCGGGCGGATGATCCTGCTCGCCCAATGCGCCGCCGCCGGCAAGGCGCCGGGGCGCTGACCGATCGACTTCAACGCGCCTCGCCGCCCGCGCGAAGGGGTTGGCGCGGCGAAAGCTTTTCGATTATGGTGCGCGCCGAGTGGTCCCGTAGCTCAGTCGGATAGAGCATCAGATTCCTAATCTGAGGGTCGCGCGTTCGAGTCGCGCCGGGATCACCAGCTTCCCGATGTCTTAGATTAAGGTTTCTGGACTTCTTGTCGCACTGCTTTCAAAGGCAATGTCCTTGATTCCCAGAATATCCCTGCGACATTTGGCAGGTTTATCCGACCTAAGAGGCATTTCCCATGGCGATACGAGAAGGCGACCTCATTATTCCTGCGTTGAGGCTTCTTGCTGCGACGCGAGACGGCTTTATGACTACGACCGATCTGATCGAAGCATTAGAGGCGCACTTTCAGCCGGCAGGCATTGATGCGCAGCTCTTGTCGGGCCGCGGAGATACTCACTTCAGCCAAAAAGTCAGAAATCTCGTCTCGCATCGCGGAAGCCGCACCGGCCTTCAGACGCGTGGCCTAGCCGAATACGTCAAAGAGCGGGAGGGCTGGCAAATAACTGATGATGGTCGAACTTTCATCGAGGCGGCCGACGACATCAGCTAGCGAATTTCGTAGTCTCCGGCTCTCTCAAGACTACGCCGGCACGGCGGAACCCACATAAGGCTTGGCTGTGCCAGTTCGTCTTTTTCCCAAACGAACCAAGCATAGCCAGTTGCCGTCGATGCCTTGGGGTCAACTCTGCCTTTCACCATTGCTACACGCTCGGTGAATTGGGCAAACTTCGACGGCGGACGCAACCTAAAGATATTTTCGTAACGACCGACGCTTTCTAAAAAAACTGTACGGGCTAAGATTGCGACCCCACGTCGTGCGACGACAAGCGCGCGGTCTACGAACTCTTCTGCAAGACGAAAAGGCGGGTTCGTTATTACCCAATCATGCGACAGAGCTGCGAACGGATATTCTAGAAAGTCACGGACAGATCCAAAGCCATATGGAAGAGCGTCTGAAGACTCGACTTGTCTGAAGTACTCGAAAAGCGGCAGGCTCATATAACCGCGTCCACACGCCGGCTCCAGACAGGACAGGCCACGGACTTTTTCCTTGCCAATCACGTGCTCAAGCAGCGCTCTGGTTGCCCACGGTGGCGTGGGGAAATCGTCGGCACTATCACGAGGCTCGTGCCGCTGAGCCATTACGGCGTGAGAAATATTCTGTGCCATGGAAACCCCCGGTTCGCCCGAGTGGTACCACGAGAGAGGCAATGGAAGAATCCCTCTTCTGAATCCATGTCGGCATCGCTCCAGCTATGTTAGTAATTATTGCGATAGACCGGCGACCGTTGATTGTGCGTGCTGCGCATAAGGATTCATCAACGGACTTCGACAACAGCGGCTATCCCACCGTTCGGGCGGCTCTTCGCTCCCTCATCGTGTCCCCCTCAACTCCGCCTGATCCTCTCCAGCGGGACAGCACGATTTCGGTTGGCGAGTTTGGAGCCGATGTCGTGGTGCGGGGCGGCCCAGCGGGCGGCGTTGGCCAGCACCCGGCGCACCTGCGGGTTGTTATAGATCGGGAACGTCTCGTGGCCGGGGCTGAAATAGAAGATGCGCCCACGCCCGCGCTGATAGCAGCAGCCGCTGCGGAACACCTCGCCGCCCTCGAACCAGCTGACGAAGACGAGATGATCGGGCGGCGGGACGTCGAAGGCCTCGCTGTACATTTCCGACTGCGCGACGTCGATGAATTCGCCGACATCCTCGGCGATCGGATGCGCCGGGTCGACGATCCAGATGCGTTCGCGCTCGCCGCCGTCATGGACACGCCAGGTCAGGGTGCAGCTCGTGCCCATCAGCCGCTTGAACGGCTTGGAATAGTGCCCGGAATGCAGCACCACCAGCCCCATGCCATCGAGAACGCGCGCCTGGATGCGGTCCACCAGGGGGTCGGGAACCTGGTCGTGGAGGACGTGGCCCCACCAGAAGAGGACGTCTGTCTCCGCCAAAACGCCGTCCGGCAAGCCGTGATCCGGATCGAAGAACGTGGCCGTGCGGACCTCGACGCCGGGACCTGCAACAGCTTCGGCGATGGCCCCATGAATGCCGTCCGGATAGATCCCGCGCACCTGCTCCTGGTCCCTCTCGTGGGCACCCTCGTTCCAGATCGTCACGCGGATCGGCCTGATCTCTCCGGTGTGGTTCATCCCTCATCTCCGCCTCTTCAATCGCGAGGGGGGATGGTAGGGCTCTCGCCATTGCCGAAAAGGAAAGAGCGGGAAGAAGGTGCCGCTGCGGCTCGCGAATTAACGCGGCGCGCCGTGAAGCTTGCCGGCAGGGCGTTATGTAGGCCCGACGACCTCAAGCCCCGTTCAGCCTGGAGATCCCCATGAAGATCAAAAGCCAAGACTATCGCGCGCCCGAGGGAAAGTCGGTCGATCTTTCCCAATGGGCGACACGGGTCGACCCGGTGGCCGACTCGAAGGACGACTACAAGAAGGCGCTGGAGAAATATGTCGACCGCATCTCCGACCAGCAGGAGCGGCTCTACGCTTCCGGGCGCCATTCGCTGCTTTTGATCTTCCAGGCCATGGACGCGGCCGGCAAGGACGGAACCATCGAGCACGTGATGTCGGGCATCAATCCGCAGGGGTGCAAGGTCGTCTCGTTCAAGCAGCCGAGCACGAACGAGCTCGCCCACGACTTCCTCTGGCGCACCAACTGCAATTTGCCTGAGCGCGGGCGGATCGGCATCTTCAACCGGTCCTATTACGAGGAGGTGCTGGTGGTGAGGGTCCACCCGCAGCTTCTGCTCAACGAGGGCATCCCCGATCTGCCGGCGGGCGAGAAGATTTGGCAGCACCGCTATGAATCGATCAACGATCTCGAGAAGCACCTCCACCGCAACGGCACCCGGATCGTGAAGTTCTTCCTGCATCTTTCCAAGGACGAGCAGCGCAACCGCTTTCTCGCCCGGATCGACGAGCCGGAGAAGAACTGGAAGTTCTCGGCGGCCGATCTGGAGGAGCGCAAATATTGGGACGACTACCAGAAGGCCTATGCCGAGTGCATCTCGGCGACGACGACAAATCACGCGCCCTGGTACATCATTCCCGCCGACGACAAGGAAACCGCCCGCCTGCTCGTCTCAGATGCGGTCGCCGAAACCATGGAAGACCTTCACCTCAAGTTCCCAGAGGTGACGAGCCAGCGGCGCGAGGAGCTTCTGGTGCTTCGCAAGCAACTGGCCGACTGATCGGTTGTGGGGCGTAGAGGAGATGCTCCGCACGTCGCGATCGGATCGGCTTTCGCACGGGCGTCCGCATCGCTCTTTCGGCTTGCGACCGATGCCATACTAGAATAGTACTGCCATTGACGGCCGGGCCGGCTCCGGGGTGAACCGGACGGCACGGCAGAGGTTGGCGGCCTCGGATGCAAGACGACAAGCGGGCAGCCAGAGGCTCGCCCGCTCATGTCGCAATCTCGCGGGACCGTGCCGACCTGAAACGCGACCCTCTTCATCTCCTTTCAAAGGAACCATGCTGCGATGGCGAGACTCTCCCTTAAGACCCTCGGCGAGGCCGCAAAGACCGCCCAGGTGCCCGCCTATGACCCGACAACGGTGAAGACCGGCATTCTTCATCTCGGCGTCGGCGCCTTCCACCGGGCGCATCAGGCCGTTTTCATGGACGACCTTCTGGCGAAGGACCCGAGATGGGGCATCGCGGGCGCGCAGGTCATCAACAACACCCAGCTTCGCGATGCTCTCGCGCCCCAGGACTTCCTTTACACGGTCGGCCTTCGCTCGGGCGACGAGGCCAAGCTCAGGGTCGTGGGGTCGCTGCGCTCGCTCGTGGTGCCGGATGGCTCCGATGCGCTGATCGAGAAGATGTGTGATCCCACCATCCGCATCGTCTCCATCACCGTCACCGAGAAGGGCTATTGCTACGATCCGGCGACGGGCGACCTTGCCATGAACCATCCGGGCATCGCGGCCGATCTCGCCAATCCGCACCAGCCGACGACGCTGCCGGGCTTCATCACCGAGGCGCTGCGCCGCCGCCGCGCCGCCGGCACGGCGCCGTTCACCGTGCTTTCCTGCGACAATCTCCCGTCCAACGGCATCACCACACGCAAGGTGGTGACGCAGTTCGCCGAGAGCGTCGACAAGGACCTCGCCAAGTTCATCGCCGCGGAGGTCGCGTTCCCCGGCACCATGGTTGACCGCATCGTTCCGGCCACGACCGAGCAGGACATCGCGGCGGTCTCCGCCCAGCTCGGCCTGGAAGATGCCTGGCCGGTCGTCACCGAGCCCTTCATCCAGTGGGTCATCGAGGACCATTTCACCAACGGCCGCCCGGACTACGAGTCGCTCGGCGCCGAGATGGTCAAGGATGTCGAGCCCTATGAGCGCATGAAGCACCGCATGCTCAACGGCTCCCATTCGATGATCGCCTATCTCGGCTATCTCGCCGGCTACGAGACGGTGGCCGAGACCATGGCCGACCGGGCGTTCGAGAAGCTCATCTTCGACTTTATGACGGAAGAACTCGCTCCGACGCTGCACGTGCCGGGCGTCGATCTCGGCGGCTACCGCGACGCGCTCATCGCCCGCTTCAAGAACACGGCGCTGAAGCACCGGACCTGGCAGATTGCCATGGACGGCTCGCAGAAGCTGCCGCAGCGCATGCTGGGCGCGCTGCGCGATCGTTTGGAGAGCGGGGAATCGTTCGACCGCCTCGCCCTCGGCATCGCCGCCTGGATGCGCTACGTCACCGGGCGTGACGAGCACGAGGCGGCGATCGACGTTCGCGATCCGCTGGCGGACCGGCTGAAGAAGATCGCCGACGAGACCGGGCGCCACGCCGGCGCGCTGACGCGGGCCTATCTCTCGGTCGAGGAAGTGTTCGGCCACGATCTCGGCCAGAATCCGGCCGTGGCGAGTGCCGTCGAGGCCGCGCTGACGAAGCTTCTCGATCAGGGCGCCGCCGCGACCGTGAAGACCTACATCTGACCGGCGTCACCAACGCCTGACACCACGCGGCGGCAAAATCCGACGGCTGATGAGCCACGTCGAGGTTTTGCCGCCGTGCCGCATCGCCCTTGTGCAAGTCCGATTCGTCCTGCTAAGTCCTCTTTCTTCCCTCGATGAGTGGAGCCGGAGTCAGAGTGCCGGTCGAAGATGGGGCGGTGGCCGCGCGAGTTCGCTCGCCCGGTGGCCGACAACGGCAGGTGGTGCGTCGTGACGGCAGGCGGAGAATCGAAGGAAGAACGCAGCGAGCCGCAACCGGGCTCGGTGCCCGAGAGCGACCGGTTCGCGGTCTTCCGCAACAAGCGTTTCCTTCTCTACTGGCTGTCGCGGCTTCTGTCGTCGCTGGCCATCCAGATCGTGGTGGTCGCCGTCGGCTGGCAGATCTACGACCTGACGCGCGATCCCCTCGACCTTGGCCTCATCGGGCTTTGCCAGTTCCTTCCGGCGCTTCTGCTGGTTCTGGTGACGGGGACGGTGGCGGACCACTATCCGCGACGCATCATCATGGGCTGCGCGATCCTAGTTGAGGCCATGGGAGCCACCGCGCTGCTGACGCTCACATGGCATGGCCTCGTTTCGCCGGTGCCGGTGTTCGCCATCCTCATCGCCTTCGGCATCGCGCGCGCCTTCTTCGGGCCGGCGCAGCAGTCCCTGGTGGTCAACCTGGTGACGCGCGAGGAGCTGGCGAACGCCATCGCCTGGAACTCCTCGTCCTGGCAGGCGGCGAGCATTATCGGCCCGGTGATCGGTGGCCTGCTCTACGGCGTGGGCGCCAACGTGCCCTATGCCGTCGCCGTCATCTTCTTCCTCCTCGCGGCCGTTTTCGTCTTCTCGATCCATGCCCCCGCCCAGCGAGTGGTGACGAACGAAGGCAAGAGCATGTCCACGGTGATCGCCGGCTTCCGCTATGTGTGGACGGAGAAGGTCGTGCTTGGCGCCATTTCGCTCGACCTGTTTGCGGTGCTTCTCGGCGGCGCGGTCGCCTTGATGCCGGTCTATGCGCGCGACATCCTCCATGTTGGGCCGTGGGGGCTCGGGCTCTTGCGCGCCGCGCCCTCCTTCGGCGCGATCGGCATGGCGCTTTGGCTCGCCGCCCACCCCGTCAAGGATCATGCGGGACGGATCATGTTCGTCTTCGTCGCCCTGTTCGGCTTCTTCACCGTTGTCTTTGGGTTGTCTCAATGGGTCTGGCTGTCCATCGTGGCGCTGGCGACGATGGGCGCGTGCGACATGATCAGCGTCTATGTGCGCGAAACCCTGATGCAGCTCTGGACGCCGGACCATGTGCGCGGGCGCGTCAACGCCGTGAACCAGGTGTTCATCGGCGCGTCCAACGAGCTTGGCGAGTTTCGCGCGGGCGTGATGGCGTTCTGGATCGGCGCCGTGCCAGCGGTGGTGCTCGGCGGCTTCGCGACGATCGCCGTCGCCGGAATCTGGTCGGCGCTGTTCCCGGAGCTGCGCAAGGCGCGCCATCTCGCCGGCCGGGTTTGAGGGAAGAGGGCGCGGCCGAGTCCGGCGTCAGCTCTTGGCCGGCTCGCCAAAGATGTGCGCGAGAAAATCCTCGAGCCAGCGGCGCACCGGCGCGTCGTAGATCGCGCGCCCGTCGAAGTGCTGGCGGCGCTTCTGAGCGCCCGGAAGCAGCGTGCGCTCGTGGCCGCGCGTCGTCCAGCGGTGAAGCATGGCGAGGGTAAGCTCGGCGTGAAACTGAACGCCGAAGGCCGTCTCGCCATATTGGAACGCCTGGTTGGGAAAGCGATCGCCGGTGGCGAGCAGCGAGGCGCCAGACGGCAGATCGAACCCCTCACGGTGCCACTGATAGACCATGGACGGCCAATGAGGCATGAGCCGGCGGCCTTCCGTCGTGGTGGACAGGGGATAATATCCGATCTCCACCATATCGTCCGAACGCGGCCCGACCTCCGCTCCGAGATGCTTGGCCAGCATTTGGGCGCCAAGACAAATGCCGAGATAGGGGCGCTTTTCCTCCAGCGGCACCTTGAGCCATTCGATCTCCTGGCGAAGATAAGGCTCGTCGTCGTTGGCGCTGGGCGGTCCGCCGAAGATGATGGCGCCGCGATGATTCTCCAGCGTTTCGGGGAGAGCGTCGCCCATCACCGGCCGGCGAATGTCCAGGGCAACGCCATGGGACTGAAGGATCTGGCCGACGCGGCCGGTCGTCGACATCTCCTGGTGCAGGACCGCCAGGATCGGCCGGGGGTCGGAAGCGCCACCCAGCACGAAACGGCGCTCGGCCGCTTCGTCCAATGTCTCTTGAGCGCTCTTTCCGGCCGTTTCCGCCATTCTCATCCACCTTTGTCGTGTCGATCGGCGGCCCGGTGCTTCATGAGCATTCGATCTCGTGTCGAGACGCCGAGAAGATCGGCGATCCGCCAGATCAGGTTGTCCTCCAGCTCATGCACCTCGCCGTCGGCGAAAGTGACCTCCCAAAGCAGTTCTATGAAGCGCACGCGCCCTTGCGCGTCGAGAGCGTGCATCAGGACGTTGGTGAAGCGATAGAGATCGACAGCCTCGGCGTCCGCCTGGCCGCCGGCGTCGGTGACGCGGTCTATCTCATCTTCCGACAGCGAGAATTCCGTTGCAAGGGCGGCGCGCAGGCTCTCCCGCTCGGCCTCGGTCATCCTGCCGTCGGCGCGCTCGACATGGACGAGCAGGGCGGCGGCGGCAACGCGAGGATCGTCCGGCCCGAGCGACGAGCCGGCGACGCCCTCGCCATCGCCGCCGAGAAAACGGACCAGCTCCTTCAGGCGATCAGCCAGCACGGGCTAGAACAACCGCATCCGGCCGCCTTCGCCATGCTCCTGACCGCCGGGCGGCGGCGTGGTGCCTGTCGAAGGCGGAGTTTCGTCGTCCGCGTCCACGGGAGATGGTGACGCGGCTCCACTCGTCGGATGGTTCTCGGCCGATGGCTGAGTCGACGCAGAGGTCACCGGCGCGTGTTCGACGAGCGGACGGGCTGCCTCCTCCTCGTGGGAAATATTCAGCGGCTCTGCGGCGCCGAGGCGCTGCACCGGCACTTTCCAGCGGAAGGCGTCGAGCCGGCCGGTGACAGGCGAGATCGGCTGCCATTCCTCCGACACCATGCCGTCGGCCGTCCACGCGGGATCGCGCGGGGCGCGCAGGGCGCGGGAAAGCCACTCGCGCATCTTGCCCTCGTTGCCGCCCTCGGCCTCCTCGATATCGGCAAGAAGCAGGAACACGCTTTCGCGCGGCCCCATGCGGCTCGCCGCGAGCGCTTCCTCGCGGGCGAGAGCGAAGTCGTGGGCATCGAGCGCGGCGTGGGCGACGCAGATGGACGACTCGACGTGGTTCGGCCGCAGCGACTGCAGCGTCTTGGCGCGCTTCAGTCGCTCCGATGTCGAGTCGCCGAGCCGGGCGTTGACATAGGCTTCCGCGATCTCCGGATGCGGCTCCGTCGTCCAGGCGGATTCGAGGATCTTGGCGCCGCGCCGGATATCGCCGAGGCGGAAGAGGGCGCGCGCTGCCGTGACAGCCGCCGGCGCGAGGTCCGGCGCAAGCTTGTGCGCCTCAATGGCGGCATTCTTGGCCGTGGTGGGATCGGCATCGGCCACCGCCTTGGCCTTGGCGGTCAGAAGCACGGCGCGCAGACGTTTCGAATCGTCCCTGCCCACGAGGCGCGATTCGCGCTGCGCCTCGAGAATCTGCAGTGCCCCGTCCCAATCCTTCTCCAAGGACTTCGCTTCCAGCACCGCGCCGCCCGCCCAGGGCAGCTGCGGGGCGATCCGCGCCGCTTCCTCGGCATAGTGCCGGGCCGCAGTCTCGTTGCCGGCGCGCTCGGCCTCCAGGTAGAGGCCGCGCAGGGCGAGAAGACGGGTCTGCGGGTCGCGCTCCATGGATTCGAAGGCGGCATGGGCGCGCTGATGGTCGCCCTCGATCATCGCCGTCTGTGCGTCGAGGAAGCGCACCAGCGGCTCGCGGCGATTGCCGAGAAGCTTCTCGCTGCGCTTGGCGAGGCGGCGGGCGGCGACGGCATCGCCCGCTCCGGCGGCGAGAATGCCGCGAGACAGGGCGTCATAGCCCCGATCGCGCTTGCGACGGCGGAAATAGCCGCCGAGCGCTCCGGGCGTGCGAAAAAAGGCGACGATCAGCCAGGCGAGGATCAGCGCCGCGAAGATCAGCAGCGCCTCAGCTATGACGAAGACCAGGAAGCTGGTTTCGACATGCTGCCCCTGCCAGGTGAGCGACACCATGCCGGGATTGTCGGCAAGCCAGGCAAAGCCCAGGCCGGCGGCGAGAACGATGAGGAAAAAGGCCAGCACACGCAACATGGAATGTCCTCACCCTGCCGTCTGATTGGCGCCAAGGGCTCCGCCCAGCGCTTTTTCGGCGACATCGTCCGCGGCGATGCGCGAGCGGACGGCCTCCTCGAAATCCTGGCTCGCCGCCTTGCCCGGATCGGGCAGGCCCTGCCAGAGCTCCAGCCAATGGCGGAAATTGCCCTCAGCCATCGCCTGATCCATCTGCGCGAGCACCGGAACGTCGGCGGCCGGCGCCGCAGTCGTGGCATTGCCAGCCGGACGGACGGAAACGAGACCCTTGAGACCGGAGAGAACCTGCTCTCCGATGCCGACATTGGGGCCGCTCGGTGCCAGCGCCGCGGCGATCCTGTCCTTCACGTCGCTCCATTCGGCTGCGAAGGTGCGCTCGGTCGGAACGCCCTTGGCCGCGAAATCGCGCAAGTCGGCGACGGCTTCGTCACCGCCGGCGGCTGCGGCATAGGTTTCGAGCTCGCTCATGAACGGGTCGCCGCGATCGATGGCGGCCTTCAGCGAGGCGGCGGCGAGAGCGACGCGCGCCTTGGCATTGGCCGCTTCCACGGCGGAGAGACGGTCCGCGAGCTGGGCAACGGTCTGGTTGGCCGAATCGGCCACCTGCCTTGCCTCGGCAACGGAGTTCTCCGCGTTCTGGCGGTTGGCGTCGACGGTGGAGCGCAGCTCGTCGAGCGCACTCGCGGTTTGGTTGGCTGTGTCGTTGGCCTTGGTTGCCGTCTGGCGAACCTCCTCGATCGCCGCGTTGGCGGCATTGGCCGTGTTGGTCGCCTCGTTCACCGATTGCCGAAGGCCGTCGAGATCGCCCGCCGCCTGTCCGCCGCCGCCTTTCTCCACGGCGGAGATGCGGTTGTCCAGCTCCTGGAGCCGGCTCGATGTCGCTGCGGCCGTATCGCCGCCGGCCGCCTGGGCGGAGCGGACCTGATCGAGCCCGCCCTTCATGTCCTGAATCTGGTTCTGCAACTGCTGGATGTCGCCCTTGCGCGCCACATCGTCCATCGGAGCGGCCTCTTCGGTCGCGACCGAAGGCAAAACCCCCGCATATTGTAGGACGCCGGCGCCGGCGAGGGCGATCACCGCGCCAAGAAGGCCGGCACCCAAGGCAGGGCCGAACCCGCCGCCGTGGGGAGCGGCCTCATAGGCGGGCGATAACGGCGTGCCGGAAAAAGGCGGGCGCGTCGAGTGTTCGGGCTCTTCATGCGCCGAGTGAGGGTGTGCGGCTTCCAGGATAAGATCGCGGTCGGCCTGGGTGAGACCGTCGTCGGCCGCCGGGGCGGCTTCTGCCTCGGGCGCCTGCAAACCTTCGTCCTCGGCAAATTCCCGCGGGCCGGCGAGCTCTTCGGTCGTATCGGTAGCGGGCTCTTGGGCAGGGATGGGCTCTTCGGTCGAGGTCGACCCGGCCGGGGCTTCCTCGATGGCGGAACGCTCGACCGCTGCGCTCTCGGACGGCTCGATCGGCGGGCTGCCTGCCTCGATGTCCGGGACGTCGGGCCTTGGCTCCGATGCCGCCTCTTCGGGAGTGGGATCGGGCGCGGCTTGCCGGGTCGCCTCCGCCGACGTTTCCTCGTCTGGCGTTCGCGCCACGGTCTTGTCCTCGGCGGTAAGATCGATCGTCGGGCCTTCCTGCTTGTTGGGCCGCGAGCGCCGGGGGCGACTGTTCATCGAGACGACTCCGTTTCCTTCATGCTTGGCGGGTCCCGGCAGGGCGCGGGACCGACCTAGGCTCGGCTCCCCTATTGATCCGCGACCGGACGGGACGCAAGTCAGGACGCCCTCGCTTTGCGAAACTAGGTTATAGAAAGCAATCGAAAAGCGACAAAAGATGTGGTTCGGGCGAAATGGCCGCGGCATCGGCCAAAGAGAAAGGCAGTGCGTCGCGGATGCGCGGCGAAAGGCACAGGGGGCGAGCGGGGCCGAGGAGGGCCGGTTCCTCGTCGATCAGCGCCGCAAACGCCCGCGCCTGGGCCGCCGACAGAAGCAGCGTGAAATCAGCCGGCTTGCCGCCGACCGCCGCCGCTATCTCGTTCCCCGACGGGTGGAGCGGGCGCATGTCGTAGGCCTCCCATACGAGATGGGCGATGCCTGATGCGGCAAGGCGTTGCTCCAATGTGGCCGTGCGTTGACGCCCGGTTGCGTAGAGGAGCGGGCGTCGCGGTTGACCAAACACGGTCGATACGAGAGCCGCGAGATCCTCGGCCTTGCCAGAGCCGGCTTTGATATGGCTGAAGCCGGCATCTTGCGCTTTTTTCGCCGTCGCCTTGCCCACGGCGAGGAGCGGGCGCCCGTCACGCGGGAAGGCGGCCGCGAGCGCGCCGACGGCATTGGCGCTGGTGACGAGAAATCCCTCGACGTCTCTCGACGGAGGCGGGCCTGGCAGGGCAACGACCTCCTCCGTGGGCAGGATCAACGGCTCGTGACCCCGCTCGGAGACCAGGCGGGCCGTGCGCTGGGCCTCCTCATGCCGCCGCAGAATCAGGACCCTCGCCATTGGCTTCCTGGTCCTTCAGCACCGCCAGCCGTCAAAGAAGCCGGGCCCTGCCTCGGCGATGACGACACGCGCCGCTTCCTGCCCAATCGCGGTGGCCTCACCCACCGGGCCGCTTCGCCGCGTGGTGTGCGCCCGCGTACCGTCCGGCGTCAGGATCATTCCCGTCAGAGTGATCGTTTCACCCTCGATGGTGGCGCGTGCGGCGATCGGCGTCCGGCAGGAGCCATCGAGCTCGGCCAGGAATGCCCGCTCCGCCAGCAAGGCGAGATGCGTCTCGCGATGGTCGATGGCGCCGAGCAGGCCGCCGAGACGTTCGTCACCGATCCGGCTTTCCACTGTGATCGCGCCCTGACCCGGAGCCGGCGGAAAGCGCTCGAGGTCGAGCACCTCCGTCGCCACATCCTCCATGGCCATGCGCTTCAGCCCGGCGATCGCCAGAAGCGTCGCGTCGGCCTCGCCCTCCTCGAGCTTCCTCAACCGCGTCTGAACGTTGCCGCGAAACGTCTTGACCTCGAGATCCGGGCGCAGGCGCTTGACCAGCGCCTGGCGGCGGAGGGAAGCCGTTCCCACCACGGCGCCGGCCGGAAGGGCGTCAAGGGTCGGCGCGGTGCGCCCGATGAAGGCATCGCGTACATCCTCGCGCGGCAGAAAGACGGAAAGCTCGAGACCATTGGGCAGCACCGTCGCCACGTCCTTGGAGGAATGGACGGCGAGATCGATCCGCCCGTCGAGCAGCGACTCCTCGATCTCCTTGGTGAAGAGGCCCTTGCCGCCTACCTCGGCCAGGGGACGGTCGAGAATGCGATCGCCCGCCGTCGAGATCACCTGGATGGCAAAGGCGCTTTCCTCCAGCCCGTGCGCGGCCATCAGGCGCGCGCGCACTTCCGCCGCCTGGGCGAGCGCGAGTTTGCTGCCTCTGGTGCCGATGACGACGGGTTTCGATTGCGTCATGGATCAACCCTTTGCTACCGGAAGGGCGTGACGCGCCGCATTCCGACCTTCTTCTCCAACCCGGCAAGGTTTTGCCGGTCCGGTTTGGGAGCATAGGGGTAAGGCGGATCAGCCTGCCGCGCAACGCAAAGAGGATGTCCTTGTTGGTGCCCCGTCCAGTCAACCCGGTTTCCGCCGCTCCGAAAGGGCCGGTGCTCGGCATCGAAACGAGCTGCGACGAGACCGCGGCGGCCGTCGTGGGGAGGACGGCATCGGGCGCGCCGGTCATTCTATCCAGTGTCGTACTCAGCCAGACGGAGGAGCATGCGGCCTTTGGCGGCGTGGTGCCGGAAATCGCGGCCCGCGCCCATGTCGAGGCGGTGGACGGCATCGTCAAGGCCGCGCTGACCGAGGCCGGAACCGGGCTCGAAGGGCTCGCCGGCATCGCGGCGACAGTCGGCCCCGGCCTTGTCGGCGGCCTCATCGTCGGGGCGATGACGGGCAAGGCGCTGGCGGCGGCAAGAAAACTGCCCTTCTTCGCGATCAATCATCTGGAAGGCCACGCGCTGACGCCGCGTCTCACCGACGCGGTCGCCTACCCCTATCTCGTCCTGCTTGTCTCTGGCGGCCACACGCAGATTCTCCTGGTGCGGGGTCTCGGGCGCTACGAGCGCTGGGGAACGACCATCGACGACGCCCTTGGCGAAGCCTTCGACAAGACCGCGAAGATGCTGGGGCTCGGCCATCCGGGCGGCCCTCTGGTGGAGCGCGCCGCCGCCTCCGGCGATGCCGGGCGCTTTCATCTGCCGCGCCCCATGAGGGGCGAGAAGCGACTCGACTTCTCCTTTTCCGGCCTCAAGACGGCGGTGCGACAGGCGGCGAACGCGGCGGCGCCTCTCTCGGACCAGGATGTCGCCGACCTTTGCGCCGGCTTCCAGGCGGCGGCGGCGGACAGCGTCCGCGACCGCATCGGCCGGGCTCTCGAACGTTACCGGGCTGAGCTGTCCGATCTTGCCGACCCCGTGCTCGCCGTTGCCGGAGGGGTCGCCGCCAACGGCGCCATCCGGGCGGCCCTTAATGCCGCCTGCCAGGGTCATGGCGTACGGCTGGTGGCGCCGCCGCTTTCCCTGTGCGGCGACAATGGCGCGATGATCGCCCATGCCGGGCTCGAGCGGCTGGAGGCCGGGCTTTTCGACGGCTTCGAGGCGCCGGTGCGCCCACGCTGGCCGCTGGACGAACAGGCTGCGCCGATGATCGGGTTCGGCAAGCGGGGGGCCAAGGCATGACGCGCTTTGCCGTGATCGGCGGCGGCGCCTGGGGCACGGCGCTCGCCGCGCTCTATGCCAAAGCGGGGCATGAGGTGACGCTCTATGCGCGCGATACCGCGATGGCGGCCGCCATCAACCAGAGCCGTGAGAATGCCCGGTATCTGCCCGGCATCCCTGTGCCGCAGGGATTGACCGCCACCGACGACCTCGCGGCCGCGACCACCGGCGCAGAGATCGTTCTTGCCGTCGTGCCGACGCAGAGCGTCAGGGCAGTCGCGGCAAGCCTTGCTCCGCTCCTTCAGGATCGTACGCCCGTGGTCCTTTGCGCCAAGGGCATCGAGAAGGCGACCGGCGATTTTGCCTCCGATGTTCTTCGGGAGGAAGCGCCGACGGCGCGCGCGGCCGTGCTGTCCGGTCCAAGTTTTGCCGCCGATGTGGCCAGCGGCCTGCCGACGGCGGTGACGGTTGCGGCGGGCGAGATTGCGCTTGCCGACGACCTCGCTCGCGCGCTCTCAACGGAAACCTTGCGCTGCTATGCCTCGGACGATCTTGCCGGCGTGGAGGCGGGAGGCGCGCTCAAGAACATCCTGGCGATCGCCGTCGGCGCCGTCCACGGAAGGCGCCTCGGCGCATCGGCCGCCGCCGCGCTGACGGCGCGCGGCTTCGTCGAGTTGCGCCGTCTTGGCGAGGCGCTGGGTGGGCGCGCCGAGACGCTGATGGGCCTCTCCGGCCTCGGCGACCTCATCCTCACATGCTCCAGCGCCCAGTCGCGCAACTTCACCTTCGGACTGGCGCTCGGGCGCGGCGAGGACGTGTCGAAGCTCAAGCTGGCCGAAGGGGTGCATTCCGCCGAGATTGCCGCGCGGATCGCCGCCGAGCGTGGCATCGAGGCGCCGATCATCGACGTCGTCGCCGCCGTCGTGGCGGGGCGCATGACACTCGAGGAGGCGATGAAGGCGCTTCTCGCCCGCCCCCTCAAACGCGAATGGGACTGACAGGAAAGGATTGACCCATGCTCTTCGCCCTTCTTTGCACGGATCGCGCGGACGCCGGATCGCTGCGTGCCGAAACGCGGGCCGCCCACCTCGACTACCTGTCCTCATTTGGCGATGCCATGAAGTTTGCCGGCCCCTTCCTCGGTGAGAACGGCAAGCCGAACGGCAGCCTCGTCATGATCGAGGCGGAGGATGCGGCGGCGGCACAGGCGATCGCCGATGGCGATCCCTATGCCAAGGCCGGGCTCTTCTCCTCCGTGACCATCCGCCCCTGGGTGTGGGCACTGAACAAGCCCGACGCCGCCTGAGAGGGGAAGCCCATGGCCTATTGGCTGTTCAAATCCGAGCCGGGCAAGTGGTCCTGGAACCAGCAGAAGGCGAAGGGCGAGGCGGGGCAGGAGTGGGATGGTGTCCGCAACTATCAGGCGCGCAACTTCATGCGCGCCATGAAGACAGGCGAGCGCGGCTTCTTCTATCATTCCAACGAGGGCAAGGCGGTGGTCGGCGTGGTCGAGGTTGCGGCCGAGGCCCATCCTGATTCGACGGCCCCCGGCACGGCCTGGGAGTGCGTCGATCTCATGGCCGTCGCGGACATGCCGAGCCCGGTGACGCTGGAGACCATCAAGGCGGAGCCGGCGTTGAAGGACATGGTGCTCGTTTCCAATTCGCGCCTGTCGGTTCAGCCGGTCGGCGAGGCGGAGTTTCGCAGGATCTGCGAGATGGGCGGGCTCGATCCGGCAAGCGTGATGGTCTGAGGCGTGCCTGGGGCGGGGAACGAAGGAGGGGGCTGAACATTTCAGGAACATAATCCTGAGACGGAGATCTCCATGACCGATGCCCCGAAGGCGGAGCAAGCCTCCAACACGGAAAAGAACCCCGACGACTGGACGACGGCCGACGAGCCGATGACCGGCGCCCAGGCGTCCTATCTCAAGACGCTGTGCGAGGAGACGGACCACGACTTCGACTCCTCGCTCACCAAGGCGGAGGCCTCCAAGCTCATCGATGACCTGCAACAGCAGAGCAAGCGTCTCAAGGGGACCAGGGGAGGCGACGCCAAGTGACGGCAAGGGCGCCGGCCTTACCGTGCCGGGCGCCCGCGCCTTCGTTCTTGCGGAGACGCGCCTTCAGCGCGTTCCCTCCGTGCCGGAGGTTGCGCTTCACCTCGCCGAGGAGGCGCACGGTCTGTGGCTGAAGACGGAGGCGGAGCTTCAGTCCGCCGGCCTCGCACCGCCCTTCTGGGCCTTCGCCTGGGCTGGTGGGCAGGGGCTGGCCCGCTTCATCCTCGACCATCCCGCCGTCGTCGCCGGACGCCGCGTCGTCGACTTCGCCTCGGGCTCCGGTCTTGTGGCGATCGCAGCGCGGAAGGCAGGCGCGTCGCATGTGACGGCGGTGGACATCGATCCCTTCTGCGGCGCCGCCATTCTCCTCAATGCGGAGGCCAACGGCGTTTCGATCGACATTGCCATCAAGGACCCCGTCGGCAAGATGATCAAGGCCGATATTCTGCTGGCCGGCGACGTCTTCTTCGACCGGGCGATGAGCGCGGCGATCATTCCCTGGTTCGACAGGCTGGCGGGCGAGGGCGTCCAAATCCTCATCGGCGATCCCGGCCGTGCCTATGTACCGGTCGAGAGGCTCGAACGGCTGGCGGTCCACCGCGTGCCCACCAGCCAGGCGTTGGAGGACGCTGACTTCAAGGCGACGACGGTCTGGCGCTGGCGCCGGGGAGCGGGATAGAATGCCGCCTCCCGATCCTTCCGACGGAGATACTTCCCTCATGTCCTCCAAAGAAGCGCCCTGGCCGGGCGACAGCGACCATGTCCGGCTGGAAAGGGCCGAAATCCTCTCCGATGCCTGGTATACGCTGCGCCGCTATACGTTCGCCCAACGCCGGCGTGACGGCGCCTGGCAGAGCGCCGCGCGCGAGGCCTATGATCGCGGCAACGGCGTTGCCATCCTGCTCTATGACCGCCAGAAGCGCAGCGTTGTCCTGACACGGCAGTTCCGTTTGCCGGCTTACGTCAACGAGGGCGGCGATGGCATGCTGATCGAGGCGACGGCGGGGCTCGTCGACGACCTCGATCCCAAGGCGGCGATCATCAAGGAGGTCGAGGAAGAGACGGGCTATCACGTTCGCGATGTCTCCGAGCTCTTCGACATCTTCATGAGCCCCGGCGCCGTCACCGAGCGGCTCTACTTCTATCTCGCCGAGATCGAGGCGGGCGTGCGCGGCTCGGAAGGTGGTGGCGCGGCGGACGAGGGCGAGGATATCGAGCGCATCGAGGTGGACTTCGACGAGGCGCTCGCGATGATCGATCGCGGCGAGATCCGCGACGCCAAGACGATCATCCTGCTCTATCACATGCGGGTGAAGGGGATTCTCTGAAGCTCAGGATGCGGGCGCGAGGTGTCGCCGATAGGCGGCCGCACGCCGCTCTTCGGGCGAGGCGAACAGGTCGACCTCGCCTTGCCCGTGCATCGCCATGAGCCGGCCCTCGATGGCCGCCTGATCGGTCACTTCGCCATCGGCCAGGATGTGGCGCACCAGGACGCCGCGCTCGTGGAGCGCGCGGCCGACAAGCAGGCAGCGGTGGCAGTCGGCCGGATCGCGCTCGGCGCACATGATGGCGATGCGGTGGCTCTTGGCGCCCTCGATCAGCCGGTCGAGACCGGTGTTGAACGCGTCTCCTGCTGCGATCTTGTCGAAATCCGCATGGCCGTTGGTCATCAGGGCCGGATCACTCGGCCGCGCGCCGAGCTCAAGGCCGAGATGGACATAGGCGATGCCGTCCTCCCGCAGCCGCGCCGAGAGCGGCGCGCGGGAAAAATGCGGCACCCGGCGCGAATAGGGAATGGAGCGGACGTCGGCGAGCGCGGTGATCTGGTGGCTCCGAAGCAGCTCCAGAAAAGCCTCATAGGCGTGATTCGAATGGCCGATCGTCCAGATCTCGGCTGCCGGGTTCGCCATGGCGTTCGTCCCTCGCGCGGTGTTCCGACGCTGGTCTAGGACGCGCCGGAGAGAAATGCCATCGTCACGAGGATTTCCGCGGTCGTCCGGCCTCCGCAACCTGGGAAACCGTCGAGCCGATCGTTCACTCCATTGTTGGCTGGCAAGTTTCTTCTTCCAAAAGAGCCCGGAACGAGCTTGGCGGCGAGGGATTGCTTTGCTGACCCGTCGCCAAGCGGGCCGCCCACCCCTCGAACGAGAATGGAGCACTCGATGACCGAGTTCGATCCCGCTCGCTGCGCCTTCGTCGCCAGTGCCGCAATGGCCGGTGCCGCCGCTGCTGCGGCTCCCGCCTTTGCGCAGAGCGGCCAGTCCGGCGGAAGCAATGCGCCCATGACGAGACAGGCCGCCGATTTCCCGAAGCCACCCTATCCAAAGCAGGAGCAGCCCTGGCCCGGGCTTGCCCAGAAGATGGATCCCCGGCCTGATCACGGTGAAGAAACCTACCAGGGGACCGGCCGGCTCACCGGCAAGCGGGCACTGATCACCGGCGGTGACAGCGGGATCGGGCGCGCCGCCGCGATCGCCTTCGCCAAGGAGGGCGCGGACGTCGCGATCTGCTATCTTCCGGAGGAGGAGCCCGACGCTGAGGAGGTCAAGCAGGTCGTGGAGAAGGCGGGCCGCAAGTTTGCCGCGTTCCCCGGGGACCTGCGCGACAAGGAGTACACCACGGCGCTGCCCGGCCGGGCCGTCGAGGCGCTCGGCGGTCTCGATATCCTGGTCAACAACGCCGCCTATCAGAAATGGGTGCCGGGCCTCGAAGACTTGTCGGACGAGCAGTTCGACCAGACGATGAAGACCAATCTCTACGCCATGTTCTGGCTCACCAAGGCGGCGCTGCCGCATCTGAATTCAGGCGCGGCCATCATCAACACCTCGAGCGAGGTGGCCGCCTCCGCCCCCGAGATCCTGATCGATTATTCGATGACGAAGGCCGCGATCCTGCTGTTCACCAAGACGATGGCGAAACAGCTTGGCTCGCGCGGAATCCGCGTCAATGCCGTGACGCCGGGACCGATCTGGACCCCGCTGCAGGTGACGGGCGGACAGAAGCCGGAGAATATCCCGAATTTCGGATCGAGCACGCCGGTGGGACGGGCCGGGCAACCCGTGGAGCTCGCGCCTTTGTACGTGGCGCTTGCCGACCCCGCCTTCAGCTACTCGACCGGACAGGTGTTCGGCGCAACCGGCGGGGATGCCCAGCCGGGGGTCTGAGCCGCCACGGCGGCCCGAATTTTCGTCCCGAAGCCGCCTGTGAACAAACCACCGGGCGGGCTCAAGCTGCGTCCGGCGTCACCGGAGAGGAGCATGCGGCTGGGCGAGTGATATGGGCGATGGCGCCGGTTGGGGCGGACGGCGCCATGCCCAGGCGATCGATCCCCGCCGCCACGAAGGGAGCGATGGCTTCGGCGCCCGAGACATTCGCGGCTGCCGGATGCTCGATGAATGGCAACCTTCGGAGGCCAGATTCAGTGCTCGAGGCCCTGCTCGGCCGCTTGGCTGAGCGCGGCGATCGCTTCCAGTTCCTCGCGCAGATGCTCCCACGCGCCGGCGGGGGCGTCGCCCATGGGATTGCCCGTTTCCGCCGCAAACTCGAAGATCTCCTTCAGTTCATCGAGCAGATGCGGATCGCGCAGCGAAATCAGGGTGATCAGTGCCTTGAGAAGGCGATCGTTGGCGAAAATGCGGTTGCGAAGTTCCGTGTTCATCGGTCGCTCCTCTTTGGCGTAATCGGCTTGACCTCCGGACAGCAAGCCGTTGTGTCCCAGATGAGTTGCGATGTTTACGAAATAAACCGTGTGGCCGCCCACGCTGTGTTGTACGTCTGCAGTGAGGCCGCCGGTTCGCTCGCCTCCTCCACGCGGCACGCCGAGGACCAAGGCCAAGAACGCCGTCGGCACACCAAGGATCACAAAGCAGAAGGCGCTGCTCCTGCTCCGGTCATCCTCACATCGTCCCGATGGTCTTTCCCGTCTCATCGAAGCGCAGCATGCGGCCGGGGAGGGGGGTGAGATGAACGGTGGCGCCGGGCGCGGCCTGGTATTCGCCGAAGAGGCGGGCGGTGATGAGGCCCGCCTTCTCCGTCTCGACATAGAGGTTGGTGTCGCCGCCGAGATGCTCGGCATGGACCACCGTGCCCTTGAAGGCTCCCGAATTGGGGTCGACGGTGAGATGCTCGGGGCGGATACCGAGGGTCTTGGCCTTGTCGCCAAGACGCGCGCCCTCGATGAAGTTCATCTTGGGGCTTCCGATGAAGCCCGCGACGAACTCGTTGGCCGGGTTGTTGTAGAGCTCCATTGGCGCGCCGACCTGCTCGATCCGGCCGGCGGAAAGCACGACGATGCGGTCCGCCAATGTCATCGCCTCCACCTGATCGTGGGTGACGTAGATCATCGTGGCGTTCAGGCGGCGGTGGAGCTGAGCGATCTCCAGGCGCGTGTTGACGCGCAGCCCGGCGTCGAGGTTCGACAGCGGCTCGTCGAAGAGGAAGAGGGTCGGCTCGCGCACCACGGCACGCCCGATGGCGACGCGCTGGCGCTGGCCGCCGGAAAGCTCGGCCGGGAAGCGCTTGAGATAGGGATCCAGCGACAGCATGGTGGAGGCAACCTCCACCCGCCGGTCGATCTCGGCCGCCGGCGTGCCCGCCTGCTTGAGGCCCAGGCGCATGTTGTCGCGCACGGAAAGGTGCGGATAGAGCGCGTAGGTCTGAAACACCATGGCGATGCCGCGGTTGGCGGGCGGCGTTGACGAAACCTCCTGGCCGGCGATCCAGACCTCTCCGGCTGAGGCGTCCTCGAGGCCGGCGATGATGCGCAGAAGCGTGGACTTGCCGCAGCCCGACGGGCCGACGAAAACGATGAACTCGCCTTGCCGGACATCAAGATCGATGCCGCGGATGACCTCCACGGGGCCGAACTTCTTGGTGACGGCCTTCAGTTCGAGAATGCTGGTGCCGGTCGCCTCGGCCATGCGCGTGTCTCTCTTCTAGAATTCCAGAGCGATCGGGCGACCCTCGTGGGCGCTCCGGTCGGCGGCAAGGACGATGGCGAGCGAGCGCACGGCGTCCTCGTTGTGGCGGGAAAGGTCGAGATCCTCGCGGATGGCCTTCGCCATGAAAGCCTGCTCGCGCGCGCAAAGCGCGTCGTGGCCCGGTTCGTCCACCGTCGAAAGCCAATCGTCGTCCCGCGCGAACCGGCCGTCGGCGGAAAGCGCGCCGTGGTGGACGCGGATGCGCGAGGTCTTGGTGTGGGTGTCGATATCGGACGACTTCGAGCCGTCCTCGACGACGATCGAAACCGAGCCCTTCGGCGTCATCACGTCTTTGACGAAGAAGGCCGTTTCGGAAATCATCGGCCCCCAGGCCGCCTCGTACCAGCCGACGGACCCGTCGTCGAAGAGCACCTGAAGATGGGTGTAGTTGAACTGGTCGGGGGCGATCTCGTCGGTGAGGCGCACGCCCATGCCACGCACCTCCTTCGGCCTCGCATCGGTGATCTGGCACATGACGTCGACATAGTGGACGCCGCAGTCGACCATGGGCGAGGTGGTTTCCATCAGCGTCTTGTGGAGCGCCCATTGCTCGCCGAAGGACTGCTGGTTGAGGTTGAGGCGCATGACGAACGGCCCGCCCAGCTCGCGCGCCTTTTCGATGAAGAGCATCCAGGACGGATGATGGCGCAGGATGTAGCCGACGACGAGCTTGCGCTTGAGGCGGGCGGCGGTGTCGACGACCCGACGCGCGTCCTCCACCGTCGTTGCCAAAGGCTTTTCGACGAAGACGTGGGCGCCTGCCTCCATCGCGGCGATGGCGTAGGGCACGTGGGTGTCGGTGTAGGTGTTGATGGAGGCAAGGTCCGGCTTCGTCGTCGCCAGCGCCTCGTGAAAATCGGTGAAATGCGGATAGGCGGCGAATTCGGTCGGGAGGGGTCTGCCGCCGCGCGTCACGAGGCCGACGATCTCGTAGCCGGGGTCGGTGTGGTAGGCGCGCGCATGGGACGCGCCCATATTGCCGAGGCCGGCGACGAGGACCTTGATGGGGGTCTGGCTCATTTGACGGCTCCGGCGGTGATGCCGCGAATCAGCTGGCGCGAGAAGATCAGGTAGAGGATCAAAACCGGCAGGATCGCCAGGGACAGGGCGGCAAGGACGGCGTTCCAGTTGGTGACGAACTGGCCGATGAACATCTGCGCGCCCAGCGTGACAGTCTTGGTCGATTCGGCCGGCGCCAGGATCAGCGGGAACCAGAGATCGTTCCAGATCGGGATCATGGTGAAGACGGCAACCGTCGCCATGGAGGGGCGCACCAGGGGCAGGACGAGGCGGAAGAAGATGCGATATTCCGACAGCCCGTCGATGCGCCCGGCGTTTTTCAGGTCGTCCGAGACCTGCTTCATGAACTCCGACAGGATGAAGACGGCGAGCGGAAGCCCTTGTGCGGTGTAGACGAGGATCAGGCTGGTCAGCGTGTTGACGAGGCCGGAGGCGACCATGAGCTGGAGAATGGCGACGGTGCCGAGGCGGATGGGGATCATGATGCCCAGCGCCAGATAGAGCCCCATCAGCGTGTTGCCGCGAAAGCGGTATTCCGACAGCGCGAAGGCGGCCATCGCCCCGAACAAGAGAACGAGCACGATGGACACCACGGTCACGATCAGGCTGTTCTCGAAATAGAGCAGGAAGTCGCCCTGCTTCAGCACGGTCTGATAGCCGATGAGGCTGAAGCTTTCCGGCCCCGGCAGAGAAAGCGGCGAGCGGAAGATCGCCTGCCGATTCTTGAAGGAGTTGATCAGGATCACGATCACCGGGAAGAGCGCGATCACCGTGTAGAGGATCAGAACGCCGTGGGCGGCGATGGAGCGGGTGGGGCTGCTGGTTGCCTTGCTCATCTCTGCCTCCGTTCAGAACTGGTAGCGGCGCAGCCGCCTCTGGATGGCGAAGAGGTAGAGGCACACGCCGACGAGAATGATGAAGAACATCATCGAGGCGATGGTCGCGCCCATGTTGGGATCGCCGATCTGGAGCTGAAAGCCGAAGAAGGTGCGGTAGAGGAAGGTGCCGAGAATGTCGGTGGAGAAGTTCGGCCCCGCGAGCGCGCCCTGCGCCGAATAGATCAGGTCGAAGGCGTTGAAATTTCCGACGAAGGTCAGGATCGATATGATGCCGATGGAAGGCAGGATCAGCCTCAGCTTGATCTTCCAGAACTGCGCGACGCCGGTGATGCCGTCGATCTCGGCGGCCTCGATGATCTCGTCGGGGATGGAGAGGAGTGCCGCATAGATCAGCATCATTGGGATGCCGACGAACTGCCAGACCGAGACGAGGCCGAGAGCGGTGAGCGCGTATTCCTCCTTGCCGAGCCAGGGCGAGAACAGCGCCTTGAGGCCGAAGAGGTCGAGCAGGCTCGGCGCGACGCCCCAGAGCGGGGAGAGGATCAGCTTCCACACGAATCCGACGATGACGAAGGAGAGGATCGTCGGAACGAAGATCGCCGTGCGATAGAAGGCGCGGAATCTGAGCTTCGGGTGCGAGAGCAGCGCGGCGAGAAGGATGCCCACGGGGTTCTGCACCAGCATGTGGATGATGAAGAACCAGGTGTTGTTGGCAAGGGCGTTCCAGAAGCTCGCCGCCCAGCGCGGATCGCCGAAGAGCGTGCGGAAATTGTCCAGGCCGACAAAGGTTCGGCCGTCCGGCGAGGAGTGGAACAGCGACAGCTCCAGCGTGCCGAACAGCGGCAGGATCATGATCGCCGTATAGATGAGAACGGCCGGCGCCAGGAAGACGGCGATATGCCAGCGGATCGGCTTCTTTCCCGCCATCGGCTCTGTCTCGTCCTTCGCGTGTCAAGGTTGGAACGGGGCCGCCGAGACGGCGGCCCCGTGAGCGGAGAGCCCGGCCTTACTTCTTCTGCGGCTCGTACCAGCTGGCGAGGCCCTTCTGGAGCTCTTCGGCGGCCTGCTGGGGCGTCTCGGTGCCGTTGATCACGTTGGCCGACTTCACCCAGGTCTCGTTCTCGAGGTTGGGCGTGCCGCGCGACAGGATCTGGTAGGTTGAGCGGATGGTCGAGGCGCACTTGTCACGCCAGGAGACGAACTCCTGGGCGAGCGGGTCTTCCATCTCTACCGGCGTCTTGGCGAGTGAGAAGAAGCCGGGCAGCGCGTTGGCATAGATGTTGGCGAATTCCGGCGAGGCGACCCAGGTGAGGAAGGTCTTGGCCGCGTCGGCGTTCTTGCTCGCCGCGTTGAGGCCCATGCCGATATCGGTATGGTCGGAGATGTAGCACTTGTCGCCGGCCTTCTCCACCGGCGGCGGGAAGGCGCCCATCTCGAAAGAATCGCCGATCTGCGCCCGGAACGGGGCGATTTCCCACGAGCCTGCCGGATAGATCGCCGCGCGGCCGAGGGTGAAGAGGTTCTGGCTGTCCGGATAGGACTGCGCCTCGAAGCCATCGCCGAGATAGGGCTTCCACTTGGCCAGCTCCTCGAACGGCGCCACCCAGGGCTCGTCGGTGAGCTTCTGCTCGCCCGCGATCAGAGCCTTCCGGCCTTCCTCGCCCTTCCAGTAGTTCGGGCCGATGTTCTGGTAGCCCATGGTCGCGGCTTCCCAGAGATCCTTGGTGCCCATCGCCATGGGGATGTAGTTGCCGTCTTCCTTGATCTTGTCGAGAACGGCGAAGAACTCCTCGCGCGTCGTCGGCACCTTGAGGCCGAGCTCCTCGAAGGCGGCCTTGTTGTAGATGAAGCCGTGGATGACCGAGGCCATCGGCACGCAGAAGGTCTTGGAGCCGTCGTCCGTCGACCAAGCCGCCTTGGCGACGTCGGAAAAGTTCTCCATGCCCGGCAGGCTGGTGAGGTCGGCGAGCTTGCCCTTGTTGAAGAGCTCGAGCGAGGCGTCGAAGGGCCGGCAGGTGATGAGGTCGCCGGCCGAACCCGCGTCCAGCTTGGCGTTGAGTGCGGCGTTGTATTCCGGCGGCGCCGAGGGCGAGAACACCACCTTGATGTCGGGGTGCTGCTTCTCGAAGGCTGGGATCAGCTTGTCCTGCCAGATGGAGAGGTCGTCGTTGCGCCAGCTCTCGATGGTGAGAGTCGTCTCCGCAGCAGCCAGGCTCGCGGAGCCGAGAACGCTGGACGCCAGGAGCAGGCCCGTCAATGCGGTATGTCTCATCTCATTCTCCCTGTTGTTCGCCGGTTGGGGCGGCTGGTTGTCTAGGTTGAAGCGCGGCCAGGGCCGGGCGAAGGTGGCCGGCGTTGGCCGCGAGAAGCGCCGAGGCTGCGGAGGGATCGCCCGCGCCGGCGGCGAGAAGAACGGCAGCCTTGACCGAGCCGTCGGCCGCGGCAAGATGGCTTCTCGCCTCGTCCTCGCGGCAGCCGCCGATGGCGGCGACGATGCGCGCCGCGCGGCGCCGCAGCTTTTCGTTGTCGGCCTGAACGGACACCATGTGGCCGTCATGGACGTGGCCGAGGCGGATGGCCATCATCGTCGAGAGAAGGTTGAGAGCGATCTTCTGCGCGGTCGCAGCGCCCATGCGCGTCGATCCGGCGATCACCTCGGGCGGCGTTTCCAGGAGCACAGACACGTCGGCCATGGCGAGGAGCGGCGTCTGCTCGTTGTTGGCGAGGGAGATGATGCGCGCTCCCGCCTTTCGTGCCCGCTCGATGCCCGAAAGCACATAGGGCGTCGAGCCGCTGGCCGAGATCCCGATGACGCAGTCGCCGCGCCCGAGGCTCGCCCGCTCGACGTCGCGCGCTCCCTCTGCCTCGCTATCTTCCACCGCTCCGGCCATGCGCAGCAGTGATTCGGCGCCGCCGGCGAAGAGGATGATGACCCGCTCGGGCGGCAAGCCGTAGGTGGCGGGTAGTTCCAGCCCGTCGGCGAGAGCCATGAGACCGGAGCTGCCGGCGGCCACATAGGCGAGACGACCGCCTGAGGCGAGGCACTCGGCGGCGAGGGCGGCCGCCTTGGCGATGGCGGGAAGAGCGGGCTCGACTGCGGCAGCGGCCGCGCGTTGCGACCGGAGGAGGACAGCCAGCACCTCGGCCGCAGGGCGCCGATCAAGGTCGGCTGCCTCTTCATGCAACTCTTCCGTCCTGGCCACCGTCATGCAGTCTTTCGCCTCCCACCTCGGCAATGAATGCCAAAACAATCCACCGGCCTTGCCCTGAATACTGCGCCTGCCCCTATTTTCCTCGCTCTGCCTGATTATTCGGCACTGGCATTTCTGACCTGATTTGGCTATTGGTAGCAAATTGGTATGATGTGTGAAAGAGGAAAACCACATTGGACCTGATGATCGGCATCGACGGTGGTGGAACAGGCTGTCGCGCTGCGGTTGCAGGCGCAGACGGCCGCGTCCTTGGCACTGGGACGGCCGGCGCCGCCAACATCGTGACCGATCTTGCGACGTCGCACACCCATATCATCGAGGCCGCCGAAGCTGCCTGCCGTGACGCCGGACTTCAACCGGAAAAGCTGGCCGAAATGCCTGCCGTGCTCGGTCTCGCCGGCGCCAACGTTGGCGGCAACGGGCGGCTGCTGGAGGGCATGCTGCCCTTTGCCCGCTCCGCCGTGGTCAGCGACGCGCTGACCGCGCTTGTCGGCGCGTTGGGGCCTCACGACGGCGCCATGGCCATCATCGGGACGGGCTCGATCTTCGCCGCGCGCGCTGAAGGCGCGGTGCGCTTCGTCGGGGGATGGGGCTTCAAGGTTGGCGATCTCGGCGGCGGGGCGCGTCTCGGGCGCGCGCTCCTGGAGGAGGCCCTCCTTGCCTATGACGGCATTCACCCTCGCTCGCCGCTGACGCAGCGCGTGCTCGCCCATTTCGGCAACGACCCGCAGGCCATCGTCGAGTTCGCCCATACGGCCCGTCCCCTGGACTTCGGCACCTTCGCGCCGTGGATCATCGCGGCGGCGGGAACCTCTGATCCGGTCGCCGAGCGGCTTCTCGACGAGGGGCGGCGCGCGGTCGAAGAGGCGTTGGCCGCGCTCATGCCCGCCGGTTGCGATCGGCTTTGCCTGCTCGGCGGTCTTTCCGCAGCCTATGCCGGCCTTCTTTCGTCGCGCTTCGGCGCCATTTTGAAGCAGCCCTTCGGCGATGCGCTGCACGGGGCGCTGGCGATCGCGCGGGAGCGCTTCGGCCCCGGCGGAGCGAACCAGCCATGACGGAGGCGCTGCGCCAGTTCCTTTCCGGTGGAGCCGCCGCGAGGGGTGGCGGGCCGCTCTATCTGAGGCTCAGAAGGTCCATCGAAAGCGCTGTCGAGGCGGGCGTGCTCGGGCCGGGTGACGCACTGCCCTCCGAGCGCGATCTCGCCGACCTTGCGGACGTCTCGCGCGTCACGGTGCGCAAGGCGGTTCGCGATCTCGTGGCCCACGGCCTTCTGAAGCGGCGCCAGGGCTCGGGAACCTTCGTCGCCCTGCCTGTCGAGCGGGTTGAACAGTCGCTCTCGGTCCTGACCTCCTTCACCGAGGACATGGCCCGGCGCGGGCTTGCCGTGCGGTCGGAATTCTTCGATCGAGGCCTCTACGAGCCCACCTCCGAGGAGACCATGACGCTTGGACTTTCGGCCGGCGAGAAGGTGGCGCGCATTGGCCGCCTCAGAATGGCCAACGGCAATCCGCTGGCGATCGAAAGGGCGTCGCTTTCGGGCCGTATGCTGCCTCATCCCGAAGAGCTGGACGGCTCGCTCTATGAGGCGCTCGACAAGGTCGGCGCGCGCCCCGTCCGGGCCATCCAGCGGATTTCGGCGGCTCTCCTCGACGACAGCGACGCCGCAAGGCTCGGCGTCTCGTCGGGGGCTCCGAGCCTCGTCATCGAGCGCATCTCCTATCTTGCGTCGGGCAAGGTGGTGGAGTTCACCCGGTCGCGCTATCGCGCCGATGCCTATGACTTCGTCGCCGAGCTTCGGCTGGCCGAATCACACCTATGAAGAAGGAAGAACACGTCGTGAGCCAAACCTCCACATTCATGCGTCGTGAAATCGAGGAAATCCCGGCGGTCGTCGCCCGGCTTGTCGGCGAGGGTGGCGCGCGACTGGAGGCGGCGGGACGCCGCCTTGCCGCGCTCGACCCGGCGCTGGTGGCGACGGTGGCGCGCGGCTCGTCCGACCATGCAGCCTTCTTCCTGAAATATGCCATCGAGCTGACGGCCGGCATTCCCGTCGCCTCGCTGGGCCCGTCCATCGCCTCGGTCTACGGCGCCAAGCTGAAGCTCGCCCATGCCGCATGCCTTTCGATCTCCCAGTCGGGCAAGAGCCCGGACATCGTGGAGATGGCGAAGGTCGCGCGGGCGGGCGGGGCGCTGTCCTTCGCCATGACCAACACCGCGTCCTCGCCGCTGGCCGAGGCCGCGGACGAGACCATCGACATCCTGGCGGGGGAAGAGGTGGCGGTGGCCGCCACCAAGACGTTCGTCACCTCGGCTGTCGCGGGGCTCGGGCTTCTTGCCTATTGGCAGGGCGACCAGGCGCTCATCTCCGCCCTGCGCGACCTGCCGGAGAAGCTGGAGGCTGCGATCGCCTGCGATTGGAGCGCCCTCGGCGAGGCCGTCGACGGGCATGATTCGCTCTTCATTCTCGGGCGTGGCCCGTCCATGGCGATGGCGAACGAGGCGGCGCTGAAATTCAAGGAGACCTCCTCGCTTCATGCCGAAGCTTACAGTGCGGCGGAGCTGATGCACGGGCCGGTGTCGCTGGTCGGGCAGGGCTTTCCGGTGCTGGTGCTCGCCGCGCGCGACGCTGCGCAGCAGAGCGCGGTCGACACGGCCGAAACGCTCGCCGAGCGCGGCGCCGCCGTCTTCGTCACCAGCGATGGAGCCTCGAAGGCCCGCCGCCTGCCCTTCGCGGCGACCGGCCATCCGCTGACCGAACCGCTCTCCCTCATCACCTCCTTCTACGGCTTCATCGAGGCCTATGCGCGCCATCGGGGCTTCAATCCCGACAAGCCGCAGAACCTCAAGAAAGTGACGGAAACCCGATGACCAAGACGACAGCCTATCGCGGCGCGCGCATCTTCGACGGCCAGAACTGGCACGACGGGTGCGCCCTGGTGGTGACGGGCGGGAAGGTGGCGGCGATCGTCGGCACCGGCGACGTGCCGGCGGACGGCGAGGTGATCGATCTCGCCGGCGGCCTCGTCGCCCCCGGCTTCATCGATCTTCAGGCCAATGGCGGCGGCGGCGTGCTGTTCAACGATACGCCGACCGTCGAGGGCATCCGGACCATGTGCCGCGCCCACGCCAAGTTCGGCACGACGGCGCTTCTTCCCACCGTGGTCACGGACGCGCCCGAGGTGACGCGGGCGGCGCTCGACGCCGGCGTCGCGGCGGCCTCCGCCCATGTTCCCGGCTTCCTCGGCCTTCACGTCGAGGGGCCGCATCTTTCGCTCGCCAAGAAGGGCATCCACGAGCCGAGCCTGATCCGGCCGATGGAGGACGCCGACTTCGAGGCGCTTTCGGCGGCGGCGAAGGGAATGCCGGTGCTGATGACGACGGTGGCGCCGGAGACCGTTCCGCCGGCGCGCATCACGGCGCTCGCCGCGGCGGGCGTCAGGGTCAGCCTCGGCCACTCGGCGGCCAGTGTCGGCGAGGCGCAAGCCGCCGAGCAGGCCGGCGCCACGCTCTACACCCATCTCTTCAACGCCATGAGCCAGATCAGCCAGCGCGAGCCGGGCGTGGTCGGCGCGGCCCTGGAATCGGAAGCGGCCTATTGCGGGCTGATCGCCGACGGTGTCCACGTCGATCGCCACTGCATCGCCATCGCGATGCGGGCGAAGCGCGGCCCCGGCAAGCTCTTCCTCATCACCGACGCCATGTCGCCGCTCGGCACGGACATGACCGAGTTCATGCTCAACGGGCGGCGCATGCTGCGCCGCGACGGCCGCCTCACCGGCGAGGACGGCACGCTTGCCGGCGCCGACCTCGATATGGCCGAGGCCGTACGCTTCATGTACTGCGAAATGGGCGTCGACCTTGCCGAGGTGCTGCGGATGGCCTCGCTCTATCCGGCCGAGGCGGTGGGCGCCGCCGAGCGTCTCGGCCACCTGAAGGATGGCGCCGTGGCCTCCTTCGTCCATCTGTCGGACGATCTTCAGGTCGAGGGCGTCTGGATCGAGGGGCAGGCGGCGGCCTCGCTCTGATGTCCCGGTTCGGCCTGACGCCGAAAGTCCTGGCGACTTTCGGCGCCATGCTCTGACGCGCCGACCTCAATCCAGCGTCTGGCGAAAGCGCAGGACGGCGAGCGTCATGGCAGCCAGCGTGAAGGCGGCGAGGGCGCCGACATCGCGGACGAGGTCGGCGAACCCCGCGCCCTTCAGCATGATGCCGCGCACGATGCGCAGATAGTGGGTGAGGGGCAATGCCTCGCCGATCCACTGCGCCCAAAGCGGCATGCCCAGGAAGGGAAAGAGAAATCCCGACAGCAGCAGGCTCGGCAGGAAGAACATGATCGACATCTGCATCGCCTGGAGCTGGCTCGTGGCGATGGTCGAGAACGTATAACCGACCGAAAGATTGGCGAGAACGAAGAGCGTCGTCAGCGCCGCCAAAAGGCCGAGGCTGCCCTCCACCGGCACGTCGAAAAGCAGCCAGGCTAGGAAGAGGATGATCGCCATCTGGAGCCCGCCGATCACCACGTAGGGCGCGATCTTGCCGAGCATCACCTCCGTCGGACGAACCGGCATGGCGAGGAGGTTCTCCATGGTCCCGCGCTCGACCTCCCGCGTCACGGCGAGCGCGGTGAAGATCACCATGGTCATGGTGAGGATGGTGCCGGTGAGGCCGGGGACGATGTTGAGGCTCGTTTCGATGGCCGGGTTGTAGCGCCGATGCACGACGAAGCGGAAGGGCGGGGCGGCGTCGGCTCCGGTCAGCGGCGGGCCGACATGGGCGAGGGCGCCCCCGGCGATGCCGGAAAGGGCGGCGACGGCGTTGCCGATGGCCGCCGGGTCCGAGGCGTCGGCGATCACCAGGATCTCCGGGGAGAGGCCGCGGCGCGCATCGCGGCCGAAATGGGCGGGGATCTCGATGGCGAAGAGCACCTTGCCTGAATGGACGAGGCCATCGATCTCGGCTTCGCTGGAAACCGCATAGGCGACGCGGAAATAGCCGGTTCGGTCGATCGCGGCGAGCACAGCGCGTGTCTCTGGACTGGTCTCGTGTGCGAGCACGGCCGTCGGCAACTCGTGTGGGTCCGAATCGATGGCGTAGCCGAAAAGGATGAGCTGAAGCAGCGGGATCGCGATGATCATCGCGAAGGTCGTGCGCTCGCGCGCGAGCTGAATGAACTCCTTGATCAGGACGGCGAGGGTACGACCGAGGGGACGGCGGACGGCGTCAAGCATTTCGCCCATCCTTCGACGGCGCAGCCAGGGCGCCTTTCGGCCGCGAGACGAGATCGATGAACACGTCCTCGATGGTCGGCGCGCTCTTCTGCCAGTGCTGGGGGCCAGCCTCGACCAGTGGGCCAATGCTCTCCTCCAGCGCCGCACCGTCGCGTCCGCTGACGTGGAGCGCATTGCCGAAGGGGGCGATGTTGTCGATGCCGGGCAGGGACTTCAGCCGCCGCGACAGGGCGTCGAGATCAGGGCCGCCGACGGTGTATGTCGACAGGTTCGACCGCGCGATGATCTCTTCGACCGGCCCGGTGGCCAGAAGATCGCCATAGGAGATGAAGGCGAGCTCATGGCAGCGCTCGGCCTCGTCCATGTAGTGGGTGGAGACGAGCGCGGTCAGCCCGTCGGCGGCCAGGGCATGAATCTCGTCCCAGAAGTCGCGCCGCGCCTGGGGATCGACGCCCGCCGTCGGCTCGTCGAGCAGCAGAAGCTCGGGACCGGGAAGGATGCAGGCGCCGAGCGCCAGACGCTGCTTCCAGCCGCCGGACAGGGACCCCGCGAGCTGGCCGGCGCGGCTTTCCAGCCCGAGCCGCACAATCGCCTCCTGAGCCCGGTCGCGCGGATGTGGCAGGGTGTGGATGCGGGCGACGAATTCGAGATTTTCGCGAATGGTGAGGTCGGCATAGAGCGAGAAGCGCTGCGTCATGTAGCCGACATGGCGCTTGATCTCGGCGCTCTGGCGAAGGATGTCGTAGCCGAGGCAGGTGCCGTGCCCGCCGTCGGGGCGCAAGAGGCCGGTGAGCATCCGCAGCGTCGTCGTCTTGCCCGAGCCGTTGGGGCCGAGGAAGCCATAGATCAGGCGGCGCTTCACCTTGATGGAAAGGTTTCGCACGGCGACCTGCTTGCCGAATGTCTTCGTCAGGCCCTCCACGTCGATGACGATGTCGTCCGGCGCGCTCATCTTGGCCGCACCTCTATGGGCAGGCCCGGAGCGACCGCGTCCGGCCGGTCGATGGCGGCCTTGACCAGGAAGACCAGCTTGGCCCGTTCCTGGCGGCTGAAGATGACGGGCGGGGTGAACTCCGCCTCCGGCGCGATGAAGCGCACCGTCCCTGAAAGCCCGGGCGGACAGCCGTCGCAGGAAAGGACGACGCCTGCGCCGGGCTTCAGCGCCGCGATCCGGCCCTCGGGCACGTAGAACCACGCCTCGATCCGGTCGGGCGGCAGGATCTTCACCACCGGGGAGGCGGCGGGAACGATCTCGCCGACGCGATAGAGCACCTCGGAGATGCGGCCGGCGGCCGGCGCGGCGACGCTTCGCTCGGCAAGCGTCTTCTCGGCGCCGTCGAGCTCGGCCTTCGCTGCGGCGACCGCCGCCTTGGCCGCATCGACCTTGCCCTGGCGCGCGGCCAGTCTTCCCGCCTCGATCCGCCGCTCGGCCTCGCCCAAGGCGGCGGTATCCCGCGCGAAAGTCATCTCCGCCTGGTCCAGCGAGGACTGGGCGGCGGTCTTTTGCGCGACCAGCCGGCGCTGGCGCTCAAGTTCCGTTCTGGCGAGGTCGAGCGAGGCCGCCGCCTGCCGCCGCTCGGCCTCGAGAATTGCGATTTCCTCCGGGCGCTGCTGCGCCGCCTCGAGATCGGCGAGCTGATCCTTCGCCTCGGCGAGCTTGGCCGCAGCCGCCGAAACGGCGGCCTCCTCGCTCTCAGAGTCGAGCTTGAAGAGAGGTGCGTCGGCCGCGACGTCCTCGCCCTCTTTGGCATCAAGGGAGACAATGCGTCCGCCCGCTTTCGCCGCCGTATGGATCGCGTCGCCCTCGACATAGCCGAGGAAGGGGGCGGGCTCGCTTTGCCCCGTGCCCGGAATGCCCCACCACCAGCCGGCCATGACCGCAAGGAGGAGCACGGCGACGATGACGAGGAGGCGGCGCATCACCTTGGCTCCATCGCGCGAAGGATGAGCTCGAGATGGGCGTTCATCAGCCCGTCGACGTCGAGTGTCTCGATGTCGGAAAACAGCGCCTCCCAGACGAGGGCGAGCAGCATGGGCGAGACGAAAAGATGGGGGAAGCGCGCCAGCGCATCCGTGGCGAACTCACCGCGCTCGACACCGCGCGCCACCACCGCCCGCAGCATGGGGATGGCGCGGGAGACGACATGATCATGGTGAAAGCGCGCTATGGCGGGAAAGCGCGGGCCTTCGGTAAGCAGCAGCCGCAGAACGTGCCGGCGCTCGCTGGCGAGGACGCCGTCCTTGAAGATGCCGATCGCCCGCCGCAGCAGATCGGCGCTGGAACCGGTTTCGTCAGCGAGAAGGGCCGTGAGCCCGTCGAGCGGCGGCAAGGCGAGCGAGGAGATCAGCGCCTCGAACAGCGCCTCCTTGCTGGCGAAGTGCAGATAGACCGTTCCCTTGGCGATGCCGGCGCGGGCCGCCACGTCCTCAACTCGGGCGTTCGCGAAGCCCTTCTCGAGGAAGACCGCGCAGGCCGCTTCCAGGATCGCCTGGACCCGCTCGTCGGGTGAAATCGAGCCGGCACGGCGGCGAGGCTTCTTGCTCTTGTCCATGAGACGATTATGACTGACCAGTCAGTCATAATCAAGCCGAATGTCGCGACCTCCGCCTGATGGCCTTGCGTGAGCGGGAACCGTGGCGCCGCCGGTCAGTCCGTCTTCTTTGCGAAAGCCTTGAAGGCCTCCCCATAATCGGGATGCCAGCGCGACAGGGGCGGGCGATTCTCGACGATGTCGCCTGCCGCCCAGAGGATGCGTCGCTCGTCCATCTCCCGCGTCACTTCCCCATCCGGGCAGAGGATGTAGAAGTCGCTCGCAGCGAGCTTTTCCATCATGAAGTCCACGGTCTGGTCGGGTGTCCAGGCGCCCTCGGGCTTTGACGAGCGCCCGTGGGCCGTGAGTGGTGTGAAGACGAAGCCGGGGATAAGCAGGCGCGCCTCGACCTTGCAGTTCTCGCGGCCGCGAAGGTCATGCTGGAGCGCCTCGGTGAACACCTTCACGCCGGCCTTCGAAACGTTGTAGGCCGGATCGCCCGGCGGCGTCGTGATGCCCTGCTTGGAGCCGGTGTTGATGACGAGGCCGGGCCTGCCGCTGGCGATCATCTCCGGCACGAAGACCTGGCAGCCATTGACGATGCCGCCGAGATTGATGCGCAGGATTTCGATCCATGCCGCCTCGGGGCCGAAGATGCCACTGCCGGGCTGAATGCCGGCATTGTTCATCAGAACGTTGGGCACGCCCCAGCTTTCCTTGACAGTCTTGGCGAGCGTCTCCAGCGCCAGGCGGTCGCCGACATCGATCGCCACCGCCATGACGTCCGCCGCACCCCCTGCCGCCTTTGCCGCGACCTCGGCGGCGGCCGGCTTCAACCGCTCCTCGTCGCGATCGACGACGACCACCTTGAGGCCGAGAGCGGCGAAGCGCCGCGCCGCCGCAAGGCCGATGCCCGATGCCCCTCCGGTGACGAGAGCGATGTTGGACGGCGACAGGGCGGGGTGGGTCATCGGGATCTCACGGCGGGGTTGCGGTTGGATCAGACAGGAAGGCTAGGCCTCCGATCCCCAGGCGGCAAGCCGTCACCTGGCGCGTGGATGCTGAAATCCCTTTGGCCGGTGATGCAAACAAATGGTCGCTGGCGCGTTTGAAGCCTCAGACAATTCCAGGGAGTCGAGCCGCCATGCGTCTTTCCATCAACGGGACCGAGCACGACCTCGATCTCGACCTTCGAACCTCGCTGCTCGACGCCCTGCGCGAGCATCTTCAACTGACCGGAACCAAGAAGGGCTGCGATCACGGCCAGTGCGGCGCCTGCACCGTCATGGTCAACGGCCGGCGCGTGAATTCATGCCTGACGCTCGCGGTCATGCACGAGGGCGACGCGATCACCACGATCGAGGGCCTGGGCGATCCTGAAAACCTCCACCCGATGCAGGCGAGCTTTCTGGCCCATGACGGCTTCCAGTGCGGCTACTGCACACCGGGGCAGATCGTCTCGGCCGTCGCGATGGTGGAGGAAATGGCGCAGGGTTGGCCCAGCCATGTCTCGGACGATCTCGACGGTCCCTTCGAGCCGACAGCCGAAGAGATTTCCGAGCGGATGAGCGGAAATCTCTGCCGGTGCTCCGCCTATCCCAACATCGTCAAGGCGATCCTTGAGGCGAACGCGGAGGAGACGGCGTGAGACCTTTCGAGTATCAGCGCGCCACCGACGCGGGCCAGGCGGCCGATCTTGCCGTTGCGGGCGGGCGCTTCATCGCCGGCGGGACCAACCTCCTCGATCTGATGAAGCTGGAGATCGAGGCTCCGCGCCGTCTTGTCGACATCTCGCGGCTTCCGCTGGACCGCATCGAGCCCACCGACGAGGGACTGCGCATCGGCACGCTCGTCACCAACAGCGACCTCGCGCGCCATGCCGCGGTGCGGCGCGACTACCCCGTGCTTGCCCGCGCGATCCTCGCCGGGGCGAGCGGCCAGATCCGCAACAAGGCGACGACCGGCGGAAACCTCCTTCAGCGCACGCGCTGCTACTATTTCTACGAGCCGTCCGCCGCCTGCAATAAGCGGGAGCCGGGGTCGGGATGCGCCGCGCTTGACGGCTTCAACCGCATTCACGCCGTGCTCGGCGGCAGCGAGAACTGCATCGCCGTCCACCCGTCGGACATGGCGGTCGCGCTGCTGGCGCTCGATGCCACGGTCGAGACGCTGCTTCCCGATGGCTCTTCGCGGGAAATCCCCCTGGCCGAGCTTCACCGGCTGCCGGGCGAGACGCCGCACATTGAAACCACCCTTGAACCCGGCGAGCTGATCGTCGCGGTCGTCCTGCCGGCGCCTATCGGCGATCGCCAGGTCTATCGCAAGGTTCGCGATCGCGCTTCCTACGCCTTCGCCCTCGTCTCTGTCGCGGCGGTCGCCTCGATGGAGGAGGGACGCATCGCCGCCGCCCGTCTCGCCTTCGGCGGCCTGGCGCCCAAGCCCTGGCGCAACGAAAAGGTGGAGGCCCATCTCGTTGGCAAGGAACCCTCGCCGACGCTGTTCGAGGAGGCGGCCGACCTTCTCCTCGCCGAGGCGCGCGGGCATGGCGCCAATGATTTCAAGATCACGCTGGCCCGGCGAACCCTTTGCGCCGTCCTCGCCGAAGCCTGCCAGGGAGACAAGTGATGCCGACCCACGTCATGAACGAAGCGCTGGGCGAAACCCGTCTCGACAAAGGTGCGCAGGGCCTCATCGGCAAGCCGCTCGACCGCTACGAGGGGCGGTTGAAGGTGACGGGGAAGGCGCCCTACGCCTATGAGACACGGCATGGCGAGGGCGTTGCCTACGGCGTCGTCGTCACCGCTCCGGTGGCCAAGGGCAAGGTGGTCTCCATCGACACCTTGAAGGCCTTTTCCTCGCCGGGCGTCATCCATGTTCTCACCGGCGACAACCTGCCGACCAACTCGGCCCAGCCGAGCGGCGACAAGCCGGCCATCGGCGGCGGGCAAATCCATTTCTACGGGCAGGTCCTCGCCCTCGTGGTGGCCGACAGCTTCGAGGCCGCGCGTCATGGCGCCAGCCTCGTCACGGTGGAGTGCGAGACCCGGGAGGGACGCTACGACCTCGATGCCGAAAGGCCAAATGCCAAGGTGCCGCCGCCGGGCAACATGCCGCCGGACACGGCGCGCGGCGATTTCGAGCGGGCTTTCGCCGAGGCCGAGGTCAAGCTCGACGAGACCTACCGCACGCCCAGCCAGAGCCATTCGGCCATGGAGCCGCACGCGGCCGTCGCGGAATGGCAAGGAGGCCAGCTCACCGTCCACACCTCGTGCCAGCTCGTCGGCGACAACACGCGCCAGCTCGCGGCGGCGCTCGGCATCAAGCCGGATAAGGTGCGCATCCTGACGCCCTATATCGGCGGCGGCTTCGGCGGCAAGCTCGGCATCGGGCCCGAGGCCGTGCTCGCGGCGATGGTCGCCAAGGAGATCGGGCGACCGGTCAAGGTCGCGCTCACGCGCCAGCAGGTCTATCAGGTGACGTCGCGGCGCACCGACACGATCCAGCGTGTGCGCATCGGCGCGACCAGGGACGGGCGGATCACGGCCATCGGGCATGAATCCTGGTGCTCGAACATGGCGGGCGACGACTATTTCGAGCCCATCGGGCTCTCGACCGTCTTCCTCTATGCCGGCGAAAACCGCCTGATCACGCATCGGCTCGCCGAACTCGACGTCCTCATGGCCTCGGCCATGCGCGCGCCCGGCGAGGCGGTGGGAATGCTGGCGCTGGAAAACGCCATGGACGAGATGGCCGAGAAGCTGGGGCTCGACCCGATCGAGTTCCGCAAGCGCAACGAGCCGGACAGGAATCCGGAGGACGACAAGCCCTTTTCCAGCCGGCATCTCATCGAATGCATGGAGGAGGGGGCGCGGCGTTTCGGCTGGAGCGAGCGCGAGGCCCGCCCCAGGGCGCGGCAAGAAGGCGACTGGCTGATCGGCATCGGCATGGCCGCCGCTTCGCGCAAGAACCTTCTCGCCCAATCATCCGCCGAGGTGCGCCTCGAACCGGACGGCCGGGCGATCGTGCTCACCGACATGACCGACATCGGCACCGGAAGTTATACCATCCTCGCGCAGACGGCGGGCGAGATGCTGGGTCTGCCGATGGACCGGATCACCGTGCTGCTCGGCGATTCGGCGCTGCCGGAAAGCTCGGGCTCGGGCGGGTCGTTCGGTGCCGCCAGCGCCGGATCATCGGTCTATATCGCCTGCGAGGCTCTGATCGAGCGCCTCGCGCGGAAGATGGACTGCGCGGCCGAAGATCTGACCCTCAAGGACGGCACGGCCGTCGCCGGCAATCGCCAAGTGCCTCTGGTCGAGCTTCTGGCGGGCGAGGCGCTGAGCGCGGAGGGAACGCTCCAGCCCGGGAATGCGACCAAGGACCACCACCAGGCGAGCTATGGCGCGCACTTCTGCGAGGTGGCGGTGAATGCGGTGACGGGCGAGACGCGGGTCCGGCGGATGCTGTCCGTGTGCGAGGCGGGGCGCATCCTCAACGCCAAGACGGCGCGCTCTCAGTGCCTCGGCGGCATGATCTTCGGCATCGGCACAGCGCTCACCGAGGAACTGGTGATCGACGACCGGAACGGGCTCCTGGTCAACCACGACCTTGCCGAGTACCATGTGCCGGTCAACGCCGACGTGCCTCAGCTCGACGTCGTGCTTCTGGACAAGGTGGATCGCCTCGCCTCGCCCATGGCCTCCAAGGGGCTCGGCGAGCTCGGCATCAGCGGCGCCGGCGCGGCCGTGACCAACGCCATCTACAATGCCTGCGGCGTGCGTGTCCGCGACTACCCGGCAACGCTCGACAAGGTTCTCGAAGGGCTTGCCGAGGGCGGCGGAAGGCAATGAGCGGCGCGGGGCGCGCCGTCAAAAATGAGCCAAGCCGGCGATGCCGATGATGATGAGGTAGATGGCGACCACGTAGTTGAGCAGTCGCGGCGCGATCAGGATGAGCACCCCGGCGACCAGCGCGATGAGAGGTTGAATGGCGATCGATCCGTACATCATCGGCGTATCCAGTCCTTGCCTGTTCCGCCCCCGCTCCGACGGCGGATGCCAGGGGAGTTCGGAGCCAGGATCAAGATAGCGCGCCGGATGCCGCCTTCTGTGCCGCGCGTGTATCAAACTGTGACAAATGCAGAAGGACCGGCCGCGTCGCTGCGGCCGGTCCTTCTGGTTGAGAGCTGCTTTTCGAGGGGATGAGCGGCCTAGAACTCCTCCCATCCCTCGTTGGCCGGGGCGGCCTTGGGCGCCGCGCCGCCGGCGCCCGCCGTCCTCATCTGCGGAACCGGGCGCGGCGCGGGCTTGGCGGCCGGCTTCGGCGCCGGAGCCGCTGCCTGACGGCGAACTGTCCGCGCGCCCTGCGAGGCATGGCCGGCGCTCGTCGCCGTGCGGAACTGGGCAATCAGCTGCGCCAGATGGTCGGTCTCGTTCGCCAGCGTCTGCGCCGCCGCCGTCGTCTCCTCCACCATCGCCGCGTTCTGCTGCGTCACCTTGTCCATCTGGTCGGCGGCGGTGGAGACTTCCTTCAGGGTCACGGCCTGCTCGCGGGCGGTGTTGGCGATCTCCTTCACCTCCTGGCTCATCGCCGCGACCTGCGTCACGATCTCCTCCAGGCTCTTGCCCGAGGCCGTCACCAGTTCGACGCCCTGTCCGACCTGCTCGCTCGACTTGGAAATCAGCTCCTTGATCTCCTTGGCCGCTTCCGCCGAGCGCTGGGCGAGGGCGCGAACCTCCTGGGCGACGACGGCGAAGCCCTTGCCGGCTTCGCCGGCGCGCGCCGCCTCGACGCCTGCGTTCAGGGCGAGGAGGTTGGTCTGGAAGGCGATCTCGTCGATGACGCCGATGATCTTGCCGATCTCTTCCGAGCTCTTTTCAATTTCCGCCATGGCCGAAACGGCCTTGCCGACGATGGCTCCACCCTTCTCGGCGTTCTTCTGGGCGGTTTCGGCCGAGTGCTGGGCGCGGCCCGCGCTCTCGGCCGTCTCGTTCACCGCCCGTGTTACCTCGGTCAGTGCCGCCGTCGTCTCCTCCAGGCCCGCCGCCTGCTGCTCGGTGCGGTGGGCAAGGTCGTTGGAGGCCGTGTTGATCTCGTCGAGGCCCGAGCGGATCGAGCCGATGGAGCTCACCACCGAGCCCAGCGTCGTCTCGAGCTTCTCCACCGAGCCGTTGAACTGGCCCCGGATCGTCTCGAACTCCGCCGCGACCGCCTTGTTCATGCGAACCGTCAGGTCGCCATCCGACAGGCGGGCAAAGCCGGCGCCGATGTCCGAGACAAAGCTCTGGAGTTCGTCGGCCTTGGCCTGCTCCTCGGCCAGCTGCCGGGCGCGTTCCGCCTCCTGCTTCTCACGCAGCACCTGCGCCTCGTGCTCGAGCTGCTCCTGCCTGATGGCCGCCGCCTTGAACACCTCGACCGCGCGAGCCATCGCGCCGATCTCATCGGGACGGTTGGCACCCTCGACCATCGTCGTCTTGTCGCCGGCGGCGAGGCGGCTCATCACCGTCGTCACCCGGCGGATCGCCGAGCCGAGCGAGCGGGCAAAGAGGAAGAAGCCGGCGAGCGAGAGCAGCGAAACCACGACCGCCGCCGTCGCGACATACCAAAGCGCCGATTGACGCCGTTCGACGAGTTCGGAGACGTCGGAGGCGAGCTCCACGACGCCGACCTTGTCGCCGGAGTAGTTCTTGAAGGGCACTGCCGTGACGGCGAAATCCTTGCCGTCGGCGGAAAACTCCCGGCGGACACGGCTGCCGTCGAAGGCCTGCCGCAGCTCCTCCTCGCTCAGCAGCGGCTCGCCCGGAAAGGTCGAGGCTTGCTGCGCCAAGCCCTGGTCGCCGAGGATATAGACAGCAAGCTTGCCTCCGACCTTGTCAGACAGCTGCTGGAAGTATTCCTCCGTGAGCTTTGTACCGACATCGACGACTCCAACCACTCTTCCGTTGTCGAGGACCGGCGCAGAGGCGAAGACGCTGACGGCATCGCGCCCCGGCTCGACGCCCGCGGCGAGCGCTTTGGACTGAAGGGCGCTGATGACAGTCTTGCGCCGACCCTTCATGTCATCGCCGAACGTCTTGGGATTGTGCGCGCGGGCGACCGCAATACCATTCTCGTCCGCGAAGGTGATCAGCTGCAACGAGCTTGCCGCCGTGATGCTGGCGAGGCTCTTCTCATACCTTGCAAGGAGCGCCTCCCGATCACCGCGCTCGAGCGCCACGGCGACTTCGGGCTGGCTGGCGATGGCGACGGCAAGGCCGGCGGCGGAATTCTTCTGGGCGTCGATATCCGCGAAGACAAAGCCGACATCGTTGCGCAATTCCGCGCCGATCATCGTGTCGCCCATCATCGACTGGCGATACCACGCAAAGCCACCGATCGTGCAACCGGCGAAGAGAACTGCTGCAAATCCATAGGCAGTGATGCGCACCCAAAGGGGACGCTTGATATCCGTCGTCGTCATCGCGGGGAAGTTCCTCGGGCGTAGGGGGGCTAGCCGTACAGTAAGTTTTTGTCGATTGAGCTTTTTGAGCCGACTAAAAACTATCGAGGACATATTGATGTAGTCCTAAAATTGACAGTAGCAAAGAATTAAATTCAGTTTATTTCTGATAAATACACCCAAGGTTGCGAAGTATATACGCCGGCGTGTGTTTTACCGCATCGAACCAACGGGCTGCGGCGATCAAAGACCCGGGCTTGCAGCGGCATCGTTGAGGACTTCCGGCTGATTGGTTGCGAAAGTCAAAAGACGTGCGGCGATCATGAATAGCGGGCGGTCATACGCCACTTCCAAAGAAAAGGACCGGCCGCATCGCTGCGGCCGGTCCTTTCGATTGAAGGCCGTGTTGTAGGAGCGATGAGGGCCTAGAACTCCTCCCATCCCTCGTCCGCCGGGGCGGCCTTGGGCGCCGCGCCGCCGGCGCCCGCCGTCCTCATCTGCTGGACCGGGCGCGGCGCGGGCCTGGATGCTGCCTTCGGAGCAGGGGCGACCGCCTGGCGGCGAACCGTGCGCGCCCCCTGCGAGGCATGGCCGGCGCTCGCCGCCGTGCGGAACTGGGAGATGAGCTGGGCGAGGTGATCCGTCTCGTTGGCCAGCGTCTGCGCGGCGGCCGTCGTCTCCTCCACCATCGCCGCGTTCTGCTGCGTGACCTTGTCCATCTGGTCGGCGGCGGTGGAGACTTCCTTCAAGCTCACCGCCTGCTCGCGCGCCGTCTTGGCGATGTCGGAAACCTCTCGGCTCATCGAGGCGACCTGAGCCACGATCTCTTCCAGGCTCTTGCCCGAGGCCGTCACCAGCTCGACGCCCTGGCCCACCTGCTCGCTCGATTTCGAGATCAGCTCCTTGATCTCCTTGGCCGCTTCCGCCGAGCGCTGCGCCAGCGCGCGAACCTCCTGGGCCACCACCGCGAAGCCCTTGCCGGCCTCGCCGGCGCGCGCCGCCTCGACGCCTGCGTTCAAGGCGAGAAGGTTGGTCTGGAAGGCGATCTCGTCGATGACGCCGATGATCTTGCCGATCTCCTCCGAGCTCTTTTCGATTTCCGCCATGGCCGAAACGGCCTTGCCGACGATGGACCCGCCCTTCTCGGCGTTCTTCTGCGCGGTCTCGGCCGAGTGCTGGGCGCGGCCCGCGCTTTCGGCCGTCTCGTTCACCGCCCGCGTCACCTCGGTCAGCGCCGCCGTCGTCTCCTCCAGGCCCGCCGCCTGCTGCTCGGTGCGGTGGGCAAGATCGTTGGAGGCTGTATTGATCTCGTCGAGGCCGTTGCGGATCGAGCCGATGGAGCTCACCACCGAGCCCACGACACCTTCGAGCTCGACGATCGAGCGATTGAAGAGATCGCAGATTTCCTCGAAGCCGGGCATGCGCGCCGGGTCCATCCGGGTCGTCAGATCACCCTGGGAAAGAGCGGAGAAGACGGGTTCGACATTGGCGATGAACTCCAGCCGCGCCCGCTCGCTCGCGGCCGCCTCGGCATGTCGCCGCTCCTCGGCCGCATGCCTTTCGGATTCCTGATGCTCCCGCTCCATGCGGCGCTTCTCCTCCTCCGACTTTCGGAAGACGAGGAGAGCGCCCACCATGTCGCCGACCTCGTCCTTCCGCCCTTCCTCGGGAAGGCGGGCCGTCATGTCGCCTTCGGCGAAGCGGCGCATGGCCGAGGCGGTCAGGATCAGCGGCGCGGTGATGGAGCGGCCGACGACGAAGAGGATTGCGGAGACGAGGAGCGTCAGCACCACCGCCGTGCCGATCATGGACTGGCGGGCGGTCGCCGAGATTTGAGCGGCCGAGGAGAAGGCATCGGCACGGGCGGCACTCACACCCGACTGGATGGTGCGGAAGAGCGGCTCGATTTTCGAAAAGACCTGGCTCAGCTGCTCGCGCAGATCGGCTTCCTCGAACGTCGCATCGACATAGGCGTCGAAATTCTTCTCGTAGGTGTCGATATCTGCGAGCGAGTAGGCGTACGCCTCGGGAGATCCGAAGCGGGCCTCGGGCAGGGCCTTCATAGCGGCCGCCTGATCATGCAGCTGCGCGGCGTATTTGCGGTCTTGGCGAAGAATGAAATCCTTCTCGTGACGACGCATCATCAGCATCATCACCTGCATCTGCGGATCGGCGATGGTTTCGAGCGTTGCCTCCAGGGAGTGGACGGCCTTGCGCAGGTCGCCCTGGCGGCCGGAATCCGGCGTCAGCCCCAGCGTCTTCTCGCCGTCGGCCGCCGCCGCCATCACTTTCACGTACTCTCCGAAGAGCGAGGTCATCTCGCCCGCATCGTTCTTCAGCCCGGCGATCTCCTTCGCGTCGAGGGCGCCGGAAAGGTTCTGCAGCTGCTGGTCGAGCTTGGCGGATATTTCCAGGTGCTTGGCGAGCGACGCCTCGTCCTTGCGTAGGAAGAAATCCTTTTCCGCTCGCCGCTCCTCAAGGAAATTGATCTCGATGTCCTTGATCAGGCGCTCCGCCTGGTCGGCCTTCTGAGCGACGGCTTCATAAGGAGCGCGAATCCCGCTCTCGATGAACGGCGTCACCGCGAGGGCGAGCATTCCGAGGATGGACACGGCCGCGGCCACAGCCATACGCTGTGAGATCTTGAAGTTCGAGAGACGCATTGAAACCCTTGATCGGCGAGCGAGGCTGGAGCAGCCTCCGGATTGGTCGGCGCTTCCACTATCTCTTTCTCGCATGATGGGGCTTAAACAAGCGATAATGTATTAACATCCGTAGATTGTGTCTCGGCGTCGTTTAGGATGTATAAATAAACAATACCGCGAAGTTATAGTATGATACTCAAACGGTATTGGGTGCCGCCCTGCCTTTCCCGTTTCCAATGACGAAAGGACCGGCCGCATCGCTGCGGCCGGTCCTTCTGGTTGAGAGCTGCTTCTCGAGGGGATGAGCGGCCTAGAACTCCTCCCATCCCTCGTTGGCCGGGGCGGCCTTGGGCGCCGCGCCGCCGGCGCCCGCCGTCCTCATCTGCGGGACCGGGCGCGGCGCGGGCTTGGCGGCAGGACGAGGAGCCGCGGCCGCCGCCTGACGGCGAACCGTGCGGGCACCCTGCGAGGCATGGCCGGCGCTCGCGGCCGTGCGGAACTGGGCGATCAACTCGGCGAGATGGTCGGTCTCGTTCGCCAGCGTCTGCGCCGCCGCCGTCGTCTCCTCCACCATCGCCGCGTTCTGCTGCGTCACCTTGTCCATCTGGTCGGCGGCGGTGGAGACTTCCTTGAGGTTGGCGGCCTGCTCGCGGGTGGTCTTGGCGATCTCCTTCACCTCCTGGCTCATCGAGGCGACCTGCGCCACGATCTCTTCCAGGCTCTTGCCCGAGGCCGTCACCAGCTCGACGCCGCGCCCGACCTGCTCGCTCGACTTGGAGATCAGCTCCTTGATCTCCTTGGCCGCTTCAGCAGAGCGCTGCGCCAGCGCGCGAACCTCCTGGGCGACGACGGCGAAGCCCTTGCCGGCTTCGCCGGCGCGTGCCGCCTCGACGCCTGCGTTCAAGGCGAGAAGGTTGGTCTGGAAGGCGATCTCGTCGATCACGCCGATGATCTTGCCGATCTCCTCCGAGCTCTTTTCGATCTGGGCCATCGCCTCGACCGCCTGACCGACGATGGTGCCGCCCTTCTCGGCGTTCTTCTGGGCGGTTTCGGCGGAATGCTGGGCGCGGCCCGCGCTTTCGGCCGTTTCGTTCACCGCCCGCGTCACCTCGGTCAGCGCCGCCGTCGTCTCCTCCAGGCCCGCCGCCTGCTGCTCGGTGCGATGGGCGAGGTCGTTGGAGGCCGTGTTGATCTCGTCGAGGCCCGAGCGGATCGAGCCGATGGAGCTCACCACCGAGCCCAGCGTCGTCTCGAGCTTCTCCACCGAGCCGTTGAACTGGCCGCGGATCGTCTCGAACTCCGCCGCGACCGCCTTGTTCATGCGAACCGTCAGGTCGCCGTCCGAAAGGCGCGCAAAGCCGGCGCCGATGTCGGCGATGAAGCTTTCCAGCCGCTCCGCCTTCTCGTGATCGGCCGCCGCCTGGCGCTCACGCTCCGCTTCCTGGCTGGCACGAAGGCGTTCCGACTCCTCTTCAAGGCGCTTCTGCTCGACAGCCGCGTTGCGGAAAACCTCCACGGCTCCTGCCATCCGGCCGATCTCGTCCGAGCGGCCCTTGAACGGTACGGTCACAGAATTCTTGCCGCCCGCGAGCTCGCGCATGACCTGGGTGATTTTCTCGATCGGCCGCGAGATAGTGCGGGCGAGCATCCACCCTACGGCGAAAAGCACCGCGAGCAGGCTGCCGGACCAAAGGAGGGCGGTGCGAACCTCTCGCCAGAAAATCGCGCTGAGATCATCCATATAGACGCCGGTGCCGACCACCCAGCCCCAATCGGGGATAAGCGCCGAGTAGCTCAGCTTGGCGACCGGTTCCTCGGCCCCGGCACGCGGCCAGAGATAGGGGGTGTAGCCGCCGCCGGCCTTGGCCTGGCGGATGAGTTCCTGAAACAGAAGGACGCCGTTCGGGTCCTTCTTTTCCCAAAGGTTCTGGCCGACCAGCTCGGCCTTCGGGTGAACAATGATGGTGGCCTTGTCGTCGTTGACGAAGACGTAGTCGTCATGGCCATAACGAACGGCGGACAGGGCTTCTCCTGCGAGTTTCTTGGCCTCGTCCTGGGAAATCTTGCCCGCGTCGGCCTGGGCCTTGAAGCCCTTGGTCATCGAGATCGCCGTCTCGATCTGGGTTTTGAGAAGCGCCTTGCGCTCGACCATGATGGCGCTTCGCAGCGAAAGAAGCTGTACGGCTGTCACTGATATGCAGATCAGCGCGGCGAGAGCGACCAGAAGTCCCAGCTTCCTCGAAATCGACAACGTCATGCGGCCCTCGCCTACCAAAACACGCAACACACCATCTGGACCTACCGCAAATAGATTTCGAATTTGCTTATTGACCAGGGGTAGAGGGGGGCTTGAGCCATGATGCGAAGGCTCGGCGACGCATCATCCGGCGCCGAAACCGCCGGGCGTCGGCGTCGTGATGATGATGGCCTCACCCGCCTCCAGGACCGTCTGATCGCACGCCGACAGCGTCTCCAGACGGCCGTCGTTTCGGCGGACCACAGTGCGGCCTGCCTCGCCATCGCCGCCGCCGGGCATCCCTCCTGAGCCGCCTGAACCTTCACGAATATCAAAGCCCTCCAGGACGACCGGGTAGCGCATTTCCAGCACTTCCGGGTCGGTCAAACGCGAATTGGTCATATGAGTGTGGACGCCGGAGACGCCGGCAAAGCTTCGTCCGTCATTGAGGCGTCCGGCGGGCGCACCGGAGCAGATGGTCTCGTAGTATTGGTGGCGGGCATTGCCGAACGTCAGGTTGTTCATCGTCCCTTGCGCGTTGGCGAGCGACCCGAACGCCTGGAACAGCGCGTTGACGACATGCTGCGAGGTCTCGACGTTTCCGGCGACCACGGCGGCCGGATATCGCGGCTTCAGCATCGAGCCGTCGGGAACGACGATGGTGAGGGGCCTGAGGCACCCCGCGTTCATCGGGATTGGCTTTTCCACCATCACGCGGAAGACGTAAAGCACGGCGGCGCGCGTCACCGGCTCGGGTGCGTTGAAGTTGTTGGCGGCGCTCGGCGAGGTGCCGGTGAAATCGACGGTCGCCGTACGCGCGGCTCGATCGACGGTCACTGCGACGCGGATGATCTGGCCCGTGTCCGTCTCGTAGTCGCAGCCGCAGTCGTCGAGGGTCGCGATCAGTTCGGCGACCGTCTCTGCGGCGTTGTCCTGGACGAAGCCCATATAGGCCTCGACGGTGGCGAGCCCGAATGCTTCCACCATCCTCCTCAGCTCCGCCACGCCTCTTTCGTTGGCGGCGATCTGCGCCTTGAGGTCGGCGATGTTCTGGTCGGGATTGCGCGCCGGATAAGGATGGTCGGTCAGGAGGCGGCGCAAGGCGTCCCCGCGGAAGCGTCCGCCCTCGACCAGCCTGAAATTGTCGATGAGAACGCCTTCCTCGTCCACCGTCGTGGCTCTCGGCGTCATCGAGCCCGGCGCGAGGCCCCCGATATCGGCATGATGGCCGCGCGAGGCGACGAAGAAGAGGATGCGGGATCGGTCCTCGGCGAAGACGGGCGTCACCACGGTGATGTCCGGCAGGTGCGTACCGCCGTTATAGGGCGCGTTGAGGGCATAGACGTCGCCCGGCCTGAGACGGCCCCGGTTCTCCTCGATGATGGTCTGGACGGAACGGTCCATGGAGCCGAGGTGAACCGGCATGTGCGGCGCGTTGGCGACGAGCGCGCCCGAGGCATCGAAGACGGCGCAGGAGAAATCCAGGCGCTCCTTGATGTTGACCGACGAGGCGGTGTTCTGGAGCGTCACGCCCATCTGCTCGGCGATCGACATGAAGAGGTTGTTGAAGACCTCGAGGAGCACGGGATCGGCGCCCTTGCCGGCCGCGCCCTTGCCGGCGGTGCCGAGGGCGGCATGGCGCTCCAGCGGCGCTGCGCGCTCCAGAAGCAAGTCGCCGCGCGCCGTCACCGTGGCGCGCCAGCCGGGCTCCACCACTACGGTCTGGTTTTCCTCGATGACAAGGGCCGGACCCTTGAGCACAGCGCCTGAGCCAAGATCGGCGCGGCGCAGGATGCTCGCCTCGACCCAGCGTCCGCCGGAGAAGAACGAGCCCGTTTCGTCTGCCGGCATGTGCACGGCATCGGCTGGCGGCTCTGTCGTGGACGGCGGGGCCTCCCGGCGTTCTGACACTTCGACCGTCACCGCCTCGACGACGATCGCGCGATCTTCGTAGACGAAGCCGAACTGTGCCCGATGCACCTCCTCGAAGCGCTGCCGCGCGCCGTCGACGGTGCCGTCGTGAGGGACGGGAAGCGTGGTGTCGGTGCCGTCGTAGCGCAGTTGCAGAAGGACCTTGCCATGGATCGCGTCGGGCTCGATGCCCTGGTCCGCGAGTTCCGCGCGCGCGTCCCGCTCCAGCGCCTCGGCGAGAGCAATGACGGCACCCGGCCCGTCCTGGGCGAGAGGCGCGACGAGGGCTTGGCTCCGTGTCGCGAACACCGAGGAAAGGCCGATGCCATAGGCCGAAAGAAGCCCCGATAGCGGGTGGATCAGCACCTTTCCCATGCCGAGCGCGTCGGCGACGCGGCAGGCGTGCTGGCCGCCGGCACCGCCGAAGGAGTTCAGAACGTAGCGGGTGACGTCGTAGCCGCGCTGGACGGAGATCTTCTTGATGGCGTTCGCCATGTTCTCGACGGCGACGGTGAGAAAGCCCTCGGCGACTTCCTCTGGGCGGCGCCCGTCACCGATCTCGGCGGCGAGGGCGCGGAACCGCGCTTCCACAACGGCGGCGTCGAGCGGCCGGTCCTGTCTTGGCCCGAAGACCGCCGGGAAGAGGTGGGGCTTCAGCTTGCCGAGCATGACGTTGGCGTCGGTGACGGTGAGGGGACCGCCCTTGCCATAGGCTGCCGGGCCGGGATCGGCGCCGGCCGAAGCGGGGCCGACACGAAAGCGCCCCTGATCCAGCGCCAGGACCGAGCCGCCACCGGCCGCCACGGTGTGGATGCGCATCATCGGCGCGCGAACGCGCACCCCGGCCACCTCCGAATCCAGCGTTCGCTCATAGGCCCCGTCGAAATGGGCGACGTCGGTCGAGGTGCCGCCCATGTCGAAGCCGATGACCTTGTCGAAGCCGGCGGCCCGTGCCGTCTCGGCCATGCCGACGACCCCGCCGGCCGGTCCCGACAGGATGGCGTCCTTGCCCTGGAAGAGGTCGGCGGCGGTCAGCCCGCCCGACGACATCATGAACTGGAGGAGGGGTGCCTGCCCCGTCTTCTCGTCGGTGCCCAGCGCCCCTGCGATGCGGGAGACGTAGCGCTTGAGGATCGGCGAGAGATAGGCGTCCACGACCGTGGTGTCGCCCCGCCCGACGAGCTTGATCAAGGGCGAGACCTCGTGACTCACCGAGATCTGCGAGAAGCCCGCCGCTTCCGCCAGCCGTCTTGCCCGGCGCTCGTGCTCGGGATGACGCCAGGCGTGGATGAAGACGATGGCGAGCGCCTCGATGCCTCGGCCGCGCGCCTCTGCAAGGCCTGCCGCCACCGTCGCCTCGTCGAGCGGCGCTTCCACCGTGCCGTCGGCGCGCACGCGCTCATCCGCCTCGATCACCTCGTCATAGAGCTGTTCGGGAAGGACGATCTCCTTGGCGAAGATGTCGGGCCGCGCCTGATAGGCGATCCTGAGGGCGTCGCGGAAACCTTTGGTGATAAGGAGGGCCGTCCGCTCGCCCTTGCGCTCCAACAGGGCGTTGGTCGCAACCGTCGTTCCCATGCGCACCCTGGCGACGCGGGAGGAGGGGAAGGGCGCGCCCGCCGGCACGTCCAGGAGATCGCGGATGCCCTGGATCGCGGCGTCCTCGTAAACGCCTGGGTTTTCAGACAGCAGCTTGCGGGCGTGGAGCGCGCCGTCCGGCGAGCGGCCGATGACGTCGGTGAACGTGCCGCCCCGGTCGATCCAGAAGTCCCAGCCTGCCACCAGCGTCATCCTTGTCCAATGCGGTTCGGTCGTGTGGTCGGAGCAACGAGAAGAGCGGGTGCCAAAACCCGATTCGGCTCGCTATAAGGCTTTCCAGACGCAGTGCTCCGGAAGAGGTCTATCATGGTGGCAGCCCGCATCGACGGCAAGGCAGCGGCGGCATCCGTCGTGGAGCGCGTGAAGGTGGAGGCGGCCCGCCTTTCCGAGGCGTCCGGCGTTCGGCCGGGGCTGGCGGTGATCCTGGTGGGCGAGGACGCGGCGAGCCAGGTCTATGTGGCGAACAAGGGCAAGATGGCCGAGAGCTGCGGCTTTCGCTCGCTCACCCATCGCCTGCCCGCCGAGACCAGCGAAGCCGATCTCATCGCGCTCATCGAAAAGCTCAACGCCGATCCGGCGATCCACGGCATCCTTCAGCAGCTTCCTCTGCCCGGTCCTCTCGACGCGCGGCGCGTCATCGCCGCCATCACGCCGGAAAAGGACGTGGACGGGCTCACGGTGATCAACGCCGGGCGGCTGGCCTCGGACGTTCTCGACGAGGTGCTGCTGCCCTGCACCCCGGCGGGCGCGATGCTCCTGGTGCGCCAGACGCTGGGCGACGACCTGTCGGGCAAGAGCGCCGTCGTCGTTGGGCGCTCGCAGCTCGTGGGCAAGCCCATGGCGCGTCTGCTCCTGGCGGCCAACGCGACCGTTACGGTCGCCCATTCACGCACCGCCGACCTTGCCGCCGTTTGCCGCAGCGCGGACATTCTGGTGGCCGCCGTCGGCCGGCCGCAGATGATCCGCGGCGACTGGGTGAAGGATGGAGCGGTGGTGATCGACGTCGGCATCAACCGCGTGCCGGCGCCCGAAAAAGGCGAGGGCAAGACACGGCTCGTCGGCGACGTCGCCTACGAAGAGGCGCTGGAGCACGCCGGCGCCATCACGCCGGTGCCAGGCGGCGTCGGCCCGATGACCATCGCCATGCTCATGGCCAACACGGTGATCGCCGCCTACCGGGCGGCGGGGCTTCCCGCGCCGACGTTCTGAACCTTCATCGGCATCACCGGAACGGCCGGGCCGGCATCATCATAGGCGGCCTGGGCCGCGACCACCTCGCCGATGTGGCTCTCGGCCCAGAGCCGCAGCGCCTCGATGGGCGAAATCAGCGTCCGGCCCAGCGGCGTCAGCGCGTACTCCACGGTGATCGGCGCCGTGGCAAAGACCGTGCGCTCGATCAGGCCGTCGCGCTGCAAGCCCTTCAGCGTCTGCGACAGCATCTTCTGCGACAGGCCCTCCACTTCGCGGCGCAGCTGGTTGAAGCGCTGCGGCCCTGACGCGAGCAGGCCGAGCAGCAGCACCGCCCACTTGTCGGCCAGGCGGTCGAGCACAAGGCGTGTCGGGCAGTTGGCGGCGTAGGGATTGGGGCGTTGTTCCATGGCGGTTTCTCATCGGGAACCAGGTGACGGATTCGTGCCTCCTTTACACGGCGGTGTCAATATATCATCTGGTACCCATCAGAAACTACCAGGAGCATACTCGATGAAAATCGCCTTGATCGGCGCCAGCGGCAATGTCGGCTCACGCATCGCCAAGGAGCTTTCGGACCGCGGCCATAGCGTCACCGCGATCGCGCGCAATCCCGAGAAGATTTCGGCGCTTCCGGGCGTGACGGCAGTGCGGGGCGATATCGCCGATCCGGCGGCGCTTGCGTCTCTCCTTTCCGGCCACGAGGCCGTCGTCAGCTCGGTGCGGTTCCAGGACCTCGACGCTGCGGCGCTGATCAAGATCGTGCGCGATTCGGGCGTTTCCCGCTTTCTCGTCGTAGGCGGCGCCGGCAGCCTCGAGGTCGCGCCGGGCGTGAAGCTGATCGACACGGCGGAATTTCCGGAAGCCTACAAGCCCGAGGCGTCCGGCGGTGTGCGGTTTCTCGACCTGCTGCGGCGCGAGGACGGTCTGGAATGGACGTTCCTTTCGCCGTCGGCGATGTTCGGGCCCGGCGAACGGACCCGCCGCTTCAGGATCGGCGGCGACACCCTTCTCACCGCACCCGACGGGCAGAGCCACATTTCCTATGAGGATTATGCCGTCGCTCTGGTCGACGAGCTCGAAAAGCCGGCTCATGTGCGCCAGCGTTTCACGGTGGGCTACTGATCCTTTCCCGACAAGAATGGCTGCCAGAAAAAGAAACGCCCGGTCGCAAGGCCGGGCGTTGATCATTTGAGGCGTTAAGGCAGCAGAGCCTCTATCAAGCCGCGCCGTTGCCGGTGTCGTTGCTGTTGGCGGGCTCCGCCGGGCTTTCGGCCTTGGGCTCTGCACCCGGCTTGGGGCCGCCCTTGGAAACGCCGACCATGGCGGGCCGAAGAACACGCTCGCCGATGGCATAGCCGGCCTGGACCACCTGAACCACTGTGCCGTTGGGCACCTCGGTGTTCGGTACCTCGAACATGGCCTGATGGAAATTGGGGTCGAAGCGCTGGCCTTCCGGCTCCAGCTTCCTGACGCCGTGCTTTTCCATGGTGGCGAGGAAGCCGCGCTCGGTCATCTCGACGCCCTCGACCAGGCTGTCGAGCCCGGCATTGCCGGCGTCGCGCGCCTCGGCCGGGATGGATTCGATGGCGCGGCGCAGATTGTCCGCGACCTGAAGCATGTCGCGGGCGAAGGAGGCCACGGCATATTGGCGCGAATCATGCAGCTCGCGAGCGGTGCGCCGGCGCAGATTCTCCATCTCGGCGGCGATGCGCAGCATCCGGTCCTTGATATCGGCATTCTCGGCCTCGAGCGCCGCGATGCGCTCGGCATCGGCGGCACCCGCCGCTTCCTGCGAGCCCCAGCCGCTAGCCTTGCCCCCGGTCGCCTGTTCGTTGCCGGGCGCCTCGGTGGCGCCGGCCTCGATCTCGTTCTCGGTGTTGGTCTTGTCGATGTCACTCATACGCCGATCGATCCCGTCTTCTCGTGCTTCGGCCAAGGTTCGGCGCTGCTCTTTGGCATGGCTCGCGGTTCTGCCGCGTCGCCTGCCGGCGGAGACAGGCCGGCACGCCCGCGCCGTTCAATTTCCCGTGCGGGATATCGAGACTTCGCCCCGGAAAATCAAGGCCGGACGGCAGCCGAACCCGGTTTCAGCAGTCGCGACACGAGACGCGCCGTGTAATCCACCATGGGCACAATGCGCCTATAGTTGAGCCGCGTTGGGCCGATGACGCCGACAGCGCCCACCACCTGTTCCGAGCTGTCGCGATAGGGCGCCACCACCAGGGAGGAGCCGGACAGCGAGAACAGCTTGTTTTCCGAGCCAATGAAAATCCTGACGCCGGAGCCGGTCTCGGCAAGCTCCAGCAGCTCGATGATGCCGCTCTTTGTCTCCAGGTCGTCGAAGAGCAGGCGCAGGCGCTCCAGATCGTCGCTCGCCGTCACGTTCTCCAGGAGATTGGCGCGGCCGCGCACGATGAGCCTCGGCGGCTGGTCCTTTTCCGCGCCGGACCATATGGCGAGCCCCTGCTCCACGAGGGCGCGGGAGAGCGCGTCGAGTTCGCCGGAAATAGCCTCCTTGGCGGCGCGCACGGCGTCGCTCGCTTCCGAAAGCGTACGCCCCACCACATGGGCGTTGAGGAAGTTCGCCGCCTCCACGAGCTGCGACGCCGTGACGCCCGCCGGCAGCTCGATCACCCGGTTTTCCACGTCGCCATTGGCGCCGACCAGAATGGCCAGAGCCTTGGTCGGCTCCAGTCGAATGAACTCGACATGCTTCAGGCGAAGGTCGGACTTCGATGTCAAAACCAGACCGGCGCCGCGCGAGAGGCCGGACAGAAGCTGGCTCGCCTCGGTCAAAAGCACGTCCACGCTGCGCGCCTCGCCCGTCACGCGGACCTTCTCCTGGATTTCCTCGCGCTCCTTCTGCGGCAGGTCTCCGACCTCCAGAAAGGCATCGACGAAGAAGCGCAAGCCCAGCTCCGTCGGCACGCGGCCGGCCGAGATGTGTGGCGAATAGATCAGCCCCAGCGCCTCAAGGTCGCTCATCACGTTGCGCACGGAGGCGGGCGAGAGCGAGGTCGTCAACAGGCGGGAGAGCGAGCGTGAACCCACGGGCTCGCCAAGCTCCAGATAGCTGTCGACGATGAGACGGAAGATTTCGCGAGACCGCTCGTCGAGCGGTCCCGAAAGATCCGCCATCGATCGCCTCAATTCACTCATGGCCTACCGATATTACACCCTGGTAAAACAACACTATAGGGAGCCTCGCGGTCGGCGCCAAGGGCGGCGCCGGGACAACGCGCAAGCGCTCGATTGCGCTCAGGTTTTCCCTGCCGCACCATTGCGGTACAAGCCGCAGCGATTCGCCTTGGCGGCCGGGCCGCCACCTTTGCAGCTCCTGATGAACCGGACCCCGATCATGCGACCCTCCAAACGCGCCAACGACGAGATGCGCTCTGTCAGCCTCGAACGCGGGGTCTCGCGCCACGCCGAGGGCTCCTGCCTCGTCAAGTTTGGCGACACCCACGTGCTTTGCCTCGCCAGCCTCGAGGAGCGGGTTCCGGGCTGGCTGCGCAATTCCGGGCGCGGCTGGGTGACGGCGGAATACGGCATGCTGCCGCGCGCCACGGGCGAGCGGATGCGCCGCGAGGCATCCAGCGGCAAGCAGTCGGGCCGCACGCTGGAGATCCAGCGCCTCATCGCCCGTTCGCTGCGCGCCGTGGTGGACCTCGAAGCGCTCGGCGAGCGCCAGATCACGGTGGATTGCGACGTCATCCAGGCAGACGGCGGCACCCGAACGGCTGCCATCACCGGTGCCTGGGTCGCGCTTCACGACTGTCTCGGCTGGATGGCCGACCGGGCGATGATCGACCGCAAGAAGGTGCTGAAGGATCATGTCGCGGCCGTCTCCTGCGGCATTCACGGTGGGACGCCGGTGCTCGACCTCGACTATCTCGAGGATTCGTCGGCGGGAACCGACGCCAACTTCGTCATCACCGGCTCGGGCGGTCTCGTGGAGATCCAGGGCACGGCCGAGGGCGCGCCCTTTTCCGAGGAGGAGTTTTTGAACCTCCTTTCGCTCGCCCGGCGCGGCGTCACCAGCCTGATCGATCTTCAGAAGAAGGCGGTGGCGCGATGAGCGGCGCGAACTTCGACATTGGCGGTGGGCCGTTGCTGGTCGCCAGCCACAACCAGGGCAAGATCCGCGAATTCCGCGAGCTTCTGGCGCCTTTCGGCATCGCCGTGACCTCGGCCGCCGAAAAGGGCCTGCCGGAGCCCGAGGAAACGGGCTCGACCTTCGAGGAGAACGCGCGGATCAAGGCGCTGGCGGCGGCGACCGCCTCGGGCCTTCTCGCACTTTCCGACGATTCCGGCCTTTGCGTCGACGCACTCGACGGCGCTCCGGGCATCCATTCGGCGCGCTGGGCGGGAGAGGGGCGCGATTTCGCCCTTGCCATGCGCAACATCGAGGAGAAGCTTCAGGCGGCCGGCGCGACGACGCCGGACAGCCGCACGGGCCGCTTCGTCGCCGTGCTCTGCCTCGCCATGCCCGACGGCGCGACGCGCGAGTTTCGCGGCGAGGTGGAGGGAACGCTGGTCTGGCCGCCGCGCGGCACGCTCGGCTTCGGCTACGATCCCATGTTCCTTCCCGAGGGGTTCACCGAGACGTTCGGCGAGATGAGCTCGGAGGCCAAGCATGGCTGGAAGCCGGGCGATCCTGATGCGCTGTCGCATCGCGCCCGCGCCTTCAAGCGCTTCGCCGAAGAAGCGCTGACACCGAAATGAACGCCTTGAGCGCCGAGGTTCACCGCTTCCTTCCCACGACGCCGGCCGATCCGGGCTTCGGCGTCTATGTCCACTGGCCGTTCTGTGCGGCCAAATGCCCCTATTGCGACTTCAACAGCCATGTTCGCCATCAGGCGATAGACCAGGAGCGCTTCGCCCGTGCCTTCGCCCGGGAGATCGCGGTCATGGCGGGGCGCTCGCGTGGGCTGACCGTCACGTCGATCTTCCTGGGCGGCGGTACCCCCTCGCTCATGGAGCCGGCGACCGTCGGCGCCATCCTGGACGCCATCGCCGCCAACTGGACCGTGGCTCCCGGCGCCGAGGTGACGATGGAGGCCAACCCCTCCAGCGTCGAGGCCGAGCGCTTCCTCGGCTATCGGGCGGCGGGAGTGAACCGGCTGTCGCTTGGTGTCCAGGCGCTGAACGACGAGGACCTGCGCGGGCTGGGGCGGCTTCACGACGTTGCCCAGGCACTGAAGGCGATCGAACTCGCGCGCTCGACCTTTCCCCGCCTTTCCTTTGACCTCATCTATGCCCGTCCGGGGCAGAGCGTGGCGTCGTGGGAGGCGGAGCTGGCGCGCGCCATCGATCTCGCCGCCGATCACCTCTCGCTCTACCAGCTCACCATCGAGCACGGCACGCCGTTCTATGCGCTTCACAAGGCCGGCAAGCTGAAGGTGCCCGACGGCGAGCTTTCAGCCGATCTCTACGAAGCGACGCAGTCCGTCACGCGAACGGCGGGGCTTCCGGCCTACGAGATTTCCAACCACGCCGTGCCGGGTGCCGAATCGCGCCATAACCTCACCTATTGGCGTTATGGCCTCTATGCCGGCGTCGGGCCGGGCGCTCACGGCCGGCTGATGGGGCGCCTCGGTCGCCACGCCGTCGCCACCGAGCCCAATCCCGAGCGCTGGCTGCAAATGGTCGAGGACTGGGAAACCGGCACGACGATCGACGACGCTCTGTCGCATCAGGAGGAGGCGGACGAACTCCTGCTGATGGGGCTTCGCCTGACCGAGGGTGTCGACCTCAAGCGGTGGCGGCAGGTTTCCGGGCGCGATATCGACCCGACCGTGGAGGCCGACCTTGTCGCCCAGGGCATGGTCGAGCGCCTGTCGCCCGACCGCATCCGGGCGACGCCCGCCGGCATGCTGGTTCTCGATGCCGTGGTCGCCGACCTCGCATGACGCTTTTCGTCTATACGGCAGCCGCGCTCGCCGAGATCGGCGGCTGCTTCGCCTTCTGGTCCTGGCTGCGCCTCGGCCGCTCCGCGCTTTGGCTGGCGCTGGGACTTCCGAGCCTCGCGCTTTTCGCGATTCTGCTGGCGCAGAGCCCTGCGGCACAGGCCGGACGGGCCTATGCGGCCTATGGCGGCGTCTATATCCTGGCCTCGCTCGCCTGGCTGTGGGCGGTGGAAGGCGCGCGGCCAGACCGATACGATGTCCTCGGCGCGATGGTCTGCCTGCTCGGTGCCGCCATTATTCTTTGGGCGCCCCGGCCGGCTTGAAAGGAGAAGCGTCATGGATGAGGCGGAGGCGGGCAGCTTCAAGATCCGCGATGCGCGATTTGCCGCCACAAAGCCCGAACCAGGGCTCTATCTGGTGGCGACGCCCATCGGCAACCTTTCCGACATCACTTTGCGAGCCCTTCAGATCATCGCCGGCGCCGACCGGCTGGTGTGCGAGGACACACGCGTCACCGCCAAGCTTCTCGCCCGCTTCGGCATCGAGCGCCGCATGAGCCCCTATCACGAACACAACGCCGCGCGGGCCGGCGAGGCTTTGATCGAAGCCCTGGAGCGCGGCGAAAGCATTGCCCTGGTTTCGGACGCGGGAACGCCGCTTGTCTCCGATCCTGGCGAGCGCCTGGCGAAGGCGGCGATCGAGCGCGGAATCCCGGTCTTCCCCGTGCCCGGTGCTTCTGCGGCGCTTGCGGCGCTCCTCGTCTCCGGTCTTCCGGCCGAGAGCTTCTTCTTTGCCGGCTTTCTTCCGCCGAAGGAAGCGGCGCGGCGGACGCGCCTGGAGGAGCTTTGCCGGATTCCCGCGACGCTTCTCTTGTACGAGGCGCCGCATCGCATCGCCGAGAGCCTCGCAGATATGGCGCGGGTGCTGGGGGACGAGCGTCGGGCGAGCGTGTGCCGCGAACTCACCAAGGCCCATGAGACTGTCTATCGGGGGGAGCTGTCGGCGCTCGCCGGCGAGTTCTCCGCGATGGAGAGCATCAAGGGCGAGATCGTCGTGGTCGTTGCGCCGCCGGCGGCCGAGGCGGCGGCGAGCGCCGAGGACGCCGACGCCATTCTCGCCGGCCTGCTTGCCGAGATGAAGCCGACCAAGGCGGCGCAGGAGGCGGCGCGCCTGACGGGTCTCTCGCGCCGGGACCTCTATGCCCGGGCATTGGCGATGAAAAGCGAGAGCTGAGCCATGTCGACGGAGGCGCGTCGGCTGGCTCATGCGCGCGGGCACCGGAGCGAGTGGCTCGCCGCCTGGGCCTTGCGGCTCAAGGGCTTCCATATCGTCGAACGGCGCTACCGCACCCGGCTCGGCGAGATCGACCTCATCGCCCGTCGCGGCGATCTTGTCGCCATCGTCGAGGTTAAGGCGCGCGGCAGCCTAGAAGCCGCGATGGAGGCGGTCGGACCGGTTGCCCAGCGGCGCATCGAGGCGGCGGCCGACCTTTGGCTGGCGCGCCAAAAGGACTACGGCCGGCTGTCGCTGCGCTTCGACATCGTCGCCGTTCTTCCCCGGCGTTGGCCGATCCATATCAGGGATGCCTGGCGCGCCAGGGGATGATCCCGTATTTGTCATAGCGCATCCGCTCGTTTCCCGGTGCCTGCCGCGCTAGCTTCGATGCCCGTCCCCCAGGAAAGGAACTTGCCGTCATGCATCTTCGCGCGTCAGGCTGGGTCTTCTTGCTTCTTGCGACTGTTGCGGCGGCGCCGGCGCTGGCCGCGGCGGGACCGTTGGCACCGCCCGCCGGGCTGCGCATCGAGCAGCATCTCGTCCATTCGGCGATCATGGGGCGCGACTACCGTCTTTATGTTGCCTTGCCGACCGCGCCGCCGCCGGCGGCCGGCTACCGCGTGATCTATCTCCTCGACGGCAACATCACCTTCCCCATGGCGATGGCGACCCTTGCCAAGGAGGAAAAGACCCACCGCGAACTCACGCAGGAGGTCGTGGTTGGCGTCGGATACGATATCGATGGCGAATACGACCCGGCCCGCAATTACGATCTGACACCGCCGGTGCCGGGGCGCACCGTCGATCGCGACGGCGAGCCGATCGGCGGCGCCGATAAGTTTCTGCGTGCGATCGAGACGGAGATGAAACCCCTGATCGAAAAGGACGCGCCGATCGACCACGCGCACCAGACGCTCTTCGGCCATTCCTATGGCGGGCTTTTCGCGTTGCACGTGCTCTATTCGCAGCCGCAGGATTTTTCGGCCTATGTCGCGGCGAGCCCGTCGCTGCGCTTCGGCGACAGCATCCTCGACAAGGAGGAGAAGTCCTTCTCGGCCGGGATGCTGTCCGAGCGAATCGGCGTCCTTCTCATGGCGGCGGAATACGAGCAGGTGTTGAGCCCGGACGAAGCGGGAACGCCGGGGGCGAGCGAGCGGGCGAAGAAGCTGGCCGAGCGACGCTTTGTCGATCGGGTGCGCGAACTCGCCGAACGGCTCGACCGCCTGCCCACTGTGACTGCCCGCTTTCATCGCAACGATGGCGCCAACCACCCTTCCGAACTTCCGGCCTCGGTGGAGCGCGCCCTGCGCTTTGCCGCCGAACCGCCAAAGTCGGGCAGCTGATCCGGCGAGGGTCAGCCGGCGCGCTGCATCAGCTCGATGCGGTTGCCGAAGGGGTCGGAAACGTAGCGGCGCTCGAAGCCTTCGAGCGACTGGTCCTCCATGACCGTAAAGCCTGCGCGCTCGATCCGCGTGACGAGGGCGAAAAGATCGTCGACGAGAAGCGCGGGGTGGGCTTTGCGGGCAGGGCGGAAATCCGTCTCGACGCCGAGATGCAGCCGCGTTTCGCCAGCCGCGAACCAACAGCCGCCGCGCCGAGCGAGATGCTCGGGCTTTGTCTCCTCGCCAAGGCCGAGGAGACCAGCATAGAAGGCCCGCGCTTCCGCCTCGCGCCCTTCCGGCATGGCAAGCTGGACATGGTGCAGGGCAAGAATGGTCATTCGGCCATCTCCGACATGATGGTTGGCGAAGCCGTACCATATAGGTGGAGCCGCCGCAGGGATCGCTCATCGATGCCGCGAGGGAGAAAAGAGCATGCTGATCGCCTTTTCCGGATTGCCCGGTACGGGCAAGTCCACCATCTCCAGGGCTCTTGCCCGCGGGATCGGGGCGGCCTGGCTCAGGATCGATTCCATCGAGCAGGCGATCCGCGACGCCGACGTGGTGACGGGTTCGCTGAACGATGCCGGCTACCGTGCCGCCGGCAGCGTTGCCGAGGACAATCTTCGCCTCGGGCTGACGGTCGTCGCCGATTGCGTGAACCCGTGGATGGAAACGCGGAACTACTGGCGATCGCTCGCCCTTGATGCCGGCGTCGGCGTCCTCGAGGTGGAGATCGTCTGTTCGGACAGGGCCGAGCATCGACGACGGGTCGAGAAGCGACGCGGCGAGGTTCCGGGACTTTGCCTGCCGAGCTGGTCCGATGTCTTGGCGCGGGACTATCGTCCGTGGGAGAGGCCCTGCCTTGTGGTCGACACGGCGCGACGCGATATCACCGGCTGTGTTGCGGCGATCCGGGCCGAGCTTCCCTGACCAGGCGGTCTCGCGCAGGGCGCACGTTGCCATTGTCCCACCGACGCGCTACCGCCTTCGGCCAAAGTCAATCACGGAGCCTTCATCATGGCGCTGAAAGTTGCGGTCCAGATGGACCATGTCTCCTCGATCACCATCAAGGGCGATTCGACTTTCGCCATCTCGATGGAGGCGCAGGCGCGCGGGCACGAGCTCTTCCACTATACGCCCGAGCGGCTTTCACTGCGCGACGGCAAGGTGACGGCACGGGCCGAGCCGATGATCCTGCGCGAGGAGGAGGGCAACCACTTCACCCTCGGGCCATCCGAAAAGATCGACCTTTCGACCATGGACGTCGTCCTTCTGCGCCAGGACCCGCCCTTCGACATGGCCTACATCACCTCGACGCATATTCTCGACCGCATTCATCCGAAGACGCTGGTGGTCAACGATCCGACCTCGGTGCGCAACGCGCCGGAAAAGATCTTCGTCACCGAGTATGCCGACCTCATGCCGGAAACGCTGATCACCAAGGACCCGCTGGAGGTGGCGGCGTTCCGCGAGGAATTCGGCGAGATCGTCATGAAGCCGCTCTACGGCAATGGCGGGGCGGGGGTGTTCCACATCACCCGCGAGGATCGCAACCTAACCTCGTTCCTGGAAACCTTCGCGCTGCTCTTTCGCGAGCCCTTCATTGTCCAGCGCTATCTGAAGGACGTGCGCAAGGGCGACAAGCGCATCATCCTCATCGACGGCGAGTTCGCCGGCGCCATCAACCGGGTGCCCTCGGAAACCGATTCCCGCTCCAACATGCATGTCGGCGGGCGCGCCGAGCCGACGGAGCTGACGGCGCGCGAGCGCGAGATCTGCGAGCGCATCGGGCCGGAACTGAGGAAGCGCGGCCTTCTCTTCGTCGGCATCGACGTCATCGGCGACTATCTCACCGAAATCAACGTCACCTCGCCGACCGGCATCCGCGAGGTCAAGCGCTTCGGCGGTACGGACATCGCAGTTCTGCTTTGGGACGCGATCGAAAGGAAGGTCGGGCGCTGATTTCCCTTGCGGGAACGAATCGCGCTGCTGCGCGATTACCCCCATGTCTTGGAAGGGATGTGGGTCCGTCAGGGAACAAACTCGATGATGAAAAAAGCTATCGCGGCCATCATGCTCGCGGGCGCTTTCATGGTGCCGACCGCCGCTCTCGCGGCGGCGAGCGCCATCGCCACCGCCGACGTCAATTTGCGAGCCGGGCCGTCGACGCGCTATCCGGTGATCACCGTGGTCGGCAACAGGGACAATGTGCGCGTCTACGGGTGCCTGTCCAACCGGTCGTGGTGCGACATCGGCTATCGCGGCAATCGCGGCTGGATGTCGTCTAACTATCTTGCCTATCTCGAGGGCGGCCGGCGCATCTCCGGGCCGTCAGTGGTGCCGATGATCGGCGCGCCGATTATCGGCTTTTCGGTCGGCAACTACTGGGATCGTCATTATCGCAACCGATCCTTCTATCGCCATCGCGACCGCTGGTATGGCCGGCACTTCGACCGGCCTCGCCATCACCGTCCGCGGTGGCACGGACGCCCGCATCGCCCGCCGCATCATTTCCGCGACCGGCCTCGCCCAGGGCCCTTCATGCCGCATCGGCCCTACCGGAACTATTGATGGAATGAGGAGGAGAGTGGCCGCGCCACCTCTTCCAGCTCGATCAGCGTACCGTGAAAATCCTTCGGATGCAGAAACAGGACCGGCAGCCCATGGGCGCCGGTCCTTGGCTCTCCAAGGACGCGAGCGCCCTTCGCCACCAGTTGGTCGCTGGCCGCGATAATGTCGTCCACCTCATAGCAGACATGGTGCATGCCGCCCGACGGGTTGCGCTCCAGAAAGCCCAGGATGGGCGAGCCGTCACCCAATGGTGCCATCAGCTCGATCTTGGTGTTGGGCAACGTCACGAAGACGACGCTGACCCCATGTTCGGGAAGATCCGTCACCGCCGAGACCTCAGCTCCCAGTGTCTCCGAGTAGAGTCGGCTGGCGGCGCGAAGGTCCGGCACGGCGATGGCGACATGGTTGAGCCGTCCGATCATCTCGTCCTCACTGATATTCGCTCGGATGCTTCTGCCGATAGCCGAGATGGGCCGACAAGTGGTCTAGAACGGCAAGGGCGGCGTCCGTGACCGGCGTTCCCGGCGGAAAGATCGCGGCGACTCCGGCGTCGTAGAGCGCCTGATAGTCTTGGGGCGGGATGACACCGCCGACAATGATGAGAATGTCGCCGCGCCCCGCCCTTTCCAACTCGGCCTTGAGCTCCGGCACCAGGGACAGATGGCCGGCGGCGAGCGACGAGACCCCGACGGCATGGACGTTCTTTTCGATCGCGAGTGCGGCCGTCTCCGTGGGCGTTGCGAAAAGCGGGCCGATTTCCACCTGGAAGCCGAGATCGGCAAAGCCCGAGGCGATGACCTTCTGGCCGCGATCGTGCCCGTCCTGACCCATCTTGGCGACGAGAATGCGCGGCGGGGCGCCGTCCTCGGCGGCAAAGTCGGCAACAAGGGCGCTGGCGCGCTCCAGGCGCACCGGGTCGTCGAAGCTTTCCTTGTAGACACCCGAATTGATGTGGATCGCCGCGCTGTGACGGGCGAACGCCTTCTCCATGGCGTCCGATATCTCGCCGACCGTCGCCTTGGCGCGGGCGGCATCGACGGCGAGAGCGAGGAGGTTGCCGGCGCCGCTGGCTGCGGCCTTGGAAAGCGCGTCGAGTGCGGCCTCCACCTCGCTTGCCGAGCGCTCGGCGCGCAGGCGCTGGAGCTTTTCGATCTGGCGGGCGCGCACCGCGCCATTGTCCACCTTGAGCACATCGACTGGCTGCTCGTCCGCCACGCGGTAGCGGTTGACCCCCACCACGACCTGCTCGCCGGCGTCGATGCGCGCTTGGGTGCGGGCCGCCGCCTCCTCGATCCGCAGCTTGGGAATGCCTGCCTCGATGGCCTTCGCCATGCCGCCGAGCGCCTCCACCTCGGCGATGTGCGCCTCCGCCCTCTCGATGAGGTCGGCGGTCAGGCGCTCGACGAAATAGGAGCCGCCCCACGGATCGACGATGCGGCTGGTGCCCGCCTCCTGCTGAAGAAAGAGCTGCGTGTTGCGGGCGATGCGCGCCGAAAAGTCGGTGGGCAGTGCCAGCGCCTCGTCAAAGGCGTTGGTGTGGAGCGACTGGGTTCCGCCTTGCGTCGCAGCCATCGCCTCGATCGCCGTGCGAGCGACGTTGTTGAAAACGTCCTGTGCGGTCAGCGACCAGCCGGAGGTCTGGCAATGGGTGCGAAGCGCCAGCGACTTCGGGTTCTTCGGCGAAAAATCGGCGACGAGACGCGACCAGATGAGCCGAGCCGCGCGCATCTTGGCGATCTCCATGAAGAAGTTCATGCCGATCGCCCAGAAGAAGGAGAGGCGGGGTGCGAAAGCGTCGATATCGAGCCCCGCGCCGGTGCCGACTCGCAAATATTCGAGGCCGTCGGCGAGCGTATAGGCGAGCTCGAGATCCGCCGTCGCGCCGGCTTCCTGCATGTGATAGCCGGAGATCGAGATCGAGTTGAACTTCGGCATCTTTTCGGAGGTATAGGCGAAGATGTCCGAGATGATGCGCATCGAAGGGGCGGGCGGATAGATATACGTGTTGCGGACCATGAACTCCTTCAGAATGTCGTTCTGAATGGTCCCTGAGAGCTTTTCGGGCGGCACGCCCTGCTCCTCTCCCGCGACGATGAAGAGCGCGAGGATCGGCAGAACGGCGCCGTTCATGGTCATCGATACGCTCATCCGATCCAGCGGAATGCCGGAAAACAGCGTGCGCATGTCGTAGATCGAATCGATCGCGACGCCCGCCATGCCGACATCGCCGGCCACGCGCGGATGGTCGCTGTCGTAGCCGCGATGGGTGGCAAGGTCGAAGGCGACCGAAAGGCCCATCTGGCCCGCCGCGAGATTGCGCCGATAGAAGGCGTTGGAATCCTCGGCCGTCGAGAAACCCGCATATTGCCGGATGGTCCAGGGCTGGGTCACGTACATGGTGGGATAGGGCCCGCGCAGATAGGGCGCGATGCCGGGAAAGGTGTCGACGAAGGCAAGCCCCTTTCGGTCCTCCTCGCCATAGAGGCGCTTCACCGCGATCCCCTCCGGCGTCCTCCAGCTTTCGCCGGTGACAACGGGTATCTCGGCAGGGACCCCCTGGCGAGGACGGTGCGAGAAGTCCGGAATTTGGGTCATGAACCAACTCCGATCCGTTCGTGGAGGCGGGAGAGGAGGGCGACCGCGTCGAGGCCGGCGTGGAGCAACTCGTCCAAAGAGGCCGCACCCAAATGCTCCTGATGAACCTTGGGCGGGGCGACGGCGAGAAGGAGGCCGCAGCCCTTTTCCCGCAGCGCGCGCGCGACATCCGTGGCGAGGGTGCCGCTGGCATAGTCGGCATCGGACGCGCAAAGGCATGCGCCGTCGGCGCCGCTTGCGGCGAATCCAGCCACCACGGCCTCGGCATCGTCATGTCCGGCCTCGCCGACAAGTCGGATGCCGCCCGCCGCCAACAGGGCAGCGGCAAAATTCGCCCGCGCGGTAAAATCGGCTGGACGGCCAATCGCGGCGAGGAAAATGGTCGGCTCCCGCCCGGTCCTCTGCCGGAAGCGGTCCGCCCTATCGCGCAGCCGCTCGAAAGGCTCGGCCAGACGATGCGGCCGCATCGCCAATTCGCTCGCTTCTTCGGGCGAGGGCTCCGGCGGGGCAGGGGCGAGGACGGCGACCGCTGTTTCGTCCAGCAGCGGAAAGACGCTGGTTCCGACCAGCGGCTGGGTTCGAGTGGCGATGGCCTTCTCGCGCCGCGCGCGTGTCGCGGCGACGCGCACCTGCCAAGCTCCGGTTTTCAGCATCGCGGCCATTCCCCCCGATGCCTCGATCTCCTGGAAGAGCGTCCATGCCTTGTCGCAGAGCTCGTCCGTCAGCGCCTCGATACCACCCGCCCCCCCGGCGGGGTCGGCAACGCGCCAGAGCTGGCTCTCGTCCCGCAGGATGATCTGGATGTTGCGCGCCGTGCGGCGGGCGAAGGGATCGGCGAGGCCGAGCGGCGCCGTGTGGGGCAGGACAGCCACGGCATCGGCCCCGCCGAAAGCGGCCGCGGCGGCCGCCATCGTGTTGCGCAGGAGGTTGACCCACGGGTCCCTGCGGCTGGTCATGCGCCAGGCTGTCTCGGCATCGAGCCGGACGGAACGCGGCGCCAGACCGCATGCCGCCTCGATCTCTGCCCAGAGCAGGCGCAGCGCCCGGAACTTCGCGGTAGCGAGGAACTGGTCGGCGTCGGCCACCAGCAGGAAGCCAAGCCTTTGGCGTGCCACCTCCAGCTCGAGCCCCGCGCTTTCGAGGGCTCTGAGGTGGGAAAGGGCGGTGGCGAGGACGGCCGCCAACTCCTCGGCCTCGCTGGCGCCGGCCTCATGATGAACGCGGCCATCGGCGCGCAGAATGGGCGAATCGAGGCCGAGCGCCTTCAGGCCCGCCACATGGCGGCCGAGGTCCGCCGAAGGGATGAGCGCTTCTTCCCGGCCGCTCCGGGCAAAATCGCCAATGGGATCAAGGCCGAGATCGAGATCGATCCCGGCGCCGCCGCCCGGATGGCGCGCCAGCAACCGGTGGATGATGGCGAACATTTCCCTGGCGAAGCCCGGAGGCAAATCGAGGCGGAGCGGAAGGCGTGTCAGGTCGATCTGCTCGAGGATGGCGGCGAGGTGGTCGGATGGAAGGCCGAAGCCTCGCGCCGAGATTGAGCCGCGAAGGGCGAGCGAGATGCCGCCCGCCCCGCCATTTCTGGCTTCCAGCACAGCCGCCAGCGCCGCTGCGGTATCGGGATGATCGACAATCTCGACGACACGCCACGGGCCGGTCCGGCGCGGCAGGGCGCGGCGGCTCGGTTCGGCCTTGTCGTAGAGCGGCTGGATGGCGATGCCGTCGGCGGTTTGTGAGACAAGGCTTTCGAAAGATCGGCCCTTGAGCGCCGTCTCGACCAGCCGGCGCCATTCGGCCTGGGCTTCTTCGGCGTTGATTGCGGCAGAATGTTCCGTCATGGCCCTTCTCCCTCGTCTTGTCCGTCCGAGCGAGTCGCTCAAGCGAATTCGAGGATCACCGCATCGACAGCGAGGCTGTCGCCCTCCTTGGCGCAGATCTTGGCGACCTTGCCGTCGAATTCGGCGCGAAGCTGGTTTTCCATCTTCATCGCCTCGACCACGGCCAGCGGATCGCCGATCTTCACCTCCTCGCCCTCCGCAACGCTCAGCACGCGCAAGAGCCCCGGCATCGGGCAGAGCAACTGCTTCGACGAGCCGCCCTTCGCCTTCTGCGGCATGAGGGCGAAAAGCTCGGCCTCACGCGGGGAAAAGACACGGGCGTCGATCCGCGTGCCGGCATGGGAGAGAAGGGCGCCATTGAGAAGAGGCTCGACGCCCACCACCACAGGCTGCCCCTCAATGAAGCCCCGCCACACGGGGCTCCCCGGCATCCAGCTCGACTCGACGTGATAGACGCGTCCGCCCGCCGCCGTGACGATCAGCGCGCCCTCCAGCGTCTCGCGGCCGATGGCGAAGGGATAGGGCGTGCGGCCCAGCATGGCGATGCGCTCGTTGTCGAACTCCACCGCCCGGTGAGGGAATATCTGACCGGAAATGCCGCGCCTCCGCTCCTGCATCACATGGTCCATGAACAGGGCGGCGAGGGCGATCGTCGTCGCCGTCTCGCCCTCGGGCTCACGCGGCTGGAAGCCGTCCGGAAACTCCTCGGCGATGAAGCCCGTCGACAGCTCGCCCGCCTGAAAGCGCGGATGGGCCATGATGGCGGAAAGGAAAAGCGTGTTGTGGCGAATGCCCCGAATGACGAAGCCGTCGAGCGCGCTCGCCTGCGCCTCAATGGCGCTTTCCCGAGTCGGCCCATGGGTGACGAGCTTGGCGATCATCGGGTCGTAATGGATGGAGATTTCCGAGCCCTCGGCGACGCCGGTGTCGTTGCGCACCGTGACGTCGTATTCCGTGCCCTCGCGCGGCGCCTCGTAGGTGACGAGACGGCCGATGGAAGGCAGGAAGCCGCGCATCGGGTCCTCGGCGTAGATGCGGCTTTCCACCGCCCAGCCTTTCAGCCTGATGTCTTTCTGGGCGAAGGGCAGGGGTTCGCCGGCGGCGATGCGGATCATCTGCTCGACGAGATCGATGCCGGTGACGCACTCGGTCACGGGGTGTTCGACCTGAAGGCGGGTGTTCATCTCCAGGAAGAAGAAGCTCTTGTCCTGGCCGGCGACGAACTCCACCGTGCCGGCGCTGTCGTAGCCGCAGGCGCGGGCGAGCGCGACGGCCTGCTCGCCCATGGCGCGCCGTGTCTCCTCGTCGAGCAGCGGCGAGGGCGCCTCCTCGATGACCTTCTGGTTGCGGCGCTGGATGGAGCATTCGCGCTCGCCGAGATAGACGACGTTGCCGTGCTTGTCGCCGAGCACCTGAATCTCGACATGGCGCGGGTTGACGATGAACTTCTCGACGAAGACGCGGTCGTCGCCGAAGGAGGACGAGGCCTCGGATTTGGCGCGGGCAAACCCTTGCAGGACTTCCTGGCGGTCATGGGCGATACGCATGCCCTTGCCGCCGCCGCCGGCCGACGCCTTGATGATCACCGGATAGCCGATGTCGTCGGCGATCCTCGCCGCCTCCTCCGCGCTCTCGATGACGCCGAGAAAGCCGGGAACGGTGGAAACTCGCGCCGCGTTGGCGAACTTCTTCGACTGGATCTTGTCGCCCATCGCCTCGATGGCATGCGCGTTGGGGCCGATGAAGACGATGCCCTCGGCCTCCAGCGCCCTGGCGAAGGCGGCCCGCTCGGAGAGGAAGCCGTAGCCGGGATGGACCGCCTCGGCGCCGGTCGCCTTGCAGGCCGCGACGATCTTTTCGATCACCAGATAGGACTGGGCGGCGGGCGCCGGCCCGATGGCGAACGCCTCGTCGGCCATTTCGACGAAGAGCGCGTCCTTGTCGGCGTCGGAATGGACCGCGACCGTGGCGATGCCCATCTTCTTCGCCGTCTTGATGATCCGGCAGGCGATCTCGCCACGGTTGGCGATCAGGATCTTCTTGAACACCGGTGGGCCCTCACAGCGGAATGTTGTCGTGCTTGCGCCAAGGGCGCTCGGCCTTCTTCTCGGCGAGCATGGCGAGCGCCCGGGCGACGAGGCGGCGCGTTGTGCGGGGCATGATGACCTCGTCGATATAGCCGCGCTCGGCGGCGACGAAGGGCGACAGGAAGCGCTCCTCGTACTCCCTCGTCTTCTCCGCGATCTTGTCCGGATCGCCGGCGTCCTGGCGGAAGATGATCTCCACCGCGCCCTTGGCGCCCATGACCGCGATCTGCGCCGTTGGCCAGGCATAGTTGAAGTCGGCGCCGATATGCTTTGACGCCATGACGTCATAGGCGCCGCCGAAGGCCTTTCGGGTGATGACGGTGATCAGCGGCACCGTCGCCTGGCTATAGGCGAAGAGAAGCTTGGCGCCGTGCTTGATGAGCCCGCCATATTCCTGGTCGGTGCCGGGTAGGAAGCCGGGCACGTCGACGAAGGTCAGGATCGGGATTTCGAAGCTGTCGCAGAAGCGCACGAAACGGGCCGCCTTGCGCGAGGCGTCGGCGTCGAGCACGCCGGCGAGCACCAGCGGCTGGTTGGCGACGACGCCCACCGTTCGCCCGTCCATGCGGATGAAGCCGGTGACGACGTTTCTGGCGAAGTCCTGCTGAATCTCGAAGAAGTCGCCCTCGTCGGCGACCTTCACCACCAGCTCCTTGACGTCGTAGGGCTTGTTGGCGCTGTCGGGCACCAGCGTGTCGAGCGAGCCGTCGACGCGGTCGACCGGATCGCGCGTCGGCCAGGCCGGAACGCCGCTCTGGTTGTTGGAGGGCAGGAAGTCGATGAGGCGGCGCACCTGGAGCAGCGCCTCCACGTCGTTATCCCAGGCACCGTCGGCGATCGATGACTTGGTGGTGTGGACCCGCGCCCCGCCCAGCTCCTCGGCCGTCACCACCTCGTTCGTCACCGTCTTCACCACGTCCGGGCCGGTGACGAACATGTAGCTCGTGTCGCGGACCATGAAGATGAAGTCGGTCATCGCCGGGGAATAGACGTCGCCGCCGGCGCAGGGGCCCATGATCACCGAGATCTGCGGGATGATGCCCGAGGCGTCGACATTGCGCTTGAACACCTCACCATAGCCGCCGAGCGCGGCGACGCCCTCCTGGATTCTGGCGCCACCGGCGTCGAACAGGCCGATGATCGGCGCGCGCATCCTCAGCGCCATGTCCTGGACCTTGACGATCTTCCTGGCGTGCGTCTCGGAGAGCGAGCCGCCGAAGACGGTGAAGTCCTTGGAGAAGACGAAGACGGTGCGGCCATTGACCGTGCCCCAGCCGGTGACGACGCCGTCCCCCGGTATCTTCTGCTTCTCCATCCCGAAGTCGATCGAACGATGCTCGACGAACATGTCGAGTTCCTCGAACGAGCCGGGATCGAGCAGAAGCTCGATCCTCTCGCGCGCCGTCAGCTTGCCCTTGCCGTGCTGGGCTTCGATCCGGCTGATGCCGCCACCGAGCCGCGCCCGACCTCGGCGCTCGTCGAGCTTTTCCAGAACGTCGCGCACGCATTCGTCCTCCCCGATGCGCGCGTGTCGCGAGACCGCGCGGCTCTCCTCAACTCCCAGATGGAAGAGGTAGCGGCCGGGCTGTTTCCCGACAAGGCGATTCGTGCCAATCTGCGAAAGAGGAAACTTGGCAAATTCACATGAAGCGAAAACTCTTCGCCGGCGATACCATCCGCGTTCTGCGCGAGGGCAGGGGCTGGACCCAGGGCGAGCTGGCGCGGCGGATCGGCGTTTCGCCCAGCTATATGAGCCAGATCGAGGCGAACCAGCGCTCGCTCTCCGGCACGACCGTCGTCGAGCTCGCCCGCGTTCTGCGAGTGAACGTCGCAACTTTTTCCGACAATGATTCGGACCGGCTGGTGGCGACGCTGCGCGAGCTTCTCGGCGATCCCGCCTTCGGCAACACGGACGTTTCGCTTCGCGAGCTGAAGGCGCTGGCTCTGCATGCGCCGCGTGTCGGTCGCGCCCTCGTCGACCTCTACAGCCTCTACCACCGGCTCGACGAAAAGCACCGCACGCTGGAGGAGGCGCTCCAAGCGTCGGACGGTTCTGCCGGCGGGATGGTGCAGCGCTCACCCTTCGACGAGGTTCGGGACTTCTTCCACTTCATCGGCAACTATGTCGATCCGCTGGACCTCGCCGCCGAGGATCTCGCGCGGCGCTGGAGCGGCCAGCCCGGCGCCGTCGCCCGGCATCTGGAAAGCGAACTCTCGAGCCGGCATCGCCTGACCGTCGAATGCGAGATGCCGCCGCCCCGCGCCCACTTCATCAGCCGCATCGACAAGGTGCGTGGCCGCCTGGTCCTGAATGCCGCGCTGCCGCTGGCGACGCGCACCTTCGCCATGGCGCGCCATCTGGCGCTGCTCTCCTTCGGCGAGGAAATCGCGGCAGTCGTCGCGGGCGGTGCCTTCCGCGCTCCCGACGCCGCCAAGCTCTGCGAGGCGGCGCTCGCGAACTATTTCGCCGGCGCGCTGCTGATGCCCTATGGGCGCTTTCTGGAGGAGGCTCGCCAAGCCCGCCACGACGTCGAGCGCCTTGCCGCCGGCTTCGAGGTCAGCCTCGAACAGGTGTGCCACCGCCTCTCGACGTTACAGCGGCCGGGGCACGAGGGCATTCCGATTTATTTCCTGCGGGTCGACCGCGCCGGCACCATCACCAAGCGCCACAGCGCGACGCGTTTCCACTTCGCGCGATACGGCGGCGCCTGCCCGATCTGGAACATCCATGAGGCCTTCGAGACGGCAGACCGCTTTCTCACCCAGGTCGCCGAAATGCCGGATGGCGTGCGCTATCTTTCGATGGCGCGGGCGCTGGTGAAGGGCGAGGCGCGCCATGATGCGCTGAGGCTGCGCTATGCCATCGGCTTCGGCTGCGAGATGACCTACGCCAGCGAATTCGTCTATTCGGACGGCATCGACCTCAGGAACCCGGCTCCCATCGTCAGGATCGGCGTCTCCTGCCGACTGTGTGAACGGCCGGATTGTCATCAGCGCGCCGTGCCGCCCGCCGACCACCGCATCCTCGTCGATCCCGCCCATCGCGACATCGTGCCTTATCGGGTCGATTAGGCGGCGGGGCGCGACCTCGACGTTGCATTGTCCTATGCGTCGTCGCGACCCGCCGAACAGCGAGGCATCGCGGAGCGTCGAACCAACCCAAGATTGCTCGTCGTTGCGTCGCTTTCAACGAGAATTAGATTAGTTGCATAAAGCGCCCGATTCGGCCCTTTTTGTTCTGATAATGTTCTTCCTTTATTCGTATCATTGTATTACCATCAGTGGACAATCCAAAGCCGGGACATGCACCGTAAAATGTGGCATGCTCGCCTATGAGTGGTGTTTTGTCAGGGGCGGTTGCCGCGATGAAGGCGGCGTCCGCGCGAGGGGCACAGGATGGTTGCAAGGGCGAGGACGGTGGCCTTCCAAGGTGTCGAGGCGGTCGCCGTGGACGTTCAGGTCATGGTGGCTCCCGGCAAGATGGGCATGCAGATCGTCGGCCTTCCCGACAAGGCGGTCGCCGAAAGCCGCGACCGGGTGCAGGCGGCGCTTCATGCCTCCGGCCTTTCGATGCCGCCCAAGAAGGTGACGATCAATCTTGCGCCGGCGGACCTACCGAAGGAGGGAAGCCATTTCGACCTGCCCATCGCGCTCGGCCTGATGGCGGCTTTGGGGGCGATTCCGTCGGATGCGCTGCAAGGCTTCGTGGTTCTCGGCGAACTTTCGCTCGATGGCATGATAGCGCCGGTCGCTGGCGTCCTGCCCGCCGCCATGGCGGCCAATGCCGAGAGCTTCGGGCTGATATGCCCAGCCGAGTGCGGCTCCGAGGCGGCCTGGGCCGATCCCGAAATGCCCATCATCGCCGCGCGCAGCCTCGTCCAGGTGGCCAATCACTTTCGCGGAACGCAGACGATCTCGCGGCCAGAACCGGCCGTGCGCTCGCCGAGCGGCGACCTGCCGGACCTTGCCGACATCAAGGGGCAGATCGTCGCCAAGCGCGCCCTGGAGATCGCGGCGGCAGGGGGGCACAATCTTCTGATGGTTGGCCCGCCGGGCTCGGGCAAGTCGATGCTGGCGCAGCGCCTGCCCTCGATCCTGCCGGCGCTGACGCCGCGCGAGCTTTTGGAGGTGTCGATGATCGCCTCGGTGGCGGGCGAGCTCGGCGACGGCAAGCTCTCCGATCGCCGGCCCTTTCGCGCGCCGCATCATTCGGCCTCCATGGCCGCGATGGTGGGGGGCGGCGTCCGGGCGCGGCCCGGAGAGGTTTCGCTCGCCCATCGCGGGGTGCTTTTCCTCGACGAGTTCCCGGAGTTCTCGCCGGTGGTGCTGGATTCGCTGCGCCAGCCGCTGGAGAGCGGCGAGTGCGCCATTGCCCGCGCCAACCACCGCGTCACCTATCCGGCGAAAATCCAGCTCGTGGCGGCGATGAACCCCTGCCGCTGCGGCATGGCGGGCGAGCCGGGTCACACTTGCGCGCGAGGGCCGCGCTGCGCCGCCGAATATCAGGCGCGCATCTCCGGCCCTCTTCTCGATCGCATCGATCTTCGGGTGGATGTGCCGGCAGTGTCGGCGAGTGACCTCATTCGGCCGGCGCCGGCGGAATGCTCGGCGACGGTCAAGGCGCGGGTGACGCGGGCGCGCGCCCTTCAGGCACAACGTTACGAAACGATGGGGCTTTCGCCCGCCATGACCAACGCCCAGTGTTCGGCCGCGCTGATCGAGTCCGTGGCAGGGCCGGACGACGCCGGCATCAAGCTGCTGCGTGACGCGGCCGATCAGATGCGGTTCTCGGCACGCGCCTACCATCGCATTCTCAAGGTGGCGCGCACCCTCGCCGACCTCGACGGTGCGGAGACCGTCGGCCGGCTGCATCTCGCCGAGGCGATCTCCTACCGCTCCGCCGGCGAGCGGCTATCGGCGGCGGCCTGAACCATGCTCGGCTTTTCCAACATCGCTGGCTATGACCGCATCGCTGCCGCGTTCGAGGACAAGAGGCGGGTGAAGCCGTGGGAGCCGCCGATCTTTGCCGAGTTCGCGGGTGCTGGACTGTGGCTGCGGCAGCGGTCATGCCGGCCTCGCCACGATCATCGATGCGGGCACGCATGTCACCGCGCTCGACGGTTCGTCCGCCATGCTGGCGCTGTTCCTCCAGCGCTATCCCGGCGTCGAAGCCGTCCGGGCCGATATGCTGGTCCATGAGCCCGACGGGCGTTTCGACGGCATCCTCGCCTGGGACAGCTTCTTTCATCTCGATCACGACGATCAGGTGAAGATGATCGCGCGGTTTGCCGACTGGCTCGCGCCGGGCGGCCTGCTGATGCTGACCACTGGCCCCGGCCATTCCACCGTGATCAGCCAGATGTTCGGCGTCGACTTCTCCTACGGCAGCTTTTCCGGCGCCGAATACAGATCGCTCTTCAAGGCAAACGACCTTCTCGTGGAGTGGGATCGCTTGGACGAGCCGGGAGCTGCCATCCATCGGGTCTGGCTGTTGCGCAAGGCTGAAACCGAGCTGTAACCGGCGACCTGTCTGTCGCCGGCCCACTATCTCACCTCTGAGGCCTGCCGGTTCACGCCCTCGCTCAGGAGGCGCGAAGGTCCTCGATGATCTCGGCAATGGCCGCGAGCTCCACCTCGTGGCCTGGCTCGCGGAAAGTTTCGGCAAGCGCCGCCTCGTACCATTCCTTCATGGCCGGCAGGGCGAGAAGGCGCGCGGCATAGTCCGCGGCGGGGGAGGGCATGGAGAGGCCGTAGGTCTGGATGCGGAAGGCCACCGGCGCGAAGAAGGCATCGACGGCCGTGAAGTCGTTGCCGGCGAGGAAAGGACCGCCGAAGCGCCCCAGCCCCTCGGCCCAAAGCTCGGCGATGCGGTCGACGTTGCGCCGCAGCTGGGGCGTTTCCTGCCGCACCTTGGCCCGAATGCCGCAGTTCATCGTGCAGAGGCTGCGCAGCGCGGTGAAGCCGCCGTGCATCTCGGACGCCGCCGAGCGGGCGAAGGCGCGCGCCGTCGCATCCTTCGGCCAAACGCCGTCATGGCGCTCGGCGAGGTACTCCGCGATCGCCATGGAATCCCAGATCTTGAGATCGCCGTCATGAAGGCAGGGCACGGTGCCGCTGGGCGAGACGGCCCGGAACTTCTCCCAGCTATCGGCCTCGAAGCGCAGCAGCTGCTCCTCGAAGGCGATGCCCAGCATCTTCATGAGCACCCAGGGCCGCAGCGACCAGGACGAATAGTTCTTGTTGGCGATGAAGAGCTTCAACATGCTCCGCCTCCGTCTCTCCAGAAGGACGCCCGATCAGGCGCCGAGAATGGCCTTGACCGCCGGCAGCTCGGCCAGCGGGCGCTGCGGGCGCGGCCCGATCTGCTCGATGATCGCGCCGGCGGCGATCGAGCCGAGCTCAGCGCTTCTGCGGTGGTCGAGACCTGTCGTGTAGCCGCGCAGGAAGCCCGAGGCGAAGAGATCGCCGGCGCCGGTCGTATCGACCACGCTCTTGACCGGCGTCGCCGGCACGGTGATCCGCTCGGCCTTGTCGACGATGATGCAGCCGTGCTCGGAACGGGTCACGGCGGCGAAGCGCTTCGTGTCCTCGGCCAGGCGGTCCAGCGCCGAGGCGACATCGTTCACCTTGTAGAGCGCTGTCGCTTCCGCCTCGTTGGCGAAGACGATGTCGACGGTGCCCGAACGCATGAGGTCCAGGAACTCCTCGCGGTAGCGGTCGACGCAGAAGCTGTCGGACAAGGTCATCGCCACCTCGCGCCCGTGCCGATGGGCGATGGCCGCCGCCTTGCGGATGGCGTCCTTGGCGCGCGGCGGGTCCCACAGATAACCCTCGAAGTAGGTCACCTTGGCTGCGGCGACGACCGTCTCGTCGATATCCTCCTCGCCAAGCTCGACGCAGGCGCCGAGATAGGTGGACATGGAGCGCTGACCGTCGGGCGTCACCATGATCATGGAGCGCGCCGTCGGCGGGTGGCCGTTGAGGGGCCGCGTGGCGAAGTTGACGCCCTGGGTGCGGATGTCATGGGTGAAGATCGTGCCGAGCGAATCGTCGGAAACCTTGCCGAAATAGGCGCCGGTGCCGCCCAGTGAGACGACGCCGGCGACGGTATTGCCGGCGCTGCCGCCGGAGGTTTCCACCGCCGGCCCCATGCGTTCGTAGAGTTCCACCGCGCGGGCGGCGTCGATCAGCGTCATTCCGCCCTTCTGGATTCCCTCGCGCGAGAGAAAGGCGTCGTCGGTCTGGGCGATGATGTCGACGATGGCATTGCCGATCGTCAGGACGTCGAATTCGTGCATCTGAACTCCTCGGGGCCCGCTGGGCGTCGGATACCGTGGATAGGGGCGGGGCGGCCCGTTCGCAAGCGCGAAAGCGCCGGGCGGCGACCCGCAGCGGAGGACGGGGTTTCCCGCGCCTTGCGACGCCTTGGCCCGCCGCCTATCTCAAAGGCTGAACGAAAGGGCCGCCGATGATCGCCTCCGCCGCCGCGCTTGCCTTCAGGGATCTGTTCTCGCCGCCCTTCCGGGCCGTCCTGTGGAAGTCGCTGGGCCTTACGCTCGCGGTTCTCGTCGCGCTGTGGTTCGGTTTCGAGGCACTGTTCCAGAACGTCGCCATTCCCTTCTTTGCGGGATTCGCGCCGGACATGCCCGCCTGGCTTTCCCACGCCGAAGGGTTCGCTGGCTGGGCGGCGGGCCTGCTGCTGGCGCTTCTGCTCGGCTTCCTCATCGCGCCGATCAGCGCCATTATCGCCGGCTTCTTTCTGGACGATGTTGCCGAAACGGTCGAGAGGACCTATCCGCAACTGCCTCAGGGCGAAGCCGTGCCGTTCGTGCGCGGGCTCATTCTTTCGCTGCGCTTTCTCGGCGTCGTCATCCTCGGCAACCTCATCGCCTTCGCGCTGCTGCTGGTGCCGGGGGTGAACCTCGTCGCCTTCTTCGTGGTGAACGGCTATCTGCTCGGACGGGAATATTTCGAATTCGCCGCCCTGCGCTTTCGCGCGGAGGAGGACGCCAAGGCGCTGAGGCTGAAGCACGGCACGACGGTCTTCCTCGCCGGGCTGGTGATCGCCGCCTTCCTCGCCGTCCCGATCCTCAATCTCCTGACGCCGCTCTTCGCCGCCGCGCTGATGGTCCATCTCCACCAAAAGATCTCGGCCAAAAACGGAAGCGTTCCGATCAGGGAGCCGGTGGGCGCGGATCGTCTTCGCTGAGCGGGGCGAGGGGAACGAGCGGGGCCGGCACGTCATTCGTCTTGACGTCCGCCTTGCACAGGTCAGCGATGATGCAGGCCTCGCACTCTGGCCGCCGCGCCTTACAGACATAGCGCCCGTGCAGGATCAGCCAGTGATGGGCGTGGATCAGCGCGTCCTTCGGCACGATCCGCATCAGGCCCATCTCCACCTCTTCCGGCGTCTTGCCGGGGGCGAGCTTCAGCCGGTTGCCGAGACGGAAGATGTGGGTGTCGACGGCTAGCGTCGGCTGGCCGAAGGCCGCGTTGAGCACGACGTTCGCCGTCTTGCGGCCGACCCCCGGCAGCGCCTCCAGCGCCGCCCGGTCGCCCGGCACCTCGCCGCCGTGACTCTCCACCAGCACCCTCGAAAGGGCAATGACGTTCTTCGCCTTGTTGCGATAGAGGCCAATGGTGCGGATCGCCTCGCGCACCCTGTCCTCGCCGAGCGCCAGCATCTTCTGCGGTGTGTCGGCGACGCGGAAAAGCTCCCTCGTTGCCTTGTTGACGCCGGCGTCCGTCGCCTGCGCCGAAAGCACGACGGCGACGAGAAGGGTGAAGGCGTTGGTGTGTTCCAGCTCCGGCTTCGGCGCCGGCCGCTGCACCTGGAAGCGGCGGAACATTTCGGTGATTTGCGCTTTCGAATAGGGTATGCGACGTTTCATCGCATTGACACCCTTGGCCGTGCTCTTCCGGGCAGGTTTTCCCGTTCCCTCGGATGATCCGGTCTTGGCGCTTCTTTCTGGCATGAGCCGTCTATAGCGGCCGCCGCGGTGGAAGGATAGGTCGACGATGATGGGCGAGGCCGGTTCTCAACGCGAATCCGACGAGCCGATCTTTCAGGCGCTTTTGACGCCCCATCGCTCGCTGGGGCGGCGGGGCTTCACTGTTTTGATGATCGCGGTCGGCCTGGTGAGCATCGCCTGCGGGCTGCTCTTCGTCCTCAACGGCGCCTGGCCGATCGTCGGCTTCTTCGGTCTCGACGCCTTTCTCGTCTGGCTCGCGTTCCGCGCCAACTACAAGGCCGCCGCCGCGCGCGAGGAGGTGGCGGTGACGCGCTCGCAGCTTTCCATCCGAAAGATTTCTCCCAAGGGGGACGTGCGCGAGGCGCATTATCATCCATTCTGGGCGCGCTTCCTGATCAACCGGCACACCGAGATCGGCATCACGCGCATGGCCGTGGCCGAGACGAACCGGGCGACCGAGATCGGCGGCTTCCTCAACCCCGACGACCGGGAGACTTTCGCCACCGCCTTCGGCAGGGCGCTCGCGACCGCCAAGGGGCGCTGAGCGCGCCCGGTTTCCAAAAATCGGGTGGCGGGACTTTCACGGGCGTGGTCTCATCCGGCACGCCATGAGAGGATGACGCCATGCTGACCTCCATCACCGAACGATCCAGCGCCTCCCTGTGCCTCTCGGCGCCTGCCGCCGAGGCCGAGGGTTGGTCCATGCCGCAGCCCGCTTCGGATTACGAAACCGTGCGCCGCACCGTGGAATTCATCTCAACCGAGTATCGCGGCCAGCCCTCGACCGCTGAGATCGCCGAAGCGCTGGGATTGCGCGGCGAGGAATTGACAGAGGCGTTCCGGCGCTGGTCGGGGCTGACGCCCAAGGCGTTTCTCCAGGCCGTCACCATCGACCATGCCCGTCGCCTCCTGTCGGAGGGCGCCTCGCTTCTCGACGCGGCGCTGGAAGTCGGCCTGTCGGGGCCGTCGCGCCTCCACGACCTCTTCGTCAAGCACGAGGCGATGTCTCCTGGCGAGCACAAGGGCAAGGGCGAGGGCGTCGAGATGAGCTACGGCTTTTCCGATTCGCCCTTCGGCCGCGCCTTGCTGATGTGGACGCCGCGGGGCCTGTCGGGCCTGGCCTTTGCCGAGGCGGGCGAGGAGGGCGAGGCGCTGGCGCTTGCCGACATGGCGCGGCGCTGGCCCAAGGCGCGCCTTTGCCGCGACGATCTCGGCGTCGCGGCGATCGCCAGCCGCGTCTTCACCCCGACCGAATGGCGCTCCGCCCGCCCGCTGCGCGTGGTGCTCATCGGCACGGATTTCGAGGTGCGCGTCTGGCAGGCGCTCCTGACCATTCCGGTCGGGCGCGCGACGACCTATTCCGACATCGCCAGCCGCATCGGTGCGCCCAAGGCGGCGAGGGCCGTCGGCGCGGCGATCGGGCGAAACCCGATCTCCTTCGTGGTGCCCTGCCACCGTGTCGTGGGAAAATCGGGCGCCCTCACAGGCTATCATTGGGGCATTACCCGCAAGCGCGCCATGCTAGGCTGGGAAGCAGGGCTCCTCGCGCGGGACTGAAAGAGAACATGCGCCGATCGCTTCGCCTCTGTTGACGGCGGCGGCCGATGCCGCTATAGGGCGGTCGACTTTTTTCCGATCGGTCCCAGGGCATGATCGCGCCGCGCGACGGCTGCGGCCGTCTCATGAGATCGGCCATCGAAAGGTGAAACAATGTCTCGCGCTTGCGAACTGACGGGCAAGGCCGTCCTGACCGGCAACAATGTGAGCCACGCCAATAACAAGACCCGGCGTCGCTTCCTGCCGAACCTTTGCAACGTCACGCTGATCTCCGACTCGCTCGGTCGTCGCGTGCGCCTGCGCATCAGCGCCCATGCCCTCCGCTCGGTGGAGCATCGCGGCGGCCTCGACGCCTTCCTGCTGAAGTCCAGCGAGAAGGAGCTTTCGCCGCGCGCCCGCCTGCTCCGGCGCCAGATCGCGAAGAAGCTGGCCGGCGGCGAAACCGCCGAAGCCTAAGCTTCTCATAGCCATTGCCTTCATGCGGCCGGACGGCATTCGTCGTCCGGCCGCACTGGTTCCATCACCCAGGATAAAAAAATGACACGTCACGGACGCACTTTGCCCTTCGTTCTGGCGATGACGCTGATCGTCGTCGCCTCGAATATTCTCGTCCAGTTTCCGGTGGCCGGTCATGTCGGCTCCCTGCAACTCGCCGATATCCTGACCTGGGGCGCCTTCACCTATCCCTTCGCCTTTCTGGTGACGGATCTGTCCAATCGCCGCTTCGGGCCGGCGGTGGCCCGGCGCGTCGTCTTCGTCGGCTTCATGGCCGCCGTCGCCTGCTCCATCGTCGCCCCGCCGCTCCTCTTCCGTCTCGGCCTCCTCGACTATTCGACGGCCGCCGATCGGTTGACGCGCATCGCGGTCGCCTCCGGCTGCGCCTTCCTTCTCGCCCAGTTGCTCGACATCGCCGTCTTCAACCGCCTGCGCCAGCAGAGCTGGTGGCGCGCGCCCGTCGTCTCCTCGCTGGCCGGGTCGGTTGTGGACACCATCACCTTCTTTTCGGTGAGCTTCGCTCCGATCTTCGTCTTCCTCGGCGCCAACGACGATTTCGCCCTCGGTCAGGCACCGCTCTTCGGCGCATTGCCGGTGGAAACCGCGCGCTGGATCTCCTGGGCGCTGGGCGACCTTTCGGTGAAGCTCGTCATCGCCGCCTTCGCGCTGGTGCCCTACCGCATCGTCATGCAGGCACTGATGCCCTATCCGGCGCCGGCCAAGGGCTGACCGCCCGCGCCATCGACGGCCACCCTCGTCGTCCTTCGGCCATAATCGCTGTTCTCGATGGAGCCGCGCCATCCCCGGCGCGGTCCATCGAGAGTTCCTTCATGATGAAATTTCTGATCGCATCGTTCGTGCTGACGCTGGCCTCGGGGCAAGCGTTTGCTGAGACGAGTTCACTCGCCGAGCAGGCGGAGAAGCTGCCGCAGGCTTGCGAGGCTGCGGTGCGTCCCCTCGATGCCGGCTCTTCCATGCCCTCGCAGGGGCATGCCATGGGGCATGGCGGTGAGGGCGACATGGGCGCCATGGCCAGCATGTCGGGCTGGGAGCAGCTGATGATGCGGGCGGCGACCATCGAGGACCCGGATCTTTCCTTCAATTGTGGAATGATCGCCCATCATATGGGTGCGATCGCAATGGCCGAGGAAGAACTGCGTTCAGGCAAGGACGAGGCATCGCGTGCCATGGCCGAGACGATTATCAAGGTTCAACGGAAGGAGATCGAGGACATGACGAAGCGTGTGGAGTCGCTGAAGAAGTAGCCAGCGAGCGTCCGGCGGAACCCGCTCGGCGTCCGAGTTGGGCGGCGAGGGCGCGTGACCCTCGCCGCCGGTCCCCGCCGGATCAGCGCCTCGTCTGCCGTCCTGCCGTCTCCTCCAGGCGGAATTCCAGCAGCAGGGTGCGCTGGAAGAAGTTTCCGTTGTCGTCGGAAACGAGGGTCAGGCGCGGCGTGCCGTCCGGATCGAGCGAGACCTCCAGCCCCTCCATGTTGTCGATCTCCTGCGAGAGATCCGCTTCCATGATCACCGGCCCATCGACCAGCGCGCCGGGGCGGATCGCCTGCCCGGCAACGCGGCGTATGCGCATGTCGATGCCGTGCAGGATGCCGGTGTAGCGGCGCTCCAGGAGCAGAAGATCGCCCTCGGGCAGAAAGGCGCCGTCCGAGACGTCCCAGTTCTCGTCGCGCCGTACGGAGAAGAGCGCAGAGGTCTGGCTGTCGAAGATCGCGGCGAGGAGATTGCCGGACGCATCCAGTGAATGCTCGCTCACCGTCACGAGCTTGCCGGCGAGGGGGCTCGAGGCCGGCGGCGTGGCGATCGCCTCCAAGCCTTGATTGGCGCGAAGCTCCTTGCGCGGGATCGGCAAGGGCCAGAGGTGCGCTCGACCGCGCGCCGGATCGGCGGCGGGCGAATAGGTTGCGATGCGGGTTACCCCCTCGAAACCGACCACCGCCTGGCCCTCGAAAATGGCGAGCGATTCGGCATCGACGGCGCGTTTTGCCGTCGCCGGTTGCCCGTCGGCATCGAGAATGGGCTCGATTCTGGCCTCACGGATTTCCGCGGGGCGCCCGTCCTCGTCGCGCAGGAGCCGCCCCTCGATCCACAGTCCTGTGTCCGAGACCGCGAGAAAGCGTCCCTTGCTGTCGGTGAAGCGGAAGGCCGAAAGGCTGCCGAACCGGCTGTTGGAGGACCGCAGCTCCAGACCGCCGACGAAGGTGAGTTTGCCGAAGCGCGTCTTCTGCGAGCCGGAATCGAACTGGCGGATGGGCCGGGCGGAGACTTCGATTGCGCCGAATTCCGGCGCGCTTCCCGCCGAACCCGCCGGCAGGGCGGTCGCGAGCAGTACGCCCGCCAGAACGATGGCGGCCCGCCTTGCCCGCATCAGCGCCCGCCAGCGGCCCGGCGAGGCTTGGCGGATGAGGCGCGGCCGGTTCGGCCCTCGTCCTCGAAGAGGGCGGCGAGCTGCTCGGTCATGGCGCCGGCAAGTTCCTCGGCGTCGACGATGGTGACGGCGCGGCGATAGTAGCGGGTGACGTCGTGGCCGATGCCGATGGCCAGAAGCTCCACCGGCGAGCGCGTCTCGATCTCCTCGATCACCGAGCGCAGATGGCGCTCCAGGTAGTTGCCGGGATTGACCGACAGCGTGGAATCGTCGACCGGCGCACCGTCGGAGATCATCATCAGGATCTTGCGCTGCTCCGGGCGCCCCAGAAGCCGCTTGTGGGCCCAGACGAGGGCCTCGCCGTCGATGTTCTCCTTGAGAAGCCCCTCGCGCATCATCAGGCCGAGATTGCGCCGCGACCGCCGCCAGGGCGCGTCGGCGCTCTTGTAGATGATGTGGCGAATGTCGTTGAGCCGGCCGGGCCGCTGGGGCTTGCCGGCCTTGAGCCACGCCTCGCGCGCCTGGCCGCCTTTCCAGGCGCGGGTGGTGAAGCCCAGCACCTCGACGCGCACGCCGCAGCGCTCCAGCGTCCGCGCCAGAATGTCGGCGCAGGTCGCCGCGACGGTGATCGGCCGGCCGCGCATCGAGCCCGAATTGTCGATGAGCAGTGTCACCACAGTGTCGCGGAAATCGGTATCCCGCTCCTGCTTGTAGGACAGCGGCTGAAGCGGATCGATGACGAGGCGCGACAGGCGCGCCGGATCGAGATAGCCCTCCTCGAGGTCGAAGTCCCAGGCGCGGTTCTGCTGCGCCATCAGGCGGCGCTGGAGCCGGTTGGCGAGGCGGCCGACGACACCCTGGAGCGAGGCGAGCTGCTTGTCGAGGAAGCCGCGCAGCCGCTCCAGCTCGGCCTCGTCGCACAGCGTCTCGGCGCCGATCACCTCGTCGTACTGCTGTGTGAAAACGGCATAGGCCGCTTCCTGTGGTTCGTTGGAGAGCTTGCCGGGCGGCCGGCGGCTTTCACCCGGCGTCTCGGCGTCCTGCTCGGCGTCCTCCAGCGTCTCGTCGGCGCTGAGCTCGCTCTCCGTTTCGGCTTCGGCCTCGGATTCGCTTTCGCTTTCCGATTCTCGTGATTCGGCTTCATCGGGGCTGGCGTCGGTTTCCGAACCGCCGCGCTCCTGGCTCTCGCCGGTCTGCTTGTCGCCGCTCTCCTGGTCCTCGTTCTCCTCGTCCTCCGCCTCCTGGCCGAGCTCCTCGGCCATGTCCATGGCGGCCAGCATGTCGCGCATCGCGCGGGCGAAGGCCTGCTGGTCCTCGATGGTCTCCAGGAGACGCTCGAACTTGGCGGCGGCCTTCTCGTCGATAAAGTCGCGCCACAGGTCGACGAGCGCCGCCGCGCTCTTGGGAACCGGGCGGCCGGTGAGCTTCTCGCGCACCACCAGGGCGAGGGCGTCCTCCAGCGGCGCCTCGGCGCGATCGGTGACGTCGGCATAGCTGGAGCGGAAGTAGCGATCCTCCAGCATGGAGGAGAGGTTGTCGGCGACGCCTGCCATGGCGCGCGCGCCGATCGCCTCGACGCGGGCCTGCTCCACGGCGTCGAAGACGGCACGCGCGCTGCGCCCGTCCGGGCAGAAGCGCGCATGAAGGCGCACGTCGTGGCGGGCCTTCCTGAGCGCCATGGCGTCGGCGAGGCCGCGGGTGACGGCGAGGTCGTTGGCGGTGGTGCGCTTGGGCAGGTTGGGCAGGCGGGCGCGGTTGCCGGACATACCGGGGCGGTCGCTGCCGAACGTCACCTCGATCTCGTTGTCGCCAGCGATGGCCCGCAGGCACCCGGCGACCGCGCGCCGAAAAGGCTCACGGTCGGCGCTCTTGGCCTTTTGCGGGTCGGAATTATCGCCGATGCGGGTCGCCACGGGTTCTAATCCTAATGCCTGATCGCCGGATTGAGGCGATCGATGTCGATGTCCTTGACCTTGCGGCCCGAGAGAAGGACCGAGGCCGCCTCTGCCTTCTCCAGGAAGAGCGAAGTGATGCCCTGATGCATGCCGGCGTCCTTCACCACGAAGAAGCCGTCGAAGGCGTAGTAGATCCGGTCTTCGGCAAAACCCTGGCGCGCCGTCACCTCGGATTCGCCGCCGCCGACGAGATAGGCGACAAAAAGGCCGTCGTCGACAGAGGCGGAGACATCACCCTTGCCTGCGTCTTCGTTCTGATGGAAACGAAGCTTCAACCCGATAACGGTGTCGATCGAGTTGAACAGAAAGGCTTCGAGGCCGAGGTAGTTTCGGCCCGTCACCTCGCCATTCACTCGCAGCACGCGCTGCTGCTGTGCGAGCGCGACACTGGAGATGCAGGAGGCGGCGAGCGAGCCGAGGAATCTCCGCCGGTCGAGGAGCATCAGTCCAGAACCAGGTTCGCCGACGATTCCGGCAGCTCCTTGCCGAAGGCTCGCTGATAGAACTCGGCCACCAGCGGCCGCTCCAGATCGTCGCACTTGTTGACGAAGGTGACGCGGAAGGCAAAGCCGACATCGCCGAATATCTCGGCGTTCTCGGCCCAGGTGATCACCGTTCTCGGGCTCATCACGGTCGAAAGGTCGCCGTTGACGAAGGCGGCGCGCGTCATGTCGGCGATGCGCACCATCTTTGAAACGATTTCCCGGCCCTCGGTCGTGTCGAAGTGCTTGGCCTTGGCCAGCACGATGCCGACCTCGTTCTCATGGGGAAGATAGTTGAGCGTGGTGACGATGGACCAGCGGTCCATCTGCGCCTGATTGATCTGCTGGGTGCCGTGATAGAGCCCGGTGGTGTCGCCGAGGCCGATGGTGTTGGCCGTGGCGAAGAGGCGGAAGGCCGGATGGGGGCGGATGACGCGGCTCTGGTCGAGCAGGGTCAGCCGGCCGGAGGATTCCAGAACGCGCTGGATCACGAACATCACGTCGGGCCGACCGGCGTCATACTCGTCGAAGACCAGCGCCACGTTGTTCTGATAGGCCCAGGGCAGGATGCCGTCGCGGAACTCCGTGACCTGGAGCCCGTCCCGAAGCGTGATGGCGTCCTTGCCGACGAGGTCGATGCGCGAGATGTGGCTGTCGAGGTTGACGCGCACGCACGGCCAGTTGAGCCGCGCGGCGACCTGCTCGATATGGGTCGACTTGCCTGTGCCGTGGAAGCCCGCGACCATGACGCGGCGGTTCTTGGCAAAGCCGGCGAGGATGGCCCGCGTCGTCTCGCGGTCGAAGAGATAGTCCGGATCGATCTCGGGCACGTGCTCGCTGGTCTCGCGGTAGGCGGGAACCGTCAGATCGCTGTCGAAGCCGAACTTTTCGCGGACCGAGACCGTGCAGTCGGGAAGACCCGCCACATCCTGAACCGCTGCACTCATCATACCTCCATCGGCCGGGCGAACGATCGACCGGGCCGCTTTCTCGTCATCAACCGGCTGACGAATTGACCCTGAAGGCCGCGCCGGCGTCGAACGGTTTAAGATACGCGCGAGGGGATCTTCGCGACGTTTTGATGCGCAATCGCCACCTGCTAGCAGAAACCGGACTGCTTCAAAAGTTTGTAGGCCTGAATGACCTCTCTGAGGCGGTCCTCGCTGCCGCGATCGCCGCCATTGGCGTCGGGATGGTAGCGCTTCACAAGGTTCTTATAGCGCATACGGATCGCCTCGCCATCGGAATCGGGCGTCAAATCGAGCGCTTCGAAGGCTTTTGCCTCGAGCGAGCGAACCTTCTTGCGGCGCGTCTCGAAGCGGCGCTTGAGGTCGGCCTCGCCGAAGAGGTTGTAGGGATCGCGGATATGGCTGTTCAATCCCTTAGCCTTCGCCTCAGCCCCCTGAGGGCGCGTCGAATTCGATCCCATGCCCCAGGTCGGCCGGTGGCCAGTCATCGAGTCCTTCAGATAGGCCTGGATGTCCTTGTCGCCGAGCCCGGAAAAGTAGTTGTAGCTCTTGTTGTAGAGCCGAACGTGGTCGACGCAGAAATGGTAATACTCGCCCTCGTGGTCGCGACCGCGTGGCGCCCGATAGATGCCGGACTCCTCGCATCCTTCCCACTCGCAACCGGGGGCGCGCGCCTTTTCCTGCGCCAGCGGATCGGGGCGAAGGCGTATGCGGTCGAAATATTTCGAGTCGAGCTTCATCCGCCGATTATGGTGCGAGCGACTCGGCCGAACAAGAATTGACAGAAGCGAAAAAAGCGCCACATCCATTGGGGTTCGGCGCGACGATCTTTTCGGTCCGATGCGCCGGCGTTTTCTCCACGAGGACCGGAACGGGGATCGGCCATGGGGCTCAGAGACGTCATGGAAGCCAAGCTCGCGGCGGCGTTTTCGCCTGAAGCGCTTGCCGTTCTCGACGAGAGCCACCATCACGCCGGCCATCGGCCCAACGGACCGGGCCATGCTCCGGTGACGGGCGACGGCGAAACCCATTTTCGGGTGCGCATCGTGGCGCCGGCCTTTTCCGGGATGAGCCGGCTGGAGCGCCACCGCGCGATCAACGCCGCGTTGAAGGAAGAGCTCGCTGGGGGCGTTCACGCGCTGGCCATCGAGGCGTCCGCGCCGGGCGAGGCGGCCACTCGATAGGCGCTTCGGACCTCGCCCTCACTTTGCGAGGCCGATGAGGCAAATATGCCACCGGTCGCGCCGCTGCCGCCGTTGCGGCGCCATTTTCTCCTCCCCATACTTATGGTTAACGAGCGGTAAAGAGCCGCTTGAGGCGAGGGGATCGGAATATGCGCGAGAGGGCATCCCGGCGACTTGGGGCCGCGCTGGTCGCGTTCGCCGTCCTTCTCATGGCGTCGGGTCTTGCCCTTGCCTATGCCTGGGTCAACTGGACGGTGGGGCGCTATGGCGTCACCGAGGCGACGACGCTGGAGCGGGCGCACGCCAACAAGCTTGTCATCCATCTGCCGGACCATGGCGCCGAACCTTGGAACGCGCCCATGGAAGAGATGATGTACGTCGCCTATGGCGATGTGCCGCCGGTCATGCGGGAGGCGATCCTCACCAGCGAGGACGCCTGGTTTTTCTATCATCCCGGCTTCAATCCGATCGCTCTCGGCAAGGCGCTGATCAGCCAGTTCGGCGGCGACGGGCGGGGCGGCTCCACCATCACCCAGCAGCTCGCCAAGCAGCTCTATGTCGGCAGCCGCCACGCGATGACGCGCAAGTTCGACGAGCTCGCCATCGCGCTCTGGCTGGAATGGCACTTCGACAAGAAAACGCTGCTCGAACTCTATTTCAACACGCCGTTCATGGGCCACGGCACGAAGGGGATCGAGGCGGCCGCCCGCCACTATTTCGGCTACTCGTTCAAGAAGGCCGGACGCTGGCAACCCGTGGCCTTCACGCCGGAAATGGCCGCGAGCCTTGCCGTGACCATCAAGAACCCGACCGGAGGCAACCCGACCGAGCCGCTGAACATGGCGAGGGCGCGCCGGCTCCTCCTTGCCATGGGAATCGAGCCGAAGGTGCTGAGCGAGAAGGCGGTGAGGGACCCCGGCCTGCCCCGGCGCTTCGCCGCGGCGGCCTTCGAGGAAAGCGGCCGTCTTTCCGACCAGTTCTCCTCGGCGCGCAATCTTGCCGCCTTCGAGGTCTCCGCCCGCCTGGGAGCCGAGCCCCGCACCCTCGACGTCGTCACCTATTATTCGTCCGAGATCCAGCTCTATCTGGAGAAGGCCATCGCGACCTATTATCCGAGGATCGAGGCCGCCGGCTACGACAGGCTGACCGCCGTCGTCGTCGACAACGCCAATGGCGGCATCCGCGCCATCGTCGCGCCGCCCAACGCGCGCATCTATCCCGGCTCGACCGTCAAGCCCTTCGCCGCGCTCTGCGCCATCGTCGACCACGGCTGGACGGAGGGCACGAAGATGCTCGACACGCCTGTCGGCGTGCCGCCGGTGCGCAATTTCGACCGCCACTATCTCGGCAGCATCGCGCTGGAAACCGCGCTCATGCGCAGCCGCAACCCGCCCTTCGTGCGATTGGTCGGTTCATTCGGCGCGGATTGCCCGAACGGCATCCTGGCGAGGATGAACTCTCCGCTGCGCCTTTCGGGGCCGACGGCGCGCTCCCTGGCGCTCGGCGCCGAGCCTGTGAGCCTCAAGGATCTCCTCGGCGCCTATGTGACGATCGCGACATGCGGACGGGTCGCCAATGCGCCGATGATGGTAGAGGAGGCGAGGGACGCGTTGACGCAAAAAGTCGTGATGCGTCAGACGGCGAAAGGGCTTCCCGCCGCCGACGCGCGCCTGACGAACGGCTTCGACATGCTTCATGCCATGCTCGCCAAAGTGACCGGACCGGGCGGTACGGCCAACGGAAGCCGGTTCGTGCGCGAGGTCGCGGCCAAGACCGGCACATCCGACAACAACCGCCAGATCACCCTGATCACCTTTACCGGCGCCTATACGGTGTTGGTGTCGGCCGGCGCGAGCGATCCGGCCAAGCTGAAGCGGCGCTATTCCTCATCGGCGCTGGTGCCCCTGGTGAAGAACCTCAACTCGAACATTCATCCCGAGGACTATCGCGGCGCGCTGGGCTGCCCGGTCAGCACCGAGGTGGCTCACGCCGAGCGGGACGAAAACTGACGGGGCGGCGGCGCCCGGCGATCAGTCTCCCGTCCGGCGCGTCTCTTCGCGTGTGGCTTCCTCGTCGACAACCCTATCGTCCGGCTCGGAGGCCGAGGTTGGCTCTGTTGCGTCCACTCTATCAGCGGCCAGCGTCTCGGCTTCCGCCTCGGTGGTCCGCGCCTCATCTTGTGACGCTTCGATGTAGTCGTCCTCGTCATACTCAACCACCGGCGGCTCGTTGCGCAGAGCAGAGACGGGACCACCCGCCTTCTTGGGCGGCGGGACGACCACCTGAGCCGGGCGAATCCTCAGCTTGGCGATACGGTTCTTCTCACGTTTCAAGACGGTGAAGCGCTTGTTGAAGAAGGTGAAGGCCTGCCGCTCCTCGGGGATCATCTGGGTTTCGTGGATGACGAGGCCGGCGATGGTCACGGCCTCCTCGTCCGGCAGGTTCCAGTCGAGGGCGCGGTTGAGATCGCGGATAGGCACGGAGCCATCGACGACAACGGAGCCGTCCGCCTCGGTGGTGACGCCCTGCATTTCCACGTCGTGCTCGTCTGCGATGTTGCCGACGATCTCCTCCAGGATATCCTCCAGCGTGACGAGGCCCTCGACCTCGCCATACTCGTCGACGACGATGGCGAAATGGGCATGGCGGCGCAGAAAGGCGTTGAGCTGGTCCTGAACCGACGTCGTCTCGGGCACAAACCAGGGCTTGGCAGCGATCTTCATGATGTCGATGCGGCCGGGGTCGTTGTCGACCTCGTGCAGGGCGCGCAAAAGGTCCTTGGCGTGAACGACGCCGACGATGTTGTCGTAGTCGGTTTTCCAGACTGGCATGCGCGTATAAGGGCTTTCCAGCACCTGTCGCACGATCTCCTCCGCCGGATCATCGACGTTGACCTGGCGCATCGCCGTGCGATGCACCATGACGTCGGACACCTCCAGCTCGGCAAGGTCGAGAAGGCCGCCGAGGCGGTTGCGGTCGGCGTTGACCAGTGTGCCCTCGCGATGCAGCACCTCCAGAGTGCCGCGCAGCTCCTCGTGGGCTGTCAGCAGCGGCGCGCCCTGATCGAGGCTCATGCCGAAAAGGCGCAGAATCAGCCGCACGATCCAGTTCACCACGGCCGTGATCGGGCCGAGCGTCGTGACCACCACCGAGGTCATCCGGGAGACGCGCAGCGCAGTGGTGTCGGGATGGGCGATGGAGATCGACTTCGGCAGGACCTCGCCGAAGATCACCACGATGACGGTCATGGCGAGGGTGGCGATGGCGACGCCCGACTGGCCGAAAAGGCCGACGAAGGCGGTCGTGGCAAGCGCCGAGGCGAGAATGTTGACGAGATTGTTGCCGATGAGGATGGCGCCGATCAGGCGATCCTTCTTCTCGAGCAGCCGGTTGACGATGCTTGCCCGAGGGTCGCCGTTCTTCTCGTAGCTCATCATCCGGGCGCGGGAGGCGGCGGTGAGCGCGGTCTCGGTTCCGGAGAAGAACGCGGAGATGCAGACCAGCACCAGGATGATGGCAAGCATCAACCACAGTGTCACATTCATGACGACAACTCGTCCCGTAAGAAATCCCTGACCGCGACCGGGTCGACATCCTTGGCGATGAAGGCCTGGCCGATGCCGCGCACGAGGATGAAGGTGAGCCGTCCGTGGCTGACCTTCTTGTCCTGAGCAATCGCAGCCATCAACATATCGGCATCGAGCGGCTCGCCGGCAATGGCCCTCGGGCTGATCGGCAATCCGGCGGCAGAGAGGTGCGCGGCAACGCGCTCGGCATCGACGGATTCGCAAAGACCGAGGTGAGCTGAGAAGCGGAAGGCCTGCGCCATGCCTATGGACACCGCCTCGCCGTGGACCAGGCGCTCGGAGCGGTAGCCGGTCGCCGCTTCCAGGGCATGGCCGAAGGTATGGCCGAGATTGAGCAGGGCACGCCGGCCCGACTCGCGCTCGTCGGCGGCCACGACCTCGGCCTTGGCTCGGCAGCTCTCGGCGATGGCGCGGGCGCGCGCCTCGCCATGTCCTGAAAAGACCAGCTCGCGGTTCTCCTCAAGCCAGGCGAAGAAATCCGGCCGGTCGATCAGGCCGTATTTGGCGACCTCGGCATAGCCCGCCGCGAACTGACGGGCATCGAGCGTATCGAGGATGTCGGTGTCGGCGATCACCAGGGCCGGCTGATGGAACACGCCGACAAGGTTCTTGCCGTGGGCGCTGTTGATGCCCGTCTTGCCGCCGACGGAGGAATCGACCTGGGCGAGAAGGCTGGTCGGCACCTGGACGAAGGCCATGCCGCGCCGCACGATGCCGGCTGCAAAGCCGGAAAGATCGCCGATGACGCCACCGCCCAGCGCCACCACCGCATCCGCCCGCTCCAGGCGCGCGGCGAGAATGTGGTCCACCACCTCGCGCAGCCGGTCGAACGACTTGGTGGCCTCCCCGGCCGGCAACACCGCCGGCGCCGCCATCGTAACGCCGGCCTGCGCGAAGGCGTTTTCCAGGCGGGCGAGATGAAGACCGGCGACCGTTTCGTCGGTCACCACGACCACGCGCGCGCCGGGCAGCCGCTCGGCCAGCAGGCGGCCGGCCCGCTCGACGAGACCCGAGCCGATGACCACGTCATAGGACCGCTCACCGAGCGCCACCCTCACCGTGGTGTCGTTAGCCGCCGCTTCGCCCATACCCATGTTCATTTCGTCACCTCGCCGGAAAGATAGGCCGCGACCGCAAGGGCGACCTCGCGGGCGATCGTCTCGCGCGGCGCCTCGCGTGATTCGACCGTGATGTCCGCCTGCGCGTAGATGGGATAGCGCTGCTCCATCAGCCCCTGCATGGTGGCACGGGGATTGGGCGTCTTGAGAAGCGGGCGCGTGGAACGGCGGGTGACACGCTCCATCAGAATGTCGAGTTCGGCCCGCAACCAAACGGTGATCGACGCCTCGTGCAGCAGTTCGCGCGTTTGCTCGTTGATGAAGGCGCCGCCGCCCGTGGCAATGACTGAGGGTCCTTCGCGCGCCAGCCGGCCGACCACGCGCGTTTCGAGGGCGCGAAATTCCGGCTCTCCATAGGCCGCGAAAAGTTCGGTCACGGTCATGCGCGACACCGCCTCGATTTCCTCGTCCGTGTCGTGGAACGGCAGACCGAGGTCGCGGGCGAGGCGCCGGCCGATCGAGGTCTTGCCGGCGCCCATCAGTCCGACGAGCGCGATCGAGCGCTCGCCCAGGCGGGCGCCGATCAAATCAACTTCCGGATTCTCCGAGGTGGTCGGCTTCGACAACAGAGTGCCCATTTTCTCTGGAAAGGTCGGCTCTTGCAGAATAGGAATTCGGCTGATCCGTCAAGGCGCGCGCTTCGGCGGGCATCGGGCGCCACGTGCCGCAAAGCGAGAACCAGAGATCATGCCGACCCTCGTTCGCCTCCTGACGATCGTCGCCGTCATCGCCGGCCTGATCTATGGCGCGATGAGCGCACTGGTGAATCTGGTGCAGCCGGTGCGCCGGCCCGTGGAGGTCAACGTCCCGCTGCCGCAACTCGATCAGCCGCCAGCGCGCAATGCGGCGGGGACCCCGTGAGTTCGGCGGGGCGGCGCGATGGCGCCGACATCGAAACCTTTCTGGAGATGATGGCCGCCGAGCGCGGCGCGGCGGAGAACACGCTGTCGAGCTATCGCCGCGACCTCGAGGACGCCTCGGACTTTCTCTCCTCCACCGGGACAAGCCTTGGCGCCGCCGCCAGCGCCGACATCAGCGCCTATCTCGGCGATCTCGCCGCGCGCGGTTTTGCCGGATCGAGCCAGGCGCGGCGGCTTTCCTCGCTGCGCCAGTTCTATCGCTTTCTCTATGCCGAGGGGCGGCGCGGCGACGATCCGACGGGGCCGATCGACAGCGCGCGCAAAAGCCGCCCGCTGCCCAAGGTCATGAGCGAGGAAGAGGTCGACCGCCTGCTCGCCACGGCGGCGAGCGAGGCGGCGGAAACCGAACGGTCGGCCTTCGCGCTCGCCAGGGCGCGGCGACTTCATGCGCTGGTCGAGCTGCTCTACGCGACGGGGCTGCGCGTTTCCGAGCTCGTCGGCCTGCCGCGCTCGGTGCTGCGGTCCCGCGCCCGCATGATCGTGGTCAAGGGCAAGGGCGGCAAGGAGCGCATGGTGCCGATCGGCGACAAGGCGCGCGATGCGCTCGCCGCCTTCGCCTCGGTCCTGCCCCCGGCGGCCGATGGCGGCACCTGGCTCTTTCCCGCCCTGTCGGAGAGCGGCCATCTGACGCGGCAGGCCTTCGCGCGCGACCTCAAGGCGCTCGCCGCCAGAGCCGGCATTCCCGCCGCCAAGATATCGCCGCATGTTCTGCGTCATGCTTTCGCCAGCCATCTCCTCCAAAACGGCGCCGACCTTCGCGCCGTGCAGGAACTGCTCGGCCATTCCGACATTTCGACGACGCAGATCTACACCCATGTGCTCGAGGAAAGGCTGGTGCGCCTCGTCTCCGAACACCACCCGCTCTCGCGTGGGCAAGACGGGTGAGGCGGGACCCGTGCACCGCAGCAAGGTTCATTCCTTGACAATGAAATGTCATGTCGGCAGTTTGCGCCGCGTTTTCCGACGCCGCAGGACGAGTGCGGCCGGACGACAGAACCCATTGCGGGCGCCCCGGCCGTCGGGTCGAGCCCTTTTCGAGGACCGCCCCGCGCAAAGGGGTGGAAGCGGCCTGTGCACAATTATCTCGATTTCGAAAAACCCGTCGCCGATCTCGAAGGTCAGATCTTCGAGCTGAAGAAGCTGATGGATGCGGGCGAGGGCGTCGACGTCCGCGACGAGATCCAGCGTCTGGAGAAGCGCTCGTATGACGCGCTCTCCGACCTCTACAAGAAGCTCACCCCGTGGCAGAAGACGCTGGTGGCGCGCCATCCCGACCGGCCTCACTGCATCGACTATCTCAACCGCCTCGTGACGGATTTCACGCCGCTCGCCGGCGATCGCAACTTTGCCGAGGACCATGCCATCGTCGCCGGCTTCGGCCGCTTCCGCGGCGAGGCCGTGGCGGTGATCGGCCAGGAGAAGGGTGCCGACACCCAGACGCGCCTCAAGCACAATTTCGGCATGGCCCGGCCCGAGGGCTATCGCAAGGCCGTTCGCATCATGGAGATGGCCGAGCGCTTCGGCATTCCGGTGGTGACGCTGGTCGATACGGCCGGCGCCTATCCGGGCATCGGGGCCGAGGAGCGCGGTCAGGCCGAGGCCATCGCCCGCTCGACCGAGGCCTGCCTCAATCTCCAGGTGCCGCTGGTGGCGCTGGTCATCGGCGAGGGCGGATCGGGCGGCGCCATCGCGCTGGCGGCGGCGAGCCGCGTCCTCATGCTGGAACATGCCATCTACTCGGTGATTTCGCCGGAGGCGGGGGCCTCGATCCTGTGGCGCGACGCCGGCCGGGCGAAGGACGTCGCCCAGGCGATGAAGATCACCGCGCAGGATCTCAAGGGCTTCGGCGTCATCGACGAGATCGTGCCTGAGCCATTGGGAGGGGCTCACCGTGCGCCGATGGATGCCATCGACACGGCGGGCGAGCGGGTGGCGGCGAACCTCGCGGAGCTTTCCGGCCTCGACGGTGCGACCCTCAAGCAACAGCGACGGGAAAAATTTCTCGCGATCGGTCGCAACCTCTGACGAGAGGACGCCTGGGTATTTTCATTATCCCGGCGATCAGACAAACTTCAGCCATGCTCCATGGGGTATGTTGCACGCATCGTTGAGGGGGAAGAGCGGTCTTAACGCTTTCTCAACACACTACAGACAATTTTCGTGAAGTTTCCGTCAACCGGCCACCTGCCGGCGCGGAGCCACGCACCGAGCGGCCGAGCGCCGTACGATATCGACGACGGGACGGCATGGCCGACCCGACTGAAGAGGGGCGAGAGGATGATCGCAAAGCGATTGGCAAAGGCTGCCGCGCTGTTCGCGGGCCTCGTTCTGTTGTCTTCCTGCCAGGGCTCGCTTGACGAGATCGCGCTTGGCGCCGAAGCGCAGCTGCCGCCCGCCCTCGTCAAGGTGATCCAGACCAAGGGCATGGGCGTGAACGCGCCGATCCTGGTGCGCCTGTTCAAGGAAGAGTCGCAGCTCGAGGTCTGGAAGCAGAAGACCGATGGCCGCTACGCGCTGCTCAAGACCTACGACATCTGCGCCTGGTCCGGAAAGCTCGGGCCCAAGGTGAAGGAAGGCGACCGTCAGGCGCCGGAAGGCTTCTACGCCATCACGCCGGGGCTTCTGAACCCCGCCTCGCAGTATCACCTGGCTATCAACACCGGCTTTCCCAACACCTATGACCGCGCCAACGGGCGCTCCGGTCAGAACCTGATGATTCACGGCTCGTGCAATTCGTCCGGTTGTTACGCGATGGACGATCAGCAGATCGGCGAGATCTACACGCTGGCGCGCTATGCCTTCAAAGGCGGCCAGCGCTCGTTCCAGATCCAGGCCTATCCCTTCCGCATGACGCCCAAGAACATGGCGCGGCACCGCAATTCCGAGCACTATGCGTTCTGGAAGATGCTGAAAGAAGGCTATGACCGCTTCGAGGTGAGCCACAAGCCCGCCGAAATCGGCGTGTGCGAGAAGCGCTACGTCTTCGATGCCAAGCTCGATGCGGGGGAGATGCTCACGCCGACGGGCCCTTGCCCGAAGATCGAGATGCCGGTTGATGTCGCTGCACGCCAGATCGCCGACGCCGCCGAGGAAGAAAAGATCGCGGCCAGGCTCGATCCCAGCGATTTCGCCGTCCAGTCGACCTTCTCCTACAAGACGGGAACCCCCATCACCGCCGAGGCCTATGCGGCCGAGCAGCATCGTCGGGCCGGCTACGACCGCCTCGGCAACCGGGTGACGAAATCTTCGCCCTCGGTGTTCCAGTCGCTGCTTTCCCAATAACTGATCCGCTCCAGGCGGACGCAATCAGCCAGTAATCGGCCAAGGGCGGCGGGAACCTTCTCGCCGCCCTTTTCGTGTTTGCATCGCTTTTCGCCGCGAGGGCGCGGCATCGCGAACCGGCCTGGGCTTGGCTTCCTTGACCGTCGATGACACCTGCCGTGCAGACCGCCGTCCATGCAGCGTCGCATGGGGAGGCGGGCGCGGGCATTCAAGCGGCCGCGCGCCGTTCGTCGTTGCAAAACTGGAACGCGGTGTTCGAGTTTCCTGTCTGGCGGCGCACCATCGAGGGGCATAAGTACAGCTCATCGAAGGCGGCCAAGTTCGCTGCCTTTAGCGATGTAATCAAAGGAATAAAAAAATGAAGTATGGTGTTTTTGCTGCCGCTGGCGCTCTGGTTATTGGCATGACTTCTATCGCAGCTGCCAATCCCTTCGCGATCAACACGGCAAATAGCGGAGCTTATGCTTTGCGTTCTGTCCCTCAGTCGGCGACCTATCAGAATGACACCGACACGCCGGGACTGATCGGCGCCGCCCAGTCGTCTGAGTCGATCACCAGGCAGATCCAGGCTCATCCGGGTCTGGCTGAAGCCTTCCGCGCTCAGGGCGTCGACACGGCCTCGATCACCGCGCTCGAGGTGACGCCGAGCCATGTGGTCTACTTCGTCGACTAATCGACTCGACCATCTCGCTCATATCGGCCCGGCAGATTGTTTCTGTCGGGCCGCTTTGTTTTCTGGTCCAACAAAGAGAGCTTCGATGGCGACAAGGCCTATCAGCTCGCTGCACGGAACCCCGAGAATTAATTAGGCGGGCCCGTCTTTTTTTAGGAACGCTCTTCCCGCGAGATAATTATTACCCCGTGTCTGACGGCAACGCCGACAGGACGCGCCGCATGGCGGTGCGAATGGCTTGCTCGTCAAAGAAAATCACGAAAGGGTGATATCATGAATTGCATCAAGTACGCTGCCGCGGGCGCCATTATTCTTGGCATGTCTTCTGTCGCTTCTGTTGCTTCGGCTCAGACCTCGAGCACGGCTTATACTCTTAAGCCGGTTGTGTCGAATGAGATGATGACCAACAACAAGGCCGAGCTATCGGCGACGGCCGACACGGCGGAGGCATCGCCTGAGGCGGTCGCCAAGCAGATCGAGGCTCATCCGGGTCTGGCGGAAGCCTTTGCCGAGCAGGGCGTCGATACGAGCACGATCGTCTCGCTCAGCGTCTCGCCTGAGAACATCGTGACCTACGTCACGAAGTAAGCGAAGACAGGTCTTTCAAGAGAGCCCGGGGGCGCCGCCTCCGGGCTTTTTTTGCGTCTCGGGTTCGACCTTCAGGCCTTTGCGAGCGGAACGACAGGCGTGGGCGTGAGTGAAGCGTCGGACAGAGGCGCGAATCCGGCGCTCGATGACGCAAGCTCGATCTCGCTCTCGGCAAGATTTCCGTAAGGCTCCCTGAACGCGGCAACGAGACGCGGATGGATCGCATCGATGAATTCGCGAACCGCCGGCAGCATGCCGCGCCGCGAGGGGAAGGCGATGTGAAGCGAGCCATCCAGGCCCTTCCATTCGGGCAGGACACGCACCAGCGTTCCGGCGCGGACGCGATGGCAGGCGATGAAGTCGGGCAGAAACGCGATGCCGCCGCTGTGTTCGGCTGCCTTGAGGTGAACGACAAGATCGGTCGACGACATGCGCGGAGCGACGCGAACGGCGCGCTGTTCGCCATCGTCGCGACGCAACTCCCAGGTTTCGGTCCCCGCGCTCGCCCGCCGGCCGATGGTCGGGTAGGAGATCAACTCCACTGGGTCCTTGGGCTCGCCCAGGCGGCCGATCAACTCAGGGCTGGCGACCAACCCCGACGACATGTCCAGGACTCTCTTCACCACCAGGTCCAGCTCACCCGGCCGCTGCAGGGGGCCGCCCCGGATGGCAACGTCGATGTTGTCCTCAATGATGTTGAAACGTTGCGCGCTGACAATCAGATGGATGCGCAGCCGCTCGTACCGTTCCATCATCTCAAGCACCACGGTGGAAACGATATCGGCGCAGCGTCCCGGCGGACAGGTGACGGTCAAATCGCCGCGCGGCTCCTCGGTCATCGCGGCTGCGATCTCTTGCGCGCGCGCCATCTCGCCGACCGCCGCCCGGCATCTTTCGTAGATTTGCTGGCCGATCTCCGTCACCTTGAAGAGACGATTGGAGCGGTCGATGAGGCGTATGCCCAGTTCGTCCTCCATCTCGCGCACGCGCCGCGACAGGATCGATTTGGACACGCCGATATCGCGCGCGGCCGCGCTGAAGCCGCCGTTCCGCACCACGGCTTCGAAATAGTAGAGGTCGTTCAGATCATGCATGGCGCGAGCCTTTCGGTCGGTGTCGGCCGCTCAGCTTGGGCGCGATGCCTCGCTGAACCGTCGACGGGCGGCCTCCCAGAATGCCATGTCCCGCGACAAAACAGCAGGACGATGACCAGCAACAATTCGTAACGCTTTCGTGGGCAACTGAGCCCCCTGATCTCGATTACGTTATCCGTCGTCAAGCATCAGGAAAAAGCATGAAAAAGCTATCTGTTCTAACGGTCGCGGCCTGTCTCGCCCTGGCCTCTCCAGCCTTCGCGCAACCCATAAGGTCGCCGCTGGCCGCAGCCAATGTGCACCATTCCGTGGAGCACTCAAAACCGAAGGCGAAGACCACGTGCCGAGTCGAGCGACGTTCAAAGATCGTTCACGGCAAGAAGGTCTTCACCAAGATACGAATCTGCGAGACCAGCAAGTCCGCGCATCCGGCCGGACACCACAAGTGAAGCCGGCGGTGGCTTGTTGACGGCCACCATTGACGAAGGCTCTGCCGTCAGTCGGGAGAGCCTTCACTCGATCATTCCAAAGCCGCCGGAGCGGCTGCCTCAGGCATGCGTCAGCGCGCCGTGGCAGTGCTTGAACTTCTTGCCCGAGCCGCAGGGGCAGGGCTCGTTGCGGCCGACATAGCCCCAGTCCTCGGGCTTGTCAGGATCGCGCTGAAGAGGCGTCGCCTCGCTCGGCGTGAAATCTGCCGTCAACCTTTCGGCGCCGTTGCCACCCTCGTCGATGCCGCTGGTGGCGTCGACATGGTGAAGCTGCATCGGCGGGGGAGAAGCCGGCTCCTCCTGGCGCACCAACTCGACCCGCATGAGCTGGGTCGTGGTGCGCTCGCGCAGCTGCGTGAGCATGGACTGGAAGAGCTCGAAGGCTTCCGACTTGTACTCGTTCAGCGGGTCGCGCTGGGCATAGCCGCGGAAGCCGACCACCGAGCGCAGGTGATCCAGATTTACGAGATGCTCGCGCCACAGGCCGTCCAGGGTCTGAAGGACCACCGAGCGCTCGACATAGGTCATGAGCTCGGGGCCGAAGCGCTCGGCCTTGTCCGCCGCGATCTTGTCGGCGGCTTCCTTGATGCGGGTGACGATATCGTCCTCGGCGATGCCTTCCTCGGCCGCCCATTCGGCGATGGGCAAGTCGAGATTGAGGATCGCCTGCACATCCTGGCTGAGCTCCGCCGTCTTCCACTGCTCGGGATAGGCGCGCTCTGGAATGTGGCGGGCAACGATCGCCTCGATTGTTTCGTGGCGCATGTCGGTGATGGTTTCCGACAGCGTCTCGGCATCCATGAGCTCCAGGCGCTGGTCGAAGATGACCCGGCGCTGGTCGTTCATGACGTCGTCGTATTTCAGCAGGTTCTTGCGGATGTCGAAGTTGCGCGCCTCGACCTTCTTCTGCGCCTTCTCCAGCGCCTTGTTGATCCAGGGATGGACGATGGCCTCGTCCTCTTTGAGGCCGAGCTTGACCAGCATCGAATCCATGCGCTCCGAGCCGAAGATGCGCATGAGATCGTCCTGAAGGGACAGGAAGAACTTTGAGCGGCCGGGATCGCCCTGGCGGCCTGAACGGCCGCGCAGCTGGTTGTCGATGCGTCGGCTCTCATGGCGCTCGGTGGCGAGAACGTAGAGGCCGCCGGCGGCGATCGCCTCTTCCTTGAGACGCTGGATGTCGGCGCGGATCGCCGCCTCCTTCGCCGTCCGCTCCGGCCCCGCCGGCATGTCGGCGAGCTCGGCCTCGATGCGCATGTCGGCGTTGCCGCCGAGCTGGATGTCGGTGCCGCGGCCGGCCATGTTGGTGGCGATCGTCACCGCGCCGGGCACACCCGCCTGGGCAACGATATAGGCTTCCTGCTCGTGATAGCGGGCGTTGAGGACCTTGAAGTCCTTGAGGCCGTCCTTGCGCAGCCGGTCGGCAAGATGCTCGGACTTCTCGATGGAGACGGTGCCGACCAGGATGGGCTGGCGGCGGGAGTGCGCGTCCTTGATCTCGCGAACGATGGCGCGGATCTTTTCTTCCGCCGTGCGGTAGACCTCGTCGTCCTCGTCGAGACGGCGGATCGGCAGGTTTGTCGGAACGGTGACGACGTCGAGATCGTAGATGTCGGCAAATTCCGCCGCTTCCGTGTCGGCGGTGCCGGTCATGCCCGACAGCTTCTTGTACATGCGGAAGTAGTTCTGGAAGGTGATCGAGGCGAGCGTCTGGTTTTCGGGCTGGATCTTGACGTGTTCCTTGGCCTCGAGCGCCTGATGGAGCCCTTCCGAATAGCGTCGGCCCGGCATCATGCGGCCGGTGAACTCGTCGATGATGACGATCTCGTCGTTCCGGACGATGTAGTCCTTGTCGCGCGAAAACAGCTTGTGGGCCTTCAGCGCATTGTTGACGTGGTGAACGATCGCCACGTTCTCGATATCGTAGAGCGAGGCGCCGTGCAGGTGCCCGGCGGCGGCCAGCAGCCTTTCCAGCTTTTCCGTGCCCTCCTCGGTGAAGGTCACGGTCCGCTGCTTCTCGTCCAGCTCGAAGTCGCTGTCGGCAAGCTGGGGGATGAAGCTGTCGATGATCTGGTAGAGCTCGGAGCGGTCGTCGAGGGGACCGGAGATGATCAGCGGTGTGCGCGCCTCGTCGATGAGGATCGAGTCCACCTCGTCGACGATGGCGTAGTGATGGCCGCGCTGCACCATCTGCCCGCGCTCGTACTTCATATTGTCGCGCAGATAGTCGAAGCCGAGCTCGTTGTTGGTGCCGTAGGTGACGTCGCAGGCATAAGCCTCGCGCCGCTCGTCGTCGTTCATGCCGTGGACGATGACGCCGACCGTGAGGCCGAGGAAGCGGTAGACGCGTCCCATCCACTCGGAGTCGCGCTTGGCCAGATAGTCGTTGACCGTGACGACGTGGACGCCCTTGCCCTCCAGGGCGTTGAGATAGACGGGCAGGGTCGCCACCAGCGTCTTGCCCTCGCCGGTGCGCATCTCGGCGATGTCGCCGCTGTTGAGCACCATGCCGCCCATGAGCTGGACGTCGAAGGGGCGCATGCCGAGCGCGCGCTTGGAGGCTTCGCGTGCAACCGCGAAAGCGGGAACGAGGAGGTCGTCCACCGTCTTGCCGTTTGCCAGCTCGGCCTTGAATTCGTCGGTTTTGGCCCGGAGAGCCTCGTCGCTCAGAGCTTCCATCTCGGACTCGAGCGCGCCGATCGCAGTCACCGCCGGCTTGAAGCCACGGATGATCCGGTCGTTGCTGGAGCCGAGCAACTTGCGGGCGAGACCGCCGAAACTGACCATGAACAGGCCTCTTCAGATTAAGCCACGCAGCCGTCTCTTGGCGGGCTGCATGTCGCCGTCAAAGCCGCGGCGCCAAGTGCGTTCAAGGCGCGGCAGCGGGGAATCTCCGGCAGCAAGGAACATTCAGGTGAAACCGACGGTGCTTGGGCGAGGGGCTCCGGAGCCGGGTCCGAATGCCTGGAGCCGGAACGGGCGAAGGCCCTCGAACCGCCGCTCAACCCCTCCACTCTCTGGCCCATCGGAGAGGCTGCGGCCGTCTGACCCTGCCTTTGGGGCCTTCCCACGCCCGAGAGTTACACCGATTTCATCTGAATGTTTCTTGCTCTCCGGAACGGGCGAGAGATAAGAGTGGGGCCAAGGGATGTCAACGCTCGGCGCCGCTCGCCCGGCTGGCGGCCGCCTTCCCGGAGGCGGTCGGCCTGCCTGATTTTCGAGGGAGGCGGGATGCCGCCCAACCGAAGAAACGAACCCAAAGGAAGAAGATCCATGAAATCCATGCCACGCTTGATGACGGCGACGGCCGCCCTGGCGCTCTCCTGCCTCGCGCTTCCGGCGATCGCGGCCGACAATGGCGTTCTGGCCAAGGTTGGGTCGGCCGAAATCACCGAGAATGAGCTGGCGATCGCCACGGACGAACTCGGGCAGCAGTTCGGCCAGTTGCCGCCGGAGCAGCAGCGCCTCGCCGTGCTGTCCGCCCTTATCGACATCGAGGCGCTGGCCCAGGAGGCGGAGAAGGCCAAGCTGCAGGACGATCCCAAGGTGAAGGCGAAGATCAAGCTGCTGCGCGATCGGGCCCTCCACAACGCCTATTTCGAGAAGAACGGGCTCAATGCCATCAGCGACGAGGAGCTGAAGGCGCGCTACGACAAGGAAGTCGCGGCCATGCCGGCGACGGACGAGATCCACGCCCGCCACATCCTCGTGAAGACCAAGGAAGAGGCCGAGGACATCATCAAGCAGCTCGACGGCGGAGCCGACTTCGCCAAGCTGGCGACGGAAAAGTCCACTGGCCCGACGGGACCGAAGGGCGGCGATCTCGGCTTCTTCGGCCAGGGTCAGATGGTGCCCGAGTTCGAGAAGGCGGCCTTCGCCCTGGAGCCGGGCTCCTACACCAAGGAGCCGGTGCAGACCCAGTTCGGCTGGCACGTCATCAAGGTCGAGGAGAAGCGCAAGCAGCAGCCGCCGGCATTCGACGAGGTCAAGGATCAGGTCAAGCAGGTCGTGCTGCGCGACAAGTACATGGCGATGATCGAGAAGGCTCGCGGCGACCTCAAGGTCACCTATGTCGATCCGAAGCTGAAGTCCCAGGTCGAGGATCTGGAAAAGAAGGCGGCCGCGGGTGCCGCTGCCGACCCCGCTCAGGCGACACCCGGCAAGTAACCGGTGAGAGGCGAAGGCGTCCCAGGCGGGGCGCCCGAGGCGGGTGGGCGGCCTTGCGCCCCCGGCCTGTCGCCTACCAGAAGCCGGCGTCATCGGGCGCCGGCCCATTCTTCTTCTTTCGCTAATCCTTCGTTTCAGGGAATTTTCGTCATGAGCGGCTCGACCTCTCCTCTGGCCCCCAAGTCGTTCGCCGTGCTGCCGCCGATCGAGGGCGCGCGCATGGCGACGGCCGCCGCCGGCATCAAGTACAAGGGCCGGACCGACCTCATGATGATGGTGTTCGATCGTCCGGCCACTGTTGCCGGCGTCTTCACCCGGTCGAAATGTCCGTCGGCGCCGGTGGACTTTTGCCGCGAGAGCCTCAAGGGCGGCGTCGCCCGCGCCCTCGTGGTGAATTCGGGCAATGCCAACGCCTTTACCGGCAAAAAAGGGGTGCAGGCCACGGCGATGACGGCGGAGGCGGCGGCGCGCGCCGCCGGCTGCGCGACGAGCGACGTCTTCCTAGCCTCGACCGGCGTCATCGGCGAGCCGCTCGACGCCGGCAAGTTCTCCGGCCTGCTTGCAGGCCTCGTCCAGGACGCCTCCGAGGATCGGTGGCGCGCGGCGGGCGAGGCGATCATGACAACCGACACCTATCCCAAGCTCGCCACGCGCACCGCCTCGATCGACGGCGTTGCGGTGACGATCAACGGCATCGCCAAGGGAGCGGGCATGATCGCGCCCGACATGGCAACCATGCTGTCCTTCGTCGTCACCGACGCCCCGATCGCGGCGAGGGCGCTCCAGGCGATGCTGGCCGAGGCGGTCGAGCCGAGCTTCAATTCGGTGACGGTCGACAGCGATACCTCGACCTCGGACACGCTCCTGGTCTTCGCCACCTGTGCCGCCGAGCACCGGGGCGCCGGCGCCGTATCGGATGCGGGCGACGAGAGGGCCGCTTCGTTCAAGGCGGCGCTTACCGATCTCCTGCTCGATCTCGCCCGCCAGGTGGCGCGGGACGGCGAAGGCGCGAGGAAAGCCGTCGTCGTCGAGGTCGAGGGGGCGGTCGATGACCGATCAGCCAAGCGGATCGCGCTTGCCATCGCCAATTCGCCCCTGGTCAAGACGGCTGTTGCCGGCGAGGACGCCAATTGGGGGCGTGTCGTAATGGCGGTCGGCAAGGCGGGCGAACCGGCCGAGCGCGATCGTCTTGCGATCTGGTTCGGCGACGTGCGCGTGGCCTTTGGCGGCGAGCGCGACCCGGACTACAGCGAGGCGGCGGCCTCGGCGGTGATGCAGAAGGACGAGATCGTCGTTCGCGTCGACCTCGGCCTCGGCGACGGGCGCTGGACCGTCTATGGCTGCGACCTCACCAAGGAGTATGTGGCGATCAATGGCGACTACAGAAGCTGAGCGCCAGAGTCGGCTTGCCTTCGTCCGGCGGCTGGAGGCCGCGTCCCTCAGGGCCTGGCCTGCCAGCCAGACCGAGTATGACGGGACGTGGGTGATCCGTCTGACGGGGAGCTTTCCCGCCAAGCGGCTGAATTCCGTCAACCCGCTCGATCCGGGCGATACGCGCGACTTTGCCGCGCGCGTCGAGCGGGCCCGCGAGCGCTTCGCCGCCTTTGGGCGGCCGCTCGTCTTCCGGCTTTCGCCGCTCGCGCCGCCGACGCTTGCCGAGCACCTCGATCAAGAGGGCTGGGATGCCTTCGGCGAATCCATCGTGCTGTCCGCCGATCTTTCGCAAATCGACCTGTCGGACGCCCTCGACGGCATCCCCACCCGCGATCTCAACCGGTATGTCGAAACCAGCCTGGTGGTGCATGGGCGCGACCCGTCGCTGCGGCCGGGGCTTCTCGCCATCCTCCAGTCCATCAAGGCTCCGGCCGGCATGTTCATTCGCGCAGGCTTCGATGGCCGGCCGGTGGCGGCGGCCCTCGCCGTGCCGGACGGCGATCTCGCCGGCGTCCTCGACCTCGCCGTTTCGCCGGCGCACCGACGCCAGGGGATCGGCCGCGATCTGGTGAGAACGACGCTACGCTTTGCGCTTCACAAGGGCGCAAGCACCGCCTGGCTGCAAGTGGAGGCCGACAACGAGGCTGGTATCGAGCTCTATCGCGGTCTCGGATTCACGGAAGCCTACCGCTATGTCTATCGCGCGCCCGCCGGCTCCGCGCAGATGCTCTCCGGGCCCTCTTCCGAGGAGGAGAAAGAGTAGCCGATGACGGGAAAGATCCTGCTGGTGGCGGCCTGCGCCCTTTTGGACAGCGACAACCGCGTCCTTCTCGCCCAGCGCCCGGAGGGCAAGACGCTGGCTGGCCTTTGGGAGTTTCCGGGCGGCAAGGTGGAGCCCGGCGAAAGCCCGGAGGCGACGCTGATCCGCGAGCTGGAGGAGGAACTCGGCATTGCCGTTAAGGCGCCATGTCTTGCACCGCTCACCTTCGCCAGCCACGCCTATGACAGCTTCCACCTTCTGATGCCGCTCTATGTCTGCCGGCGCTACGAGGGCATTCCCGCCCCGCGCGAGGGGCAGGCGCTGAAATGGGTGCGGGCGAAGAACCTGCGCGATTATCCGATGCCGCCGGCCGACGAGCCGCTCATTCCTTTCCTTCTCGACCTCTTGTGAGAATTTTCCCGATCCGGGAAAGGCTCCGTTAAGTCAAAATTCACGGCTCTAGCGCGATCCTGTGGAGGAAGGACGTATCGCGTTCGCGATTCGCAGGAGCTGGCGGAGTGGAGCGAGTGAGCGGTGAACGAGCGAACGGGCGCGCCGGAAACACGGGACGGTCCGTCCTGGCCGAGGCCCGCACTGGACTGGTCAGGGCCTCCCTTCTCCTCGGCGTTCTCTTCTTCGCGCTCGCGCTCATTCTGGCGCCGGTCGCCGACCGTCAGGGGCGCTTTCGCATGGCCGAGCAGACGGATCTGATCGATCCCATCGTCACCGGCACGGTGCGCGGAGACGCACGCCAGACCTATGTGGTTCGGCGCAGCGTGCTGCAGGAGCCGGGCTCCGCAGCATGCCTGATGTACCCCGACGGACGGCGCGTCGGCGGCTGCTGACGTCCCTCAATCTTTTGCGAGATCGCTCGACCTGTCGCCCAGCACGGCGGCGAGACTGACCTTGCCGCTGCCGGGGCGCAGCGGCTTTTGCTGGCTTTCGTGCGGCTTCCAGCCGGAGAGGTACACGATCTCGAAGGTCGCGCGGACGCGGCCATCGGGATCGGCAAAGCGCTCCTGGTAAATTTCCGCCGCCCTGAGAAACAGGCGCTTGCCCGTGAAGGCGCGCCGGCGCTCGGTCAGCATGTTCGCCATGCCCATGGCGCGGAGATCGGCCATCAGCTCGAACATGGAAGGGTAGCGCACCGTCAACCGATCGAGATCGGCGACGGGGAGAGCCAGCCCGGCGCGCTGGAGCAGACCGCCGGCGTCCCGCGTGTCGACGAAGGGCGCAACGCGCGGCGAAACCCCGTCCGACAGCTCGCTTTCCGCAGCCAGCAGCGCGGCGCGCAGCTCGGCAAGGGAGCCCGCGCCGAGGAGCGCGGCGAGAAAGAGACCATCTGGCCGCAGCGCTCTCCTGATCTGAACAAGGGCGCCCGGCGTGTCATTGGTGAGATGGAGCGCGAGTGGCGACACGATCAGGTCGACCGAATCATCCCGCAGCGGCAGGGCTTCCTCGTCGGCCACCGCCGACAGCGGTGAGCCGTCGATGAAGGCGGCGATGCGCTCGAGGCGAAGGACGCGCGTCACCTTGCCGCTGCCCTGGAGCCCTTCGGCCAGTGTCCCGCCGTGGCCAGCAAGCTCGACGGCGGTCTCGAACTGTCGCTCCACCAGCGAAAGGCGATCAAGAAGCTCCTGCGTCACGGCGTCGAGAAGGAAACGCGCCGAGCCGGCTTCGGGCTTTTGCGCGGCCCGGCTCCTTCGGCGATCGAGAAGAATTCTGTCGAACAGCTGTTCGGCCATGGTGGCGCGTCCTTGTTCGTTCGCTCCCCCGGACGCTTGTCGGCGGCGGCAAAGGGAGTATCGTTAACGTGCCCGGTTTCTGAAGCGGAACGGAGCCGTTGGCAATCCTCGGGACGAATGTGAGGTCCTTGGCGGAAAGCCGATCGATCGCGAAAAAGTTGCACGAATTTGATTTGGGATCGTGCGCCACTGGCGGGATGATCGGGGCGAGAACCGGCATTGTCGCGGGGAGCTGAGACGAACAGGCGCGACGGGCGCCATCGGCTGGGTCGTCCATGGCGCGGCTGGGCGATTCCCGGCCGAGCAGTCGGGAGGCGAATATGACGTTGTGGGCTCGGGGAAGCAGAACCTTCGCGGGGGTGGTTTCGCGCCTTCTGTTTCCTCCTGTCTGTGCTGGCTGCCAGACCGCGACCGTCAAAGCGGGGGCCTTGTGTCCCCGATGCTGGAGCCAGCTGCGCTTCATCGAGCGACCCTTTTGCGAGGTTCTCTGCCTTCCCTTCAGCTACGATCTCGGGCGCGGCTTTCTGTCGGCCGAGGCGATTGCCGATCCGCCTCCCTTCGCGCGGCTGCGCGCCGCCGTTCTTTACGGTGATCTGGCCGGCCGACTGGTCGGTGCGCTGAAATATGGCGACCGTACCGATCTCGCGCCGATGATGGCGGGTTGGATGAGCCGGGCGGGGGCCGAGCTTATCGGTGACGTCGATGTGGTCGTGCCGGTGCCGCTCCATACCGGGCGGCTTTGGCGCCGCCGCTTCAACCAGTCGGCCGAGCTCGCCCGTCACATCGCCCGGAAGGCCGGCAAGCCGATGGCGCCTCTTGCCCTGGCGCGCGTCCGGCCGACCCGGAGCCAGGTCGGGCTCGGCCCGCAGGAGCGCCACGACAATGTGCGCGGGGCTTTTCTCGTCCGGGACGATCGCCGCTTCGAGATCGAGGGCCGGCGCGTCCTTCTCGTCGACGACGTCTATACGACCGGTGCCACCGCTCAGAGCGCGACCCGCGCGCTGAAGCGCGCCGGTGCCCGCGACGTCGATGTCGTGACGTTCGCCAGGGTTGCGGCAGGCAGCTCGTGAATCCATATCATCGGGTGTCCTCTCCTTCAGAAAGTCTCCCGATGCCCAATGTCACGATCTATACGCGTCCCTATTGCGGCTACTGCGTCAGGGCCAAGCAACTGCTGGCCGAGAAGGGCGTAGAGTTCGATGAGAAGGATTCCGGCGTCGATCCCTCCTTCCGCTCGGAGATGATCCAGCGGGCGAAGGGCCGCTCAACCTTCCCCCAGATCTTCATCGGCGAGACGCATGTGGGCGGCTGCGACGATCTTTACGCGCTGGAACATGCCGGCCGGCTCGACGCCCTGCTGGCGTCCTGAGGCGAAATCGGGCAAGACAGGGTCATGACCGTCTTTTCCGCTGCTGTTCTCCAGATGCGCTCCGGCGAGGAGCCGCGCGACAATGCCGCTCTTCTCGAACGTCTGGTCGAGGAGGCCGTCCGGCGCGGCGCGATCTACCTTCAGACGCCCGAGATGACGGGCATGCTGGCGCGCGACCGCGAGGTCTTCAACGCCCGGCTCCGCGACCCCGACGAGGACGAGGTGGTGAAGGCGGCGCGCGATCTCGCCCGGCGTCACCGGGTCCACATCCATATCGGGTCTGTCGCCGTGAAGGGGACCGGCGACAAGGCGGCGAACCGCGCCTTCGTGTTTTCGCCTACGGGCGAGTTGCTCGCCACCTACGATAAAATCCATATGTTCGACGTCGACCTCGACCATGGCGAGAGCTGGCGCGAATCGGCGACCTATCAACCGGGGGAGACGGCGGGCCTCGTCGATCTCGCGCTGGGCGAGGGCACGGCGCGCCTTGGCCTCGGCATCTGCTACGACGTGCGCTTTCCCCAGCTCTTCCAGCGACAGGCGCTGGCCGGCGCCGAGGTGCTGACGGCCCCCGCCGCCTTCACGCGGCAGACGGGCGAGGCGCACTGGCATGTGCTCCAGCGCGCGAGAGCGATCGAGAACGGCGCGTTCGTCGTCTCCGCGGCGCAGGGCGGTCGTCATCAGGACGGACGCGAGACCTACGGTCATTCGCTGATCGTCGATCCCTGGGGCCGCGTCCTGGCAGAGATGGCGGGCGATGAACCGGGCGTGGCGGTCGCCGAGATCGATACGGCGATGGTGGCCTCGGCGCGGAAGAAAATTCCGAACCTTGCGAATGCCCGCGCATTCGGCCTCGGCTTTTCCGGCGGGAAGGACCGCCTGTGATTCGCTTCTCTCTTCGCTGCAAGCCTGAAGGCCATGGCTACGATGGCTGGTTCCGCTCCAGCGAGGATTTCGAGGCGCAGGCGGCGAAAGGGCTCGTCTCCTGTCCCGTGTGCGGCGCGAGCGCGGTCGAGAAGGCGCCGATGGCGCCCGCGGTCAATTCGTCCCGCGCCAAGGAAGCGCGCGGCGCGGTGATGAACGCCGAGGCGGCCAAGGCTCTTGCCCAGCTTCAGGAGATGGCACGCCAGGTGCGCGCCAACGGTGACTATGTCGGCCCGCAGTTCGCCGAGGAAGCCCGCAAGATCCATTATGGCGAGGCCGATCGCCGCCAGATCTATGGCGAGGCTTCGACGGCCGAGGTGAAGGAACTCGCCGGCGAGGGCATCGCCGCCTTTCCGATGCCGCCATTGCCGGAAGATCAGAATTAACTCAAAATTGACCTTAATCCTTGGTTTCCCGCGCTCGCCACATTTGTGCGGGGAGCCCGGCGAGGACTGGTGCGTTGACAGGACAGTTTGAACGATTCCAAGGGGATGAGCTGGCCTCAGCCCCAGGGAAGCGCCTTTTCCTGTTCTGGAGACCATGCATGACCCTCGCTCGTCTTGCCGGCGTTCTTGCCCTTGTCGCCTCGCCGGCGGTCGCCGCTGAAACCGCCGGCCTGCCCAAGCCGCTGTCCGCCGACACCATCAACGCCGCGACCTTCACCGACTGGCGCCACCGCCAGGACGAGGCCGCGGCCATCGCCGCGACGGCGAAGGCCGATCCGACCATCGGCGCCATCATCGATGCGAATCAGGCCGTGACGCCACCGTCTTCCTCGACGGAAACCGTGCCGGTGACGGGCGCACCGGGCAAGGTGGTCGAGGTTCCCGAGAATTCCACCGACGTTCCCGATCAGGCCGCGCTGGAGGAAGTGGACGAGCCGCAGGAGCCGGATCCGTTCCTGGTTCGTCTCCAGGTGCTGCTGGACCGGGCCCATGCCTCGCCCGGCGTCATCGATGGCTTCCTCGGTGAGAACACGAAGAAGGCGATTCGCGCCTACGAGGCCATGGCCGGTCTTGCCGTCGACGGCGAACCCGACGAATCGCTCTGGCAGTCCCTGTCGCGCGATGGCGGGCAGGTGGTCGCTGAATACACCATCGCGCCGGAGGACGAAGCCCCGCGCTATGTGAAAAGCCTGCCGGAGGATTACGGCGAACTCGCCAAGCTCGACTGGCTCGGCTTTCGCGGACCGGCCGAGATGCTGGCCGAGCGCTTCCACATGGACGAGGACCTGCTGAAGCGCCTCAACCCGGCGGCGGATCTGGCAAAGGCCGGCACGACCATTCTCGTCACCGTCCCCGGCGCCACGCCCGAAGCCAAGGTCACGAATATCGTGGTCGACAAGAAGGCAGGAGAATTGCTCGCCTATGACGAGGCGGGCCGCGTGGTGATGGCGGCGCCCGCGACCATCGGCTCGGATGCCATGCCCTCACCCTCGGGCGAGACGATGGTCGAGGCGATCGCTCCGGAGCCGACCTATACCTACGACCCCGGCAAGAACTTCAAGCAGGGGAACAACGACAAGGCGATGACGCTGCCCTCCGGGCCGAATGGGCCGGTCGGCTCCATGTGGATCGATCTGTCCAAGCCCACCTACGGCATCCACGGCACAGCCGCGCCGGATCTTGTCTCCAAGAGCGCCAGCCACGGCTGCGTGCGGCTGACCAACTGGGATGCGGAGACGCTCTCCAAGCTGGTCGAGCCGAAGAAGACGAAGGTCGTCTTCAAGGAAGGTTAGCCGGCTTTGGGCGCCTTTCTTCTTGCAGGAGTCCGGCGCTTGCGGGGCGGCTTGGAGGCTGCCGCTTCGCTCATCTCGCCTTCGCGGGGGCGGCGGGAGAGGATCATGTAGTTGACGTCGATATCGGACGAACGGCGGAACGAATCGGACAGCGGATTGTAGACGACCCCGGTCTCGTCGATGACGTCGAGACCGGCCGCCAGGACCGGTGCCTCGATCTCTTGGGGGCGGACCAGCTTGGAATACTGATGGGTGCCGCGCGGCAGCCAGCGAAGAACGTATTCGGCGCCGAAGATCGCCATGGCGCCGGCCTTCAAGGTTCGGTTGATGGTGGCGACGAAGAGCAGCCCTCCCGGCTTCACCATCTTGGCGCAGGAGGACAGGAAGAGATCAACGTCGGAGACGTGCTCGACGATCTCGAGCGCCAGCACGACATCGAACGTCTCGCCGGCGCGCTCAAGATCCTCCGAGGTGGTCGCGCGGTAGTCGATGGCAAGGTCCGACTGTGCCGCGTGAATCTTGGCGACCTCGATGTTGGTTTCCGAGGCGTCGGCGCCGACGACGGATGCGCCAAGGCGCGCCATCGGCTCGCAGATGAGGCCGCCGCCGCAGCCGATATCAAGGATGCGCAATCCCTCGAAGGGTTTCAGGTCCTTCAGGTCGAGGCCGAAATTCATGCAGACCTGCTCGCGGATGTAGTCGAGCCGGACGGGATTGAACTTGTGCAGCGGCTTGAACTTGCCGGCGGGATTCCACCATTCCCGGGCAAGCCGCGAGAAGCGATCGATCTCGTTCGCGTCGATGGTGGATGGCTTGGCCTCGGTCATCGTCATTTCCGCTCTTTCTGCTGCCATGGGGGGAAGGTTCCGCTTTCATCCCCAAAGTCAAGCAAGTCCGGCCCGGATGGCCGGAACTTCGCCGAATCTTGCGAAGAGGCGACAATTCCGCTACTCAGCCCGCGCTCGCCGCGCGTCGTGGGCATTGATGACCGCTTCGCGCATTCCGATTATCGACGACGGCTTGGCACCACAAGCTCCTGCGGAGCAACGGCTCTTTTCCTGATGGCGCGTCTCGTTCTCAAATTCGGCGGCACTTCGGTGGCCGACATCGCCCGCATCCGAAACGTCGCGCGCCACGTCAAACGCGAGGTCGACGCCGGTCATCAGGTGGCGGTGGTGGTTTCCGCCATGTCCGGCAAGACCAACGAGCTCGTCGGATGGTGCCGGGAAGCTTCGCCCATTCACGACGCGCGCGAATACGACGCCGTCGTCGCCTCGGGCGAGCAGGTGACGTCCGGCCTCCTGGCCATCACGCTCCAGGCCATGGGCGTCAACGCCCGCTCCTGGCAGGGTTGGCAGATTCCGCTGAAGACGGATGGCGCCCATGGCGCGGCGCGCATCGAGGATATCGACGCCAGCGAGATCGTGCGTCGCTTCGGCGAAGGCCAAGTGGCGGTGATCGCCGGCTTCCAGGGCATCGCTCCCGACAATCGCATCGCGACGCTCGGGCGCGGCGGCTCCGACACCAGCGCGGTCGCCATTGCCGCGGCCGTGAAGGCCGATCGCTGCGACATCTATACGGATGTCGACGGCGTCTATACAACCGACCCGCGCATCGAGCCCAAGGCGCGCCGCATGGCCCGCGTCTCCTTCGAGGAGATGCTGGAGATGGCCTCGCTCGGCGCCAAGGTGCTGCAGGTGCGCTCGGTCGAGCTCGCCATGGTTCATAAGGTCCGGACCTTCGTCCGGTCCTCCTTCGACGACCCGGATGCACCCGGCATGGGCGACTTCGACAATCCGCCGGGAACGCTCATTTGCGATGAGGACGAAATCGTGGAACAGCAGGTCGTGACAGGCATCGCCTACGCCAAGGACGAAGCGCAGATTTCGCTGAGGCGCGTCCAGGACCGCCCGGGCGTGGCGGCGACGATCTTCGGCCCGCTCGCCGAGGCGGGCGTCAATGTCGACATGATCGTGCAGAGCGTCTCCGAGGATGGCTCGGCGACGGACATGACCTTCACCGTTCCTGCCGGTGATGTCGCCAAGGCCGAGGGCGTGCTCGACAAGGCCAAGGCCGATATGCGCTACGACGTGGTGCAGAGCGAGACGGGCCTCACCAAGGTATCGATCATCGGCATCGGCATGCGAAGCCATACGGGCGTGGCCGCCACTGCCTTCAAGGCGCTGGCGAATCGCGGCATCAATATCCGCGCGATCACGACCTCCGAGATCAAGATCTCGATCCTCATTGACGGCGAGTTTACAGAGCTTGCAGTCAGGACCTTGCATTCGGCCTACGGTCTGGACAAAGCTTGAGGATGTGTCGCGGCTGATCCGGCCGCCTTCCGCGCTCCTCGACCGGTTTGACCGGCCGTACCGAAAGACGAGAAGACGCTCTTGCCAAGAAGCGATCCTTCCGGCCCTCGCGTCCTGTTGCGGCGCATCCGTGGCCTCATGGCCGAACCGCTCGAGCCGCAGCAGCGGCTCGACGAGATCGTGCGCCAGATTGCCAAGACCATGGTGGCCGAGGTCTGTTCGATCTACGTGCTCCGGGTCGACGGCGTCCTCGAACTCTATGCCACCGAGGGCCTCAACCCTGGGTCGGTGCACCTCGCCCAGCTGAGGCTCGGTGAGGGCCTCGTCGGCACCATCGCCGCGACGGCCCGCCCGCTCAACTTGCCAGAGGCGCACAAGCACCCGGCCTTCACCTATCTGCCTGAGACGGGCGAGGAGATGGTGAACTCCTTCCTCGGCGTTCCGATCTTGAGGGCCGGGCGCACGCTCGGCGTGCTCGACGTCCAGAACAAGGACAAGCGCATCTACCGCGACGAGGAGGTCGAGGCGCTCGAGACCATCGCCATGGTCATCGCCGAGATGATCGCCGCCGGCAGCCTGGAAGGGCTGTCCCGGCCGGGCGTTCAGCTCGACCTGACGCGGCCGGTCTCCTATGCGGCGGTGCCGCTGTCCGACGGCATCGGGCTGGGCCGCGTCGTCCTGCACGAGCCTCGCGTCGTCGTCATGAACCTCTTCAACGAGGACGGCGAGGCCGAGGTCGAGCGCCTGGGACAAGCGCTCGATTCGCTGCGGGAGGCCATCGAGAACCTTCTTTCTCGGCGCGATATCGCGGTCGAGGGCGAGCACCGCGCGGTGCTCGAGGCCTACCGCATGTTCGCCCATGATCGGGGCTGGGTGCGCCGGCTGGAAGAGGCGGTCCGCAACGGCCTGACAGCCGAAGCGGCCGTTGAAAAGGTCCAGAGCGACATGCGCGCGCGCATGATGCACATGACGGACCCCTATATCCGCGAGCGCCTGCACGATTTCGACGATCTGGCCAACCGCCTCTTGCGCCAGCTGATGGGCGGTGACGACGCCGAGGACCCGCAGGAACCGGCGGACGCGGTCATCGTCGCCCGCTCCATGGGCGCGGCGGAGCTTCTCGACTACCGCCGTGAAAGGGTTCGTGGCCTCGTTCTCGAAGAGGGAACGCCGACGAGCCATGTCGTCATCGTGGCGCGTGCGCTTGGCATCCCTGTGGTGGGGCAGGTCAAGGGCGTCGTCTCCATGGCGGAGAAGGGCGATCCCATCATCGTCGACGGCGACGACGGCGGCGTTCATCTGCGCCCGCCGGCGGATGTCGAGGACGTCTTTGCCGAAAAGGTGCGCTTCCGCGCCCGCCGACAGGAGCAGTATCGCGCGCTGCGTGGTCTGCCGGCCGAGACCAAAGACGGCGTCACCATCGATCTGATGATGAATGCCGGCCTGACCGTCGATCTGCCGCAACTGGACGAATCGGGAGCGGCCGGCATCGGCCTCTTCCGCACCGAGCTTCAGTTCATGATCGCCTCGACCATGCCGAAGGCTTCGGCGCAGGAGCGGCTCTATTCGGCCGTTTTGGATGCGGCCGGCGATCGGCCCGTGACCTTTCGGACGCTGGATGTCGGCGGCGACAAGCTGCTGCCGTATCTGCGGCAGGCACCGGAGGAGAACCCCGCCCTTGGCTATCGCGCGCTGCGCCTGACGCTCGATCGGCCGGCCCTGATGCGCACCCAGTTGCGCGCGCTGCTGAAGGCGGCGGCGGGACGCGAGCTGCGCGTCATGTTCCCGATGGTCGCGGACCTCGCCGAGATGCGGCAGGCGCGCGCGCTGGTCGATCGCGAGTTGGCTCATCTCGAGCGCTTTGGCTACGGCGTTCCGAAGACGATCAAGCTCGGCGCGATGATCGAGGTGCCCTCGCTGCTCTTCCAGCTCGACGCGTTGATGGCGATGTCGGATTTCGTCTCCATCGGGTCGAATGATCTCTTCCAGTTCTTCTTCGCCGTCGATCGCGGCAACTCGCATCTCGCGGGGCGCTACGACGATCTCGCCGCGCCGTTCCTCAAGGTGCTGCGCTCGATCGTGGAGGCGGGGGAGCGCAACAAGACGCCGGTGACGCTGTGCGGAGAGCTGGCCAGTCGGCCGCTCTCGGCGCTGGTCCTCATCGCCCTCGGGTTCCGCTCGATCTCCATGGCGCCGGCGGCCATCGGTCCGGTCAAGGCCGCGCTGATGCAGCTCGACGTCAGCAAGTTCGCGTCGACCGTCAACGAGTTCATCGACGCCAACCAGCCGGGCGTGAAGTTGCGCGACAGGCTGCTGCAATTTGCAGCCACGCACGAGATCCCCTATTAGCGCCGTTTCTCGCGCGCGGTTTTCCGCGCGGATTTGAGCGGGAGTGGCGCCGCGCTGCTCTCCTGATCCGGTTCTCCGTGGCGGACGGACAAGGCACCTATGGTCACATTGCCCGAAGACAGCATGAACGAGATGGTGAAGCGCTTCGCCTATCTCGAGGCGGAGATGGCCAAAGGCGGCGACCGCGCCGACTTTGGAGCGCTGGCCGCCGACTATGCCTCGCTGGAGCCGGTGGTGAAGGCGATCCAGACCTACCGCGCGGCGGAGCGGGAGGTCGCCGATCTCAGGACGCTGCGCGACGACCCTTCGGGGGATCGGGAAATGCGCCAGCTCGCTGAGGTCGAGCTCCACGAGGTGGAGGACCGGTTGGAAAAGCTCGCTGGAGAGGTTCAGATTCTTCTCCTGCCCAAGGACGATGCCGACGAGAAGGGCGCGATCCTCGAAATCCGCGCCGGCACCGGAGGCTCGGAAGCCGCGCTCTTCGCTGGCGATCTGTTCCGCATGTACAACCGTTTCGCCGAGCTTTCCGGCTGGAAGGTCGAGATCCTTTCGGCCAGTGAGGGCGATGTCGGCGGCTACAAGGAGGTGATCGCCTCCGTGAAGGGCAAGAATGTCTTCTCCCGGCTGAAGTTCGAATCGGGCGTCCATCGCGTGCAGCGCGTACCCGAGACGGAGTCGGGCGGGCGTATCCACACTTCGGCGGCGACGGTGGCCGTGCTGCCGGAGGCGGCGGATATCGACGTGGACATCAAGGCCGAGGACATCCGCATCGACACCATGCGTTCGTCGGGCGCCGGCGGTCAGCACGTCAATACAACCGACTCCGCCGTTCGCATCACCCATCTGCCGACAGGGATCGTCGTCACCTCTTCGGAGAAGTCGCAACACCAGAACCGCGCCCGGGCAATGGAGGTTCTGAAGGCCCGCCTCTATGATCTGGAGCGCCATCGCGCTGACAGCGCCCGTTCCGAGGCGCGGCGCGTCCAGGTGGGCTCCGGCGACCGGTCGGAGCGCATCCGCACCTACAATTTCCCCCAGGGGCGGGTCACGGACCATCGCATCAACCTGACTCTCTACAAGCTGGATCGCTTCATCGAGGGCGAGATGGACGAGCTGATCGATGCGCTGATCGCCGAGGATCAGGCGGCGCGGCTGGCGGCCGTGAAGGCCGAAGCTTAGGCCGCCCCGATGGCGACCGTCGCCGAAGCTCTCGACAAGACCCGGCGGGATTTCGCGGCGGCTGGCCTTTCGACGCCCGATCTCGACGCGCGCCTCTTGCTGTGCGCCGCGACGGGGCTCGACCGAGCCGGGCTTGTGCTTAAGGCGCGAGAACCGATGGGGGCGCCCGCCCTCAGCGCCTTCGAGGCGATGAGCGCTCGCCGGCTTCGCGGCGAGCCGGTTCACCGCATTCTCGGGCGCCGTGCCTTCTACGACCACGACTTTCTCCTGTCGCGCGACACGCTGGAGCCGAGGCCTGACACGGAGATCCTGGTCGATCTCGCCCGCCGTTTCCTCGCGGGCCGGGCGGAATCCGGTACGGGGTGCCGTTTCGTCGACGTCGGCACCGGGACGGGCGCGATTGCCGTTTCGCTGCTCGCGGCGCTGCCACTAGCCGAGTGCGTCGCGATCGACCTCGCGCCCGGCGCGCTTGTCACCGCGCGCGCCAACGCGGTGCTCGCGGGGGTTGAACGCCGCTTCTTTCCCGTGGCCTCGGATTATCTTTCCGCTCTGGGCGGCTCGTTTGATGCAATTGTCGCAAACCCTCCCTATATTCCGAGCGGCGAGATCGCCGACCTGGAGCGGGATGTGCGGGAGCACGACCCTCTCCTTGCCCTCGATGGAGGGGCGGATGGGCTGACCGCCTATCGCGCGCTCGCCCAGCAATCTCGGCGGATTCTCGCCGCGCAAGGCGCGGTTCTCGTCGAAATCGGCTTCGGTCAAGCTCCTGATGTCAGGATGATTTTCGAGGCGGGCGGATTCGTACTAACGGGTGAGGCGCTCGACCTGGGTGATAGAGTGCGGGCGCTCGAATTCCGCCGAAGCGACCTGGCGGACACGCCATCAGTGGAATCAGTATAATTTCGCGGAACAGTTGGAAAAAAGGGCTTGTGGCCCAGCGAACAAGACTCTAGGGTTTTTGGCACATCGCGGAAATTCGAGGGGGACATCCCATCGCACGGGGCGCTTTCGCAGCGCCACGAAGCGGGATGCTCGAGACGGCCGAGGCCGCCCGCGGGGTCTGGCGGTACGAGCCGCTGGAACTAACCACCAAAAGGTATTTGCGGCCGGTGACGCTCAGTCGACTCCGGCAACGGGCAGAGCGGCGCGTGCGTCGCCTTGAGGGGTCCAACCGGCGGGATGCCGGAAGATCAAAGACAGGAAGAGCATGAGGCCAGGACAGCAGAACAAGCGGATGCGCGGGCGCGGACGCAAAGGGCCCAACCCGCTTTCGCGAAGCTATGAGTCGAACGGCCCGGATGTCAAAATTCGGGGAACGGCCCAGCACATCGCCGAAAAATACACGATGCTGGCGCGGGATGCCTCCGCATCGGGCGACCGCGTGATGGCGGAAAACTATCTCCAGCACGCCGAGCACTACAACCGCATCATTGCCGCGGCCCAGGGCCAGTTCCAGCCGCAGCGCGAGGAGCGCGACTCCCGCGACCTCGACGATGAGGACGATATGGACGGCCAGGAGAATTCGTTCTCTCGTCCCGACCGGCGTCAGGGCGGCCGTGAGGATCGCCCTTCGGCGAACGGCACCGGCCCGCAGCCCTTCCTTTCGGACGACAATGATCGCGATGGTGAGCGCGGCGAGGCCATGATGGGCCGGGACCGTGACGAGGACGATGAGTCCGGCTCCAATCGAGGTCAGTCGGGCGGCAACGACCGGCGCGACTATGGCGGAGACCGTGACGGGCAGCGCTCGCGTCGCAGCCGCGGACGTCGCGGCAGCGGCAATGGTGCCGGCTCGGAAGGCTCGTATGAGGGCGGCGGACAGCGCCAGCCTCAGCGAGAGGTTTCGGAGCGGCCGACTCAGGCCGCAGCTCCTGCCGCACCTGCCGCCGAACCAGCGCCGACACCGGAGCCGGTGGCAGCTGCTGCGCCGGCTGTGAGCGAAGAGCCGGCTCAGGACGAAGTGAAGAAGGCGCCGCGTCGTCGTCGTACCGCCAAGACCGAGGAAGCCGCCGAGACGCCGGAGGCTGCCGCCGGAGAGGAAAAGCCCAAGCGCAAGGCCGGCCGCCCTCGCAAGAAGAAGGACGAGGAAGGCGGCGAGGAGAGCGTCGGCGAACTTCCGTCCTTCCTGCTCGCCTCGAACGGCTGAGCCATGATGGCGAAAAGTCATTTGGCTTTTCGTGAAGGCATCATGCCCACTCGAGGAATGGCAGCGAAATCAGTCGTATTTCGCTCCAGCATCGCCGGCTAAGTGCCTTCGATGAACCATCTGATCTTCCCGATCCCGGAGGTCCGCCTCCGGGATCGTTTCGTTTGGGGAACCCGTCGCCTATCGCGCGGGCGGGTAGTCGCCGGCAAACTCTCGACCGTGCGCTGCGAGGTGATCGGTGCGCCGGGTGCGCTCCGACGTCGCAGCGCTGACCTGAACCTACGCTAAGGCGGACGTTTCAAGCGTGGCGAACTATGCGGCCAGTCCGGCGATGGCCCTTGCGAAGTCCCGCGCCTTGAACGGCTCGAGATCGTCGATCCCCTCGCCGACGCCGACGAAATAGACCGGCAGGCGGTGCTTGGCGGCGATGGCGACGAGGATGCCGCCACGGGCCGTTCCGTCCAGCTTGGTCATGACGAGGCCGTTGACCCCCGCGACATTGCGAAAAATCTCCACCTGGGAGAGGGCGTTCTGGCCGGTGGTGGCGTCCAGCGTCTGGAGAACGGTGTGCGGCGCGTCGGGCTCGCGCTTCCTCAGGACGCGCACGATCTTCTCGAGCTCGGCCATCAACTCCGCCTTGTTCTGGAGACGGCCGGCCGTGTCGATGATCAGCACATCGGAACCGTTGGCGAGCGCCGCATCGTAAGCCTCGAAGGCGAGGCCGGCGGCGTCGGCGCCGATCTGCTTGGCGATCACCGGCGAGCCGGTCCGCTCGCCCCAGATCTTCAGCTGCTCGACGGCCGCGGCGCGGAACGTGTCGCCGGCGCAGAGCGTGACCTTCAGGCCGCCGCGCGTCAGCTTCGCCGCGAGCTTGCCGATGGTGGTGGTCTTGCCGGTGCCGTTGACGCCGACGACGAGGACGACGTGGGGCTTCTTGTCGAGATCGAGTTCCAGCGGAACCGCCACCGGCGCGAGGGCGGATTCGACCTCCTCGGCGAGGATGGCGCGCACCGCCTCGCCCGAGATTTCCTTGCCGAAGCGGCCCTCGGAAAGCCTGCCGGTGATCTTCATGGCAGTTTCGACGCCGAGATCGGCCTGGATCAGCACGTCCTCGAAGTCCTGAAGGGTTTCCTCGTCGAGCCGGCGCTTGGTGAAGAGCGCCGTGATCGAGCCGGTCAGCTGGTCGGAGGAGCGGGAAAGACCATGACGCAGGCGCTGATACCACGGCACCTTCGGCGCGGGCGCGAGAACGGGTGCCGGCGCGGCGCGTCGGCGCCAGCCTTCGCCGGCTTCTGGCGCTGGGGGCAGCGTCGCGGGCTGTGTGACGACGGTGGGCGCTTCTGCCGAGGTCGCGGGCAGGCTCTCTTCCACGTCGGGGAGTGTGCCGCCGTCCTCTTCGACGAGGCGTGCCTCTACTTTCTCCTCCTCGGCCTCCTCTGGCGCAAGCGGCGCGTCGAGCCAGGAGAAATCGGCCTCTGCTTCATCCTCGGCTTTATCCGGTTCAGGACTTTCTGGACTCTCGATGGCCTCGGTTGGCTCCTCGGCGGCGAGGGCGGCGGGCTCTGGCTGCTCGACGGGAGCCGGCTCTTCCTCCTGAATATCGCCTTGCGGCTCGCTCGGGCTTTCAAGCCAGGAGAAGTCTGCTTCCGGCTCGTCTGCCTCGGGTTCCGGTTTCTCGAGCCAGGAAAAATCGTCCTCGGCCTCGTCGCCCGGTGCGGCCTCGACCGGCGCCGGCGCGACGGCGATCTCGCGCTCCGGGTCTTCCGTCACCGGCGCCTGTTCAGGGATTTCGGGTTCGACCGGTGCGCCGCCGTCGCCCGCGATCAGCGTCTCCTCGACGGCCGTGGGCTCCGGCGCGGCGGTGGCATCGCTCTCCGGCTCCGGCGGTGCCGGCGGCAGGCTTTCGGTCGGCGCCACCGTGACGCCTTCAGTCGGCGTCTCCTGGTCGTGGGCGCCGAAGGAAAAGATCCGCCGGAAGAGGCCCTTCTTTTCAGCCATGATCTCTCCTTGTCCTACCCTGCCTCAGGCTGCCTTGGCGGCGCCCGCCGGCGCGGCGATCAGCTTGTCGCCATCCTCGCCCACGATCGTCACGTCGATGATGGAGCCCGACGGCGGGTGCGCGCCGTCGGGATCGGCCGCAAGGGAAACGGTGATGAAGTTCTCGGCCCGGCCGATCCCGTCCTTTTCCATAAGGACGCTCTGGCGCGTGCCGACCAGCCTTTGAAGATGGGCGCGGTGGGCGGCCTCGCCCTTCTCGCGCAGGCGCGCGGCGCGCTCCTTGATCAGGGCACGCGGCAGCTGCGGCATGCGCGCTGCGGGCGTTCCCTCGCGCGGCGAGAAGGGGAAGACGTGGAGCAGCGTCAGCGAACACTCGTCCACCAACCTCAGCGAATTCTCGAACATCTCCTCGGTCTCTGTCGGGAAGCCGGCGATGATGTCGGCGCCGAAGACGATGTCCGGGCGAAGCCGCCGGGCCTCCTCGCAGAAGCGGATGGCGTCGTCGCGGCTGTGGCGACGCTTCATGCGCTTGAGGATCATGGTGTCGCCCGCCTGAAGCGACAAATGGAGATGCGGCATCAGCCGCGTCTCGGAGGCGATCGCCTCCATCAGCGCCGGGTCCGCCTCGATGGAATCGATGGAGGACAGGCGCAGGCGCCTGAGCTCCGGCACATGGCGAAGGATCGACTGGACGAGGGTGCCGAGGCGGGGCGTGCCCGGCAGGTCGGCGCCGTAGCTCGTGAGATCGACGCCTGAAAGGACGACCTCGTTGTAGCCGGCGTCCACCAGCCGCTTCACCTGGGACACCGCCGCGCCCATCGGCACGGAGCGCGAATTACCGCGGCCGAAGGGAATGATGCAGAAGGTGCAGCGATGGTCGCACCCGTTCTGCACCTGCACGATCGCCCGGGCGCGGCCCTCGATGGCGTCGACCATATGGGCCGCCGTCTCGGTGATCGACATGATGTCGTTGACGCGGACCTTCTCCGCGCCCGCCACGCCGAAGTCGGGCAGCGCGCGGTAGGAATCGGCGACGAGCTTGTCGGCGTTGCCGATGACGGCGTCCACCTCGTCCATTTCGGCGAAGCGCTGGGCCTCGGTCTGGGCGGCGCACCCGGTGACGATGATGCGGGCACCGGGGTTTTCGCGCCGCGCCTTGCGGATCGCCTGACGCGCCTGGCGCACGGCTTCCGCCGTCACGGCGCAGGTGTTGACGAGGATCGCGCCGCGGCCATCGGCGCCGAGGCCGGCCTCGGTCGCCTCGCGCTTCATCACCTCGGCCTCGTAGGTGTTGAGGCGGCAGCCGAAAGAGATGACGTCAATTCCCATCAAGAGGCCTCCGCGGCATCAGCCTCGTCGCGCCGATAATCGCCCGTGGCGGGATCGAGACGGCCTGACCATTCCCATTCGGCGGGTCCGGTCATGACGACGTGGTCGTCGGCGCGCCAGTCGATCAGAAGTTCGCCGCCCGCCGGAACGGTGATGGCGACCGAGCGCCCGGTGCGCCCGGTGCGCGCGCCCGATACCGCCGCCGCGCACGAGGCCGAGCCGCAGGCGCGGGTGAGGCCGGCGCCGCGCTCCCAGGTGCGGATATCCATGGAGGAGGGGCTCGTCACCCTGGCAATGGTGATGTTGGCCCGCTCGGGAAAGAGCGGATGGTTTTCCAGGACTGGGCCGAATCGGTCGAGCTCGTAGGACCAGACGTCCTCCTTCACCCAGAAGATCGCATGGGGATTGCCCATGGAGGCGACGGAGGGCGAATGGAGAACCGGCGCGTCGATGGGGCCGATCTGGAGTTCGATGCAGCGTGTGTCGGCGAAGGGCTCGGCCAGCGGGATTTCGTTCCAGGCGAAGCGCGGCATTCCCATGTCCACGGAAATGAGGCCGTCCTCCCGCTCCTGCGCATTGAGGAGCCCCGAGATCGTCTGGAAGGTGAAGGTCTTCTTGCCGGTCTCGGCCGCCAACGCCGAAACGACGCAGCGCGTGCCGTTGCCGCAGGTGCCCGCATCGGTCCCGTCGGCGTTGAGGATGCGGATGAAGGCGTCTGTGCCCGTCACCTTGGGATTATGGATCGCCATGATCTGATCGAAGTGGGTTTCCGGGCGAGCCGCCAAGGCGCGCGCTGCCTCGGGCGCGATGCGACCCTCCTGTCCGCGCATGTCGGCGACGAGGATCTCGTTGCCGAGCCCGTTCATCTTCGCAAAGGCAATCCACTCGGACATCGAAAAACCGCTCGGCGGTGAAGGTTAGGTCTTGCCGCCTATATGGCAAAGATGCCGAGGGATTGCTACCGGCCGCTCATCGCGCAGGCGCCGGTCGCCCGAGGTATCGGCGCCTCGTCGCTATCGTCGTATGGTGAAGAGCGGGGCGACCGCCTTCCAGGCGTCGTCCTTGCCGCGCACCGAGATGCGATAGGCGGACTGATCGCCCACGTCGCGCGGAATCTCCACCGCCGCCTGAAGTGTTCCGTCTGGCGTCGTGCGGGCCTCGTCGAGAACCGTATAGGCCGAGCGGCGCCCGCCGCCGACGATCTCCACCGGCGTATCCTTGGGCAGCCCTGTCGCCGAGACAGTCACGGTGGAGCCGGGAGCGCCGCCTTGCGGTTCCAGCGACACATCCGCCGGCTCCTGGCCGTCGGTCAGCCCGATCTTCTGGCCGATGTCGCGAACGCGCTGGTCGAGCTGGGGATTGCGGTCGAGAAAGCCGCTGACGGAGGAGCCGATCGCCGACCCTACGCCCTGCGCCGCCTGACCGAGCTCGCTGCCCGCCTGCTCCGCGAGTGAGCCGAGGCGGTCGATGGTACCGTCGGAGGTCGTGGTGAGCTGGACGGTCGAGCCGACGCGCAGATCGTCCGAGCCGCGGACGGAAGGGTTCGCCCTCAGGATGGTGAACTCGCTGACGTCGCAGCGGTCGGCGATGGCGCTCAACGTGTCGCCGGCCTTGACCTCGGTCTGATCTCCGCAGGAACCCGCCGTATCCTGGGCAAGGGCCGGGCCGCTGGCCAGGATCAGGGGAAGGAGGAGCGCTGAAAGCCGGTTCATCGGGCGATCCTTTCGCAATGTTCGGGTCGACGCATGTTGAACCGCAGGGCGTGGCAATGGTTCCGGCGCTGACCGCGCCCCGCGCCGCGACCCTCAGTCGCTGGCCTCCTCGCCCGTTTCATGGACGGCGCGCGCGGTGGTTTCCGGCGTTGCCGCCAGGGGCTCGGGCAGAGGCGCGTCGATGGCATGGGGCAGCGAGACCGCGAGGCCGGGGCGGCCTGCGATGAAGCGCTCGGGCGCAACCGACCAGCGGGCGAGGGCCGCCGAAAGGCGCGCGGGCGGCTCGTCGATCGGCTCGTCGGTCAGCTGGAACGTGCCCCAATGGCTGCCGATGGAAAGCTCCGCCTCCAGGAAGCGCGCGGCCCGCACGGCCTCGTCCGGGTCCTGGTGCTGCGGTGCCATGAAGAAGCGCGGTGCGTAGGCGCCGATCGGCAGGACGGCGAGCTTGGCCGGGCCGTGGCGCTGCCTCGCCGCGCGGTAGTTCGCGCCGCCGAAGAAGCCGGAATCGCCGACATAATAGATGAACCCCGCCGGGGTCTCGAAGGCAAAGGACGCCCATAGCGTCATCGAGCGGTCGAAGACGCCGCGCGCCCCCCAATGGTGCGTCGGCTCGAAGGTGAGCGCGACATCGCCGTTGAGCGGCACGCGAGCGAGCCAGTCATGGGCCTCGACTTTTGCCGAAGGGCAGAAGCCGCGAATGAGGGCGTCATTGCCCAGCGGCGTCAGAAAGCGCGGCGAGAAGCGCGCGTGAAGCCGCTTCAGCGTCGACGCGTCCATGTGGTCGTAGTGCGAGTGCGAGACACACACGACGTCAATCGCGGGAAGATCGTCGAAGGCAATCCCCGGCGCGTTGCGGCGCTTCGGGCCGACGTTGTCGAAGGGAGAGCAGCGCTCGGACCACAGGGGATCGAGAAGAATGTTAAGGCCGCCGGTCTGGAGGAGAAAGGAGGCATGGCCGACAAAGCTCAGCCGCGCCGCACCCCCTGAGACGCGGGCTGGCGGACGATCGGTTGGAAGGCCGGGAAAGTGATCGGGCCATTGCGCGCGCTTGTGCTTGAAGCGCCAGCGCAAAAGGGCGCCAAGCCCTCCGGGCCCGTGCCCGTCGGGGTTGAAGAAGCGCCGACCGTCGAAATGATCGCTGACGGGACCGGAATGGTAGGGATTGGCGCGGGAGAGAAAACGCATGAAACGCCCTTCGGGGAACAGACGCCCCCTCATGTAGGAAGTGCCTTGCCGCTTCGCAGTTCAAAGGCGAGGCCAAACCTTTGTTTCGGCGCGAATCGCCTACCGCGAAGGGTTGGCGATCGGCGGTTGGCCGATTAAGAGGGGCGGCGACCGCCGGTTCGTGCTCCGCATCATTCCGCCGTGATGGCCGCCCCTTCTGGAATGCCTTCCGGGATCTCCCAATTTGCTGCATCTTCGCCGCGCCTCCGGCCATCATCGGCCACATCACGCTTCGCCCCACTCGCCCGTCTGGCGTTCGATGGTGGAGTTTCGCAGGCGCTTTCGCTCCAGCGAGGTGTGGTTCATCGTTATCGCGCTGATTGTCGGCGCGCTGGCGGGCGTCGGCACGTCCATTCTTCAGGTGACGGCCTCGGCGATCCAGCGCTTCCTCTACGATCTGCCGGCGGGCGGGCGCCTCAGCACCCAGACGTTCATCGAGCCGATCTATCTTCTGGCGCTGCCCGCCGGCGGGCTGGCGCTCATCCTGTTCACCAGGGTCGTCGGCGCGCGGCGCCGGCCCCTCGTCGACTCCGTCGAGGCCAACGCGCTGCATGGCGGGCGCATGTCGCTCATCGACAGCCTGATCGTCGCCGGCCAAACCCTCATTTCCAATGGCGTCGGCGCCTCGGTCGGCCTTGAGGCGGCCTATGCCCAGATGGGCAGCGTCGTCGGGTCCATTGCTGGCCAGCGCCTCGGACTTCGCCGGGGCGACGTGCGCACGCTGGTGGGCGCCGGGGCAGGTGCGGCGATCGCCGCCGCCTTCGGCGCGCCGCTCACCGGCTGTTTCTATGCCTTCGAGATCGTCATCGGAGCCTATATGCCCTCGGCCATTGCGCCAGTTGCGGCAGCGGCTCTCGCTGGGACGCTGGTCGCCCATGACCTCGGCGCCCATCCCTACATCATCGGGCTCGTCGATCCCGAGCCGATCATTCCGTCGGACTATCTGCTCTTTGGCATTCTTGGTGCGCTTCTCGGCTTTATCGCCATAGGCCTGATGCGGACCATGTCGACACTGGAGGCCCTGACGCGCCGCATGCCCGCCTCGCTCTGGCTGCGGCAGGTGGTCGGCGGCTTCCTGATGATCCCGCTCGCGCTGGTGACGCCGCAGGTCCTCTCCTCGGGGCACTCTGCGCTCGCCCTCGACGTTTCCATCTCCGGGACGCTGGTCTTTCTCGGCACGATCTTCATCGCCAAGTCGATGGCATCCATCGTCTGCCTCGCCTTCGGCTTCCGTGGCGGTCTGTTCTTCGCCTCGCTCTTTCTTGGAACCATCGGCGGCCGGCTCTTCAGCGGCATTCTTGAGCTGGTGGCGGGCTATCCCGTGGTCGATCCCACGCAGTCGGCGCTGGTCGGAATGGCCGCGCTCGCCGTCGCCGTCATCGGCGGCCCGCTCACCATGGCCATGCTGGTGCTGGAGGCGACGCGCGACCTCGGCATCACCGGCGTCGTCATCGCCGCGACGCTGGTGGCGAGCACGGTGGTGCGCGTCCTCTTCGGCTATTCCTTCTCCACTTGGCGGCTGCACCTTCGCGGCGAAACGATCCGCAGCGCTCGGGATGTCGGCTGGGTGCGGCTGCTCACCGCCGGCCGCATGATGCGCAAGGAGACTCGCGCCGTGCCGGGATCCATCACGGTCGCCGAATTCCGCCGGCGCTTTCCCCTCGGCTCGACGCAGCGCGTCGTGCTTCTCGACGACGCGGGCCACTATGCCGGCATCGCGCTGACCGCCAGCGCCTATGACGAAAGTGCGGACCCGGCGGCCGAGGTGGCGAGCCTCGCGATCCTCAAGGACGTGGCGCTGACGCCGGAGATGAACATCGTCGAGGTGATGCAGCGCTTCGACGAGGCCGAGAGCGACGAATTCGCCGTCATCGCTCCCGATGCCACGGTTCTCGGCCTGCTCTCCGAAACTCACGTCCGCAAGCGCTACGCCGAGGAATTGGAAAAGGCGCAACGCGAGATGTTCGGCGAGACGCAGAGGCAGTAGCGCTCGCCGATGTCATCCCAACGGCCTTCTCAGCCGTTGCGATAGAGGTAGGAATAGCCGTTGATCGCCGGCACGCCGCCGAGATGGGCGTAGAGCACTTTCGAGCCGGCGGGGAAGTAGCCCTTCCTGACAAGGTCGATGAGGCCTTGCATGGATTTGCCCTCATAGACCGGGTCGGTCATCATGCCTTCCATGCGGGCGCAAAGGCGGATCGCGGCGTTTGTCTCGTCCGAGGGTACGCCATAGGCCGGATAGGCGTAATCGGCGATCAGCGTCAGATCGTCATCGCCGATGTCGCGGCCGAGGCCGACGAGGTCGGCGGTCTTTCGGGCGATGTCCATGACCTGCGCGCGGGTCTGCTCCAGCGTGCCGGATGCGTCGATGCCCACCACCTTGTCCGCCCGGCCATCCTTGGCGAAACCGACGAGCATGCCGGCATGGGTGGAGCCGGTGACGGTGCAGACGACGACATAGTCGAACTTGAAGCCGAGCTCGGCCTCCTGCGCGCGCACTTCCTCGGCGAATCCGACATAGCCGAGGCCGCCGAGCTTGTGGACCGAGGCGCCGGCGGGAATGGGGTAGGGCTTTCCGCCCTTGGCCTTCACGTCCTCGAGCGCGTTCTCCCAGCTTTCGCGAATGCCGATGTCGAAGCCCTGGTCGACGAGTTCGACCTCGGCGCCCATGACGCGGCTCATGAGGATGTTGCCGACCCGGTCGTAGACGGCATCGGGGAAGGGCACCCAGCTTTCCTGGACGAGGCGGCACTTCATGCCGATCTTCGCGGCCACCGCCGCTACCTGACGTGTGTGATTGGACTGGACGCCGCCGATCGAGACCAGCGTGTCGGCGCCGGAGGCGATGGCGTCGGGGATGATGTATTCGAGCTTGCGGATCTTGTTGCCGCCGAAGGCGAGGCCCGAATTGCAGTCCTCGCGCTTGGCGAAGAGTTCGACATTGCCGCCGAGATTGGCGGAAAGGCGGGAGAGTCTTTCGATCGGCGTCGGGCCGAACATCAGGGGATAGCGATCGAACTTTTCGAGCATGGCAGCGGCTCCAGCGAGGAGAGGAGAGACGCCGCCGAAGCTAGCGAAAGTCGTATCAAAGGTGCTTGCAAAATCACGGGGCTGATCACAAGGTTCTTGTGAAATTTCGCCAGAAATCTGGCCTAATAGATCATAAATTGAAATGAAAATGGAAGAATCGTCCGCTCCTCTCGACAAGGCGGATTTGCGCCTACTGCGTCTGCTTCAGGCCGACGGGCGCCTCTCCAATGCCGAGCTCGCCGAAAGGGCCGGTCTGACGCCCGCAACCTGCCATCGGCGTACGCGCTCGCTGTTCGAGCGGGGATTTTTGCGCGGCGTGCGCGCCGAGGTTTCGCCGGAAAAGGTCGATCGCGGCACGCTGGTCATGGTCGCGGTCGTTCTCGACCGCTCGACGCCCGAGAGCTTTTCCGCGTTCGAGACGGCGGTGAAGGCGCTGCCCTTCGTGCTCGACTGCCATCTCGTCGCCGGCGACTTCGACTATTTCCTCAAGATCAGGGTCAAGGACATTGCGGATTTCAACCGACTCCACGGCCGCGATCTGCTCGTCCTGCCGGGCGTGCGCCAGACCCGCACCTTCTTCGTCATGAAGGAGGTCATCGACAACGCGCCTTTGGATTTTTGAAGACCGATGCGGCGCACTGAATTTTTCAACATAGAGCCTGTCGACCCTGGCTGTGAGGAGGCCGTTGCTCTTCTTGATCGCCTGTCTCAAACGCTCTCCTCGATCACTGGCAGCAGCGGCCGAGCCTCCTTCGACACTGAGGTCATGAAGGAGAAGGGAACTCTCTTCGTGCTGGTCCGCGATGCGGATGGTTGCGCCGTCGGTTGCGGTGCCTATCGGCCGCTGCAAGTCGGCGTCGCGGAGCTGAAGCGCATGTTCGCATCTGCGGGCACGAGAGGTGTCGGAAGCGCCCTGCTGACGTATCTTGAAGACCGCGCGAGGAGCGACGGCTATGAAGCTATATGGCTTGAAACGCGGCGGGTGAACGAGCGTGCCGTGCGCTTCTACGAAAAGCACGGCTACCGCCCGATCCCCAGCTTTGGTCAATATGTGGGACGTGCCGAGGCTGTTTGCCTCGGCAAGACGATTGCGCTCCGGTAGTCGGCATCGGGGTGGGAGCACCTGTTGGTTTGACTTCTCTCCCCCACCAATGATAGACGCGGCGCAAATCCGCGTTCGCACCGAAGCGAGCCGCCGACCGGCCGTGTTCTGAATTCACTGAGGACATGCCGGAGGTCCCCATCCGCCAGCGAGTTTCGCCCGCGGATGCGTTTTGCGTTGGGCTGTCCTTCAGGGGCCGGCTCAGCCTGGGCCTTCAAGGGGTTTGCGCCGGTCGGGTCTTCACCCCACTTGGGGCGGAGGCAGGAACGAAAGGGAAGCGCCATGTTCGATTCACTTCAGGACCGTTTGGGGTCCATCCTGAACGGCCTTACCGGGCGCGGCGCGCTTTCGGAAAAGGACGTGAACGCGGCGCTGCGCGAGGTTCGGCGCGCGCTTCTCGAGGCCGACGTCGCCTTGGAGGTGGTACGTGGATTCACGGACCGCGTGCGCGACAAGGCGGTGGGCGCCGAGCTTCTGAAGTCCATCAAGCCCGGCCAGATGGTGGTCAAGATCGTCCATGACGAGCTCGTCGCCACGCTGGGCGAGACGCAGGAGCCGATTGACCTCAACGCGCCGGCGCCGGTCGTTTTGATGATGGTCGGCCTCCAGGGCTCGGGCAAGACCACCACCTCCGCCAAGATCGCAAAGCGCCTTACCGACCGTCAGCGCAAGAAGGTGCTGATGGCCTCGCTCGATACGCGCCGCCCGGCGGCGCAGGAACAGCTCAAGGTTCTCGGCGAGCAGACTGGCGTGACGACGCTGCCGATTATCGCCGGCCAGGACCCCGTGGCCATCGCCTCGCGCGCCAAGGAAGCCGGCAAGCTCGGCGGCTACGATGTCGTCATTCTCGACACCGCCGGCCGCACTCATATTGATGAACCGCTCATGGTGGAGATGGCGGAGATCAAGGCCCGCGCCGCTCCGCATGAAATCCTCCTGGTCGCCGACAGCCTGACTGGCCAGGACGCGGTCAATCTCGCCCGCTCCTTCGACGAGCGCGTCGGCATCACCGGCATCGTCCTTACCCGTGTCGATGGCGACGGGCGCGGTGGCGCCGCGCTGTCCATGCGTGCCGTCACCGGCAAGCCGATCAAGCTCATCGGCACCGGCGAAAAGATGGACGCGCTGGAGGACTTCCACCCGGCGCGCATCGCCGACCGCATCCTCGGCATGGGCGACATCGTTTCCCTGGTGGAGCGGGCGGCCGAGAATATCGACGCGGAAAAGGCCGCGGCGATGGCCAAGAAGATGCAGTCGGGCAAGTTCGACATGAACGATCTCGCCGACCAGATCCGCCAGATGCAGAAGATGGGCGGCATGGGCGGTATGCTCGGCATGCTACCCGGCATCGGCAAGATGAAGGATCAGATCGCGGCTGCCGGGCTTGATGACAAGCTGTTCAAGCGTCAGCTCGCCATCATCTCGTCGATGACGGCGGCCGAGCGCAAGAACCCCGGCATTCTCAAGAACAGCCGCAAGAAGCGCATCGCCAGCGGCTCGGGCACTTCGGCCGCCGACATCAACAAGCTCCTGAAGATGCATCGCCAGATGGCCGACGTCATGAAGGCCATGGGCAAGGGCGGTAAGGGCGGCGGTATGATGGGCCGCATGGTGTCCGGGCTCGCCGGCAAGATGGGCCTGCCCGGCGGCGGCATGGGCGGCATGCCCGACCTTTCCAAGATGGACCCCAAGGAGATCGAGGCGCTCGCCAAGGCGGCGCAGGGCGGCGGCGGCATGCCGGACCTTTCCGCGCTCTCCAAGGGCCTGCCCTCCGGCCTCGGCGGGAGCGGCCTTCCAGGACTTCCCGGCGGGCGTGGCGGCCTGCCCGGTCTTTCCGGTTTTCCGGGAAAGAAGAAATAGAGACCGTCGCCGGTCTCCATCGCATCCAAGACAAACACTATCCAAAGACGAAGGACTGAACCGATGCCCCTGAAAATGCGCCTTGCCCGTGCCGGCTCCAAGAAGCGCCCCTACTACCACATCGTCATCGCCGACGCCCGCAGCCCGCGCGACGGCCGCTTCATCGAGCAGGTTGGCGCCTGGAACCCGATGCTGCCCAAGGACGCCGAGCGCGTGACGCTGAAGGAAGACCGCATCAAGCATTGGCTCGGCGAGGGCGCCCAGCCGACGGACCGCGTTCTGCGCTTCCTCGACCAGGCCGGCATCGCCAACCGCCCGGCCCGCAGCAATCCGAAGAAGGCCGAGCCGGGCAAGAAGGCTCAGGAGCGCGCCGCCGAAAGGAAGCAGCGCGAGGAAGACGCTGCCGCCGCTGCCGCCGAGGCGGCTTCCGGCGCCGAGGCCTGATCGGTTTTCCCGTCTACATGAGAAGCGGCGTCCCAATCGGGGCGCCGTTTTTGTCTCAGGGGTGATGCAGTGCCCCCCAAAAACTCGTCGGTTGACTGATTGCTAAGGAATTGGATGATCTATCTGCCGATGCGTTCGGTGGGCGAGATGGGATACGAGTGGGATGAACGACGGCGTCTCGGCACGGTCCGGCAGTCTCCTGCGGGATGACTTCTTCGAGCTTTCTCCAGTGCCGCTCTGGCTCGAGGACTACAGCGCCGTCAAGCGGCGGTTCGACATCTGGCGCGGCGAGGGCATCGAGGACCTGAAAGCCTACCTCATCGACAATCCCGGCGAGGTTCTCGCCTGCGCACACCTTATCAAGGTGGTGGCGGTCAACCGGCGGACCCTCGAACTCTTCGAGGCGCGGGACGAGGAGCATCTTTCCGCCAATCTCGATCGAGTCTTTTCCGGAGACATGAAGGACAGCCATCTCGAGGAGCTGGTTCAGCTCTGGGACGGGGCCATGTCGTTCCACAGCCCCGCCGTCAACTACACCCTGTCGGGCCGCCGTCTGGACATTCAGCTGAAGGGGCGGGTCGTTCCGGGGTTCGAGGCCGACTGGAGCCGGATTTTGGTCTCGACGGAGGACGTCACCGAGCGTGAGGAGGCGCGGCGCGGCCTCGCCCTCAGCGAACAGTTCGCCCGCGGGCTTTTTCAGCATTCGCCGGTGTCGCTCTGGGTCGAGGACTTCTCGTCCGTCAGGGAGCTGATGGACATGGTGCGGGCGACGGGGATCGAGGATTTCCGCACCTTTCTCGACGTTCATCCCGAGTTTGTCGCCCGGTGCATGAGCGAAATCCGTGTGATCGAGGTCAACCAGCAGACCCTCACGCTCTTCGGCGCCCGCGACACGGGGCATCTCGTCGCCAATCTCGACCGGGTGTTCCGCAACGAGATGGAGCCGAACTTCAAGGAGCAGCTCATCGATCTTTGGGGCGGCAAGCTGATCCAGCAGCGCGAGGTGGTGAACTACACCCTCGGCGGCGAGGAACTCTGCCTGCACATGCAGTTCTCCGTCTTCCCCGGTCATGAGCACAGCTGGTCGCTCGTTCAGGTCGCGCTGACCGACATAACGGCGAGAAAGAAGGCGGAAGCCTATCTCGAATTTCTCGGCAAGCACGACGTGCTGACCCGGCTTCACAACCGCTCCTTCTTCATCGACGAGCTGAACCGCCTGGAGCGCAAGGCGACCTTCCCGGTGACGATCCTCGTGGCCGATCTCAACGGCCTGAAGCAAGCCAACGACACGCTCGGCCACGCCGTCGGCGACGAGCTTCTACGCCGCGCCGGCGAGGTGCTCGAGAAGGCTGTGCTGAAGCCGAACTCGGTGGCGCGCATCGGCGGCGACGAGTTTGTGGTCGTCATGCCAGGCATCGCCAATGGCGAGGCGGACGAGATGGTCGATACCATCGAGAAGCTGGTCGAGCTCAACAACCGCTTCTATGCCGAGCCGCCGCTCAGCTTCTCCATCGGCATCGCGACGTCGCGGCCCGGCGAACGCCTCGAGGTGACGGCCAGCCGCGCCGACGAGCGCATGTACGACGCCAAGCGCGACTATTACGAGACGTCGGGCGCGGAGAGGCGCAGCCCCGTTCTCTAGATCGGCCGGACCGGCGCGGCTTGACGCATGGCCGCGCCTTGTCGCAGAGGGAGGGCGATCCGCTTCTTGCCCAAAGGCCCGTCCTTGCCCGATTCAACACCTCCTCAGCGCCCCGTTCTCCTTGGCATCGTCGGCGCGCCTCACGGCATACGCGGCGAGGTGCGGGTGCGCTCCTTCACCGAGGAGCCGACCGATCTTGGCGCCTATGGCCCGCTGTTCGATGAGAACGGTCGGCGCTTCACCGTGCTTTCAGCGCGGACCCAGAAGAATGTCGTGGTCGTGCGACTTGCCGAGGTGACGAGCCGTGAGGGCGCGGAGGAACTGCGCGGCCGCGAGCTTTTTGTCGACCGCTCCGTTCTGCCGGAAGAGGACGAGGACGAATTCTATGAGGCCGATCTCGTCGGTCTTTCGGCGCGCACCGTCGCGGGCGAGGAGGTCGGCACGGTCGTGGCGATCCACGATTTCGGCGCGGGGACGATCCTTGAAATCGCCGGCGAGGGGAGGGCCAGCGTGATGATCCCGTTTTCCGAAGCGGCCGTGCCTGCGGTTGACCTGTCGGCTCAGGTGCTGACGGTCGAACCCGTTGCCGCCGGCCTCGAGGGCAGCGACGATGAGGAAGGCGACGAGGGCGATCCGCGGCCATGAGCTTTCGCGCCTCCGTTCTCACCCTCTATCCGGAGATGTTTCCGGGGCCGCTCGGCGTTTCCCTGGCCGGGCGGGCGCTGGAGCGCGGCGATGCGGTGATCGAGACGGTCGCCATCCGCGACTTCGGCATCGGCCGGCATCGCCTGGTGGACGACACGCCGTCCGGCGGCGGGCCGGGCATGGTGATGCGCGCCGACGTTCTGGCTGCGGCCATCGACCACGCGGCTCCGGCGGGTGATACGCGCCCGCGCCTCCTGATGAGCCCGCGCGGCCGCCCGCTGACCCAGGCGCGGGTGCGCCAGCTGGCCGAGGGGGAGGGCGCCATCATTCTCTGCGGCCGCTTCGAGGGCGTCGATGAGCGTGTCATCGAGGGACGGAGCCTTGAGGAGGTTTCGATCGGCGATTACGTGCTGTCCGGAGGCGAGATCGCCGCCCTCGTTCTGCTCGACGCCGTGATTCGTCTGCTGCCCGGCGTCATGGGCAATGCGGCTTCCGGAGAGTGGGAGAGCTTCGAGGGCGCGCTCCTGGAGCACCCCCAGTACACAAGGCCGGCCGAATGGGAAGGCCGAACGATTCCGAAGGTCCTGACCTCCGGCGATCATGGCGCCGTCGAGCGATGGCGCCGGGAAGCGGCGGAGCGGATCACCGCCGAGCGGCGGCCGGACCTTCTGACCGGGTAGTGTTGCGGTCGGATGACGGCTCTCGCTTATACGTGGTCCGGCTTCAGCGGACGTTCTGGAGCTAGTGCCAGAACAGCAGGATCAGGATGATGATCGGGATCGGTATTCCCAGCAGCCAAAGAAGAATTCCACGCCCCATGGCTTTGTCCTCAACAAGGGTTTTGTTCGCCACAACCGCGCCGTCCGCATCTTGGTTCCCTCGCTCCTGCAAGCAGGCAACGGCGCATGCGAGGTGGCGGGTCATGCAAAAGTCTGCCTCGCGCGTTCCCGTGTACTCGACAAAGTGGATCGGAGCGTGTAAGGGACGCCTCGATTTCCTCAGAATAACTTGACCGTGCAAACGGCCATGTCGGCCGCTGAGGCAGACCGGCATGAAACGAATTGAGGCTGTGCCATGAACATTATCGCCGAGCTCGAAGCCGCCGAAGCGGCCCGTATCGAAGCCATCCGCACCATTCCGGCGTTTTCTCCGGGCGATACCCTGCGCGTCAACGTGCGCGTGACGGAAGGCAACCGCACCCGCGTCCAGGCCTATGAAGGCGTCTGCATCGCCCGCAGCGGCGCGGGCCTGCAGGAGAGCTTTACCGTCCGCAAGATCTCCTATGGCGAGGGCGTCGAGCGCGTGTTCCCCGTCTACTCGCCGATGGTGGAATCGGTCGAGGTCGTGCGCCGTGGTCGCGTGCGCCGGGCCAAGCTCTATTATCTGCGCGACCGTCGCGGCAAGTCGGCCCGTATCACCGAGGCCACCAACGTGCGCGCCCGCAAGCTCAATGATGAAGCCCGCCAGGTTGCGGCTGATGCCCGCGCCGAGGCCGAAGCTAAGAAGGCAGAGGCCAAGAAGGCCGAATAGTCGGTTTCTTCCCCTCAAGCCTTTTCAGCGTTTCGTCGGGCGGCCCTTGTGGCCGCCTTTCGTGTATTTGGGACCTGCTTTGGAGGATAGCCTGATGTTCGAGACGTTTTTTTGACGCCAATCGTGCCAATTGGGACGAGCGGGCGGAGCTTCACGCTACCGATACGACGGGCTCCTATTGGATCTCGACGGTTCTTGCAGGGGGCTCCAGTCTTCACGCCATCGAGGCGGAAGAGATCGGCGATCTCGCCGGCAAGGACATCGTCCATCTCCAGTGCCATATCGGGCTCGACACGCTGTCCCTGAAGCATCTGGGGGCACGGAGCGTCACCGGGCTCGACTTTTCGCCCAAAGCGATTGCCGCCGCGCAGGATTTCGCCGCCCGCGCGGGGACCGAGGCGCGCTTCGTGGAGGCTTCGCTCTATGATGCGCCGGAAGCGCTCGGCGCGACCTACGACATGGCCCTCGTCACCTGGGGCGCCATCGGCTGGCTACCGGATATCGACCGCTGGGCGAAGGTCGTCTCGGCCGTGCTGCGGCCTGGTGGGCGGCTTTATCTGCTCGAGGGCCATCCGGTCATGAACCAGATGGAATGGGAGAATGGCCGCCTCTACGCCGCCTTCGACCGCGAGACGCCGGCGGCCCAGCCGCTCGTCTTCGACGAGACGTCCACCTATACCGGCGACGAGCGGCAGCTTCAGAACACTCGCAACTACGAGTGGCTTCACCCGGTGTCCCGTGTCGTAACTGCCGTTCTGGAAGCAGGGATGCGGCTCGATTTTCTCCATGAGCACGACCGGATCGCGTGGCGTGCCTTCCCCGAAATGGAGGAGGTCGGCGTCGATCTCTTCCGGCTGAAGGAGGGAACGGCGAAGATCCCGATGGCCTATTCCCTCGGCGCCACCAAGCTCGGCTGATCACGAAAGGCGTCAGGCTTTTCCCTGGACGCTTTCGCCCGCCATGGCTTGGCCTCTCATGCCTTGGCGGTTGCCGCTATCGGCCGCGATGGACCAGCCCCACTTGATGCCGGCCCATACGCGCTCGTGCACGATGTAGGTGCAGAAGCCGAGAAAGCAGGAAGCGAGGGCCAGGGCGCCGCCGGCGGTGAACGATCCGGTGAACAGAAAGCCGAGCGCCGACATGGTGAAGAGCCCGAGAAGCTGCCATGTGGCGGCCTTGGCGAGGCTGCGAGCGCGCGTTTCCATTGGATCGTTCTCCTTTTCTTGCTTTTGGCCGCGAATCGTCGGCTCCCGCGGTGAGCGGCGGGACGGGCGTCGAAGTCAATGTTGCTGAGCCGGCCAAGAATCGGCCTTGCAAGAGGGGTTCTACGCTCAGAGGCAGAAGCCCGGCAGCCCGTAAATAATCATGACCCGGGTCACGATCGTTGCATGAATCGACAATATGGTGATATTAATCACCGTTATGGACAAAAGGCAGCGATCTGAGCTCTTCCGCGAACGACTCATGGCCGCCATGACGACCGGCGGAGTGTCACGGAGCGCCCTGGCGCGGCTCACGGGCTCCGACCGGTCGACGGTATCCTTGATTCTCTCCCGCGACGACGGCCGTTTGCCGAATGCCCAATTTGCGGCCGAATGTGCCTCGGCCCTCGGGGTTTCGTGCGACTGGCTGTTGGGACTTACCGACCGGAAGGAGCGCGGCGCCGACATGGTTGAGGCGGCGATGCGAATCGAGGAGGCGACGCGCGCGCCGTCCGACGAATCGATCTTCCGCTGGCATCAGGAGGCGCGCGGCTACAAGATTCGCCACGTGCCGGCGACCCTGCCCGACATGCTGAAGTCGGAGGCGGTGTTGCGCTTCGAGTATGGCGACTTCCTCGGCCGCACCTCGGACCAGGCGATCGCCGACATGCGCGACCGGCTGGAGTATCTGAGAGCGCCGGAGACGGACTACGAGATCGCCATGCCGCTCGACACGCTGGAGAGCTTTGCCGCCGGCCACGGCTATTGGGAGGGTCTGCCGGCCGAAGAGAGGCGCGGCCAACTGGCGCGGCTGCGCGCCCTGGCGGAGGAGCTGTACCCCTCGCTTCGCCTCTACCTTTTCGATCGAAAGAAGGTGTTTTCCTCGCCCTTGACGGTGTTTGGCCCGATGCATGCCACCGTCTATGTCGGCCGCTTTTATCTGGCGCTGCGCGAGCGTCGGCAGGTCATGGCGCTGTCGCGCCATTTCGACTGGCTGGTGCGCGAGGCGGATTTCGAGGCGAAGCACACGCCCCGCTTCATCGACACCCTGACCGTGTCATAGCCGACAAGATATCGAGAAATTCTACGCGGAGAGCTTCTCCGCTTCGTTGCTCAGCCCTGCGATGACACCACGCGGAGCTTGGGCCCAAGTGACCGGTCGCGGAAGGTGACGCGGACCTCCTTGCGGTCGACCTGCTCGACCTCGGACACGTGATAGCCCATCTTCAGGCCGAGAAGCCGTGCCTGTTCCATGTTGCCCGTGTCGATCTGCCGGGAGAACTCGCGCGGCCGCATCGCCATCAGCGTGGCCAGCATGCCGATCTCGACGCCCGCCATGAACGAGGCGTCCTGGCCGGGAAACCGAACCTTCAAATTGTCTTCGAGATGAACCGCTCTCATGTTCCCGACCTCCGGCTTTCGCTTGGCCTGAAGATCGTTGAAGACGGTTAATGAAGCCTGAAAGGAAGGGGGATTTAGCCCCGCCTGGATGAGGGCGGCCATTCGGGACGGCCGCCCTGTTGCATCGCGGACACCATCGGCTGCGCTCTCAGTTGAGGCAGCGTAGGCTTCTCAGTGCCAGAGGATGGAACGGCCCGGACGCACCAGCGACACCGCGCCCTCGATGGCGCGCTGCGCCGCGTTGTAGGCGGTGGCGCCGATGGCGCGCGCTTCGGTGGTGCCGGGGGTATGACGTCGCTCGCCAGAACCCTCCGCCTCGGCGTGAGCCGCCGCCTGGCGGTCGCGACCGCTTTGCGGGTCGCTATCGGCGCGCTCGACTTGAGCGGTGGTTTCGTCCTCGACGATGTGCTGCGGCGTATCCTGGTCCTGGTTCGATCGGATGAGCCTGGAATCGACGTCGGGCATGGTGGCTTCCTTGAGAAGAATTCGAGTGGTGCGACTGAGTGTCGCCGCTCCGGGTTAGCAATGATGGCGCAAAGTGCTTCGACTTTATTGAGATCGCGCTCAAAGCCGAGCCTTTGCTATTTTGTTGGATCAACGCGACGCGTGAGGACGGAGTTCCGCTCTCAGCGGCAATGGGTGCGTCTGTCAGAAGCCGTAAAAGTGGCGAATCATGGTCCATCCCTGCTCCGCCGTTTCGACGAAGGCGAACAGATGGACGTCCTCTGGCGCGATGGTGCCCTGCTCGGCGAGGAACTCGAAGTCGATCACCCGCCGCCAGAACGCCTCGCCAAAGAGGAGAACCGGGATCTGATGCATCCGCCGGGTCTGGATCAGCGTCAGCGTTTCGAACAATTCGTCCATGGTCCCGAAGCCGCCGGGAAAGCACGCCATCGCCCGCGCCCGCAGGAGGAAGTGCATCTTACGGATCGCGAAATAGTGAAAGTTGAAGCACAGGTCCGGCGTCACGTAAGGGTTCGGCGCCTGCTCATGTGGCAACGTGATGTTGAGCGCGATGGAGACCGCGCCGACGTCCGCCGCGCCCCTGTTTCCCGCCTCCATGACTCCCGGCCCGCCGCCGGTGACGATGACGAATTCCTTGCCGCCCGAGGCGTTGGCCGAGTGCGTCGAGCACAGGCGGGCGAACTTGCGCGCCTCCTCGTAGTAGCGGGCGTTGGCTTCGAGGTTGTTCTTCTGCGTTTCGTTGCGCGCGGCCCAGGCGGCCGCGCCGGGCTCGGGAATGCGAGCCCCGCCGAAGAGCACGACGGTCGAGCGGATGCCGGCCTCGATCAGCGCCATTTCCGGCTTCATCAGCTCGAGCTGGAGCCGCACGCCGCGCATCTCCTCGCGCGAGATGAAATCCGGATCGTCATAGGCGAGGCGGTAGGTGGGAGAGGCGGTCTGCGCCGTGTCGGGCTTGACGTTGGCGCGCTCGCGATCTGTGCGCGAAGAGGGAAACGGGTCCCAGGCCTTGTCGTCGCGCGGTGCCTTGGCCATGGGCGGGTCTCCGCTGGCTTCGATTGATTCACTTGTCTCCTTCTACTAGAGCGGTCTCACCGAAGAATGAAGGAGCCGCCATGATGCCTGCCCCCGATCGCGCACAACTCGAAACGATAGTATCCACCGCCTTCGAGGCGCGCAGCGAAATCTCCTTTTCGACCAAGGGAGAGGTGCGCGAGGCGGTCGAGGCGGCCCTGGAGCTTCTGGACAGCGGCGAGGCGCGGGTCGCCGAGCGCGCGGCCGACGGCAGCTGGACCGTCAACCAATGGCTTAAGAAGGCGGTGCTGCTCTCCTTCCGCCTGAACGACATGGAGGCGATCGACGGCGGGCCCGGCGGCGCGGCCTGGTGGGACAAGGTGCCGTCCAAGTTCGCCGGCTGGGGTGAAAATCGGTTCCGCGACGCGGGCTTCCGCGCCGTGCCGGGCGCGATCGTTCGCCGGTCGGCCTTCATCGGCCGCGACGCCGTGCTGATGCCTTCCTTCGTCAATCTCGGCGCCCATGTTGGCGAGGGCACGATGGTCGACACCTGGGCGACAGTCGGCTCGTGCGCGCAGATCGGCAAGCACGTCCACCTGTCCGGCGGCGTCGGCATCGGCGGCGTCCTGGAGCCGCTCCAGGCCGGTCCGGTGATTATCGAGGACAACTGCTTCATCGGCGCGCGCTCGGAGGTCGTGGAGGGCTGCGTCGTGCGCGAGGGCTCGGTCCTCGGCATGGGCGTCTTCATCGGCCAGTCGACCAAGATCGTCGACCGCGCGACCGGCTCCATCACCTATGGCGAGGTGCCGCCCTATTCGGTGGTGGTCGCGGGAAATCTGCCGGGCAAGCCGATGGGCAACGGCGAGCCGGGGCCGGGCCTTTATTGCGCGGTCATCGTCAAGCGGGTCGACGAGCGCACGCGCTCCAAGACCTCGGTCAACGAACTCTTGCGCAGCTGACCGGGTGGTGAAGCGGGCGGGGGCCAGCAAGGGCGCGCGCCGGGCGATGCCCCGGGCCCGCCTGTTCTCCGCCGCGCTCGGTCTGCCGCTTGCCGGGCTCGGCTCGCTGCTGGCCTGGCTTTCCGATCCGCCGGCGCTGCCGCCCGACCACCAGGGCCTTTGCCGCATGGAAGCGGCGGGCGGGGTGGATTTCATCGTCTGCGACGTGCCGCTGGACCATTACGATCTAAGGCTCGCCACGGCCGACGAGGACGGCGTTCCCTACGAGACCTTCGCCAAGGTCGCGGCGAGCTTTTCATCCCCCATGGTTCTGGCGGTCAATGCGGGCATGTTCGACGAGGCGCGGCGGCCCGTCGGCCTAGCGGTCGAGGACGGTGTCGAACGCCATCCCGTCTCCACGGCGGACGGCCCCGGCAATTTCTCGATGAAGCCCAACGGCATCTTCTATGTCGAGAACGGCCGCGCTGGGGTGATGGAAACCGGCCGCTTCCTCGCGGAAGGCCACAGGCCAAGCCTTGCCACGCAGTCGGGCCCGATGCTGCTCATCGACGGCGCGCTTCATCCGCGCTTCATCGAGGGCTCAGACAGTCGCTTCGTGCGCAATGGAATCTGCGCCACCGACGAGGGCCGGCTGGTCCATTTCGTCATGACGCGGCAGAAGATCAATTTCTGGGACTTCGCACTGTTCTTCCGCGACCGCCTCGGCTGCCGCGATGCGCTGTTCCTCGACGGGAAGGTCTCGAGCCTCTTCTATCCCGCCGGGGGAATCGATTATCGGCCGGATCGGCTCGGCCCGATGCTCTCGGCGCTGGCAAAGCCTGGGGTCAGCGCGTCGGAGGAGCCCTGAGACGACAGGGTGGTGATCCTGTTCGAGCTGGAGAATGTCGGAACCGGCACGACGCCCGGCAGCGAGCGGGCGGACGAGCCCATGTCCTTGTCGCTGAGGCTGGCGGTGGTGATGGGCGAGGAGCGCATCCGGCGTCGCTCGATCGCGGCCATGTGCTTCTTGACGTTGGCGCAATAGGTCGCGGCGGCCCGGCTCATGACCGTGGTGCGATGGCCGCCCTTGTACTTCATCGCCGTCTGGCAGATGTCGTGGCCGCCCTGCTCCCAGGCACCGGCGAGATACTTCATGCCGTAGCGAAGATTGGTCTCGGGGTCGTAGAGCGCCTCGCTGGGGCCGGCAAAGCCGAGGCTGCGCGCCGTCGCCGGCTTGATCTGCGACAGGCCGAGGGCACGGCCGCCCTTGGCCTTGGGATTGTAATGGCTTTCGACCCGCACCACGGCGAAGGCGAGCTCGGGCGGAATGTCGTTTTCCACCGCCGCCGTCTCGATCATCTTGTCGAGATTGCTGCTGCCGGTGATGCTGTCGCTGGCCATGAAGGTGTCGCCGATGCGCTGGCTGACCGAGGCGATGGCGCGGCCGGTGGTGGCAACGGCGCTCTTGGTGGTGTCGATTGTGGCCACCGTCGCGGCTTCGGCTGTGGTTCCGACGGCCGCAATTGTCTGGCTGACAGCCTCCTTGGCCGCGGCGGGGGCGGCCGCGACCTTCTCGGCGATGCTGGCGTCCGTCCCCTCGGCGACCTTCGTGGCGGCGGCCGCACCGGCGGAAGATGTCTCCGCCGCTCCGGCCGGCGCCGCTGTCGCCCGCGCCTTGGCGAGAAGGCGCTCGGCGGCGCGGTGGTCGGCGACGTCAGCTTGAAGTGCCGCCACCGGGTCCTTTGCCTCGCCCGGTTTGATTCGCCCGGTCTTGCCAGACGTCGCGGGATCGGAAGCGGGCGAGGGGGCGATCGATGCCGTCTGATCGGCTGGGACTGCCGTGTCGGCTTCCTGTTGAGGTTTCGAGGAAGGAGCGACCAGATGCGTGCCGTCGGCGAGGGCGTAAACCGGCGACGGGGCATATCCGTAGGTCGCGGTGACGTCGGCGAGGCTGACCGTCTTGGTCTGGTTGTCCGCGCTCTGGTTGGAGACGCAGGCCCCCAGCGCCAGGGGCAGCATGCAGAGAGCCATTCCAGCTCCGGTCTTCCGTCGAAGCACGGTCTGTCCCGTTCGGATCTGATCTTTCGTCATGGCGTCCCCCGCTCATGGTGCCCGATCGTTCTCTTTATCGTGAACTCGGCACAAAAAAGGCAAGCCCCCCGCTTATGATTGATGGTTAAGAAAGAGTTGCTCGTGCGACACAGCCTCGCGAAAGCTCCGCTGGCTGTCGGCGATGCTCTCCGCTATTGAGCCGATCATGACTGCTTTGCCCACAGACCCTCGCGAAAATCTTGTCCGGCTGATTCGCTGTCCTTCGGTGACACCGCTCGAGGCCGGCGTCCTTTCTGCGCTTCAGGAAATGCTGGAGCCGCTCGAATTCTCCGTTTTTCGGCCAGTTTTTGCCGAGCCGGGGATGGAGGATGTGGAAAATCTGTTCGCCCGGCGCGGTGGCGGCGGGGCGCATCTGGTCTTCGCGGGCCATGTCGACGTCGTGCCGCCGGGAGAAGAGGCGGCATGGCGCCTGCCCCCCTTTGGTGGCGAGATTCGCGACGGAATGCTCTTCGGGCGGGGCGCGGTGGACATGAAGGGGGGGATCGCCTGCTTCGTCGCCGCCCTTGCGCGCCTCCTCGAGCGTGGCGACATGCCGCACGGCCAAATCTCCCTGCTGATCTCGGGCGACGAGGAGGGGCCGGCGGTCAACGGCACGCCCAAGCTTCTCCAGTGGGCGGCCGAAAGGGGGGAGCGCTTCGACGCCTGCCTGCTCGGCGAGCCCACCTCGCGCGAGGCTCTGGGCGACATGATGAAGGTGGGCCGGCGCGGCTCGCTTTCGGCGGCCATCACCGTCACCGGCCGCCAGGGGCACGTCGCCTATCCCGACCGCGCCGACAATCCGGTGACGGGTCTGATGCGGCTCCTCGCCGCCCTCAAGGATCGGCCTCTCGACTTGGGCAATGAGAGGTTCCAGCCGTCGAACCTCGAAATCACGACCTTCGACGTCGGCAACCCTTCGGTCAACGTCATACCGGAGAGGGCGACGGCCGCCTTCAATGTCCGGTTCAACGATGAGTGGAGCGTGGCGACGCTGCAGGCGGAGTTGACGAAACGTCTCGAGGCGGCGGCACAGCGTGATGAGATCGGGCGCCAGCGCATCACTTTCGCCATTGACTGGAAGGCGGCTCCGGCCCAGGTTTTCCTCACCCGAAACGAGTTGCTGACGAACGCTCTGGCGAAGGCTGTCGAGGATCAAACAGGGCGGCGGCCGGAAATCTCAACCTCGGGTGGCACCTCGGACGCGCGTTTCATCAAGGACGCCTGTCCCGTCGTCGAATTCGGCCTGGTCGGCCAAACGATGCACATGGTCGACGAGCGTGTGGCGCTGGCTGAACTTGAGGAATTGACGCGGATCTATGAGCTCTTCATCACCCGCTGGTTCGGCGCCCAGTCCTGAGCAGATGCCGAGGCTCCCGGAGGTCCTGCGCTATTTCTCGGCCACGGCCCGGATGATGGCGGGGCGGCCGGACGGGCTCAAGGCGCTCGACCTTTCCGCCGACGGTTTCTGGGCGTCCTTCGCGGCCCTTCCCATTTCCCTGCCGCCGCTTGCTCTCTCGTGGATCGAGTACGAGTCGGCGGAGCGGACGCAAGTCGCCGTCGACGCCGGACTTGGAACGGTCCTCGCCGCCCATTTCGTCGCTGACGTCCTGTCATGGCTGCTGCCGGTGCTGATCCTCATGATGATCGCCCGGCCGATCGGATTTTCGCGCAAGATCGTGCCGCTGGTGATCGCCACCAACTGGGGCGGCGCGCTCTTGGCCTGGGCGATGGTGCCCTATTGGCTGCTGGTCATGGCGCTGGGGGAGGGGCCGACACTCGGGCTGCTCGGCATCGTGGCGACGATCGCCAGCCTGACGCTGACGGTGCGTCTGGCGGCCGTCGCCATCGGCGGCGACATTCTCGCGGCCATCGGCATCGTCACGCTGATGGTGATTTCCTCCCTCGTCTCCTACGGCGCGGTGATGGACGTGACGGGCGTGCCGCTGATCTGAACCCAGGGCTTCAGTCGCGGACGCTGCGCAGGAAGGCGGCGAGGTCGTCGGTGATGAAGTCGATGTGGTCGCCGTCGCGCCCTTCCTGCTCCCAGATCTCGCCGAAGGTCGTCTCCAGGTTTGCGGGCACGATCAGCACCGTCCTCATGCCGAGGCGTTTGGGCACCTCGAGGTTGCGGGCAAGATCCTCGAACATGGCGGCGTGGGCGGCGTCGATGCGGTGGAGCCCCATGAACTTATCGTAGGTGGCGGCCGCCGGCTTGGGCACGAGACCGGCCGCGACGATGTCGAAGATGTCGTCGAAATGGTCGAGGATGCCGAGCTGGCGCGCGGTGCGCTCGGCATGGCCGCGATCGCCGTTGGTGAAGATGAATTTTCGCCCCGGAAGCGCCTTGATCTCCTCGCCGAGCGCCGCGTCGGCCTTCACCCACGAATAGTCGATGTCGTGGACGAATTCGAGAAAGGCGTCTGGGTCCACCTGATGCTCGCTCATCAGGCCGCGAAGGGTCGTTCCGTAGTCGCGGTAGAACTTCTTCTGCAACGTCTTGGCCTCGCCGGCCTCGAGCGAAAGCAGGTTGGAAACGAATGCAGTGATACGCTCGTCGATCTGTTGGAAGAGGTTCGTGTGGCGCGGATAGAGGGTGTTGTCGAGATCGAACACCCAGTCACGCACATGGGCGAAATCCTGGGGGCGCGCCGCCTCGGTGGTCCGGGGGCTGGGGCTGTCGTTCATGGAGGGTCCGGCTGTTCGAATGGTTGTCCCTGCAAAATAGGGCAGATCGACGCGCCGAGCGACCCGCTCTGTCACCGGCGGGTGATCGCGGGTGGTCGGTCCGGTGTTCCGATCGCGAAAACGGCATCGGGAGCTTCTATCTGACGCGTCGGGGGCGTGGTAAGAGCGCGCCGTTTTTGGCGTTGCTCCAGCGCGGAGTTGCGGCGTGCCCAGCAGGCTTTCTCCCGAGGAGCTCGCTCCTCCTTCCAAGGTTCGGCCGGCTGGCCGGGCCTTTTCTTTCAAGTGGCCCTTCATGTTGAAGCTGACCCGATTCGGTTCGCGGCGCTGGGCGGCGCTCGTCACGCCGCTCCTGATGCTCGCCCTCGTCATCCTGGTGTTCGGCTCGATCCAGCGCCTGATCGCCGAGGTCGATTATGACGACGTGACACTGGCGCTGCGCGCCACGCCTTGGCACTCGGTCGCACTGGCCGTTCTCTTCACCGCGGCGAGCTTCGTGGCGCTCAGCTTCTACGATGTCTCGGCGCTCGCCTATGCCGGGCGCCGGTTGCCCTATCCCATTGTCGCGCTCACGGCCTTCTGCGCCTATGCGGTGGGCAATACGGCGGGCTTCGGCATCGTCTCAGCGGGGGCCGTCCGGTTCCGCTTCTATTCGCGCTTCGGCGCCGAACCGGACGAGATCGCCCGCATTATCGGTTTCGTCACCGCAGCCTTCGGACTGGGGCTGACTCTCACGACCGCCCTCGGCGCGCTCGTCTCCAGCGATGAGATGGCCAGTATCGTCAATGTCAGTCCGCCGCTGATCCAGGCGTCGGCGGCGGTGCTGCTGATCCTCGTCTCGGCCCTGCTCCTCATCCCGGCGGCGCGCCAGGGCGCGCTGAGGCTCGGCCGTCACACGGTGCCCTGGCCGAGCGTCCGCGTGGTTCTGCTCCAGGCGGCCGCGACCCTTTGCGACATCACCGCCACGGCGGCCGTCCTCTGGGTGCTGCTGCCGCCGCTGCCCATCGCCTTCCCGGGATTTGCCGCGATCTTCGCGGTCGCCATCGGCCTCGGTGTCGTCAGCCACGTTCCCGCCGGCCTCGGCGTTTTCGAGACGGTGATCGTTGCGGCCCTCGGCAACGCGGTGCCGGTGGACAACGTTCTCGGCGCCTTGATCCTCTACCGCCTTGTCTACCATGCGCTGCCGCTGGTCCTCTCGACCGCCATCATCGGCAGCCTTGAGGTTCGCCGCATCTTCGCCCGCAAGGCTGTCTCGCGCGCCGTGGTGGCGGCGGGCCGGCTCGCGCCGCAAAGCCTCGCCGTGCTCTCGATGGTCGCGGGGACGATCCTCATCGTCGCCGGCGTGACGCCGCTTCCCGCCGAGCGGCTGGAATTCCTGTCGAACACGCTGCCGCTGCCCATCCTCGAGGGCGCGAACTTCCTTTCCAGCGTTCTCGGCATGGTGCTTCTCATCGCTGCGCGCGGGCTGGCCCACCGCCTCGACGGTTCGTGGTGGATGTCGCTGTCGGTGACGGGCCTCGCCCTGTTCCTGGCGGCTTTGCGCGCCTCCAACATCACGGAAATCGTGCTGCTCGCCGTGCTGCTGGCCGCCCTTCTCGCCACCCAGCGCGAATTCAACCGCCCCTCCCGAATGCTGCGTCAGCCGCTCACCGGGCGCTGGCTGGTAGCCATCGTGACCGTCGTCGTGATGGTCGTGGCGGTGATGCTCTTCGCCTATCGCGACATCGAATACACCAACGAGCTCTGGTGGCAGTTCGAGTTCGCCGCCGAGGCGCCGCGCAGCCTGCGGGCGGCGCTCGCCGTGGTGCTTGTCACGGGAGCAGTCGGGGTTTGGTCGCTCACGCGTTTCGCGCGTCTGACGGTGGAGCCGCCGGCGGCAGCCGAGCTCGCAGAGGCGGCGGCGATCGTCCAGCGGCAGTTCAACCCCAACGCCAACCTTGTGCTGATGGGCGACAAGAGCCTGGTCTTCTCCGAGGCGCGCGATGCCTTCATTATGTTCGCCCAGCAGGGGCGCTCGTGGATCGCCCTGTTCGACCCCGTCGGGCCGAAAGAAGCATGGCCAGAGCTGATCTTCCGCTTTTCGGAGCTCGCCAGGCTGCATGGCGGCAGGCCGGTCTTCTATCAGGTCCGCCCGGAGAACCTCTCGCTCTATGCCGATGCCGGGCTCTACGCCTTCAAGCTCGGTGAGAACGCGCAGCTGAAGCTGAAGACGTTCGACCTCGCCGGGGCCAAGCGCGCCGACTTCCGCCGCGCGCTGAACAAGGGCGAGCGCGAGGGGCTCGGCTTCGAGGTGCTGGAACCTCAGGCCGTCGCGCTCTGCCTCGACGATCTTCAGGCGGTTTCCGACGCCTGGCTCGCCAAGCACAATGTGCGCGAGAAGCGGTTCTCGCTCGGCGCGTTCGACCGAACCTATGTGGCGAGCCAGCCGACGGCGGTGCTGCGCCAGGACGGCCGGATCGTCGCCTTCGCCACGGTGCTGCGGACAGCGCTCAAGGACGAGATCTCCGTCGACCTCATGCGCTTCTCGCCGGACGCATCCAACGTCACCATGGATTACCTCTTCGCCAAGCTGATCCTCCATTTCAAGGAGGAGGGCTATGTCTGGCTCGATCTCGGCATGGCACCGCTCGCCGGCTTCCAGCCCCACGCGACGGCCTCGGTATGGAACCGCGTGGCCCATACGGTCTTTGAGCACGGCGAGAGATTCTATCATTTTCGCGGTCTGCGCAGCTTCAAGGGCAAGTTCCTGCCGGAATGGCAGTCGCGGTTCATCGCCGTGGGCGGGGGGCGCAATCCGCTTCTGGCGCTTGCCGATGTGGCGGTGCTGATTGGAGGCGGCGTGAGGGGAGTGGTGGCGAAGTGAGTTTCGTTCGGATGAGATCGCAGCGGGCCCGACCCAAGATGATCCTCGTGGGCCTCGTCGCGGCGCTCTTGCTGCCCAGCGGCGCGATGGCCGAGGCGCCGACCTCGGCGCCGGAGCCCGACGCCTTCACGCCCGATTTCCTGCAACAACCGGTGGAACTGCTTCCCGATGGCAAGCCGCTTGCCGGTGAGGTGATCGTGCTTTCCGACGGGGACGGTTGGACCGGCCCGGAGGAGCAGCTTGCAGAGCGGCTGCGTCAGGCGGGCCAGATCGTCCTCGGCGTCGACAGTCGCCGATATCTCGCGGCGATCGATGCGGCTCCGGCGGAAGACGACCAGGACTGCGCCTATCTCGTCTCCGATCTCGAGGGCTACAGCCAGCTGATTCAGCGTCGCTTCGGCGCGGCGGACTACAAGCTTCCCGCCGTGGCGGGCGTCGGCCTCGGCGGAACGCTCGCCCTCGCTATCGCGGCGCAGACGCCGGACGCCACCATCGGCCGAACCCTTGCCGTTGATCCGCAGGAGGGTCTGCCGCTGAAGAAGGCGCTCTGCACGCCCGCGCCGGTTCACCGCACGGCCAGCGGCGAGGCGGTCTATGATCTGACGCCTGGACGCCTTCCGGACCCCGTCGAGATCGTCCTGACGCCGGGCGCGAGCGATGCTGGGCGCGCCCATGCGGCGCGGCTTGAAACCCGCTGGCCCGCGATCGACATCCACAACACCGACAAGGATGCCTTCGCAGCCGCCTTCGCCCTGTTGAAGCCGGGCAAGCAGGGCGGCGAATCCGACGGGATATCGTCCCTGCCGCTGGCGATCCTCGACGCGCCGGCCAAGTCCGACATCATGGCGATCATCTATTCCGGCGACGGCGGCTGGCGCGATCTCGACGAGACGATCGGAGAACACCTCCAGGCGGCCGGGGTGCCCGTGGTTGGCGTCGATTCGCTGCGTTATTTCTGGAGCCCGAAGACGCCTCAGAAGATCGCCGAGGACCTTCAGGCCATCATGGACGCCTATCTCGCGCGCTGGAACGTGAAGGGCGTCTATCTCGTCGGCTATTCCTTCGGCGCGGATATTCTGCCGTCCGCCTATCTCGCTCTCGACGATGAGCACAAGAAGCTGGTTCGGCGGCTCTCGCTGCTCGGGTTCTCGCGTGAGGTGGACTATCAGGTTTCGGTGTCCGGATGGCTTGGCGTCGGATCAGGCGGACGATCGACGGTCGAGGACCTTCGCCAGATTCCTCCCGCCATCGTCCAGTGCTTCTATGGCGCCGATGACGACGACACGGCCTGTCCCGAGCTCGCGGACAGCGGCATCACTCTCTTCAAGACCGAGGGCGGGCACCACTTCGACGGCGACTACGAGGCGCTGGCCAAGGACATCCTGAAATGACGGACGCGGGCGCCGGTGAGCGGGTTTGCGGCGTCTGCGGACGGGCGCTTCCGGCCTCGATGCTACGGCCGGTCGCCGTCGTCAGCGGTGCGGTCCGCGCCACCCTCGATCGGGACGAACCGGAGTGGGCGCATACCTCCTGGATCTGCTCGGACGATCTGCGCCGCGCCCGCCAGACGACGATCGAGGAGATGATCCGCGAGGATCACGGAGAACTGACGGTCCTCGACCGCGCCGTGCTGAAGAGCCTTGCCGCCAGCGGCACCGTGACAGTGAATCCCGAGGAGGTCTACGACAAGCGCCTGGACTTCGGCGATCGTCTTGCCGACCGCCTCGCGGGCTTCGCCGGCTCATGGACATTCCTTCTGTCCTTCGCGGGGGTGCTCGTTCTTTGGATCGGGGTCAATTCGTTCGCTCTCTTCTCCGCCCCGTTCGACCCCTATCCCTTCATTCTCCTCAACCTCATTCTCTCCTGCGTTGCCGCCGTCCAGGCGCCGCTGATCATGATGAGCCAGCGCCGCCAGGAGGAGAAGGACCGCCTGCGCTCCGAGAACGACTACCGCATCAACCTCAAGGCCGAGGTGGAGATTCGTCGTCTGCACGAGAAGATGGATCATCATCTCCTCATGCAGTGGGACCACCTGACGCGCCTCGGCAAAGCCCAGGACGAGATCGTGCGCCAGCTCCGCGCCGGCTCCGGAGCAGACCGCAAGGGTTGATCACGCCCCGCCGGACGAGACGCACGGCAGCGAAGCAATTTGCGAAGGAAAACTGTGCAGTTTTCCTTCAGAGGTGCTAGACTGCAGTTATGAGCACCACGGATGATTCTGCAGAGAGCGGCGAGGAGCCAGCGGTCTCCGACACCCAAACGGACGAACAGCGGCAGCGGGCCAAGGCGCTCGCCGGCGACCTTCACAGCATCGTCGGGCGCCTGAAGCGGCGGTTTCGCGAGGAGTCCAAGGCGCGCGACCTGACGCCGTCGCAATGGTCGGTGCTCCGGCGTTTGGAGCTCGAGGGGCCGGCGACGGTCACGAGCCTTGCGCGCGCCGAGGGCATGCGCCCGCAATCCATGGGCGCGACCGTCGCCGTCCTCATCGACAAGGGCGTTCTCGTCGGCGCGCCCGATCCCGATGACGGCCGCCAGACGATCCTTTCCATCAGCCCGACCTTTTTCGACTCGCTCACCAAGGGGCGGGCGGCGCGCGACATGTGGCTTAAAGGTGCGATCCAGGCGCGTCTCTCTCCCGCCGAGCAGGAGGATCTGGCGCGCGCCATCGAGCTGCTGCAGCGCCTCGTCGATACCTGAAGCGACCCGGACCCTATTCGTCGGGCAGCGTGGCTGCCGTCCTCCGGTTCCCCCGAGCTCGGGCGTGGCAGGCGCAACCCTCCGACGCCGCGCAAGGCCCCGACTCGCCCCATTTTTCAAGGATCAGCATCATGGCCATCACCTCTCTCGACGCGCGCACCGCCCTCATCGTCATCGATCTTCAGAAAGGCATTCTTCCCATGGTTCCGGCGGCGTTGGGGGCGGAGATCGTCTCCAAGGTGGCGAGCCTCGCGGCCGCCTTTCGCGCCCGCCAACTCCCGGTGGTGTTCGTCAATGTGGCAGGCGGAGCGCCGGGGCGCACCGAGCAGCCCAGACCGGGAGGCGATCTGCCGGCGGACTGGACCGAACTCGTGCCGGAACTCGGTGTCGCGGCCGAGGACATCCGCGTCACCAAGCACAGCTGGGGCGCCTTCACGGCGACCGGGCTCGCCGAGATGCTGAAGGAGTGCGGCGTGACTCACGTCGTCATCTGCGGCATCGCCACCTCGATCGGTGTGGAGACCACGGCGCGGCAGGCCTATGAACTCGGCTTCAACGTCGCGCTGGCCGTCGACGCCATGACGGATCGCATTGCCGAAGCCCATGAGAACAGCCTTAAGCGCATCTTCCCCCGTCTCGGCGAAACCGGCACGTGCGCGGCGATCATCGCCGCTCTCGAAGGCCGCGAGAGCGGGAAGTCCGCCGGCGACGGCGGGCGCTCATGCTGAGGGGCACATTCCGCTCGCTGCGCATCTATAATTTCCGCCTTTGGACTGCGGGGGGGCTGGTTTCCAACATCGGAACCTGGATGCAGCGCACCGCCCAGGACTGGCTGGTCCTGACGGGGCTGACCCACAACAACGCGACAGCCGTCGGCATCGTGATGGCGCTGCAGTTTGGCCCGCAGATGGTGCTGCTTCCGTGGACCGGCTTTGCCGCCGACTATTTTGACCGGCGCAAGCTGCTCATCGCGACCCAGGCGATCATGGGACTTCTGGCTCTGGCGATCGGCTTGCTGACGATCTCCGGGCTCGTCCAGCTTTGGCACGTCTACGTATTCGCGTTGTTGTTCGGCTGCGCCACCGCACTGGACGGGCCGGCGCGACAGACCTTCGTCTCCGACCTCGTCGATGACGACCATCTCGCCAATGCCGTTGCCCTCAACTCGACCTCGTTCAACGCCGCGCGGATGATCGGGCCGGCGGTGGCGGGCGTGCTCATCGCCGCCGTCGGCTCGGGCTGGGCCTTTCTTTTCAACGCCGCTTCGTATGTTGCGGTCGTCGCCTCACTAATGTTCCTGCGCGGCAGCGAGCTGCGCCAAACGACCCGCGCCGTGCGCGCCCGTGGCAGTCTCGTCGAGGGCTTCCGCTATGTCTGGCGGCGCCCGGACCTGATGGCGATCCTCGTCATGCTCTTCCTGGTGGGTACCTTCGGGCTCAACTTCCCGATCTTCATCTCCACCATGGCGGTGACAGTGTTCCACGCCGGGGCCAACGAATACGGCCTTCTTTCCTCTGTCATGGCAGTGGGCACGCTGGCAGGCGCGCTTCTGGCGGCGGGACGGGAAAAGCCGCGCTTTCGCTTCCTGCTCGGCGGCTCGGCGACCTTCGGCATCGGCTGCGCGCTGGCCGCGATAGCGCCGACGACGCTGCTCTTCGGCGCGGCGCTCGTCGTCATCGGAGTTTCGGCGCTCACCATCATGAACACCTCCAACGCCCTCATGCAGCTGACCACCGAGCCGGCCATGCGCGGCCGCGTGATGGCCTTGCGGCTCGGCATCGCCCTTGGCGGCACGCCCATCGGCGCGCCCGTGGTGGGGTGGGTGGCGGATTACTGGGGGCCGCGCTGGGCGCTCGGCATCGCGGCGGCATCGGGCATCGCCGCCGCGCTGGTCGCGGTCCGCTATGTGCTGACGCATCGCGAGCCGACCCTGATCGGCAGCACCGGTCAGCCGCTGGTCGATCCGGTGGCCGGCACCGGCAGGCAGGGGCCGGGCTGAGGAAAGGGCTCTGTTACTTGACGATGAGCGTGCCGGCGCCGTGCTCGGTCAAGAGCTCGAGCAGGACGGCGTGGCGCGTCTTGCCGTTCAGGATGACGACGCCCTCGACGCCGCCTTCGATGGCCTGGAGGCAGGTTTCCACCTTCGGAATCATGCCGCCCGAGATGGTGCCGTCGGCGATGAGTGCCCTGGCTTCCGCCGCCGACAGTTCCTTGATGAGCTCGCCCTTCTTGTCGAGCACGCCCGGAACGTCGGTGAGGAAGAGCAGGCGCGCCGCCTTCAGCGCGCCGGCGATGGCGCCGGCGAAGGTGTCGGCGTTGATGTTGTAGGTGTGGCCGTCGCGCCCCGGCGCGACGGGGGCGATGACCGGGATCATCTCGGAGCGGGCGAGAAGGTCGAGAAGGGTGCGATCGACCTCCACCGGCTCGCCGACGAAACCGAGGTCGAGCACGCGCTCGATGTTGGAATCGGGATCGACGATGGTCTTCTTCGCCTTTTCGGCGAAGACCATGTTGCCGTCCTTGCCGCAAAGGCCGATCGCCCATTCGCCCTCGGCGTTGATCAGGGCGACGATCTCCTTGTTGATGGAGCCGGCGAGCACCATCTCCACCACTTCGACGGTGCGCTTGTCGGTGACGCGAAGGCCGCCCTCGAAGCGCGATTCGATGCCGAGCGACTTCAGCATCTCGCCGATCTGAGGGCCTCCGCCATGGACAACGATGGGGTTGACGCCCGACTGCTTCAAAAGGGCGATGTCGCGTGCAAAAGCCTTGCCCAGCTCGCTGTTGCCCATGGCGTGGCCGCCATACTTGACCACTACAGTCTTGTTCTCATAAGCCTGCATGAAAGGCAGCGCTTCGGCGAGAAGGCGGGCCTGATGCTCTGCTTCGTCGGGGGTCATGGCGAACGTCCACTGACAGGAAAGGGCCGCCGCTCATATCGCGATTTGTGCCGGGACGGAACTGGTCGTATGAGGGATGTTGTCCGCGCGGCCGTTCCGCGCCTTGCTCGCGGGCGGCCGGGCCCCAATATTGCCGCCCGAAGCGGTGCGTCGCGGCGAACGGCTTTTTCACCAAGGGAGCGACGATCGAAACGCCTGTTCTTCACGAGGCAGGCGGAATAGGCGATAGGGTGTGTCCGCTGCCGAGGTCGCCGAGCGACCAGGGGTTTCGAGAACCCCGCGAATTGGAAAGGAAATGGTTGAGATGAGTTCCTTGCCCGCCGAATCCGGCGCCGCCACGGCTGCCGCCTTCCCGATCCCGGCCGGCGTCTTCGCGGAAACCGTGACGAGCGTAAAGCACTACACCGATACGCTGTTCTCCTTCCGCATCACGCGGCCGGCGAGCTTCCGCTTCCGCTCGGGCGAATTCGTCATGATCGGGTTGCCCAACGCCGAGAAGCCGGTCTTCCGAGCCTATTCGATCGCCAGCCCCTCCTGGGACGAGGAACTGGAGTTCTTCTCCATCAAGGTGCCGGGCGGTCCGCTGACCGAACATCTCCAGAAAATTCAGCCGGGTGACACCATCCTGATGCGGCGCAAGCCGACAGGAACCCTCGTCATGGACGCGCTTCTTCCCGGCAAACGGCTCTACCTTTTCTCGACCGGTACGGGCATCGCGCCCTTCGCCGGCATCGTGCGCGATCCCGAAACTTACGAGAAGTTCGAGCAGGTCATCCTCACCCACACCTGCCGGTTCGATGCCGAGCTCGATTATGGCCGTGAGCTGGTGAAGAAGATCCGCGAGGACGAGCTGGTCAGCGAGATCGTCGGCGATCGCCTGGTCCACTACGCCACTTCGACGCGGGAAGGCGAGACGCGCCGCCACCGCATCACCACGCTCATCGAGACCGGCGAGCTTTTTGCCGATCTCGGCGTACCGCCGCTCGACCCGGAAACCGACCGCGCGATGATCTGCGGGTCGATGGCCATGCTGAAGGACACGGCCGCGCTGTGCGAGAAGTTCGGCCTCGTCGAGGGCTCCAACGCCAATCCCGGCACCTACGTCGTCGAGCGCGCCTTCGTCGACTGAGGAAGGCGGCGGGACACGAACTTATCAGAGCCGGATCAGGGCGAGGCCCGATTCGGCATCCTTCTCCTTGCGCAGATGGGCCGGCGACTCGGTGACGACCAGTTCGAGGGTCGGGCGCACATGGGCCTTTTCGAGATGGCCGGCGAGCGCGCTGCCGTCGCGCCGGCCGAGGACGAGGTGGATGTGCAGCGCGGGCTTGCCGTCCGCAAGGGCGATATCGCCGACCAGCGAAGCGACCTCCACCTGCTCCTCGACCGGAATATGTTCGTACTCTTTGGTTTCCCAGTCGAAATAGGCGAGGACGGCATCGGAGAAGGCGCCGATCCCGGTGATCTGTGCCGCCGACAGCTTCTCCCGGTCCGCCACCTCCTTGAGGCTCGCCATCACCTCGTCGCCGTGGTCGAGAACGACCACGAAGGTGCGCTGGCCGTCTGCTTCGTGAACGAGTTTGGAGCGCATCGAAAGCTTCCTCGTGCTTGACCGGTCTTCCGGGTCGAAACACGAGGAAGCAGGCTGGGTTCCGCAATCCGCCGCCTTACAGCGGCTTCAGGCCGGCCTCGATCTCGGCGCGGCGCGGCTCCAGGAAGGGTGGCAGCGCCAGCCTCTCGCCCAGCTGTTCCAGGGGCTCGTCGGTGGCAAAGCCCGGACCGTCCGTCGCGATCTCGAAGAGAATGCCGTTCGGCTCCCGGAAATAAAGGCTCCTGAAGTAGTAGCGGTCGACCGGGCCGGAGGAGGGCAGGCGCACCTCAGCCAGCCGCTGCGCCCAGGCCTCGTAATCGGCATCAGGAACGCGGAACGCGACATGGTGGACCGAGCCCGCGCCTTGCTGCGCGATGGGCAGCCCCGGCTCCACGGCGACGTGCAGCTCGGCCGCGGCGCCCCCGTCTCCCATCTCGAAGACATGGGTGGTGGAGCCCTCGTTGCCGGGCGTCGGATAGGTGCCGGCCTCGCGCATCATCATCAGCTTGGTCAGCACGATCGCCGTCGGCGCAAGATCGGGCACCGAGATGGTGATCGGGCCGAGGCCACGGATCTGGTGATTGGCCGGCACCGGGCTTTTTTCCCAAGGGTGAGCCTCGCCTTCCCCGCCATCGTCGATCAGCGTCAGGCGCTGGCCCTCGAAGTCCTCGAAGTCGAGCACGAGGCGCTTGTCGCGCATCACGATGCCTTGATGGACAACGCCCTCGCTCTCGAGCCGCGTCTGCCACCATTGCAGCGTCGCCTGACCCGAGACGCGGAAGGCGGTGCGCACGATGGAATGGGTGCCGCGCCGCTCCGGCCCGACCGGCCAGTCGAAGAAGGTGATGTCGGTGCCGGGGGAGGCGAGTCCATCGGCATAGAACAGGTGGTAGGCCGAGACGTCGTCCTGATTGACGGTCTTCTTGACGAGCCGCAGGCCGAGAACGCGCGTGTAGAAATCGAGATTGCGCGCCGCCTCGGCGGTGACGGCTGTGAGGTGGTGAATGCCGGTGAGCTGCATGGGGGCCTCCGAAAGCGTGTCGGGAATCAGGGGACGGGGCGAAATGCGCCCGCGAAGTCGAGTGGTCATGAGCGGGCCATCCAGGATTTCATGAGGAGAAGATCGCGCTCGCAAAGGCCGTGACCAGCGTCGACCGTCTCATGGGTGAGATCGGCGTCGCGCTCGCGGAATGTACGGGCGAGGCGCGCGGGGTTCTCCGACGCGATCAGCGGATCGGCCGCGCCCGAGATCATCAGGATCGGCTTGCCCGAAAGATCGCCGTCCGGCGGCGAAGCGAGCGGCACCATCGGCCGCAGGAGAACGGCGCCGGCAAGCGCCTCCGGGTGAAGGAGGAGCATGGCGGCGGCGATGTTCGCCCCGTTGGAAAAGCCGAGGGCGAGAGGCGCGCCGATGCCATAGGCCTCTCGGGCCTCGGCGACGAAATCGGCAAGCTCGCCTGCCCGCCGCGCCACATCCGCCTCGTCGAAGACGCCCTCGGAAAGGCGGCGGAAGAAGCGCGGCATGCCGCCTTCCAGCACCTTGCCGCGCGGGGAGAGCAGCGCCGCGCCAGGCGCGACGAGACGGCCGAGCGGCAGAAGATCGCGCTCGTCGCCGCCCGTGCCATGAAGCAGCAGCAGCGGCGCAAGGCTTTGATCCTCGCCCGCCTCGAAGCGATGAATGAAGGAAAGCTCGGCCATGGCAGGGCCTCCGGTTGAACGTTGCCCCATAGTTGGCCTTGCCGGCGCGAAAGGCGAAGAGGGCGAACGGTTGACGGTCCGTCGCCATTGGCGAGCCCGCCGACAGGCCGCGCCTTGCAGGAGACGGGCAGGCGCGCGATAAGCAAGGGGAATTCCAAACGGATGACCGACCAATGGCGCTCGACATCAAGACCTGCGGCATGAAGGACGAGGCGGCGATCGAGGCCGCGCTGTCGCGCGGGGCAAGTCATGTCGGCTTCATCTCCTTCCCGAGGAGTCCGCGCCATCTCGAAATCGAGGCAATGGCGGCGCTCCGCCGTCTGGTCGGTTCGCGCGCCCTCGTCACCGTGGTGGCTGTTGACCCCGACGATGCGCTGCTCGACAAGATTGTCGCGTCCGTCTCGCCCGACTGGCTGCAGCTTCATGGCCATGAGACGCCCGAGCGCGTCCTGGAGGTGAAGCAGCGTTTCTCGCGGCCGGTGATGAAGGCGGTTTCCATCGGCTCGGCCGAGGATGTCGGCCGCGTGGCCACCTATCTTCCTGTCGCCGACCGCCTGCTGCTCGACGCGAAAAGGCCGAAGGGCTCGGCGCTTCCCGGCGGCAACGGCGTTTCCTTCGACTGGCGGCTTCTCGACGCGCTTGACGATGGAACGCTCTACATGCTTTCCGGTGGCTTGGATGCCGGAAATGTCGGCGGGGCGCTCGGGCGGCGCGGGGTGACGGGTCTCGACGTTTCCTCGGGTCTGGAAAGCGCACCGGGAGTGAAGGACGTGTCCCTCATCCATCGCTTCTTCGATGCATTGGAGGCGGCGGGCCAAGCGCCCGCGCCGGGCAAGACACAAGAACGGAAAGCCTCGTGAACCAACCGATCCTCCCCAATTCCTATCGCTCCGGCCCCGATGAAGACGGCCGCTTCGGCATCTATGGCGGGCGCTTCGTCGCCGAGACCCTGATGCCGCTGATCCTGGAGCTTGAAGAAGCGTGGAAGACGGCGCGCCAGGACCCCGCTTTCGAAGCCGAGCTCGGCGCCCTCAACACCCACTACACCGGCCGGCCCTCGCCGCTCTATTTCGCCGAGCGTCTGTCGGAGGAGCTCGGCGGCGCCAGGATCTATTTCAAGCGCGAGGAGCTGAACCACACCGGCTCCCACAAGATCAACAACTGCCTCGGGCAGATTCTTCTCGCGCGGCGCATGGGCAAGACGCGCATCATCGCGGAAACCGGCGCCGGCCAGCACGGTGTCGCCACCGCCACGGTCTGTGCCCGCTTCGGCCTGCCCTGCGTCGTCTTTATGGGCGCGACCGACGTCGAGCGCCAGAAGCCCAACGTCTTCCGCATGCGCCTTCTCGGCGCCGAGGTGCGTCCCGTTACCGCCGGCGCCGGCACGCTCAAGGACGCCATGAACGAGGCGCTGCGTGACTGGGTGACGAACGTCGACACCACCTATTATTTGATCGGCACGGCGGCGGGCCCCCACCCCTATCCGGCGCTGGTGCGCGACTTCCAGGGCATCATCGGCCGCGAGGCGCGCGAGCAGATGCTGGCGCAGACTGGTAGCCTGCCCTCGGCCGTCGTCGCCTGCGTCGGCGGCGGCTCCAACGCTATCGGCATGTTCGACGCCTTCCTCGATGATCCCGAGGTCAAGATCTTCGGCGCGGAAGCCGGCGGCCACGGGATGGACGTGGAAAACGGCCACGCCGCCTCGATGAACGGCGGGCGCCCCGGCGTTCTCCACGGCAACCGGACCTATCTGCTTCAGGACGAGAATGGGCAGATCCTGGAGGGCCACTCGATCTCGGCCGGACTCGACTATCCGGGCGTCGGGCCGCAGCATGCGTGGCTGCGCGACACCGGGCGCGTCACCTACGACCCCATCACCGACAAGGAGGCGCTCGACGCCTTCCATCTCTGCACCCGCACGGAAGGCATCATCCCGGCCCTCGAATCCGCCCACGGTCTTGCCGAGGTGGCCAAGCTCGCGCCGAAGATGGGCAAGGACGAGACCATCGTCCTCTGCCTCTCCGGCCGTGGCGACAAGGACGTCCACACGGTGGCGCAGTCCATGGGCCTGGAGCTCTAGGGAGCATGACCGAGGCGGTGGAGATCGAAGTGACCTGCCCGAGCGCCGAGGAGGCGGACCGTCTCTCGCGCCGTCTCGTCGAGGCTCGGCTCGTCGCATGCGCGCAGGTGGGCGCTCCTCTTCAAAGCCGCTACTGGTGGCAGGGCGCCGTCGAGACGGCGGAGGAATGGCCGCTCGTCCTGAAGACCCGCGCCGACCTTTTCGAGAAGGTCGCCGACGAAATCCGCATTCATCATCCCTATGAGACACCGGCGATCCTCGGCCGCGCCATCGCCTTCATCGATCCCGCGACTCGCGACTGGATCGAGGCGAGCGCCGCGCCCGACGCCTGATCCGCCCGACCAACCCTTCGACCAGAGTTCCGAAAGCCCGCCATGACCAGACGCATCGAAGAGCGCTTCAAAACCTTGAAAGAAGAGGGGCGGCCGGCGCTCGTCACCTTCCTGATGGCGGGTGATCCGGATGGAGAGACGGCGCTCGACATCATCAAGGCGCTGCCGGCGGCCGGCGCCGACCTGATCGAGCTCGGCATGCCGTTTTCCGATCCCATGGCCGACGGGCCGGCGATCCAGGAGGCGGGGCGGCGGGCACTCCATGGCGGCGAGACACTGAAGAAGACGCTTGCCACCGTCGCGCGCTTTCGCGAGAGCGATCCGGCGACGCCGCTCATTCTCATGGGCTATTTCAATCCGATCTACGTCTACGGCGTCCAAGCCTTTGTGGACGCGGCGCTCAAGGCGGGGGTCGATGGGCTGATCGTCGTCGACCTGCCGCCCGAGATGGACGACGAACTCTGCCTGCCGGCGCTGGAGAAGGGGCTTTCCTTCATTCGCCTCGCAACCCCCACCACCGACGATCATCGCCTGCCGGCGGTTCTGAAGAACACGTCCGGATTCGTCTACTACGTGTCGATCACCGGTATCACCGGCTCGGCCGCGCCCGATGCGAAGAAGGTCGAGGCAGCGGTCGGCCGCATCAAAGGCCACACCGATCTTCCGGTGTGCGTCGGCTTCGGTGTCAGGACGGCGGAGCAGGCGGCCGAGATCGGCAAGGCGGCGGACGGCGTCGTCGTCGGCTCGGCGCTGGTGTCGGCGATTGCGTCCTCGCTTGACGAGGCGGGCTGCGCCACCGACAAGACCAGGGGCGCCGTCGCCGCCCTGGTGTCGAACCTCGCCGAGGGTGTAAGATCGGCCAGGCTTGCGCGCTAACGCCGCTCTGCCCAACTAAGGGCACAAGCTGATATTAGAGGCTTCGACTGAAGCACCCGGGCCGGAAGGTCCGGCCGCCGCCCGCCCGGAACGCAACGGAAAGCCGCCGTGAACTGGATCACCAATTACGTTCGCCCGAAGATTTCGAGCCTTCTTTCCAAACCGGAAGTGCCCGAGAACCTGTGGATCAAATGCCCCGAAACGGGGGAGATGGTCTTTCACAAGGACCTCGAGGCCAACCAGTGGGTGGTCCCATCTTCAGGGCACCACATGCGCATTCGCGCCGGAGACCGGCTGAAAGCCTTCTTCGACAATGGCGATTATGAAGCGGTGGACCTGCCCAAGGTGGCGGCCGATCCGCTGAAGTTCCGCGACGAGCGACGCTATACCGAGCGTCTCAAGGACAGCCGCGCCAAGACCGGCATGGACGACGCTCTCCTGGTGGGCACGGGAACGATCGAAGGTTTAGGCATCGTCGCCGCTGTCCAGGATTTCGCCTTCATGGGCGGCTCGCTGGGCATGGCGGCGGGCGAGGCCATCGTCACGGCCGCTGAGACGGCGGTGGAGCGCAAGGCACCGCTGGTTCTCTTTGCCGGTTCGGGCGGCGCGCGCATGCAGGAGGGCATCCTGTCGCTGATGCAGATGGCGCGCACCACCGTCGCCGTCGACATGGTGAAGGAGGCGGGCCTTCCTTACATCGTCGTTCTGACCAATCCGACGACCGGCGGCGTGACCGCTTCCTACGCGATGTTGGGCGACGTCCACATTGCCGAGCCGGGCGCGCTCATTGGCTTCGCCGGACCACGCGTCATTGAGCAGACCATTCGCGAGAAGCTGCCGGAAGGTTTCCAGCGCTCGGAATATCTTCTGGAGCACGGCATGATCGACATGGTCGTGCATCGCCACGATCTGAAGCACAAGATCGCCTCGCTCCTGAAGGTTCTGACAAAGTCGCCCTCGACCCTGCCCCAGGCCGAGTCGACCTCGCATCTCGAAGTCATGGGACTGTCGGCCGAGGAAGCGCGGTCGTCCCAGGCCGCAGAGTAGGCCCGTTGTCGATCACGAGAGGTCTCGCCGCGGCCGAGATCGAACGGTTGATGCTGCGGCATCCCAAGGGCTTCGACCTCGCGCTGACGCGCATCCGCCGTCTGCTTGCCGCTCTCGGCGATCCCCATCTCAAGTTGCCGCCGGTGATCCATGTCGCCGGCACCAACGGCAAGGGCTCCACCGTCGCCTTCCTGCGCGCCATACTGGAAGCGGCGGGACGCTCCGTTCATGTCCACACCTCGCCGCACCTCGTCGAGTGGAACGAGCGTTATCGTCTCGGCGGCTCGAACGGACCCGGCCGCTTCGTGGATGATGCCGTGCTGGCGGAGGCTATCGCCCGGACGGCAAGGGCCAATAGCGACGAGCCGATCACGGTCTTCGAGATCCTGACGGCCGCCGGCTTCCTTCTTTTTTCCGAGCATCCGGCTGACGTTGCGCTTATCGAGGTCGGCCTCGGAGGTCGGCTCGACGCGACCAATGTGATCGAGCGCCCCGCCGTCTCGGTGATCGCCAGCGTCTCGCTCGACCATCAGGCCTATCTCGGCGATACGGTCGAGGAGATCGCGGCGGAAAAGGCGGGAATCATCAAGTCGGGGTGCCCTGTCGTCATCGGCCAGCAGAATGCGTCGGCGGCGCTCGATGTGCTGAAGGCGGCGGCTCTTGCCGCCGGCGGGCCGACTGCGGTCTATGGCGAGGACTTCTTCGCCTTCGAGGAACGCGGCCGCATGGTCTATCAGGACGAAACGGGCCTGTTGGACCTGCCGTTGCCGCGCCTTCCCGGCCGCCACCAGATCGCCAATGCGGCCAACGCCATTGCCGCGCTTCGGCTGGCCCGCCTTGGCCTCGACGCCTCTGCCATCGAGGAGGGCGTGGCCGCCACGACCTGGCCCGGTCGCCTCCAGCGCATTACCGCAGGCCGCCTAGCCGATCTCGTGCCGGCGGGAGCCGAGCTTTGGCTCGACGGCGGGCACAATCCGGGTGCCGGCCTCGTTATCGCCGAAACGCTGGCGGGCCTGGAGGACAAGGTTCCGCGACCGCTGGTGCTCGTCGCCGGGATGATCAACACCAAGGACACGGTCGGCTTCTTCTCGGCCTTCAAGGGTATGGCGAGGCAGGTGTTCACGGTGCCCGTTCACATGTCGGAGGCTGGGGTTCCGCCCGAGGCGCTGGCGGAAGCGGTCGCCCAGGCGGGGCTTGCCGCTGAGCCCTGCGAGGATGTGGCCTCGGCGCTGAGAAAGGTGGCGGACGGCCAATGGGGCGAGAGGGCGCCGCGCATTCTCGTCTGCGGGTCGCTCTACCTTGCCGGGGAAGTGCTCGCCGAGAGCGGGCTCGCGCCGGATTGAGCCGGTAGCGGCGCCGCGACAGGAGAAGAGCGGAGCGCCAAAAGAAAAGGCCCGCCGAAGCGGGCCAAGTCATTCGCTCTCGGCTCGACCGACGCGATCAGGCCGCGCCCTTGATCCAGTTCACGAGCTTCGACTTCGGCGCCGCGCCGACCTGGATGGAGGCGGGCTCGCCGTTCTTGAAAAGAACCAGCGTGGGAATCGAGCGCACGCCGAACTGCGCGGCGATGTCCGGATTCTCGTCGATATTGACCTTGGCGACCGCAATCGAATCCATTTCTTCGGAGATTTCCTCCAGGCTCGGCGCGATCATCTTGCAGGGGCCACACCACTCGGCCCAGAAGTCGACCACCACTGGCTTGGAGCTGTCGATCACTTCGGACTTGAAATTGGTGCTGTCGATCTTCTTCGTGGCCATGGGAGCGTTTCCTTGTTCTTGAACGTCGCGCGCGGACCGTAGGGGCAATCCGCAAAAGCACGATGACATGATGTGATCAGAGGGTCCGAGCGAGCCACAGTGTCGCATGGCGCGCTGGAGAACTCGTTAAGACAGGTAGAAGGCCGTCGTCGGTAAATCAAGCACCGGAGACCCCGGCGCCGGCGGCGGATCGTGCCCGCCGGGCCAGCGCTTCATCGAGCGCCTCGCCGGCAACCGGCATCAGCACGGGCGCTTCGGTGAAAAGAAGAGCCGCTTCCACAGGAATCAGCGGGAAAAGGCTTCTCAGAAGCGCGCGATAGAGCGCGAGCTGAAGAAGATAGGCTGGTGGCACAGCAGCAATATCCACCGGCACGGAACGGTTGGTTTTGTAATCGACGATGAGAACACGATCTGGTGATAAAGCCAGACGATCGATTGTTCCGCTCACTGAGTACTCTTCGCCGCCGAGTACGATTCGCCCCGAAACAGGCACTTCGCCTCGGCTACCGCTGGCAAACACCGCAGCGAAGGCCGGGTCGGAGAGGATCGAAAGGACAGCCCCAAGGGCGCTTTCCTGCTCGGCTGGAGGAAGATCGGCCATCGGCGAGGCGAGGAAGGCGCGGGCATGTGCCTCACGCTCCGCTTCGGCGGTCTCCGGCAGGATCTCCAGCAGCTTGTGGACGGCAAGGCCCCGACGCACCGCCAGGGAGTTCGATTTGGCTCCGCCGAGGACGGGGGAGATGAAGCCCCCCACGCCTGCCGCCTCGCCGCCTTCCTCCGGCTCGATCTCGTAGGAGGCGCCGGCCGAGGACGGGGTGAGCGGACGAGGAGCCAGCGCCTCCGGCGGCAGCCGCGAAAGATCGAGCGCCGCTGGCTGGGCCACCTGGGTTTGAGGCGCGGCGATCTTTTCGCCGCCCGCGAGCTTGCCGAAGCGCCACGCGACCACCGCGCCGTCATCGTCGCAAATTTCCTCGCATTTTGGGCCAAGGCTTGCCTGCACCCGCTGAAGCCAGGACTGCTCGTTGGGTCCGCGAACGCCCGCCGTGCCGCAGACGACCAGCCGGTCGGCGGCGCGTGTCATGCCGACATAGAGGAGGCGGTGATATTCCTCCTCGGCGCGCAGGCGCTCGGTCTCCTTGAGCGCGGCGATGGCGCTCGTCTCCAGGCTCTTGTCGGCGCGCCAGAGAAAGCCCGGCGCCTGACCGGGATAAAGGCCCGGCATGTCCTCCCACGACATCAGGCGGGCGCCGTGCGAATGGGAGAAGGGGGCTGAGCCCGGATCGACCAGAAAGACGACCGGAGCTTCCAGACCCTTCGAGGCGTGGGTGGTCATGATGCGCACCTCGCCCCGTCCATGTTCCATTTCGCGCTTGATCTCGGGCGGGTTCGCCTCGATGTCGGCGAGAAAGGCGTCGAGGCCGGCATGAGCCTTGGTCTCCTCGGCAAGCGCGAGGTCGAGAAAGGCGTCGATCACCTCGCCGGCGTCACTGCCGAGCCGTGCCACGAGGCTGGCGCGCCCGCCCTCGGGGCCGAGAACGCGGGCATAGAAGGCGAAAACCCCCTCGAAGCCGGCGCGCATTCTCTGGCGCTCCAGCCGGTCGAAGGCCCGCGCCGCCTTCTCGCGCAGGGCCGTTCGCGCTTCCTGCGCCACGAAATCGGGCAGGCGCTTTTCCCCCTCGAAGCCGACAAGGCGGCGCAGCGCCAGATAAAGCGCGTCGCGAGGGCCTCGCGAAAGCGCGAGCGCCATCAGCTCATCATCAGAGAAGCCGAAGAGCGGGCTCTTCAGCACGGCGGCAAGGGAGAGATCGTCCTCGGCATTGGCCGCGACCCGGCCGAGCGCCATCAGGTCCTGGATGGCGATGTGGTCGGTGAGGACAAGGCGATCGGCGCCGGCCACCGGCAGGTTCGCGTCCCTGAGAGCTTTGCCCATGGCCTCCACGAAAGCGGAGCGCTTTCGGACCAGGATGAGAACGTCGCCCGGGGTGAGGGCGCGGGTCTTGCCCTTGACGGTGATGGGGTCGCCCATCCACGCACCGATCTGCGACGCGATGCGCCGGGCCAGCACGTTCACCGGTGCGCTGTCCGGCTGGATGTCGACGGGCTTCAGCCAATCCTCCGATTCCAGCGTGGGCTGCGCCTGGACCACCGGCCAGACTTCCACCAGCCCCGGTTCGGAGCGCGCCGACTGGTGGGCCGGCGCCTCGCCCGTCGAGGACAGGCCGCGCCGGTTCTCCGGGTCCTCGAACACGGCATCGACTGCGGAGAGCACGTCGGCGGCCGAGCGGAACGACTGGTGCAGATCGAGACGGCGAAACTTGCGGCCCGAGGCCAGCGCCCGCTCCTCGATGCGCCGGCGTTCGTCGGCGAACATGGCGGGGAGGGCGCCCTGGAAGGAGTAGATCGACTGCTTTTCGTCGCCCACGGCAAAGACCGTGCGCAGGCCCTCGCGCGCGGTGCGTCCGGTGAAGAACTCCTCGACCAGCGAGCGCACCACCTGCCACTGGCGGGCGCTGGTGTCCTGCGCCTCGTCGACCAGGATGTGGTCGAGGCCCTTGTCGAGCTTGAAGTGAACCCAGTCGGCTGCCTCGGAGCGCGCCAGGAGATCGGCCGTTCGCACGATGAGATCCTCGAAGTCGAGGCGCCCGCGCCGCCGCTTGAGGTTGCCGTAATCGCGCTCCAGCTGGTCGGCGATGACGAGCGCGGCCCGGCTGGCGCGGAAGAGCTTCAGCGTCGCCAGTTTCGCGCGAATGGCGGAAAGATGCTCGACGGCGCGGTCGATGCGATTCTGGAAGTCCTCGTGGAAGGTTGTGACGGCCTTGGTGGCAAGGCTCTTGTAGGGGTCGCCGTCCTTCTTGAAGAGCAGGGCGAGGAGCGCCTCGTAACGTGCCGCCGGCTCGCCTGCTTCGAGATAGGCGCCGAGGCGGGCGAGGAACTTTGCGTCCGTCACCTTGTCGCTCGCCTTGGCGACGACGGAAAGGCTCCGGCAGAAATCGTCGTCAAGGCTGGGAGCCGGGCAGGCGGCGGCGATGATCGTCGCCTCGCTCTCGGCGGGGTCTATCCCCAGCGCTTCGGCGAGAAAGTCGACCGCCCCCGCCAGTCCCCCCGTCTCCTCCATGTGGCGGCGTATGGCATCCCGCTTCATCACGATCTCGGAGATCAGGCGATCGAGCCCGAACTCTCCGGCAAGCGACAGCGCGTCGGCAAAGGCCTCGGAGAGGTCCTTCTGTTCTTCGAGGCCGTGCGTCGCCCCGCCGATGAGCATGCGCCGCGCCTCGGCGATCAGAAGCGCGCTCTCGGCGCTCTCCATCACCTCGAAATGTCCCGGAACGCCGGCCTCCAGCGGGAACTGGTGGAGGATCGCCTCGCAGAAGGCATGGATGGTCTGGATCTTGAGGCCGCCCGGCGTTTCCAGCGCCTTGGCGAAGAGCCGCCGCGCCTCGGCGAGGCGCTCCACCGCCGGCTCCTCCCCGAGACGGGACAGTTCGTTTGCCAACGTCTCATCGTCCGCCGTCGCCCAGGCGGCGAGGCGCGTGAAGACGCGGTTCGACATTTCGGCGGCGGCCGCCTTCGTATAGGTCAGGCAGAGAATGCGGCCGGGCTCGGCGCCCGACAGAAGCAGGCGCACGACGCGCTCGGTCAAGACATGGGTCTTGCCGGAACCGGCATTGGCCGAAACGAAGACGGAGAGGCGCGGATCGGAGGCCGTGCCCTGCGCCATCCGGGTGGCTTCGGAAACGGAAAAGCCGCTCATTCGCCATCTCCCGCGCCGTCGTCGCCCGCCGCCCATTCGCGGGCGCGCGACAGGTGGTCGTAGTCGGCGGAAAAGTCGCCCGCGCGGAAGGGGCGCTGGCGTGCGAGATAGGGCCGCTTCTCGTCGCGGTAGGCGGCGTGAAGGCCCTTCAGCTTCTCCAGCGCGGCCTCGGAGAGATCGTCCGCCGTGGTCACCACGCCGGCCTTCTTGTCCTCGAACGAGAGGCGCTCGTCATAGAAGTCGCGCTCGCGCAGGCGAACATAAAGGAGGTCGGCGACGCGCCGCCCCTCCTCGAGCCCCTTGAAGCCCCCGCGCTTGACCATCGCCCCTTCCAGGGGAAGCTGCGGGGCGAGCAGCGTGCGCGCCTGTTTGGCCGAGGGCTCGGTGCCCGTCTTAAAGTCGATCAGCTCCAGCGATCCGTCCTTGAGTTCATCGATGCGGTCGGCGAAACCCGTGAGGGTCAGCCCGATGTCGGCAAGCTCGATCCAGCCACCGAGTTCGGCATGGCGCGCTTTCACCGCCTCGTCTCTTCCCCGCTCCCATTCGAGAAAGCGCCGGGCGAGCCCCTCCATGCGCGGCCACCATACGGCCTCGACCTCTACCGGCAGGTCCTCGGTGAGAAACTCCTCGCGGGCGATCTCGATAAGCCGGCTTTCGGCGTCGTCCGCCCTGGGCGCGACACCCTCCATGACGAAGCGCGCCAGGATGCGGTGGTAGAGACTGCCGCGATCGGCTGCGCCGGGATCGCGGATCAAGGGCGGCATCTTTTCGAGCCGCAGGATGCGCCGCGCATGGACCGCGTAAGGGTCGCGGATGAGGGTTTCGACCTCCGTCACGGAAAAGCGCGTCGGCCGTTGGGCGAGGGGGGGACGCGGCGCGGGAGGCTCCATGTGCTTTTCCGGCGGCAGCTCGTCGAGCGTTCTGGCCGCAGTCAGATAGGGAGCGCCCGCCTGCCTTAGCTCGGCCGCGCCGTCAGGACCGGCGATCGTCAGCAACCGCTGGAGCCAGCGCGAGGCGATGGTGGGCGCGCCGCCCGAGCGCAACGAGCGGGAGAGGATGGCGCGGCTTGCTCCGAGCGCCATGGTGAAATCGTGGGCCGCAAGGCCGATCCGCCGCTCCGGCGGGTCGAGCGCGAGGTCGGTGCGCATGATGCGCGACAGGAAGGCGTCGTTTCGCGCCGCCCCAGGCCAGGAGCCCTCGTTGAGCCCTCCGAGGATCACCGTGTCGACGCTTTGAAGGCGCGCTTCCAGGGCGCCCCAAATGAAGACGCGCGCGGACAGGCCGCCGCGGGGCTTCACCGTTTCCCCCGCCATCAGGGCCCGCAGGACGTCGGGCAGCTCGAAGGGATCGAAGGAGAAGCGGGTTTCCGGGGCATGGACGAGCGCCGAGAGGAACGTGGCGAGGGCCGTGCCCGCCTCCTCGGCATAAAGGTTCGAAGCGTCGCTCTCGCTGTCGCGACAGAGCGCCTCCAGCGCCTTGGTCGCGGCCGTGGCGAAGGCTGCGATTTCCTGTGGCGCGGATGCGCGAAGGCCGGTGAGAGGCGCGAGCGCCGCCTCGACGTCCCGCGCCACCGTGGCGGCCATATCTCGATCCTCATGCGAGACGAGAGCAATGGGGCGCGCGGGGCGTGCTCCCTCTTCTTCCAGTGCGGCGCGGCGCTTGTCATAGAGGCCGGCGAGCCCGACGACATCGGCAACAGCCGCCCCGCCGCGCAGGGCGATCATCTCGATGGTGCGCGCGGCGCGCCGCGCCGCATCCGCCGAGAGGCCGAAGCGGGCGAGGGGGTGCTTCAGGAGCGACAGCAGCGGCACGGGATCGCCCGGCTGAAGCGCCACCTCCGCCGCCAGGATGAGGAGCGTCCCCGGCGCCGTCGCCGCCAGCGGCCGTCCGGCCGAGTCGTTGGCGGCGATGCCGAAGCGCGAAAGCTCGGAGACCACTCGTCGGGCGAGGTTGCGGTCCGGCGTCACCAGTGCCGCCTTGGTACCGTCCTTGGAAATCGCGGTGCGCAGCGCGGCGGCGATCGCCAGCGCCTCTTCGCGCTCGTCACCGGCCTCGATCAGGGCGAGGTCATCCAGCGCGCCGGCCTCGGGCAGGGCGCCGGCCCAGGCATCGGTCGTCTCGGCGGGGCGCAGCGCATCGGCGACAAGCCGCTCTCGGGCCCGCAGCAATGGCGGCAGGGCGGCGTCGAGATGCGTGACCTCATCCCGCTCCGCGCCAAGGGCGGCGAGGATGCGCTTCAGCCCGTACTGTGCGTGGCCGGGCGCGGCCGCCGAGCGCGCAAGATCGATCGCCTCGTAGGCGCTCCTGTCCAGGTCGCGGTCGAGCCCCGGCAGAACCACCGCGCCGTTGGGCAGATGCGCGACCGCCTTGAGAAAGGCGAGTGTCGCGGGCGCCGTCGCGGTTGAGCCGGCAACGATCACCGGCCCCCTCGCGCCGTCGCGCGTCAGCCGCTCCGCCTCGCCGCGAAGCCATGCGTTGCGGGCGCGGGCGGCATCGACCACGCCGCGCTCGGCGAGCACCTCGGGCCAGTGCTTCGTCAGGATCTGGAGGAAGGTCAGGGTCAGCTGCCACCAATGGGCGAGCCGGTCGGGCGCGAGGGTGGCGAGCGGCGCAAGATCGATCGCCTGATCCTCGACCTCGTCGAGAAGCGCGCAAAGATCCCCCGAAAGCCACAGCGCATCGGCCGAGGAGGCCGGCAGATCGACCTCCTCCTTCGCCAGAAGGCGGATCGTCTCGGTCGAGATCTGCGATTTCCACTGGCGCACCAGCCGGGCGATGAGAAGCCGGCGCTCCAGGGCGTCCATGGTGGCCGAAAGGTCGGGCGCGCCGGAGGTGAAGACCAGGCTCGTCTCGTCGACCGCCCCCAGAAGCCGGATCGAGGGAAGGATCGCCGCCTCTCCGCCGAGAGCGGCGCCGATCTCGGCGGCCAGGACGCGCGCCGCGCGCCTTGTCGGCACGAAGATCGTCGCAGCGGCGAAAGCCAACGGATCGCCCGCCGCGCTGAAGCCCGGAACGAGCTCGCCGGAAGCAAGGGCCCCAGCGAGGGTTCTCAGGAACGGCACGCCGGGGGGAATCGAGAAGAGGTGGGGACGCATGTGGTCAATCTACCGCATGGGTCCGCCCGGTACACCCTCATCCGCCGATATGGCGCTCGGCGCGTTCCGTTTCAGGCGGCGCTGGAGCGCAGCCGCGCCTCCGCCATATGCACGGCTTCCGGCGTTCCGACGGTGATCCAGAGGCCGTCGAGGCGGGCGCCGAAGAGGCGGTCGGAATCGATCGCCGTGTCGAAGATGCGGTTGAGCGAGAATGGATTGGCCTGATAGCCGTCGAAGACTTCGGGCTTGAACAGCGCCGCCCCGGCATAGATGAAGGGCGACATGGTGCGTTCCTTGACGCGCTTCAGCCGACCCTCGACATCCATGGCGAAATCGCCGCGTCCCTCGTAGCCGCTCGCCTGCTCCATCGTGGCGATGAGTAGCAGGATATCCATCTTCTCCGGGTCCCAGAGATCGGCCAGGAGATCGAGATTGTCGCGATAGCCGTCGATCCAGAAGGTGTCGGCATTGATGACGAAGAAGGGCTCCTCGCCGAGCAGCGGCAGGGCCTTGACGATGCCGCCGCCCGAATCGAGCAGCTTCTCGCGCTCGTCGGAGACCACGATCTCCATGTCCTTGCGCTTCTTCAGATGCGCCTGCATCAGATCGGCCATGTAGTGGACGTTGACCACGACCTTGGAGACGCCGTTGCGCGACAGCGCATCGAGGCCATAGTCGATCAGCGATTTCTGTCCAACCTCGATCAGAGGCTTTGGAATGGTCGAGGTAATCGGCCGCATTCGCTTGCCGAGCCCAGCGGCGAGCATCATCGCCGTCGAGGGACGGAATTTCTCGTTTGGTTCGCGCGTCATCTCATCGATCCGGGAAATCGCCTTGTCCGCTCGTTTCAAGCGGTGAGGCCCCACTCGCCATAAAGGCTGGAGAGCTCCTTGAGAACCTCCTCTTTGAGTGTTCGGCGAAGATAGGCCTTCATCCTGGGGATATGCCTAAGATACTGGGACTTGCCGTCGTGCTCACTGCTTCTCACGAAGCCGCCGAGGATCTTGGAGCCGCGCTGGGCGGCGGTGATCGCATAGGCCCGGCGGAATGCGACCTCGTCGAACCGGCCCGCCGTGCGCCGCGCCTCGGCGTAGGCGTCGAGAAGGCGCAACTCCATTTCCTCAGGGATCGTGACACGTGCGTCCTGGGCGAGCGATGCGACGTCGTAGGCCGAAGGGCCGATCATCGCGTCCTGAAAGTCGATGAGGCCGACCTTTCCGATCCCCTCTGCAGCTTCGCACCAGAGGACATTGGGGGAATGAACGTCGCGCAAGAGGAGGCTCTTCTCGCTTTCGTCGAGGTGATCGAAGAGCCGACCCCAAACGTCGAGGTAGCGCTGGCGCTCGTCGTCGCGCGCCGGACGGCCGAAGAAGCTCGGGAAATAGAAGTCGATCAGGAGCTCGATCTCGATGGTCAGCGCGTCGCGATCGAAGGAGGGAATTTCGTGGCGAAGGTCCGGCGCGACCTCGACCGAATCCGGCCAGGATCGGCCGTGGATGGCCGCGAGGCAACGCACCGCCGCTTCGTAGCGCTCCGGGATCGGCTCGCCTTCGGCATCGAGCAGGCCATCGCGGCCGAGGTCCTCGAGAAGCACGAGCCCCTCGGCAAGATCGAAATCGTGGATGGCGGGCGCGTGAAAGCCCTCGTGCCGCAGCGCTTTGGCGATGGCGAGGAAGGGCACGATCGTCTCCGCCCGGTGGGCGATGTCGTTGTAAGTGCGCCCGTGCCTGATCAGCGGCCCCTTGGGCAGGGCCGGCGCGTCCATGAGCACGAGCGGGCCGGCAGCGCCCGCGACCGCCTCGTAGCGGCGAGGAGAGGCATCGCCGAACAGCCGCCGACGCGGCGCCGCGCCATTGCCCGAGCGGGCAAGGAAGGCGCGCAGGTCGAGCGAGCGCGCCACGCGGCCGATGGTCTCGGCTGTGCCTGAAAGCCCCACGCGGCGGCAGCCGCTCTCCGGCGCCTCCAGGCGAATCGAGAGGTTGGCGCCTTTTTCGACCCCGCCCTGCTCGGGCCACTCGCACAGGACGATGCCGGTTTCCGCGGCTTCCTCGAAGCCGAGTTCGGCAAGCTCGGAAGGGTCCGCGAGCCGGTAGAGATCGAAATGGAAGGCCGGTGGCGCCGTGTCGTAGGACTGAACCAGAGTGTAGGTGGGCGAGGGGACCTCCAGGTCGGGGTCGCCCGCCAACGCGCGGATCAGGGCCCGCGCAAGGGTCGATTTCCCGGCACCGAGATCCCCCGACAGGGCGACGACATCCCCAGCTCTCAAGACGAGGGCAAGGTCGGCGCCAAGCCGCATGGTTGCCGCTTCGTCGGCAAGAAAGAGCTCGCGAATCATAGCCTCGGCATTCGGCGTCGGCTCATTCGCTCCGACCGGGGTCACTCGGCGGCCTCTCGCTTGGGCTCGTCAGCGGGAAATCGGCACGTGACAACGGTGCCACCCTCCTTGCCCGGCTCGATGGTGATGCTGCCCCGGTGGAGCTCGACGAAGCTCTTCACGATGGAAAGGCCAAGGCCGGCGCCCGACTGCCGCCCGCCGACCGGATCGGCCTCGAAGCGATCGAAGACCTTGGCGATGAGATGGGGGGCGATGCCCGGTCCGCGATCGACGACGCAGAAGGCGACCGTATCGCCGTCGCGCCAACCCTTGAGGTCGACCTCGGAACCAATGGGGGCGAAGTTCACCGCGTTGGACAGAAGATTGAACAGGATCTGCGTCAGCCGGTGACCGTCGGCCCGGAACGTCTCCCCCGCTGCATCGATGTCGACGTTGAGGGTGATGTCATGCTCCCGCAGGCGGTCGCGGATGGCCTCGGTGGCATGGGCGACGGTCTTGGCGATATCGACGTCGGAAAGCTCGAGCTCCATGATGCCGGCGTCGATGGTCGCCAGGTCCAAAATGTCGTTGATGATGGTGAGGAGGGTCGACGTCGAGGTCGAGATGTAGTCGAGATATTCGCTCTGGCGGGTGTTCAGCGGCCCGGTATCGGCCGAGCGCAGCAGGGCCGAGAAACCGATGATGTTGGTCAGCGGCGAGCGCAGCTCGTAGTTCACATGCTTCACGAAATCGTTCTTGATTTCATAGGCCTGCTGCAGCGCCTCGTTCTTCTCGCGCAGCATTCGCTCGGCCTTGCGCGCGTCGGTCACGTCGACGAAGGTCAGCATGGTCTGCCCGTTGGGCAGCGGAACGACGGAATAGATCTTGGCGCTGCCGTCCGACAGCTCGAACTCGCCGCTCTCGGGCTCGCGCGGCCCTTCGTCGAAGGCCGTGACGGCGCGTACGAAATCGCCCCAGCCGATGCTCTCTTCCGCCTCCTCCGGCGCAAGGATCGAAATCCGCGCTTCGTCGGCGATGGCCCGGATATGGGGCTTGTCCTTGACGAAGTCGGCGCCGAGGCCCCAGGTCTTGGCGAAGACCGGGTTGGAGAGGCGCAGCCGCCCGTCCTGGCCGAACACGGCGACGGCCTCGTTGAGGAAGTCCAGCGTCTCGCCCTGAAGCCGCACCAGGGAATTAAGCCGGCTTTCCAGCTCCACGATCGGCGTCAGATCCTCGAACAGCCAAGTCGTGCCGCCCTTAGGCTCGGGGTTGGCGAAGACGCGCAGGGTGCGCCCGTCGGCGAGATACCACACCGCCTCGGTCGGCTCCGTCGCCCGATAGGTCGTCAGCGTCTCCTCCTTGAGCACGCGCAGCGGCCGGTCCTCGGGAAGAATGCCACGCGAGCGCAGCTGATCGAGCAGCGAGACATGGTCCCTGATCGTCGCCAGATCCAGGTCGGTGAGGCCGAAGAGCTTCTGGAAGGCGGCATTGGTATAGACCAGCTGCGTCTTCTCGTCGAAGCCGGCGACCGCAGTGGTGAGATGGTCGAGCGTCGCCGAATGGCTCTCGACAGTGCGGCGCAGTTCGTCGCGCGCCAGTTCCGCTCCCGAGATGTCGATGGCCAATCCGGCCGAACCCAGCGGCCCCGCCGCCTCGATCACCTGGAAGGTCCGACGATCGGCGGCGACCACGGCCGTCGCCTTGCCCGAGAAGGCGCCCTTGAGGCGGCGCTCGCGGGCGATCGAGGCGCCGTCGGCAGAGTTGAGAAACTCGACCTGCCGCTCCAGCACCTCGGCGACCGAGGACGATTCGACGGCGCGGGCATAGGTGGAATTGACCCAGACGAGGCGGTCTTCCCGATCCCGCAGCCAAAGCGGGCTGTCGAGCGTATCGGCCAGCGCCTGTAGCGTCTCTACCGTCGCCAGATAGCGGCGACTGTCGTCCCTGAGGGTGCCGAGCTCCTCGCGCAGGCCATGAAGCGCCTGAAAGCGCACAACGGCAAGACCGCCGACGGTGCGGCCGGCGACTTCGATGATCGCACCGCCGGAAAGGGCGATCTCCTGGCGGAATGGTTCGGCAGCCGCCTTGAGGCGGTCGATGCAGGTGGTGAGGCTTGCTGCCGTGTCGGCGGGCATCCAGTCCGCGAAGGCGCGGAACCGCTGGGCGTCGGCGGGCACGGCGATGGAGGCCGGCAGCGAACCGAAGCATTGCGGCGCGCCCTGGCCCGAATAGACAAGGATGAGTTGGTCGTCTGCCGCGAGAATGGTCGCGCCGGATTCCGCCTCGGCCTGGGCGTCGGCTAGCGCGGCGCGCAGGGTGTCGTTTTCGGCGCAGATGGTCGCGCGTTGGCGGATCAGCCACACGGCGGCGATCATGATCGCGCCGAGGGTGAGTGCGTAGAGCGAAAGAAAAAGGATATCCTGGGGGCCGAACGTTCCGGCAAACAGATCAAGGGATTGCGCATCGGCAGACCTTGCCGAGAGCGCGAGGAGCGCGCAGCCTGCCCCAGCAGGTTTGGCGGCCGCCGAAAATCGACGACCGAAGCGGGCCACGCCCGTTTTCTCAAAAGGCCATACCGGCCGCGCCAGCTCTTTGCGCCCCTCGCGCGCGAGCCGCAGTCCCGATCCCCGTCGCAATATCCCTCGTCCTTCTCAGCCGCATCCAAGAGAAGTTCGTAAAGTCCCCTCGCAGCTGGCGAATTCCTCGTCGCCGGCCGCGATTCGTAAAATGTAAACCTTTGGCCGAATCCCGCAAAGCGCTAGAATGGCACGGTCGGAAAAAAGAAAGAGCCGCCGGGGCTTGCGCCCCGCCGGCTCCTTGTGTCAGCCGCCGCCGCGCCAGGCGCGGCTCGCGGTCAGTAGCGGTAATGATCGGGCTTGTAGGGGCCTTGCGGCGTCACGCCGATGTAGCTCGCCTGCTCCTCGCTGAGCTCGGAAAGCCGGGCGCCGAGCTTGCCGAGATGGAGGCGGGCCACCTTCTCGTCGAGATGCTTCGGCAGCACGTAGACCTGATTGGCGTAGCGCTCGCCCTTGGTGAAGAGCTCGATCTGGGCCAGCGTCTGGTTGGTGAAGGACGCCGACATGACGAAGCTCGGGTGGCCGGTCGCGTTGCCGAGATTGAGCAGGCGGCCCTCCGACAGGAGGATCATCCGGCGACCCGTCGGGAACTCGACGAGGTCCACCTGCGGCTTGACGTTGGTCCATTTGAGGTTGCGCAGCGAAGCGACCTCGATTTCGTTGTCGAAGTGGCCGATATTGCCGACGATGGCCATGTCCTTCATCTCGCGCATGTGCTCGATGCGGATGATGTCGCGGTTGCCGGTGGCGGTGATGAAGATGTCGGCGGTCGCCACGGCATCTTCCAGCGTGACCACCTCGAAGCCGTCCATGGCGGCCTGAAGCGCGCAGATGGGATCGACTTCCGTCACCTTGACGCGGGCGCCGGCGCCGCGCAGCGAAGCGGCCGAGCCCTTGCCAACGTCGCCATAACCGCAGACCACGGCCACCTTGCCGGCCATCATCACGTCGGTGGCGCGGCGGATGCCGTCGACCAGCGACTCCTTGCAGCCGTACTTGTTGTCGAATTTCGACTTGGTGACGCTGTCGTTGACGTTGATCGCCGGGAAGGGCAGGAGGCCCGCCTTCTGGAGCTGATAGAGCCGGTTGACGCCAGTGGTGGTCTCCTCGGTAACGCCCTTGATGGCGTCGCGCTGACGCGAGAAGAAGCCCGGCGTCTCGGCCATGCGCTTCCTGATCTGGGCGAAGAGAATTTCCTCCTCCTCGCTGCCTGGCTTGGAGAGAACGTCCTCGCCGGCCTCAGCGCGCGCGCCAAGAAGGATGTACATCGTGGCGTCGCCGCCATCGTCGAGGATCATGTTCGACGGATTGCCGTCCGGCCACTGGAAGATGCGGTCGGTGTAGGTCCAGTACTCCTCAAGCGACTCGCCCTTGACGGCGAAGACCGGCGTGCCGCCAGCGGCGATCGCCGCCGCGGCGTGGTCCTGAGTCGAGAAGATGTTGCAGGACGCCCATCGCACGTCGGCGCCCAGCGCCTTCAGCGTCTCGATGAGCACCGCCGTCTGGATCGTCATGTGGAGCGAGCCGGTGATGCGCGCGCCCTTCAGCGGCTGGTCGGCGCCGAACTCCTCGCGGCAGGCCATGAGGCCCGGCATCTCGGTTTCGGCGATCTCGATTTCCTTCCGGCCCCAATCGGAGAGCGCGATGTCCTTGACGACGTAGTCTTGAGCTGTGGCCATGTTCGGTCCCTTCGGTGTGCGAAGATTCGGGGTACGCGTCGAGCGCGCGAATGCCATGATCTGCGGCCGGTCTAGCAGCAGACCCTCTTCGACACAAGAAGACATAAACAATTCATTATATGATGCGCCGAAGATGGTTGCCGCGAGATGGCGGCGAAACCGAAACTTGCGGCGCGTGGCCAGAGGCGGGAAGGCGCTGCGCCTTTGTCAGCAGCCCTCGCCGAAGCAGTCGGCAACGAGCGCCGTGATGGCGTCGAGGGCCTCTTCGGCCTCGCGGCCCGTGGCGGTGACCTCGATCGTCGTGCCCTGGGCCGCGCCCAGCATCATCAGCCCCATGATCGAAAGACCGCCGACCGACATCGAATCGCGCGAGATGGTGAGCTCGGCGTCGAAGACCTCCGCCACCTGGACGAAGCGCGCCGAGGCGCGGGCGTGAAGACCGCGCTTGTTGACGATCGCGAGCGTGCGTTTGAGAAGCGCCGGATCGTCGGCGCGGGGGGAATGAATGGGATCGGCGGCGCCTTGGCCCGAGGAAGAAGAGGTCATTTGCCGCTGAGGATCTGGCTGGCCACGTTGATGTATTTGCGGCCGGCCTCCTGCGCCTCCTTGAGCGCCTGGGCGATCGGCCGATCCTGCCGCACGCTGGCGAGCTTGATCAGCATTGGCAGGTTGACGCCGGCCAGCACGTCGACGCGCTGGCCGTCCATCACCGATATGGCGAGGTTGGACGGCGTGCCCCCGAACATGTCGGTAAGGATGATCACGCCGTCGCCGCGATCCGCGCGCGCCACCGCCTCGACGATGTCGATGCGCCTGCGCTCCATGTCGTCTTCCGGTCCGATGGAGATGGTCTCGAACGCGTCCTGGGGGCCGACGACATGCTCGACGGCGTTGCGGAACTCGTTGGCCAGAAGGCCATGGGTGACGAGCACCAGTCCGATCATATGAGAAAATGCTCCCGTTGAGGTCCGCTTTCCGCGCCTTTTACGGACAGGCTGCGGATGGACCTGCGCGTTGACCGGTTGCCTTGCAACGGGTCGCGCAAGCCTGCGTATCGATCGCCACGACGGACCGGGAAACTGAACTGCACGATTTCTGGTCCGAGGGCCCTAAACCAATGTCTCTCTCTTCGAAGGTGCTCCGAAGTGGCGAAAGTCTCACCCTATCTTGGCACCGTGGCCAGAATGCGCAAGTGGTTTCGATGCAGTGCCGCGAATGTCTCAAGCGTCACGCCAGCCTCCGTTTCCGCTGATGAGCGCCAGCACGACTTCGGCCGCGAAGGCGGCCTCACGCTCCGGTAGAAAGACCCTCCTGATCCTTGCGCCGAGGACATCGGCCTCCCGCTCCTCCGGTAGGCGTTCGATCCGCTCCCTCGGCACGAGGTCGACGATGAGGCGGATGGGCGCCTCGTCAAATGTCGGGAGCCGGACGAGGCCGACGCCGGAGATCTCGATCAATCCCTTGATCGAGACCGGCGCCCGGGCGACGACGTCATCTCCCTCACGCTCGATCAGGGCCTGATCGTCGCAAACCAGTGCCGCTCGGATGCCGAGAGCCTCGGCGCGCCGAAGAAGCAGGAATGCGAGGGAGGACTTGCCGCTACGCGCCGCGCCCCGAATGACGACGCCCTTGCCGGCGACTGAGACGCAGGAGGCGTGGATGTTGGAGGGCAGGCCGGCACTCATTCTGCCGGCAGCACGACGATGAACCGGGCGCCGCCGATGCCTTCCGGCGCGTCCGGGTCCTCGATGTTCTCGGCGCGGATCGTGCCGCCATGAGCCTCGACGATCTGCCGGCTGATGGACAGGCCGAGCCCCGAGTTCTGGCCGAAGGCCTCGCCCGCGGGGCGGTCGGTGTAGAAGCGCTCGAAAATGCGGTCGATGTTGTCGGCGCGGATGCCCGGTCCGTTGTCCTCGATGGTGATGTTGATGCGGTTGCCGCGCCGGCGCAGGCTGACCGCGATGCGGCCATCGGCGGCCGGGACGAAGGAGCGGGCATTCTCGATGAGGTTGGTGAAGACCTGGCCCAGCCGAAGATCGTGCCCCGAAACCACATAGCCCTTGGCGGGAGGCTGCGGACCCTTGTCGAGGACGATGGTGAGGCGGCGCTCCTCGGTGGAATGGCTGCGCGCGGTGCCGACAATCTGCTCCAGGAGGGCCGCGAGGTCGACCTTTTCCGCGTTTTCCCTGGCAAGCTCCGCGTCGAGCCGCGAGGCGTTGGAAATGTCGGTGATCAGGCGGTTGAGGCGCCGCACGTCGTGCTGGATGATTTCCGTCAGCCGGGCCTTGGCGTCCTCGTTCTTGGCCAGCGGCAGGGTCTCGACGGCGCTCCTGAGCGACGTCAGCGGGTTCTTGAGCTCATGACTGACATCGGCGGCGAAGCGCTCCGTCGCCTCCATGCGCGCGTAGAGCGCGTTGGTCATGTCGCGCAGCGCGCTCGCCAGCTCGCCCACCTCGTCGGTGCGGTCGCCGAAATCGGGAATCTCGTTGCGTCCGCGGGCCCCGCGCCGCACGCGGACGGCGGCCGCCGAAAGGCGCCGGAGCGGCGTGGTGATGGTGGAAGCGAGCAGGATCGACAGCGCGATCATCACGCCGGACGCCACCGAGAATGTCCTGACGATGGCCATGCGCTCGGCCTGGACGATCTTGTCGATGTCTCCACCCTGCGTCGACAGAAGCAGGACGCCGAGAACCGCCCGAAAACGCTGAATCGGCACGGCCACCGACACAATGAGCTCACCTCCCTCGGTGGCGCGGACCACGGTGGCGGGGCCGCCCGTCAAGGCGCTTACCACTTCCGGGTAGGAGGTGCCGGAGCCGCCTGGAACCTCCTTGTAGACCGGAAGGTCCGAGCGCTGGAGGAGCTTGTGCATCCAGTCGCTAAAGCGGTCGAGGAACGTCGAGTTCTCGGGTTCGAGCGGCGGCAGCTCATAGCGCAGGATCTGGCCGCCCGTGTAGAGATGGCGCGAATCGAGAATGAGATTGGCGTCGCGGTCGTAGAGCCGCGCCCGGGTGCGGGTCGGCGAAATGAGGCGGCGCAGGAGCGGCGCCACGCGCTCGGGATTGATCGGGAAATCGAGGCTGTCCGACATGGCGGAGCCGGGTTCCAGCGTGGAACCCGCCTGAAGCTCCAAGAGCTTCTCGGGATCGAGCGTGATCGAATTGGTGTCGACCGTCGCCGAGGAGGCGATCGCCCCGGCGATGATCTCTCCTTGCGTGAGGAGGCTTTCCACGCGGGCATCGATCAGGCCGGCGCGGAACTGGTTGAGGTAGAGAATGCCCGAAACGAGCACGATGAGCGCGACGAGGTTGAGAAAAACGATGCGGCGCGTCAGCGAGGAAAAGATCGTGTGACCGAGCATCGCGTGCAGGCGGATGATCCACCGCCGCGCCAAAGGCACGCGCCGGAGACGCTTGCGGATCGCGGCTTCCCGGCGCCGCTTAAGCGGCGTTGCCTCGCTCTTCGCGCTATCAGCAACCATAGGCGCTCGGTCGGCCCTAGATTTCGCGGAAGCGATAACCGACACCATAGAGGGTTTCGATCATGTCGAACTCCTCGTCGATCGCCTTGAACTTCTTGCGCAGGCGCTTGATGTGGCTGTCGATAGTCCGGTCGTCGACATAGACCTGCTCGTCATAGGCCGCGTCCATCAGGGCATCGCGACTCTTGACCACTCCGGGCCGCTGGGCGAGCGAATGGAGGATCAAGAATTCCGTCACGGTGAGCGTCACCGGCTGGCCCATCCAGGTGCAGGTGTGGCGCTCCTGGTCCATCACCAACTGGCCGCGCTCCAGCGAGCTCTCGGGGGTAGGCGTCGTCTTTGCCGCCTCCCGCGCGGCGCCACGCCTCAGGATTGCGCGCACGCGTTCGACCAAAAGACGCTGCGAGAACGGCTTCTTGATGTAATCGTCGGCGCCCATCTTGAGGCCGAACAGCTCGTCGATCTCCTCGTCCTTGGAGGTCAGGAAGATGACGGGCAGGTCGGATTTCTGGCGCAGACGGCGCAGGAGCTCCATCCCGTCCATGCGCGGCATCTTGATGTCCAGAATCGCCAAATGCGGCGGGCGGGCCTGAAGGCCCTCAAGTGCCGAGGCCCCATCGGTATAGGTCTCGACCCTGTATCCCTCGTTCTCCAGCGCGATCGACACCGATGCCAGGATGTTTCTGTCATCGTCCACGAGCGCAATCGTCGGCATCGTCGTTGTTCTCCTTGGGCGCCTGGCGCCGCATGCCGTCGTTCTTCAATCGCGCCGGCTTTTCAGGCCAGCGCGAACAGGCGCCGAGCGGTGCGTCTGTCGGGCGGGCGTTACCACGCCTCGAAGGGCATCACCACCAACGAAGCGACAACATGCTCGCGCTCAGCTCCGGACGGCCTATCATGAAAACTATGGCCGAACCGCGGTCGACGGCCCTGTCGATGCGGCCGCCGTCATAGAAATGGCAAGGAGGGGCGCTCTCGGCAAGCCCAATGCGCTTCGGCAAGGGCTTCTGCACCTTTGGGAGAGGGGTTTTGGGAAGCCGCAGCCGGTTCACTCTTTTGCGCCAGCGCAGATGAGGTTTCCTCGCGACGACGACGGTTTCCGCTCGGCGCCGCGCACAAGAGCGAACGATTTTATGAAGAAATTCAAGGCGTTCAATTGAAAAACTGTCGATTGCGCTGCGTCAAAGACAGTTTAATTGGAGCGTCGCAGTCTCCTGCTATTCTCGAATCTGTCGCACAACAGCTGACGCTCGGCAAAACTTCTAATCGATTAAAGGTCGTCAACCTCAAGGAAGGCCGAATAATCAAGCGTTGCACGTCTGTAAATCAACGAATTGTGTTGCTCGAGTTGAGCGTTTCTCTATACCGGAAACCGCGATCTGTTCGGGTGGCTAAATAAAGCAGGAGAGCCAGTCATCATGGATGAAATGGGGCGTAGAAATCCGGCGAAGGGCATCGAGACCACGGGCCTCAGGAACCTTTCTTGCGTTCGCTGGAACCTCGGTGAGGCTGCTCTTTACGAGGCGGCGCTGCGGCGCGGGGAGGGCGAACTTACGGATCAAGGTGCGCTTAGGGTCACGACGGGACAGCACACCGGACGCTCGCCGAAGGACAAATACGTCATTCGCGACGGCTCGACTGAGGACAATGTCTGGTGGGATAACAATCAGGCGATGTCGCCTGAGGCTTTCGACGCCCTCTATGAGGACTTCAAGACCTTTGCCGAAGGCCGGGACGTTTTCGTTCAGGATCTGGTGGGCGGCGCCGATCCGGCGAATTCCATCAATGTCCGACTGGTTGCCGAGTACGCCTGGCATGCGCTCTTTCTGCGCAACCTGCTCATCCGGCCCTCGAAGGCGGATCTTGCGACGTTCGACCCGGATCTGACGATCATCGATCTGCCCTCGTTCAAGGCCGACCCGGCCAGGCACGGTTGCCGCAGCGAGACCATCATCGCCTGCAACTTCGACAGAAAGATCGTCCTGATCGGCGGCAGCCGGTACGGCGGCGAGATGAAGAAGTCCGTCTTCACCTTCCTCAACTATCTGCTGCCAGCCAAGGGCGTCATGCCCATGCATTGCTCGGCCAATATCAGCAAGAGCGGGGATGCAGCGGTGTTCTTTGGCCTGTCCGGCACCGGCAAGACCACGCTTTCGGCCGACCCCAACCGCATTCTCATCGGTGACGACGAGCATGGCTGGGGCGAGGATGGCCTCTTCAACTTCGAGGGCGGCTGCTACGCCAAGATGATCCGTCTGTCGCCTGAGGCGGAGCCGGAGATCTATGCCGCCTCGCGGCGTTTCGGCGCCGTGCTGGAGAATGTCGTTCTCAACGAGGACCGGGTTCCCGACCTCGATGATGCCCGGCTGACCGAAAACACCCGCGTCGCCTATCCGCTGCACTTCATCCCGAATGTCAGCGAGGACAATCGCGGCGGCCACCCGAGGAATATCATCATGCTAACGGCCGATGCCTTCGGCGTGATGCCTCCGATCGCGAAATTGACGCCCGCCCAGGCGATGTACCACTTCCTCTCTGGCTACACGGCGAAGGTGGCCGGAACCGAGCGCGGCGTGACCGAGCCCGAGGCGACGTTCTCCACCTGCTTCGGCGCGCCCTTCATGCCCCGGCACCCCTCCGTCTATGGCAATCTCCTGCGCGAGCTCATCGCCAAGCATGATGCCGATTGCTGGCTGGTGAACACCGGCTGGACGGGCGGGCCCTATGGTGTCGGCAGGCGCATGCCGATCAAGGCGACCCGCGCGCTGCTCAACGCGGCCCTCGATGGTTCGCTCAACAATGTGGAGTTCCGCGAGGACCCCAATTTCGGCTTCATGGTGCCGGTCGCCGTTCCCGGCGTCGACACCACCATCCTCGATCCGCGTTCGACCTGGGCCGACAAGGCCGCCTATGACACGCAGGCCCACAAGCTTGCCGGTATGTTCCGCAAGAACTTCGGCAAGTTCGAGGCCCATGTCGACGAGGAGGTGCGGGCTGCGGCTCCCGCCGCCAGGCAGGAGGCCTGACCGGAACTGCCTCGGGGGGTGATGGCGAAAGCCCCGGATTCTGGATGATGATGACGTCCGCCCGGTGCATCGCGCCGGGCGGTTTTTCGTTCGCACGAGCGACGCGACAGGCTCCGACGGCACGAAAACATGCCTTGATCCGAGTCTCGCGGTTTCGGCACCTCGCACCTATCGTTATGAAGGAGCGCGGACCGTTCAGCGGGGAGGGCGTCACCCCGGTTCAGCAGCACGGAGAAGGATGATGGCCGACGACAATGCGCTCCTCGTGGGACGTGGCACCCTCATTCCCGGCCGCGAGCTGTCGGAGGCCTTCATCCGCGCCGGCGGCCCCGGCGGGCAGAACGTCAACAAGGTTGCGACTGCGGTGCAGCTGCGCTTTGCGGCCGCTGCCTCCTCTGTCCTTACCGACGACGTGAAGCGCCGGCTCCTGAAGCTCGCGGGCAGCCGCGCCACCAAGGAAGGCGAGATCGTCATCGAGGCGTCGCGCTTCCGGGTGCTCGAACGCAACCGCGATGACGCGCGGCAGCGGCTCGCGGCGCTGGTCGAGGCGGCGCTCGTTCCGCCCCCGCCGCCGCGCAAGAAGACGCGCCCCTCGCGCGGCGCGGTGGAGCGACGGCTGAAGGAAAAGCGCGGCCGCTCGCAGGTCAAGCGGATGCGAGGGACGATCGGCGACTAATCGGCGCGACCTCAAGCGTCGTCACAAGCGTGTGTGGTCGCCGCCGGCCGCTGGCGCGTCAGTGCGCGATTGCCATATCCTTGGTTCAACGCGATCCGCATCGATATACGAGGAGGTATCCCCATGAACCGTCGCAGCGTTCTTGCCTCGGGCCTTGCCTGTGCCGGGGTCGTCATGGCGGGCGGTCTCTTCGCCAGTCGCCGCGCCGAAAGCGCCGAGGAAGCCTTTCCCGTTTCGATGTCGCCCGAGGAATGGAAGAAGAAGCTCTCCGCGCAGCAATTCGCGGTGCTGCGGGAAGAGGCGACGGAAGCGCCGTTCTCCAGTCCGCTCAACGACAACAAGAAGTCCGGCACCTACACCTGCGCGGGCTGCGACAACCCGGTCTATGCCTCCGGCACGAAGTTCGACTCTGGAACGGGCTGGCCAAGCTTCTGGGCCCCGATCGAGGGCTCCGTCGGCACCCACACCGACTATAAGCTCATCTATCCGCGCACCGAGGTTCACTGCGCCCGCTGCGGCGGTCATCTCGGCCATGTCTTCGATGATGGTCCGCCGCCCACCGGCAAGCGCCACTGCATCAACGGCGTGGCCCTGAACTTTCGGGCTGGCGCGGCCTCCTGACAAGGCGCACCGTTAGCGCGCGGCAGGGTCGCTGCGGCTTCGCGGCGGCTTCTTGTTGGCTGCGAGCTCCTTCCCTTCGCAAATAACACTCCCTTCATCTTCCCGTTGGATGATGAATGTCCCATTTGCGCCTATCGCATGGCGGCGTTCGGCCTGCGCATTGAAGCATAAGGGGGGCGCCGCCATATGAAGGAACGAAAGGCCGGGGACGCCGCGACGAGGGTCCCCGGAGAGAAAGTCGCTTCATCAAAGGACTTGCCGAATGAGCCGCCTCACGCCGTTTTCCAGCCCGTTGCTCTTGGGGTTCGACAGCGTCGAAAAGACCCTCGAGCGCATCGGTAAAGGCGGAGACGGATACCCGCCGTACAATATCGAGAGAATCAGGTCCGAATCCGGCCCCTATGGCGAAGGACCCGCGGATTGGCTGCGGATCACGCTGGCGGTGGCCGGCTTTCAGCCCGAGGATCTCGAGGTTACGACCGAGGAAAATCAGTTGATGATCCGCGGCCGTCAGGGCGAGGAAAAGGACCGCGAATACCTGCATCGGGGCATCGCCGCGCGGCAATTTCAGAAGTGCTTTCTTCTGGCCGACGGAATGCGGGTTCTTGGCGCGCAACTCAAGAACGGTCTGCTGTTGATCGATCTCGCCAAGCCCGAACCCGAAAGGGTGGTCAGAAAAATTGATATCGCCGTCGTCGATTAGCGGGTGATCCGCGTTTGCCTATCATGGAGACGGAGTGGACATGAGTACTGTGACCTTGACCCCGACCGAACTGGCCGCCCTCGGCGAGGGGGATCTGGCCTATCTGAGGCAGATGTCGTCGGACGACATCCGCGCGAAGTTTCCCGCGGCCCGGTCCATTCAGCCCGGCCTGAGGCTTTGGGCGCTGTTTTCGGCCGACGGAACGCCTTTGGCGGTTTCCGATGACCGTGGCTCGATCCTGGCCAGCGCCAGCGAGAACGAGCTTATGACGGTGAGCCTGCACTGATCGACTAGCGCAGGCCCCAATTTGCGCCGCCGTTCTCAGGCGGCTCTTGAAGCCGATTGCGTCATGACTGCGTAAAGCGCGCTGGCAGCACGCGAGCTTCTGATCTTCTCCACAGTATCAGGATTGCGCAAAAGCCGCGCCACCTTGGACAACGCCTTCAGGTGATCGGCGCCCGCGCTTTCGGGCGCCAGCAGCAGGAAGACAAGGTCCACCGGCTGCTCGTCCAATGCGTCGAACTCCACGGGCTTGGCCAGTCGCGCAAACACGCCGAAAATGCGATCGATGCCTTCCAGCTTGCCGTGGGGAATGGCGATGCCGTTCCCCACGCCGGTCGATCCCAGCTTTTCGCGCTGCAGCACAGTCTCGAAGATATCACGCTCGGCCAGGCCGGTCAGCTCGGCCGCCTTCTGCGCGAGATCCTGCAGGACCTGCTTTTTGGAGTTCGCTTTGAGAGCAGGAAGAATGGCATCCTGCTCGATCAGGTCCCCGAGATCCATCGCCTGCTGCCTTCCGATGCTCTAGAGCCGGGCCACGCGAACAATCTCTGCCAGAGCTTGCGCCAGCCTCAAGCGCTATCGCCTTTGTAAGTCGACGGGTCAACCCAGCCGAAATTTCCGTCAGAGCGGCGATAGACGATGTTGACCTCACCCGAGGCGGCATTGCGGAAGATCACGACCGGGCTGTCGCGGCGGTCGAGCTCCATCACCGCCCCGGCGACGCTCAGGGTCGAGAGCGGCAGCGACGTCTCGGCGACGATGGCTGGCGCGTAGTTTTCCGGCAGATCCTCGGTTTCCTCGGGGATCGCCTCCATCACCGTCAGGGCGATGTCGCTCTTGGTGGCGTCGTCGCCGGCCCGGTAATCCTTGAGACGCCGCTTGTAGCGGCGCAGGCGCTTCTCGATGCGCTCGGCCGCCTCCTCGAAGGCGGGTTGCGGATCATGCGCGCCCCCGTTGGCCTGGAAGACGACGCCCGTGTCGAGGTGGACCGTGCAATCGGCCGAATAACGGGCACCGTTCTTGGACATGACGACGGTGCCGGAAAAGTTGCCGTCGAAATATTTGGCGACGGAATCTCCCAGGCGCTCCTCGATGCGCGTACGGAAGGCTTCGCCCACGTCCATGTGCTTGCCCGAAACACGAAGGCTCATCACGGTTCTCCCTTTTAGGATTCGTCGCCTGTGGCGCTTTGATCGGCCAATTCTTGGGCCCGGCGTCCTTGCATGTCCGTTAAGTCGAGGCTCGCTGGCATGGGCTCAAATGGGCCGTTGTTGGGACACCGGGAAGTCCGCAACCGGCAGACTTCCATGGGTGGCGCGTTCTAGAAACGATTGCGCTGACTGTCAACGCGCGGCGCTGCCAAGGGTTTCGTCCTTCCTGCCGCTGAAAGCGTAATCGTTTTGAGGCACGAAAGCGCTATTAGCAGGCGGGCTGGCGGGCATTCATCTCACGTCGACGCTGGATGGATGAAGGGATGGACAGGGCCTCGCGATATTTCGCCACAGTCCTGCGAGCCAGATCGACCCCCTCCGCCTTCAGTGTCGCCGCGATGTCGTCGTCGGAGAGGATTTTTCCTGCGGTTTCGGCATCCACCAGCTTGCGGATGCGATGCTTGACGCTTTCGGCGGAATGGGCGTCGCCGCCGGCGCTGGAGGCGATGGCCACTGTGAAGAAGTACTTCAGCTCGAAGAGACCGCGCGGCGTCGCCATGAACTTGTTGGAGGTTACGCGGCTAACGGTGGACTCGTGCATGCCGATCGCGTTGGCGACCGCCATCAGCGTCAACGGCTTCAGCTGGGCGACGCCCTTCTCGAAGAAGGCTTCCTGGCGGCGCACAATCTCCTCGGCGACCTTCAGGATGGTGCGCGCGCGCTGATCGAGAGAGCGCATCAGCCAGTTCGCCGAGTGCTGACAATCGGTAACGAAGGAGCGATCCTCCTCGGCGCGCGCGCCCGCGCTCACCCGCCGAACATAGTCCTGATCGACGAGCACCTTGGGCAGGGTCTGACCGTTGAGCTCCACTCGCCACCCGCCCTCAAGCGAGCGTGTTAGCAGCACCTCGGGTACGACGGGCGTTGCCGGCTCCTGGGAGAAGGCGCGCCCCGGCTTCGGGTCGAGATGGCGGATCTCTGAGAGGATATCCAGCAGACCGGCCTCGTCCTCGCCTGTGAGGCGCTTCAGCGCCTGAAAGTCCCGCCGGGCAAGAAGATCGAGATTGGCAAGGACGCGCTCCATCACCGGATCGAGGCGGTCGCGGCGCTTGAGCTGGAGGGTGAGGCATTCGCCGAGATCGCGGGCAAAAAGGCCCGCCGGGTCGGCCTCGGCCTGAAGGGTGGCGATCACAGCCTCGACCGTCGCGGTGGGAACGCCGAGCGCCTCGGCCGCGTCCCTTGCGGCGACGCGCAGATAGCCTGCCTCGTCGAGGTGATCCAGAAGCGCCAGCGCTATTGCCTTGTCGATGGGACCGGCGATGATTTCGCCGATCTCGGCCTCGGCGTGCGCGATCAGGGAGTGGCCGGTCTCCGGCAGGTCCTCGATCCAGGCCGCGCCGTCACCCGTGCTCGTGCCCGCGCCGCCGCCCCAGGGCGTGGAAAAACCGTACTCCGCCTCGGCCCGTGGCGCCTCGCCAGGAAGCATTTCTCCGGCTTCTGTGTCGACTTCCGCCACGTGGCGCGCCCCTGGCGCATCCTCGCCCGATGGCACGGTCGTCGCCCCCGGTTCCGGATTCTCGACCACTTCGATGAGCGGGTTGCGCTCGGCCTCGGCCTCGATGAAGGACTTGAGTTCGAGATGATTGAACTGCAGCAGCCGGATCGACTGGAGAAGCTGCGGCGTCATGACCAGCGACTGGCTCTGACGAAGTTGAAGTTTTGCCGACAGCATCATGCGTCTATCGCAATCCCACCTGACCCAGGATCGCCGGCCCGACCGAGGAGGCCCCACGAGGTCCTCGATGTCGCGCTGGCGATGACGAGCCGGCATCCCGCCTGCCGGCGTCCGGGTGCTTTCACCCGAACGCATCAAAGCTGGTCCGCATCTTGCTTGTCAACGTCTGTCGATGCGCCGCCTCGACCACGATTGCCGGCACGACAGGCGGAATGCCGTGGCAGGCCCTGGATCAGAAGGTGAAACGGTCGCCCAGATAGAAGCGCCGGACCTCGATGTTGTCGACGATTTCCTGGGGACTGCCGTGGGTCAGCACGGCGCCCGCGTGCATGATGTAGGCGCGGTCGATCAGGCCGAGGGTTTCGCGAACGTTGTGGTCGGTGATCAGTACGCCGATGCCGCGCCGTGTCAGATGGCGGACCAGAGCCTGGATATCGGCCACCGCGATCGGATCGACGCCGGCGAACGGTTCGTCCAGCAGCATGAAGGTCGGATGAGTGGCCAGTGCTCGCGCGATCTCGCAGCGCCGTCGTTCACCGCCGGACAGCGAGGTGGATGCCTGCTTGCGCAGATGCGCGATGTGGAATTCCTCGAGCAGCGACGTCAGCTCCGCCTCGCGCTTGGCCTTGTCCTTCTCCACGAGTTCCAGGACGGAGCGAATGTTATCCTCGACGGAAAGGCCGCGAAAGATCGAGGCTTCCTGCGGCAGGTAGCCGATACCGAGGCGCGCGCGCCGGTACATCGGCACACCGGTGATGTCATGGCCGTCGAGCTCGATGCGGCCGCGATCCACCGGCACGAGGCCGGTGATCATGTAGAAACAGGTGGTCTTGCCGGCACCGTTGGGCCCGAGAAGCCCGACGGCCTCGCCGCGCCGAACCGACAGCGCGACATCATCGACCACGCGTCGGCCGCGATAGGTCTTGGTGAGGCCGCTGGCGACGAGCGCACCCTCGGAGCCGACGGTCGGCCCAGTCGCACCCTGATCGGCCGCCCGGTCATCCACGAGGCTCATGGGCGCCGTCTCCCGAGGGCCGGCCAATCTCTCGGCGATGGCTGGCGCAGCACGTCGGCGATCATTGCTGGCCCTCAGGCTTCTGCTTGGTCGTGAGCATGACGCGCACACGGCCTTCGCCCTTCGCGCCACCGCAGTTGCCGCTTTCCAGGCGGGCGACACTGGTATCCATGTGAATGGTAAGCCGGCATCCGGCCGCGACATTGTCGCCTTGGGTGAGCACGACGTCGCCGGTCATCACGGCGAGCTGTGTGGTCATGTCGAACGTCGCTTGCTGGGCGGTCGCCACCTGATCGTTCGACTTGATGTAGACGTTCTCGCTGGCCTCGAGCTTCTCGATCTCGCCGCCGCCGCCGGGCAGGCTGGCCGCTGCCGGCTTGGCCTTCCCATCGGCGGAGTCGCCGCCGGCCGCTTGCTTGGCGTAGTGTACGACAAGCTTGCCGGTCTTGAGCAGCGTTTCGCCTTGCGTGACCTGCACGTTGCCGGTGAAGACCGCCATCGCGTCGGCGTCGTTGACGTCGAGCTGGTTCGACTCGATGGCGATCGGCTGATCCTGCGACATCTGGAGGCCGCCGAACGTATTGCCGAAGCCTTGCGCTCCGGCCCCGATTGTCGATGCCGGCAGGGCGAGGGCGCCGGCAATGAGCATGGCAGAAAGCAGTTTCGTCATGGAAAAATCCTATCGGCTCCCGGCGCCGGGTTGGGACGGCGTATCAGTCTTCTCCGGCAACAGCGTCATCTTCACGCGATCGCCGAATGACAGAAGCTTGCCACCGCCCGCCACCTTGAGGCTGCCGGCATGCACCGTCTGGCTTTGCGTCGTGATCTCAACCGGACCTTGGCCCGTCAGCTCATTCTTGGCGATGTTGACGTCGGCATGCTGCATTTCGGCCGTCATACCACTGGACGTCCTTACAGTAATCTTGTCATCGAGGCTGAGGGTCTGCTTTTCCGGATCGAATTGACCCTTGGTGGCGCTGATGTCGACGGTGGTGCCGTCGGTCAGGGAAAGATTGGCGCGAACGCCTTCCAGGTCGATGCGGCCATCGCCCACCGACTGATAGGCCTTGTCGGCGACCATCCAGTAAGGCTGGTCATGGCTGTCGAAGCCGGAAAGGCGCGGCGCTTCCATCACGATGCGCCCATCAGAGACGGTTACGTTGGCCAGGCTCATGTCGTCTGGTATCAGACGGGCGAGCCAGGTCTTGGCGCCGGCAGCAAGAAGAATGAGCACAGCGAGGACCGGCAGGCTGATCCGCAGAATCCGAACGAGCGTCGAATGGCGCCGCGCACGCCGGAACTCGCGCTCAAGACGCGGGGGGGCCTCCGCGCGTCCCGGCTCGTTTCCCATGCTGGCGGGCCGCTCGTCGCGGATGTTCGTGACGGCGTCACTGGATCGATCGAGCACGGGATCCTTCCCAAATCGGCGTCGGAGCGAGGCTTTGCCTCCATCCCCTGATGGTAACGGCACAGTCTCCTCTGCGAATATGGGATTTTTACGTCGCTCGTAACCCCCTGTCACGCCATCGAGGCGCCCATCTTGCCTTGGCAAGGATGCGGCGAGACACTATCGGTCGGTGGCCCTCTGATATTTCTGGCGGAGAAAAGCTTGGCGCACGACCCTTACGACCTCATGGACCGGCGTTGGCTGCGACGCAAGCTCGGCTTCTGGCGCTTTGCTGCGATCGCGATCCTGGCGCTGGCCGTGGTCGGCGCGGCGCTGTTGTTGCGCGGCCCGGAGGAATCCTGGCTCGGGGGCGACCAGATCGCCAGGATCTCGATCGAGGGCGTCGTCACGGAGGATCGCGATCTGCTGCGCCTCATGGACGGGCTGCGAACGGATCCCAAGGTGCGCGCCGTCATTCTGCGCATCGATTCGCCCGGCGGCACAACGACGGGCGGCGAAACCATTTACGAGGCGGCCCGCGCCATAGCCGAGGTCAAGCCGGTGGCTGCCGAGGTTGGCAGCCTCGCGGCCTCGGCGGGATACATGATCGCCAGCGCCGCCGACCATATCGTCGCCCACAACACGTCCATCGTCGGCTCGATCGGCGTCCTCATCCAATTTGCCGATGCCTCGAAGCTGCTCGACACGATCGGCGTCAAGATCGACGCGGTGAAGTCGGCGCCGCTGAAGGCCGAGCCTTCGCCCTTCCACCCGACCGATCCCGAGGCGCGCGCCATGCTTGGACGCATCGTCGCCGACACCTATGGCTGGTTCGTCGATCTGGTGGCGGAACGGCGCAAGATGAGTCGGGAGGATGTGCTGGAGCTCGCCGACGGCTCGATCTTCACCGGGCAGCAGGGGGTCAAGAATGGCCTGGTCGACACCATCGGCGGCGAGGTCGAACTGCGCGCCTGGCTCGAGGCCCAGCCCGACATGCCGAAGGGACTGGCCATCGTCGATCGCAAGCCGGATCGGGAGGGTCGTTTCGCCTTTATCGAGAATGCGCGCTCGGCGGCGTTCTCCCTCGTGGGACTCGACCCGTCGGCGCGCAGCCTTGCCGAGGCGCTTGCCGGGCCGGCGGCGCGACTTGACGGCCTCGTGTCGCTCTGGCAGCTTCGGTGACAGGCGCAAGTCCGTCGACGCGGGCTGGCGTTTGTTATTTTGGGGAACAACCAATGCTGCCATTGGCGGCGATCAGAGCCGTTGGACGCGAGGCAGATGCCGGTTCGGTGCGGCGCTGGAGGAATAAGTGATCAAGTCCGAACTCGTGCAGATTATCGCGAGCCGTAATCCCCATCTCTATCAGCGGGACGTGGAGACGATCGTCAACGCGATCTTCGACGAGATCACGGAGGCGCTCTGCGAGAGCGATCGCGTGGAGCTGCGCGGATTTGGCGCCTTCTCCGTCAAGAACCGCCCGCCGCGCGCCGGCCGCAACCCGCGCACCGGCGACACGGTGGACGTCGAAGAGAAGTGGGTGCCCTTCTTCAAGGCGGGCAAGGAATTGCGCGAGCGTCTGAACAGCGGCGATTGACCAGCGGTCTCTTCGCGCGGTTTCGACGAGAGCTGAGCGGGAAGACGGTTATCCGTCAGCCAAGGGTTAAGCTTTCCGCCCTCGCGACGTTGACGGCTCGTGCCCCCAGACCATACTAGACGAAGAGCGGCGGCTCCCGCGAGCGGCCGGCACCTTGCGTCTGCTGAGAACGGTCCATGGTTTCCAAAGTCATTTCCTTCGTCATTCTGGTTCCGATCGCGGTGGTGCTGATCATCTTCTGCGTCGCCAACCGGGAGATGACGACCCTGTCGCTCGACCCACTCGGCACATTGCCGCAGCTTCAGCTGTCGGCGCCGCTCTTCGTGCTGCTCATGGGTTTTCTCATCGTCGGCGTCTTCCTGGGCGGCATCGGCACCTTCGTCACGCAGGCTCACTACCGCCGCGCCGCTTTTCGCCGGAAGCATGAGCTGGAACGCGCCAGGAACGAGGCGGAGGAGGCGCGCGAGCGCGCCCGTCGCATGAGGGCCGAGCGCGACCAGCTGGCCGCATCGGCCGGTGGCGGGACCGCCCTGGCGCCGACCCGGACCGCATAAGCCAAAGGCGGCGGGACGCCGGCGGCAAAATAGGCGGCGGCCAACTCTTCGGCCAGGACCAAACGCGGCCCCCGCGATTCGCAATCACACCAGAACGGAGGGCTGCGCGTGCGCCGACCGCACCGGCCATCAGGCGGAGCAAAGGATCGCCCCGCCCTTCGCCATGACAGAGCAAGCGGCACAACGTCGCATGCTGGTGGCGCGAGCGAAGCCAAGCGCCGCAATCCGCGCGTTCCCCAACCGTTAGATCCGGCGGAGCCGGAGGAGCGCCCGGCGCGTCCACCCCTGGCCGTGCGCGAGGGTGCGCGTCCCCTCGAGCGCCTTCCGGTGATCCTCTCCGTGGCATCCGACCGAGACTACGGTCTGATCGATTCAGGAGGAGGCGAGAAGCTCGAGCGATACGGTCCGCTTCTCGTTCGCCGACCGGAGAACCAGGCGATCTGGCCGCGCCGCCTCGGCGAGGCGCGTTGGGAGGACGTCGACGCCGTCTTCACCGGTGATACGGAGGAGGAGGGCACGGGCCGCTGGCGCTTTCCCAAGGTTCCGCTCGGCGAAACCTGGCCGCTCGCCCATGACGGCCTTTCCTATCTCGGGCGCTTTACCTCCTTCCGCCATGTCGGCGTGTTTCCCGAGCAGGCAGCGCACTGGGCCTTCATTGAGGAGAAGGTGCGGGCGCGGGGCCCGGTCCGTCTTCTCAACCTTTTCGGCTATACCGGCGTCGCCTCTCTCATCGGCGCGCGCGCCGGGGCGGAAGTCACGCATGTCGACGCTTCCAAGAAGGCGATCGGCTGGGCGCGGGAGAATCAGGAGCTGGCGGGGCTTGGCGATCGGCCCATCCGTTGGATCTGCGAGGACGCGGTGCGCTATGCCGAGCGCGAGGTGCGACGCGGCAGCCGCTATGACGCCATCCTGCTCGACCCGCCGAAATACGGGCGTGGCCCCAAAGGGGAAGTTTGGCAGCTTTTCGACGATCTGCCCTATCTTCTGTCCCTGACGCGAGAGCTTCTGACTGACAGGCCGCTTTTCGTCGTCCTCACTGCCTATTCGATCCGCGCTTCCTTCTACACGCTTTCGGCGCTGATGGCCGAGGCCATGCGGGGAAGGGGCGGCGCCGTCGAATCGGGCGAACTCGTCATCGAGGAAGAAGGGGCGGAGCCGCGCCGACTTTCGACCTCGCTGTTCTCGCGATGGATCGCCGATGTCTGAGCCCGCCGATACCCAGCAGAAGCCGCGCCGCTCCACGGCCGCGCCCGGCCGTGTCAAGGAAGTGACGAGCGTCTCCAATCCGCTGGTCAAGGATATCCGCCTTCTCGCCCAGAAGAAGCAGCACCGGGGCGAGGCCGGGCTCTTCCTCGCCGAGGGGCTGAAGCTCGTGCTCGACGCGCTCGAGGCCGGCTGGCGCATCGAGACGCTGGTGGTGCGCAAGGCCGATCTCGACCATCCGGCACTGTCCAAGGCGGCGGCAAAGACCGTGGCGCTCGGTGCCGATGTCATCGAGGCCAACGAGAAGGTGCTCGCCGCCATCAGTCGTCGGGACAACCCGCAAAGCGCGATCGGCGTTTTCCGCCAGAAGACTCTGCCGCCGGAGAAGATCGATTTCGGCAAGCACGGCGTCGTCGTCGCCCTGGACCGCGTCCGCGACCCTGGCAATCTCGGCACCATCATCCGCACGGCCGACGCGGCCGGCGCGAGGGCCGTGATGCTGGTGGGCGATACGGTCGACCCCTTCGGCCTTGAGGCAGTGCGCGCGACCATGGGATCGATCTTCTCGGTGCCGCTGGCGCGCGTCAGCGAGGCCGAGTTCCTTTCCTGGCGCGCGGGCTTCGGCGGCCTTCTCGTCGGCACCCACATGACGGGCACGACCGATTTTCGCGAGCCGGCCTATGGCAAGCGACCGACGGTCCTGCTGATGGGCAACGAGCAGGTCGGCCTGTCGGATACTCTGGCCGGTGCCTGCGATGTGCTGGCACGCATTCCGCAGGCGGGGCGGGCCGACAGCCTCAATCTCGCGGTGGCGACGGCGGTCATGCTGTTCGAGGCGCGGCGGAGCGCGCTGAAGCTGTGAGGCCTTCGGCGGTCTTTGCGCGTGGCGCCATTATCGTCGCGCTGGCGGTTCTGGCGGACCAGCTGATCAAGGCGGCGATCGTGGCGACCATCCCGCTTGGCGATGGCGTCCCGGTTCTGCCCTTCCTCGCGCTCTACCACACCCGCAACGAGGGCATCTCGTTCTCTCTCTTCTCCGGCATGAGTGTCTTCGGCCTCTCGGCCGTCGCGCTCCTCGTGCTCGTCTTCGTCTTCTGGCTTTGGCGAAAGACGCCGCCGACGCGCTGGGTCAGTCATTTCGCCTTCGCCATCATTGTCGGGGGCGCTGTGGGCAATCTCATCGACCGCCTTCGCCTCGGCTATGTTGTCGACTACATCCTTTTTCACACGCCGGTCTGGTCGTTCGCCATCTTCAACCTCGCCGATACCTTCATCACGGTGGGGGCGGGGCTGGTGATCCTCGACGAGTTCATCCTCGATCACGACCGGCGGACAGGAGCCAAGGAAGGGCCATCCTCATGACGCAGAGCTTCAAGGCGATCCTGGTGGAGCGCGATGAGAACAAGCGCCAATCGGTTTCCGTCGTCGACATGACGCCGGCCGACCTCATGGACGGCAATGTCGAGATCGCCGTCGCGGCCACCACCATCAATTACAAGGACGGCCTCGCCCTCACCGGCAAGGCGCCGATCGTCCGGCGCTTTCCGCTGGTTCCTGGCATTGACCTCGCGGGCACCGTCATCTCCTCCTCCCATGCCGACTGGAAGGTCGGCGACAAGGTGATTCTCAACGGCTGGGGCATCGGCGAGAGCCATTACGGCGCCTTCGCCGAACGCGCCCGCGTCGACGGCGACTGGCTGGTTGCCCTGCCGAACGGCTTCTCCATGCGCGATGCCATGGCCGTTGGCACGGCGGGTTTCACCGCCATGCGCTGCGTCATGCGCCTGGAGGAACTGGGCATGACGCCGGAGCGCGGGCCGGTGGTGGTGACGGGTGCCTCCGGCGGCGTCGGCTCAGTCGCCATTGCCATTCTCGCCAAGCTCGGCTGGCATGTCGTCGCCGTGACCGGGCGGCGCGAGGAGGATGAATTCCTGAAGGGGCTCGGCGCTGCCGAGGTCATCGATCGCGCGGAGCTCGCGAGTGCGCCCAAGCCGCTGGAAGCCCAGCGTTGGGCGGCGGGCGTCGACGCGGTCGGCGGCGTGACGCTTGCTCATATGCTCGCATCCATCAAGCATGGCGGTGCCGTCGCCTGCTGCGGCAATGCCAGTGGTATGGACTTGCCGACCTCCGTCGCGCCTTTCATCCTGCGCGCCGTGTCGCTGCTGGGCGTCGATGCCTCGCGGGTGTCGCGGGCCGAGCGTCAGCGCACCTGGGCGAGGATCGCCGCCGATCTCGACCCTGGGAAGCTCGCCGCGATCACGAAGGACATTGGCTTTGCCGATATCATCGAGGCGGGAAGGGAGATCACCGAGGGTAAGGTGCGCGGCCGCCTCGTCGTCGCCATGCCTTGAAGGCCGCGGCGGGACGTCGGAAGCTTACCGCTTGCGTGCGTGCCCTCCGTCCTCCACAATGTTCATGATGGTTCGATGAGGCTGCCTCCCCGCGTTCGTGACAAGTCATCAAAATGTCGCCGGACGTAGGCTAGGAGATGAGCAGCCGAAGAACCGCGATGGTCTTTGGATGGAGCCAGAGGGCGACCGGCTTTTGAGCCATCTGCTCTCGGTGCGCCTCGATCGGTCTGGCCTTGCCAGAATCCGGGGGCCAGGAGGACGGCGATGAGCCTTGATCATGGACGGGAAGGCGGACGCATCCGAAGAATGGCGAAGCCCTTGGGCGAAAAGGTGAAACCGCTCGGCGCCAAGATGGCGTCGTTCGTTCCCATGCCGCGACAGGCCATGAGTATCGATCCGACTATGGGGGTTCTTGGCCGGCTCGGCGGTATGGAAGTACGCCTCGCGCGCTCTCGCGAGGAGATCAAGGCAGCCCAGCAGCTGCGCTATCACGTCTTCTACGAAGAAATGGCGGCCCAGCCTTCGGCGCTCCAGCGCATGACCCGCCGGGACAAGGATGGGTTCGATCGTTATTGCGACCATCTTCTCGTCATCGATACGCAGAAAAGCGCCGTTCTCACCGAACAGATCGTCGGCACCTACCGCCTGATGCGCGATACGTCGGCGGCATTGGCGGGCGGGTTCTATACCGCGAGCGAATTCGATATCGGGCCGATGATCCTGCGCCATCCAGGCAAGCGCTTCCTGGAGCTCGGCCGCTCCTGCGTGCTCAAGGACTATCGCGGCAAACGCACGGTCGAGCTGCTATGGCAGGGGATCTGGGCCTATGTGCTCCACCACAAGGTGGATGTGCTGTTCGGCTGTGCCTCCCTTTCCGGCACCGAGCTCTCCACTCTCACCTTGCCGCTGACCTTTCTGGCGAACCACGCCAAGGCGCCAGACGAGTGGCGCGTGGCGGCTCTGCCTCACCGCAGCGTCGTGATTCCAGGCGAATGCCCCGACCCGAAGAGGGCGCTGGCGCAGCTTCCGCCGCTGCTCAAGGGATATCTACGCCTCGGGGGCTATATCGGCGAGGGCGCGGTGGTGGACTATCAGTTCGGCACCACAGACGTTCTGGTCGTCCTGCCGGTGGAGAACATCAATCCGCGCTATATCGGCCATTATGGCGCCGATGCCGGGCGGTTTGCCGCCTGATCCTAACGATCTGCGGAGGTTTTGCCCGCTACTCCATGGCCTCCCGCCTGTTCCCGCTTATTGGCCGATGCGCACGACGCTGCGGGTGGCGAGATCGACGATGATCGGCTGGCCGGCATAATAGAAGTAGCCGTAGCGGCCCCCCTTCTGCGGCTCCTCGATCTTGACCTTCGCGGGTACGGACTCGCCAAGAACGGGCAGGAACGGCACGCTCGTATCGTTGGCCGGATGCTCTAGCGCGTACTGGTAGACATTGACATTTGACGTCGCCGGCTGCGCGGTGTCGGCCAGCGCCGAGCTGGCGATGAGCGCAAATCCTGCTATCCCCGCAAGCTTTCTCATGTCATGATTCTCCAAGGCCGCCGGAGCGCCAAACATTGCACCGGAAATGCCTATCCTGCCAAATGGATGGCGCCGCCGCAATCACATGACCGCCACAACGGCGGTCAATTTCCTGCTGTTCGAAATGCGATTGCCGGCCTCGGGTTTCAAGCCGGGGCGACGAAAACGCGCTTCACGAAAAAGCAGGGGAGGGAGGCAGTCCGTGAACGCCGCCACGGTCGGCCGCCTTTCGGCTCGAGATGGCTTGGTATAATCGGGAAGGACGATCCTGCCCTCACGGGGGCACCGGTTGAGTATGCCTGACGAAGACGGACCTCGCGCGTTCATGACGGTCGACAAGGACATTGCTGCCCCCACTCCGATGATGGCTCAGTACATCGAGGTCAAGGCGGCCAATCCCGATTGCTTGCTCTTCTATCGCATGGGGGATTTCTACGAGCTGTTCTTCGAGGACGCGGCCGAGGCGTCGCGCGCGCTCGGCATCACGCTAACCAAGCGCGGCAAGCATCTTGGCGAAGACATTCCCATGGCGGGCGTGCCGATCCACGCCGCCGACGAGTATCTTCAGAAGCTGATCGCCCTCGGCCATCGGGTGGCGGTGTGCGAGCAGATCGAGGACCCGGCCGAGGCGAAGAAGCGGGGCGCCAAGTCGGTGGTGCGGCGCGACGTGGTTCGCCTCGTCACGCCCGGCACCATCACCGAGGAGGCGCTGCTCGAGCCGGGCCGTGCCAACTACCTGATGAGCCTGGCGCGCATCGGCGGCTCGGCCCCTGGCGCCGAATACGCGCTCGCCTGGACAGACCTTTCGACCGGCGTCTTCAAGGTGCTCGCGACAAAGGCCGATCGTCTTCTCGCCGATATCCTGGCGGTCGAGCCGAGCGAGCTCGTCGTTCCGGACACCGTGTTTCACGACGAAAGCCTGAAGAAGGTTTTCGCGCGGCTGGGGCGCACCGTGCGTCCCGAGCCGGCCGTTCTCTTCGACGGGGCGACGGCGGAAGAGCGGCTCTGCCGCTTCTACGGCGTGGCGACCCTCTCCGGCTTCGGGGATTTTTCCCGCGTCGAGCTTTCCGCCGCGGCGGCGCTGACCGCCTACCTCGCCAAGACCCAGTTCGAATCGCGTCCCGCCCTCGCGCGGCCGGAAAGGCTGGACGAGGGCGCCGTGATGCTCATCGATCCGGCGACGCGCACGAGCCTCGAACTTTCCCGCACCATCTCGGGCCGCCGCCAGGGCAGCCTTCTGGCTGTGATCGACCGCACGATGACGGGAGCCGGCGCGCGCCTATTGGCCTCCCGTCTCGCGGCGCCGCTCACCAACCCCGCCGAAATCCGGCGACGTCAGCGCTCGCTGTCCTTCTTCATCGAGGAGGCCGAAACGCGGCGGCGCCTGCGCGAGGCGCTGAAATCCCTGCCGGACATGGAGCGCGCGCTCTCCCGCCTCTCGCTCGACCGGGGCGGGCCTCGCGACCTTCTCGCCATCGGTGAAGGGCTCGCCCGCGCTGCGGCCATCGCCGATCTTCACGGCGCCGTCGACCTTCTGGAGACGCCGGAGCTCATCGAGGCGCTCGCCCATCTCCTGGCCCTGCCGGAGGTGCTGGCCGAGCATCTTTCCGCGACGCTGGATGATGACGTTCCCCTTCTGAAGCGCGATGGCGGCTTCGTGCGCGCCGGCGCCATCCCTGCTCTCGACGAGGCGCGCGATCTGCGCGATCGGTCGCGTCGGGTGATCGCCGAGATGCAGGGACGCTATGTCGAGGAGACCGGCGTCAAGTCACTGAAGATCAAGCACAACAACGTGCTCGGCTATTTCATCGAGGTTCCCGATACCCAGGCCGCCGCGCTCAGCCGGGGCGACGAGGCGAAGGCGCGCTTCATCCACCGCCAGACGCTGGCGAACTGCATGCGCTTTTCCACAGTCGAACTGTCGGAAATCGAGCAGAGGATTGCGGGCGCCGCCGCGGAGGCGCTGCGGCTGGAACTTTCGGCCTTCGAGGGCATGCGCGATGCGGTGATCGCCGCCTCCGCCGCGCTTCAGGCGGGCGCGTCGGCGCTCGCGATCCTCGACGTTTCGTCCGCGCTCGCCGAGCTTGCCATCGCCGAGGACTGGTGCTTGCCAGAGGTGGACGACAGCCTTTCCTTCTGCATCGAGGGCGGGCGCCATCCCGTGGTCGAGGCGGCGCTGAAGGCGGACGCGGCCTCCTTCATCGCCAACGACTGCGATCTTTCGCCGCCGCCGGGCACGAAGGCCGGCGCCATCTGGCTGCTCACCGGCCCGAACATGGGCGGCAAGTCGACCTTTTTGCGCCAGAACGCCTTGATCGCCGTGCTCGCTCAGATCGGCGCCTATGTGCCAGCCCGCCGCGCCCGCATAGGCGTCGTCGACCGGTTGTTCTCTCGCGTCGGGGCATCGGACGACCTTGCCGAAGGGCGCTCGACCTTCATGGTCGAAATGGTCGAGACGGCGGCGATCCTCAACCAGGCGGGACCGCGCGCGCTGGTGGTTCTCGACGAGATCGGGCGCGGCACGGCCACCTATGACGGCCTGTCCATCGCCTTCGCCGCCGTCGAACACCTGCACGAGGTCAATCACTGCCGTGCGCTGTTCGCCACGCACTTCCACGAGATGACGGCGCTCGCCGCGCGCCTCAAGCGCATGAGGAACGCGACCATGCGGGTGAAGGAGTGGGAGGGCGACGTCATCCTGCTCCACGAAGTCCGGCCGGGCGTTGCCGATCGGTCCTACGGCATTCAGGTCGCCAAGCTCGCCGGCCTGCCGCCGGCGGTGATCGAGCGGGCGCGCCATGTCCTGGCCGAACTGGAAAAGGGCGACGAGGGCGGCACGCGCACCGCCTTCATCGACGATCTGCCGCTCTTTGCCGCCGTGGCGCGCAAGGCGGCCGAACCCAAGCCGGCCAAGGAACAGGCTTCTCCGGCCCTGGAGGAGTTGGCGCGGCTCAACCCGGACGAAATGAGCCCGCGTGAGGCGCTGGAGGCGCTCTATCGGCTGAAGGGCCTGAACACGGGGGCAGCCTAAATTCAGTCGTCCGAACCTTGCCGGTTGCCAGCGCGCCGGGTTCGCTTTATGACTGGCCCATCGAACAGGGGTGCTCCGTATCGCCGGGGCTGAGAGGAAGGCGTCAGGCCTTCAAACCCTCAAGCTGATCTGGGTAATGCCAGCGGAGCGAGTTAAGCCATGTTTTCAGGCGCGCAGATTTCCCTCTATCCGATGACCGGCGACTTCGTTTCGGTCATTCTCGGCGCTCTCGAGGCGATCGATCCCTATCGCAAGCGGTTCCGCATCGAGACCGACGATCTTTCCACCCTCGTCGTCGGCCCGCCCGAGGAACTCTTTCCGCTGATGCGCGATCTCTTCGTCGCGGCGGCGAAATCGGGCGTTCATGTCGTTCTGTCGGCGACCGTCTCGCGCGGCTGCCCCGGCGAGCCCGATGCGGAGATATGCACGCCGACGACGGATCTCGGCCGCGTCAGCCAGGGCGCCGATGCCATCGAGACAAGCCTAGCGGCGGTGGACGCCGCGGCGCGGACCGGCCAGACCGTGGCCGCGCAATTTTCCTATTACCCGCTCGGCGACGGCCGCCACATGGACGAGATCTATGCGGCCATCGACTTTCTAAAAGAGTCCGGCGTCTTCGATCGGGCGAAGAACTTCTGCACCAAGCTGCGCGGCGATGCCGGTCCTGTCTTCGCGACCCTAGGGGAAGCCTTTCTCAATTTCGCGCCCGAGGGTGCCCACGTCGCCCTCGACCTGACCGTCTCGGCGAACAGCCCGACGCGGGTTCGCTAGGGCGACCAAGGCCGCTCCGGTGCGGCGCTCTTCTTCTCAACCTTTCCTTCCGTCTCCCGTTTAGAGGAGCTTGTCATGACATCCGCATGGACCCTGCGCGAAACGCTGATCGTCGCCGTTCTCGGCGCCGTCTTCGCGGCGCTCTACATGGGCTGGGTGCAGATCTGGCTGATCGCCCAGGCAATCATCGGGCCGCTTTCCATGGACGTCTTCATGGGGTTCTGGTTCGTCGCCTCGATCGTCGCCGCCGCCATCATCCGCAAGCCGGGCGCGGCGCTCGGCGCCGAGGTCCTCGCGTCCGCCGTCGAGCTTTTGCTCGGCAGCCCCGGCGGCCTGATCCTCGTCCTGTCGGGGCTCATCCAGGGCGCGGGCGCCGAGGCGGTTTTCGCCGCGACACGCTGGCGCAACTATTCGCTGCCGGTGCTTATGGCCGCCGGCGTCGGCTCGGCCGTCTTCAGCTTTGCCTACACCTGGATTCGCTTCGACTATGGCGCCCTGGCGCCGGGCCTTCTCGTGGCGATGTTCGTTCTGCGGTCTGTTTCGGGCGCGCTCCTGGGCGGCTTCCTCGGCAAGGTGATCGCCGAGGTGCTCTATCGCACCGGCGTTCTCCAGGGTCTGGCGATCGATCGTGACAAGCGCACCGCTGCGCTCGCCTGAGGAGTGCCCCATCGCCGAGTGGGCGGGCACACGCGTCACCTTTCCCTTCGAGCCGGTGCCCGCCGTCGGCCCGATCGACCTCAAGGTGAGGCGCGGTGAATGCGTCCTCCTTCTGGGGGCCTCGGGTTCGGGAAAGTCTTCGCTGCTTCTGGCGCTGACCGGCCTCATTCCTGAAAGCGTGCCGGCGACGGTGGCGGGGAAAACGCGGGTTGCGGGGCGGCCGGCAACCGAGCGCCGGCCGGCCGAGTGGTCCGACACCGTCGCCCATTACTTTCAGGATGCCGATCAGGTGCTCTGCGGCATGCGGGTCGAGGACGAAATCGCCTTCGCTCTCGAAAACCGCGCGTTGCCAGCCGCCGAGATCGAGGCTCGCGTTGGCGCCGCGATGGACCTGCTCGGGCTTCCCGAAAGCTGGCGCGACCGCCGCTCCCTTTCGCTTTCGGGGGGAGAACGCCAGTGGGTGGCCCTGGCTGCGACGCTGGTTCAGGACGCCGATCTCTTCGTTGCCGACGAGCCGACAGCGCATCTCGCCCCCGAGATTGCCCGGCGGCTGCACCACATCCTCGTCGCGTCCAAAGGCGAGCGGACGACGCTCATCGTCGATCATCGCATCGGCGAGGCGATCACCGCCGTCGACCGGGTTGTGGCCCTTGGGCGCGGTGGGCACGTTCTCGCCGAGGGCGAGCCGCGCCGCTTCTTCCGCGATCATGGTTCCCTTCTCGAGGCCGAAGGCATCTGGCGTCCGGCGGCGAGCGAACTCGATGCCCGTCTCATCGACGCGGGAATCGTGCTGACGCCGCCGCCGCTGACCATCGAGGAGGCGCTGGGCCAGCTTGCCGCTTCGGAGAAGGTGACGGAGGTGCTCGGTGCCTTTCTCGCCGAGCGGTTGCCGCCACGTCGTTCCTCGGCGGGGGCGGTGATCGTCCGTCTGGAGCGGGCCGATTGCGCCCCCTTTCTCGGAAAGCCTGTGCTCCTCGGCATCGATCTCGCGGTCCGGGCGGGGGAGGTGACGGTTCTTCTTGGCCGCAACGGCGCGGGGAAATCGACGCTTGCGGCCAGCCTCGCCGGCCTCCTGCGCCTCAAGGGAGGACGCCGCGAAGGCCCGGCGGGAGCCCTGGTGGTGCAGCAGGCAGAGGCGCAGTTCTCTCAAGGCTCGGTGCGCGAGGAGATCGCGTCCATGCTGAAGGGGACCGATGCGGCGGGCCATGCGGAGAAAACAGCAACGGTGCTTGCCGCCTATGGGCTTTCGGGCCTCGAGAGCCGCCATCCGATGACGCTGTCCCAGGGGCAGAAGCGCCGCCTCGCCATCGCCGCCATCGATGCCGCCGACCGCTGGTCGCTGGTTGTGCTGGACGAGCCGACGGCGGGGCTGGACGCCGCCGCGACGGCAGGCCTCATCGAGCGCATCGAGGCGTTGAGGGCGAAGGGGCGCGCTGTCGTCGTCGTCACCCACGATATGGATTTCGCGCTTCGCGTGGCCGATCGGGCCGTGGTCCTGGCGGAGGAACACGTGGCGGCCGAAGGGCCGGCGCAGGCGATCCTCCTCGATGGCGCGCTGCTGGCGCGTCACGGGCTGAAGGCGTCCGCGGCAGCCCTGGTGCGGCGCTGGCTCGACGGGGAGGGCCCATGCTGAAGCGCCTCAACCCGTTGACGGTCCTCGCGGCTGCGCTGATTTGGATCGTCGCCACCACGCTTGTCTTCTCCGTCGCCTTCCAGAGCGGGGCGCTCATCCTCTTCGCTGCCCTGATTCTCGTCCTTGGCCGCATCTCTCCGGCAAGACTGCTTCTTCTGATGATCCCCTTCGCCCTTTTCGGCTTTGGCTTCTTCACGACCAACGTGCTGTTTCGCCAGGAAAACGCCGAGGCGGTGGCGGTCTTCTCGCAGAGCCTTGCCGAAAGCGACGCGGCGCGCGGCGGTCTCATCCTCTTTCTGCGCGCACTCGCGGGCGGCATGATCTCCCTGTTCTTTGCCCTCAGCATTGAGCCGGTGGCGCTGGTTCGCGCGCTCATGGCCTATCTCCGTCTGCCGCCGCGCATCGCCTACGCGCTTTTTGCCGCCGTCGAGGTGGTTCCCGACCTTGCCGCGACGGCGCACCAGATCCGCCTTGTGGAGGCCATGCGCGCGGGCCGCCCGCTCCGGCGCTTCCCGACGCCTGGCGAACTCTTCCGCATGGTCGTGCCGCTCATGGCCTTTGCCGTGCGCCGGGCGGGGCGGACCGCCATCGCCATGGAGGCGAGGGGCTTTCGCGCCGACCGGCCGAGGACGCTGCTGCGCGTGCCGGGCTTCTCGCGCCTCGATCTCATCTTCGCGCTGGCGCTCGTCGCGGTGCTCGGGCTGGGCCTGATTTTCGCCTGATCATCCCGGAAATTGCTTGGCCGGGCACGGTTTTTCGGAACAGGCGAGCCGCCGCCGCTTTTCCTGCTTGACCCTCGCGGCGCCGAAGCGCGCCGCGTCTTCCCCGATCAATCAGAAGAAGAGGTGAGACCATGTCCGCCGAACAGATTCCCGCCCAGCACCAGGACCGCGATCCCGGCCGCGAATCCGAAATGACGCCCCGCCCTGACTACGAGCCGCGCTATCCGGGCTCCGGCCGCCTCAAGGACAAGGTCGCGATCATCACCGGCGGCGACAGCGGCATCGGCCGCGCGACCGCCGTTCTCTTCGCCCGCGAGGGTGCGAACGTCGCTATCGTCTATCTGGACGAGACGAGCGACGCGGCGGAGACACAGGCGGCGGTGGAGCGCGAGGGCGGCAAGGCCCTGCTCATTCGCGGCGACGTGCGCAGCAAGGATTTCTGTTTCGAGGCGGTGCGGCGCACGGTCGAGAAGTTCGGCAAGCTCGACATCCTCGTCAACGACGCCGGCCATCAGGAGGAGGACGAGGATATCCGGGGCATTTCGGAGGAACAGCTGAAGAAGACCTTCGAGACCAATATCTTCTCCTATTTCTACATGACCCAGGCCGCGCTCGATCACCTGAAGGAAGGCGCGTCCATCATCAACGTCACCTCGGTCAACAGCTACAAGGGCAATCCGGCGCTGATCGACTACTCCTCCACCAAGGGCGCGATCACCGCCTTTACCCGCTCGATGGCGACCAACCTCGCCGACAAGAAGATCCGGGTGAACGGCGTCGCGCCAGGGCCGATCTGGACGCCGTTCATCCCCATGTCCTTCCCGCCCGACAAGGTGAAGGATTTCGGCAAGTCCTCGCCGCTCGGCCGCCCCGGCCAGCCCAACGAGGTTGCGCCGTCGCTGCTGTTCCTCGCCTGCGAGGACGCCTCCTACATGACCGGGCAGGTGCTTCATCCCAACGGCGGCAAGATCGTCGGCGGCTGAGTGGTTAAACCGGCCGTCGTGCGCTTTTCTCGCGTCATTAAGGAAAACGCGCTATAGGCGGCCGGTTGGCCTCCCTTCCTCCAGGACCTTTGCCTAATGTCCAGCTCCTCAAAGCGAATCGCAGCGCGTTCGACGAGTGGGGAGGCGGACCCCTTGCGCATGGCCGAGATCATCGACGTTGAGGCCCTTGCCTCCGACCTTGACGCCATCGCCGCGGAGGACGAGACAGGCGGAGGATCGGCCCGCGCCAGAGGTAAGGTCCTCGCCCTGCTCAAGGCCGCCAGCGAGAACGGGCGCCAAGCCGTCAAGGCGATGCTCTTCGAGGATGGCCACGGCGGCCTCTGCGCCGAACGGCTGTCCGCCCTCCAGGACATCCTGATCCGCGCGATCCACGACTATGCCGTCGCCCATGTCGTCGGTACGGTCAACGCCTCGTCGGGCGAGCGGATGACGGTGCTGGCCGTCGGCGGCTATGGACGCGGCAAGCTCGCGCCGGGCTCCGACATCGATCTTCTGTTCCTTCTTCCCTACAAGCAGACCGCGCACAGCGAGCAGATCGCCGAATATCTGCTCTACATGCTTTGGGACATGGGATTTACCGTCGGCCATGCGACGCGCTCGGTGCAGGAGTGCATCCGCCTGTCGCGCACCGACATGACCATTCGCACCTCCATCCTTGAGCGGCGCAGGGTGGCCGGTGTGGAGGCGCTGGAGGCGGAGCTCGCCGAGCGCTTCGGGCAGGAAGTGGTGGAAGGCACGAGCGCCGAATTCATCGCCGCGAAGCTGGCCGAGCGCGACGCGCGCCACGCCAAGTTCGGCGACACGCGCTACCTTGTCGAGCCGAACGTCAAGGAGGGCAAGGGGGGGCTGCGCGACCTCAACACCCTGTTCTGGATCACCAAATACCATTATCGTGTCTCCTCCGGCGAGGATCTGGTGCGCCTCGGCGTGCTGTCGCGCCACGAGGCCAATCTCTTCGTCAAGGCGGACGACTTCCTCTGGGCTGTGCGCTGTCATATGCATTTCATCGCCGGCAAGGCGGTGGAAAGGCTGTCCTTCGACCTCCAGCCGGAGATCGCCGGCCGGCTGGGCTACAACACCCATCCGGGCTTGAAGGACGTCGAGCGCTTCATGAAGCACTACTTCCTGATGGCCAAGGACGTGGGCGACCTCACCCGGATCATCTGCGCAGCCCTTGAGGACGAGCAGGCCAAGGATGCCCCGCGCTTCCGCAACCTGGTGCGCAACCTCAGGAGCCGGGCGCGCAAGATTCCCGGCACCGTCGACTTCTACGTCGACAACAATCGCATCAATGTGAGCGGACCGGACGTCTTCCAGAAGGACCCGGTCAACCTCATTCGCGTCTTCAAGCTGGCCGCCTCGCTGGAGCTCGAATACCATCCCGCCGCGCTGAAGCTGATCCGCCGGTCGCTGCGGCTGGTCAACGCGGATCTGCGCGAGAACCGGGAGGCCAACAGCCTCTTCCTCGACGTTCTGACCGACCGCAAGGACCCCGAGCTTCATCTTCGTCGGATGAACGAGGCGGGCGTGCTCGGGCGCTTCATTCCGGAGTTTGGGCGCATCGTCGCCCTGATGCAGTTCAACATGTACCACCACTATACGGTGGACGAGCATCTGTTGCGCTCGATCTCCATCCTCTCTCGGATCGAGCGCGGCGACCTGGTGGACGATCACCCCGTCGCCACCGAGATCACCCGCGCGCTCAAGGACCGGGTGCCGCTCTACGTCGCCCTGCTGCTTCACGACATCGCCAAGGGCCGTCCCGAGGACCATTCCGTCGCCGGGGCGAAGATCGCCCGTCATCTCTGCCCGCGCCTCGGTCTCGACGAGCGCGAGACGGAGCTGGTGGCCTGGCTGGTCCAGGAGCACCTCGTCATGTCGATGACCGCTCAGCAGCGTGACCTCAACGACCGCAAGACGATCGTCGACTTTGCCGAGAAGGTGCAGACGCTGGAGCGGCTCAACCTTCTCCTTATCCTCACGGTCTGCGATATCCGGGCGGTGGGGCCGGGCGTGTGGAACGGCTGGAAGGGTCAGCTGATCCGCACTCTCTATTGGGATACGGAGCCGCTGTTGACGGGCGGCTTCTCCCAGGCTTCGCGCGAGGACCGCGGCCGTGCCGCCAAGGCTCGCCTTGCCGATGCGCTTTCCGATTGGCCGATTGCCGAGCGCGAGGCCTATATCGACCTGCATTATCAGAATTATTTCCTCACGGTGCCGCTGGAGGATCAGCGCCGCCATGCCGAGTTCATCCGCGAGATGAGGCTGGCGGGGCTGGCGCTGGCGACGGCGGTGCGCGTCGATGCCTTCACGGCCATCACCGAGATCACGGTTCTGGCCAGCGATCACCCGCGTCTGCTCTCGCAGATCGCCGGCGGCTGCGCGGCGGCCGGCGCCAACATCGCGGGCGCCCAGATCTTCACCACCTCCAACGGCTTCGCCCTCGACATCATCCGCATCAACCGCGAGTTCGAGGGAGACGAGGACGAGCGGCGCCGGGCGCAGCGCGTCTGCCGCAACATCGAGGCGCTGCTTTCGGGCCGCGAGGCCATGCCCAATCTCCTCGCGCGCCGCCGCACCTCCACCCAGCAGGCGGGGCTCTTCCCGGTCAAGCCGCGCGTCACGGTCGACAACGCGCTCTCCAACCGCTTCACGGTCATCGAGGTGGAGGGGCTCGACCGGACCGGCCTTCTGGCGGACCTGACGGGCGCCATCGCCGATCTCAGTCTGGATATTCGCTCGGCCCATATTACCACCTATGGCGAGAAGGTGGTGGACGTCTTCTACGTTACCGACCTGATCGGCGCGAAGATCACCTCGCAAAGCAGGGCCGAGCGCATCGAGCGCCGGCTCATCGCCGTCTTCGAAAATCCCGAGGAGGAGGCCTGCGGCGGCGGCTCTCTGTCCTTTCCTCAAGCGGTCGGCATCGCCAAACGATGAGTCTCGTCGGTAAGTTTGCAACGGTGGGAGGGGCGACCCTCTTCTCCCGGGTCTTCGGCTTTGCCCGCGAGATGCTGATGGCGTCCGCGCTGGGTGTCGGCCCGGTGGCGGACGCGTTCAACCTCGCGTTCCGCTTTCCCAACCTCTTCCGCCGGCTCTTTGCCGAAGGCGCGTTCAACGCCGCCTTCATCCCGCTCTTCTCCCGATCGTTGGAAGAAGAAGGCGAGGAGGGGGCGAAACGCTTCGCCACGGAAATCTTCTCGACGCTCCTCGTCGTCCTGACGCTCCTCACCGTCCTCGCCATGGTCTTCATGCCGGCTCTGGTGACGACGATCATCGCGCCGGGCCTTTCCGCCTGCGTCGACGATCCGGGCAATCCCAACGCCATCACCTGCGCGACGCGCTACGAGATCACGATCGCCTTCTCGCGCATCATGTTTCCCTACCTCGCGTCGATGTCGCTCTTGGCGATGGTGTCGGGCATCCTCAACGCCTTCCGCCGCTTCTTCGCCGCCGCCGTCGCACCGAGCCTGCTCAACTTCGCGCTGATCGGCGTTCTGGCCTGGTGCTGGTGGGTGAAGGCGGACAAGACGACCATCGGCTTCTTCATGAGCTGGGCTGTTCTCGTCTCCGGCCTCGGGCAGGTGGCGATGGTAACGGTCGCCATGCGCTTTGCCGGCTTCTCCCTGTCGATCCAGCGTCCGCGCTGGACGCCTGGGCTGAAGCGCCTGCTCGTTCTGGCCGGTCCCGCCGCCATCATCGGCGGCATCACCCAGATCAACCTCTTCGTCGGCCAGGCCATCGCCTCCTTCAAGCCCGGCGCCGTCTCGATCCTGCAATATGCCGATCGGCCCTATCAGCTGCCGCTGGGCATGGTGGGTGTGGCGATCGCGGTGGTCCTTCTGCCGGAACTCGCCCGCGCGCTGAAGGCGGGGCGACTTGGCGAGGCCCAGCACACCCAGAACCGCAGCCTTGAGTTCGCGCTGTTCCTGACAGTTCCGGCCGCCGTCGCCCTCTACGTCATGCCGGAGCCCATCATCCGCCTGATCTACGAGCGCGGCGCCTTCGACGCCTCGAGCACGGTGGCCGTCGCGCGGGTTCTGGGGCTCTACGCCCTCGGACTGCCCGCCTTCGTCATGATCAAGGTGTTCACGCCCGGCTATTTCGCCCGCGAGGACACCCGAACGCCGATGATCGCGACGGGGACCTCGGCTCTCGCCAACATCGCCCTGTCGCTGGGCCTCTTCTTCGTGATGGCCGAGCGCGGCATCGCGCTGGCGACGACGCTTTCCGGCTGGATCAACGCGGTGCTCCTCTTCGAGGGGCTGCGCCGGCGCGGCCTTTGGGAGATCGACCGCCAGCTCGTGAAGCGCTCCGTGATGGTGATCGTTTCCTCGCTTGTCATGGGAGGGGTGCTCCTGGTTCTCCTGGACCGGCTGTCGGAGCATCTGGCGCCGGGGGCGGGGCTTCATGCGGAGGCCGCGGCCGTCCTTGTCCTGGTGGCGGTCTCGATGGCGGTCTATTTCGTTGCTGTTTTCGCCACCGGCGGTGTCGACCGGAGCATGGTGCTTCGCATGCTCCGCCGGCCGCCGCGCCGCACTCCCGGCGCCTGATCGCGGCTGTGCTCGCCGCTATGCCGACGGCATGGCGGGCGGCAGCATTTGGCGCAGAACGGCGACGAACGCGGACTGGGGCGCGTCCCCCTCGGGATGGCGCAGTACGGTCATGTACCAGAGGTCCAGCACGATCTGTGCGAGGTGGATAGTCGGGACGGCCGGGCGGAGGTCCAGCCGCCGGGCAAGATCATCCAGAAGGGCGGCGAAGCCGGCGAGGCAATGGGCCTCGGCCGCGCGTAACCTGTCGCCGAACGCCCGATCGCGATGGGCGTGAAGGCGCAGCTCGGCCGCAAGCGCCGCCCATTCCTCGCGATCGTCGAGACCGTTAAGCCAGGCGGTGAGTGCCTCGAAGGTTTGCTCCGCGTCGGCGTCGAGCAGCGAGGCGGAAAGGTCCGCCAGTTGGCGATGGATGTCGGCCAGATGCCGCTCCATGATTTCCAGGATCAGCGCATCCTTGTCCGCGAAGTTGGAATAGAAGGCGCCCTGCGTGAATCCCGCCTCGGTGCAGAGCCGGCGCAGCGATAGCGCCGGGATCGATTCCTTCACGATCAGCCGTCTTGCCGTCTCGACAAGACGTTCGTGGGTGGCGGCCTGGCTGACCGCGCGGGGCGTGGATCGCGCCATTGCCGCTCTTTTTTCTTCGCTCAGAGGGAACCGTCAATTCCAGATATCATTTGATATCCGAAATTGACGGCGTCGGATCTCGGCGTCGCGGACCTTGGATTACAGGGTGACACTTGGAACCGACACGCTTTCATCCGAATGTAGAAATCATCTCAGACGACGAACAGCGCCTGACGGACGAAATCGTCGCGCAGATGGCGGCAAGCAGTCATGGCGCCTACGAGCGCCATCGCCACGCCATCCGCGATGCCCATGCGAAATCGCATGCGATTCTCAAGGGCGAACTCGTCGTCCACGATCTTCCCCCCGAACTGTCACAGGGGATTTTTGCTCGCCCGGCCACCTATGGCGTGGTCGCGCGTCTGTCTTCGGCGCCCGGCGATATCCATTCCGACAAGATCCCGGCGCCGAGAGGCTTCGCCATCAAGATCATCGGCGTGCCGGGAGCGCGGTTGTCACCGGAGATCGGCGGCGCCAATCAGGACTTCCTGATGGTCAACTTCCCGACGCTCGCCTTCGGGACCATCGAAAAATACAAGGTGCTGCTCGGCGTTCTGGAAGCCAATGCCGAAGCGCCCGACATCTTCCAGCGCATCGTCGCGGGTGCGGCGCGCGGCGCCAAGGATGCGGTGGAGGCCCTCGGCGGAACCGCGGGCGCGACGCTCGACGGTCTGGCGCGGGACAACAACCATCCGCTCGGCGAAACCTACCACACCCAGGCGGCCCTGCGCTTCGGCGCCTATATCGCCAAGCTGTCTCTCGCTCCGGCCAGCGTCGCGGTGAAGGATCTGACCGGCAAGCCGGTGCCCCATGTCGAATATTCGACGATGCGCGACGCGATCGGTGGCTTCTTTAGCGAGCACGGGGCGGAATACACGTTGCGCGCCCAGCTCTGCACGGATCTGGAGCGGATGCCGGTGGAGGATGCCGCCGTCCTTTGGGACGAGGCGCTGTCGCCGCACCGGCCCATCGCGACGCTGCGCTTTTCGTCCCAAGAAGCCTATAGCCCCGGCCGGCAGGTCTATGGCGACGACGTGCTGTCCTTCAACCCCTGGAACGGCGTCGAGGAACACCGGCCGCTTGGCGGCATCATGCGCATTCGCCGCGCCGCCTATGACCGCTCCTCCCGCTTCCGCCACCGCATGAACGATCGCCCGCGCGTGGAGCCCGCCAGCATCAACGACATTCCCGATTGAGGATCGCAGCATGACCGATAGCAAAGACCCCAGGCTCACCGACGAGACCCGTTTGGAGGAGGTCCGACGCCGCGCTTCCGAGCTGGCCGCGGACCTGCCGCAACTGGCGAGGATCGCGCTGGAAACCATGATCCGCGACCACAACCCGGCCTATAAGGGCAGTGCGAAGAAGGCAGGCCGCGCCGGCAAGCAGTCGGGCAACGTCTCCGAGCTGACGGCCATCGCGAAGTTGAAGCCCGGCGGCGCGGATCGGCTGCGCCGCATCTTCGATTTGACCGACGGCAACATGGACGGCGCGCAACGGGTTTCGACCTTGCACGACATGCGCTTCGTCTTCTTCGACGACGACACGCGCATCCTCTTCGCCACCGCTTATGACGGCGACTGGGATACCTACATCAACGACTTCGCCACCAAGATTCCCGGCCTGATGGACCTGTTGTTCGCCAATATCGAGGGCTGGCCCGGCATCGACAGCCCGAAGGTGAAGGACTTCATCGCCGATCATCAGATCGACGCCGCCGGCTGGTTCGTCGCCAATCCCCAGGTCACGGTGGTCGACGTCCGGCGCTATCAGCGCATGGAGAAAGCGCTCGGCGCCTTCCTCGACGCCATGGCCGTCAACAAGGAGATGGACCCGGCCACGAGAACCGCGCTGGAGAAGCTCAGCACCGAGATCGCCAAGCCGGAGGGGGTTGATTACTGAGATGGGCATCCTCGGCAATCTCGCCGCGCGCTTCCGGCGCGAAAGCGTCACGCTCGAGCTCGACGACATCCAGGCTCTGATTCTGCGATCGCGCCCCGAACCCTATGTCGGCATCCACGCGATGCTGCATGTGGACGAGGCGGAGGGAGGACGTGACCTCGTCCGCCGTCTGGCGCGGCACGTTCCCGCCGCGTCCGACTGGACGGAAGAGCGGGATGCGTGGATGGGCGTTGCGCTCAGCCACGCGGGATTGAGAGCTCTCGGCTTGCCGGAAACGGCGCTCAAGAGCTTCCCGCTGGCCTTTCGCCAGGGCATGGCCGAAAGGGCCGAGCAACTGCGTGATTTCGGCGAGAACGCGCCGGAAACCTGGGAAGAGGCGTTCAAGCCCGGCAATTGCCACATCGCGCTGACGATCTATGCGCGTGATGACGAGGCGCTCGATCGCACCATCGAACGGGCGATGGAGGAATACGACAGGTCGCACGGCGTCACACTTCTGGGCACGCACCGCTTCGGCGCCGATGCCGATGCGAAGAACCCCTTCGGCTTTCGCGACTCCATATCGCAGCCCACAGTGGCCGGCAGCGGCGTCGAGCCGCAGCCCGGTCAGGAGCGCGCCATCGCCGCCGGCGAATTCATCCTCGGCGAGAACAGCGAGGCCGGTGCGCCGGTCGCCATGCCGGAACCTTCGATCCTCGGCCGCAACGGCTCCTTCGTGGTGCTTCGCAAATACCAGAGCCGGGTCGGCGCCTTCAACGACTTCGTCCGCCGCCATGCCGAGAGCGAGCATGAACAGGAGAAGCTGGGCGCGAAGATGTTCGGGCGCTGGCGCTCCGGCGCGCCGCTGGTTCTCTCCCCGGACAGGGATGATCCCGAACTCGGCGGCGATCCGAGCCGCAACAACGATTTCGACTTCTCCAAGGACCCGCGCGGCCTCGTCTGCCCGCATTCGGCCCATATGCGCCGCCTCAACCCGCGCGGCAGCGAGCTGACCATCCTGACCGACGAGAACATCCATCGCATCATCCGTCGCTCCTCGACCTTCGGTCCGAAATGGTCGGCGGATGTCAGCGCAGCGGACGACGCGCGGGAGGATCGCGGAATCTTCTTCATTTTCATCAGCGCCCGCGCCTATGACACGATCGAATTCCTCCAGCAGGAGTGGATCAACCGGGGCAACTTCATCGATCTCGGAGAGGAGCGCGACCCGGTCGTCGGGCTTCACGAGGAGCCGGGACATTTCACCATTCCCGCTGATCCCGTGCGGCGCCGCCTCGATGGCGTGACCACATTCAATCGGCTGCGGGGCGGCGAGTACATGTTCATGCCCTCGCTCTCGGCCCTCGACTGGATTGGCAATGCCGGCTGGCGTTGAGCCGGCGGGCAAGCGCAAATCGCTGCTCCCGGTTGGGCATATACCAGCCGATAAGGGCGAGAGAGGCGGACGATTCCGCCTCTCCAATTATCGCGGTCAGCTGCCGAGGATGTCGTTCTTGATGGTTTCCACGTTGTGGCGCATCATATCGATGTAGGTTGAGGCCGGCCCGCTTTCGTCCGAAAGCGCGTCCGAGTAGAGCTCGCCGCCGACCTTCAACCCGGTTTCCTTGGCGATCTGCTCGATCATGCGCGGATTGGTGACGTTCTCCACGAAGACCGCCGATGCCTTATCTTCCTTGACCTGTTTCACCAGAGCCGCGACGTCCGCGGCCGACGCTTCTGATTCCGTCGAAATGCCTTCCGGCGCCAGGAACTTCAGGCCGTACGCGTCCTGGAAATAGCCGAAGGCGTCGTGCGAGGTGATGATCGTGCGCTTGGTCTCCGGGATCTCGGCGACGGCATCGCGGACCTCCTTGTCGAGGGCCTCGAGCTTGGCCTCGTAGGTTGCCGCATTGGCCTTGTAGGTATCGCAGCCAGCGGGATCGGCCTTGCAGAACGCATCGGCGATGTTCTTCACATAGATCTCGGCATTGGCGACCGACTGCCAGGCATGCGGATCGAACTCGCCGTGGTGATGATGGCCGTGCTCGTGCGTTTCCTCCGCCGCGTGATCATGGTCTTCGGCGGCAGCCTCGCCCTCATGATGGTGTTCGTCCTCGGGGTTGGGCAGCATCTTGCCGCCCTTGGTCAGTTCCACCACCGGGGCCTTCGTCCCGCTTGCCTCGATGAGGCGCGGCAGGAAGCCTTCGAGCTGCAGGCCGTTGGCCAGCACCACATCGGCGTCCGCGATGGCGGCGGCGTCCGCCGGCTTGGGCTCGTAAACGTGGGCATCGCCGTTCGGGCCGACCAGGGTGGTGATCTTCACGCGGTCGCCACCCACGTTCTTGGCGAAGTCGGCGATGACCGAGAAGCTGGCAACGACGTTCAGCTCGGCGGCGGAGGCCGTCGAAACCGCCCCGGTCATTAATGTTATAACGATCGAAGATGCGGCAAGCTTCATCGTCCTGGACATGCAAATGCTCCTTCTGTTCAGCTTAAGCGGTTCGGTGGAGGGACGGCCGGATGCGTGTGGCGAGAATGCCGCGCGGGCCGATCAGGGTGGACAGGATGTAGACCACGCCGGCGAGGAGAATGATCGAGGGGCCGGAGGCGAGTGAGGCGTGGTAGGAGAGGAGAAGACCGCCGAGGCACGAGAAGATGCCGATCGCGACGGCAAGCAGGCACATCGGCTCCACCCGAGTGGTCCAGAACCGGGCGGCGGCGGCGGGCAGCATCATCAGGCCGACCGCCAGCAGTGTGCCGAGCGCCTGGAATCCGCCGACGAGGTTGAGCACGACCAGCCCCAGGAAGATGAAGTGGACGGGCGGTCCGAGGCGCGAGACCGAGCGCAGGAACAGCGGATCGAGGCATTCGGCGACCAGCGCGCGCCAGAAGATCGCGAGCGCCACCAGCGTGACCACGGTGATCGTCCCGATCAGCGTCAGAGCCTCGTCGTTCAGCGCCAGAACGGTGCCGAACAGGACGTGCATGAGATCGACATTGGAGCCGCGCAGCGACACGATCAGAACACCGAGCGCCAGGGAGATCAGATAGAAGGCCGCCATGGAGGCGTCCTCCTTCTGGATCGTGAGCCGCGACACCGAGCCCGCGCCGAGCGCGACGACGACGCCGGCCGCAAGGCCGCCCAGCGTCATCGGAATGAGCTCCAGGCCATAGAACAGGAAGCCCACCGCCGCGCCGGGGAGGATGGCGTGTGCCATCGCATCGCCCGACAGGCTCATGCGCCTGAGCATCAGGAACACGCCGACCGGGCAGGCGCTGATGGACAGGAGAATAGCGCCGCCGAGCGCGCGCTGCATGAAACCGAATTCGGCAAAGGGCGCGATCAGCCAGTCGTAGACGATGCTCATCAGGCCGCCGTCCTGTCGCCGAACGTGCTGCTTGTATGCGCTTCGGCGCCCGAACCCGGAGCCGGACCCGGTCCGCACCACGGCGAGTTCTCGTCCCAGGCCTCGTGGAAGCGACGAGCGCGCAGCAGGTTCTCGGGCGAGAGCGTGGCGCGCGCATCGCCCCAGGCCACGGGCTCACGGGCCAGAAGCAACGCCTCAGGAAAATGTTCGCGCACAAGGTCCAGATCATGGACGACGACGACGACGGTGCGCCCCTCGCCATGCCAGCGCCCAATGAGAGCGATCAGGTCCATGACGGTGCGCGCGTCGATGGCGTTGAACGGCTCGTCGAGCAGGATGAGGTCTGCATCCTGCACCAGCACGCGCGCGAACAGCGATCGCTGAAGCTGCCCGCCCGAGAGGGAATCGAGCGGGCGCTTCTCGAAGCCCTCCAGCCCGACCGCCGAAAGGGCGTTGGCGACCGCTTTGCGGTCCTCCGCCCGATGGCGGCCGAGCAGCCCGCGTCGCGGCCACAGGCCGAGGGAGACGAGGTCGACGACGCGCGCCGGGAACGAGCGATCCAGTTCTGACTGCTGGGGCAGATAGGCGAGGCTGGTTCCTGCCTTGACGGCGCAGCTGCCCGAAAGAGGTTTCAGGACCCCGACGATACCCTTCATCAGGGTCGACTTGCCCGAGCCGTTGGCGCCGACCACGGCCGTCAACGAGCCTTTGCGGATCGCTCCGTCCAGATGATGCACGGCAGGATGGCGGTGATAGCCGAGGGTCAGGTTCCGAAAAGTAACGCAATCGGACATGGCGAAGTCTCCGTGCGGCAGGCCGTGGGCGCTGCGCCGCTCGGGGCAGTCGATTACGTTATGTTATGACATTCGTCAATAGCAAATGTTACAAAGTAACGATTGGGGCGCGCCTATCTCATGACAGGCCGGAGAGGCTGGCAAAGCCGCCCAGTTCAGTGACGGCTTCTCAGCACCAAGCGCCCTCGGCCTTCTTCCCGCCCGTCCTGAGCCGGAGCGAAGGCCGAAGGCCGGCGAGGATCAGTCCTTCTTCGTGATCTGTTCGAAGCGCGTCAGCGACCAGATGTTGCCCTTGTAGCCGTCGATGCGGCCTGTCATCACGACCGGTGAAAAGCGCTCGAACATCGGCAACACCGCAGGGCTCTCTGCGATGAACTTCTCCTGGATCTCCTTGATCAGCGCCACCCGCTTGCCATCGTCGCGCTCGCGGCTCGTCTCGTCGCGCAGGGCGTTGATCTCCGGAATGTCCCAGGCTGAGCGCCAGACCATGCTGCCGGCATTGTTGGCTTCCTTGGAGTTGTCCGGATTGGTGACGAAGTCGTTCATCGCCCCGAGGGCGTTGGGCATCACCGCCGACGCCTGAGGCAGCAGCAGGTCGAACTTGCGCGCGCGATGATCGGCGACGATCTCGGCGCCGCTGCCCTGGTTGATGCTGACCTTGATGCCGATCTGGTCGAGGGTGGCTTGGATGGCGGTGGCCATATCGACACGCGGCGGCTGCGCGATCGTCTTGATGGTCAACGAGAAGCCGTCGGGATAGCCGGCCTTGGCGAGCAGTTCCTTTGCCTTTTCGGGCTGGAACGACCAGTCGGGATTGGCGATGGCGCCCTTCCAGTCCTCGGGAACCGGCACATTGCGCGGCCGTCCATAGGGCCCGAGAATGGTCTTGGCGATGCCGTCGTAATCGATGCCGTAGGCAATGGCCTGCCGCACGAGCGGGTTCGAAAGCGGCTCCTCGCCCGCATTCATGGCCAAAGCGTAGAAGCCGCCGATCTTGGTCTTCTCGATGGTGAAGCCGTCCTTGCCGACGAACGACATGATGTCGGGCGCGGTCATGGCGTCGGCGATGTCGATGTCGCCGTGCTCCAGCATCAGCCGGGCGGTTTGGCTCTCGGGCGCGTGGCGCATGATGATCCGGCGCATGGCGGGCTTCTCGCCCCAGTACTCCTCGTTGGCTTCCAGGATCACCATGCCGTTGGGCGTCCAGCTGCGGAGCTTGTAGGGACCCGAGCCGGCCGTGTGGGTGCGCAGCCATTCGTTGCCGTAATCGTCGGCGTTGACGTGCTTCTTCACCTCGGCGCTGTCGACGATGCACGAGACGCCCATGGCGAGGCGGTAGAGCAGATCCTCCGGAACGACATCGTCGGTCAGATCGATCTGGAAGGTGCGCTCGTCGACCGCGCGAACCTTGCTCTCGATGTTGTCGGCGGTATAGCCGGCACTCTTGAAGTAGCCCGATGCAGCCTGGCTGAGCTTCATCAGGCGGACCAGCGAGAACACGACGTCGCCAGCCGTCACCGGATTGCCCGATGCGAACTTGGCATCACGCAGATGGAACGTGATCGCCTTGTCGCCGACCTCCCAGCTTTCCGCCAGTTGCGGCTTGATGGTGTTCTGGTCCTGATCGTCGTTATAGACGAGACGATCATAGGCATTCGCCAGGATCTGCTGGGTTTTCTCCTCTGTGCCCTGCTGGGGGTCGACCGAGAGCACCTGAGCCAGCGACGTGCCGATCACTAGCTGATCCTTCGGCGTCGCGGCGAAGGCGGCCGGCACACTGGAGACTGCTGTGGCAACGGCGATCGCCGTCGCCAAGCCCATGCATATACGCTTCATCGAACCCTCTCCGTTTGGTGGACAACAGATATCGCCGCATGGATGTCGGGCGCCGCCTGGGCGCCGCTCGAAGTCTGGTGGAGGCGACGGGCGAGGTTCATCGCGCCCTTGACCGGCGGCTCCTCGAGCAGGGCAACCTCGATGTCTCGGCCTACCCTTTGGCGCAGGGCCTCCTCGAAGGCCGCGAACAACAATGGCTGGTTAGTGATCACGCCTCCCGCGCAAACGACGGTTTGCGTGTCGCCGCCTCGCGTCCGCAGCAGCGCCACCAAGTTTGCCAGTGCCCCGCCGTGATCTCGGATGATCTCGCCAGCACGCCACGATCCCGCCTGCCAGGCTTCAAAGACAACGTGGGCGGCGCCCGCCCAGAGCCGTGGCTCGGTTGTTGCGAGACGGTGGCTCATGGCGTGTGGATGATCGACATCGAGCGCCCGCAGCAGCAGGGGCGTGAGCGGATCATCGTCGGCGCGATCATAGGCGGCGAGAACCCGCTGGGCGGCGCTGCGCACGAGGCCGACCGCGCCGCCCTCGTCCCCGAAAATCCAGCCCCATCCGCCGACGGTCAGAACGCCGCCGCCAGGCAGCGTCGCCGTTGCCGACGAACCGGTGCCGGCGATCACCCCTGTGCCGCTCCAGGCGCCGTGAGCGAGGATCACCAGATGCGAGTCGTTCAGCACGCGGACGAGTGAATAGCGTTCCCCCAGCGGCTCGCCCAGCATCACAAGCTGCTGGACACTGTCGGCGCCGTGAACGCCGGCAACCATCGCTGCGACGCGACCAAACGGCGAAACGGCTTCGGCGATCGCCGCGCTCAGCGCGCGCGCCCGTTCGGTATCGCCGAGTTCCGACCAGCCGGTGCTGGCATGGGTGATATCCGCCAGCGGCTGGCGGTCGACGGCGCTTTCGATCCGAATGCGCGTCTTGCTGGCCCCGACATCGGCGCCGACCAGGATGGGGGCGTGTTCATGAAGCTGCGCCTCGTGTGGCACAAGTCCCCGCTGCGCCGGCCCATGAGATTTCCGGGGATGTATGCTTGTTCATGGCGCACCTCTATTTTTTAAAGTCATCGACTTTAATAATTATGTCAAGTGCGCTTTTGAAACGCCCCGTGCTAGGGGAAGGCGAGTGTCCAGGAAACGGCCGAAGGGGATGGACGAAGAAGCGAAACTCTCTGACGTGGCCCAGGCCGTCTTGGCGAGCCTCCTGCGTTCGCAGGAGGCCACGCGCAAGATGTTGTCCGAGGACGTCGGCGTCAGTCTGCCGACGGTGACGGCGGCGCTTGGCGAATTGGTCGCCGGCAATTTGGTCCGGGAGCTGCGGCGCGAACAGGGCGCGCGCGGCCGGGCGACAATTGTCTACAGTGCAAGCGACGAGGCCGGCTGGGTTCTGGGCGTGGACATCGGCGCGACCCAGATCAATTTCGTCGCGAGATGTCTGAGCGGACGTCTGCTGATGCGCGACAGCCGCCGCCACCCCGGCGACCCGGCCGCCGTCGGCTCCGTCGCCGGCGCGTTCTTGTCGCCAGCGCTGGAACGATTCCGCGACGTCCTGCCGCTGCGAGCCGTTTCCATCGCGCTCAACCGGATCGTTCCTCGAAACATGGCCGACGATACGGATGAGGAACCGCCCGCGACGACGATCGTCCAGCAGTTCGCCAATGCGAGCGGGCTGGGGCGAGGCGTCCCCGTGCTTCTGGAAAACAACGTCAACTGCGCGGCAGTTGCCGAGCATTCCAATGGCCTGATGCAAGGCTACGACGATGCGGCCTTCATGCAGATCGGCGTTGGTATCGGCCTGGGCTTCTTTTGCGACGGCGCGTTGATTCGCGGAGGCCACGGTGCGAGCGGCGAGCTGGCCCAGGTCCCCGTCTCCTGGTCGAAGGATACCCCCTCGCCGCGTGACGCCATCGAGCGGCTCTACGGTTCCGTCGGGCTCGTGGAGAGGGCCGCCGCCGAATGGCCGGCGGATGAAATACCACCCCGCTCGAGCGAGGAGCTGTTCAGTCTAGGCGATGCAGGGCACGCGGTTGCCCATCGACTGATGCGCGAGCACGCTGTCGCTCTGGGCCGCCTGGCTGCCGCCGCCACGACTCTTCTCGATCCGAGTGTGCTTGTCTTGGGCGGCGGACTTTGCGGCCACGCCGGATTCTCCTCGATGATCATCGAGGAGTTCCACGCCCGCAACAGACGAACGATCGTCAAGGTTTCGCAGAAGGGCGCGACCGCGACCATTGAGGGCGCAGTCATCCTCGCTGGGGATCTGGCGATCCGTCAACTCGTCCATCGCCATCATCGCCCCTTGCTGATGCGCCCGACCGTTTGGCAGGAAGCAGGCGAGAAGGATGGCCGGGGGCGAGCCTCATCCAGCGGCGATGGGCCGACAAAGAGCCCGAACGAGCCTTGAGACGAACGCTCGTTCGGGCATGGATCTTCGCGCGCTTGCGTGCCTCATAACCGATCAGGACAGGGTTACGACCTCGCAGGTGCTTTCCATGCGCCATGCTCCTGTGATGCGCCGTGTCTTGCCGCTGACAGTCACCTCCTTGCGCAGCTTGATGTCGGCGCTGGAGGTTCCCACCATCAGATCGAAAGTTCCGGGCTCCACGATGCGGTGGCCTTCGGCGCCGGTGAAATTGAGCATGTCCACGGGCACACGGAAGGTGACGCGCGCCGCCGTTCCCGCTTCCAGCTCAACCCTGCCGAAGCCCTTCAACTCCTTGACCGGTCGCACGACCGAGGCGAGGCGGTCGCGCACATAGAGCTGAGGCACGGCGACGCCGGCCCGCGATCCCTTGTTGCGCACCGTGAAGGAGAGGACGATTTCTCCGGCCTCGATGTCGACGGTGTCGGCCTCGAGCGCCACGTCTTCGAAGGCGAAGTCGGTGTAGGAAAGGCCGTGGCCGAAGGGATAGCGGCTGCCGAAATGACGTGCGATCGGTGTACCGGCGCTCTTGAGCTTGTGGTTGTAGAAATAGGGCACCGCGCCGACATTCTTGGGGATCGACAGGGTGAGACGGCCTGACGGTTCGCGCCCACCGGTCAGCACCTCGGCGATCGCTGTTCCGCCCCGCTCGCCGCCGAAGAAGGCCATGACCTGCGCCGCCAGCTTATCCTCCAATCCGCCGAGATTGTAGGGCCGGCCGCTGGTGAGGACGACGACCACCGGCTTTCCGGTAGCGACCACGGCGTCGAGAAGCTGCTGCTGGACACCGGGCAGCACCAGCGAATCGGCGTCCGAGCCTTCGCCCACCGTGCCGGTCTGGAAGATGCCCGACAGATCGCCGACGCAGACGATGGCGACATCGGCGGCCTTTGCCGCTTCCACGGCGGCGGGGATGAGGTCGAGGCGCGTCGACAGGGTCGAGGCGAGTTCGAGGCTGGTGGCATCGTCGACATCGCCCGGAAAGACCGGGGCGCCCGAACGCCGCTCCTCAAGGATATAACACCCCTGGGCAAATTTCACCCTGTCTTCGCCAAGCAGCGCCTTGAAGGCGGCAAGGGGAGTGACGACCGAGGCGACGGCCTCGGTCTCGTCGTTATGGATGAGGTGAACCGGGAAGGAATAGTCGCCGAGGAGGGCAAGGGGATCGTCGGCGGTGGGGCCGATGATCGCGACTTTCGCGTCTGCGGCGAGCGGCAGGATGCCGTTGTTGTCGAGGATGGTCACCGACTGTGCTGCGACTTCCCGGGCGAGGTCGACCGCTTCGGCCGTGCGCAGCACCACCTTATCCTCGTCGGCATAGGGCCTTTCGAACAGGCCGATGCGGAACTTTTCAGTCAGGATGCGCGAGACCGCCGCGTCGATGGTCTCCATGGTGATCAGCCCGCGCTCCAGCGCCTGGGTGAGATGCGGCGCGCAGTCGTCGCCCGGCAGCTCGATGTCGAGTCCGGCATTGAAGGAGAGCGCTGCGGCCTCGGCCCGATCGGCGGCCAGCCCGTGATGCTGATAGAGCAGGCTCACGCCCACATAGTCGGCCACGAGAATCCCGTCGAAGCCCCAATCCTCGCGCAGAACCTTCGTCAGCAAATGGCGCGAGGCATGGGAGGGCTCACCGTCGATGTCGTGATAGGCCGGCATCACCGAGGCGGCGTTCGCCGTGCGCACCGCCATTTCGAAGGGCAGCAGGAAGGTGTCGTTCAGCTCGCGCCAGCCCAGATGCACGGGGGCGTGGTTGCGCCCGCCCTCGCTGAAGGAGTGGCCGGCATAATGCTTCAGGGTGGCGAGAACGTCGCGCTTTTCGCCCTGAAAACCGCGCACATAGCGGCTGGCCAGAACGCCAACGAGATAGGGGTCTTCGCCGAAACTTTCCTCGGTGCGGCCCCAGCGCGCGTCGCGGGCGACGTCGAGCACGGGGGCAAGGCCCTGATGGCAGCCGATGGCGCGTGCTTCCTCGCCGATGGCCGCGCCGACCTTCTCGATGAGGTCGGGATTCCACGTTGCGCCGTAGGAGAGCGAAGAAGGAAAGAGCGTCGCGCCCTTCACCATCAGGCCTGAAAGGCATTCCTCGTGGGACATGACGGGAATGGCGAGCCGCGTCTCCTCCATGAAGAATTTTTGGAGGCTGTTGAGCGCCTTGACGCCCTCGCGGGGCTCGATGGACCGGGTGCCGAGCGGCCGGGTGATCTGGCCAAGGCCGAGGGAGAGCATGCGGTGGACGGCTTTCGGGTCGCTTGCCCCGGTGAACTGATCACTGCGGATCTCATGGCTTCCATCGGGCGACAGGATCAGCCAGAGCGCATGCATCTGGGCGATCTTCTCCTCGACGCTCATGCGCGACAGAAGGTCCGCCACGCGCTCGGAGATGGATTTCGCGGGGTCCTGATAGATCTTCAACATCACATTGGCTCTTTATGCCGGCCGTGGCCGATTGGGGAAAACGGGTGGCGGACGCCGCTCAGGCGGATGCCAGATGAGGCAGCGCTTCGCCGGCCTCGTCGAAAAGGTGGCAGGAATGGGCGAGGGGCTGGAAAGCGACGGCGCGCCCGGCCATCCCGACAGCGTCACCTGAGACCTTGGCGATGAACGGGGCCGGCATCGGGCTTTGCAGGTAGAGGTAGCTGTATTCGCCGAAGTTCTCGACTGCCTCGACGGTGTGCGTGATCGTCTGGCCGGCAACGGCTTCCGCCGCCATCTCCAGATGTTCGGGGCGAATGCCGAGAGTGACCCTGGCGCCCTTGGCCAACCCCGCGCCATCCACGGCAACGGACAGCGCTTCGCCGCTTTCCAGGCGGACGGTCACCCCGTCCGTCTTTGCCGCCTCTACCGTTGCGGGCAGAAAGTTCATCGTCGGCGAGCCCAGGAAGCCGGCGACGAAGAGGTTCTTTGGGCGGTGATAGAGCTCCAGCGGCGCGCCGATCTGGGCGATGCTGCCCTTCGTCAAAATATCTGCGCCGGCCCGCAGCAGCACGATCTTGTCGGCAAGGGCCATGGCCTCGGTCTGGTCGTGGGTGACGTAGATGACGCTGGCCTGCGAGAAGTCGCGGTGGAGATTGGCGATCTCGGTGCGCATGTGGACGCGCAGCGCCGCGTCGAGATTGGACAGCGGCTCGTCGAAGAGGAAGACATCGGGCTTGCGCACGATGGCGCGGCCGATGGCGACGCGCTGGCGCTGGCCGCCCGAAAGCTGGCGGGGCAGGCGCTCCAGCAGCGGCTCGATCTGAAGGATGCGCGCCGCCTCGCGCACCCGCTGGTCGATCTCGGCCTTTGGCGTCTTCGCCTGCCTCAGGCCGAAGGCCATGTTCTCGAAGACGCTCATATGCGGATAGAGCGCATAGTTCTGGAATACCATGGCGACGCGGCGCTCGGCCGGCGGCACGTCGTTCATGGTCTGGCCGCCGATCTGAAGCTCGCCGGCGGTGATGGTCTCGATGCCGGCGATCATGCGCAAAAGGGTCGACTTGCCGCAGCCGGAAGGCCCGAGGAAGACACAGAACTCGCCATCGGCGATGGAAAGATCGATGCCCGCCAGAACCGGCTGGTTGCCGAACTTCTTGGTGACGCCCGCAAGGGTGATGCTGGTCATGGTTATACTCCGCGTCTCAACCCTTGAGGGAACCGGCCATCATGCCGTTGACGATGCGCTCCTGGCCGATGGCGTAGACGATGATGAGGGGAAGCGAGGTCAGCGTGACCACGGCGAGAATGGCCGGAATGTTGGCGCTGTACTGACCCTGGAAATCCCAGATGGCGAGCGGCAGGGTGCGGTTCTGGGGCGAGGACGTCAGCACATAGGCGAAGATGAATTCGTTCCACAGCATGATGCCGTTGTAGATGGCGACGGTCGCAAGACCCGGCCGCGACAGCGGGAAGAAGATCTTCCAGAAGATCTTGAAGGGGCCGCAGCCATCGAGCAGCGCCGCCTCCTCAAGCTCCTTGGGCACCTGACGCATGAACTCCGTGAGGATGAACACCGAGATGGGCAACGACGTCGCCACATAGGGGCCGATCAGCGCGAAGGGCGTGTCGTAGAGGCCCATGTCGCGCGTCATCAGGTAGACCGGCACCAGCGTGATGTGGAGCGGCACGATCATGCCCGCCACGATCAGGGCGAACAGCGGCCCGGCGAGGCGGAACTTGAGACGCGCCAGCGCGTAGGCGGCCATGGAGCTGGTGATGAGGATGATCGCCACCGAGATCGAGATGACGATGACGCTGTTCTTCAGATAGGTGAAGAACAGGCCCTGAAGAACCTCGAGGTAGTTGGAAAAGTTGAGGCTCTCGGGCAGCGCCCAAACCGGATTGGCATAGGTTTCCTGCTGGGTTTTCAGGCTCGTGAACACCACGAAGATAAAGGGCAGGGTGGTCACCGCCAGCCAGAACAGGCCAAGGACGGGAATGGCGATGCGGCCTGGCGAGAGGGAGCGGCTGGACATGGGCTCAGATCTCCGTCTCGAAGCGGCGGGAAATGCGGAAGGAAACGGCGGCGATGAGGGTGACGACGATGAACATCGCCGAGGCGATGGTGCTGCCGTAGCCCAGCTGGAACGAGCTGAAGACCGTGCGGTACATGTAGGTCGCCATAAGCTCGGAGGCGTTGTCGGGCCCGCCGCCGGTCATGATGTAGATGAGGTCGAAGTAGCGCAGCGAGCCGATGACCGCGAGCAGGACCGCGGTGCGGAACGTGCCCTTGAGGTGTGGCAGCTTCAGGCGCCAGAAGATGGTGATTTCGCTGGCGCCGTCGAGACGGGCCGCCTCGTTGAGTTCGCGCGGGAAGGAAGCGAGGCCGGCGAGGAACAGCACCATGTAGAAGGGGATGTTCTGCCAGCACACCACCGCAATCACCGAGGCGAGGGCAAGATGGGGATCGCCCAGCCAGTCCTGCGTCCAGTCATAGAGGCCAAACGCCTCGAGAATGCTGTTCACCGGGCCGAAATTGGGGTCGTAGACGTTCTTGAACAGCACGCCGACCGCGACGCTCGACATCAAAAGCGGCAGGAAATAGAGGATCTTGAGCAGGCGCGAGCCATGGCTCGCCTCGTCCAGCACGACCGCGAGGACGATGGCGATCGGCAGCTGGATCAACACCGAGAACAACGCCAGGAGGATGTTGTTGCCGGCCGAGAGCCAGAACACCTGATCGTGGGCGAGCCGCACCCAGTTCTCCAGGCCGACATAGCGGGCGGTCTCGCCCAGCCCGTTCCAGGCCAGGAGCGACAGGCGAAAGCTGTCGACCAGCGGATAGAGCAGATAGACGAGCAGAAGGACGACGGCGGGCGCCAGAAAGACGGCGGGCGCCAGCGCGCTCGACAGGGCTCTAGCGCGCCGCCGGCGGACAGGTTCCGCACGGTGGGTAGCAACAGTCACGCTTTCCTCCGACATGCCGGCGTTACCAGCCGATTCGCATGGGCTGCGCCGTGGGAGAGGGGCCGGAAGCGATCTCTCTCAAATCCGCTTCCGGCAGAACAGGATCAGTGAGCCGACTTGGCCACCTCTTCCATCTTGGCGGCGGCTTCTTCCGGCGTCATCGAAAGGCCGAAGAGAGCCTGGGTGGTGTCCTTGTGGGCTTCGCCCAGTGCCGGCGCCAGTTCCTGGTCGTACCAGAGCTGCACCGAGGGAGCCTCGCCCACCATCTTGACGATGGTCTTGAGGAAGGGGTCTTCCACCTTGAGGTTCTTCAGCGGCATCACCCGCTTGTCGGCGAGGCGGCCGGCGGCTGCGGTGTCATCGGTGAGCTTCATCAAAAGATCGAAGGCTTCGTCCTTGTAGGGGCATGCCTTGGAGATCGAGATGAAGTTGTCGCCGAGAGTGCCGACGAGATTGTTGGGATCACCCTTGCCACCCTCGACGGCGGGGAAGGCGAACACGCCGAGCTTGTCGACGAAGTCGGGATTTTCGTTGCGGATGGTCGCCAGTTCCCAACTGCCCATCAGTTCCATGGCGGCGCGGCCGGAATAGAGCAAACGCCGCGAGCCGCCGATATCGTAGTCGAGGCCGTTGTAGCCGCGGGCGAACGCATCGGCCTTGACGAGCTCCTGAATTCGCTTGCCAGCCTCGATGAAGGGTTCGTCGGTGAAGCTGCCGTCCGCCGCAGGGTCGACGGCCTTGGCGAACGCCTCGGGCCCGCCGATGCGGTCGACGAGATAGACGAAGAACATGGAGCCCGGCCACTTGTTCTTATTGGCCAGGGCGAAGGGGGCGATGTTGTTGTCGTTCAGCGTCTTCACGGTCGCCATCAGCTCGTCCCAGGTCTTGGGCGGGGTGAGGTTGAGGCGCTTGAAGATGTCCTTGTTGTAGAAAATCGCCGCGACAGCGGTGTTCTCCGCCGGCAGTGCATAGATCTTGCCGTCGGTGGTCGCGGCGCCGAAGCTCGCGGTCGCGAAGCGATCCTTGAACTCGGGATGCTGATCGAGATAGGGCGTCAGATCGACCACCTGGTCGGCGTTCACATATTCGCGCAGCGGCCCGCCGCCCCAGGAGCTGAACACGCAGGGTGGCTCACCCGCGCCGAAGGCGATCTTCAGCTTCGCCTTGTAGGCATCGTTGAGGATGTGGGAGTCCTCGACCTTGAAGCCCGGATGATCCTTCTCGAAACGGTCTTCGGCATCGCGAATGACGGCGACGGCGCCGGGCGTCGTCTGCAGGTCCCACTCGGTAATAACCTTGTCCTCGGCGTGGGCGCCAAGGGGAAGTGCGGCGGCGACGGCGGCGCCACAAAGAAGCGCGCCGAGACGCGCGGCCATGGTCTTCATCACGATACCTCCCGTAAAGCTCCGATCACGCGCCGGAACATGAGGTACGTTACCGATAACGTTACGCCCATGTCAACGCGTCTCGTTGCGCCTCGACAGCATGTGTCAGGCATGCGACATCTCGCCTCTCGGCGCTTTCCCGCGCACGGGTTGCGGTCTAGGGAATGCTCTGGTCGCAAGTTAGATCATGCGGACCAGGACCGCGGCCACGCCATGAACGACGCCATCGTGCCCCGCCCGAAGAAGGCTCAAGAGAGCCATCCACCGAGGGAGAATGCCTCATCGGAGAGCGGACGGGCGCGTGTCGATCGCGAGGCGTCTGAACGCGAGCGCGAAGCCGACGCCGCGCATGCCGCGCCCACATTGGCCGAGATCGCCCGGGTCGCGGGCGTCTCGCGGATGACGGCGTCTCGCGCGATCAACAACCGTCCCGGCGTTTCCCAGCAGGTGCGTGAGGACATTTTGCGCATCGCCGATGAGATGGGATACGTCATCAACTGGATGGCACAGCGCCTTTCGTCGCGCCGCAGCGGCGGCAGCAACGGCATCATCGGCGTCACCGCACAGCTTCACACGCCGTTTGCCGGCGAGGTGGTCACGGCCATCGGCAGCGCGGTGCGCGGTGTCGGCCAGGACCTACTGGTCTATTCACCGCCCGATTCCGCCGGCCGCCCACCGGGTCGCGTGCTTGATCTTTTGCACCAAGTGGCCGACGGCGTCATCGCGATCCTGCCCTATCAGGGCGACTACCTCGATGCTCTGGCGCGCGCCCGCATTCCTGTGGTCACCATCGAGCGCCGGGGCGAGCATGACCCATTCCCGTGGGTTTCGGGCGACAACTACGCCGGCGCGCGACTTTTGATGCGCCATCTCATGGAACTGGGTCATCGGCGCATCGGCTTCATCACCGGCGACAACCGAATGGAATCGGCGCGAGATCGCCTGAGAGCCTATGGCGACGCTCTGCGGGAGGCAGGCATGGCGGACGATCCGCGCTTGGTGGCCGAAGGCAATTATCTGCAAAAGGGTGGCTTTGAGGGTGCGAATTACCTGCTCGCGCTGGAACCACGCCCCACCGCGATCTTCGCCGCCAACGATATCAGCGCCGTCGGGGCGGCTGCCGCCATCCATGAGGCGGGCCTGTCCGTCCCAGGGGATATTTCCCTCGCCGGCTTCGACGATTTGCCGTTGGCGGCGCAGATGAAGCCGGGATTGACGACCGTCCATCAACCTTTGGCGCGCATGGGCCGAACCGCGGTGAAAATGCTTCTCGAACGGGTGATGGAGCCGGCGGCGGCACCTGCTTGCGTGACCGTGCCTGTCGAACTGGTGGTGCGTGGCTCGACAGCCGCGCCCCAGCTTGTCCGCTGAGCGGATCGGAGACCCGCTGTCGACCTCCGACAGGAGTTCGGTCGATCCGTCGCTGAAGCCTCGATGGCGCTCAGTTCCCGAGCCTGTGAGTTAGAGTATCCGCGGCGCATCGGATACGCTCTCCCAGCGCCTCCAGGAGAGGGCCGGTCGCCTCACTCCGGATCATGCTGACGGCAATCCCGGCAAGGGCGCGGCCGGAATGGTCCTTTATCGGCGCGCCGAGACAAACCATTCCTTCGCGAACCTGTCCGGCATCGATCGAATACCCGTTCCTGCGCACTGCATCGAGTTCAGCGCTCAACTGCTCCAGGGAGCCGACGCCAAGGTGCGTCAATGGGGCGGGCCAATCCTTCGGCTCGGCGAACAGACGCTCAAGTTCGCCCGCAGATATCGTGGACAGCTGCGCCTTGCCGGTCGCGGTGTAGGGGGCCGGCAGGCGCATGCCGATCCGGAAGGTCAGACCAAGCGGCTGCCCACTGTTGTGGCAGGCGATATAGACGACCTCTCGCCCCTCCAGAACCGTCAGCGTGATCGTGTAGTCGTCAAGCTCGGTTGCCCCTGCAAAATAGTGTTCGAATTCGCTGACAAGGTTGGTCTGGCCAAGAAATCCGCCCGCCCATCGCATCAATCGCGGGCCGAGACGGATGCGCCCATCCACGCCACGAATCACGAGTTCGTACTCCATCATCGTTGCGATCAAGCCGTGGGCCGAACTCTTCGGGATGCCGAGTTCGCGCGCGATATCAGCCGCCGCCATCGGTTCGTGGACGCTTCCCAGGAGATCGAGCACCTCGATCGCACGGCGCAGAGCCGGCGCGGCACCGGCTGTCACGGTTTTCGTAGGCTGCGGCATCGACTTGACATTTCCTAAAGGTGACAACATTCTTAGTTCGAAATAGGGAACTTAGTTCAATATACTGAACCGAGCCATCGATTCAATAAGAGGTCCCCTTGATTCAGCTTCGCTCCACTGCCCTTCTGCGTGAATCCTGCCTGATCAACGGATCCTGGTCGACTGCTTCGAGTAAGGAGGCGATCGAGGTCCGCGATCCGGCAGACGGTTCGATCATCGCGCACGTTCCCTCGCTCAGCGCGAGTGAGGTTGCCCAGGCCATCGAGGCGGCGCAGAAGGCCTTCGGGCCTTGGTCTCAGCTTGCCGCAAAGGAGCGCGCGCAAATACTGCGCCGGTGGTTCGAGCTGATCCTTGCGAATGCGGACGATCTCGCCGCCCTGATGACGGCAGAGCAAGGCAAGCCATTGGCAGAGGCCAAGGGCGAGATCGTCTATGCCGCGTCCTTCATCGAGTGGTTCGCCGAAGAGGCCAAGCGGGTCTATGGCGAAATCATTCCCGCTCCGCAGGCCGACAAGCGGCTGATGGTGCTCAAGCAGCCGGTCGGCGTCTGCGCGGCCATCACTCCCTGGAACTTCCCGGCGGCCATGATAACCCGCAAGGTGGCGCCGGCGCTGGCCGCCGGTTGCGTCATCATCGTCAAGCCTGCCGAGCAGACGCCCCTGACAGCGCTTGCGCTTGGCGTTCTGGCTGAGGAGGCGGGTGTTCCCGCCGGGGTCCTTCAGATCGTCACCGGAGATTCGCGCGAAGTGGGCCGCGTGCTGACTGGCAGCGACGTCGTGCGCAAGCTCTCCTTTACCGGCTCGACCGAAGTCGGGCGCATTCTGATGGCGCAATGCGCTCCCTCGATCAAACGCCTGTCGCTGGAGCTCGGCGGCAACGCCCCCTTCATCGTCTTCGACGACGCCGATCTCGATGCTGCTGTCGAGGGAGCCATCGCCTCCAAGTATCGCAACGCCGGCCAGACCTGCGTGTGCGCAAATCGGCTTTACGTTCAAGCCGGTGTCTTCGATGCCTTCGCCGAAAAGCTCGCGGCCAAGGTCGCGACGCTTCAGGTTGGGCGGGGCACGGAGCCCGGCGTGCAGATCGGCCCGTTGATCGACGAGGCGGCGGTTGAGAAGGTCGAGAGCCATTTGGCCGACGCCGTCTCCAAGGGCGCTCGTATCGTCACCGGCGGCAAACGCCATGGGCTGGGCGGTCTGTTCTTCGAGCCGACCGTTCTGGCGGGCGCCACGGGCGCCATGCGGGTGGCGCGCGAGGAGACCTTCGGGCCCCTCGCGCCGCTCTTCCGCTTCGAGACGGAGGAGGAGGTGATCGCGCTGGCGAACGACACCGAGTTCGGTCTCGCCTCCTATTTCTATACCGAGAATATCCGGCGCGCGTGGCGGGTCGTCGAGGCGCTGGAATACGGCATGATCGGCCATAATACCGGCTTGATATCCAACGAGGTCGCGCCCTTCGGCGGGGTCAAGCAGTCCGGCCTTGGGCGCGAAGGTTCGCATCACGGCATCGAGGAATATCTCGAGGTAAAATATTGGTGCTCGGCGCTTCGTTAGAGGCTGGCGAGGATCACCGATATCTCTCTGTTCGGCGCACGCCATGGCCGAACCCGCGCCGGTATTGCTCGCACCTGCAGAACAGCGAAATGCGGGTTTTCAGCAAATCCGAAGCAATAGCGATAATCGGGAGCATAACGCCCGGTTCTGAAGCCGGGTCTCATGCCTTAGCACTATGGGAGGTCGTTCATGTCCATCAATAGTTTCGAGTTTCGTACGGTGCCGGCCATTCAGGTCGAATGGTCCGGTGCCCAGCAGCTCGGCCAGCGCCTTGCCGAACGTTTCTCGGCGCGGCGGCTGTTTCTTGTCACGGACGCGGGATTGGTGAAGGCCGGACTGATCGCGCCGATCGTCGTCGGTCTCGAAGCCTCGGGTTTCACCGTCACGATTTTCGATTCCGTGGTGGCCGACCCACCGGAGGCGGTGCTTCTCGACGCCGTGGAGAAGGCAAAGGCGGCCGAATGTGGCATCGTCGTCGGCCTCGGCGGCGGTTCCTCTCTCGACGTCGCCAAGCTCACGGCGGTGCTGACCGTCGCTGAGCAACCCTTGTCTGAGCTTTATGGCATCGGCAAGGTTACTGGCTCGCGCATGCCGCTGGTTCTCGTGCCGACGACGGCGGGAACCGGGTCGGAAGTCACCAATATCTCGATTCTCACCACGGGCGAGACCACCAAGATGGGAGTCGTCTCGCCCCAGCTCTATGCGGATTATGTTCTGCTCGATGGTGAGCTGACTGTCGGCCTGCCCGCCATCCACACCGCCGCCACCGGCATCGACGCCATGGTCCATGCGATCGAGGCCTATACCAGCCGGCACAAGAAGAATCCCCTGTCCGACGCCTTGGCGCGTGAGGCTTTGCGGTTTTTGGGTTCCAACCTCTTGGCCGCCTGCCGTGACGGCTCGAACAGGGAGGCGCGGGAGGCCATGCTGCTGGGCGCGATGCTGGCGGGCCAAGCCTTCGCCAACTCGCCGGTCGCGGCTGTTCATGCCCTCGCCTATCCGCTGGGGGGGCATTACCATGTGCCGCACGGGCTCTCGAACGCATTGATGCTCGGGCCGGTTTTGCGCTTCAACGCTGCCACCGCCGCCCCGCTCTATGCCGAACTCGCCGATGTCCTCGGCGTGCCGGGGGCGGGCGATGCGTCCGCGCGCTCCAACGCTTTCGTCGACGCCATGCAACGCCTCATGGACGAAAGCGGTGCACCGCGCCGGCTGCGTGACGTTGGAGTGAGCGAGGAAAAACTGCCGCTGCTCGCCAACGACGCGATGAAGCAGACGCGGCTTCTAGTGAACAATCCAGTCGATGTCACCGAGGCGGATGCGTTGCGTCTCTACCAGGAGGCCTTCTAGGCCGTCCCTTATCGAACCTTTCAATCAACGATCTCACGGGAGGAGACAGAATGACGGATATCAGGCTCTACATGCTTCAGTCGGGTACGCTGAAGTGCAAAGTCCACAACATCAAGATGAACCAGGGCAATGGCGCGGATTACGAAATCCCGGTCCCGTTCTTCCTGATCACCCATCCCGACGGGCATGCGATCATCGACGGCGGCAACGCCATCGAGGTGGCGAGTGACCCGCGCGGCCATTGGGGCGGCATCTGCGACGTCTACTGGCCAGTGCTGGACAAGGACCAGGGTTGCGTCGATCAAGTCAAGGCGCTGGGTATCGATCCGGCTGACGTGCGTTATGTGGTTCAGTCGCATCTCCATCTCGACCATACGGGCGCGATCGGTCGCTTCCCGAACGCAACCCATATCGTTCAACGCTGCGAATACGAGTACGCCTTCACGCCCGACTGGTTCGCGGCGGGCGGCTATATTCGCAAAGATTTCGACAAGCCGGGCCTGAAATGGCAGTTCCTGAACGGTGTCGCGGACGACCACTATGACATCTATGGCGACGGGACGCTGACCACGGTCTTTTCGCCGGGGCACGCACCGGGGCATCAGTCCTTCCTCGTCCGCCTGCCGCAGTCCAAGCCCATGCTTCTGACGATCGATGCGGCCTATACGGTCGATCACTGGGAGGAGAAGGCGCTTCCAGGCTTCCTTGCCTCCACGGTCGATACCGTGCGCTCGGTCCAAAAGCTGCGCACCCTCGCCGAACGGGAAGTCGCGACCGTTGTCACAGGCCACGATCCCGACGCCTGGTCCAGCTTCAAGAAGGCGCCGGACTACTACGCATGATAGCTTCGGCCTCTCGATAAAAGGCTCAGTCGCGCCGTTCTCTCGGCGCGACTGTATGCACGAGCTTCCATGCCCTTCGTCTGGTCATCCAGCTGTCACTCTGCGGGGCGATCGCCGGATGTCCGAGGCAGGAGACCAGGTCCACCGGAACCGGCCTGCGGAACCAGAAGAGGAGTCCGCGCCTCGTGACGAAGGGTGCGAGCAGAGCATGCAAGAAACAAACGCCCGAAACAGTGTGACAGGACGCTGTGACAGGATGATCTGAGAATCAGGCGTTCGGATCGCAGGAAATCAATGACTTAGGCATGGCGGAGAGAGAGGGATTCGAACCCGAATCCGCCGTAAGTCATTGTTTTGTCGATCGACCTGAGCCTTGGTCTCGGCCATCCTGTGACAGCGTGGTGTAACGGATGAACTAACGCGGCGGGTGGCGCGAGGCAATATGGTTGCGCCCGAGATCCGGGGGATGTCCCGCTTGATGTTGAAACTGTGAGGGGGGCGGCGTTGCTCACCTTGAGCCGGTAGGCTCGGGGTGTCGAATCCACATTGGAGAGCAACGCCATGAAGAAGAATAGCACGGTCGCGGCCGCCCCGATCGGCGAAGCTGTGGAGGAAGCCTTCGCTGACGTCCAGGAGAGCTTCGAGCGGTTCTGCCTTGCCGCAGGAATCGAGACGCTGAGCGCAATGATGGAGGCCGATGTCGAGGCAGCGTGCGGTCCGCGCCACGGCCGCAACGAGCAGCGCCAGGCGCACCGCTGGGGCAAGATGCGGGGGGCGGACGGCTTCCACGGCGGCAAGGTGGTGTCGATCGCCCACGGGTTCGCAGCGCAGACGGCCATGAGGTCCCGGTCCCGAGCTGGGATCGGGCGACGGCGGAGGACTGACTCGGTCGCTGGGCGATGAGCCTGATGCTGATCAACGTCTCGACGCGGCGCTTCGGGCGTGCCGTGCGGCTGACCGCGCCAACAGGCCGGACATATGACTGCACCGTCCGACGGCGATTTACGCGGCGCACGCCTTGCCAACCGGGCCGTTCCACATATGAGCCGGACCCCCGTTTGGACGCCGATGAGGGGTCCCGTTCCAAAGCCGTTTGATAAAGACCGGACGCCGGGGCTTCCGCTTTGCCGACAGCCCGGCCCAGCGGGCGGCGCCCTTCAAGGAATGCGGTCGAACCATGTCGCCGGCGCGGCACGCGCTTCACTTCGTATAGGGGACCTCGAGGATGGTCGCGACGTGGCTATGGTTCTGACCCGCCAGGAAGTCCTGGTTCGAGCCGAATTTGCAGATCGCCAAGAAGGCTTGGGTCCATGCCCTCGCCGGCGAGAGTTTGCAGGTAGTCAAGCAGATCGTCCTGCCGTGGTTGACCAAAGGCCAGGCGATAGACCGTGAGGCTGCGTTTGAGCCAAGCGAGCCGCGTGACTTCCCGGCTGAACGGCAACATCGGCACGCGCCGTTCGACCCTCACGGAACCTTCGTAGATCCAATAGGGGATGAGATCGGTGTCGACCGCCGCTTCGGATCGCGCGCTATCGAACATTAGAGCGGGATGAGATTAGGATCGTCCATATCCTGAGTTGACGAGGTAGTTGCTGCATTCGTCGGCGGAGATGGTGGAGAGGATCTGGCCGA
>NZ_FUXL01000022.1 GCF_900167365.1 Consotaella salsifontis | reverse complement strand
GCCGCCGTGCTATCGCAGCGCCGACGCTGGAGCCTCTGCGAGGGCCGCCATGATCACTTCGCCACTACACGATGCGCCGCCCGAGAGCGACGGGCTGACCGACTACGACCGCGCGCATGTGAAGCTCTACGTGCGGCTTCTCGACGCGGCGGCCGACGGCGCCGACTGGCAGGAGGTGGCTGCTGTGCTGTTCGGGCTTGATCCGGCACGGGAGCCGGAGCGCGCAAGGCATGTTTATGAGGCCCATCTCGCCCGCGCCCGCTGGATGAGCACGACCGGCTATCGCTTTCTCGCGCGCGAAGAGCAGCACTGACTGCACCCCGTGATGCTGGCGCCGCATCGGGTGATGCCGGCAGGCGGACTTCCCAAGCACAATCGCAGCGGGAATCTTTCAAGGCATCAGCAGCCGCGCGTTTTGCGGCAAGGAGGATGCCATGGTGCCTGATGCATCGCGATGGCGGTCTTCGTCCGACTACGACTATCTCGACGATCTCACGGGTTCCGATCTCGCCTGGGAGTGCCTGCGCCGCAATCCGGACTATCAGCGCGACTTTGCCGAGGTGCAGGACCATGCGCGCAACGCCGCGCATCTGGCGCGCCTGATGCGGCTGCGCTGGGGGATCCGATTTCCCAACGGCACCGAGCGAGACGGCGAACGATGCGACGGTGTTCTGGACGGCCGAGGTCGATCCGGCGACGGTGCTGCTGACGCAGAAGCCGGTTCTTGCCCCTGTTGCCGGCGAGGTTGCTCCGCCGCCTGACGCCGGCGCCGCTCCGGCTGGCACTGATGGTCTCGACCTTGCCTTCGGCGCCGGCCTCTCCTCCCTCCATGTCTTCGTTCTGCCGGGCATCGCGGCCGACGATGCCCTTGCCGCCATCGTTCCGCTGGATGCCGATCTTCCTGACCGGCTGCGCGCGCTGGAGCGCTACCGGCATGTGCTCGCCGGTCGCCGCATTCCGCCCGACGATCGGCTGACGCCGCAGCGGCGCCACACCATCCGGCAAGCGCTGCAGGCCTTCGACGGACGAAGCTGTGGCGCCACCCACCGCGAGATCGCTGCGGTCCTGTTCGGTGCCGGTCGGCTCGCCGACGAGATGTGGAAGACCTCGTCTCTGCGCGACAAGGTCAAACGGCTCGTGCGCGAGGGCACCCGCCTGGTCGGCGGCGGCTATCGCGATCTCTTCCGCCATCGCCGCCACGACTGACCCTTTGCCGCCGAGGGGGCGATTTTTCGCTTTCCCTCTTCGCCCTCCCTCTGCGCGGCGCTTCTCCGCCACCGTGGCCTTCGTTCGCCGCCGATCGCCGGCGGCCTCATTCAACCCTCGAAGGCCCGATCATGACGCCCACCATCCCCGGCTTGCCGCCGCGCTATCTCCGCACGCCCGAAGCCGCCCGCTTCCTTGGTCTTTCCGGCCGCACCCTCGAGAAGCACCGCACCTATGGCACCGGCCCCGCCTACCGCAAGCTCGGCGGCCGTGTCGTCTATTGCCTCGACGATCTCCAGGCCTGGGCCGACCGCGGCGCCGTCACCTCGACTTCCGATCCGCGCGGCTCGCTGCTTCCCGCCAAGCGGCATGCCTCGCCGTTGCTGCGGACCACTGGGCGCGACGCCCGCTGATGCCGGCTCATCCCCACAAGGCCGAACGCGAGCAGCTCGATCTCTTCCGGGCGCTGCCCGGTGATCTTGCCCCGCGCGACGCCCAGGACCTCATGGCCTATCCGTTCTTCTCTCTGGCCAAGTCCAAGCGTCTGGCGCCGATCGACTATCGCGCTGGCACCATCGTCATCCGCGTCGAGGCGGTGCCTGAGCACGGGATGGCCACCATCTGGGATGCCGACGTGCTGATCTGGGCGGCCTCGCAGATCGTCGGGGCCCGCGATGCCGGACTTCGCCCTTCGCGGCTGATGGCCGCGACACCCTATGATATCCTCACCTTCGCCGGCCGTGGCGTGTCGCTGCGCGACTACGCCCGCCTCAAGGCGGCGCTTGATCGGCTGCAGTCGACCACGATCGCCACCTCGATCCGCCAGCCGGCCGAGCGGCGATTACACCGCTTCTCCTGGATCAACGAATGGAAGGAGAAGGCCGACGCCCATGGCCGGCCGCTCGGCCTGGAGCTGATCCTGCCGGATTGGTTCTATGCCGCCGTCCTCGACGATGCGCTCGTCCTTACCATCGACCGGGCGTATTTCGCGCTGACCGGCGGGCTGGAGCGCTGGCTTTACCGTCTCGTGCGCAAGCATGGCGGCCGGCAGCAGTTCGGCTGGAGCTTCGATCTCCCGCATCTCCATGCCAAGTCCGGCAGCCTCTCGCCGCTGAAGCACTTTGCCTACGACCTGCGCGAGATCGTCCGCCGGCAGCGCCTGCCGGGCTACCGGCTCACGCTGGAACAGATCGAGGACGCCCCCGCCCGGCTGTCCTTCGCGCCGATCGGCGCGGCCCCGTTCGGCCCACCGTCCCATCCTCCATCTGCCTGTGCACAAGCTGGGGATAAGCTGTGAATCGTCTCGTGCTATCAGGGACCCGACCCGTCGTGCTATCGGGGACCGTATCCTCGTGCTATCGGGGACCAAAATCGCCTGTTTCCGAAGCGCCATCAGCAGCTTGCGGCGCCCGTAACTTTAGTAACTTAGATTCCTTCGGAATCTTTCTAACGGACCCCGCGATTTGCCCACCGGTGGACAAGGCCGGCGGAAGCTCACCCGACAAGCCACCGCAAAGGCTCGGGAACGGACAAACTGGGCTTCGCCATGGAGCCGAGGTCGGCAGCCATAGCGGTGGCCATGAGGGCTTCCGGGAAGAAGGACGAAGCGGTCGCGGCAGGAGCGACCCGGACCTACCCAATAACAAGCTGACACGCTCGGCACGGCCGGGAAGCGACGTGCATCGGAGAGCACCGACACGTCGCGGCCCGATCGCCTCGTCCGACCAGCACCCGGTCCGCCGCCATCTCGTCATCCACTGTGACGCACTTTGCGGGCTCCCGCCAGCGTGTGCGTGGGACCGCAACGATGGAGGCGCCCGATGAAGCGCAATCCATCTGCTGGAACAGGGCCTCAAATACCGCCGCTCGACGAACTGACCTGCGTCGAACTTACTTGGATCGCAAAGAAGATCGAGTTCTGGATCCGCTTCGGCCGGAAAGCCGGCGAACAACGGTTCGATCGCCGCCGGCGCCTGTTGTTGTTCGCTCCCAACACCGTCTTCGCGTTCGTCCGCTGGGCGGCGAACGACTATGGCACGGTGATTTCGCGAATCGACATCGTGCGCGCCGTTGCACCCGGCGAACTCTATCAAACGCTGCCCTTCGTGCGCCCCGGCGGCGACATTCTGCTCAAGATCGCCGGCTGGCCAAAGGTGGAACGAGTGCTGCAGATGATCGACGCCGTCGAGGCCCTCGGCATCGATCCATGCACCGTCGCGCCGGATTATTGGCGGCACGTTCACAACCGCCTCACCGCTGGTCACGAGCCGCGGGTCTACACTCGCGAACAGCATTCGGCGTACCAACTGCGCCAGAGGATCACCGACGACCGGCACGGCGAAGGAGAGGCGCGTGCAGATCTATCGGGAGAGCGCATGCCATGACGCGCGCGGCCATCCTCGCCGCGAGCTGCGTCGCGGTAGCGCTCGTCGGCGGTTCGCTTGCCACCCCGTCGGCGCCGAAACTGCTCTGGAACGCCTCGGCCAGCGCCCCGATCGGACTTTACCTCACCATGCCGGTGGACACGCTCAAGACTGGCGATCTCGTCGCAGCGACGCCGCCGGAGCGGCTGGCGCGCTTCATGGCGGATCGCGGCTATCTCCCGTGCGGCGTGCCGCTGATCAAGCACGTGCTCGGCTTGCCTGGCCAGAACGTTTGCCGCAACGGCCGCAGCGTCAGGCTCGATGACAAAACCGTCGGAGAGGCACTCGACCGCGACCGCATGGGTCGCCCGCTGCCGGTTTGGCAGGGCTGCCGGCGCATCGTGAAAGACGAAGTCTTTCTGATGAACACGAGCGTCCGAGACAGCTTCGACGGGCGATATTTTGGCCCGCTTCCGGCGCGCACCGTCATCGGACGCGCCATTCCCATCGCCACCGACGCAGATGGCGACGGCCGTTTCGAATGGCGGGGGCCGGCATGGTGACCGGCGCGGATGCCGCCTCTGCGACCGGTGCCGGATGGCGCGCTTTCGGCCCGCGCCCCTGCACAAAGACGACACTCGCGCCACTTGGCCGGAATCAAAGCAGGCGATGGTCACCGAGCTGTCGCTGGTCGCTTCTCCTCGTTCCATGGCTCTTGCTGGCTGCAGCCGCGCCCGTCCCCGTTCAAGCGCAGGCATTCCCGCCGGAGCTCACCGCGACGGCCGATCTGGTCAGTGCCGCGATCTCAGAAGCCGCTCAGCGCTTTGCCATCCCGCCGCATTGGATTCGCGCCGTCATCGTCGCCGAAAGCAACGGCGAGGCTCGCGCTGTCTCGCCGACCGGCGCCATGGGGCTGATGCAGGTGATACCAAGCACCTGGCGGGATATGCGCATCCAAATGGGCCTCGGATCGGACCCGTTCGACCCATACGACAACATCCTCGCTGGCACCGCCTATCTGCGCGCGATGCTCGATCGCTACGGCTCGCCAGGCTTCCTCGCTGCCTACAATGCGGGTCCCCGACGCTACGAGGAGAATCTGCTCCTTGGCCGTCCGCTGCCGGCCGAAACGCGGGCTTACGTCGCCAAGCTCGCCCCGATGATCGGCAGTGAGGTGGCCGCCTCGCTCACCGAGGATGCCATCGCGTCCGTCGACTGGACGCAGTCGCCGCTGTTCACTCGGCATTCCAATGTCACGCCGGCCGCTGCCCCACGGCGCGCCGACGGACAAACCGGTGCAGCCGCGGCAGCGCCCTTGCGGCGCCCATTCTCTCCCTTGCAACCGCCGCCGGACGGGCTGTTTGTGCGGATCACTCCGACGGAAGGCCAGCCATGAGGTCGATCGTGCTTCAGCGCGGCCCAGAGGGGTTGCGGATATTGACGGCGGTAGGCTGGGCGTTGCGGGAGGGCGCAGTGGGGATATGGCAGGATAAAGGCGCGCGAGGTGCGCTGAGAGACGGTCGTGGATTGGCAGGGGTTTGCGCCGCGAAACTGCGATGTGCGCCCGATCGGCGCGGCCTTTGGCGAGCGCTCTTTCGCAAGCATATCAGCGCTTCTGCGCGAGGTGCGGGGCTCCGGCGATGACGAGCGAGGACGATTTCCGCATTCGGCCCGGCCGCATCCGCTCCAGCAAGGCGCAGCGCGCCCGGCCGTTCATCGCCCAGGCCCTTGCAGCCGTCGAACGCGCCGGCGGCACGGTGTCCCGTAGAGACAAGATCGGCTCACCTGCGCGCTCCCGCCTCGGGCGCGGCCAGCGCGCCTCCATCCAGGCCAACCGGCGGATCACCTCCCGCTCGCGCGGCGCCGTCATTAAGGCCCGCTTCGTCAGGCACAGCGGACGCGTTGCATTACTCGCAACGCATCTTGGTTATCTCCGACGCGAGGGTGTCACCCGCGACGGCGAGAAGGCCCGCCTGTTCGGCCCGGGTGCCGATGAGGTCGACGCGAAGGGCTTTGCCGAGCGCTGCCAAGAGGACCGCCACCACTTCCGCTTCATCGTCTCGCCCGACGACGCGCTGGAGATGTCCGACCTCAAGGGCTTCACCCACGATCTGGTCGGTCAGATGGAGACGGACCTCGGCACCAGTCTCGACTGGGCGGCCGTCGATCACTGGAACACCGAGCACCCGCACGTCCACCTGATCGTGCGTGGCGTGCGCGACGACGGCGAAAATCTCGTCATCGCCCGCGACTACATCAAGGAAGGTATGCGCGATCGGGCGCGCAATCTCATCACCCAGGAACTTGGTCCACGCACCGACTACGACATCCGCCAGACGCTTGAACGTCAGATCGACGCCGAGCGCTGGACCGATCTCGATCGCCAGTTGGTGCGGGAAGGCTATCGAGCCGGCGTCATCGACACCGCACCTCGTGCCGACCACAAGCCCGATGAATTCGACGCGCTAAAAGTCGGACGGCTGCGCAAGCTGGAGAGCCTTGGCCTCGCGCAACAGATCGCGCCCGGCCAATGGACGCTCTCGGACCATACAGAAGCGACGCTTCGGGATTTGGGCGAACGCGGCGACATCATCAAGCGCATCCATCGCGGCCTCACCGAGCGCGGCATCGATCGTGGGGCAGCGAGCTATGTCCTCGCGTCCGAAAGCCTCGCAGATCCGGTCATCGGCCGCCTCGTCGCCCGCGGCCTCGACGACGAACTGAAGGGCACGGCCTATGCCGTGGTCGACGGCGTTGACGGCCACACCCACCACATCAAGCTGCCGGATCTCGACGCGGCAGGTGACAGCGCTCAGGGCTCGATCGTCGAGCTGCGCAAGTTCGAAGTTGCGAACGGCCGCCAGCGTGTGGCGCTCGCCGTCAGATCCGATCTTGACATCGCCGCCCAGGTCACAACCACCGGCGCCACCTGGCTCGACCGGCAGGCCATCGCCCGCGTACCGGTTCCCCTCGGCGGCGGCTTTGGCGCCGAGGTTCGCGACGCCATGGATCGCCGCGCCGAACACCTGGTCGCTCAGGGGCTCGCCGAGCGGCAGGGTCAGCGGATCGTCTTCTCACGCAATCTGATCGAGACGCTCCGCCAGCGCGAGCTCCAGACGTTGGGCGAAAAGCTCGCAGCACAAACAGGTCTGCCATTCAACCGCGCTGGCGGCGACGAGTACGTCGCCGGGACCTATCGTCGGCGCTTCGCGCTCGCCTCCGGTCGCTTCGCCATGATCGATGACGGTCTCGGCTTTCAACTCGTACCCTGGTCGCCCTCACTCGAAAAGCAGATCGGTCGCCATGTCTCGGGCATCGCCCGCAACGACGGCGGCATTGATTGGAGATTTGGCCGCAAGCGCGGATTGGGAATATAAGCAGCAGGTCGCACGTTTTGCTTTCGGCAAAAGGCGAGTGGAAAGCTTCCGTGGTAGTCCTTCGCCGGGATCTCAGTCGTTTGAACTCCCCGCCGGACTGGTGAACTTGGCGCTGCTCGGCCTGAACATGAGGGACGGCCTCCGCCTTGCTAGGCGGACAATGCGCTCGAAGCAGGCCAGGACGAGTGGATAAAGCCGAGAATTCGGCCTGACCATGTTGTGGTTTTACCCCGGATATTCGGTAAGCGTCGTCGCTGTCGCACCTTGCTGATGGCGGCGTAGCCGGCGAGTTTCCGGGCCTTTCGGACGAGGGAAAGGCTTGGAGCCATGTCGATGTCATGTGCTGATACTGGTACAAAGCGGCTGGAAGACAGCGCGTTCAAATGGCCGGCGATCACGGACGGTGTCATTCGGCTGACGGCCGCGCAGCTCTCGGCGCTTCTTGAAGGACCGGATTGGCGCCGCGTTCATGAGGCCCGAACGACACGAACACCCGAAGCTGGACGGTTCTATCGACGCCAGGATTTTGGGTTTGGCTGGGCATTGGGAGCGTGAAGTCTCGCAGTGCCGCCTCGGCTGCTGAGCCGCAGCTCCGGCGGGTAGGTGAAGGGCGCTATCCAGGCGTCCGGCTCACGCCACCGCCCTCCTTCCCAGGAAGATCAGGCGCTTGATGTTGTAGACGAGGTTGGCCATGCCGATCTTGGTCGTCGCTCGTGCGATGCCGATCGTGCGGATGAACACGCCCATCCTGTTCTTCTATTCGGCAAAGATGTGCTCGACCGCCGAACGGACCTTGGACTTGGCATTGTTGGCGCGGCGCGCTGCCGTTGGCATCGGCTTGCCCGCCGGCTTCTTGCGATGAACCCGGCTGACGAAGCCGTTCTGAGCCATGAACGCCTCGTTGGCGGCCGAACGATAAGCGGTATCGCCCAGACGTCGCTCGCCGTGTTGGTCTTGTCGAGCAGCTCCTCGCGCAGCCGGGCGCCCTCATAGGCCGCTGCGTCCGTCGCCATGAAGGTCCGGATGAAGCCGAAGCGGCGGTCGATAGCGATGTGGTTCTGATAGCCGAACGTCGGGATGGCGATGTCCACCGGCGGCTTGGTGCCGTCCGCCTTCTCCTTGGCCTTGGCGAACTTCACAGTCCAGCGCGCATCGCGGTCCTTGTGTCGGAGCTTGGCGGGCCGCTTCTTCCACTCCTCCGGCACCCGGCCTTCCTTGATCGCCTTCTTCTCCTCGTCCGTGTTGCTCTGTCGAGGCGCGGCCACGAGGCTGGCGGAGGTCCTCGGGCTTGACCCGGGGATCTGGCCCGACATGGCGATGTAGCCCGACGCCCGAAGTGCTGCATCGAAGCGCTCGAACAGCCCCTTGATGGCATCGGCCTTCGTCAGCTTCTCCCGGAACAGCCAGATCGTGCGGGCGTCCGGCACGCGGCCGGACAAGCCAAGGCCCAGGAAGCGCATGACCGAAAGCCGATCGTTGATCCGAAACTCGGCGCGTTCGTCCGACAGATTGTTGGCTGCCTGGATCACCAGGATCTTGAACATCATCACCGGATCGAACGGCGGGCGGCCCCCTTGCGGACCGCTGGTGTAGTCGAGCGCCGCAACGAGATCGGCCCGGAACATCTCGAAGTCGACCGCCGTGCCGAACGCCTCGAGCTGGTCGCCCAGGTCGCTCAGGCGCTTCAGGCGATCATCGAAATCAAAGAAGCCAGGCGTCGTTCCCATCCCCGTGCCTCCTCCACCCCACTGGAGACACTGAATCATCAAACGCCCGCAATGGCGAGGTTTTTAGAACCCTCCAGCTCCTTATGGAGCCGGTCGCTGACCGCCCAGCCGACCATGCGACGGGCGAAGAGATCAATGACGACAGCCAGATACAGCCAGCCCTCGCGGGTCCAGATGTAGGAGATGTCGCATCCCCACTTCTGGTTCGGGCCGGTTGCCGTAAAGTCCTGATCGAGCGGGTTCGGCGCGACCGGAAAGCCATGCTCGCTGTCCGTTGTCCTCTTGAAGCGCCGCTTCTGGCGAGTCTTCAATCCGTTCTCGCGCATCAGCCGCGCCACCCGGCGACGGCCGACAGGCAGGCCGTTGTCGCGCAGATCGTGGGTCATGCGAGGACTGCCATAGGTTTCGTTCGACAAGGCGAAGGCCGAGCGCACATGCGCCAGGAGAACCAGGTCGTCACGCTGGCGGTGACTGGCGGGGCGAACCTGCCAGGCAAAATAGCCGCTCGGGCTGACGCTAAGAACCTTGCATAGCCGCTGGATGGGGAATTCCGCTTTCGCCCCATCGATGAAGCGGAACCTCATCGACTTCCCTCCCGGGCGAAAAAAGCCGCGGCCTTCTTCAGGATCTCGCGTTCCTGTCGCAGCACCGCATTCTCACGCCGCAGCCGCTTCAATTCCGTCGCCATATCCTCCTGGCGATCCGGCGGCGGCGCATTGGACTTTCGACCCTGCAGCGCTGACCATGGCGTTTGCCACGCATAGAGCGCCGTCAGGCCGTTCATCGGGATCGTCCGCGGCTTCGACGAGGCTCGCGCGGTCGGGTTTGTGCACCACGGAGGCGGCTGGAACCATGATATAGGCGGCCTGCGCCCGGCCCTCCTCGCGCGGCCCTCGCCGACGCCACCAAGAGCGCCATGTACAATATGATCCTGAAGGCGGTGGGCACGGCGATCGAGCAGACGATCATCGAAGGCCTCTACGAGGACCGGTTCCGCAACAAGGCGGGCCAGATCGTCGACCTGCACCAGCGGATCGCGCTGTGCGCCAGGAACGAGACGCAGGCTCGGCAGGCGATGGAGGACCATTTTGATTCGGTCGTCCACGATCTGCTCGAAGTGAGCCGGCCGGCCGAGGACGCGCCGCTGCGGTCCTGAGCCTGCGGCCGGGCGAAGCGCCGGCGCTCGCCCCCGATCGGCCGGTCGTTGCCGCCACGATATCATTGACGGTCCCGCAATGTATTGGACGGCCCGGCGCGGCCGGGCCAAGCTGCTTCGTCACGGTGCGGCGCAGCTCCGGGAGGACAGCGCGCCGCGGCCAACGACAGACCACCGTGCCCTGAAGCCAGGGCGCCGACGCGAGGGGAGGACGCCGTGGACGCGGCCAACATCGTGTTTCTCGACCGCGAGACGCTCTCGCCCGAGATCGCCCTGCGGAACATTGACTTTCCGCACCGCCTAACGGTCTTTCAGCGGACCCGGCCGAGCGAGGTCGCCGGGCGCATCGCCGAGGCCGACATCGTCATCACCAACAAGGTGCCGATCCAGGCCGACTCGATCGCGGCGGCCCGGCGGCTGAAGCTGATCGCCGTCGCCGCCACCGGCTACGATCCGGTCGACGTCAGGGCCTGCGAGGCGGCCGGCATCACCGTCAGCAACGTGCGCAACTACGCCCGGAACACGGTTCCCGAGCACACCTTCGCGCTGATCCTGGCGCTGCGCCGCAGCCTGGTGTCCTATCGCCAGTCCGTGCTCGACGGACGCTGGGAGAAGGCCGGCCAGTTCTGCTATTTCGACCATCCGATCGCCGATCTCGCCGGGGCCACCCTGGGGGTGATCGGCGACGGCGTCCTCGGCCGGGCGGTCGCCAGGCTGGGCGAGGCGTTCGGCATGACCGTCGTCTTTTCCACCTACAAGGGCGTCGACGGCATGGGGCCGCTCTACACCCCCTTCGAGGAGGTGCTGCGCCGCAGCGACGTCATCACGCTCCACTGCCCGCTGCTGCCCTCGACCAGGAACCTGATCTCCACCGCCGAATTCGAGCTGATGCAGCGCCGGCCGCTGCTGATCAACACCGCCAGGGGCGGGCTCGTCGACGAGCAGGCGCTCGAAACCGCGCTGGAGACGGGCCGGATCGCCGGCGCCGGCTTCGACGTGATCAGCCGCGAGCCTCCGGGCGAAAGCCACGTGATGCGCCGGATCGCCGAACGGCCGAACGTCATCGTCACGCCGCACGTGGCCTGGGCGAGCCGGCAGGCCGTTCAGAGCCTCGCCGACCAGTTGGTCTCGATCGTCGAGGCGTTCTGGGAGGGACGGCCGCTTAACGTGGTGTCGCCCGGCTGAGCCGCCCACCCGCGCTGCGGATGCATCCGGCGCCGCGCCAGGGTGCGCGGCGCCGGGGCCTGGCGCGATCCGTCGACGGATGGGCCGCCGCGGGCGCGGACACGCCAAGACGGGCGCTCGCTCGCTCAGGCCGGCCAGGCCACGCCGCGTTCCTCGCCGAGCCGCTTCAGATCGGCCGTCAGCTTGTCGGCGAGTTGAATGCCCTCGCGTTGCCGCTTCGTCTGCAGGCGGTGCTCCACCTCGCCGGCATAAAGGAGCTCCTCGACGCCGGGCGCCCTCGGTTCCGCCTTGAGCTGATCGATGAAGCTGCCGATGCGCCGCTTGAACAGATCGAGCTCGACGAACCGCGCGATGTCGATCGCCAGGAAGAAGTGGCCGACGTTCTGCGGGTTCTGCCAGTCCAGGTACATGTTGCGCACGCCCGGCCCGAAGCCGGCGCCGGTGAGCACGCCCGACATGATGTCGATGGCCATCGACAGGCCCGACCCCTTGGCCCCGCCCATCGGCAGCACGGCGCCGTCGAGCGCGGCCTGGGCGTCCGTCGTCGGCCGCCCCTCCTTGTCGACCGCCCAGCCCAGCGGAATGTCTTCGCCGCGCTTTGCCGCCATGATGATCTTGCCGCGGGCGACGAGGCTCGTCGCCATGTCCAGAATGAACGGCACCTCGCGGTCGCCCGGAAAGCCGAACGCCAGCGGGTTGGTCCCCAGGAACGGCCTGACGCCGCCGGCCGCCGGCATCGTCTGGGAGGCGTTCGACATCACCATCATCGCCAGGCCGTCGCGCACCGCGCGCTCGACGTAATAGGCGGCGGTCCCGAAATGGTTGGAATGGCACACCCCGAGCGCGCAGATGCCGTGCCGCTTCGCCCGTTCGGTCACGGCTTGTAGGGCTTTCACCCCGACATAGGCGCCGAACTGGTTGCCGCCGTCGACGAGGCCGGTGACGCCCTCGTCCTTCGTCAGCACGACCGGCGCGCGCGGTTCGACCATGCCCTTGGCGATCCGCTCCAGATAGATTTCGCAGCGCACGACCCCGTGCGATTCGATCCCCCTCAGATCGGCGTAGACGAGCGATTCGGCGACCACGGCGGCCACCTCGGCCGGCGCGTCGGCGGCCAGGAACAGATCGCGGCAGAAGGCCGTCAGGGCCTCGGCGTCGACGGTGCTCATTCGAACCGGCACCCGTTCGCCTTGAGGGTCCGGTCGATCCAGCTCCGGTCGAACGTGCCCTCCTCGATCTGGTGCATGCTGACGCGCTCTCTGGCGTTGTGCGCCTGCGCCAGTTCCAGGATCTCCTCCGCCTCGGCCAGCGGCACGCACAGGACGCCGTCGCCATCGCCGAGGACGACGTCGCCGGGATGCACGATCATGCCGCCGACGGCGACCGGCACGTTGATCTCGCCCGGGCCGTCCTTGTATGGGCCGCGATGGCTGATGCCGCGGGCGTAGACCGGCATCAGCCTGGAGATCTCGGCGGTGTCGCGAACGGCGCCGTCGATGATCCAGCCCGCGATGTCGTGCCGCAGCGACAGGCGGATCATGATCTCGCCGAGCAGCGAGTTAGTCAGATCGCCGCCGGCGTCGACGACGACGACGTCGCCGGGCTCGGCCATGTCGATCGCCTTGTGCATCATCAGGTTGTCGCCCGGCCGGGTGCGCACGGTCAGCGCCACGCCGGCCAGCCGCATCTCGGGCGCGAGCGGACGAAGCACCGCGCCGCCGGCGAACATGCGGCTCATGTTGTCGCTGATGTTGGCCAGCGGAAGCGCCGCGAAAGCCTCAACGAGGCCGGCGCGCGGACGCGGCCGTTCCTGCTTGATCCTGAAGCCGACGCCCATGTCACCCTCTCCCTGCGCTTGCTCCATTTCGTTCATGCGGAGAAGGCTAGTCAGGGGCCGGTCGAGCGTCCAATATATTGAAGCGTGTCGATTGATGCCTTAGGGTTATCGAATGATCGAACTTCGACATCTCCGCTATTTCGTCGCCGTCGCCGAACAACTGCATTTCGGGCGCGCCGCCCAGCATCTGCACATCGCCCAGCCGGCCCTGAGCCGCCAGATCAAGCGGCTGGAGGCGGAACTGGGCGTCGTGCTGCTCGAGCGCACGCAGCGCTCGGTCGCGCTGACGGCGGCGGGCGCGGCCTATATGAAGTCGGCCAAGCAGTTGCTGGAGCAGATGCGGCGCGCCAGCACCGACGCCGTGCGCGTGGCCAACGGCGAGACCGGCCGACTGAAGGTCACCTTCATCCATTCCTCGACCTACAAGCTGACCCCAACGATCCTCAGCGTCTTCACGAAGCGCCACCCCAACGTCACGTTGAACCTGCAGGAGATGACGGTCATCGAACAGCTCGAGGCGCTGCGGCGGGGCGAGGTGGACGTCGCCCTGCTGCGCCCGCCGGTGGAGGATCGCGCCATCGCCTTCGAGACGGTCATGCGGGAGAGCTTCATCCTGGCGGTTCCCGACGGCCATGTCCTGGCGGACCGGGCCGCGGTTCCGCTGACCAGCCTACGGGACGAGCCTTTCATCCTCTTTGCGGCGCGCCAGAGCCCGCTGTTCAACTCCCGGGTGATCGCGCTCTGCGAAGGCGCCGGGTTCACGCCGAACATCGTTCAGGAGGCGATCCAGATCCACACGGTGCTCGGCCTGGTCGGCGCCGGCCTCGGGGTCGCGCTGGTGCCGGATGCGGCACGGTATCTGAACATGCCGGGCGTCGCGATGGTGCCGCTGGCCGACGCCTCCGAACCGGTCGACGTGCTGCTGGCCTGGCGCAACGACGCCCGCAATCCGGCCGTCCCGCTCTTCCGCGCCGCGGCGACGGACGCCGCTCGGTCGATCCTGCACAGTCGGCGTCCGGCCGATCTTCGGATCGACGCCGATCACCCCATCGTCGACAGCCTCTAGGTCTTGCGAGCCGAGCGCATGGCACGGACCACCACCAGCAATCAGCCGAGGACGGAAGAGGCCGGGAGCCGCCGGTCTGCGGCGGGTCTGGTGGACGCCCACGGCCGGGACGGCGAGAAGAAGCTCTACGAGGTCGTCGCCGACCGGCTGACGGCGATGATCGCCGACGGCCGGCTGAACGCCGGCGACAGGCTGCCGCCGGAGCGCAAGCTCATGGAGATGCTGGCGGTCGGGCGGCCGGCGATCCGCGAGGCGCTGCTGGTTCTCCAGCGCGCCGGGCTGGTTTCCGTCGGCAACGGTCGCCGGCCGATCGTCACCAGGCCGAGCGCGGCGACGATCCTCACCGGCGCCGCGCTTCCCGTGCAGCAATTGCTGGGCGAGCCGAGTTCGCTGGCGGACTTCTTCTCCGCGCGCACCTTCTTCGAGATGGCGCTCGCCCGGCACGCCGCCCTGCACGCCGGTTCGGACGACATGCGCGCCCTCAAGCTGGCGGTCGAGGAAAGCGCGGCCGCCGTCGGCGACCGGACCCGCTACGAGCGGGCCGACCTCGCCTTCCACCGCGTGCTCTTCGCGATGCCCGGCAATCCCCTGTTCATTGCCGTGCACCAGGCGTTCGACGCCTGGCTGATCGAGCGCTGGCGCCGTCTGGACCGGCCGACGGAGCGCGACGTCGCCTCGCACGAAGGGCACCAGGCGATCTACGAGGCGATCCTCATGCGCGACCCGGCGGAAGCTGAAGCGGCGATGGAACAGCACCTCTCCCTGGCATGGGCCTTCTGGCAGACGCGCCTGCCGGCCGCCGCGCCGTAGCGGCCGACCGAATGGTGCCGGGGTGAGCCGCCGCCGCTCACGTCCAGATCGAGGGGGTATCGAGCAGGGCGAACCGTTCGGCTTGCGCTCCGGGGCTGAAGCACACGCAGGACCGGACGGCGAGGAACGGCTCGAGCCAGGCGCCTTCCAGCGCGGCAAGCTCCTCCGACGCCAAGTAGTCGCGATAGTCGTCTTCGTCGTCGAACATGACGACGGACGTCACCTCGGTTCCGCCGCTTCGGCAATCGGCCGGCAGCGGGTCGCGGGCGCCGGCCCAGGCGCCCCGTCCGGCATACCCTTCCCGGACGAGGGGCGACAGCGCGATGTGATCGGACAGCTTCCGCACGTACCGGTCCATGGCCTGCGCACCGGCCGCGGGATCGAACGTTAGGACGGATATGAAAACCAACATGTTCGCTCCTCCCTTGATCTTGGTGACGCCCCGCCGGGCCGGCCGGAACGACGATCCGGCGGAACGCCCGGCGGCGCCTTCGCTCCCCTCCTTCCCCCTCGCGCGCGGCCGAAGCCGCGCCAGTCCGCCGGGCCGCTTGGACCCCGAAGGAGCCGGGGCCTCCCCCAGGAGCGCCGGCCCATCGCCCCCCGCACGGTCTAGAACAGGCGGTAGACGACCTTCGTCGCGGTGTAGAAGCCCCGCGCGGAGGCACCGATGGAATAGGCGCCCTCGCCGGATTTCTTGACCCCGCCGAATGGCACGTGCGGTTGGCTCGCCGTGCCGTGGTTGATGTGGACCATGCCGGCCTCCAGACGGTCGGCGAACCGGGCGGCCAGCTTTGGGTCGGCGGTGAACAGCGAGGCGGCGAGGCCGTACTGCGTATCGTTGGCGATCGCCAGCGCCTGCTCGGCGCCGGAGACCCGGATCACCGGCAGGATCGGGCCGAAGATCTCGTCCACGGCGAGCGGCGACGTCGGGTCGACCCGGTCGAACAGGGCGGGCGAATGGAAATAGCCCTCCGTCTTCGGATCCTCCACCGTCTGGCGGCCCTCGACGATCAGCTCCGCCTCGCCGGCCCGGCCGACGTTCATATAGTGGTTCACCCGGTCGAGCTGGTCCTGGCTGACCATCGGGCCAATCTGCGCGCCCTCCCGGAAGCCCTCCGCCACCTTCAGCTCGCGGGTGGCGGCGGCGAGCTCGGCCACGAGACCGTTGGCGAGATCGTCGGCGACGACGACGCGGCTGAGCGCCGTGCAGCGCTGTCCGGCCGCCTGGAAGGCGGCGGAGACGATCTCCTTGGCCGCGCCTTTGAGGTCCCGACAGTCGATGACGATGGCCGGATTCTTGCCGCCGAGCTCGAGCTGGACCCGGGCGATGCGCCGCGCCGCGGCGGCGTAGATGCGCCTGCCGACCTCGGTGGAGCCGGTGAACGAGACGCCGGCGATCGCCGGATGGGCGGCCAGGGCGGCCCCGACCGCGCCACCGCCGCCCATGACGAGGTTTGCCACACCCTTAGGGAAGCCGGCGCGATCGATCAGCTCGGTCAGCTTCACCGAGCACCAGGGGGTGAGCGAAGCGGGCTTCATCACCAGGGTGCAGCCGTAGGCGATCGCCGGCGCAAGCTTGCGGATCGGCGTCACCACCGGAAAGTTCCACGGCGAGATGAGCGCCACCGGCCCGAGCGGCTCCTGCCGGGCGACGATGTCGACGCCCGCCCGCTCGGAGGCGAAGCTGCCGCCGCCGACGTGCAGCGCCTCGCCCGCCATAAAGCGGCACTCGGCGATGGCGCGGCCGACCTCGCCGCGCGCTTCGGCGAGGACCTTGCCCATCTCCTTGACGATGATGGTCGCCAACTCCTCGGCATTGTCCTGCATCAGATCCGCCAGCCGGGCGAGCAGGCTGGAGCGATAGGACGGTGGGGCGAAGCGGAAGTCCGCGAAGGCCCGACGGGCCGCGTCGACGGCCGCATCCACGTCCTGCGGCCCGGAGCTGGCGAATTCGCCGAGCACGTCCTGCGGCCGAGCCGGATTGAGATTGGGCGCGTAGTCGCCGCTCACCGGCGCCCGCCAGGCGCCGTCGATATAGTTGTCGTATTTCACCCTTGCCTCCGAATATCAGATCGACGCCCGCAGCACCTCGGCGAGCTGCGCCGGGCTGGTCTCGCGCGGATTGACGGCCACGTTGCCGCTCTTCATGGCCTCCGCCACGATGCGCTCCACCCAATCCTCGTTCATGCCGCATTCCCCGAGGCCTCGCGGCAGGCCCAGATCGTCCTTGAGGCGCGCCACCATCTCGACGCTCAGCCTCGCCGCCTCGAGGGGCGGCATGCCGCGGGTGTCGGCGCCGAGCGCCTGGGCCACCGCCGCGTAGCGCTCGGGCGCCGCCTCGACGTTGAAGGCCATGACGCTGGGCAGCGTCAGCGCGATGATCGTGCCGTGCGGAATCTTCAGATTCCAGCTGCCGAGCGGCATGGCGAGGGCATGCGCCAGCCCGAGCCGGGTCGGATTCATGGCGATCCCCGCGAGCACGCTCGCCAGCATCATGTCGCAGCGTGCGGCGCGGTCCGCGCCGTCGTGCACCGCCTTGCGCAGGCTCCGGCCGGCGAAGGCGATGCTCTGCAGCGCCAGCGCGCCCGACACCGGCTGGCAGGCGCGGTTGACGTAGCATTCGCTGGCGTGCGCCAGGGCGTCCATGCCGGTGGCCGCCGTCACCGCCGGCGGCAGGGTCAGCGTCAGGTCGGGATCGCAGAGCGCCACCGTGGCCATGAAGCGCTGGCCGCCGGCCGAAACCTTCATTCCGGTGTCGTCATCAGTTAGCACCGACCAGATGCTGACCTCGCTGCCGGTCCCCGACGTGGTCGGCACGCAGATGCTCGGCAGCGGATCGGCGGGCAGCTTGTTCAGCCCGACATAGTCGAGAATGCTCCCCCCGTTGGTCGCCATAGCGGCGATCGCCTTGGCCGAATCGAGCGCGCTGCCGCCACCGAGCCCGACCACCAGATCCGCATCGAAGCGACGCGCCTCGGCGGCGCCGCGCATGATCAACTGCGACCCCGAATCCTGCCGGACCTCGTCGAAGACCTCCACCTCGACACCGCTCGCCGACAGCGGCTCGCTCAGCCGCGGCGTCAGCCCAGCCATCACAACGCCCGGATCGGTCACGAGGAAGGCCCGGCGAGCGCCAAGGGACCGCGCCAGCGTGCCCAAGTCCGCGGCGATGCCGGCGCCGAACCTGAGATCGACCGGAAACGGCGGAAAGGAGAAGGAACGATCGGGTTGGCTTGGAAAGAGCACGGCGGGCCTCCCTGCGCGAATTGTGCCTGTGGATTTTGGTATGACAGGTTTTTAGCACTTCCGCGACAGACACGCCAGTATCGCGGAGGTCCAAAGGCGACATCTTTGTTGCAGAGAGCCGAAATAGCACTGTTTCTCAGATGCTTGTCGGGATGTTTCCGCCTTTGGCGTCGGCAGGACGCCGCTTGCACGGCTTGCCGCCCATCATATGGCATGATAGCTTTCCGAGAACTTCTGACTGTCTTGGAGAGAGCATATGCAATTCCGCCCCCTCGGCCGGACGGGCCTTCGCGTCAGCGAGCTCTGCCTGGGCACCATGAATTTCGGCGGTCCGACCGACGAGGCGGCGGCCGGCGAGATCTTCGCCATGGCCCGCGACGCCGGGATCAACTTCGTCGACACGGCTGACGTCTACAGCGCCGGCCGGTCCGAAGAGATCACCGGCCGCCTGGTCGGCAGGAACCGGCACGACTGGGTGCTGTCCAGCAAGTCGGGCAACTGGCTGGGCAAGGGCGAGAACGACGGCGGCCTCAGCCGCACATGGCTCCTTCACGCGCTCGACGGTTGCCTTCGGCGCCTCGGCACCGACTATCTCGACGTCTGGTACCTGCACATCGACGACCGTCAGACGCCGTTCGAGGAAATCGTCGTGACGATGGATCTGGCGGTGCGCTCCGGCAAGGTGCGCCACTGGGGCTTTTCCAACTTCATGGGATGGCAGGTGGCCGAGTTCATGCGCGTCGCCGACGCGATGGGCTGCGTGCGCCCTTCGGCGTGCCAGCCCTGCTACAACGCCTTCAATCGGCTGATCGAAACCGACCTCCTGCCGGCCTGCCGGCGTTTCGGCCTCGGCGTGGTGGCGTTCTCGCCGCTGGCGCGCGGCGTGCTCACCGGCAAGTACCTGCCCGACCAGGAGCCGGAGGCAGGCACCCGCGCCGCGCGCAAGGACAAGCGGATGATGGAGACCGAATTCCGCCGCGAGTCGCTGGCGCTGGCGCAGCAGCTCAAGGCCCATGCGCAGGGCAGCGGCCGCACCGCCGGCGACTTCGCGCTGCGCTGGGTGCTCAACAACACGCTGATTTCGAGCGTGCTGATCGGGCCGCGCACGACCGGCCACCTCACCGCCTATCTGAAGTCCCTGGAGACCGGCTTCAGCGAGGCGGACGAAGACTTCCTGACGACGCTGGTCGCCAGCGGCCACACCTCGACGCCGAACTACGGCGATCCGCGCTATCCCTACACCGGCCGCAGCCCGAAGGTCGGCAGCCTGCCGCAGGCGCGGATCAGGAACTGACCGGCCGGCCCGCCGGGCCGCAGACGACCGACCTCCCCCGGGGAGCGGCCGCCGCGAGCCGGCACCGCGCCGGCTCGCGGCGATCCGGCGCTACAGCCGATTGCCCTCGGCCGCGAAGAGATGGACCGCCGAGGCGCGCGGCGTCACCGGGATCGTTTCCCCCGGCTTTGCGCTCACCCGCTGCCGGAACAGTCCGATGACGTTCTGTCCCGCGAGCTTGCCGAGCACCTGCGTCTCGGAGCCGAGCGGCTCAACCACTTCCACCTCGAAGGGCGCGCCGACCTCGCCGCCGAGGCTGAGGTCCTCCGGCCGGATGCCGTAGGTGACCGGCTGGCCGAAGGCCCGCTGCGGCGCCCCCTCGAGCGGCAGCTCGATGCCGCTCTCGGCCTCGAAGATGCTCTTGCCGTCGCGGGCCTTGACGTGCCCGTGCAGGAAATTCATCGCCGGCGAGCCGATGAATGCCGCCACGAAGAGGTTGGCCGGCTGATCGTAGAGCTCCAGGGGCGGCCCGGCCTGCTCCACCACGCCGTTCTGCATGACGACGATCTTGTCGGCCATCGTCATCGCCTCGATCTGGTCGTGCGTGACGTAGACGATCGTGGTGCCCAGCCGCTGGTGCAGCGTCTTGATCTCGGCGCGCATCTGCACGCGCAGCTTGGCGTCGAGGTTGGACAGCGGCTCGTCGAACAGAAACAGCTTGGGGTCGCGCACGATGGCGCGCCCCATGGCGACGCGCTGGCGCTGACCGCCGGAGAGCTGCTTGGGGTAGCGGTCGAGGAGCTGCTGGACGCTGAGGATCTCCGAGCCGCGCTGGACCTGACCCTTGACGACGTCGCGCGGCGTGCCCTTGAGCTTCAGGGAGAAGCTCATGTTGTCGTAGACCGTCATGTGCGGATAAAGCGCATAGTTCTGGAACACCATGGCGATGTCCCGGTCCTTGGGATGCAGCTCGTTCACCACGGTGCCGTCGATGATCACCTCGCCGTCGGTGATCTCCTCCAGGCCCGCGATCATCCGCAGCAGTGTCGATTTGCCACAGCCCGACGGGCCGACCAGCGCCACGAACTCGCCGTCGGCGATGTCGATCGACACGCCGTGGATGACCTCCACGGCGCCGAACGATTTATGGACGTTTCTTATTTCAACAGTGGCCATCGGCCGGTCTCCCAGAGTTTCGGGCGTCCTGCGCCCGCCAGTCCCGCCCTCTCGAGGCCAAGCCGGCCGGGCGGGTTGCACGCTGTTCCTGAAGACTCTCGCACCGCACACCCTCGGCGCGTCGGCGGCAGCGAGCCTCCCGCTCCGCACGTCGCCAGTCCTTCCCCGGCCGCCGTGCTTTCCCGGTGGGCCGCTTGCCGTGCGCCGCTCGGCGGCGGACACGCGAGCCTGCGAAAACCGTCGCCGAACCGGCGGCGCCTCATGCAAGAATTCTTTTCAAGCTGCTAAGTATTTTTTTGAACGACGCGAGCAGAACACCCAATTTGCAAGTGACCAACATGCGACGCGACAGATGCTGCCGGCAACGAGGGAGCGCTGTCAACCCACTTTCGACGCCGCGGTGCGCGCCGGCCGGCACCGCGCCGATGGCCGCATCGCCCCACCCTCGGGCGAACCGCTTTAATGCCGATGGGGGCGTCGCTATGTCCCATATGATACCCGGATGTTATCAGTAAGGCTCTCCTATTGTATTGGACGAGCCTGGGCTTAGCAGCCAACCTAGCCATCGGTCATTTGCAGGGAGGCATCGTCGCCATGTCCGAACCGAACATCAAGAACCGACCCGCGGCGGGTTCCGCGGTCGATCCGTTTCACATCCGCAAGTACTTCGAGCCGGTCCGCGTGGCCGACGTCGCGGACGCGATGGACGGCATCGGCTATTTCAACATCGGCCTGGTTTCGCAGGAGATCCGCCCGCTCTGGCTCGGCATGAAGTTCTGGGGGGTCGCCTTCACGTTGCGCTGCGTGCCGGCCAACAAGCCGATGTGGAAGCTGAACACCACCGAAGACGTGGTCAACGCGCACGGAATCTGGTTCGACAAGACGGGCAACGCGACGGCGGGCTTTCACGAGCAGCTGCAGCCGGGGCACGTCGTCGTCACCGATGTCGGCAGCACCGCCGACGTCGGCTTCTGGGGTTCGGAGAATTCGCTCGGTGCGGTCACGCGCGGGGCCGTCGGCATCGTCACCAACGGCCAGTGCCGCGACACCGGCGAGGTGACGCTGCAGAAGACCCCGGTCTGCGCCAGAGGCCGCGGCCGGACGATCATTCCCGGGCGCATCGAGACCGTGGAATGCCAGACGCCGATCGGCATCGGCGGCGCGCAGGTGCGGCCGGGCGACATCGTCGGCTGCGACGACGACGGCCTCATCGTCGTGCCGATCGAAGTGGCCAAGGAGGTGGCCCTGCACGCGCGCGCCGTGCTTCTGGCCGACATGAAGGCACGCCGTCGGCGCTACGACCAAGCCGGCATGGCACCCGACGCCAGCGTCGACATCGAGGCCGTCGAGCGCCACTACGCCGCCCTCGAGGGCTGACGGCGCCAAGCGGCCGCGCCTGGCCCCGCCGCGGCGGACCAGGCGGGCTGCCGGCGGCAACCGCCAGAGCTTCCACGCCACCGCCGACCCGGCAAGAAGGGGCGGGGCACATCTGAGGAGGAAAAATTCATGACACCAAGGACTCTCCTGATGGCCGGCGCCATCAGCATCGGCACAGTCGCTCCGGCGCTGGCCCAGGACACCGTGACCCTCCAGTTTTGGGAAGGGCACAGCGTCCAGGAGGAAGCCGCCACGATCGAGATGATCAAGGCGTTCGAGGATTCGCACCCGAACATCAAGATCAACCGGACGAAGGTAAGCTTCGGCACGAATTTCGAGAAGATCACGACGGCCGTCGCCTCCAACACGCTGCCCGACGTCAGCCCGATCTGGGGAGGCTTCCTCACCCAGTTCGCCGCGTCCGGCCAGCTCCTCGACCTGAGGCAGTACGGCGTCGAGGACATGCAGGAGGGGATCTATCCCGGCGCCTGGTCCTTCGGCGAATGGCAGGGCGGCGTCTACGGCGTGCCCTACGCCTTCGACGCACGCTTCATCGCCTACAACAAGCAGGCGTTCGAGGAGGCCGGTATCGCCCAGCCGCCGCAGACCTACGACGAGCTCTATGCGGACGCCGAGAAGCTGACCAAGAAGAACGGCAACACCGTCGAGCAATACGGTCTCGGCATCGGCGGCGCCGACGCGCTGGTCAACTTCTACGTCAACCTGCTCTATTCGTTCGGCGGCAAGATCTTCAACGACGACGAAACGCAACTGGCGATCGACAGCGACGCCGGCATCAAGGCCGCCGAATACCTGTCGAAGCTGGCCGAGTCGGGCTACGTCTCCTACGGCGGCAGCACCGGCGACGACCTGCGCAACTCGGTGATCACCGGTCGCGTCGCGATGATCCACGACGGACCGTGGATCTTCTATGCCGAACAGCAGGCCAACGCCGACCATCCCGTCGCAGTCGCGCCGATGCCGGTGGTGAAGCAGGGCGAAAAAAGCGTCAATTTCGGCAGCGTGGGCGCCTATGTCGTCTACAAGTCGTCCCAGCACCCCAAGGAAGCGGCCGAGTTCGTGAAGTTCATGGGCTCGCCCGAGGCCCAGCAGTACCGCGTCAAGCTGCTCAAGACCGGCGTGGCGACCAACGTCTCCGAGCAGCCGGTGGCGATCGAGACCTACAAGGAATGGCCGGAGCTCAAGACCGCCCAGGAGGCCCTCAACGGGTCGCAGATCTTCCCGACGAGCGCCAAGTGGCCGCGCGCCTTCCAGATCATCCTGCCGGCCGCCGAAGCGATCATGGAGGGAGACGACCCGCAATCGACCGTCGAATCGGCCGTTCGCCAGGCCAGCCGGCAACTGCGCCGCTAGCCGCGGCCGGGCGGGATCGGCGCGGCCGGTCTCGCCCCTCGCGCCCTGGCGTTCGGCAGGTCGGGTCCACGGATCGGGATCCGGCTGGTTCGATCGCCGAGGCATTCGGGTAAAAGGGACGGTCGACGACATGCCGCCTCGATGACGGACCGGCCGCGCGGCCGGTCCGTCATCCATCGCTCGGTGGTCGTGCTCGCGTTCGGGAGGATTTGCATGGCTTCGACTATCAAGCGCCAACAACTCCAGATTCGTCTGATTTTTCTTGGAATACCGCTGGCCTGGCTTGTCGTGTTCGTCGTCTCGCCGATATTCCTCATTTTCTACTTGAGTTTCACGGACTACAACATTCTGTCGCCAGCGCAGATGATCGGAACATTGAACTACGAGGATCTCTGGTTCGACAGCCTGTTCTGGAAGGCCACGTGGAACACGTTCTTCTACACGGTCGTCTCCGTCCCGCTCGGGATCGTCTTCTCGTTGCTGCTGGCCGTGCTGGTCAATCGGCGCCTGCCCGGCGCGGCCCTCTACCGGTCGATCTTCTACATTCCGGTGGTGACGCCGCTCGTCGCCGTGTCGGTTGTCTGGATCCTGATCTACCAGACCTCCAACGGCCTGGCGAACTACGTCCTGTCGTGGATCAACGTCCCGCCCCAGCAATGGCTGACGAGCAGCACCCTGGCCATGCCGAGCATCATCGTCATGAGCATCTGGAAGGGCCTCGGCTTCAACATGGTGATCTTCCTGGCGGCGCTGCAGGCCATTCCCCGCGAGCTGCACGAGGCGGCCTGGGTCGACGGCGCCGGCAGGTTCCGCAGCTTCTTCAGCATCACCCTGCCGCTGCTCCGACCGGCGATGATCTACGTCGTTGTCACCTCGATCATCAGTTCGTTCCAGGTGTTCACCCAGGTCTTCGTGATGACGGAAGGCGGCCCGAACAACGCGACGGTGACGCTCGTCCACCTGATCTACCGCACGGCGTTCCTGAACCTCGACATGGGCTACGCCTCGGCGATGGCGATGCTGCTCTTCGTCCTGCTGGTGGCGACGTCGCTGACCAGCTTCTGGCTGATGAGCCGCAACAACTACTACGCGTAATGGGGCAAACCGTGACAACAATCGTCGATGTCGCCCAGGGTGCGACGAAGGTGTACCGGAAATCGCGCAGGCACAACGTTCTCGGCAATCTTTTCGGCTTCTACATTCCGGCCACGATCATTGCGGTGGTCATGGCGTTTCCGCTGCTGTGGATGCTGGCGCTGTCGCTGCGCACCGAGGCGGACGTGTTCATCTTCCCACCCAGGCTGGTGACCCTCCCGGTGATGTGGGAAAACTTCATCGAGATCTGGCGGGATCCGCGCATGCAAATCGGCCTGGAGTTCTGGAACACCTTCGTCTACGCGACGGTGCGCTCGGTGCTGCAGGTGCTGCTCTCCAGCATGGCCGCCTTCGTGCTCGCCCGTTACGAGTTCCGCGGCCGCAACACGATCTTCATCCTCGTGCTCGCGACGACGATGATCCCGCACGAGGTCATGCTGCTGCCGCTCTACATCCTGATCAAGCACGTGCCGCTGGCCGGCGGCAACGACCTCTACGGCGCCGGCGGAACCGGCTGGCTGGACACCTTCCCGGGCCTGATCCTTCCCGGTGTGGTCAGCGGCTATTCGATCTTCTTCCTGCGGCAGTTCTTCCTGACGCTGCCGAAGGAGATCGACGAGGCGGCGCGGCTCGACGGCGCCAGCGAGTTCGGCATCTACTGGCGCATCGCCCTGCCGCTCTCGATTCCGGCGCTGACGACGCTGGGCGTGTTCAGCTTCCAGTTCGCCTGGTCCGACTTCATGTGGCCGCTGATCATCACCAGCAGCGATCACATCAAGACCCTGCAGCTGGGCCTGGCGCTGCTGTCGACCATCGACGGCACGCAGTGGTCCCTGCTGCTCGCCGGCGCCGTCGTCTCCAGCCTGCCGCTGATCGCGATCTTCGTACTGCTGCAGCGCTTCATCGTCACCGGCATCAATCTCGGGGTGGGCAAGTGACAGCGGCACGCCGGAAGCTGCCACTTTCATCGGCGGCAATGACGTATTGAATATGGCGTATTTCCATGAATATTATATGCTACTATATTTGTTTTCTACATTAATATTAAACGTATAATCGATCATTTAAAATTTATATTAGTTCGTATTTTTATCTTAAATGAAAGATGACATACTTATAGCCAATGATGTGTGACTGGTGCTCGTGAGGTCACTCAGCGCGGATTGATTATCACCGCGGACGAATGTGCGCAGGCAGTCCGCCGGCTGGCGTCAGAGTGATGCGGGCGAGCGGAAACACCGTCTGCGGCCGCACCAGATCGATGCGGAAGCGCGCCAGCACCGTGGCGAGGACTGTGAGGATCTCCTGCATCGCGAAGCGCTGGCCGATGCAGATGCGCGGACCGAGGCCGAACGGCAGGTAGGCGCCGTCGGCGATGGCCGCGCGCTCGGCGCCGAGAAATCGCTCCGGTCGGAAGCGATCGGGCTCGCGCCACAGCGCCCGGTGACGGTGGACCAGCCAGGGCGCGATCAGGAGTTCCGCGCCCTTGGGGATGAAATGGCCGGCGACGAGGTCGTCGGCGACCGCCTGCCGGCCGATGAACGGGGCGGGCGGATAGAGCCGCAGCGCCTCCTCGACGACCGCCCGGGTGAAGCGCAGGTCGGCGAGGCGCTCCGGCGCGATCGGCCCGCCGGCAAGGACCGCGTCGATCTCCTGGCGCGCCGCCTCAGCCGCCTCGGGGTGCAGGCCAAGCAGATAGAGCGTCCAGGACAGGGCGTTGCCGGTGGTCTCGTGGCCGGCCGCCAGGAAGGTCAGGACGTTGTCGACGACGCCCTGCCGGTCGAGACCGCGTCCGCTCGCCGGATCGGTGGTGTGGATCAGCCGGTCGAGCAGGTCGACCGCCTCGCGGCCGGTGTCGTCGAGCCGCGCGGCGACGGCGGCCGCGACGATCGCCCGCAGCTCGCGGCGGGTCCGGCGCGAGCGGATCTCGGCCAGGCTTGGCCACCAGTTCGGCAGGGCGTACATGCTGGCGAGGTCGACCCGGCCGACGGTGTCGAAATAGACCGCCATCAGGGCGTGCACGCGGGCGCGGTCGGCGGCGAGCGCGCCGGAGAAGACGGTGCGCGCGACGATCTCGTAGGTCAGCCGCTGGAACTCCGCGGCAAGGTCGAGCTCGGCCGGCCGCCCGGCCTCGGCCCAGCGCTCGCACAACGCCTCCGCCGCCTGCCGCATGTCGTCGAAGAGGCCGGCGACGAGCTTCGGGCTGAACAGCGGCGCGGCGATCCGCCTCGTGGCGCGCCAGGTCTCGCCCTCGGCGGTGAGCAGGCCGTCGCCGAGGGCGGGCCGCAGCCGGCGCTGCTGCAGCACGCTCTTGCGATAGGCGCCGGCATTGCGCACCAGCACCCGCTCGATGCCGGCGGGATCGTTGACGAGGGCGAGCCGGCCGCCGCGCCCGACCTTGAGGAAGGGCTTTTCGTAGGCTTCGCGGGCGAAGGCGGTGATCGGGTTGGCGCGGGCCGCGCGGATCGCGGCGAGAAAGCGGAGCGGCGCGGCCGGAGGAACCGGCGCCGCCGGCCTTACCTTGGCTCGACAGATCGATACCGATGCCACGGTGGCGACTTCTTCGCGCGGGATAGCTGACATTCGATCGTTTCCAGTTGATCGTGAAGCAAAAATGGCGGCCTCCTCGGATGGGAGACCGCCAACCGCTGATATCGGCCGCCGGACGAGGGGTGTTGTCCGGCGGCGCGACTACCAGCGGGAGACGGTGCCCCGCCGCGTGACAGTGGTTCCGTTGGGGCCGGTGGTAGTCCGTGATCCAGAGCAGCTCTGAGCATTGGAATCGCAGGAGACGCTGCCCTGCCGACTCATCGAGCGGCCCTGAGGACCGGTCCGATTGACGCTGCGCGAGCAGGAGCCATTGGCGCAGCCTCCGGAAACGTCGACACTGGCGGTGCCGCGAGAGGTCGAGACCGTGCCATGGCGCTCTCCGGCATAGGCGCTTCCCGCCGATAGGGAAAGCGCGAGGACGGCGGATATCGTCAAGACAGCTTTCACACCCTTCATCGAAAATTCTCCTCGTGTCAGTGGACAGTCCGTTCTGTCGAACGATGCGAAAACTTTGAACGACCGATGTCGCGGTAGCGTGATTGGGTCGAAACAGTCGCCAACAATTTCGTCTTCGTTTGTAACGGCTTGTAATACCGCTGAGCCTATGAACTGACCGCCTTGATCCATGGATAGTTGCAGAGCGAGATGATGCGTTCGATGTCTTCGGTCGCGCGATTCCAGGCTTGGCAGCAAGCATCGATGATGGCGGCCTGGTCGGCGAAGACGCGCAGCGAAAGGCAAGTTTCCTTGAGGTACAGCCAGAGCCGCTCCACCGGGTTGAGTTCGGGGCTGTAGGCGGGCAACGAAACGAGCGTGATGTTGTCCGGCACGTTGAGCGCGGCCTTGCCATGCCAGCCGGCACCGTCGAGCACCATGACGACGTGGACGTCGTCGGCAATGGTCTTGGCGAACTCGGCCAGATAGAGGTTCATCATCTCCTTGTTGGCAAAAGGCAGGACGAGAGCAAAGGACTGCCCCGTCACCGGCGCGACGGCGCCATAAATGTAGGTCCAATCGTAGCGCTGGTCGCACAGGCCGGGCGGGCGCTGTCCGCGGGTCCACCAGCGATGGCAGAGCCGACCCTTCTGGCCGACGCGAGCCTCGTCCTGGAACCACAGCTCGATGCGCTTGCCCGAATGGGTCTGGCAGGCCTGGTTCAGGGCCTCGCGGAGCCCCTTTTTTGGAAGCGCTCCTGCGCCTTGGGATCCTTGAGCGGATGGCTCGGCCGCGTCTTCTGCCTCGAAAAGCCGTTCTGGCGCAGGATGCGCGACAGGCTGGCCGGATGCAGGCTCTTGGCGAAATGCGCCTCGATCCAGCGGCACAGCTCCGACAGCGTCCAGGTCGAGATGCCGTCCGTCTCCGGATCAGGACCGAGGAAGATCACGTTGGACAGCGTCGCCAACTCGCCCTCCGTCAGCCGCGGCGCGGGATGGCCCTTCGGGCGGTCGCGCAGCCCGGCCACGCCTTCGGCCTCATAGCGGACCACCCAATCGCGCAGCGTCTGCCGGTCCATGCCGGCGGCTCGCGCCGCATCCGCTCGGCTCATACCATCCAGGGCGTTGGCGATCGCCAGCATCCGGCTCCCCACGCGCCCGTTCGTCTCCCGCCGGGCCATCGCCCGAAGCTCACCCGCCGAATGTCTGTCGCTGATCTCCAAAGCCATCAGCGTCTCCCTCGTCGCGTCAACGACCAGGGAATCACAGCCGCAAAAACCACGCAAATCACGCCAGAGTCAGTTCATCTGCTCAGCGGTATAATGCCAGTGGGCGACCCAAGCGTCGCCTAAGTCGGCCGGCTTGGCGCGGCAGCTAACGTCTGCGCTCTTCCGGTCCCGGCGGATGGTTCGAGCAACGCGAGCGCATCGGCCCCTTTCCCATCGCCGGATACCCAAGCTCCGTTGATCCGCAAGCTGGGCGTGTCAGCCGCAAGCGGCGGAAGGCGCTGCTTCGACGAGTTCGATCAGGCCGCCCCTCCCGTGACAAATCGATACAAGCTGTCCAATGCCGGAAAAGCAAAGAAGGTAGATTGGTCGGTATTCGACGCGCGCATGAGGCGAGACTTGTCGAGGCAGCTTAGACTAGCACAATCGTCAGGGCGCCCGATTGCCGGCAAGCCCAAGATTGTTTCGACGGTGTCCTCTGGCGCGGCGGCGGCCGTCACAGAAGGAGAGGCGCTATGGATGGAAGAATCGCCGCATTGACTATGACGCTTGCGGCGGCACTCGTCAGCTCACCATCGCCGGGCGAGGCGGCGAGCAGCGATCCCGCACCCCAGGCGGACGGCCCGACGGATCGGTTCTGTTTTCTGTCCGATGACAGCACGTCCGAGACCTGCGTTTCGCTATGGTTCGATGAAGACGGTTACGAAGTCTGCCTTTCCGACGACAGCTCTGATGTTCAGAAGTGCGCCAGCGAGTATCGCGACCCGCCGGAACAGCAGTCCGAGCCCGATCTGGACTTCCAAAATTCCGACATGCTTTTGAAGATCAGTAGGGATGGTGCGGAGTAGGTCGCCGCAAGGAGATGCCGTTGCTCATCGAATCCAGTCTCGAAGATGAGCCATTCCGCTTGCCCTCTTCGGTCGAACAGCAGACAAAGGCGACGATGAGTGTGCCGGCCACCACGATCCTGATCGTCGAGGACGACCCTGACATCCGTCGGCTGGTCGGCGATCTTCTACGGCGTGAAGGCTTTGCCGTCGAAGAGGCCCAAGATGGCTTTGCCATGGACGCTGTGTTCGCGCGCACCCGGCCCGATCTCATCATTCTCGATCTGATGCTGCCCGGCGAGGATGGTCTGTCGATCTGTCGTCGGATCCGGGCGCGGGATGCGCTGCCGATCCTGATGCTGACGGCCAAGAGTGACGAGATTGACCGGGTGATCGGCCTTGAAATGGGTGCCGATGACTATCTGGTGAAGCCGTTCGGCCCGCGCGAACTCCTGGCTCGGGTGCGAGCGATTCTTCGGCGCGGCAGTGGTCCGACTATTTCGGCACCGACCCGACGATACGGCTTCGACCGTTTCATCGTCGATCTCGATGCCCGTGAACTCGTCCGCGAGGATGGCGATGCGATCTCGCTGACGACCGGCGAATTCGACCTGCTGTCCTGTTTTGTCCAGCGACCGCGTCGTGTCCTGACCCGCGACCAGATCCTCGACTGGACGCACGGGCGCAGTGCCGACCCGTTCGACCGCACCGTCGACATGCTGGTCTCGCGGCTGCGCAAGAAGCTCGATGTCGCCAGCCCCGGTTCCAAACTGATCAGCACCGTGCGCAATGGCGGCTATCTGTTCACGGCGCCGGTCAAGCCTGTTGCCTAGCCCGATGTTCCGTTTCCGCCTGGCAACCCGCATTTCCATCACCGTGGTTGTCGCTCTGCTCGCAGTCTGGCTGGCCAGTCTCGGCTTGGCCTATTGGTGGCGCGCGGATCGGATTCAATCGGCGTTTCCACAGCCCGCCCGAATCGCGGCGATTGCCGAACTGGCGGAACACACAACGACAACCCAGCGGGATAACCTCTTCGCGGCAATCCGAGCTCCCGTACTTGACATTCGAATTGAGAACGGCCCCGTGCCGAGCCGCTCGGGAGCGGTGTGCCATGGCGTTGCCGAGGCGGTTTGCGGCTCCTATGCGGCTGCCCTGGACGGGCGTTTCCTCTCCTTGTCGCCCCGTCCGATCTCGCCTCTCAATCGCCGCTTTCCCAACCTCTTCGGCTCGGCGGTCAACGCGCTGGATTTCCACATCGCACTTCGCTCAGGTGATTGGCTCGTCATCGACACCACCGCTCCGGTGCCCGTCACTCGGCTCGGGCTGCCGGTCGGCTTCGGTGCAGGATTGCTCGGAACGTTGGTGGCTCTGGCTGCGCTCATCGTCATGCACCGCGAGACCCGACCACTCGTTCATCTGGCCCAAGCAGCCGACAGGATGGACCTGTCGGGCGTTCCAGTTCTTCTGCCGCCATCGCGGTCGAGCGCCCCCGAGATCCGGTCATTGATCGACGCTTTCGGGCGGCTCCAGACCCGCCTGTCGCAGCTCCTGCGCGCGCGGATGGCCATGCTCGGCGGCATTTCTCATGACGTGCGAACCTTCGCGACGCGGTTGCGCCTGCGTATCGAGACCATGCCCGACAGCCCCGAACGCGACCGAGCCGTTGCCGACATTGCCGACATGATCCGGCTTCTCGACGACGCGCTACTGACGAGCCGGGCCGGTGCCGGCGAACTGACCGAGGAACTCGTCGAGATCGACGAACTGGTGCGCACCGAGATCGCCGACAGATGCTCGGCCGGCGCCGAAGTCACGCTCCGCGTCGAGCCGCATGCGTTGGGCGTGGCGGTGCTGGGCGACAGGATCGCGCTGCGCCGTATCTTCTGCAATCTCCTCGACAACGCGCTCAAATACGGCTACGCGGCTCATCTTGTCGTGACCGCCGATGGCGGATCGATCAGCGTCATTGTCGATGACGAAGGAACGGGGATACCGCCGGATTTGCGGGAGATCTTGTTCGAGCCATTCGTGCGTGCCGAGTCTTCCCGCAGCCGGGCGACGGGCGGCGCCGGCCTCGGCCTAGCGGTCGTGCGCAACCTTGTCGAGGCGCATCACGGCAGCCTTACCGTCGAAGATGCGCCGAGTGGCGGCGCGCGGTTCAAGGTGACATTGCCCTGCTTCGTAGTGGCATAGGTCAGGGCCGCTGGGGCAAAAGGCCAACAGCTTCGGGACGTACTTTGTCGGCACTCCGTTCCTCGCCAACGATCCTGCCGTCCGCGAATTCGTAGATCCGGTCGAAAAGATCAAGCGACCGCGGATCATGGGTGACCACAACCACCGCGGCCTGGCGGACATCGGCGATTTGCCGGAACAGCTCCATGACCTGGCGCCCGCGATGGCTGTCGAGCGCGGCCGTCGGCTCGTCGGCGAGGATCAGCGGCGGATCGTTGGCGAGAGCACGGGCGATCGCCACCCGCTGCTGTTCACCGCCGGACAGGCGCGCCGGGGGATTGTCGATCCGGTGTCCCAACCCAAGGTTGATCAGCAGGTCGGTGGCGTAGGCGCGCGCCGGGCGGGCGGCTACGTCGTCGATCTCCAGGGCCAAAGCGACGTTTTCGCCCGCCGTCAGAAAGGGAATGAGATTGGCCTTCTGAAAGACGAAGCCGATCGCATGCCGGCGGAAGTCGCGCAGACGATCGAGGTTGGCGCCCGGTTCGGAGACCTTTTGTCCGCGAATGGTGACGTCTCCCGCGGTCGGCGGCTCCAGCAGACCGGCGATCAGCAGAAACGTGCTCTTGCCCGAGCCGCTGGGGCCGACGATGCCGACCAGCTCGCCGCCATGCGCCTCCAGTGAGACGCCATCCAGCGCCTTCACGATGCTGTCGCCGCTGACGTAGTGGCGTGTCGCGCCGTGCACGTCGAGGATCGCTCCGGTCATGACAGCACCTCCTGCGCCCGCACCTTGAGAGCGCGTACGATGCCGAGCAAACTGGCGACGCCACAGATCAGGGCGACCGCCGTGAAGAGCAAGGCAAGGTCGCCCGTATCCATGACGATACGCCGCGGGAAGTGCGGAAAGACGAGTTTGGAGACCACCAGCCCGAAACCGAAGCCGCCGACGCCGATCAGAGCCGCCTGCTCGGCGATCATCGCGATGATAATCGAGTTGCGGGCGCCGATCAGCTTCAGCATGGCGATCTGGTGCAGCTTCTCGATCGTCATCGTGTAGATGATCAGCGAGATCACGATCGCCATGACCACCAACAGCACGACGGTGAAGGCGAGGATCTGGACCCTGAGGCGCCAGAGTCGCTGATTGAGCAGCAGATTGTGCTGGTCAGCCTGGCTGAGGACGTTGGCGTCGCCCCAGGCCAAGACCGCCGCCGCGACTTGGCGCTGATCAGCCGCCGGGTCGAGAGAGACGAGCACAGCAGCGATCTTGCTCTCTTGCGGCACCGAACTGTTCGCACCGGCGGCGGCATCCGTTCCGCCCGCCTTGGCGCGCGCCAGCAAGACCTCCTCGTCCGTGCGCCGCTTGGCGATATCCACCGCATCGTTGATTGTCACGAACAGGAGCCCGTCCCCCTGCACGTCGACCATCCCGTTGGTGAGGCCGACAATGCGAAAATCGTCCTGGCCGAGGTGGACGACATCGCCGAGCCCAAGGCCGATGCTGGCGTCGGCAATCGCCTCGAAATGACCTGAGGCCAAGTAACGTCCGTCGCTAAGCCGCAGCCATTCGCCTGTGTCCGCCGGATAGTCCAAACCGGTGATCGACGCTCTCAGGTTGCGCCCGTCGACGTCGAACTGTTGGCTGAACTGGACGAAACGGCGAACGCTGGCGACGCCCGCCAGCCCCTCGACGCGCCGGTCCATCGTCGAGGGCACGGAGGAGCCCTCGGCGAACGGGCCCGAACGACCACCCTGGACCACCCAGAGATCGGCACCGATCGTGTCGATGACCAGCAAGGCGTCATCGACGATCCCGCGATAAAGGCCGACCATGCCGACCGAAGCGGTGATCAAAAAGCCAACGCCGGCCACGGTCAGCAGGAAACGCGGCAATCCGAAGCGGATATCCCGGAGCGCCAAGTTCATGGGGTGGTGCCCCGAGCTGGGCGAAGACGCATTTTCTCGAAGATTCGGGAGCCATGGATCAGCATGTCGCCGGCTCGTAATCCGGCCCGTATCTCGACCCGCTCCTCGCCCAGCGCGCCCAGATCCACCGGCTGCCACTGGGCACGGTCATGCCTAGCAACCCAAACCCCCGGCGCACCGTCGCGGCGCGTGATGAACCGGGTGGGAACGGCGAGAACGTCCGTCCTGGTGCCGGTCGTGACCGTGGCGGTGCCACGCTGCCCAATGGCCCAGTTCTTCGGCAGTTCGTCGGGCACGATATCGGCCGTGAACTCGCGCGTTTCGGTGTCGACCTCCCGGCTCAACCGCAGCACATGGCCGGATATCGGCCGATCCGATTGCGAACCAAAGTGCAGGATCGCGACTTGACCGGGCTCGATTGATGCGATGGCGCTTTCGTCGAAGCGAGCCGTCAGAACGACGCTCCGGGGATCGGCAATCTCGATGATCGGCGATCCAGGTGAAGCGAGGTCGCCGGGATTTTGGTCGCGGGCAATGACGATACCGTTGAACGGCGCTCGAATCGTCGCCTCCGAGACGTTGGTGCGGGCGACAGCGACATTTGCCTCGGCCGATTGGGCTTGTGCTTCGGCCTGCGCGATACTGGCCTCGGCGGCCGATTGGTCCGCTTCGGCCTGCCGCAAGGTCGATTGGGCCGTGTCGTAGCTCGACTGGGTGGTCGTCTTGCTTTTGAGCAGCTTTGCCTGCTGCTCGAACTTTTGACGGGCATCGGCGAGAGCGGCTTGTTTGCGCTGGCTTTCCGCTCGTGCTTGATCCACCGCCTGCTCGGACGCTTTCTGAGAGGCGACGGCCGCCGCCAGCTCGCTTTCGAGATCGTCGGAGGCAAGGCGCGCGATCTCGTCGCCTGCCTTGACCTGATCGTTTCGGTCGACGGCGACGGAGACGATGCGCGCCTGGATCTTCGGGCTAAGCGACGCGCGACGAGTGGCATCAAGCGTGCCAGGGCCGGCTCGCTCAGTTGTCAAAGACCCGGCGGCAACTTGCCATGTCTCGACGGGACGCGGGACCCAATACCGCACTCCCAGCACCGCCACGAGGACCAGGACGAGGCTCGCGAGCACCAGACCGGCTCGCCAGCGGCGAGGCGGACGCGAGAGCGGCTTCCGCCCAACGAGACCAGGAGAGGTTTCCGGTGCACTCCCGTCCGTTGGCTGCGCGACAGGCGCGGCCGGTCGGTCGTTCTGGCCTGGCGCGGGAGCTTCGAACATCGAGGGATCGGCGGAACGGTCGAGTTGATCCATGACGATTCCCCGCTGCGCCATTGTTCTTCCACCGTCTCTGCCGGACGCTCACAAGACGGTGGGCTGCTGCGCGGTTCGGTCGGGCGTTCGACTATTGGCCGACAATGGTGGTCAGCGCGGAGTGGCAGGCTGGCGTCAGACGTGCCGCGTTGGCTTGCAGGCATTCCAGGATGCGACCGCCACCCGGCTGAACATTCGGGCAATAGCGGCGAAAGTCCGCTTCGCAGGCTTGCTTGACAGCCCTGGCCTCGGCACGCGTGATGTTCGGCATCGGGCGGCTCTGCGGCGGCGGCGTTTGGGAAAAGGCGCTCACTGAAGCAAACGTGGCCGTGGCGAGCGTCAAGGCGCATAAGAAGTGCCGGAAATGTCGTTCCTGCATGGAAAGTCCTTTGAACGTTCGAGGGGAAAGGTCGGCGGCCGATTTGTTCCGTGGTGCGACTGGCCGCCTCGGTATGCGTCCGGGCATTATGGCGCGGGGCCTTACCGACGGAAGCCCCCGACACCCGCACGGGTGCCGCCATTGGGGCCAACGGCCCGATAGCCACCGACACAGCCGCGGGGGCCACACGCGCGGGCGCCCTGGATGGTACCTCCGTTGGGACCGGTGATCGTGCCGGCGCCGCCACATCCGCGAGGACCGCAGCCGCGGGCCCCGGTGGCGCTGCCGCCGTAAGGTCCGGTGACCGTGCCGCCGCAGCCATGCGGGCCGCAGCCACGAGTCACGGTGCTTCCCGGAGGCGGGCCATAAGGCGGCGGCGCACCGTAGTAGGCGGGGCCGCGATAGTACCAGGGGTAGTTCGTATAGTAGTGGTCCCAGTAGGCCGCATTGAAGACCACAACCGGCAGTCCGACGCGCGGTCCGACGACGACGGTAGAGCCGTCGACAACAGTCGTCAGATAGTGTGCCGACACCCAGCCGCGGGCGCCGCCGTAACTCGTGTCGCACCAGGAATAGTCGGCGAGGCAGCCATAGGTTGTAACACGTCCGCCGTTTGGCACGACCCGGATGGCCGGGTAGCGAGTGCCGGGACCGGCACGCATGTTGACGTCGGCCGTCGCAACTGCTGAAGAAGCGGCCAGAGCGCCAGTCGGCGCAAGCGCGCCGACCACCAGCAGAATCGTCGCAAGCAGCGTGTTTCGCATGGAAACTCTCCCGATCGAATCGAACGTCGGTTCACCTTCGGTACTGCACACCGTTCGGTGCCCAGTGCCTTGTGTCCCAACTCGCTGATCAGCCTAAGGCGCTGCTGTCTTCGGAGTTTGCCCGCCAGGTCTTCAAACGTCGAGCTTTGTCACGGATCGTAACAGGGCAGACGGCGTCCATTGCAATAGCTATGACCTTTTATCCAGATCGTGCATCGCGGCCATTCTCTGTCTTTCTCCGCCACAGCACGATCACGCCGCCGATCTCCCGATAGCCGCTTGAACCGCCCCGGCGCCCTGCCCGACCTTCTCCAGAAAGGAGACGCGCGTGCCGGCATCGAAGATCCTCTGGGGGCAGATTGTCATCGTCGTTGCGATCGTCCTGGTGACGACGTGGACGGCGACGGAGTGGACGGCCTGGCGGCTGGGGTTTCAGGCGCAGCTTGGAACGTCATGGTTCGAGCTCGGGGGCTGGCCGGTCTACGCTCCACCGTCCTTCTTCTGGTGGTGGTATTTCTACGACGCCTATGCGCCGCCGATCTTCGTCGAGGGCGCGTACATCGCCGCCTCGGGTGGCTTCCTCGCGATCGCAGTCGCGATCGGCCTGTCCGTTTGGCGGGCGCGAGAGGCGAAGAACGCCGAGACCTTCGGCTCAGCCCGCTGGGCGCGGCCGGATGAGGTGAAGGCGGTTGGGCTGCTTGGGTCCGACGGCGTCGTGCTCGGCAAGCTCGATTGCCATTACCTCCGCCATGATGGACCTGAGCACGTGCTGTGCTTTGCCCCGACACGCTCCGGCAAGGGCGTCGGTCTCGTCGTGCCGTCGCTGCTGACCTGGCCAGGCTCGGCGATCGTTCACGACATCAAGGGCGAGAACTGGCAGATCACCGCCGGCTTTCGTGCGCGGCACGGCCGCGTGCTGCTGTTCGACCCGACCAATCCGAAGTCGGCCGCCTACAATCCGCTGCTCGAAGTTCGTCGAGGCGAATGGGAGGTTCGCGACGTCCAGAACATCGCCGACATCCTGGTCGATCCGGAAGGCTCGCTCGAGAAGCGGAACCACTGGGAGAAGACCAGCCACGCGCTGCTCGTCGGCGCCATCCTCCATGTCCTCTATGCCGAAGAGGATAAGACGCTGGCTGGCGTTGCCGCCTTCCTCTCCGATCCTCGCCGACCGATCGAGGCGACGCTCGCCGCGATGATGAAGACGCCGCATCTGGGCGATGCCGGGCCGCACCCCGTCATTGCCAGCGCGGCGCGCGAACTCTTCAACAAGTCGGACAACGAGCGCTCCGGCGTCCTCTCCACCGCCATGTCGTTCCTCGGCCTCTACCGCGATCCGGTCGTGGCCGAGGTGACGCGGCGCTGCGACTGGCGCATCGCGGACATCGTCAGCGGTGCACAGCCGGTGACGCTCTACCTCGTCGTGCCGCCCTCCGACATCGCCCGCACCAAGCCGCTGATCCGCCTGATCCTCAACCAGATCGGCCGCAGGCTGACGGAGGATCTGCAAGCGAAGGGCAACCGACATCGGCTCTTGCTGATGCTGGACGAGTTTCCGGCGCTGGGGCGGCTCGACTTCTTCGAAAGCGCGCTCGCCTTCATGGCGGGCTATGGGCTGAAGGCCTTCCTCATCGCGCAGTCGCTGAACCAGATCGAGAAGGCCTATGGACCGAACAACTCGATCCTCGACAACTGCCATGTCCGGGTGAGCTTTGCGACCAACGACGAGCGCACCGCCAAACGCGTATCGGACGCCCTGGGTACCGCCACGGAGCTACGGGCGATGAAGAATTATGCCGGCCATCGGTTGTCGCCCTGGCTCGGCCATCTGATGGTGTCGCGTTCGGAGACGGCGCGGCCGCTGCTGACGCCCGGCGAGGTGATGCAACTGCCGCCGGCGGACGAGATGGTCATGGTGGCAGGCACACCGCCGATCCGGGCGAAGAAGGCGCGGTACTTCGAGGACGCGAGGTTTGCCGAGCGGGTGCTGCCGCCGCCGGTGCTGATCAAGCAGGACGCTTCGGCTGCCGACGATTGGAGCACATTGCCGATGCCGACCCAGCCGGCAAGCGCCGCAGAGACTGCCAACGGCGCCTCCGGCGACGATGAGGACCCCGCAGGCTCAGAGCGCCGCAAGCAGCCGGAGCTGGCCCGCGTCCAACCGATCGAACAACCGGCGATGCCGCCCACCAACGAATTCGATCTCGACTTCGATGCGGACGCTGATGACGACGCGGCGCGGATCGGCCGCGTCGACCGGCTGATGCAGGGCGTGGCGCGGCAGGTTTCGCTCGATCCCGCCGACGGCATGGATTTGTGAGGCGCCGATGAACAAGCCGCAAAAGAAGCAGCGCCTGTCGGTCTATCTCGATCCGCCGATCATGAAGGCTCTCGCCGAATATGCCGCCCGCCGCGACCATTCGCGGTCCCTCGTCGCCGAAGCGGCGATCGCCTCCTTCCTGTCCCCGGATGCTGCCGAGCGGCAGGAAGCGGCCACGACCAAGCGTCTCGACCAGCTTGATCGCCGGCTGACACGGATCGAGCGTGATCTCGGCATCTCGGTCGAGATGCTCGCCCTCTTCGTGCGCTTCTGGCTGATCTCCAATCCGCCGCTGCCAGAGACCACGCAGGCGGCCGCACGCGCTCAGGCCGGCGAACGCTACGATGCCTTCGTCGCGGCGCTCGGCCGACGGCTCGCCAAGGGCCCAAAGCTCAGGCAAGAGATCTCCGAGGATATCGATCCATAGCACAACGAGTGATAGGTCGTCGTCGTCCACACCCTCGCTGAACGCCACTTCGCCGATCGCCTGTCTTTCTTCGCCAGGCTACGACGGCTGTCCGGGACCTGTTGAACTCGTCCCTTTTCCGGTTCTCTTAATCGTCCCCGATCCGGAGCCGCCGTCGGCGGGCCGCCGGCAATGGGGACAAGATGGCGGTTTCTTCGCATCAGCATTCGGAGGCGGTCTCACGCGGGGCGCGCATGCTGCGCACGGCGCTGGGACCGGCGATTGCCGGATACCTGGAGGATCCGGGCGTCGTCGAGGTGATGCTGAACCCCGATGGCCGGCTCTGGATCGATCGGCTCGCCGAAGGGCTGGCCGAAACCGGCGAGAGACTCTCTGCGGCCGACGGCGAGCGGATCGTCCGGCTCGTCGCCCATCATGTCGGCGCAGAGGTTCATGCGGGCGCGCCGCGCGTTTCGGCCGAACTTCCGGAGACCGGTGAGCGGTTCGAGGGTTTGCTGCCGCCGGTCGTCGCCGCACCGGCCTTCGCCATTCGCAAGCCGGCGGTCGCCGTGTTCACACTGGAGGACTACGTTGCTGCCGGCATCATGAGCGCCGATCAGGCCGCGCAGCTGCGCCAGGCTGTCACCGAGCGGAAGAACATCCTTGTCGCCGGTGGCACTTCCACCGGCAAGACGACGCTCACCAACGCGCTGCTCGCCGAAGTCGCCCGCACCGCCGATCGCGTGGTGCTGATCGAGGATATGCGCGAGTTGCAGTGCGCCGCGCCAAACCTCGTCGCCTTGCGCACCAAGGACGGTGTCGCCTCGCTCTCCGATCTGGTGCGCTCATCGTTGCGCCTTCGGCCCGACCGCATACCCATCGGCGAAGTGCGGGGGCCGGAGGCGCTCGATCTCCTGAAGGCCTGGGGCACCGGCCATCCTGGAGGCATCGGCACCATTCATGCCGGCTCCGCCATCGGCGCGCTGCGGCGGCTGGAGCAGCTCATCCAGGAAGCCGTTGTCACCGTCCCGCGGGCGCTGATCGCCGAGACCATCGATCTCGTCGCCGTGCTCTCCGGCCGAGGATCCTCACGCCGCCTCGCCGAGCTTTCCCGCGTCGTCGGTCTCGACCGCCATGGCGACTACCGCATCACGCCCACCCTTCCGCCTCGCACCGGAGACCGCGCATGATCTCTCGCCCTCATTGCCTTCGCCGATCTCTTGGTCGGCGCATCACTGCAACAGCCGCGACCATCGGGGCAGCCAACATCGCCTTGGCCTCGGCCGCCCACGCTGCCGGCTCATCGATGCCGTGGGAGGAGCCGCTGGAGCAGATCCTCGAATCCATCGAGGGGCCGGTGGCGAAGATCGTCGCGGTGATCATCATCATCGTCACTGGCTTGTCGCTGGCCTTCGGCGACACCTCGGGCGGCTTTCGCCGGCTGATCCAGATCGTCTTCGGCCTGTCGATCGCCTTTGCCGCTTCGAGCTTCTTCCTGTCGTTCTTCTCCTTCGGCGGCGGAGCGCTGGTCTGATGGCCGCCTCTTTCACTTCCGCCGGCGAGGTCGCCGGCTTCAGCGTGGCCGTGCACCGCTCGCTGACCGAGCCGATCCTGCTTGGCGGCGCGCCACGCTCCATCGCCATCCTCAACGGCACGCTCGCCGCCGTCCTCGGGCTCGGCCTGCGCCTCTGGCTGGTTGGACTTGCCCTATGGGCGATCGGTCACTTCGCCGCCGTCTGGGCGGCGAGGCGCGATCCGCTGTTTGCCGATGCCGTGCGCCGGCATCTGCGCATTCCCGGCCACCTGGATCTCTGAGGAAGGCGCGCACAATGATGAACCTTGCCGAATACCGCCGCACCGCCACTCGGCTCGCCGACTTCCTGCCCTGGGCCGCCCTGGTCGAGGCCGGCGTCGTCCTCAACAAGGACGGCAGCCTGCAAAGGACCGCCCGGTTTCGCGGGCCTGACCTCGACAGCGCCGTGGAGGCCGAGCTGGTGGCGGTTGCCGCCCGGCTCAACAACGCCTTCCGCCGCCTCGGCTCCGGCTGGGCACTCTTCGTCGAGGCCGTTCGGCTCGGCGCGCAGCGCTATCCGGAAAGCACCTTTCCCGATCCGGCCTCGGCGCTGGTCGATGCCGAGCGCAAGGCCGAGTTCGAAGCCGAAGGCGCACATTACGAGTCGAGCTATTTTCTCACTTTCGTCTATCTGCCGCCGGCGGAGACGGCCGCGCGCACCGAGGGCTGGCTCTACGAGGGGAAGAGCGGCAAGGGCATCGACGCCCGCGAGGTCCTGCGCGGCTTCATCGACCGCACCGACCGTGTCCTGCAGCTCATCGAAAGCTTCATGCCTGAGTGCCAATGGCTCGATGATCACGAGACGCTCTCCTACCTCCACGCCACCATCTCGACCAAGCGCCAGCGCGTGCGCGTACCCGAGGTGCCGATGCACCTCGATGCGCTGCTCGCCGACCAGCCGCTCACCGGCGGCCTGGAGCCGATGCTGGGAATCGCGCATCTGCGCGTTCTCACCATCACCGGCTTTCCGACCGCCACCACGCCCGGCATTCTCGACGAGCTGAACCGGCTCGCCTTCGCCTATCGCTGGTCGACCCGCGCCATCCTCCTCGACAAGGTCGATGCCGTCCGGCTGCTGACCAAAATCCGCCGGCAGTGGTTCGCCAAGCGCAAATCCCTTGTGGCCATCCTCAAGGAGGTTCTGACCAACGAAGCCTCGGTGCTGGTCGACACGGACGCCGCCAACAAGACGGCCGATGCCGACCTCGCTTTGCAGGAACTGGGCGCCGACTATGCCGGGGCCGCCTTCGTCACCGCGACGGTCACCGTCTGGGACGAGGATCCCCGGATTGCCGAGGAGAAGTTGCGGCTGGTGGAGAAGGTTGTCCAGGGCCGCGACTTCACGGCGATGCCCGAGACGATCAACGCGGTCGATGCCTGGCTCGGCTCGCTGCCGGGCCATGTCTATGCTAATGTCCGCCAACCGCCGATCTCGACGCTGAACCTGGCCCACATGATCCCGCTCTCGGCGGTCTGGGCGGGACCAGACAAAGACGAGCATCTCGGCGCGCCGCCGATGCTCTTCGGGCAGACGGAGGGCTCGACGCCGTTCCGCCTGTCGCTCCATGTCGGCGATGTCGGCCACACGCTGGTGGTCGGGCCGACCGGCGCCGGCAAGAGCGTGCTGCTCGCGCTGATGGCGCTGCAGTTCCGCCGCTATCGAAACGCTCAGGTCTTCGCCTTCGACTTCGGCGGGAGTATTCGCGCCGCGGCGCTGGCCATGGGCGGCGACTGGCACGACCTCGGCGGCGGGCTGACCGAGAGTGCCTCTGTCTCTCTGCAGCCGCTGGCGCGCATTCCCGACACGCCCGAGCGCGCCTGGGCGGCCGACTGGATCGTCGCGATCCTCACGCGCGAGGGCATAGCCATCACCCCGGAGGTCAAGGAGCATCTCTGGACGGCACTGACCTCGCTCAGTACGGCGCCTATCACCGAGCGCACCATCACCGGGCTCTCCGTTCTCCTGCAGTCGAACGTCCTCAAGCGGGCCCTGCAGCCCTATTGTCTCGGTGGCGCCTATGGCCGGCTGCTCGATGCCGAGGCTGAGCATCTGGGCGAAGCGTCCGTTCAAGCGTTCGAGACCGAGGGCCTGATCGGCACCGGCGCGGCCTCGGCCGTGCTGGCCTATCTCTTCCACCGCATCGAGGATCGGCTCGACGGCTCACCGACACTTCTCATTATCGACGAAGGCTGGCTCGCCCTCGATGATGAGGGCTTTGCCGGCCAGATCCGCGAATGGCTGAAGACGTTGAGGAAGAAGAACGCCTCCGTCGTCTTCGCCACCCAGTCGCTCTCCGACATCGACGGCAGTCCGATCGCGCCGGCGATCATCGAGAGCTGCCACACCCGCATCCTGTTGCCGAACGAGCGGGCGATCGAGCCGCAGATCGCATCGATCTACCGCAAGTTTGGTCTCAACGATCGTCAGATCGAGATTTTGGCCCGCGCGACGCCGAAGCGCGACTACTACTGCCAGAGCCGGCGCGGCAACCGCCTGTTCGAGCTCGGCCTCGGCGAGATCGCGCTCGCCCTTTGCGCCGCCTCCGCCAAGACCGACCAGACCGAGATCGAGGATGTCCTCGCGCAATACGGCCCGGACGGCTTCCTTGCCGCCTGGCTGAAGCGCCGCGGCCTTGCCTGGGCCGCCGATCTCGCCAATCTGGAGATGCCGTCATGATCCCTCATGCTTTGCGTTGTCAGACGCTGGCTGCGGCGCTTATCGCTCCCGTTGCTCTGTCGCCGATGACCGTCACACCTGCTGCGGCCGCCTGGCTCGTCTTCGACCCGACGAACTACGCCCAGAACGTGCTGCAGGCGGCCCGGGCGCTGGAGCAGATCAACAACCAGATCACCTCGCTTCAGAACGAAGCGCAGATGCTGATCAACCAGGCGCGCAATCTGGCGAGCCTGCCATACTCCTCGCTGCAGCAGCTGCAGCAGTCGATCAGCCGCACCCGGCAGCTTCTCGATCAGGCCCAGAAGATCGCCTTCGACGTCGGCGAGATCGACCAGGCCTTTTCCTCCACCTATGGCGCGGCCTCGACTTCGACCTCCGATCAGGACCTGATCGCAGCCGCCAAGACTCGCTGGCAGAACACCGTGGCGGGGTTGCAGGACGCCATGCGCGTTCAGGCCGGCGTCGTCGGCAATCTCGACACCAACCGGACCCAGATGTCGGCGCTCGTTGGCGAGAGCCAGGGCGCGACCGGTGCCCTGCAGGCGACGCAGGCCGGCAACCAGCTCCTGGCGTTGCAGGCCCAGCAGCTCGCCGATCTCGTTGCTGTCGTTGCCGCGGACGGACGGGCCCACGCGCTGCAATCGGCCGAACAGGCGGCAGCCGCCGATCAGGGCCGCGAGCAGCGCCGACGGTTCCTGACGCCTGGCGCCGGCTATGAACCCGGCAGCGCGCAAATGTTCTACGGCGATTGAGATGCAGGCGGAGCACTTTGCCCGGCTCGCTGCCGGCGTCTTCGTGGCCGTCGCTCTGGCCGTCGCGGTGTTGGGTGGGGCCGGAAGGGAGGAGGAACCAGCGTCAGAGGCATCGGTGCCGAGCTCGGCCATCCCGGCCAATCCGCTGCGGGCGGAGATGATCCGCTGTGCCAGGATCGGCGAGGCCGCCATACACGATGCCGCCTGTCTCGAGACCTGGGCGGAGAACCGCCGCCGCTTTCTGTCGGCGAACGACGACTGGATCCGCGACCGCCTGCCGGTCCCGCCGCGGATAAAGCCGGAGGCCCGTTAGCGCCATGCAGGGCACCGGCGTCATCGACCACTTCCTCGAGGTCTTCACCCGCTATATCGATTCCGGCTTCGGCCTGCTCGGCGGCGAGGTTGCCTTCATCGCCACCACGCTGATCGTCATCGATGTGACGCTCGCCGCCCTCTTCTGGTCCTGGGGCGCCGATGACGACATCATCGCGCGCCTCGTCCGGAAGACTCTCTTCGTCGGCGTCTTCGCCTGGCTGATCTCCAACTGGAACAGCCTCGCCAGGATCATCTTCGAAAGCTTTGCCGGTCTCGGCCTGAAGGCGTCCGGCACCGGCTTTACCGCCGCCGACCTCTTGCGCCCCGGCAAGGTGGCGCAGACCGGTCTCGATGCGGGGCGCCCGCTGCTCGACTCGATCTCCGGCCTGATGGGCTATTGGTCGTTCTTCGAGAACTTCATCCAGATCGCCTGCATGTTCCTCGCCTGGGCGCTGGTGCTCTTCGCCTTCTTCATCCTCGCCGTCCAGCTCTTCGTCACCCTGATCGAGTTCAAGCTGACGACGCTCGCAGGCTTCGTGCTGATCCCCTTCGGGCTCTTCGGCAAGTCCGCCTTCATGGCCGAGCGGGTGCTCGGCAACGTCATCTCATCCGGCATCAAAGTGCTCGTCCTCGCAGTCATCATCGGCATCGGCTCGACGCTGTTCTCCGAGTTCACCGCCGGTTT
>NZ_FUXL01000019.1 GCF_900167365.1 Consotaella salsifontis | reverse complement strand
AGAGCCCTGTGTTTTTGGTAAACAGTCGCTACCCCCTGGTCTGTGCCACCTCACACCGGTTGCCCGATGCAAGGTCACGCTTCTTCCGAAGTTACGCGTGCAATTTGCCGAGTTCCTTCAGCAGAGTTCTCTCAAGCGCCTTGGTATACTCTACCAGTCCACCTGTGTCGGTTTCGGGTACGGTCTATACGGTGGGGCTATTTCCCGGGACCGCTTCGCCGCAAGATCAATCCAATAAGACCTTACGACATACGCAATCCGTCACTTCCCACCAGGCCCACGATTGTTAACGTGGTTCCCATCGACTACGCCTTTCGGCCTCGCCTTAGGGGCCGGCTAACCCTGCTCAGATTAACTTTAAGCAGGAACCCTTGGACTTTCGGCGAGGGAGTCTCTCACTCCCTTTATCGTTACTCATGTCAGCATTCGCACTTCTCATACCTCCACGGGTCCTCACGGATCCCGCTTCATCAGCCTAGAGAACGCTCCGCTACCGCTTGTCAAAGACAAGCCCACAGCTTCGGTGCACGGCTTGAGCCCCGTTACATTTTCGGCGCAAAGTCTCTATTAGACCAGTGAGCTGTTACGCTTTCTTTAAATGATGGCTGCTTCTAAGCCAACATCCTGGTTGTTTTGGAAACCTCACATCCTTTCCCACTTAGCCGTGACTTGGGGACCTTAGCTGGTGGTCAGGGTTGTTGCCCTCTCCACGACGGACGTTAGCACCCGCCGTGTGTCTGCCGGATAGTACTTCCAGGTATTCGGAGTTTGGTTAGGTTTGGTAGGACGGTAAGTCCCCCTAGCCCATCCAGTGCTCTACCCCCTGGAGTATTCATCCGACGCTCTACCTAAATAGATTTCGCGGAGAACCAGCTATTTCCGAGTTTGATTGGCCTTTCACCCCTAGCCACAAGTCATCCCAATCTATTGCAACAGATGCGGGTTCGGTCCTTCAGTGCGTGTTACCGCACCTTCAACCTGCTCATGGCTAGATCACTCGGTTTCGGGTCTAATCCGACGAACTGAACGCCCTGTTCAGACTCGCTTTCGCTACGCCTCCACCTATCGGCTTAAGCTTGCTCGCCAGACTAAGTCGCTGACCCATTATACAAAAGGTACGTGGTCACCATTTCAGGCTTCCACTGTTTGTAGGCATTCGGTTTCAGGTTCTCTTTCACTCCCCTTGTCGGGGTGCTTTTCACCTTTCCCTCACGGTACTGGTTCGCTATCGGTCATGCACGAGTACTTAGGCTTGGAGGGTGGTCCCCCCAATTTCAGACAGGGTTTCACGTGCCCCGCCCTACTCGAGGACGATAAGAAGACATTATGCGTACGGGGCTGTCACCCACTCTTGCCACGCTTTCCAACGTGTTCCGCTTCTTCTTCAAATCGCCACTGGCCTGGTCCGCGTTCGCTCGCCGCTACTAGCAGAGTCTCGGTTGATGTCCTTTCCTGCAGGTACTGAGATGTTTCAGTTCCCCGCGTTCGCTTCTAACCCCTATGTATTCAGAGTTAGATACCTCTTCTCGATACTGGAAACCGCAACCGGTCCGGCGGATCGCTCCACCAGACCAATTCCGATCTTCCAGTACCAGAGGTGGGTTTCCCCATTCGGAAATCCGCGGATCAAAGCTTATTCGCAGCTCCCCACGGCTTATCGCAGCGTATCACGTCCTTCATCGCCTGTGCATGCCAAGGCATCCACCAAATGCCCTTTTGACACTTGATCATTCTCATCGCCAATGCCCATCAGCCCGGCCCGAAGACCGAACGAGAGAGATGAACATTTGCGAATCTCTTTTTCTCTTGTGAGCGCCACTAACACCCAAACGGCGTGCAACCGCTTCAGATGCTCCTGCATGGCACTCACGAAAGACCAGCTTCTCGAGACGAACCCCGATGGCGAGCGGTCAGGCAACGCCAATCATTGGATCGGACCATCACGTTGGGGATCAGGTGATGAACCATCTCCCCGGTCCTTTCCGACAGAACCGCAAAAGCCTTTCGACCATCACGATCCTTCAGGATCCGTCTTCTCTTCACAATGTAACAAGAACAGGCGAACACGACCCGATGGCCATGCCGCAAACTTTGACTTCTTTCTTGGATGATCGCTCCACTCATTCAGAACCTACCCAGGGACCCGCCAGCGACGAGCGCCGCGAGGAGCTTAAGGGTGGGACAAACAATGGTGGAGCCAGACGGGATCGAACCGACGACCTCATGCTTGCAAAGCACGCGCTCTCCCAGCTGAGCTATGGCCCCTATCTGAACCAAACTCGCCGCACATTCACAACCCCTGCCAGCAACAAGCGTCGCGAGGAGCGGACGGGCGGCAAAAGCGATGGTGGGCCTGGGTAGATTCGAACTACCGACCTCACCCTTATCAGGGGTGCGCTCTAACCAACTGAGCTACAGGCCCGAACTCGAACCCGCGTCAGCATCAAGCGCTCCGCAAGCAACATCGGGACCCCCGCCAGCGAGGGCCAGGCCCGAAGCTTAAGGGCGGGGCAGATAATATCATCCAAGGAAGAAAGAGAAACGAAGGCGGCGGGGCCTGCCTGACCACGACCATCAAAGATGGGCATGGCACTGATGTCATGCGCGACACCGTTTGACTAACGGCGTCTTGTTCTAAAACGGCGTTATAGGAAGCTTCCGGGACTTAAGCTCAAGCTCGCGCTCTCGCCGCCTGGAAGGCCTGATAAAGCCATCCTTAGAAAGGAGGTGATCCAGCCGCAGGTTCCCCTACGGCTACCTTGTTACGACTTCACCCCAGTCGCTGACCCTACCGTGGTTGGCTGCCTCCCTTGCGGGTTAGCGCACCACCTTCGGGTAGAACCAACTCCCATGGTGTGACGGGCGGTGTGTACAAGGCCCGGGAACGTATTCACCGTGGCGTGCTGATCCACGATTACTAGCGATTCCAACTTCATGCACCCGAGTTGCAGAGTGCAATCCGAACTGAGACGGTTTTTGGAGATTAGCTCGACCTCGCGGTCTCGCTGCCCATTGTCACCGCCATTGTAGCACGTGTGTAGCCCAGCCCGTAAGGGCCATGAGGACTTGACGTCATCCCCACCTTCCTCTCGGCTTATCACCGGCAGTCCCCTTAGAGTGCCCAACTGAATGATGGCAACTAAGGGCGAGGGTTGCGCTCGTTGCGGGACTTAACCCAACATCTCACGACACGAGCTGACGACAGCCATGCAGCACCTGTGTCCCGGTCCCCGAAGGGAACTCCAAATCTCTCTGGATAGCCGGGCATGTCAAGGGCTGGTAAGGTTCTGCGCGTTGCTTCGAATTAAACCACATGCTCCACCGCTTGTGCGGGCCCCCGTCAATTCCTTTGAGTTTTAATCTTGCGACCGTACTCCCCAGGCGGGAAGCTTAATGCGTTAGCTGCGCCACCGAGCTGTAAACAACCCGACGGCTAGCTTCCATCGTTTACGGCGTGGACTACCAGGGTATCTAATCCTGTTTGCTCCCCACGCTTTCGCACCTCAGCGTCAGTTGTGGACCAGTAAGCCGCCTTCGCCACTGGTGTTCCTGCGAATATCTACGAATTTCACCTCTACACTCGCAATTCCACTTACCTCTTCCACACTCAAGACATCCAGTATCAAAGGCAGTTCCGGGGTTGAGCCCCGGGATTTCACCCCTGACTTAAATGTCCGCCTACGTGCGCTTTACGCCCAGTAATTCCGAACAACGCTAGCCCCCTTCGTATTACCGCGGCTGCTGGCACGAAGTTAGCCGGGGCTTCTTCTCCGGGTACCGTCATTATCGTCCCCGGTGAAAGAGCTTTACAACCCTAGGGCCTTCATCACTCACGCGGCATGGCTGGATCAGGCTTGCGCCCATTGTCCAATATTCCCCACTGCTGCCTCCCGTAGGAGTTTGGGCCGTGTCTCAGTCCCAATGTGGCTGATCATCCTCTTAGACCAGCTATGGATCGTCGCCTTGGTAGGCCATTACCCCACCAACTAGCTAATCCAACGCGGGCTCATCTATCCCCGATAAATCTTTCCCGTTTCCGGCGTATACGGTATTAATTCCAGTTTCCCGGAGCTATTCCGTAGAGATAGGTAGATTCCCACGCGTTACTCACCCGTCTGCCACTCACCCCGAAGGATGCGTTCGACTTGCATGTGTTAAGCCTGCCGCCAGCGTTCGTCCTGAGCCAGGATCAAACTCTCAGGTTTGATAAGAGTTGTCCCGACTGCATTGTCACTGTCTCAAAGCATCAACGAGAGTATTCCTGATTACCAGCACGCTGAACAACTCTCGCCATCCAGCAAAAACCGGCAACCATGTCGCTCCGTCCAACCCGGTAAACCAGACCAGACAAAGCACTCTCATCGAGAAACGTGACACCGTCGGATAACCCAAAACCTCCAAACCAACCAGGATCGTCAGCTCAGAGGTCGCAGACTTCCGCCGCCCACGCTTCTCTTTCTTCTCATCAGTATTCAATTGTCAAATAACACGAAGGCAAATCACCTTCGTCGGGCCGCTTCAGCGTGTCGCTCAACCGACCCTCAAGATGGCCACTACGTAGCGATCTCTCAGAAACTTGTCAACCCGAAATCTCAGATTTCGGAGCGAACCGGAGGGCTCGCCGGCGGCGTGTCCGCCGTCGATGGATGGGCTTATAAGCTGGAGATCGCGGACCCGTCAACACCGGATCGGCAAAAAAGTCGGCTAAGGCTGAACTTTTTTGCTAGCTATCTGATTTTGTGTAGATAATTGAGGCCAGCTTGCCGCTGGGTGAGCCCCGGCCGCACGACGGGCGCCCGGAGCTTGCTGTTTTGCGGCTCGTTAGGCCAGCTTGGCGTCGAGCGAGACGTTGATGGCGCCCAGAGCCTTGGAGACGGGGCAACCGGCCTTGGCCTTGTTGGCGAGTTCCTCGAACTTGGCGCTCTCGATCCCCGGAACCTTCGCCGTCAGCGTCAGTGCGCTGGAAGTGATGGCGAAGCCGCCCTCGGCTTGCTCGACGCTTACCACCGCCTTGGCGTCGAGCTCTTCGGCGGGCGTCCCGTTCTCGGCGAGGAAGTGCGAGAGCTGCATGGCGAAGCAGCCGGCATGGGCGGCCGCCAAAAGTTCTTCCGGGTTGGTGCCAGACTTGCCGCTCTCATCCTCGAAGCGGGCCTTGAATGAGTATCCGTGGCTCGAGAGCGCGCCCGACTGGGTCGTCAGCGTGCCCTTGCCATCGGCCAAGGCTCCCTTCCAAACCGCTGTCGCATGTCTTTTCATGGCTTGTCTCCTTTGGCTGGCCGCCGGCTTGCCGATCGTTTGGGTGGAGCCTTGCTGGACATCCACTGTTCGTTCACCTTGGCGGCGGATAACAACGATGGCGAGAATCGCTCCCGGAGAACTGTCCGGACCCTCTCGGCACCGCCTCGTGGAGCGATATAGGTCGCGCGCGCCGTCTGTCCCGCGTGCCCGGGCCATGTGCTTCAGGAGCAGATCCAATGAACCAGGCTTTCCTCGTCCATGCGACCAAGCCGCTTCTCGAACAGAGAACCAGCTGGCTTTCGGCCCTGGAGGCCGAACGGCGCGCCAGCGCCAACACGGTGGAAGCCTATGAGCGGGATCTTCGCCAGTTCCTCCAGTTTTTGACCGGCTATCACGGGCGCCCTGCCGAACTCGGCGACTTCGCCGACCTCAAGCCGGCCGATCTTCGCGCCTTTCTCGCCGCGCGACGGCGGGATGGCGCCGGCGCCAAGACGCTGGGCCGCGGGCTTGCGGGCGTGCGCTCCTTCATTCGCCATCTGGAGAAGAAGGGCCTCGCCTCCAGCGCGGGAGCGCGCGCCATCCGCGCGCCTCGACAGGGCCGGTCCCTCCCCCGGCCACTCACGGTGGCCGATGCGCTCGCCGTGACGGAGGAGGCCGGCGCGCTGGCGCTGGAGCCGTGGGTCGCCGCACGCAACACGGCGGTGATGACCCTCCTCTATGGTTGTGGCCTGCGCATTTCCGAGGCCTTGGGCCTGACGGGCGATGCCCTGCGCGACAGTGCCGCCAGGGCCATTCCGATCACCGGCAAGGGGGGCAAGACGCGGCTGGTGCCGCTTCTCCCGGTGGTCCATGAGGCCGTCGCGGACTATCGCCGGCTCTGTCCCTTCGCGCTTTCGGGCAACGAGCCCCTGTTCAGGGGAACGCGCGGCGGGCCGCTTCGCCCGCAGATCGTCCAGCGCGAGATGCAGCGTCTTCGCGGCGCGCTCGGCCTGCCTGGTTCGGCGACGCCGCATGCCTTGCGCCATTCCTTCGCCACCCATCTTCTGGCGGAGGGCGGCGACCTTCGCGCCATCCAGGACCTTCTCGGCCATGCCAGCCTGTCGACGACGCAAGGGTACACCGCTGTCGATTCGGCGCGCCTGATGTCGATCTATGACGCGGCCCACCCCCGCGCCCAGCGCTGAAGGCAATCCGAGCGGCTGTCTTCACGCTTCAGTCGGAAAGTCAGGCTAGCCTGCCATTCATGAGTCCGACACAGCTTCCCATTCGGCGGCCCTGCCCGCTCGACCGCCTCACCGATGCCGCTCTTGCCGTCGCCGCGCTTTTGCCGCTGGCGCTCGTCCTCGCCCTCGCCTGGGTGGGACTGGCGCGGGCGGAGGAATCTCCGAACGTCACCCCGACCGTTTGCCCGGGCGAAAACCTGCTGCCAAGCTTCGACGCCGCGCAACGCGCGCGCCTCGACGAGGCAATGAAGACCACGCCGCATGGCGAGGGCCGCCTGTTCGAGGTGACGAAGCCCGGCCTTTCCCCGTCCTATCTATTCGGCACCATGCACCTGACCGACCCAAGGGTGCTCGAGCTGCCGGCGCCAGTGGAGACCGCGTTCAACCGCGCCTCCCGTCTGGTGATCGAATCGACGGACATTCTCGACGAGGCAAAGGCGTCGGCCGCGATTTTGACCCGACCCGATCTGATGACGCTGCCTGCGGGCAAGACGCTCGATGATTTCCTGAAGCCCGACCAACGCGAGGACCTGGAAAAGAACCTCGCCGATCATGGCGTGCCCTATGGCTCCATCCGGACGCTTCAGCCCTGGTTCGCCAGCGTCAGCCTGCTGCTGCCGGCGTGCGAGACGGCGCGCAAGGCGGCGGGGATCGCGGTTCTCGACGTCGATCTCGCCCGGCGAGCCAAAGCGGCGGGCAAGCCGGTCGACGGCCTTGAAACCGCCATCGAGCAGCTCGAGGCCATGGCGTCGCTGCCCATGGACGTCCAGGTGGAAAGCCTGCTCGCCTCGACGGCGCTGGCCGAGCGCATGCCGGACATCACCGCGACGATGATCGCGCTCTATCTCGACGGTCGGATCGGCGCGATCGGACCTTTGACCGAAATGGTCTCTCCCTCGGCGGAAACAGGCGGGATCGATGCCGGCGAAGCCTATGCCGAGTTCGAGGAGAAGCTCGTCACCACCCGTAACAGGACAATGGCCAAGCGCCTGAAACCTCTTCTCGAAAAGGGCGGAACCTTCGTCGCCGTGGGCGCGCTGCATCTTCCGGGGGAAGAAGGATTGGTCGAGCTTCTCGCCAGGGACGGTTGGACGGTAAAGCGCGCGGACTGACACCCGCATACGAGGACACCCGCGGAGCACTGAAAGTTGATCGCCATCCGCTTGCGACAATTCGCCGCTGGTCTACTCTGATTCGATCAACGCCAACGGGAGACTTGTGTCGTGAAAGCATTGACCGCAGTAACCCTGAGCCTCGGCTTGATCGGCGCCGCCTCGGCGCCCGCCTTTGCCGATTGTTCGGCGAGCCATACGGCCAGCATCAAGAAGCCGGTCGTCACCACCGATTCGTCGACAAGGACGACGGTGGACGAGAAGAAGAGCTGACCGCTTCCATCTTCGTGAAAGATGCAAGGCCCGGAGGCTAATTGCCACGGGCCTTTTTCATCGCGGTTCAGAGATGCTTCTCGAAGAAAAGGTCCGGATAGGGGTCGTCGTTGAACCGCGCGATCTCGCGCCAGCCCAACCGTTCATAGAGGCGGCGTGCTTCCGGTAAGGCGCTGTTGGTATCGAGGCGCAATATATTGATGCCAAGTTCACGCGCCGCGTCCTCCGCGGCCTGCATGAGGCGTCGGCCAAGACCAAGGCCGCGCGCGGCGGGCGAGACCCAGAGTCGCTTGATTTCAGCCATTCCCCCACCCTTGCCGCTGAGGCCGACGCAACCGATGGGCAGGCCGTCCGAAAAAGCGACGAAGAAGCCGCCATGCGGTCGGACCATTGAATCTGCGTGCGGGTCGCGCGACAGCGAAACATCGAAGCCCGTCTCGAACCGTCGGGCGAGCTCACCGTAGTATTCGCCGAGGCAATAGAGCGCCTCTTCGCCGCGCGGACTCACCTCTCCGATCGAAACCCGCTCCCGTCCGAAGACTGACGCGACGAGATCCATCGCCGCCAGCAGCGCCTCCGGGCGCGGGTGCCGGGCGAGGAAGATCTCGGCGCGCTCGTTCGACAGCCGCTCATAGGCCTCGAACTCCTGCCGGCCGGCGTCGGTCAGCTGCGCGATGCGCCGCCGCGCGTCGTCCGGGTGCGGCGTGGTGGCGACCAGCCCCTCCTCTTCCAGCCCGCGCAGCAGCCGGCTCATCAGGCCCGAATCGAGCCCGAGATAATCGCGCACCGCCGCCACGTCCGACCGGCCGTGGCCGATGGCGTTGAGCACCCGCGCGGCGCCCAGCGGGCGACCGCGGCCGAGGAAGGACGAATCGAGCGCGCCGACCTCGGCGGTCACGGCCCGGTTGAAGCGACGGAAGCGGGAGATCGGATCGACACTCATGATACCTGACCTAAGTCAGACATTTTGCGCCGTCAATGCCATGTGCGAAGGGGCGGGGTCTTGGAAGCGCAAGATAAGGGAAACCGGCGCGGCAAGGTCAGGAGCTCTCTCACGCCGGCGAAGAAGCTCGCCCGCCGGCATAGCAACATCCGTCCACATTGACTTTGTCCTCCACATTCGCGCGGACCTTCTCCATCAAGCGATCTTCGAGGCCTCAAGATAGCGAAGACACATCACCGATAGCTCGTCTCCAACGCGCCTTTCCGATTCCTCCGTCATTTTGCGAGTGAACAGGCTTCGGACAGTTCCAAAAAGCACCGTCAGGAAAGTGAGATTGACCAACGCCAGATCCGCGAACTTCGCATCGGGCGCGCTGTCGAACATCGCTGCGGTCGCGGCCTCTATGCGTTGCATGCACGCTTCGGCCAGGTCCGAGGTATTGACTTCCAGGGCAACCAGATAGAGCGCGCGCGTTGCGTTGCGCTGCATGGTCTTCGCGTCCCAATACGCCTTCACCAGGGTATCGCTCATTTGGGCGAGGGGCGCGCCATGATTCTGCAGGCACGTCCTTTCAACGGTTTCTGCGACCGTATTCAGATACCGTTCGGTCACTGCATACAGCAGTGCCTGCTTGTGCGGATAATACTGGTACATGGTGCCGACCGAAACGCCCGCCCGCGCCGAGACGCGCGTCGTCGTCAAACGCGTCGGTCCGTCGGTCAGCAAAACCTGAATGGTCGCCTCGAAAATCGCTTCCAGAGTGGCCGTCGCGCGCGCCTGACGCGGTGATTTTCGGGCGGAAAGTTGCGGCGGAGGAACCGGAGCCATAAGCGAGTCTCAAAGCTGAATGTTTTTTCATATCATGGCCGCGCTATCGCTGATACCAGTCCCAATCAGGAGCTTTCATGGCCACTCATCGCATCGCGCTCGTCACGGGTGCCAACAAAGGCATCGGATTCGAGATCGCCAAGCAACTTGCCGAAGCCGGCACGACCGTCCTTCTCGGGGCGCGGGATCAGGCGCGCGGACAAGCCGCCGTTGAAACCTTGGCCGGACAAGGACTCGACGTTTCTCTACTGATACTGGAGACGACAGACCAAGACAGCATTGCTGTTGCGGCGAAAACGATCGAAGCCGAGCATGGTCATCTCGACATCCTGGTCAACAATGTCGGCATTTATGACGGAGCCGATTCTGTTCCGAGCAAAACCTCCATCGCCGTCGTCCGCGATACGATGGAAACGAATTTCATCGGCACTCTTGCTGTGACGCAGGCACTGCTGCCATTGCTAAGCAAGTCGGAAGCTGGCCGGATTGTGAACCTCTCCAGCACCTTGGGATCCATCACGTGTAACGGCGATCCCAAATCAGCCTTCTATGCGGCACAGGCCATCGGATACAATGCCTCGAAGGCAGCGCTCAACATGCTGACGGTCCAGCTCGCCCAGGAATTGCGCGATAGCAATATTATTGTGACATCGGTCTGCCCTGGTTTCGTCAAGACAGACTTGAGCAGCAACATGGGCAATGTCATGCCCGACGAGGCCGCAAAAACACCGGTCCGGTATGCGCTCTGCGGCGACGACGTTGTTTCCGGGCGTTTCGTCGACAAAGACGGAGAGGTGCCTTGGTGACAGCGCGGCACGACAAAATCGGCTAGTCGATCTCGGCGGTCCCGCTTCGGGATCATGTTTTAGCGATGGATCGGCTTGGCGAAAGTCGCCATCGCCGCCTCATCGGTGCCGCCTCGGCGCCCGCCTTCGCCGATTGTTCGACGAGCCACACGGCCAGCATCAAGAAGCCGGTCGTCACCACCGATTCGTCGACAAGGACGATGGTGGACGAAAAGAAGAGCTGATCGCTTTCATCTTCCTGACGTGAAAAGGCCCGGCGGGAATACCTGCCGGGCCTTTTCATTACGGGGATGGCCGCTCAAACGAGGGCGCACCGCCGCCTGTGGAGAGGCTGTGGATCAGCTGTGGATGGGCTTGGCGAACGTCGCCATCGCGGCCTCCTTCACCGCTTCCGACATGGTCGGATGGGCGTGGCAGGTGCGGGCCAGATCCTCGGACGAGCCGCCGAACTCCATCAGCACCGCCGCCTCGTGGATCATCTCGCCGGCGCCGAAGCCGACGATGTGGCAGCCGAGCACTCGATCCGTCCTCTTGTCGGCGAGGAACTTGACGAAGCCGTCCGTGTGGAGCATCGCCCGCGCGCGGCCATTGGCGGTGAAGGCGAACTTGCCGACATTGTATTCGACGCCCGCGGCCTTCAGTTCCTCTTCCGTCTTGCCTACGGAAGCGACCTCGGGCGCGGTGTAGACCACGGCCGGAATGACATCGTAGTTGACGTGGCCCGCCTGACCGGCGAGCTGCTCGGCCAGCGCCACGCCCTCGTCCTCGGCCTTGTGGGCGAGCATCGGCCCCTTCACCACGTCGCCGATGGCGTAGATGCCGGGAACGGACGTCCGGAAGTGGCCGTCGATCTCGACCCGCCCGCGATTGTCGAGCTTGACGCCCACCGCGTCGAGCCCGAGCCCCTCGGTGTAGGGCTTGCGGCCCGTCGCCACCAGAACGACGTCCGCCGCGATCGTCTGCGGCTCGCCACCCTTGACCGGCTCGAAGGTGACGCTTGCGCCCTTCTCGGTCTTGGAAACGCCGGTGACCTTCGCCGAAAGCTTGAAGTCGAAGCCCTGCTTGGCCAGCATGCGCTGGAACTGCTTGGAGACGTCGCCGTCCATCGAGCCCAGGATCTTGTCGAGATACTCGACCACAGTGACCTTGGCGCCGATCCGCGACCAGACGGAGCCGAGTTCGAGGCCGATGACGCCCGCGCCGACGACGATCATTGTCTCCGGCACCTTCTTGAGATCGATGGCGTGGTCGGAGGAGACGATCGTCTCGCCGTCGAAGGCGAGTTCGACGCCGGGAATGCCGGCGACATCCGAACCGGTCGCGATGCAGACGGCCTTGGCGGAGAGCGTCTCGGTCGAGCCGTCCTCCTTCGTCACCTCCACCGAGCCGGGAGCCGTTATCTTCCCGGTGCCGATGACGCCCGTCACCTTGTTCTTCTTGAACAGAAAGCCGATGCCGTCGACATTCTGCTTCACCGTCTTGTCCTTGTGGGCAAGCAGCTTTTCGAGGTTCACCTTGGGGCTGACCTCGATGCCGAGCTCGTCGAAGGAATGCTGCGCCTCGGCGAACATCTCGGAGGCATGAAGCAGCGCCTTGGACGGAATGCAGCCGACATTCAGACAGGTACCGCCGTAGGTCTTGCGCTTTTCGACGACGGCCACCTTGAGGCCGAGCTGCGCCGCCTTGATGGCGCAGACATAGCCGCCGGGGCCCGAGCCGATAACGACGAGATCGAAGGGATCAGCCATGGCACTGCCTTCTTGTTTTTCCGAGATTAGAAGAGGAGTTGAATGAGCATGAGGACGAGCCCGACCAACGAGGCCAGCCAGACGAGGCTGCGCAGGTAGGGCACGCCGAAGAGATAGAGCGGAATGTAGACGATGCGGGCGATAAACCAGGTCCACGCCCCGATCAGGCCCAGCCCGCCGGCGCGGTTGGTGATGGCCAGCGCCAGCGCCAGGCCGACGAAGGCGGCATAGGTCTCCAGGAAGTTGCGGAGCGCCCGGTCGGCACGCCCGGCGTAGGTGCCGAGCGGCTTCTGCTCCCCGTCGCGCGCCGAGGCGTTCCAGTCGAGCCCGCGCTCGCGCGTCGCAAGCTGGCCCTGCAGCAGAATGTGGACGATCAGGATGACGACCGACCAGCCGAGCAGGGTGATTACCGTGGCGAACGGCGTTTCCATCAGATGCTCCTCTGCCTTTCCAGCGGGACCTAGCGGGGGATTGCCGCCTCACATCCTGCGGGTGTCGCGGCACACAGTCGCACGCGGCACCCATGCGGCTGTCTTAGAGTGCCGGGCGAGAAAGTGGAATCCGATTTTTCGCGAAAAGGGGGACGCGGGCCGATAAGCATCTGCTTCATGGGTAATGGCAGCGGCGGTGGTCCGCCACCCTTTTGCGCACGCCCATCGCGGTTAATTGGTCGGACAGCTCCCCGAGGTGCTGTCGAAGGGCGCGTCGACAGGCTTCAGTGTGCCTTCGGTGATGGACAGCGGCTGAAATGGCGGCGTCGCCTGTGCGGCAGGTTGGGCAAGGCGCAGGGTGTAGCACCCGGCATAGACCTGCGCGGCGCCACCCGAATCGATCGCCTCGATGGCGACCGGAAGGCGCGTATAGATCGAGCCCGCCGCCCCCTCGCTCACCGCCTTGCCGAGCTTCAGGCGGACATGCTCCGTCGCCTCATACCCCTTGGAGAACGTCTCGAAGTCCGGACGCTCCGGGCCGTCAGAAAAGTAGGAATAGGCCCTCAGATATTCGTGGCGGTTCACCGCGTTGTAGAGCGAGCGCACCACCGATTCGGCCGTCGAGCGGTCGTCGCGATAGTCGGGCGGAGTTCGCGGGCTTTGCGTGGCGTTTGCCGGCAGCGTCGAGAGCGAGACCACAACCGCGCACATCGCCAAGAGGGACGTGGCGACGGAAGGGCGAGGAGAGCGGCTTGAGGCGAGCATCGATTGCATCATGGCCTTCAAACCCATCAGCGCATGATTTGATCCGCCGCCCGGCGCATTCAACGAGTCGACAAAGAAAAACGACCGCGGCGGGTGCCGCGGCCGTCGATGAAGTGAGCAATGATCCTCGGATCAGAGATCGAGGACGAGGCGCTCGGGATCTTCCAGGCTGTCCTTCACCCGGACGAGGAAGGTCACGGCTTCCTTGCCGTCGACGATGCGGTGATCATAGGAGAGCGCCAGATACATCATCGGCCGGATCACCACCTGGCCGCCGATGGCCATCGGCCGCTCCTGGATCTTGTGCATGCCGAGGATGCCCGACTGCGGCGCGTTGATGATCGGCGTCGACATCAGGGAGCCGTAGACGCCGCCATTGGTGATGGTGAAGGTGCCGCCCTGCATGTCGGCGACGGAAAGCTTGCCGTCGCGCGCCGCCTTGGCGAGACGGGCGAGTTCCTTCTCCACCTCCGCGATGGTCATCTGATCGGCGTCGCGAATCACCGGCACGACGAGGCCCTTGTCGGTGCCGACGGCCATGCCGATGTGGGCGAAGTTCTTGTAGATGAGGTCGGTGCCGTCGATCTCGGCGTTCACCGCCGGAATCTCCTTCAACGCGTGGCAGACCGCCTTGGTGAAGAAGCCCATGAAGCCGAGCTTCACGCCATGCTTCTTCTCGAACAGATCCTTGTAGCGCTTGCGAAGATCCATGACCGCCGTCATGTCCACCTCGTTGAAGGTGGTCAGCATGGCCGCCGTGTTCTGTGCATCCTTGAGCCGCCGCGCGATGGTCTGGCGAAGACGCGTCATCTTCACCCGCTCCTCGCGGGCCGCATCGTCCGGCGCGGACTGCGCGCGGGGTGCCGACTGCGCGGGCGCCGACGAGACGGAGGGAGACGACCCGGCCTTGGCGGCGGCGTCGATCACGTCGCCCTTGAGGATCTGGCCGCGCTTGCCGCTGCCGGAAACGTCGCTCTCGGAAAGCCCTTTCTCGGCCATCATCTTCTGCGCCGCCGGGGCAGCCGGCATGCCGCCGCTGCCGCCGGCCGAAGCCTGCGCGGGGGCCGATGAAGTCGCGGCCTCGCCGGAGGCGCTGGCGCCTTCCTCGATCTTCAGCAGCAGCGCGCCGACCTGAACCACGTCGCCCTTCTGCACGGCGAATTCGCGGATCACGCCGGAGACGGGCGCGGGAATCTCCTGGGCGGCCTTGTCGGTTTCCAGCTCAAGCAGCGCGTCGTCAGCCTTGACCGCCTCGCCCACCTTCTTGAAGATTTCGCCGACCTCGGCCTCGGTAACGGATTCGCCGGCTGCCGGCACCACCACCTCGACCAGCTTGCCGGCGGGTGCCGCAGCGGACTTCTTTGTCTCTTCGGCCGGAGCGGCAGCCTTCTCCTCGACCTTGGCCGGGGCCTTCGTCTTGGCGGACGCCGTCCCCTTGCCCTCGCCGATTGATCCGATGACGGCGCCGACCGCGACCGTGTCGCCCTCGGCGGCCGTGATGTCCTCGATCACCCCTGACGCGGGAGCCGGCACCTCGACCGTGACCTTGTCGGTTTCGAGTTCGGCGATGGTCTCGTCCTGCTCCACCTTGTCGCCCGGCTTCTTGAACCACTGGGCGATCGTCGCCTCTGTGACCGACTCGCCCAGGGTGGGCACCTTGATCTCAACTGTCATCGTTCATTCCTGACGTCAGGGGGCTGAGGCTCGCGCGCCGATAATCCGGACGAGCCCGCAGGATAAAAGGAATCGGCGAGAATACCGTAACAGAAACCGCCGCGAGCGCTCCACCTTCGCCCTGCCCTTCCTGCAAGATGCGGAATTTCCCCGCCGCCGGGCGTTTGGAGCCGGCAGCGGGGAAAGAACCCGGACTTTGCTTCATGGGACAACGGGTCATGTCGGAGTCTCAGGCGCCGAGCGCATCCTCCACGAACGCCTTGAGCTCGGCGAGGTGCTTGGACATCGTGCCCGCCGCCGGCGAGGCGGAAGCATGCCGTCCCGCATAGCGGGCGCGGCGCGAGGCTCCCTCCAGGCGCTCCAGCACCCATTCGAGATAGGGCTCGATGAAGGTCCAGGCGCCCATGTTCTTGGGCTCTTCCTGACACCACACCATTTCGGCGTTGGGGAAGCGCGACAGCGAGTGCATCAGCGAACGCGCCGGGAAGGGATAGAGCTGCTCGACGCGCAGAAGATAGATGTCGTCGATGCCGCGTTCCTCGCGCGCCTCGTAGAGGTCGTAATAGACCTTGCCCGTGCAGAGCACGACGCGCCGGATCTTGTCGTCGGCGACCAACTTGATCGGCGTGTCCTTGGTCTCGGCGTCGTCGCGGATCCAGCGCTTGAAATGCGTCTCGCCGGCCATCTCGGATAGGTCGGAAACCGCCCGCTTGTGCCTGAGCAGCGACTTCGGCGTCATCAGGATCAGCGGCTTCCTGAAGTCGCGCTTGAGCTGACGCCTGAGGACATGGAAGTAGTTCGCCGGCGTCGTGCAGTTGGCGACCTGCATGTTGTCCTGGGCGCAGAGCTGGAGATAGCGCTCCAGGCGCGCCGAGGAGTGCTCCGGCCCCTGCCCCTCATAGCCGTGAGGCAAGAGCATGACGAGGCCCGACATCCTCATCCACTTCGTCTCCGCCGACGAGATGAACTGGTCGATCACCACCTGGGCGCCATTGGCGAAGTCGCCGAACTGCGCTTCCCAAATGGTCAGGCCGTTGGGCAGCGACAGCGAATAGCCGTACTCGAAGCCCAGCACCGCCTCCTCGGACAGCGCCGAGTTGATGACCTCGTAGACGGCCTGCCCTTCCGCGAGGTTCGCGAGCGGAATGTAGCGCTCCTCGGTGTTCTGGTCGTAGAGCACCGAGTGCCGCTGGCTGAAGGTGCCGCGTTCCGAATCCTGGCCCGAAAAGCGGATCGGATGCCCTTCCAGCGCCAGCGAGCCGAAGGCCATGGCTTCGGCCGTCGCCCAATCGATACCCTGCCCCGTCTCCACCATCTGGGTGCGGTTGTCGAGGAAGCGCTGGATCGTCTTGTGGACGGCGAAGCCCTCCGGCACTGCCGTGAGCTTTTTGCCGATGCTCTTCAGGGTTTCGAGGTCCACGCCCGTGATGCCGTGGCGGTGCTCCTCGCCGCCCTTCGGCTGGCGCAGCCCCGTCCAGGCGCCATCGAGCCAGTCGCTACGATTCGGCCTGTAGGACTGGGCCGCCTCGAACTCCTGATCCAGCGCCTGACGCCACTCGGACTTGCGGCTCTCCACCTGCTCGGCGGTGACGATGCCTTCCTCGATCAGCTTCTTCGAATAGATCTCGAGCGTCGAGGGATGCTCGCGGATCTTGCGATACATAATCGGCTGGGTGAAGCCCGGCTCGTCGCCCTCGTTGTGGCCGTAGCGGCGGTAGCAGAACATGTCCACGACCACGGGCTTGTGGAACAGCATGCGGAATTCGGTGGCCACCTTCGCCGCGTAGACCACCGCCTCCGGATCATCGCCGTTGACGTGGAAGATCGGCGCCTCGACCATCTTGGCCGTATCGGAGGGATAGGGCGAGGAGCGCGAGAAGCGCGGATAGGTGGTGAAACCGATCTGGTTGTTGATGATGAAGTGAACCGTGCCGGCGACGCGATGGCCCCTGAGCCCCGAGAGGTTGAGGCATTCGGCGACGACACCCTGGCCCGCGAAGGCCGCGTCGCCATGAATCAGCAGCGGCATCACGTCCTTGCGCACCGACAGCGGCACGATCTCGCCCCGCGTCGGCCCGACGATCTGGTCCTGCTTGGCGCGCGCCTTGCCAAGCACCACGGGATCGACGATCTCCAGATGCGAGGGGTTGGCAGCCAGCGACAGATGGACGGTGTTGTCATCGAAGGCGCGGTCGGAGGAGGCGCCGAGGTGATACTTGACGTCGCCCGAGCCTTCCCAGTCGTCGGGCTGGGCCGAGCCGCCCTGGAACTCGTGGAAGATCGCCCGGTGCGGCTTGCCCATCACCTGGGAGAGAACGTTGAGACGGCCGCGGTGGGCCATGCCGAAGACGATCTCCTTGAGGCCCATCTGGCCGCCGCGCTTGATGATCTGCTCGAGCGCGGGGATCAGCGCCTCGCTGCCGTCGAGGCCGAAGCGCTTGGTGCCCTTGAAGCGAACGTCGCAGAACTTCTCGAACCCTTCGGACTCGATGAGCTTGTTGAGGATCGCGCGCTTGCCCTGATCGGTGAAGAAGATGCCCTTGTCCGGCCCCTCGATGCGCTCCTGCAGCCACGCCTTCTCGTGCGGGTTCGAGATGTGCATGAACTCGACGCCCAGCGTCGTGCAGTAGGTCCGGCGCAGGATGTCGACCATCTCGCGGATGGTGGCGAATTCCAGGCCCAGCACATGATCGATGTAGATCTTGCGGTCGTAGTCGGCCTCGGTGAAGCCGTAGGCGGACGGTGAAAGCTCATTGTAGTCCTCGTCCGCCGGCTTGGCGATGCCGAGGGGATCGAGCTTGGCATGCAGGTGGCCGCGCACGCGATAGGCGCGAATCAGCATCAGCGCCCGCACCGAATCGCGGGTGGCGCGCATGACGTCCGCCTCCGAGACCTCGACGCCCGAGCTCTGCGCCTTCTTGCGAACCTTCTCCTCGACCCGCGCGCCGACCTCGCCCCAATTGCCGTCCAGCGCGGCGACCAATTCCCCGTTGGCCGCGATCGGCCACCCCTGGCGTTCCCAGGAAGGACCCATCGCGTTTTTGAGGACGATCTGCTTGTCGTCCTTCATCTCCTCGAAGAAGCGCTGCCAATCGTCCGGCACCGAGCGCGGGTCCGTCTCATAGCGGGCATAAAGGTCTTCGATGTAGTCGGCATTGCCGCCGTAGAGGAAAGAGGTGAGCGCGAAGCTCTCGTTCGCCTGCTGGTTGCGTGACATGGGGTCCTTGAAACCGCCGTCGCGGTTGGTTCCTGCGGCTGTCGGGCGCGGAGGCACTTCGCGCCGTCGGGCAGTGGCTTTTCTTGGTCGACGAAGCCGGGCGGCGATCGGGCCGCCAAGCTCCCTCGCGGGTGACTTTAGCCCTTCAGCACCTCGACCAGCGTCTTGCCGATCTGGGCGGGAGAAGGCGATACGCGGATACCGGCGGCCTCCATGGCCGCGATCTTGTCCTCGGCGCCGCCCTTGCCGCCCGAGACCACAGCGCCGGCATGACCCATGGTGCGACCCTTGGGAGCCGTGCGACCGGCGATGAAGCCGACCATCGGCTTCTTGCGACCGCGCTTGGCCTCGTCGATCAGGAACTGCGCCGCATCCTCCTCGGCCGAACCACCGATTTCGCCGATCATGATGATGGACTTGGTGGCATCGTCGGCGAGAAACATTTCCAAAACGTCGATGAATTCCGTGCCCTTGACGGGATCTCCGCCAATGCCGACGGCGGTCGTCTGGCCGAGGCCGACATTCGAGGTCTGGAACACGGCCTCATAGGTAAGGGTTCCCGACCGGGAGACAATGCCGACGCTTCCCTTCTTGAAGATAGAGCCCGGCATGATGCCGATCTTGCACTCCTCAGGCGTCAGCACGCCCGGGCAGTTGGGGCCGAGAAGCCGAGAGCGGGACTTGTCGAGCTTGGCCTTCACCTTGACCATGTCGAGCACCGGGATGCCCTCGGTGATGCAGACGATGAGGCCGATCTCCGCCTCGATCGCCTCAATGATGGCGTCGGCGGCGCCTGCCGGCGGCACATAGATCACCGAAGCGTCGGCACTGGTGGCCTCCTTGGCCTCGGCGACGGAGGCGAAGATCGGCAGCGACGTGCCGTCGACACCCGAGGACCAGGCTTCGCCCCCCTTCTTGGGATGGACACCGCCCACCATCTTGGTGCCGAAATAGGCCAGTGCCTGTTCGGTGTGGAAGGTGCCCGTCTTGCCGGTGAGGCCCTGGACGATCACTCTGGTGTTCTTGTCGACGAGAATGGACATTACGCGCGGTCCCTCAGGATCAGTTTGATTTCACGCAGTTCGGTAACGATGTCGCGATTGGCCTCGAGAATGCGTTCGTTGATCGCCTCTGTCTCGGCCACGTGACGCGCCATCGTCCTGCGCGAGCGTTGCATCAGCCACACCATCACTGCGATCAGAAGAATGATCGGCAGCCAGATGCCAACGAAATCCCCCATTTAGCCTTTGACCGCTTTCACGATCTTCTGGGCCGCGTCGTCGAGGTCGTCGGCAGCGATGACGTTGAGCCCGCTTTCGGAGATCAGCTTCTTGCCTTCGGCGACGCGCGTACCCTCCAGGCGCACCACCAGGGGAACCTGGAGGCCGACCTCCTTGACCGCCGCGATCACGCCCTCGGCGATGACATCGCACCGCATGATGCCGCCGAAGATGTTGATGAGGATGCCTTTGACGTTCGGGTCGGCCGTGATGATCTTGAACGCCGCCGTCACCTTCTCTTTCGAGGCGCCGCCGCCAACGTCGAGGAAGTTCGCGGGCTCCGCGCCGTAGAGCTTGATGATGTCCATGGTGGCCATGGCAAGGCCGGCGCCGTTCACCATGCAGCCGATATTGCCCTCCAGCGCCACATAGGCCAGGCCGTGCTTGGACGCCTCGATCTCCTTCTCGTCCTCTTCGGTGAGATCGCGCAGCGCCACCATGTCCTCATGACGGAACAGGCTGTTGCCGTCGAAGGAGACCTTGGCGTCGAGCACCCGCAGATGGCCGTCCTTCAGGACGATCAGCGGGTTGATCTCGAGCAGGCTCATGTCCTTCTCGCAGAACGCCTTGTAGAGGATGGGGAAGAGCTTCATGCCGTCGGCGCGCGCCTCGCCCTGAAGCTCCAGCGCCTCGCAAAGCTGGCCGGCATCGGCTTCGGTGACACCCGTGTCGGGATCAATGGCGACGGTGACGATCTTCTCCGGCGTATCGTGAGCCACCGTCTCGATGTCCATGCCGCCCTCGGTGGAAGCGACGAAGGCGACGCGCCCGACCGAGCGATCGACGAGAAGCGACAGGTAGAGCTCGCGGGCGATGTCGGCGCCGTCCTCGATGTAGAGGCGGTTCACCACCTTGCCTGCCTCGCCGGTCTGCTTGGTGACGAGCGTCCTGCCAAGCATCTCCTCGACATTGGCCTTCACCTCGTCGACGGACTTGGCTAGGCGAACGCCGCCCTTGGCGTCGGGGCCGAGTTCCTTGAACTTGCCCTTGCCGCGCCCGCCGGCGTGGATCTGGCTCTTGACCACGTATAGCGGGCCGGGAAGCGACTTGGCCGCCGCCTCGGCGTCCGCGGCGTCGGTGAGCGGCACGCCCGCGGCCACCGGCGCCCCATAGGCTTTGAGAATTTCCTTGGCCTGGTATTCGTGGATGTTCATTGGGGGCTGATCTCCAAGTGCCGTCGCCAGTTATATCTTCGCGAAATGCGGGAGGGGCCGGGGGATCGCCCCCGGCCCCGCCGTCCTTACTTCAGATTCGGCGCAATGCCCTGACAGGCTTCCATGAGCCCCTTCACCGAGCCAACCGACTTTTCGAAATTGGCCTTCTCGCTTTCGTCGAGGTCGATCTCGATGATGCGTTCGACGCCCTCGGCGCCGATCACGCAGGGAACGCCGACATAGAGGTCGCTCTGGCCGTACTGGCCATCAAGATTGGCGGCGCAGGGCAGAACCCGCTTCTTGTCCTTGAGGTAGGACTCGGCCATCGCGATGGCCGAGGTGGCCGGCGCGTAATAGGCCGAACCGGTCTTCAGCAGGCCGACGATCTCGCCGCCGCCGTTGCGGGTGCGCTGAACGATCTCCTCCAGCCGCTCGGCCGAGCACCAGCCCATCTTGATGAGATCGGGAAGCGGAATGCCGGCAACCGTGGAATAGCGCACCGACGGAACCATCGTGTCGCCATGGCCGCCGAGCACGAAAGCGGTGACGTCCTCGACGGAGACCTTGAATTCCTCGGCGAGGAAGGTGCGGAAGCGGGCCGAGTCGAGAACGCCGGCCATGCCGACGACCTTCTTCTTGGGCAGGCCCGAGAACTTCTGCAGCGCCCACACCATGGCGTCGAGCGGATTGGTGATGCAGATGACGAAGGCGTTCGGCGCGTACTTCGCGATGCCGGCGCCGACCTGCTCCATCACCTTGAGATTGATCCCGAGAAGATCGTCGCGGCTCATGCCGGGCTTTCTCGGCACGCCCGCCGTCACGATGCAGACGTCCGCCCCCTCGATGGCGGAATAGTCGTTGGCGCCCGAAAACTTGGCGTCGAAGCCCTCCACCGGCGCCGACTGCGCGATGTCGAGAGCCTTGCCCTGCGGCGTTCCCTCGGCGATGTCGAAGAGCACCACGTCTCCGAGCTCCTTGAGCCCAGCCAGGTGGGCCAAGGTTCCTCCGATCATGCCGGAACCGATGAGAGCAATCTTGTTGCGAGCCATAAAATCCAGTCCTTTTGATCAGAACCGGTCCAGCTCGGACCCCCCCGGCCGGATCGATCCACCCCTTTGGCGTCGGCGGTGCATGAGACGATTTGCCGGCTTTCGGCGGCAGATCCCATAAGTGCGCATCCCGGCGCCGATCCACATGAACCGCCGCACCGGACGAAAACCGTTACGGACGCGCCGAAAGCGGATAAAGAGCGTTTTGGATTTTTTCAATACCCTGCCCGGCCGCGCGAGCAATTCAAACGTTTCGCCCTCGCGACCAATCGCGAGATATTGAGTGTACAGTCACCTTTACCTGAACAGCATCCAAGAAGCGGCCGTCTTCGCCCGCCGACCTGCCGCCTCGGCGCATAGGCCGACTTGGCGAAAGATCGAAAGAAGCGGCGAAAAGGTTCTTCCATCAAGGCTATGTTCACCAATCCGCCTGCGATCCGGGCAGCTCTTCTGATCGTGAGACAGATTTAACTTCTGACAGCGATAGTATCGCCTCGGTGCGCATCGGGCGAACCAGGAGGCGGCGGGAAGACGGCAGGATGATCGACATCTTCATCGCCATGGCGACGAGTGCGTCACATCTGGCGCTGGTGACGATAGCCTACGGCATGATCCGCCGGATGCGTCTGCCGCGCGCCGCGTCCGCCTTGCTCCAGGCGGCCGCCTTCTCGCTGGGCACCCTTGCCGTCATGGTGTCGCCGGCTCCGCTTGCCGCCGGCGTCATGATCGATGCGCGCGCTACGGTCATCGGATTGGCCGCGGCTTTCGCGGGCCCCATTCCCGCGATCGCCGCCGCCATCACCGGCGCGCTCTATCGCCTGCACATCGGCGGCGCCGGAGCCGCCATGGGTTGTCTGTCGATTCTGTATGTCCTGGCGAGCGGCCTTTGGTGGAGGTTCCGCCCAAGGCCGCACGCCGAGACACGCTGGTCCGACCTTGTGCTCCTCGGCTCCGTCCTCGTGCCCCATGCCGCCGTCGTCTTCTTCATTCCGACCGACAAGGCGCCCGGCGTGATTCTCGCGGTCGTCGCCGTGATGGCAGCGAGCTGCTTCGTCTCGACGCTTGCCTTCGGACGGCTCATCCTGCGGGAAGACCAATTGCTTGAGCGCGAGCGAGTGCTTCGCGATTTCGCCTACGCCGATCCCCTGACCGGGCTACCGAATCGACGCGAATTCGAGGCAAAGATCGAAGAGGCCTTCGGCCGTGGCACGCCGCCAGCCTCCGGCTGTCTGCTTCTCATGGATTTCGACCACTTCAAGGATGTCAACGACCGGTTCGGGCATGCGGCCGGGGACGACGCGCTGAAGCAGCTCGCCCGCCTTCTTCAGACCACGCTGCGCGCCGGCGATTTCGTCGCCCGGCATGGCGGCGAGGAATTCGTTGCCTTTCTGCCCGAGACCAGCGCCCTCGATGCCCGCTATATTGCCGAGCGCATTCGCCAAAGAGTGGCCTGGGAAGCGATGAAGGTGGGCGAGGAGACGCTTCTCGTGACGGTGAGCATCGGCATCGCGTCGGCCAATGGGAAGATGTCCCTGGCCGAGCTTTTCGCCTCGGCCGACAAGGCGCTCTACCGGGCAAAGACCGCCGGCCGCAATCGCGTCGAGGCGGCGGCCGAGGAGCGCGGCCGCAACCTGCCTTTGCCTGCCACCGATGAAGCAGAGCCCTCTTCAGCCGCGCCGGCGGCAGCGGCTTGATCTTCCGTCAGCAGGTCTCACCAAGCCCGGCGAGATACTCCTCCGAGCGCATTTCGATCAGGCGCGACACCGTGCGCTCGAACTCGAAGACCTCCGCGCCGTTGCGGCCGGAGTAGAGCCTGTCGGCTTCCACCTCCGCCGATATCACGATGCGCCGATGGGCATCGTAGAGCGTATCGACCAGGATGATGAAACGCCGCGCCTCATTGCGCTCCGCCTGGGTCAGGGCCGGCACCCCTTCCAGCATCACCGTATGAAAGCGGGCCGAAAGCGCCAGAAAATCCTGCGCCCCGACGGGCTTCCTCAGAAGCGAGTCAAAATCGAATCGCGCCGCCCCGTTGCCGGCGCGCGGCACATGGAGCGCGTGCCCCTTCACCGATAGGGTGACGCGGCTTTCCCTCTCGCCGCAGAGAAGCTTCTCCCATGTCGCGTCCATGTGGGCCTTCGTCTGCGGGCCGAGCGGGGTCACGTAGAGATCGGCCCGGGCCAGCCCCATGAGGCGGTAGTCGGTCGCCGCGTCCAGGCGGAAGATGTCGGTGTTCGCCTTGAGAATGTCGACGAAGGGCAGGAAGAGCGGACGATTGAGACCCTGATGATAAAGATCGTCCGGGGCGACATTGGACGTCGCCACCAGAACCACGCCTTCCGCGAACAGCGCCGTGAACAGCCGCGACAGGATCATGGCGTCGGCGATGTCGTTGACGGCGAACTCGTCGAAGCAGAGGAGACGCGCCTCCTCGGCGATGGCCGCCGCCACCGGCGGAATCGGATCGTCCGACTTGCCGCGCCCTTCCTTGATCGCCGCCCGCTGGGCCCGGATGCGCTCATGCACCTCGGCCATGAACGCATGGAAGTGGACGCGGCGCTTGCGCGCCACCGACGAACCGCGGAAGAACATGTCCATAAGCATGGTCTTGCCGCGCCCGACGGCGCCATGGATGTAGACGCCCTTGACGGGCTCGCGCGAGGTGCGCCGCCCGAACAGCCAGCCGAGCGCGCTGGTCTTCGACGAGAGCATCGCCGCAGAGAGCTTGGCGTCGAGCTGGTCGAGCCGCTGGGCGAGGGCGCGCTGCGCCGGATCGGCCTCGATCTCGCCAAGCGCGACGAGACGCGCCAATGCTTCGGCAACCGGTCCAGGCGCCGTGGGTAATGTCGTCATCCGGGCGCCCGGCCGTTCGTGCCTTGTCTGCTCGCTCAACGATAGAGGCTGATGGCCTGGCCGCCGCTCGTCTGCCCCTCGTATCGCGTACCGCCCGAGCCGGAGAGCTGGGCGACCGTCGAGCCGGAGGAGTCCTTCAGGACCACTTGGCTACCCGAAACGTCCCAGGCGGAGACGTCTGCCACCTGGCCGGGGCAGCCGCGCGACGCGGCGCGGTATCCGCCCGTCCACTTGGTCAGCGCCATGAAGATCTGGCAATTGCCGCCACCCGAGGAGACCTTCCAGGCGCCGACCATGCTCTCCTTGGAGACGGCGGGTCCGGTTGAGGCGACCTGCGTCTGGCCGCCCGGCTGTGCAGTGCCGGGAGCGCCCGCGCCGGGAGTCGTGCCGTTCATCGTGGTGTTGTCACCGGTCATGACGCCGCCGGGCGCCGGGGGCGCGGGGGGCGTCGGCGGAGGCGGCAGCTGGTTGGAATAGACGGGCGACGCCGGCGCCGGCGTCAGGGGGGCCGGTCCGCCACCACCATCGCCGAGCGATGGCATCGATCGGGTACAGCCGGCTACGGCGAGGAGCGCGGCCAGGCCGGCTCCCATGGTGCTGATGCGTCTCATGATCGTTCCCCGTATCACGTGTTCTCGCTGACCGCCCTTCTGCCGAACGACCGCCTGCCATGCAACGGGATGGTCCCGTTTCCGAAACACGATGGACGCATTTTCACCCGCGTCAAGGCATTGCACTTTCTCTGAGCGCTTTTGTCCGCAGCGATTGTGGCGCGCAAGAGGCGCTCCGCATGCCTCCGAGCTTCCCCTTTTTCACCCGGCGCCGAACGAAACCACGACTCTGCTCAGGCGCGACGATTGCCGGAGGGGTGGACGAGCCGGCGCGTCTGCACCATGGCCATCGGATGCCGCAGGCTGTCGGCATCGGTTTCCAGCGTCAGCTCGTCGGCGCCGCGCTTGATGGTCCGCGCGAGAATTTCATAGACGGCGGCCGTCGTCGCCTGCAGCGCCTTTTCCGGCTTTGCGCCATCAAGGATGCGGGCAAGGAGGACGGCGGCCGTAAGGTCGCCCAGCCCCTGCGGCGGCGCGTCGATCGCCCGGTGCTCGGCGAGCAGCACGTCGTAGTCCCGCACCATCAGGTTTCCGATGCCGCCGCGCAAAAGACCGAAGGCGGAAGTGACGACCACCGTCGCCGGGCCAAGCGCCAGCGCCGCTTCGGTCAGATGGGTGTTGTCGGAAAGTTCGAGCCCGGTCAGGAATTCCAGCTCGAAGCGGTTTGGCGTCGCGATATCGGCCAGCGGCAACAGGCGGTCGCGAATCGGCGCGAGCATGGCCTCCGGCTGATAGAGTCGTCCGCCGTCGCCAAGAATGGGATCGCAAAGATAGATCGCATCAGGCCGGGCGCGCTTCACCGCCTCGATCAGCCGCGCCGCCGGCTCGACCTGCTCCGGCGCGCCGAAATAGCCGGTGATCACCGCCCCGACCTCGCTGAGCCAGGGGGAACCGATGAGGTCGTCCATCATGGCCTCGAAGGCCGCGACGTCGGAAACGAGCCGCGTTGCCGGCCCATGGCCGGGATGCCAGGGCAGAAGCACGGTCGGCATGGACCACACGGGAAAGCCCAACGTCTCCAGCGCGAAGACGGTTGCCCTGTTGCCCACCGCGCCGCGCACGACATGGCTCGAAATGGCGATGACCGCCGGTTTGTCCTGTCGCATGGTCGGGGGCGCTTCGCTCATGTCCGATCGAAAGAACGTGTCCGCACGGCCGCGAAACCAACGGGAGCGGGTCGCGCGGCCGCTGCGCGAATCCCTCCGGCGGAATCGGAACCGGGCCGCCGCCTTCCTGTCTCTAGCCTATCCAGCGCATGACGAGAAGCGCGGCGAGAATGACGAAGGCGACGAGGCCGAGGCCGCGCCCGATCCGTGTTCCCATGACCTCGATACGGTCGCCAGGATCAGCATCGGCGGCCGAGAAGTGCCGTCGCACGCCGGAAAACGTGCCCTCGATGCCGGCGCCCACCTGCGGGCTCGTCTCGCGAGCCACACGCTCCAGAATGGCGCGCGCCTCGCGCCGTCGTTCCTCGTCTCGATCCAGGCTGCCCATGGCATGGAGCCTGAACGAAAAGAGACGCGAGGGCAAGCGCGCCGCGACGCCCTGGCCGCAGGGCGGGGCTTTATCCGCGAGCCCGCCGCCTTAGAATGAGGGGCACTTGGCCACTTCACGCCTATCCTGAAAGAGTTCCATGATGTCCGCCTGCCAGAGCCTTCGACGCACCCCGCCGATCAGGGCAACGCTCTTCCTCGTTCTTGCCGCCATGCTGCCCCTGCTTTCGGCCTGCGGCATCAACACCATCCCGACGCTTGAGGAGCAGGCGAAGGCTTCCTGGAGCGAGGTTCAGAACCAGTATCAGCGGCGCGCCGATCTCATTCCCAATCTGGTGGAGACGGTGAGGGGCTATGCCCAGCAGGAAAAGGAGGTGCTGACCGCCGTGGTCGAGGCGCGCTCCAAGGCGACGCAGACAACAATCAATGCCGACCAGCTCACCGACCCGGCCGCCGTGCAGCGGTTCCAGGATGCCCAGAATCAGCTGACCGGCGCTCTGTCGCGCCTGCTCGTCACCGTCGAGCGCTACCCCGACCTCAAGTCCAACCAGAACTTTCTGGCCCTTCAGAGCCAGCTCGAAGGCACCGAGAACCGCATCGCCGTCGCCCGACGCGACTATATCGAGGCCGTGCGCCGGTACAACACCGAGCTGCGCACCATTCCGAGCCGCTGGATCGCCGCGATCTTCTATCCCGAGGCCGAACCCATGGCGACCTTCCAGGCGACAACCGGCTCCGAAACGCCGCCCAAGGTCAACTTCGGCAATTGATGATGATGAGCCTTCGGACAGCGAGGGCGGACGAGGCTGGGCGAGGCGCCCTTGGCGCCATCGCCTTCACGCTGCTTGTTCTCCTAACCCTCCTTTCAGTCGTCCCCGCCGGCTTGGCGCAGACCTTCCCCTCGCTCGCTGGCCGGGTGGTGGATACGGCGGACCTCATCGATCCCTCAACCGAGGCGGCGATCACCGAAAAGCTCGCGGCCTTCGAACAGGAGTCCTCCGATCAGGTGGCCGTCGCCACCGTGTCCAATCTCGAGGGATACGAGATCGCCGACTATGCCAACCGTCTGGCGCGCCAGTGGGCGCTGGGACGGAAGGGCGAGAACAACGGCGTCCTTCTTCTGGTGGCCAGGGACGAGCGCAAGGTGCGCATCGAGGTCGGCTACGGCCTCGAACCGACGCTGACCGACGCGCTGTCGCGCATCATCATCGAGAACGACATCCTGCCGGCCTTCCGCAAGGGCAACTTCTCGGCCGGCATCGCGGCGGGCGTCGACGGTATCGTCCAGGTTCTGTCGGGCGACGCGGCCGAGCTCGAGGCGCGCGCCAAGCGCAACGCAGGCTGGCAGAACTCCGGCAAGGACATTTCCAACCTCGTCTTTTTCGGCATCGTCTTCTTCTTCATCTTCGGGCCGACGCTCCTCGCGGTCCTCGTGCGTCTTTTCGGCGGCCCGCAGGCCGCCGGCGCCTATCAGCAGCGCCAGCGTCGAGGGCGCCGGGGCGTTCCGGTCATCTTCCCCGGCGGCTGGGGCGGCGGCGGAGGTGGCTGGGGCGGAGGCTCGGGGGGTGGCTTTTCGGGCGGTGGCGGCTCCTTTGGCGGCGGAGGCGCTTCGGGCGGATGGTGAAGACACTGAAATTCTCGCCCGATGATCGCAGCCGCATCGCTGCGGCCGTCCACAACGCGGAGAGCGCAACCAGCGGCGAGATCTTCGCCGTCTTCGCCCGCCGCAGCGACGGCTACCGCTTCGTCTCCGGCTTTTTCGCCCTTCTCCTGTCCCTGGTGCTGGGGCTCATCCTTTCGGCGCTCCTCGCCGTGCTCGGTGTCGCCCTGCCGGCCTTCGCCGTCGAGGGCGCGCAGGCCATCGGCGCGGCGGCGCTGCTTGCCGCGGTCTGGCTTTGGGAGGACGCGCGAATGCTCTTCGTGCCGAAGCGGATCGCCGCCGAGCGCGCGCATCGCCAGGCCCTTGCCCAGTTTCTCGCCCACGGCATTCACATCACGGCGGGGCGCACCGGCGTGCTTCTCTACGTTTCGGAGGCCGAGCATTATGCCGAAGTCGTGGCCGACGCCGCCATCAACGAAAAGGTCGGCGAGGAGACGTGGTCGGAAATCGTGACGACCCTGACGGAGGCGGCCCGCGAAGACCGGCTCGCTGAAGGCTTCGTCGCGGCGGTGGAGAAGACCGGCGTCATCCTGACGCGGCATTTTCCGGCTGGAGAAACCAATCCGAACGAAATTCCTGACGGGATCGTTGAGATCTGACGGGGATACTCGGCTCTCGCCCCGATCAGGACGAGGGCCCTTCAAAGAGAGCGGACCACCCGCGCGGAGGCAGGCATGGATCAACCCTCGGACGCCAAGGCGGCCATCGTCGCCGCTGTTCTTTCTCAAATCGGAGGGATCGAGCCACAGGCGAGCCTCGCCCCCCTGCTCTTCGATCGCCCGCCGGCCGCGGACCTCGCCAGCTTCTCGACCGAGGCTCTCGCCGCGGCTGTGGACTGCGCGGTCGCGGCCCTCAAGGCCCATCGGCCTGGAGAGCCCGTGGTGGCCGTGGTCAGCCCCGGCATCGCCACCGTCGACGGCCGACCGCTCCAGCTCATCTCGGTGGTCAACGACGACATGTCGTTCCTCTTCGATTCGGTGACGGGCGAAATCGCCGAGGCGGCGAACGCGGTCCACTTCGTCTCCCACCCGATCCTCAACGTCGAGCGCGGCCCGAATGGGGCCATCGTCCACTTCACGACCTCGAGCGCCTCCGATGGGCTTGAGGAGCCGCGCGGCCGCGTCAGCCTCATCCAGGTGGCGGTCGAGCCCCTCGACTCCCAGGAGGCGCGGGCACTCGCCGATCGGCTTCGCCTCATCCTCTCGCAGGTCGCGCTCGCCAATGCCGATTTTCCCGCGATGCGCTCCCGCGTTGCCAGGGCCGTCGACGATCTCAGGGCATACCGCCACGTGATCACCGATCCTGCGGCGCGCACGGCCATCGAGGAATCGGCCGAGTTTTTGGATTGGCTCTACAAGGACGCGTTCATCTTCCTCGGCTGCCGCGAATACGACTATGTCGGCAGCGAGGACGAGGCGCTGCTCGAGCGCCGCGAGAATGAACCGGGGCTCGGCATCCTGCAGGACCCGGACGTGCGCATTCTTCGCCGCGAAGACGGAACGGCCGCGCTGACGACGCCGGAGGTCCGCGCCTTTTTGGAAGCGCCGGAGCCTCTTATCGTCACCAAGGCCAACGCGCGCTCCCTCGTCCACCGCCGCGCCCAGCTCGACTATATCGGCGTCAAGCGCTTCTCCTCCGACGGGCGCCTCGCTGGCGAGCTGCGCATCGTCGGCCTCTTCGCCTCCTCCGCCTACACCCAGTCGATCCTGGCCATTCCCTATCTCCGCCTGAAGGCGAAGCGCGTGATCGAGCGCTTCGGCCTCCGGCCCGGCTCCCACTCGGGCAAGGCGCTGCTCAATGCGCTGGAATCCTATCCGCGCGACGAGATGTTCCAGATCGACGTCGATCTTCTGGAGCACCACGCCGGCATTATTCTGGAGCTCGGCGAGCGCCCCCGCGTGCGCGTCCTGACCCGCGTCGACCGGTTTCATCGCTTCGTTTCGGTCATCGTCTACGTGCCGCGCGAGCGATACGACACGCGCCTGCGCGAGCGCGTCGGCCTGCTCCTCGCCGAAGCCTATGACGGCCACCTGTCTTCCTACTCGCCGGCCTTTCCCGGCGAGGTTCTCGCCCGCATCCACTACATCGTCGAACGGGAGGAAGGAGAGACGCCGGACGTCGACCCGGCGTTCCTCGAGGAAGAGACCGCCAAGATCGCCCACAACTGGATCGACGATTTTCGCGAGGCTCTGATCGAGGCGGATGAATTCCACCGCCTCGCACCCTTCGGACCGGGGCTCCCGGAAAGCTATCGCGACCTCACGACGCCGGCCGACGCCGTGGTCGACGTCATGGAAATCGCCAAGCTGACGGAGGAACGACCGCTCACCGTCGACTTCTACCGCCGCGAGGGTGACCCCGACACATTCCTGCGCTTCAAGCTCTACCATCTCGGCGACACGCTGGCGCTGTCGGCTCGCGTGCCGATCCTCGAGCGCATGGGCTTTCAGGTGCTCTACGAGCGCACCCACCGCGTTACCCGGCCAGATGGCTCCATCGTTCATATTCACGACATGGATCTTTCGACCGACAAGCCCGAGATGGCCGAGCGCGGCCCGGGTCCGTTGGAGGATACGTTCTCGGCCGTGTGGGACGGGCGGATCGAGAACGACGGCTTCAACGCCCTGGTGCTGTGCGCCGACCTTGCCTTCGATCAGGTCAACGTTCTGCGCGCCTATAGCGCCTATCTGCGTCAGACCGGCCTTTCCTATTCGCCCGGCTATATGGCGACCGTCTTCTCGCGCCATCCCGGGATTGCCCGCCTGCTCTTCGAGCTGTTCGACCAGTCCTTCGACCCTGAAAAGGCGAGCCGGGCAGAGCAACCGGCCGCCACGGCGCCGGTCTCCAGCGATCCGGAAGAACGCTACGCCATCGAGGCGGAGGCGCGAGGGCTCGGCGCGCTTTACGGCAGGCTCGCCGCTGCGCTCGACGCGGTCGAGGGGCTCGACGACGATCGCATCCTGCGGCGGGTGCGCTCGGCCATCCTGTCGACGCTGCGCACCAATTTCTATGCCGTGCCGGAGATTTCCGCCGATCCCTCCTCGACGCCGAGCAAGGTGCACCCGGCTCTCGCCTTCAAGATCGATCCGCATGCCCTTGGCGGCCTGCCGGCGCCGGTTCCTTATCGCGAAATCTTCGTCTTCGACGCCAGGGTCGAGGGCGTTCACCTGCGCTTCGGTTCGATCGCGCGCGGTGGCCTGCGCTGGTCGGACCGCGCCCAGGATTATCGGACCGAGATTCTCGGCCTGGTCAAGGCGCAGCAGGTCAAGAACGCGGTGATCGTGCCGGTCGGCGCGAAGGGGGGCTTCTATCCCAAGCGCCTGCCGGATGCCGCCAATCGTGAAGCCTGGTTCGAGGCCGGCCGCTCGGCCTACATCGTCTTCATCGCCTCGCTCCTTTCGGTGACCGACAATATCGACGGCGACCACGTGGTCACACCGCAAAAGGTCGTTCGCCTCGACGGCGAGGACCCCTATTTCGTCGTCGCCGCCGACAAGGGCACGGCGACCTTCTCCGACACGGCCAACGCCATCGCCCGCTCGCGCGATTTCTGGCTCGACGATGCCTTCGCCTCGGGCGGCTCGGCGGGCTATGACCACAAGGCGATGGGCATCACGGCGCGCGGCGCCTGGGAGGCGGTGAAACGCCATTTCCGTGAGCTCGGCCGCGACATCCAGAAGGAGCCTTTCACCGTCGCCGGCTGCGGCGACATGTCGGGCGACGTCTTCGGCAACGGCATGCTGCTCTCGCCGGAGACGAAACTCGTCGCCGCTTTCGATCACCGCGACATCTTCATCGATCCCGATCCCGACCCGGCTCTCTCCCTGGAAGAGCGGCGGCGCTTGTTCGCCCTGCCGCGGTCGAGCTGGGCCGATTACGCGAAGGACAAGCTCTCCAAGGGCGGCGGCATCTGGTCCCGGCGAGAGAAGCTCATCAAGCTGACGCCGGAGGCCGCCGAGGCCATCGGCTGGGACCGCAGGCAGGGAACGCCGGCCGAGGTGATCTCGGCCATCCTCAAGGCGCCCGTCGATCTCCTATGGTTCGGCGGCATCGGCACCTATGTGCGGGCCTCCAGCGAGACCAACAGCGATGTCGGCGACCGGGCGAACGACGCGGTGCGCGTCACCGGTGCCGATCTCAGGGCCAAGGTCGTCGGCGAGGGTGCGAACCTTGGGGTCACCCAGAAGGGCCGCATTGAGTTCGCGCGGGCCGGCGGGCGCATCAATTCGGACGCCATCGACAACTCGGCGGGCGTCAACACCTCGGACGTCGAGGTCAACATCAAGATCGCCCTGAAGAGCGCCATGGCCTCGGGGAAGCTGACGCGCGAGGCGCGCAACCAGCTCCTTTCGCAGATGACAGACGAGGTGGCCCATCTCGTCCTGCGCAACAACTACGAGCAGACCCTCGCGATCTCCCTGGAGGAAGCCGAGGGCGACAAGGCGTTGCCGCTTCAGGCCCGATTCATGTCGGTGCTGGAGGATCAACACATTCTCGACCGTGATGTCGAAGCCCTTCCCCCTCGTGCGGAACTCGCCGACCTGAGAGCCTTCGGGCGCACCCTGACACGGCCCGAGATCGGCGTGCTTTTGGCCTATGCCAAGATCGTTCTGTTCGACCAGCTCGTCGCCAGCGACCTGCCGGACGAGCCCTATTTCCACGACCGGCTCCACGACTACTTCCCGACGGCGATGCGCTCGGACTACCCCGCCGAGATCGATACTCACCGGCTGTCACGGGAGATCGTCGCCACGGTGCTGGCCAACCAGGCCATCAACCGCCTGGGGCCGACCTTCGTCGTCGGTGTCGGAGATGCCACCGGCGCGGCGCCCGCCGAGGCGCTGCGCGCCTTCGCGGCGGCCAAGGACGGGCTTTTCGTGCGCCCGCTCTATGACCGGATCGACGCTCTCGACGGGCAGATGGACGGCGCAGTGCAGAACGCGCTCTATCGCGAAGTTCGCGCCTTCCTCCACGTCGCCACGCGCTGGTTCGTTCAGAACTGCCGCTTCGAGGACGGCTTGGCGTCGGAGGTGGCGCGCCTCCGCGAAACATTCGAAGCCCTGCGGCCACGCCTGCAGGACTTGGCGAGCGATGAGGCCCGTGACGCAGTCGCCGCGCGAACGAACCACTGGGTTGAGCAAGGGGTCCCAGCCGATGTCGCGGAAGACGTCGCGCTGTTGCCGCTCATTGCTCTGATCCCGGACATCGGCGCCGTTTCACGTGAAACGGGCGCCTCTCTGGATCGCACGCTCGGCGCCTATTTCGACCTGACGGGGCTCTTTGAGATCGGACGGCTCGAACAGGCGGCGTGGTCGCTCAGCCCGTCGGACTATTACGAGACGTTGGCGCTGGAGAGGGCGGGTAGCCAGATCGCGAGGGCAAGGCGCGCCCTCACCGCCTCGGCGCTCCGCGAGCACCCCGATGCAGAGCGTCCGGCCGCTGCCTGGATTTCCGATCATGCCGCGCCGGCGGATCGGATCATCCGCCAGATCGCCGCTCTCGTCGGCGGCGGCGACATTTCCGTCGCCCGCCTGACCGTCGCCGCCGGCCTTCTGTCGGACCTCGCGGCATAGCGCGCACCGCGAGAACGTTGCACGACTTCCGACCGGAAGTCGTGCCGCTACGTTAAAGGGGCGGCCAGGGCCGCCCCATCCCGTCAGTGCCGGAAGTGGCGAAGCCCGGTGAAGACCATGGCGATGCCCTTTTCGTCGGCCGCCTTGATCACCTCGTCGTCACGCATCGAGCCGCCCGGCTGGATGACCGCCGTCGCCCCAGCCTCCACGGTGGCGAGAAGGCCGTCGGCGAAGGGGAAGAAGGCGTCGGACGCCACCACGGAGCCAAGCGTCGCCGGATCGGCAAGCCCTGCCGCCTCCGCCGCATCGCGCGCCTTGAGGGCGGCGATCCGGGCCGAATCGACGCGGCTCATCTGCCCCGCCCCGACGCCCACGGTCGCTCCATCCTTGGCATAAACGATCGCATTGGACTTGACGTGCTTGGCGACGCGGAAGGCAAAGAGCAGATCGGCCATCTCCTGGGCGGAGGGCGCGCGCTTCGTCACCACCTTCAGATCGGCCTCGCTGACGGCGCCCGTATCGCGCGACTGAACGAGGAAGCCGCCGGCGACGGAGCGCACGTTCAGGGCTGGCGCGACGGGATCGGGCAGGCCGCCGGTCAGGAGCAGGCGCAGGTTCTTCTTGCCCGCCATGATGGCCAGAGCCTCCTCGTCCGCCTCTGGCGCGATCACCACCTCGGTGAAAATCTTGACGATTTCCTCTGCCGCCGCCCGGTCGAGACGACGATTCATCGCCACGATTCCGCCGAAGGCGGAAACCGGGTCGCAGGCCAGCGCCTTGAGATAGGCCTCGCGGATCGAGGGGCCTTCGGCCACGCCGCAGGGGTTGGCATGCTTGATGATGGCGACGGCGGCGCTCTTCGACGGGTCGAATTCGCCCACCAGCTCGAAAGCCGCGTCGGTGTCGTTGAGATTGTTGTAGGAGAGCTCCTTGCCCTGGATCTGGCGGGCGCTCGCCACACCCGGCCGAGCCTCCCCGGTGACGTAGAAGGCGGCCGACTGGTGCGGGTTCTCGCCATAGCGGAGCGTCTGGGCAAGCCGACCGGAAAACGTCTTGATCAGCGGCACCGTCTCGCCGGCCTCGCCCGCGAGCCAGGTCGAGACGGCCGCGTCATAGGCCGCCGTGCGCTGATAGGCGCGCGCCGCAAGGGCGCGGCGGAAGGAGAGGCTCGTCGTCCCCTCGCCCGTGTCGAGTTCGGCGATGACGCCGTCATAATCGGCGGGATCGGTGACGACGCTCACATAGGCATGGTTCTTCGCCCCGGCGCGGATCATCGCCGGCCCGCCGATGTCGATGTTCTCCAGCGAGGTCGCAAAGTCCGCCCCGGCCTTCAGCGTCTCCTCGAAGGGGTAGAGGTTGACCACCAGCAGATCGATGGGAAGAAGGCCGTTCTCCTCCATCGCCTTCGCATGGGCGGGGTCTGCCCGCACCGCCAGAAGGCCGCCGTGAACGCCGGGATGAAGCGTCTTCACCCGCCCGTCCATCACTTCCGGAAAGCCGGTCAGCTCGGAAACGTCCTTTACCTCGAGACCCGCCTCCTGGAGAGCGCGGCGCGTGCCGCCAGTGGAGACGAGCTCGATGCCGCGCTCCGCCAGCGCCTTGGCGAAAGGCAAGAGACCGTTCTTGTCGAAAACGGAGATCAGGGCCCGGCGGGCCGGGACCCGGTCCGGGGCGGAAAAGGCATTGGCGGTGACGGCCATCGACGGTTCCTCGCTGCGCGGCGATCCGGCTCGGGACGGCGGCCCGGCGGGCGTCGCGGAACAAAAACGAAGAGCCGCCCGGGGGACATCCACCGGCCGGCCCCTGAACCGCGCGGCTAGCGCGGCCCTTTCGAGGAACGTGATAACGGTGAGGCCTTCTCCTGACAACCGGCGAAGATGTCAGAGGCTTCTTTCGCGGGTGAAGCGCCAGGCGACCTCCGATCGCGTCAGTGGATCGAAGTTGAGAACGATCTGGAAGCTCGGCCGCGGCGAGGACGGATCGGCGAAGAAGATGCTGTCTTCCACGTCCGGCTCGACATCGGCCGAGAACCGCCAGGTCTCCCCTCTCAGCGACAGGCGCAGGCCGCCCGAGGGCGCCTTCTGGATGACGACGCCGGGGCAGAGGTGGAAGCGGATCGCCGCCGGCGGGGTTTCCGAGCGCGGTCTGCGTCCGTTGACGGAATAGACTTGGTCGAGGCCGAGGACCGAGGCGCCGTCGTGCGAAACCAGGATCGAGCGCTCCTGGAGAAGCCCGAACGGTGCCTGGTAGCCGTCGTGGACGGCGGTGAGGCGCTGGCCTTCGGCCCGATCCTCGCGCGTCACCTCGATACGGCTCGGCCCCTCGAGGATCGGAGCACCGAGAAAGCGCGTCAGCGCCTCCGAGGTCGCGAAGCGCGACGACGAGCGATCGCCGATGACGAGAGTCGAATGGGCGGCGCTCGACCGGGCGAGCGAGCGCCAGCCGGCGCCGGACTCGGGCGGGCATCCGCAATTAACGACGATGCGCCCCGCACCCGAGGACAACTCGAAGGCAAGCGTGCCAGCATGGGCGTCGCCCGAGACGGTGACGGGTGGCGGCGTTCCGACGTCCGCGATGACCACCGTGCCGCCGGCCGCGAGTCGCGCATAGCCGGACTGGCGCGCATGGCCGATGGGTTCGCCAAGCGATTCGTCGTGGGCGAGCAGGGTCGCCAGGGCGGCGTTCGGCACGAAGCCGGTGCCGTTGAACAACGCCAGCCTGCCGTCTCCATGAGAGAAAAAGCGCAGGGCCGGCAGCATCCGGTCGATGGCGCCAAACAGCGAGCGCGGCACGGGTTCGCCCCTGGCGATGAGCAGCTGGCGCAGCGGCACGAGATCGGTGAGCAGCTCCACGATGCTCGCCGGGTTCCGCGAGATGTGGCCGCCGTCGGCGAAGACCTGGCGGTCGAGCTCCGCGCCGAGATCGCGCAGATCAGCCTTGATGCGCCCGCCGAGCCCTGGAAGGCACAGCGCCGCCACGGTCAACGCAATGCGGACCTTGAGACGCGCCAGTCCGTCCGCCGTCTCGCCGGCCGTGCGGCGCAGATGGCGCCCCTGGCGGCTGAGCGACTTGATGAAGCGCCGACGAAACGGCGTGTCGGCGCCGTGAAGGATCAGCGGCGCGTGACCCAGCCAGACGAACATGCGGCGCGCCGTGACTTCCGGATCGGCGGCAACGCGCGGCAGGGCCCCGCCCAGCGACAGCCAATCGGAGATCAGCGCGCGGCTGTTGATGCTGGCGAGTTCGCCGCCCAGTTCGGCGAGGTGGCGCAGCCACTCGAAACTATGGAGCTGAAGGGCCCAGGCACGGGAGGGCGCGATCACCTGGAACGGCGAAATCGCGGCCGCCTCGACGGAATGCCCGGCAAAGGTGAAGCGCCGTCCGTAGATGGCCTCGCCCTCGGCGCGTTCCCCGTGGCGCAAATCTCGCGGGCTCGCCAGGAGACGGTCGGCGCCCGGTCCGAAATGGGGCCAGCGCGACAGCGAGCCGCTGGTGAAGCCCCGACGTGTCCGGCGCCAGACCTCCTTCATGACCAGCGTCGCCAGAAGCGACTTTTCCGCAAGTTCCGCCGCCACGCGTGCCATCCCCGTTCTGCCGCCGGCAGAAGGTCGCTGTCCGCGCGGATAAACAGCAGGGTTGGGCTCCGGTCGCCGCGCTTCGACAGAGACGATTGTCTCCGCCCATGGTTAACGCTTCGCTAAGGTTGCGAACGGATAGCGACTCGCGCGGTCATATAGACGATGACAACGGCTCTCGGGGGTCAGGAATTTTTGACGAAGCGCGCCGCGAAAAAGCCGTCGAGCCCGGAAAGGGCCGGAGTGGATAGGCGCAGCGTCGCCGGCGTCGTGCGCACGAAGCCCTCCTGCGTCACAGCCGCCTCGAGCCCCGGCAGCTCCGCGGCCGCAACGGCATCAAGGGCGAAGTCCGCGTGAGCGGCGAGGAAGCTCCTGGCCACCCCCTCCCCTTCCACCGGGTCGAGCGAGCAGTTGGAGAAGACCAGCGTGCCACCCGGCGCGACCAGGGCCGCGGCCGCGTCAAGCAGCCCCGCCTGGACGCCAGCCAATTTCTCGATCTCCTCCGGCCCCTTGGTATAGGCGACGTCGGGATGGCGGCGGATCGTGCCTGTCGACGAACAGGGCGCATCGAGGAGCACGCCGTCGAAGAGCGTCTCGGGCTGATAGGTTCTGAGGTCCTGGACGAGGGTCTCGGCGTCCAGCCGGAGCCGCGCGAGATTGCCGTCGAGGCGCTTGCGGCGCGAAGCCGAGAGATCGAGCGCCGTCACCTTCGCGCCGGCTGCCGCGAGCTGCGCGGTCTTTCCGCCCGGCGCCGCGCAAAGATCGGCGATGCGCTTGCCGCCCATGGCCCTGAAGAGCCTCGCGGGCAGAGCCGCCGCCGCGTCCTGAACCCACCATTCCCCGTCCTCGAAACCGGGCAGAGCAGTAACCGGTCCCGAAAGCTCGGCGAGCCGAACCGAGCCGGTGGGCAGGACGATGCCGCCAAGCTCCCGCGCCCAGCGTTCGGGATCGGACTTCACGGAGAGATCGAGAGGCGCGGGCAGGCGATGGAGTGTGGCGATGGCGGTCGCCTCTTCCTCGCCATAGGCGGCGACCAACCGCTCATAAAGCCATGCCGGCGTGTCCCGGCGCGGATCGGCGGCGGCGAGCAGCTCTGCCTTTTCACGTGAAACACGCCGCAGGACGGCATTGACGAGGCCGGAGAAGCGCCGGTTGCGCGGGTCCGCCAAGGCGGCCGCGACGGCAAGATCCACCGCCGCCGAATCCGGCACGTCGAGATGCAGGATCTGCGCCGCACCGACGTGGAGGAGATGGGCGAGCGAAAGCGCGCCCGCCGGAAGAGGCCGGTCGAGACAACCCTCGAGCGCGGCGCCAATTGTGCCGCGAAAGCGCAGGGCCGTGACGAGGATCGCCTTGACAAGCCCCTGATCACGCGCGTCGAGAGCGCGAAAGGCGGGATGGCCGCCGGCCGGATCGGTCAGGCCGTCAGCGGAAACGCGGCTGTCCACAACGGCGGACAACAACTTTGCGGCAGCCATGCGCACAGCGAGGCCGGGACGGGCCTCCGCCGCGGGCTCGACATGGCTTGGGCCGGACTTCGGCCGGCCCTTCGACGTTTGACGATCCTTGGATGCGGGGCCGCCGCGCGGCGCGCTCAACCCCACGGCCCCTTCGAGCGCGGGGGCGAGGAGCGCCGTCCCGCCTCCGACCATGGTCCGCTGGCCACCGGCCGCGGTGCCTCGTCAGCCGGCCGTGCGGCCATGGAAGGATGGCCGCCGAAGCCGCCGCCCGACGCCATCTCCTGCAGCTGGGCGATGCGGTTGCCGACGTCCGGGTGGGTCGAGAAAAGATTGTCCATGCGGGCGCCCGACAAGGGGTTGATGATGAACATGTGCGCCGTCGCCGGGTTGCGCTCGGCATCGACGTTCACCGTGTGCTCGGCGGCGCTCGCGATCTTGCCAAGCGCCGAGGCAAGCCAGAGCGGTTGCCCGCAGATTTCGGCGCCGCGCCGGTCGGCTGAATACTCGCGCGTCCGGCTGATCGCCATCTGCACCAGCATGGCCGCGAGCGGGGCGACCAGCATGGCGACGAGAACGCCGATGAAGCCAAAGGGATTGTTGTTGTCGCGATTGCCGCCGAAGAAGAAGGCGAAGTTGCCGAGCATCGAGATCGCGCCGGCAAGCGTCGCCGTGATCGTCATGGTCAGCGTGTCGCGGTGTTGGATGTGAGCCAGTTCGTGTGCCATGACACCCGCTATCTCCTGCGGCGAGAGCCGGCGCAAGAGGCCTGTGGTGGCGGCCACCGCCGCGTTCTCGGGATTGCGGCCCGTGGCGAAGGCGTTGGGCTGGTCGTTCTCGATGATGTAGGTGCGCGGCATGGGCAGCCCGGCGTTCCTGGCGAGATCGGCCACGATGCCGTGAAATTCGGGTGCGCTGGCCGCATCCACCTCCCGCGCATGGTGCATCGACAAGACCATCTTGTCGGCATTCCAATACGAGAGGAGGTTCATCCCCGCGGCGAAGATGAAGGCGATCATCATGCCGCCCGACCCGCCTATGAGAAAGCCGACGCCCATGAAGAGCGCCGTCATGAAGGCGAGCAGCATTGCGGTCTTGATCGTGTTCATGGGGCTGGCGAGCTCCTGAATTCAGAGGCGAGACGCCTCAAACGCCTGCAAAATCTGGTGTCGCGCCCTGCCCCGTTCAAGCGCCCCCGCATCCCCGCGATGCCTTGGCTGGAAATCGCCGGGACATCGGACTAAGGTTTTCAAGTCGCCCCGCCCAAGGCGGGAAATTCAATCCTAGTTGCCGCTGCGAAGTGCCGTGACCGAAGATCGTCCCCATCCGCCCGTTCCAGGTGCCCATCCCGGCAAGCCTCTCTCCCCCGTCGCCGAGCGCGCGCTGGCGGAGGCGGCCGAGCGACGCAGGAAGCAGGAAGCCGAATCGGCGCCTCTGCCGAAGGAACTGAACGGGCGCGACGGCCCCGAGCCCATCCGCTATGGCGACTGGGAGAAGAACGGCATCATCTCCGATTTCTGATCCACGATCCGCTGGCGCAGCCAGACGACCGGCGCCCTCCGCTGCCGGTGAGCCCCCTTTACGCCCCGAATTCCTTCGCTGCCGTGATTATTTGGTTGTAGGATAAATTCCATAATTAGCCGTTGCAGCCTCGCGACGGCCCGCCGTCTCGTCATGGTTCAATCGGGACGGTCCTCGCGCAACCCCGCCTCGCATTCATAAACCATTAATTCGTCTTGGTTCTTCTGCTCGAGACGCGGGCCGGACGCTGATTGCCATTGACCAAAGGGTTTCCGCGTCCTATAGGAAATTATACCTTTTTCTTTTGGAGATCGCGGATGATTCGGGGTTTCGCCCGCGCTCTTGCGCCCACTGGTTGCGCGATCCTTCTGCTTCTCCAACCTACGGGCCCCTCCATGGCGGCGTCCGGGGGCAAGGATGTGGACTATCTTTCCACCATACGCGGGCCGATCGAGGCCGGCGTCGTCAAGGTGCGTGACGGCGATACGGTGGAGGTGGAGGCTTTCGTCTGGCCGATGCAGAGCGTTCGGGTCGCCGTCCGCCTGCGCGGCATCGATGCGCCCGAGCTTCATGGCAAATGTGCCAGCGAGAAGGAGGCCGCCATGGTGGCCCGCGAGCGGCTCGTCTCGCTGATCGGCGAGGGGCGAATCAGGCTCTCCAATATCGCCGGCGACAAGTATTTCGGCCGCGTCCTGGCGGACGTTTCGACCGACGAGACGGCCGATGTGGGGCGGGAGTTGCTCAAGGAGCGGCTGGTGGTGCGATATGACGGTGGCCACAAGCCTGATTGGTGCACCGCCACCGGATCGGTTAAGCCTTAGCGTCGAGAGTTCCGAACGGGCGCCCGACAGGGATCTCCCCTGATCGTCGCGGTTGCCCGCTCTAGATGACGTGCCGGGCGAAACATGCTTGGTCACGCAGGGCTCGATTGCTCGCTGGGGGCGTCTTTGATGAAGCGAATGTCGACATGAAGGCCGAGGACCGGCTGGCGAAGGTCAGCGAGGATTTCGTCGCGGCGATCGATCCGGGCTTCGGCGTCGTCCTCTGGAACGGAAGCCGACTCGGCGCAAAAGCCGGCCCTGCCCTCGTCATCGACGATCCCGCGGCGCTCGCCTGGCTGTTGCTGCGCCCCAGCGTCGAGCGCGCCGTCTCACTGTGGATGACGAAGGCTCTGCGGATCGAGGGCGGAAGCCTGTTCGATATCGCCGCCTTGCGACCCAGGATGAAGACCCGCGCGATCCTGAAGGGGATCGACAAGCGCTCGATCCTAGCCCTCATGCCGTCGCTGATCCGCCTTTCTTCGCAATATCGGTCAAGGCCATCCGCAACGATCGCGGGCGCGGAGGCCAGCGGCTCCACGGCCGAGGCTATCCGCCATCACTACGACGTCTCGAATGCCTTCTACGAACTCTTCCTCGACGAGCGCCTCGTCTATTCCTGCGCCTATTTCGACGGCTGGCACGACGATTTGGACAAGGCCCAGTTCGACAAGCTGGAGATGATCTGCCGCAAGTTGCGGCTGAAGCCGGGCGAGCGCCTGCTCGACATCGGCTGCGGCTGGGGGGCGCTTCTCATCCACGCCGCATCGCGCCACGGCATTGTGGGCCACGGCGTCACTCTCAGCCAGGCGCAATTCGACCTCGCTTCGGAGCGGGTCCGCGCCGCCGGGCTGCAGGACCGGATCACGCTGGAGCTGAAGCCGTTTCAGGCCTTGTCGGGCCCCTTCGACAAGATCGCCTCCATCGGCATGTTCGAGCATGTCGGCTTTGCCCACCACGACGAATACTTCGCCAAGGTTCACGGCCTCCTGGCCCCGGGCGGCCTCTATCTGCACCACGCCATCGCCCGCCCCGCCAAGAAAACGGCCCGCGCCTTCCGAAAGAAGTCGGCCGAATATGCGGCGCTGGTGAAGCTGATCTTTCCCGGCGGAGAACTGGATTTCATCGGCCATTCGCTGGAGCGGCTGGAGGCCCACCGCTTCGAGGTCCACGATGTGGAGAACTGGCGCGAGCACTACGGGCGCACCTGCCGCCTCTGGGCCGACCGCCTCGATGCGCGCTACGAGGAAGCGGCGAGGCTGGTGGGTGAGCAGAAGCTGCGGCTCTGGCTGCTCTACCTCACGGGCTGCGCCCTCGCCTTCGAGCGTGGCACCGTGATGATCTATCAGACGGTGGCCTCGAGGCGGTTCAAAGGCCCCTCGCCCCTACCACCGACGCGCCGCGACCTCTACGAGGCCGGCTGAGCGGCCATCCCCCATCCGTCAAAACGAAAGGCCGCCCCCAATGGGAGCGGCCCCGTGAATTCGCATATGCCGGCGGTCGCGAGACCTATACCGGGCTCTTATGTCCTATACGAAACGCGGAGGCTGCTCCGTCGAACCGCTGAGACATTCCGACCCAACCGGCATCTGGAAATCACTCGACATTGGATCACCTCCTTCCATTACGTTGAACACAAAGCCAATATGAATCTTCATTCGCCTCGGCGCAAGAGGTTCATCGTTGTCGCCATCAGGACTTTTGCGCTCTCGCGATCAAAAGATAGCCGGTTAAAGGTAAACTCTGGATTTTGATGAAGATCATCATCGTCGTCTGAAAGATGAAGTTGTGTAGCTGCAAAAGCTTTCGCCCCTAACAACTGATCACGATTTTTTTCGGAACGAAATAGACGAGTCTTGTCTTGCTCAGTGTGAGAAGGCGCACAGCAGGATCGGGAAGACGATCTTTCCTGATCATTTTCTGTGCATGCCTATATTTCAGACACGCGACCAAGGAAGATGATCATGAAGACTCTTTACCTCGCCGCGCTTTTCGCGGGAACCGCGCTTGCGCCCGCTTACGCTCAGACTTCCAACACCCCGGCTCCCGATTTGGCGGACGGAACAAGCTGTCACCAGCTCGTGGCCTACGTTCGGGACAACGGTGCCGAAGCCGCAGGTATCACCATGCGCCGGGCGGAAGCTCTGCTGGGGGACCAGAACGAGCAGGCCTGTTCGCAGCGTCTCGAGGCGGCGCGCGCCGATGCATCCGACGCCAACGCGCGGACGGCTGCAAACAACCGCGCCGGAAATCGCGCCGGCCGTGATGATGCCGACGCCCAGGCCGACATGGAGGCGAACGTCGAGGTCGCCGTGCCCGAACCGGACGTGCAGGTCGATCAGGCCGCGCCGCAGGTGCGCGTCGAGCAGCGCCGGCCCCAGGTCAACCTGGACACCGGCCGCCCCTTGGTGACGGTCAACCAGGCCCAGCCGCAGGTGCGGGTGAACATGCCACAGCCGACGATCACCATCGACATGCCGCGTCCGCAGATCGTCGTCGAGATGCCCAATCCTGATGTCGATGTCGAAAACCCGCAGCCGCGCGTCACCGTCAGGCAGCCCCAGCCCGACGTGAGCGTCGAGCAGGGCCAGCCGCAAATCCGCCTGGGAGACGAGCAGACGGTCGATCAGGACAGCCAGCAGGGTCAGCCGAGCGTTGATGTCCAGCGCAGCCAGGCTTCGGTCCAGGTCCAGCGGGCGCAGCAGGCGCAGGTCGACGTCAACCAGCGCGATCCGCAGGTGCGCTACAACACGGCGAAGCCGAACATTCAGGTTGTTCAGGACGGGGAGCCGAACGTCCAGTTCAACCAGTCGGGCGAGGCCCGGGTTCAGATCCGGCAGATGGACGAGAACACCGCCCGCCGGATGCAGACGGATCAGCGACGGAACCAGCAGAACAGCCGCGATCAGCAGGTCCGGCAGACTGACCAGAGCGATCAGGCCCAGCAGAACCGCCAGGCCCAGCAGAACGATCAGGTCCGGCGCAACGATACGTCCGGGCAGCGCACGGCTTCGGCCACGTCCCAGACCAACAGGAACGGGACACGCGCCGGAAACCGCGCCGCATCCCAGGATAATCTCGACAGGGCCGTGAACGCCGCGTCGAATCGCGAGGTGATGGTGACGGTGGCCGATCTCGAGGACTACGATGTCGTCGGTCAGAACGCGAATGACCTCGGCGACGTCGAGAGCGTCGTGAACATCAATGGCCGAGCCTATGTCGTGGTGGCATCGGGCGGCTTCCTCGGCCTCGGCGAAACTCAGGCGGCGATCCCGCTGTCCTCGCTGGTGATCCGCAACAACCAGCTCATGGCGCCGAACGTCAGCGAAAGCCAGGTCGATGCGCTCCAGGATTTCCCGGAGGATGCCTATCCGGCCCTGCCGGAGGACCACCCCTTGACCATCGGCCGCATGTGAGCTGCTGAACGCGGCACATCCTCAGCCGCCTGAATCGCAAGGGGGGCCGGCGTCATACGCCGGCCCCCTCTGTCTTTTTCTATTGTCCCGTCTCCCTCCACCGCCGGCGGAAACGAGAAGCAGATGGCTATTCTCGCAGGGCCGCGCCGGCGCCGCGTGGCGTACGGATCGACTCGATCAGCGCCTGGATTTCCAGCGGCGGCGGCGCAGTGGCCAGCGAGACCGCATAGGCGACGGCGAAGTTGATCACCGCCCCGACCGCGCCGATGGACACCGGCGAGATGCCGAACAACCAGTTGTCCGGCGTGTCGGGCAGGCTGTTGGTGCCGGAGATGAAGAACCAACCCTTGTAGATGAAGATATAGACGACGGTGAACACCAGCCCGACGACCATTCCCGAGATCGCCCCAACGCTGTTCACGCGCTTGGAGAAGATGCCCATCATCAGGGTCGGGAAGATGGTCGCCGCTGCAAGGCCGAAGGCGAGCGCCACCGTCTGGGCGGCAAATCCCGGCGGGTTCAGGCCGAGATAGGTCGCTATCGCGATGGCGACCGCCATGGCGATGCGCGCCGCCAGAAGCTCGTGATGCTCCTCGATGTAGGGGTTGATCGCCCCTTTGAGGAGATCATGGCTGATGGCCGAGGAGATGGCGAGAAGCAGGCCCGCCGCGGTGGAAAGCGCCGCCGCGATGCCGCCCGCCGCCACGAGCGCGACCACCCATTGGGGGAGCCGGGCGATCTCGGGATTGGCCAGCACCAGGATGTCCTGGTTGACCGACAATTCCGAGCCGTTCCAGCCGCGCGCGGCGGCACCCGCCGCGTAGTCCTTGTTGGCGTCGTTGTAGTATTGGATCTTGCCGTCGCCGTTCTTGTCGTCGAACTTCAGAAGCCCGGTCAGCTCCCACTTCTGCATCCATTCGGGCCGCGACTGGTAGTCGATCGGCTCGGACTGAGTGCCGCTCGGGAACAGCGTCTGGATAAGGTTGAGACGCGCCATCGCGCCCACGGCGGGAGCGGTGAGGTAGAGCAGGGCGATGAACACCAGCGCCCAGCCGGCCGAATAGCGAGCGTCTTTGACGCGAGGCACGGTGAAGAAGCGGATGATGACGTGCGGCAGACCGGCGGTGCCGATCATCAGCGACAGGGTGAAGAGCACCATGTTGAGGGTGTCGGTGTGGTGCCCGGTGTAGCTGGAGAAGCCGAGATCGCGCACCACCTGGTCGAGCTTGACCAGAAGGGGCGTGCCGTCCTGCGTGTCGCCGAAGAGGCCGAAGGCCGGAATCGGATTGTCGGTGAGCTGGAGCGCGATGAAGATCGCCGGAACGGTATAGGCGAAGATCAGCACCACATACTGCGCCACCTGGGTGTAGGTGATGCCCTTCATGCCGCCGAAGACGGCGTAGAAGAAGACGATCGCCGCGCCGATGATGAGGCCGGTGGTGTTGTCGACCTCCAGGAAGCGCGAGAAGGCGACGCCGACGCCCGTCATCTGGCCGATGACGTAGGTCGTGGAGATGATGATCAGGCAGACCACCGCGACGAGGCGCGCGGCCGGCGAATAGAACCGGTCGCCGATGAAGGCTGGCACGGTGAAGTGGCCGTATTTTCGCAGGTACGGCGCCAAAAGCATGGCCAGGAGAACGAAGCCACCCGTCCAGCCCATGAGATAGGTCGAGTTGTCATAGCCGACGAAGGCGATGAGGCCGGCCATCGAGATGAAGGAGGCGGCCGACATCCAGTCGGCGCCCGTCGCCATGCCGTTGACCACCGGATGGACACCGCCGCCGGCGGTGTAGAACTCCGAGGTCGAGCCCGCCCGGGTCCACAGCGCGATGATCAGATAGATCGCGAAAGAGCCTGTGATGAACAGGAAGTTGAAAGCATACTGACTCATGCCGCTCCCCTCACAGCTCGTCGAATTCGTAGAGATGATCGAGCCTGTTCATGCGCCAGGCATAGACGAAGATCTCGATGATGAAGGTGATGATCGAGCCCTGCTGGGCAAACCAGAAGCCGAGGTCGGTTCCCCCCACCTGAATGCCGCTGAGGAGCGGACGCAGGATGATGCCGCAGCCGATGGACACGAGGGCCCAGATGACGAGAAGCACGGCCACCAGTTGCATGTTGGCGCGCCAATATTTCTTGGCCCGTTCCTCATTCGTCGAATCGACGGCAACCGGAGCACCGCGCGCGGCGGTGTCGTTTTGAACAACCATACGCTGAAATGTCCTCCCTACTAAGACAATGCCACCCGCGGCGTTCTCTCCTCCCGCCACGAGTGACAGCTTATGTCATACAATGATTTTTTCGTTGGGTTAAGCAGAAGTTTTACGATTTTCTAAGTGGACGATAGCGACCCAATATTTTCGATCAATACCGAATCTATAGCGCGCCGGTCAGACTTCGTTTTGCTTACGAAGAAGGCAGATACGACAGGACGGCCGGCGCGGGGATGCGCCGGCCGTCCTGGTAAGACAGTCAGTCGGAAAGTCAGACGCGACGGTTCTGACGGTGCTCCACCAGATCCTCTACAACCGTGGGGTCGGCGAGGGTCGAGGTGTCGCCCAGGGCACCGAAATCGTCCTCGGCGATCTTCCTGAGGATTCGGCGCATGATCTTGCCGGATCGCGTCTTGGGCAGGCCGGGCGCGAACTGGATTTTGTCGGGCGAGGCGATGGGGCCGATCTCCTCGCGCACATGGGCGATGAGCGACTTCTTGAGCTCGTCCGTAGGCTCTTCGCCATCGAGGAGCGTCACATAGCAGTAGATGCCCTGGCCCTTGAGGTCGTGCGGATAGCCGACCACTGCCGCCTCGGCCACCGCCGGATGGGACACCAGCGCCGACTCCACCTCGGCCGTGCCCATGCGATGGCCGGAGACATTGATGACGTCGTCGACGCGGCCGGTGATCCAGTAGTAGCCGTCCTCGTCGCGGCGGCATCCGTCGCCGGTGAAGTACTTGCCCTTATAGGTGGAGAAGTAGGTCTGCACGAAGCGCTCGTGATCGCCATAGACGGTGCGCATCTGGCCCGGCCACGAATCGACGATGCACAGATTACCGCTGGTCGCGCCCTCCAGCACGGTGCCCTCGCTGTCCACCAGCTGCGGCTGGACGCCGAAGAAGGGCAGGGTAGCCGAGCCAGGCTTCAGGTCCGTGACGCCAGGAAGCGGCGTGATCAGCGTTCCGCCGGTCTCGGTCTGCCAATAGGTGTCGACGATGGGGCAGCGTTCGTCGCCGACGACGCGATAGTACCAAAGCCAGGCTTCCGGGTTGATCGGCTCGCCGACGGTGCCGAGCTGGCGCAGGCTCTCGCGCGAGGTGCTGGTCACGAAGCTGTCGCCCGCCCCCATCAGGGCGCGGATCGCCGTCGGCGCCATGTAGATGATGTTGACCTTGTGCTTGTCGACCACCTGCCAGAGGCGCGAGGCATCGGGATAGTTGGGGATGCCCTCAAACATCACCGTCGTCGCGCCGTTGGCGAGCGGCCCGTAGAGGATGTAGGTGTGGCCCGTGACCCAGCCGATGTCGGCGGCGCACCAGTAGATCTCGCCTGGACGATAATCGAAGATGTAGTGATGGGTGATGGACGCCCACACGAGGTAGCCGCCCGAGGTGTGGAGCACGCCCTTCGGCTTGCCGGTCGAGCCTGACGTGTAGAGAATGAAGAGCGGGTCCTCAGCGCCCATCTCCTCCGGCGCACAGGTTGCCTCGACGGTTTCCCGCGCCTCGTGCCACCAAAGATCGCGGCCTTCGGCGAAGCCGACGTCGCCGCCCGTGCGGCGGATCATGAGGACGGTCTCGACCTTCTGCCCGGCCTTGCCGGCGATCTCGATGGCCTTGTCGGCGTTCTTCTTCAACGGCACCTTGCGGCCGCCGCGCAGGCCCTCGTCGGCCGTGATGAGAACGGAGGAACGCGCATCCTCGATGCGGTTGGCAAGCGAATCGGGAGAGAAGCCGCCGAAGACGACGGAATGGATGGCGCCGATGCGCGCGCAGGCGAGCATGGCGAAGGCCGACTCCGGAATCATCGGCATGTAGATGGTGACGCGGTCGCCGCGCTTGACCCCACGCGACTTGAGTACGTTCGCCATGCGGCAGACGTTCTCATGAAGCTCGCGGTAGGTGATCTTGCGGCTTTCGGCAGGGTTGTCGCCTTCCCATAGGATGGCGACGGCGTCGCCCCGCTCCTCGAGATGGCGATCGATGCAGTTGGCCGAGACGTTGAGCGTCCCGTCCTCGAACCACTTGATCGAGACATCGGGCGCGAAGGACGTGTTCTTCACCTTGGTGAAGGGCTTCATCCAGTCGATGCGCTTGCCATGCTCGGCCCAGAAGCCGTCGGGGTCCTCGACGCTGCGCCGGTACCATGCCTGATACTCTTCCGCGGTGATGAGCGCGCGCTGACGCCATTCCTCCTTGACCGCGATCTTTTCCATCTCAGCTTTCCTCCCGTCAGATGTCGGCCGCGGCGATCCCCCCGCGGAAAGTTCCGATGGCGCTCCGTCCGCCGCGCCCTGCCCGCGCGGCCAGCATACCGGCACCACAATTCTAGATAGACGATACGGCCAGGAATGCCACTTCACGTGCCGATTTCCCGACCGAACCGTCGCGTCAATGCGCCACATTGACGAACCAAATTCCTAGGGCCTGCGGCACGGATCGGCAAGCTCGGCATCGGGTGCCGACACCCCTCCGGGCGCCTATGCCGTCACGCCCCCTTCGCCCGCCGGGTCGTGCAACGGATCGGCGGCCGGCGGAGTGAGTACGAAGGAGAGGAAGCGCACCTTGAGGCCCGCGCGCTGTGGCGAGCAGGCCATCGGCCCGACCCTCAGCGCGCCGTCGGTCGAAAAATCGGCGAGACGCAGGAACCGCCATTGTCCCGGCGCCGCCAGAAAATGAACCAAAACCGCATCCCGGACGCGCGTCAGGCGGATCGACTGCGGACCGGCGACGGCCGGCACGCGCACCGCCGACCAGTCCGAGCGCCCGCCGCGCGTGACGACGACGCTGAAATGGGCGGCCCCGTCGGTCAGCTCGATCCCCGCCTTCACCCAAGTCTCGTCGTCGCGGCGGAGCATCAGCCCCGCCTGGTCGTAGAGCACCGAATAGTCCGCTTCGAAAGTCACGGTGGCGCAAAAGTCGTCCGTGACAGAGGCGCCGAGAAAATGCCCGTCGCGATGGTCGAAGCCGTAATAGGTGCCGCGCCAGAAGTCGGTGCGCTCGCCGGTCTCAAGCACCAGACCGGCGGGAGTCCTCTGCCAGAACGGCGGCTCGTTCAGCCACTCGGCCTCTTCCAGCCCATGAAGATCGATGGTCATCGCGGTCTCTCCGTCACCCTGCCTCAGCCTATCGGTCCTTTTCCGGCAAAGCCGGGCCGCCCAGTCCGTCCTGGATATAGAGCTCCTCGACCAGAACCTTGATCACCGCCAGCACAGGCACGGCGAGCGCCACGCCGACCGTGCCGAAGAGCAGGCCGAAGACGAGCTGGGAGCCGAGGGTCAAGGCCGGCGGCAGCGCCGTCATCCAGCGCTGGGCCACCGGCTGCGCCACGTTGCTTTCGACGCCCTGGATCAAAAGATAGACGCCGAGGCCGTAGAGCGCCATCTGCGGGCTTTCGGCGAGGCCGACGAGGACGATGGGGATGCCGGCGATGAACGGCCCAAGGGTCGGGATGAACGCCAGAAGGCCGGCCTGAAGCGCCAGGAGAAAGGCGCTCGGCATTCCGATCAGCCACAGGCCGATCCAGCCGACGAGGAAGATCACCGTCATGGAAAGCCCCTGGCCGCCGAGCCAGAGGATCAGCTCCTGGGCCGCCCTGTGCAGCGTCTCCGCGATCCGTGGACGTTTGCTCTTGGGAAACAGGCTGACGATCCCCCGGGCGTAGAGCCCGGGCTGCCACGACACGAAGATGGCGATGAAGACGACGACGAAGAGATTGCCCAGCCCGCCGAGAATGGAGAACACCGCCTGCGAGGCGGAGGAGAAGATGCCGGCCGGATTGGGTAGCAGTGAGGCGAGATCGGCCGACTGGCCTTCAGAACCCAGATTGATCCCCATGTCGCGCAGCGCGCCGGAGATCGTCTGAAGCTGCTCCTCCATCAGGCGCACGAGGCTCTGCATTTGCTGGACGAGGGTGATACCACCCCAGGCCATGGCGGCGGCGAGACCGCCGACCACGACGAGATAGACCAGCACCAGTCCCGCCCGCCGAGGAAGACCCAGCTTGCGCGGCAATCGCGCGAGACCCGAAAATGCGGTTCCGAGAAGCAGGCCGCCGAAGATCAGGAAGAATCCCGACGCCGCCTTCCAGAAGATCATCGTCGCCAGCACCATCGCAAGGATGATGCCGGCGATGAGGAATGTCAGCCGCGCGAATTTCGCCTGTTCGTCGGAAGTCAAGAAAGAGCCCCTTTGTGGCGGGATTGAAGACCGTGGTTCGGCGCCGTCATCCATGACCGTAATCGCGAGCGCCGAAGATGGCCGAGCCGACGCGCACGCTGGTCGCCCCGAAGGCGACCGCCGTCTCGAAGTCGCCCGACATGCCCATCGAGAGCCTTTCGATGCCAGCTTCTTCGGCAATCTTGGCAAGCAATGCGAAATGGGGGCCTGGATTTTCGCCGACCGGCGGAATGCACATCAGGCCCTCGACCTTGATGCCATGCACCGTGCGGCAGCGCTCGACAAAGGCCACGGCGTCGAGCGGCGGAATGCCGGCCTTCTGCTCCTCCTCGCCGGTGTTGACCTGGACATAGAGGCGCGGCGCGCGCCCCTGCTTGTCCATCTCGGCCGCGAGGGCGTGGGCGATCTTGTCGCGGTCGACCGTCTCGATGACGTCGAACAGAGCCACCGCTTCCGCCGCCTTGTTGGATTGGAGCGGTCCGATCAGGCGCAGCTCTATGTCGCTGAAGCGCTCCCTCAGCGTCGGCCACTTGGCCGCCGCTTCCTGGACCCGGTTCTCGCCGAACACGCGCTGCCCGGCCTCGATGACCGGCGTGATCGCCTCGATGCCGTGGGTTTTCGACACGGCGACGAGGGACACGGCGCCCGATGGCCTCTCCGCCGCGCGCTCCGCTTCGGCGATCCTCGCCTTGACCTCGGCGAGCCCGGCCACGACATTCGACATTCCTCATCTCCTTCGTCCCGCTCCCCCACGACCTTTCGTGCTTGCGGGGCCATGATTTGGTTGACGCTCAACGTCTTCCCGTGTTGAACACGATGCACCCCTGGACGTGGCGCTTCGGGCGCGCCGGTTTTTCGAAAGACCGCCGAGAATGGCAACCGAACGATACAATCCTCGCGCCAGCGAGCCGCGCTGGCAGGCAGCCTGGGCCGATGCCAAGCTGTTCGAGACCAAGACTGACGCTCCCGGCGAGAAGTACTACGTCCTGGAGATGTTTCCATACCCCTCCGGGCGCATTCACATGGGCCATGTGCGCAACTACACCATGGGGGATGTGGTTGCGCGCTATCGTCGTGCCCGTGGAATGAACGTGCTGCACCCCATGGGATGGGACGCGTTCGGCATGCCCGCGGAGAACGCGGCGATGCAGAACAAGGTCCACCCGCGCGACTGGACTTACCAGAACATCGCCACCATGCGCGGGCAGCTGAAGTCCATGGGGCTGTCGCTCGACTGGAGCCGCGAGTTCGCCACCTGCGACGTGGACTATTACCACCGTCAGCAGATGCTCTTCCTCGACCTTCTCGATAAGGGGCTGGCCTATCGCCGCAAGTCCAAGGTCAACTGGGACCCGGTGGACCAGACCGTGCTGGCCAACGAGCAGGTGATCGACGGTCGCGGCTGGCGCTCCGGCGCGCTGGTCGAGAGCCGCGAGCTCACCCAGTGGTTTTTCAAGATCACCGCCTATGCCGACGACCTTCTGGCCGGGCTCGACGCGCTGCCGCAATGGCCCGAAAAGGTTCGGCTGATGCAGCGGAACTGGATCGGCCGATCGGAAGGGCTTCTCCTGCGCTGGGCGCTGACGGAAGAGACGGCGCCCGAGGGCGTCAAGGATCTCACCGTCTTCACCACCCGGCCCGACACGCTTTTCGGCGCCTCGTTCCTGGCGGTCGCGGCGGATCATCCGCTGGCTGAGGCCGCGGCCCGCGACAAGCCCGAACTCACCGCCTTCATCGAGGAGTGCCGGCGCACCGGAACCGCGACGGCGGACATCGAAACCGCCGAGAAGCGCGGCATGGAAACCGGCATCTTCGCCGTCCATCCGCTCGATCCCACGTGGCGTCTGCCCGTCTATGTCGCGAATTTCGTGCTCATGGAATACGGCACCGGCGCCATCTTCGGCTGCCCGGCTCACGATCAGCGCGACCTCGACTTCGCCCGCGCCTACGGCCTGCCGGTGACTCCGGTCGTGCTGCCCGAGGGCGCCGAGGCGGAATCCTTCTCCATCGGCACCGAGGCCTATGTCGGCGACGGTACGATGATCAACTCGCGCGAGTTCGACGGGCGTTCGCCGTCCGAGACCTTTGACGCGGTGGCCGACCGGCTTGAGAGCACCGATCTCTTCGGCGCGCCCCAGGCCAAGCGGCAGGTCAACTATCGTCTGCGCGACTGGGGCATCTCGCGCCAGCGCTATTGGGGCTGCCCGATCCCGGTTCTCCACTGCGAGACGTGCGGCGTCGTGCCGGAGGCGCGGGAGAATCTGCCGGTCAAGCTGCCGGACGACGTGGCGTTCGACAAGCCGGGCAATCCGCTGGATCGCCATCCCACCTGGCGCAACGCCAAGTGTCCGAAATGCGGTGGCCCGGCCCTGCGCGAAACCGACACCATGGACACGTTCGTCGATTCGTCCTGGTACTTCATCCGCTTCACCGCGCCCCACGCCGAGACGCCGACCAAGCCCGATGTCGCCAACGCCTGGATGCCGGTGGAGCAGTATATCGGCGGCATCGAGCACGCCATTCTGCATCTGCTCTATTCGCGCTTCTTCACCCGCGCCATGCGCGACTGCGGCCATCTGGCGGCGAGCGAACCCTTCCAGGGCCTGTTCACGCAAGGCATGGTGGTCCACGAGACCTACCGCGACGGGCGCGAATGGGTGGCGCCCGCGGATGTGGCGATCACCGAGGTCGAGGGCGAACGCCGCGCCAAGCGCCTTTCCACGGGCTCGGACATCGCCATCGGCTCCATCGAGAAGATGTCGAAGTCGAAGAAGAATGTCGTCGATCCCGACGACATCATCGCGTCGTATGGGGCCGATACGGCCCGCTGGTTCATGCTCTCCGACTCTCCGCCGGATCGCGACGTGATCTGGACCGAGGCTGGCGTCGAGGGCGCGCACCGCTTCGTTCAGCGCCTTTGGCGCCTGGTTTCAGAGGCTGCTCCCGTCATCGCCAATGCTCACGGCAATGGTGTAGACGATGAGGTGGCCACGTCTATCCGTCGCGTTGCGCACCGTACGGCGCAAGGTGTTGCCGATGATATCGAGCGGCTAGCCTTTAACAAGGCGGTGGCTAGACTGTACGAGATGGTCAATGCCCTCAGCGCGTCTCTCAATGGCTTGAACGCCGATGCGCCTGCCTCCATCAAGGCGGCGGGTCGCGAGGCGTTGTCGATGCTGGTGCGTCTCGTCGCGCCTATGATGCCGCATCTGGCCGAGGAGTGCTGGCAGGCGCTCGGCGAAGAGGGGCTGGCGGCGGCGGCTTCGTGGCCGTCAGTCGATCCGGCCCTTTTGTCCGACGACACCCTGACGCTTCCTGTCCAGATCAACGGCAAGAAGCGCGGCGATGTGGTCGTCGCCAAGGACGCCAGCAAAGCCGAGGTCGAAACGGCGACGCTGGAGCTGGATTTCGTGAAGACGGCGCTCGCCGGCCAGCCGCCGAAGCGCCTCGTCGTGGTGCCTGGAAGGATCGTCAATGTCGTGGTCTGAGACCTCGCGCGCCGGCCGCCTCGCTTTTGTCGCGGCGGCCTTCCTCGCTCTTTCCGGCTGCACGGCCGGGCCGCTTTACGGCGATCGGCAGGCTGACCTCCTGGAGCCGGGAAAGGCAACGCCGGCCTCTGTTCGCGGCCACGTTACGGTTGCTCCGGTCAACAGCCGCGCCGAGCAGATCGTGCGCAACCGCCTCATCTTTCTTCTGAACGGCGGCGGAAAGCCGCTGGAGCCTCTCTACGAGGTTCGTCTGACGGCCGCCGGCTCCGAGGGGGGAGTGTCGATCGAAAGCAACGGCGGTGTTCCCACAGCCAGCGTCTACACCCTTTCCACCTCCTACCAGCTCGTGCGGCTTTCCGACGCCTCGGTCATCGATACCGGGTCGCGCACCATCTCTATTCCCTATGACATTCCGAGCGCTGGCGGGCGCTCCCAGCGCTTTGCCGCTCAGCGGGGGGCGATCGACGCGCGCGAGCAGGCGGGCGAGCAGGCCGCCGCGCAAGTGGAGCTCGCGGTGATGTCGGCAATTCGCCGCAAGGGCTGATCGCGGCGGCAAAGGCCTGAAGGCCGGGAGCAGGAACGCTTGGCGGAAAAGCGCGCGGGAGACGTGGAGGCATTTGTCGCGCGACCGGATTTCACGGCGCCGATTCTCCTGCTTTATGGTCCGGACGCCGGCCTCGTCTCCGAGCGCGCCGGACGCCTCGCCGCCGCCTCCGGGATCGATGAATCCGATCCCTTTGCGACGGTGATTCTTGCCGCCGACGAGCTGGAAAAGAATATCGGCCGGCTCTTCGATGAGGCGAGGACGGTTTCCATGTTCGGCGGCCGGCGCCTCGTCCGGGTGCGCGGCACCGGCGGAAAGGCGCTTGCCGAAGCCGTCGCCGATCTGGCGTCCGATCCCCCTTCCGATACGATTGTGATCGTAGAGGCCGGAGAGCTCCGCAAGTCCTCGCCGCTACGCGCGGCAGCGGAGCGCGGGCGGGGCGCCATGGCGCTTCCCTGCTATCAGGACGAGGCGCGCGCTCTCGACCGTATGATCGATGAGGAGCTGCGCGCGGCAGCGCTCAAAATGACCGAACCGGCTCGCGATCTGCTGCGGTCGCGGCTCGGCGCGGACCGTCGCGCTTCGCGCTCGGAGGTGCAGAAGCTCTGCCTCTATGCCTATGGCAGCGGCGAGATAACGGATGAGGATGTCAGGACGGTCGTCGGCGACGTCTCCGCGGAAACCGTCGACGAGATCATCGACGCGGCAGCGAGCGGGGAAGTGCGCAAGCTGCCGGCGCTTATCGACCGCGCCCTTTCCTCCGGCACTCCCGGTTTCCTGCTCCTTCAGGGGTTGCTGCGCCATTTCCACGGGCTCCAGGTCATGCGCCAGGCCGTGGAGAGGGCAGGGGAACCCGTGAGTCGCGTGGTGGAGCGCAAGCGCCCTCACTTTCGTCGCCGCCCCGCGCTCGAGACTGCGCTTGGCACCTGGACACTGAGCGCCATCGGCGAGGCGCTCATTCAGATCGAAGCCGCAGTGCTCGCCACCCGCAGGTCAGCGAGCATCAGCGACGCCCTGGTGCGCCAAACGGTCCTGGAGCTTGGCGTTCAGGCGGCGCGGGCGCGCACCCGGTCTGACCGCAACTGATCAGCGGCGCTCTCAGGCGTCCTGCCGATAGGCCTGAAGCAGGCGGCAAATTTCGTCGAGCTCATCGAGCGAACGATAGGCGATGCGGATATCGCCACCCTCGCCGTCGATAGAGATTGCGACCTCCATGCCCAGCGTCTCGCCGAGCAGGCGCTCGAGAGCTGCCGTGTCCGCATCCTTCTCGGGCGTCGGCGACGCCGCAGGGGGAGGGGCAGCGCGAACGGCGCCGTCCACGTCCTTGGCCCGTCGCCGGCTCTTTGCGGGCGCGGGGGCTTCCTCGCCTCCGCCGGATTGGTTGCGAGCCGCGCGCTCGGCCTCGCGCACGCTGAGACCGTCAGTCACGATCATGCGGGCGAAGGCGGCCGGGTCCTCCATCGATACTGCCGTGCGCGCATGCCCAGCCGAAAGTTCGCCGCGGCTGATCATGTCCTGCACGTCATCGGGAAGCTTCAGAAGACGCAGCGTGTTGGCGACGTGGCTGCGGCTCTTACCGAGCACTTCGGCCAGATCCGCCTGCGTATAGCCATGCTCGTTGACGAGCATCTGGTAGCCGCGCGCCTCCTCGATCGCGTTGAGGTCCGCGCGCTGAACGTTCTCGACGATGGCGATTTCCAGCGACTGGCGGTCGGTGAATTGCCGCACCAGCACCGGCACTTCCGTCAGACCCGCCAGCCGGGCGGCACGATACCGCCTTTCACCGGCAACGATCTCGTAGCGGTCCGCCTGTCCGTCGGCGGGACGGACGAGGATCGGCTGGACGATGCCGTGGCTTTTCACCGAAGCGGCGAGATCGGCGAGATCGGCCGGATCGAACGTACGGCGCGGGTTGCGCGGGTTGGGATGGATCGAGTTCAGCGGAACAATGCGATCAGGGCCGCCCGCGGGAGCGGCGGCGGCCTCGAAGCGCGGCGCCGCGCCTGACGGTCCAATCAGGGCCGCCAGCCCGCGTCCCAGCCTCTGCCGCGACTTGTCTTCGTTCATCCCTGGCTCCCAATGCTGCTGCCGGTGCTTGGCGGTTCTTGCCGGTTCATCGCTCGCGTTCTTTTACGCCGTTCTCAGGCGGCGGCGAGCTGCCGTTCCCGTTGGATCATTTCGGAGGCGAGTCGAATGTAGGCCTGTGAGCCTGGGCATTTCATGTCGTAGAGGATGGCCGGCTTGCCGAAGGAGGGGGCTTCCGACACGCGAACATTGCGGGGGATTACCGTCTGATAGACATGCTCTCCCATGAACGCCCGAACGTCGCGGACCACCTGCGTCGCAAGATTGTTGCGCCCGTCGTACATGGTGAGCACGATGCCATGAAGGTCCAGCCCGGGATTGAGGCCGTTACGCACCTGTTCGACCGTCTGGAGGAGCTGGCTCAGGCCCTCCAGGGCAAAAAACTCGCATTGCAGCGGCACCAGCACCGAATTGGCGGCCGCCATAGCGTTGATCGTCAAGAGATTGAGCGACGGCGGGCAATCGATCAGGACGTAGTCGAAATGCGCGCCTTCTTGCGCATGCCGGCGAAGCGCATTGCGAAGACGATAAGCTCTGTCCTCGTACCCAGAGATTTCCATCTCCACGCCGAGAAGATCAAGTGTCGAGGGAACAACGAAGAGATTCGGCACGGCGGTGGGCATCGCCGCTTCGGTAATGGAGGCCGCGCCGGTCAGCACGTCGTAGGACGAGATTTCGCGGTTGTCCCGCTCTATGCCAAGTCCGGTCGAGGCGTTTCCCTGCGGATCGAGATCCACCAGAAGCACCCGTTTGTCGATCGCCGCGAGCGCCGTCGTAAGATTGATCGCCGTGGTCGTCTTGCCCACGCCCCCCTTTTGATTGGCGACAGTGATGACCCTCATGCGATGATAGGGCATCTCGTTCATGATCCGCTCCCCTTGCCAAGAGGCATCATCGCTGGCTCGACCCAAAGCTGCTTGTCGTTACGGCTGCGTGACATCCGGTTCGGTAACGAACGGCCTGACATCGCTGACCTCCAGAATGACGGCACCTGCTTCCACCGCCGAGGGATGCTTTACCATGGTGAATCGCCAATGGGCAGAGGCTTCCGCGATTTCCCCGAGATGTCCTTGTCCCTTGAGGAAAAAACACGGCGTTTGCGCGGGAAGATGCGGTTGCACAAGGGCGAGAAGATGGTCGAGGGAAGCGAGGGCGCGAGCGCTGACCGCATCCGCGGCCGGAAAAAGGCCGCCGCATTCCTCGATGCGCCGGCAGTGAACGGTTCCCGAAACACCGGCTTCAGCCAGGGCGGCGCGAAGAAACGCAGCCTTTTTGCCGTTGCTTTCAATAAGATCGACGTGTGCGCCCGGGCGTCCCGCCGTCGCGATCGCAAGGACGATTCCCGGAAATCCGCCGCCGGAGCCGAGATCAAGCCAACGAGCAGGTGCAGACGCGACTTGTGCCAGTGCCAAGCCATCGGCGACATGACGCGTCCAAAGGGACGGAATGGAGGCCGGGGCGATCAGATTGATTCGCTGCTGCCACTTTAGCAGAAGCGCGACGAACAGATCGATGCGCTCCGCCGTTTCACGTGAAACATTTGCGAGAACCGCCTCTCTTTCACGTGAATCAGCGGCGGCTATATGTCGTGGTTTAAGCGGCATTTCGAACGCCCGATTTGCGAAGCGCGACGAGAATAAGCGCCAGCGCCGCAGGTGTCATGCCGTCAATTCCCTGTGCTTCTGCCAAGCTTGCGGGGCGGCGACGCTCCAGCTTCTGGCGCAATTCGTTGGAGAGCCCAGAAAGAGCGGCAAAATCGAAGTTTTCGGGAATCACCCGCTGTTCGTCCTTTTGATACTGCGCTTGATCGCGGCGCTGCCGATCGAGATAAACGTCGTAGGCCGCCTCGATTTCGATCCGTTCCCGAATCGACCCTTCGACATGCAGCAGCTCCGGCCAGATGGCGACGAGCCGGTCAAACGATATGTCGGCCTGCGCCAGAAGCTGGAAGGCTGTTCGAGAACGGCCATCCTGGTTGACCGAGAGCCCTTTCCGGGCGGCTTCGGATGAGGTGAGCGCCATAGATTCCAGCAGGGCTCTGGCTCGCCGAAGGCGATCCTCGGAGGCAGTGAAGACTTTCGCCCGTTCGGCGCCGATTAGGCCCCACTCCAACCCAAGCGGCGTCAGCCGCCGATCGGCGTTGTCGGCGCGGAGCGAAAGGCGAAATTCGGCGCGTGAAGTGAACATACGGTAGGGCTCAGTGATCCCGGTCCTCGTCAGGTCATCGACCATGACGCCGAGATAGGCGATCGAGCGGCTAATCGTTACGGGTTCGAATCCACCGGCGCGCCTTGCCGCGTTCAAACCGGCCAGCAGGCCCTGCGCCGCGGCCTCTTCATAACCCGTCGTTCCATTGATCTGGCCCGCGAGGAAGAGCCCGGGCGCCGCTCGTACCTCCAGCGTCGGGTGAAGCTCGCGCGGATCGACATGGTCGTACTCTATCGCATATCCGGGCTTTAGAATGGTGACGTACTCAAGGCCGGGAATCGACCGAAGGAAATCCGCCTGGACATCGGCGGGTAGGGAGGTCGACAACCCGTTGGGGTAAACGGTGTTATCGTCCAATCCCTCAGGCTCAAGGAAAATCTGGTGGCCGTCCCGATCACCGAACTTGACGATCTTGTCCTCGATCGACGGGCAATAGCGAGGACCGGTACCGTTGATCTGCCCCGAATAGAGCGCCGACCTTCCGAGGTTGTCGCGGATGATCGAATGGGTTCGGGGCGTCGTTCGGGTAATGCCGCAGTCGATCTGCGGGTTGGTGATGCGCGTCGTCAGATAGGAGAAGGGACGCGGGTCGTCGTCCGGTCGCTGCATATCCAGCCCGGCCCAGTCGATCGACCTGCCGTCGAGGCGAGCTGGCGTCCCTGTCTTGAGCCGCCCGAGAGCCAGCCCGAAGCGCGCCAATGTCGCCGATAAACCGACCGAGGGCGCCTCTCCCACTCGGCCCGCCGGAATTTTCTCGTCGCCGATATGAATGAGCCCATTGAGAAAGGTGCCAGTGGTCAAGACCACCGCGCCGCAGCCAAGGCAACGGCCATCGCCGAGCATGACGCCCGAGACGCGGTTATCGTCGTCCAGAACCAAATCCGCCGCGTCGCCCTCCACGACGACGAGATTGTCCTGAGCGGCGATCGTGTTCTGCATCGCCTGGCGATAGAGCTTGCGGTCAGCCTGCGTGCGGGGGCCACGCACCGCCGGTCCCTTGCGACGGTTGAGCAGGCGGAACTGAATGCCGGCGGCGTCCGCCACCTGGCCCATCAGGCCGCCGAGCGCGTCGATCTCGCGGACGAGATGGCCCTTGCCGATGCCCCCGATGGCGGGGTTGCAGCTCATGGCGCCGATGGTGTCGAAGCGGTGGGTGACGAGCGCGGTACGGGCGCCAGCGCGCGCGGCCGAGCTGGCTGCCTCACAGCCGGCATGGCCGCCGCCGACGACGACGACGTCGAAAGGTTGCGAATTCGTTGACATGAGGACGGATAAGCCCTGTCAGGCTCGGCCTGTCAATCGTCGAGCTCGCCCCGACCCTTCAAAGGATCGTGGCCCCAGTTCATCAGCGAATAGCGCCAGCGGCTGCTCGCTACATTGCGACCGGGACGCTGGGCGAGGTGGCGCCGGCAGTATCCGACCACCTTGTTCATGTGGTCGTAGTCGGCATCGCTGAGATCCGAAGGGTCCTTGCCGAGAATGTCGACGATCCTTCTGCCGGATTGGTGGCCGACGGATTCGCTCTCGCCCTTCCTCGTCCAGCCAACGGAGCGGCTTTCATCCGTCGTCAGCCAATCGCGAAGTTCATCGGCGCTCATGTTCACCACCTGGCCAAATTCCTTCGCCACGCGGTCATAACCTTTCTTCTCGTAGCTCATTGGTCTGCTGGACTCCGCGACCCGTGCTGCCTATTTCCCGATGCAGAACTCCGAGAAGATCACACCGAGAATGTCCTCGACGCCGATCCGGCCCGTGAGAGCGCCCAACCTATCCGACACGAGGCGGAGCATTTCGGCGCCAACCTCCTCGGGCAAATCCTCTCCGCTCAGAAAAGTTTCGAGCGCCTCCAGCGCTTCCGCAATGATCGCGCGGTGACGAATGCGAAGGGGGACAAGGGTCGATCGGTCTCCTACCGCCCTCTCAGCCCGGCCCGCAATCGCTTCAATCAGAGCATCCAGCCCCTCGCCGGTGCGGGTCGAAATGCACAGCTCCGCGCTCCGTGCTGCCTCGATCGAAGGCAGCGGAAGGTCACACTTGCTGCGGACGATCAGTGCTGGCGACCGGGCGCCATCTGCGTCTGGCGTGAACAAACCCGCTGTCTGTTTCACGTGAATCAGCGGATCGACGGCCTCTTCCTGCCCGTCGTCCAACAGCAGAACGAGATCCGCCTCCGCCATGGCGCGGCGCGCGCGCTCGACGCCGGCCGCCTCAATCCGGTCTTCGGTCTCCCTGAGACCCGCCGTGTCGAAAAGGCGGACGGGAAGGCCCTTGAGGTCGAGTGTCACTTCGAGAACGTCCCGCGTCGTTCCGGGAATATCGGAGACGATTGCTACGTCCCGCTCCGCCAGCGCATTTAGGAGACTGGATTTGCCGACATTGGGACGACCGACGATGGCCACGCGAAAGCCAGAGCGCAGGATCTCGCCCCGCCGGGCGTCATTCAGGTGGTGCCGCATGTCGGCCGCCAGTGTCGCCATGTCGGCGCGAACATTTCCGGCGACGTCCGCCTCGACATCGCCCTCGTCGGAAAAGTCGAACGAGGCTTCCAGAAATGCGCGGGCATGGGTGAGGCGACGCATCCACTCTTCGCAGAGCTCCCGCAGGATACCTCCGGCCTGGGCAACGGCCGCCCGTCGCTGGCTTTCGGTCTGAGCGGCCAGAAGGTCCGCGAGACCTTCTGCCTCGGTGAGGTCGATACGACCATTGTCGAACGCACGGCGCGTAAATTCGCCCGCCTCCGCCAAGCGCACACCGGGCAGCGCGATCAAGGCCGACAGGCAGGCATCCACCACCGCCCGGCCGCCGTGGAGATGGATTTCCCCAATGTCCTCGCCGGTGACGCTCGACGGGCCTGGAAAGTAGAGCACGATACCGTGGTCGATGGTTTCGCCCGCACCATCGCGAATCCGCTTGAGGCTCGCGCGACGCGGTTCCGGCACACTGCCAGCGATGATCGCCAGCGCCATCGGCACGACCGGTCCGGACATGCGCACGACGGCGATGCCCGCGGGAAGGGCACCGGAAGAGAGGGCGACGATGGTATCCTTGTCCATGGAGCGATGGCTAGCAGAGCGGCGGGCGGAGCGCCATGGCGATGCGGCGGAGGCAAATGCTCAAAGAGAAATAGCGTCGCACCCCTTCCACCTGTCTTTCGTTGCCTTAGCCTAAGCGGAACAAAGGAGAAGACGTCATGGCCCAGCCCGAAGGCAACCAGCTCGCCAACGCTCTCAGCCCCTATCTTCAGCAGCACAAGGACAATCCAGTTCACTGGCGAGAGTGGTCAAAGGCAGCGCTGGACGAGGCGAAGGCGCGCGACTGCCCGATCCTTCTCTCCGTCGGTTACGCCGCCTGCCACTGGTGCCATGTCATGGCCCATGAGAGCTTCGAGGACGAAGAGATCGCGGCTCTGATGAATCGGCACTTCGTGAACATCAAGGTCGACCGCGAGGAACGGCCCGACCTCGACCACCTTTACATGGCCGCGCTTCATGCCATGGGCGAGCAGGGAGGCTGGCCGATGACCATGTTCCTGACGCCCGACGGCGAACCATTCTGGGGAGGCACCTACTTCCCGAAGCGCAGCGGCTTCGGCCGTCCAGGCTTCGCCGACGTTCTTGTTTCCATAGACAAAGCCTGGCGCGAACAGCGCGATGAGATCCTGAAGACAGGCGGCGCCATCAAAGACCATCTGGGCACGGCGCTTGCCAGCGGTTCCGGTCCGGCCGGCGTTCCGGACGACTTGATCGCGCGGTTGGCGCCGCGCATTGCGGAGGCACTGGACATGGAGCGGGGCGGCCTGAGGGGCGCGCCGAAATTCCCCAACGCGCCTTATCTGGAGGTCGTGGCACGTTCAGCCTTCCCGGACGGGCCTAGGGACCACCAGACGGGGTTTCTTCTCACGTTGACCGCACTTTGCAATGGCGGGATCTACGATCACGTTGGCGGCGGCCTGCATCGCTACTCGACCGACGACAGATGGCTTGTCCCTCATTTCGAGAAGATGCTCTATGACAATGCCCAGTTCCTGCGCCACCTCGTATGGGGGTGGAGGGCGACAGGGAGGAACTTGTTCCGCCGCCGAATCGACGAGACGATTGGCTGGCTGAAGCGCGAGATGCTGAACGAGGGTCGCGCTTTCGCGGCGTCGCTCGACGCCGATAGCCGGGACGCCGAGGATCACCTTGAGGAAGGCGCATTCTATGTCTGGCGCGAAGCGGAAATTCGCTCGTTGCTCGGCGCGCGCGCTGACGACTTCATCCGCGCCTACGGCGTCACGAAGCGCGGCAACTGGGAAGGCAAGTCGATCCTCCACCGGCTGCACCCGGAAGGCGGCGGCGAAGAGGCCTTCACCCTGGAACTCGGGACCCTTCGCGTTGCCCGCGAGGCGCGCGCCCGCCCAGGTCGTGATGACAAGGTGCTTGCCGACTGGAACGGGCTCATGATCCGCGCTCTTGCCGAGGTCGCCTCGGCACTGGATCATGCAGACGCTCTGGTCCTTGCAGAGGATGCCTATGCCTTCGTCATGGATCAGATGGTTTCGGACGGCAGGCTCCTCCATGCCTGGCGGCAGGGCCGCGCCTCAGGCCTGGCGCTCACGACCGACTATGGCGCCATGATCGCCGCGGCCGTTTCTCTGTTCGCCGTCACCGGCCAGGCGGCGTATCTGGAGGATGCGGAGAAGCTGGCGACGAGCCTCGAGCGCTGGCACGGCGACGGGGAGGGCAGTCACTTCCTGACGGCTCATGATGCCTCGGACATCATTGTCCGACCTCGCGGCGACCATGACGATGCGATTCCCGGCGGCACGGCCTTGGTGGTGGAAGCGCTGGGGATGCTAGCCCAGGCCATGGGCTCGCCCTCCGCCCACGAGCGCGCGCGGCGGGCCGGCGAGGCCGCTGCCGGACGAATCGCGTCGAGCCCCGGCGCGGGGCCTGCCATTGTCTCGGCGCTGGATCGTCTCGCTCATGCCTCGGAGCTTGCGGTCATCGGCTCACCGGCCGACGAGGGGTACCTGGAGATGGTTTCGCAGGCGAATCGATGGCTGGATCTCAATCGTGTCGACATGCGGATCGCCGACCCGAAAAATCTTCCCGACGGCGCGCCGCTGGCGGCGATGCGTGTCGACCGGCAACCCGCGGCGCTCTTCTGCTTCGATAGGGCGTGCATGGCGCCGGTTCACACGGCGGATGATCTGGAGGAGCTTTTCTCCCGCGCCAGCGCCTGGCGGGCTCCGGAGGTCAGCTGACGGGGATCAGAGTGGCGCCGGTTGCCTCGCAAAGGACGCGAGGCGCCACGGGAAAGACGTGAAAGGGCGTGCCAGCGGCGGCCCACACCGTTTCAAAAGCGAGCAGCGCCTCGTCCATGAACGTTGTCAAAGCGCCACTGGCGCCGAAAGGCGACACGCCGCCGATAGCGAAGCCCGTCGCCTCTCTGACGAAATCGGCATCCGGCCGGACCAGCTTCTCGCCAAGTCGCGCCGCCACGCCCTTTTCGTTCACCCGGTTCGAACCGGACACGAGAAGAAGATAGGGCTTGCCGCTCTCCCGCCCCTTGAAGACCAGCGATTTGACGATCTGGCCCACGGCAACGCCGACAGCTTGCGCCGCCTCTTCCGCCGACCGCGCGGTCGCTTCTGTTTTGATGATGTCGAGATCAAGCCCCTTGGCCGCGGCATCGGCGAGAACACGTTGGGCCGGGGCAGGAAGTTCGCTCATCGGGAAGACCTCGGTTCGGAAGGCACGGAGCCGAGAATGATCATAACCGAACACGAAAAGACAAGGGGCAGCGCTCGGCGCCGCCCCTTCGAAGGCATGACGAAAGGGTCGGGACAACGCCTCAGGTGTTCATCGAATCGAAGAAGTCGCCGTTTGTCTTGGTTTGCTTCAGCTTGTCGATGAGGAACTCGATGGCGTCCGTCGTGCCCATCGGCGCCAGAATGCGGCGCAGCACGAAGATCTTCTGAAGGTCGGCGCGCGGCACCAGGAGGTCCTCCTTGCGCGTGCCGGACTTCAGAATGTCCATCGACGGGTAGATGCGCTTGTCGGCGACCTTCCGGTCCAGCACGATCTCGGAGTTGCCGGTGCCCTTGAACTCCTCGAAGATGACCTCGTCCATGCGGCTTCCGGTATCGATGAGGGCCGTGGCGATGATGGTCAGCGACCCGCCTTCCTCGATGTTGCGCGCCGCGCCGAAAAAGCGCTTCGGGCGCTGCAGAGCGTTGGCGTCGACGCCGCCGGTCAGAACCTTGCCGGAGGAGGGTACGACGGTGTTGTAGGCACGGCCGAGGCGGGTAATCGAATCGAGCAGGATGACAACGTCGCGGCCGTGCTCGACCAGACGCTTGGCCTTTTCGATCACCATTTCGGCGACCTGCACGTGACGTGTCGCCGGCTCGTCGAAGGTTGAGGAGACGACCTCGCCGCGCACCGAGCGCTGCATATCGGTCACTTCTTCCGGACGCTCGTCGATCAAAAGAACGATGAGGTAGCATTCCGGGTGGTTTGCGGTGATCGAGTGGGCGATGTTTTGAAGCAGCACCGTCTTGCCGGTGCGCGGCGGCGCCACGATCAGGCCGCGCTGCCCCTTGCCGAGAGGGGCGATGAGATCGATCACCCGGGCCGAAAGATCCTTGGAAGTCGGATTCTCGAGTTCCATGCGGAACCGCTCGTTCGGGTAAAGCGGCGTCAGATTGTCGAAGTGGCTCTTGTGCCGGATCTTCTCCGGATCGTCGAAATTGATCGTGTTGACCTTGAGAAGGGCGAAATAGCGCTCGCCTTCCTTCGGGCTCCGGATCGGCCCCTCGACGGTATCGCCGGTCTTCAGCGAAAAGCGCCGAATCTGCGAGGGTGAGATGTAGATATCGTCGGGGCCAGGAAGATAATTTGCCTCAGGCGAACGCAGAAAGGCGAAGCCGTCCTGAAGAATCTCGACCACGCCCTCGCCGATAATTTCGACGTCCTGGGCGGCAAGCTTCTTCAAGATGGCGAACATCAGCTCCTGCTTGCGCAGGACGGATGCGTTTTCGACCTCATTTTCCTCCGCGAACGCGATGAGTTCCGGAGCGCTCTTGTTCTTGAGGTCTTGAAGTTTCATTTCGGGCATTGGGAGGCTCCGTCCCGAACGGGACATAGCTACGGAAGGGAAAGGGAAAAAGGCCGAGCAGTTGTCGTCTCGGACAAACACGAGGTGGAGATGATGTTATTCCACCCGCGCTGGCAATGGCAGGATTGCGCGCATATAGCCCGACCCTCGGCTCGATGCAAGGGTCGCCGAAAGAAGGGGTGGTGCGTCCAAAGAGCCCAAGGCCACGGCGCGGGCGCCTCACGGCCCGCGCTTCAAGCCTCGGAACACACCTCAAAGGGCGCTCAGAAAGGCTTTACGACGACGAGAATGACGATGATGATCATGAGGACCGTCGGCACCTCGTTCATCATCCGCCAGTATTTCGAGGACTTGGTGTTCTCGTCCCGCGCGAAGCGCTTGCGCGAGGCCGACAGGAAGCCATGGTAGCCTGACAGAAGGACCACGAGCAGAAGCTTGGCGTGGAGCCAACCGGCCATCAGCCCATACATCGACCAGCCGATCCAAAGCCCGGTCATCCAGGTCGCGATCATCGCCGGATTGATGATGACCCTCAGAAGCTTCTCTTCCATCACCTTGAAGGTCTCGGACTGGGGTGTCCGGGCTCCCGCCTCGGTGTGGTAGACGAAGAGCCGGGGAAGGTAGAACAGCCCCGCCATCCACGAAATGACCGCGATGATATGGAACGCCTTGATCCACAGATCGGGCACATCCGTGCCGAAAACCAGGAGCGCCATGATCGCCGCGGTGACGACGACTTTAATTGCGATGCCCTTCATGGGAAGTCCTTCCAGACGTTGAGCCGCGCCGGCAGGCTTTGTGCGGCGCACCATCCCTTCCATCGAACCTCAGGACGGGCTTGTCGAGTCCTTGCGCACGCGCCGCACAAGTTGTTCGACATGGGCGATCGGCGCGTCGGGCGTGATTCCATGGCCGAGATTGAAGATCAGCGGCCCCGAGCCCAGCGCCTCAAGGATGCGGTGCACGCCCTCGTCGAGAGCCTTTCCGCCGGCGATCAGACGGAGCGGATCGAGATTGCCCTGAACGGGACCATGGCGCTGAAGCTCCGCCGCCTGGGCGAGCGAGACCGACCAGTCGAGCCCGATGGCATCGACCCCGGTTTCCGCCCGATAGGACGAGAGCATCCCCGCAGCGCCCTTGGCAAAGCCGATGATCCTCGCTCCCGGCACCGCCTCTCTCACGCGCTCGACGATCATCCTCGTCGGCGCGATGACGTGGGCGCGGAAGGAGGCTTCGTCCAGAACGCCGGCCCAGCTGTCGAAGATCTGGACGCAGTCGGCACCCGCACGAAGCTGGCGGATCAGATAGGCCGCAGAGACATCGGCGAGCAGCGTCAGCAGCTTCTCCATGGCTTCCGGGTGGCGATAGGCGAAGAGGCGCGCCGGCGCCTGGTCGGGCGTGCCGTGGCCGGCGATCATGTAAGTCGCCACCGTCCAGGGCGCGCCACAGAAGCCGATCAGCGTCGTTTCGTCCGGCAGGCTTCCGCGAAGACGCTCCACCGTTTCGAAGACCGGAGCGAGATGCGCCTCGACGCCCGTTGGATCGAGCCCCGCGATCTCGTCCGGAGTGATGGGTCGCATCCGCGGCCCTTCTCCCTGCACGAAGCGAACGTCACGGTTCAAGGCGTCCGGGATCACCAGAATATCGGAGAAGAGGATCGCCGCGTCGAAGCCGAAGCGGCGGATAGGCTGCAGCGTGACCTCGGTGGCGAACTCCGGCGAATAGCACAGATCGAGAAAGCTCCCGGCCTTTGCCCGCGTCTCGCGATACTCGGGCAGATAGCGTCCGGCTTGCCGCATCATCCAGAGAGGAGGAGGAAAGACGGTCTCCCCGTCCATGACGCGCATCATCAGGCGCTTCGTCATGCCTTCGAGCTCCCTTTTTCAATAAAGAAATTATTGAAGAATCCTGAATCTGATTCTTTGAGTCGGTGGATAGCCGGAATTCACACCCGCCGAAAGGCAACGGCCTCCTGAGCCGTTCCGGCAACAGGCGCCCCCATTCTCGAGAGAGCTTTGAATAAGTTCGGGAACATCACTGAAAAGCTCAATGGAATCAATCTGGTCCGGCTTGAACGGCTATTGCCTCGGCTGTGGATGGCGATGTCACTTTGCGGGGCGTAAGATTTTTCTCCCCGCAGATCACAAGCCGGTCGTCACAGGCCGGAAGAATCTGGTTCTGTGGAAAAGACTCAAAGATTCCCACCGCTTTCGAAGCGGCGCGGCAAGCGCGGTGCATAATCCATGGCTGCCCACAGGCAGGCCAAGAATCGTGGGACTCTTCCGTTTTCGTCCTTGCGAAGACGGTGCGAATCGAATCCAGCGTCGATGACACCGCTGGCTGAGTTCGGCTAGAAAACAGGAAAAGTTTGAACAAAATCTTAAGCGAAGGACGAGCGATCATGGCCAAGGGCATTGTCTTGGCGTCGGGCAGCGCGCATCGGCGTGATCTTCTGAAATGCGCGGGGGTCGATTTCACCGTCGATCCCAGCGATCTCGACGAGCGGGCGCTGGAGGCACCGATGATGAGCAGCGGGGCCGGGCCGGACGATATCGCATCCGTTCTTGCCGAGGCCAAGGCGGCGAACGTGGCCGAGCGCCACCCCGGCGAGATCGTCATCGGCGCCGATCAGACGCTCTCTTTGGGCGATGAGGTGCTTCACAAGCCAGCCGACATGGAGGAGGCCCGCCGTACGCTGCTGAAGCTTTCCGGACGCACCCACCAGCTCAACACGGCGGTCGTCCTCTGCGAGGAGGGAAATGTCGTCTGGCGGCATCTTTCGGTGGCGAGCCTGACCATGCGCAAGCTCGAGCCGGCCTTTATCGGGCGTTATCTCGCGCGGGTCGGGCAAAAGGCGCTGACAAGCGTCGGCGCCTACCAGATCGAGGGTCTCGGCGTTCAGCTCATGGACAAGATCGAAGGCGACTTCTTCACTATCGTCGGCCTGCCATTGCTGCCGCTTCTCGCCGAGCTGCGCGCGCGGCGAAATCGACGGCTAGAGGAACGAGGATGACCACCCGTGCCTTCGTCACCGGCTGGCCGATCGCCCACTCGCGCTCGCCGCTCATTCACGGGTTCTGGCTGCGCGAGCACGGCATCGACGGCGCGTATGACAGGATCGCTGTTTCGCCGGAGGATTTTTCATCCTTCCTCACGGGGCTCGCGGCGGCTGGCCTTGCTGGCGGCAACGTCACCATTCCCCATAAGGAAATGGCGTTCGCGAATGTCGACCGTCGGACGGGCGATGCCGAGGCGATCGGCGCGGTCAACACTCTCTGGTTCGAGAAGGGCCGGCTCGTCGGCGGCAATACCGATGCCCATGGCTTCAGCGCCAATCTCGACGAGCGGCTGGTGGGCTGGCGCAACGCCGAAACCGCAACCGTGATTGGAGCGGGTGGGGCGGCGCGCGCCATCATCCACGCGCTGCTTTCGGCAGGCGTGGCGCGCGTGCGCGTCGTCAACCGAACGGCCTCGCGCGCCGCAACCCTCGCCGGGATCTTCGGCGACAAGGTCAGCGGCCATGGACTGGAAGAGCAGGCCACGCTTCTCGCGCAGACCGATCTTCTGGTGAACACCGTGCCGGCCGATCTCTCCGCGCCGCTGCCGGATCTGTCGTCGCTTCCGCAATCGGCTCTCGTCACCGATATCGTCTATGTGCCGCTGATGACGCCGGTTCTGCGCGCGGCTGAGGCGAGGGGCCTGCGCTTCGCCGATGGCGTCGGAATGCTCTTGCATCAGGCGGTTCCCGGTTTCGAGCGCTGGTTCGGGACACGCCCGGTCGTCGGTGAGACCTTGCGAGCGCTCGTTCTCGACGATCTCGACGCCGAGGTGACTGGAGCCGGTGGATGATCGTCATCGGCCTCACGGGCTCCATCGCGATGGGCAAGTCGACGGTAGCGGGAATGTTCGCCGAGGCCGGAATTCCCGTTCACTCCGCCGACGAGACGGTTCACCAACTCTATGCGGGCCGCGCCGCGCCGCTGCTGGAGGCCGCTTTTCCCGGCACTGTTCGAGGCGGCGTGGTGGACCGTGCCGCCCTGTCCAAGGCCGTTCTTGGCGACGAGCAGGCGATCAAGCGCCTTGAATCAATCGTCCATCCTCTGGTGCGCGAGGACGAGGCGAGGTTTCTCGAAGCGGCGCGGAAGAGCCAGGCGCCCATCGCCGTCCTCGATATTCCGCTGCTCTTCGAAACCGGCGGACAGGAGCGTGTCGACCAGGTGGTCGTGGTCAGTGCTTCCCCCGATATCCAGAGGCAACGGGTCCTCGCCCGTCCCGGCATGAGCCAGGAGCGCCTCGCCGCGATTCTCGCCCGCCAGACGCCCGATGGAGAGAAGCGCGCGCGCGCCGACTTCGTCATCGACACATCCGGCAGCATCGAGGACACACGCCGGCAGGCTGAAGAGATCGTCCGCGCCTTGAGCGGCGCGTAGTCGCCTGCCGGGAGGCCGAGGATATCGCCGGACGGTCAGATGGTCGGGCGCGGCGGCGCGATCACCGTCACATCATCCTGCGGCTCAAAGCGGCGGAGCGCGCTCGGCAGGATGCCGGCGGCCGCCAGCACCGTCGCCGCGCCGAGCGCCACCGTGATCTGATGGTCGGGCATGAGGCCGAAGATCGCGGCGAGCAGGGCGACGCCTGTCGATTGTCCCACCAGGCGGGCCGTTGATTGGATGCCGCTGGCGCCGCCGCTGCGCGAACGCGGCGCGCTGGCGATGAGCATCTTGTTGTTGGGCGACTGGAAGAAGCCGAAGCCGAGACCGGCCAGCATCAGGCGCCAGACAAGGTCGAAATTGGACGGCTGGTCCGGCATCAGGGTCAGGGACAGGAGCCCCAGAGCGAAGACAGCAAGGCCCGCCGCCGCGATCTTGCCGGGAGCCAGACGGTCGGCGAGATGACCGGCGAAATAGGCCGCTGCCGCCGTGGTGATCGGCCATGGGGTGATCAGAAGCCCGGTTTCGGAGGCGCTTCGCTGCAGCGAGTCGTGCAGAAGGAACGGCAGGCAGACGAAGGCCAGCGACTGCGCCGCAAAGGAGCAGACGGAGGTGGTGGCCGACAGCGCGAACACCGGGCGCCGCAGCAGGTCGACGGGGAGCATCGGCACCGGCAGCTTGAGCTGGCTCCAGGCGAACACCGCGCCGATGACCAGGCCGGCGCCGATCTGGGCGAGCGAGAGCGCCAGCCCCTCCGAATGGCCGAGACCGTTCACGCCCGAGATGAAGAGGCCGAAGGTCGCGGCGCTGAGCAGCGCGCTTCGAATGTCAAAGCGGCCGTGACTGGTGGGCGTCACCGGCAGGGTCTTGAGGCCGATGAGAAAGGCGATGATGCCCACCGGTACATTGACGAGAAACAGCATCTGCCACGGCGCCACGGCGAGGATGAGCCCGGCGATGGTTGGCCCGGCAGCCGAGGAAACGCCGACGATCATCGCCACCTTGCCGACGGCGCGGCCAAGCATCGCCTGCGGAAAGATGAAACGCACCAGCGCGATGTTGATGCTCATGATGCCGGCGGCGCCGAGGCCCTGGATCACACGGGCGGCGACCAGCGTCGGCAGCGAGTTTGAGAAGGCGCAGGCGAGCGAGGCCGTGGTGAACAGCGCGACGCCGCCGAGATAGACGCGGCGATAGCCCACGATCTCGCCTAGCGAGGCGAGCGGCAGCAGAACCATGGTCACGGCAAGCTGAAACCCGTTGACGACCCAGATGGCATCCGTGCGTTCGATGCCGAATTGGTGGGTGATCGGCGGCAGCGCGATATTGGCGATGGCGCTGTCGAGCACGGCGAGAAACAGCGCGATGGCGACCGTGGCGAACGCGAGGGAGCGTTGCGGTTCGGGAAGACCGTCTTGAAATTGCATGAGAAATCCAGCCCGGCGACATCGCGGGAGCGAAGCGGGCAACCTGTTGAGACAACGCGTGAGAAACTGAAGGTAAACTTCATACCCCAGGATCACCGACTTGCCTAGAGGAGGTTTGCCGGCGTCTTTGGCGTTGAATCGAAACGTGCTTTCCGAGGCTGCCACTCCTGATGTGCGGCCGGGCGCGACGAGACGTGGAAATCCTCCCCTCGCGGCGCAAAAGCCTTGCCCCTGAAAGCCTGCTGTTCGAAAAGGAGGGCAAGCAGGAAGGCAGTGATGCGCGAGATCGTCTTCGACACGGAAACTACCGGGCTCGACCACACCATTGACCGGGTGATCGAGATCGGTGGCGTCGAGCTCTGGAACCACATTCCGACGGGCAAGACCTATCACGTCTATATCCGGCCGGCCGGCCGCAAGGTCGATCCGGCGGCCTTCGACGTTCACGGCATTTCCGATGACTTTCTCAAGGACAAGCCGCTCTTCGAGGAGATCGCGGAGGATTTTCTAGCGTTCTTTTCGGGCGCGCGGCTGATCGCGCACAACGCCGCCTTCGACATCCGGTTCATCAATGCGGAACTGGCGCGGCTCGGACAGCCGGCGATCCCCGACATGATGGTGATCGACACGCTGCCGATGGCGCGGCGCCGCTTTCCCATGGCTCCGGCAACGCTGGACGCTCTCTGCTCGCGGTTTTCCATCGACACCAGCCGTCGCGAAAAGCACGGCGCACTGCTCGACTCCGAGCTTCTGGCCGATGTCTATATCGAGCTCATCGGCGGCCGCCAGGCGGCGCTCAGCCTGGTCTCGGCGGATGGCAGCGGCGGCCGCGACGAGGGTGGCGCCGTGATCCGCGTCGGGCCGCGCCCGCGCCCGCTCAAGCCTCGCTTGACGGCGGAGGAAATCGAGCGGCACCGCGCCTTCGTCGCCACTCTCGGCGAGGAGGCGCTGTGGCTGCGCTACTATGCCGCTGATACCGAGGCCGAGACGGCGTGAGCGACAAAAGAAAAACCGCGCGAAAGAGAGCCCGCGCGGTTTGAATTCCTGAAAGCGAAAAGCGGTCGCTTGGCGACGAAGAAGCCTTAGGCGTTCTGCGTCTGCTGGCGCACGCGCTCCTCGGCGAGGCGCTGGGCGAAGAGCGCCGCGAAATCTATCGGATCGATCATCAGCGGCGGGAAGCCGGCATTGCGCGTGATATCGGCGATGACCTGGCGCGCGAACGGGAAGAGCAGGCGCGGGCACTCGATGAAGAGAACCGGCAGAACATGCTCCTGCGGGAAGTTCTGGAGGCGGAAGATGCCGCCATATTCCAGTTCCACCAGGAAGAACGTGTTATCGCCCTCGCCGGCGCGCGCGTTCAGCGTCAGCTTGACATCGTATTCGCCTTCCGAGCCGGCCACCGGATTGGCGCCGACATTGACGCCGATATTGATGCCGGGGGCGCGAGCCTGCGTGCGCAGAACGCCGGGCGAGTTCGGGCTCTCGAAGGAGAAGTCCTTGATGTACTGGGTCAGAATGTTGAGGCTCGGGGACGGAGCGTTCGGCTGCTGACCGCCATTGGTGGGTTGGCTGGTATCGGACATCGCTTGATCCTGTCTTTTCGATCGCCGCGATTGCGGCGCGAGGCGGATGACGGCGGCGCTCACCCGGCCGGGCGCCGCGATGAACCGATCGAACGCAAGAAGCGGCGAACGCCGTTTGGATGGGCGCGAGGGCTAGCACGGTGGGCCGTCGGAGACAAGGCGGCCCCTCCCTCGCGGCGGGCGCTTAATGGATCGTACGCGGGCCTTGATCGTCCTTGCTGTCGCCGCTCCAGGGGGAGCCGGCGTTGGACGCGCGGGAAAACTCCTCCTGCGAAAGATCGACGACATCCGGGCGCGTGCTTGGATCGGGCGCCTGACCCGGCCGCCCTGCGCCGCGCCCCATGGTGAAGCCGCCGGCCGAGGAGGCCGAGACGACGACGATCTTGTCGCGCAGCCAGCGCCAGAGCCCGTCACGCACCTGCGGCACGAACAGCAGGAAGCCGATCGTGTCGGTGACGAAGCCCGGCGTCAGGAGAAGAATGCCCGCCGCCATGATCATCACGCCATGAATCATGTCGCGACCCGGCAGGCGGCCGGCCCGCGTCTCGGCCTGGATGCGCGCCAGCGTGCCGATCCCCTGATAGCGCAGGAGCGCGGTGCCGATGATGGCGGTGAGAAGAATGAGCCCCAGCGTCGGCACGAGGCCGATGACGTTGCCGACCATGATGAAGACCGAGATCTCCAGGATCGGCACCAGAAGGAGCAGGACCGGAATGAGGGTGAACGGCATCGTCTTTCTTGATCCTTGGCAGGAGGCGCCGGACTCGCGATGGTGCCGGAGCGGGCCGGGTTTCTCGATCCCGAACCCCAACGACTGACATAGGTTCTGTCCGAGATGATTTGAATGCTCCAACCTCGGTGTTTATATGAAATGCCGATACGGTCTGACGTTAGGGATAGGGCGCTGATGAGCTTCGGGACGATCTTCTTTATCGTATTGGGGGCGATCGTCCTCTACCAGCTGCGGTCGGTGCTCGGCCGGCGCACGGGGAGCGAGCGGCCACCATTCGATCCATATTCGCGGCCGGAGACGCCTGCGTCGTCCGGCAATGTCATCACCCTGCCGAACCGGGGCGCCGCGACGGGCGAGGAAATTGAGGCGAAACCCAACTACGAGGCCATCGACAAGGTCGCCCCGCCGACTGAGCCGCTGAACGCGGAACTTCGGCGCATCCGCGATGTCGATGCCGCCTTCGATCCCAAGCAGTTCATCGACGGCGCCAAGATCGCCTATGAGATGATTGTCGCGGCCTTTGCGACGGGCGATCGCAAAACATTGAAGAACCTTCTCTCCGACCAGGTCTATCAGGGCTTCGACGCGGCGATCGCCGAGCGCGAGCGGCGCGGCGAGAAGATGCAATCCTCTTTCGTCGGCATCGAGGACGCCAAGATCGTTTCTGCCGAGCTGAGGGGCCGTGAAGCGCTCGTCACCGTTCGCATCGTCTCCCAGATGATCTCCGCGACGCTGGCCGCCGACGGCCAGGTGATTGAAGGGGACCCCGAGACGGTGGTGGAGATCCGCGACGTGTGGACCTTCGGCCGCGACACGCGCTCGCGCGATCCCAACTGGAAACTGGTCGAGACGGAGACCGAGGACCAGGATTGAGGTAAGGACGATCCGACAGAAATCCGATCGTATCGCTCCTGCCAGAAAGGGCGTCCGTCATGCTTTCGCCCCTTGTTCGGCGCGCCCGCTTCTCCGACCTCGCCGAATGGCCGGCGGCTCCGCTGTCGCCGGCCTTGGCCGCCTTTCGCCGCTCGGCGGAGCGGTTCGTGTCGGGGGAGGTCAGGACCGGGGACCTGGGCTTGACGGCGGAGGCCTTCGTCGCGGCTGCCCATGCCGCCCTTGCCATGCCTTCCGAGCCAAGCGAGCCTGCCGCGCGGGATTTTTTCGAGCGGCATTTCCAGCCTCTCTCTCTTGAAGGCGAAAAGGGCGGGGCCGGATTCCTCACCGGCTATTATGAGCCGGTCGTCGCGGCATCGCTGGTTCGCACCGCGCGCTTCCGCTACCCGCTCTATCGCAGGCCCGACGATCTCGTGCCGGTCGATGACGTGACGCGGCCGCCGGGCCTCGGCGCCGACTTCCGCTTCGCTCGGCGCCGCGAGGACGGAATTCTCGGGGAGTATTTCGACAGGGCGGCCATCGAAGCCGGCGCCCTTTCGGGCCGAGGTCTCGAGATTGCCTGGCTCGAAAACCCCGTCGACGTCTTCTTCATCCATGTCCAGGGCTCGGCGCGTCTCGCGCTTCCCGATGGCCGCATCGCCCGCGTCGGCTATGCCGCCAAGACCGGCCATCCCTTCACCGCCATCGGTCGTCTTCTGGTGGAGGAAGGCGAGCTGACGCTGGCCGAGGCCGACATGGCGGGCATCCGGCGATGGCTCGCAGTTCATCCCGAGCGCGCCAGCGGCCTCATGAACCGCAACCGCTCCTACATCTTCTTCCGTCTCGCGGACCTCTCGGACGGTAAAGACGATGACACCGGCCCGCTCGGCGCCGCCAACGTCCCGCTGACGCGGTACGCCTCGATCGCCGTCGATCGCTCGCTCCATACGTTCGGCGTGCCGATTTTCGTCGACGCTGAGAGCCTCGTCGTGGATGACCGTCCGTTTCGGCGTCTCGCGGTGGCCCAGGACACCGGGTCCGCCATCCTCGGCGCCGCCAGGGCCGATCTCTTTTGCGGCTCGGGAGAGGCGGCGGGCGCGCTCGCCGGCGGCATCCGCCACCCGGCGCGGCTCTTCGCGCTCGTTCCCGACGCGCTGTGGCGGGAGGCCCGCCCGTGAAACGCCGCCGCCGGATTTTGAGCGATGAGGAGGCGCGCCTTTGGGCGGGCGTGGCGCGCACAGCCGTTCCCCTCAAGGGAAAGCACGCTCCTGACCTCCTGGAGGAGGCACTTGTGCCGCCGGAGCGGCCGGAGCCCGGCGGCAGGGCCGGGGCGCTGGCGCCGCCCGCCGCGGCCGGCCCCGTCGCTGCTCCGCAGCGCCGCCTTCCGGCGATCTCCCCCATCGAGCGCGCGGTGCGGCGCAAGCTCTCCAGGGGGCGCCTCGCCATCGAGGCCCGGATCGACCTTCATGACAAGACCCAGGCCGTCGCCCATTACGCGCTTCTCGGCTTTCTTCGGCAGGCGCAGGCCGAGGGTCTGCGTCATGTCCTGGTGATCACCGGGCGCGGCGCCTCCTTCGGCTCGCGGGGCATTCTGCGCCGGGTCGTTCCCCACTGGTTCGCGACGCCCGAGTTTCGCGCGCTCGTCTCCGGGTTCGAGCCAGCCGAGCGCCATCATGGCGGTGAGGGCGCCTTCTATGTCCGCGTGAGGCGACGCCAGTGACCCCCTTTGGCGAAAAGATCAGAGCGCTGCGCCACGAGCGCGGCGTGACGCAAGGCGAGATGGCGGCGGCCCTCGGCGTTTCGAGCGCCTATCTCTCCGCCCTGGAGCACGGCCGGCGCGGCCGGCCCACATGGCCCATGCTCCAGCGTATCATCGGCTATCTCAACGTCATCTGGGACGACGCCGAGGAGCTGCAGCGCCTCGCGGAGATTTCCCATCCGCGCGTTACCGTGGACACGGGCGGCCTTGGCCCCGAGGCGACGCGCCTCGCCAATCGCCTCGCCGAAACGATCGCCATCCTGCCGCCAGAGACGGTGCGCCAGCTTCTAGAAACCCTCGAAACAGCCGCGACCCGCGCCGAGGCGGAAGCCCAGGCCCGCCGTCGGCGTCGTCGCTGAAGCTGCCGGGTCGAGTCATCGGCCCGGCGGATCTACGCCGTCAGGCGCTGGCTGAAGTGGACCGTCGGGCGGTTGTCGACGGAAAAGCCGATGGCCTCATAGAAGGCGTGAGCCGGCGTGTTGTCGGCATGGGAGCCTGTGGTGAAGAAGGCGCAGCCCTGCGCCTGTGCCAACGCCGTTCCGGCCCTAACCAGCTCCTTGCCCACGCCCTTGCCCCGCCACCCGTCGGCCACGAAGAGGTGGTGAAGGTTCATGCCGCGCTCGCCGAAATGCGCGGCATAGGTGGGAAGGAGAATGGCATAGCCGATGAGCGCCCCCGCGGCCTCGGCGACCAGGATGCGAATCCACGGCTCGAAGCCGAAGGCATCGATGAGAAGGGTCTGGGCACTGCCGCGCGCGACGTCGCCGTGTTGAGCGGCGAGGGCACGGATCATCGCGGAAAGCATCGGCCCATCGGCCGGGCTCGCCGGGCGGATGGAGAAGACGCGATCGGGATCGATTTTCAGGGGGGCGTTCATCTTCGGCTCTTTCGGGGCTCGCCGCCGCCGAAGTGCCCTTACGAAAAAGCCGCCTCGACGGCGGCATCGTATCGACAAATGATCGAGGCGACCCGCGCTATGGCAAGTTCGCGTAGTAAAACCAGCAGAGGGTGGGCAGGCGCTTGATCATGGTGAATTCATCGCGCCGCCCATCCTTCCTGTCAAGATGGGAAATCACAGCAGCGGGCTGACGAGACGGGCCATGTGGCTCAGGAGTTGCCTGACGAGGCCCCGCTTCTTCCAGCGCTCGAGATCGAGTTCGCGGCAGCAGGCGAGGGTTCGCTCCTCCACCGCCTTGAGGCGCTCGACCACGGACGGATCGTAGCTGATGAGGCAGACCTCCGAGTTCAGCTCGAAGGAGCGCATGTCAACGTTTGACGAGCCCACGAGCGCGACATGGTCGTCCATGGAGATGTGCTTGGCGTGGAGGAAGCAGTCCCGGGAGAGAAATATCTTCACCCCCGCCTCCATCAGCTCCAGGAAGTAGGAACTCTGGGCGTAATCGACGATCCGGCTGTCGGTGCGCCCGCTGATGATGAGGCGCACCTCAAGGCCCCGCAGCGCGGCGGAACGCAGGGCGAACAGCAGCGATTCGCTCGGCACGAAATAGGGCGTGGCAAGCGTGATCCGCCGGCGCGCCGTTTCCGCGAGATGGGAGAACACCATGTCGATGCGCGCCTTGGGATAATCCGGGCCGCTCGGCACGATCTGCGCCGCGCCCGTTCCTTCCATCGGCTGTCCGCCATCCATCGGAAACAGCGCCTTATCGGCGAGTTCGGTGTCCGTCTCCAGATACCAGTCGCCCACAAAGACGACCTGGAGCTCGGCCACGGCGAGGCCGGTGACGCGGGCCATCAGCTCCTGGTTTGGCAGATCGGCGGTGGCGTCGGGATCGATGATGTTCTGCGAGCCGACCCAGCCGATATGCCCGTCGATCACCGCGAGTTTGCGGTGATTGCGAAGGTCGGCGCGTGTCACGCGGCTAAAAAGGCGGATGGGCAGGACGACATGGAGTTCGACGCCCGTGTCCTCGAGCCGCTCGGCGATGGCGCGCCGCCAGGTGAGGGAGCCGATGGCGTCGATCAGCAGGCGGCATTGGACTCCGCGCTGCTCCGCCCGCACCAGGGCGTCGAGCACCTTGGTTCCGGTGGCGTCCGAGGCGAAGATGTAGAACATCAGGTGGACGTGATGCCGGGCAGCGTCGATATCGGCGACGAGGCGGTCGACCATGCGCTCATAGTCGGGTTCGAGATCGATCCGGCTCGCGCTGACCGCTGGCAGGCGCCCGACGGCCTCGGCGAGTTTGGCGATTGTTACGCCCGGCTCCTCCAGCGTCGTGCCGCGCTGCAACGCCGCTTCGGCCCGCCCCGCGGCCTTGGCGACGATGTGCGGCAGCTGGCGAACGCGCTTGCGCCGCCACCGGGGGTGGCGCGGGCGCCCGATCAGCCAGTAGATCCCCAGCGCTGGCCAGGGCGCGACGAAGAAGAGAAGCAGCCATCCCTTGGCCGCTTCCGGCGAGCGGCGGAACGGCACATAGATCAGCGCGCCGAGCCGGATCGCCCATTGGGAGATGGAAAGCAGCAGGGGTAGGGTGGCGTCGAGGCCGTGCATGGCGATCTCTCGTCTGCGGCGGGTCCGGAAGGCTCTCCGCGAGAGTCTGGCGCTCGCGCGTCAGTTCTCGCCGAAGGCGGCCTTCAAGTCATCCAACCGATCGTTGACCAGCCAGCCATAATAGTTCTCTTGCGGCAAACGCAAAGACTGGCCCCGGGCTCGGCGGCGGGCATTTTCTGCCGCCAGATCCTCCGCGCGGCGGCGCGGGTCGCCGATATTGTAGAGCGTCGCGGTGATGCCGGGATTGCCCGAGATGTCGAAGTCCGCGATGGTCCTATAGTCGTCGATGGCCATCTTGAGGACAGCCGCCACATAGGCCAGCGTCTTGTCGGGGTTCATGATCGCCGCGTAGACCTCCGGCGCGTCATTGGCCGAAAGCTCCGGGTAGCCGGAAACGCGATGCACCTCGTCGGAAGCGGCGAGCGCCGTCAGCGGGTTGAGCTGACCGAGACCGAAAGTCTGCCCCGCATAATAGGGCTGGAAGAACACCGCCCCGAACCGGTTGTCGGGATAGCTGTTGCCGTCCACCGTCTTGCCGCGAAAGTCCGCTTCGTAGACGGCCTCGCGGCAGCTCCAGATCGCCTCGCTGCCGAAAAGCCTGTCGCAACGGGCGAACTGGGGGCGGGAGACAAAGGAGACAACCGACTCGCCCTTATAGGCGAATTCAAGGTTCGAACGCAGATAGGACAGCGCCTTGACGTAGTACGTCTGAAGCTGGTCCATGGCGTCGACATTGTAGGTGTGCTCGCCGACCAGCGCCCCCACGATGTGCATCGGGTCGATGTGGTAATCGTTGGCGGCCTTCCTGATCTTGGCCCTGAGCTCGCTGTCGTTCGCCAGGAGGTCGCGGATTTTCCGATACTTGCCTTCGAAGGTCGAGCGCAGCTGCCGCGTCCGCCGATAGGAGGCGGACGGGATGTCCGGCTGGGTCGCGTTGCGGTTGCCGCTAGGCACTTTGACGACGGCGGCCGAGGCCGGCTCCAGAAGTGTCGCCAACAGGATGAAGAGCGATGCGAGGCCGGGGATGAGGCGGCTCATGGGCGCTCCTTGGTCGGGGCCGTCGAGGGAGAAAGGCTGCTCGATAGCCGCCGATCCAACTCTTGTCGAGAGCGCGGGGACATTTTGACCGCCGCTGTGGCCGCTCCGGCGCGCCCGCTTAACCCTTCGTTAACCATGGGCGGGAGAGTCTTGGACCATGTGCCGTTTCCTTGCCTACTGCGGATCACCGATCCTCATCGATACGCTTCTGGTCGCCCCGCGCTCGTCACTGATCGCGCAGGCGCGGGCCGCGCGTGAGGCGCCGACGCCCGTCAACGGCGATGGCTGCGGCATCGGCTGGTACGGCGAACGCCCGGAGCCGGGGCTCTACCGCAATGTCCTGCCGGCCTGGGGCGACGCGAACCTCGCCTCGCTCTGTCATCAGGTGCGCTCGCGCCTGTTCTTCGCCCATGTGCGCGCCGCGACGAGCGGCGAGGTGGCCGGCGTCAACTGCCATCCCTTCGCCAGCGGCCATCACCTTTTCATGCACAACGGCCAGATCGGCGGCTACCAGCTGCTGCGCCGCCGCATCGATGCGCTGATTCCCGACGCGCTCTATCCAGAGCGCAAGGGCACGACGGACAGCGAGGCGATCTTTCTGGCCGCACTGGGGCAGGGCTTACGAGAGGACGCGCCCGCCGCGATGGAGCGCACGCTCGGCGCGATCTGGGGCGAAATGGCGAGGATGGGCGCGACCGAGCCGCTGCGCTTCGCCGCCGCCCATTCGGACGGAAAGCGGCTCTTCGCCTATCGCTGGGCCAGCGACGGCCATCCGCCCTCGCTGTACTGGCGCGTCATCGACGAAGGCTTCGTGGTCGCTTCCGAGCCCTGCGGCGAGATGCTCGAGGCCTGGAACATGGTGCCGAGCGGCACGGTGCTCACCATCGAGGCCTCGGGCGCCGCCCGCCTCGCGCCCTTCACGGTGGAGCGGCCAGCGGCCAAGGCCGGTCAGGCTGCCGCCTGACCGCTTGGGTCGTCATTGTCCTCAGCCGCGCGTCAGCTTGAGGATCGAGGATGAGCCGCCGCGCGTCTCCGTGACGGCATAGACGGCACCATCCGGGCCGACCTTCACGTCGCGGATGCGCGCCTTCAGCGGGATGCGCTGCTCGCTCGCCACGCGGCCCTCGCCGTTCAGCGTCAAGGCGACGACGCCCTGGCTGACGAGGCCGCCGATCAGGATCGTCTTGCCGTTCCACGCGGGAAACTCGTCGCCCTGGTAGAAGGCCATGCCGGACGGCCCGATGACCGGGTCCCAATAGTAGACCGGCTGCTCCATCCCGTCCTTCTTGGTGATGCCCTTGCCGATGGGCTTGCCGTTGTAATCCTCGCCGTAGGTGATGATGGGCCAGCCATAGTTCTTGCCGGCTCCGGGATGGTTGAGCTCATCGCCGCCCTTCGGGCCGTGCTCGACGGTCCACAGCTTGCCGTCGGGTCCGAGCGCCGCGGCCTGAAGATTGCGATGACCGTAGGACCAGATTTGCGGCACGGCGTCCTCGCGATCGAGGAAGGGATTGTTCTTGGCCGGGCTGCCGTCCGTGTTCATGTGGAAGACCTTGCCGAGACCGGTCGAGATGTCCTGCGCCTTGTCGCGGATCGGGGTGTCGGAGCGCTCGCCGACGGTGGCGAAAAGCGTTCCGTCCTCGGCGAAGACCAGCCGTGAGCCGAAGTGCTTGTTGCCGTCATAGGTCGGCATCTGGCGGAAGATCACCTGAACGTCCTCGAGCCGCGGCGTGTCGCCGAGCGACAGGCGCGCCCGGCCGACGCTGGTGCCGTTGCCGCCGTCCCTCGGCTCGGAGAACGAGAAGAAGACGAGATTGTCCTGGCTGAAATTCGGGCTCAGCGCCACGTCGAGAAGGCCGCCCTGGCCGGCATCGGCCACCTTCGGAACACCCTCGATCGCAGCGCTCTTGGTGCCGTCCTTCGAGACGACATACATCTCGCCCTTCTTGGCCGTGACGAGCATGCGCCCGTCGGGCAGGAACTCCATCGCCCAAAGATGGGGCAGGTCCTTGGCCACCGTCTCGACGTCCACCTTCACCGGATCGTCGGGAAGGGGCGCCCGCGTCTGTGCCGGGAAGGCTGGTGTTTGGCCGGGGGCATTGGGCGGTTGGGTTTCCGCCGTCTTCTGTTGCGCCGGCGCGGCGGAGGCGAAGGCCAGAAGCGAGCCAGCCGCGATGAGGCTGAGGGTAAGACGCATCGTTGATCCTTCCATTGGAGGGCACCCTTTGGAAAAGAGCGCGATGCGCCTGACCTAAGACCGCGAAGGGGCGGAACAACCGCCGCCGGCTGTCCCGCCCCCTAAAGCTTTCGTGTGCTTCACCCGTCCCTGGTCACGCCATCGTGAACAAAGACAACAACCCGTCAGAGAATGTAGCGGGACAGGTCGGTGTTGCCGGCGACGCCGTCGAGGGCCTTGTGGACATAGGCCGCGTCGACCGTGAAGCTCTGACCGGAGCGATCCGGCGCCTCGAACGAGATTTCGTCGAGGACGCGCTCCATCACCGTCTGGAGCCGCCGCGCGCCGATGTTCTCGATCGATGCGTTGAGGTTTACCGCGGTGTCGGCGATGGCGTCGATCGCATCCTCGGTGATTTCCAGCGTCACGTTCTCCGTCGCCATCAGGGCGATGTACTGCTTGATGAGGCTGGCCTCGGTCTCGGTAAGAATGCGGCGGAAGTCGTCCTTGTTAAGCGCCCGAAGCTCGACGCGGATCGGCAACCGTCCCTGAAGCTCGGGAAGGAGGTCCGAGGGTTTCGACACGTGGAAGGCGCCCGAGGCGATGAACAGAATGTGATCGGTCTTCACCGGACCATACTTGGTGGCGACCGTGGTTCCCTCGACCAGCGGCAGCAGGTCGCGTTGCACGCCTTCACGTGAAACACCGGCGCCGTAGCCGTCCTTGGCGGCCACCTTGTCGATCTCGTCCAGAAAGACGATGCCGTTGTTCTCGGCCGCGTGGATCGCCTCCTGAACGACCTGCTCCTGGTCGAGCAGCTTGTCCGACTCTTCCGCGATCAACAGGGAGTAACTGTCGCGAACCGTGGTGTGGCGCTGCTTGGTGCGTCCGCCCATGGCCTTGCCGAACATCTCCGAAAGGTTGAGGACGCCGATATTGGCGCCGGGCATTCCCGGAATTTCCATGCCGCCCATCGGGTTGGACGTGTCGGCCAGCTCGATGTCGATCTCCTTCTCGTCGAGTTCGCCCGAGCGAAGCTTCTGGCGGAAGCTGTCGCGGGTTGCCGGCGAGGCGGTCTTACCCACCAAGGCATCGAGCACTCGCTCCTCGGCGCCGCGATGGGCCTTGGCCTTGACCTCCTCGCGCTTCTTCTCGCGCACGAGCCCTATGCCCGCCTCGACGAGGTCGCGGATGATCTGTTCGACGTCGCGCCCGACATAGCCGACCTCGGTGAATTTGGTTGCCTCGACCTTGATGAAGGGAGCGCCCGCCAGCTTGGCCAGGCGGCGCGAAATCTCCGTTTTGCCGACGCCCGTCGGTCCGATCATCAGGATGTTCTTGGGCATCACCTCCTCGCGCAGCGAGCCCTCCAGCTGCTGGCGGCGCCAGCGGTTGCGCAGCGCTACCGCGACGGCGCGCTTGGCGTCCTTCTGCCCGATGATGTGGCGGTCGAGCTCGGAAACGATTTCGCGTGGAGAAAAATCGGTCATCAGTCTTCTTGATCCCTGGACCCGGCCCTTCGAAGGCGCCGGTCGGTTGCGGCCATTGAGTGGCCCTGCAGGGACCTAGATGGGGGCCATGGGACGCGAGCGCCAGTGCCAGGGCGCGGCCCTTCAAGGACGGCAATGCCTTTACGAGCGGCGCCCTTGCCTGCCATGCTGGCCCGACCGATTCGGGCACATCCGCCGGAAGGGGAACGACAATGGAAATCGCGAGCATTCCGACCGAGGAGGCGGTGTTCCGTCGCTCGCCAGCGAGGGGCTGCTGAAAGGATGTCCGCGACCCACCCGGTCTTCACTGCGTTGCCGATGCCCTGGCAGGAAGAATCCTTGGCCGAGGGGCTAGATCAGATCTGCGGCCATTACGGTTTTTCCCATTATGCCGTCGTTACCATCCCCGCTGCCGAGGAAGGCAAGGTGGAGATGAAGCTGCTTCTGTCCAACTGGACGCCGCGCTTCCGTCGGGCTTTCGAGCGGCTGGGCCTTGCGCGCTTCACGCCGGTGGTGCGCTCGCTTCTTTCCGATCCTCAACCGCTCGCCTGGGACGTCGAGTTTCTCTATGGGGCTCTTCCGGGAGAGGTAAGCCCGGCCGCCGACCTCTTCGTCAAGGAAGGCGTCGCGGGCGGCGTCTACGTTCCGGTCTACGGCTTTGGCGCCATGGAGGGCGCCCTCAGTTTTTTCGGTCCCCGGGCCGACCTCTCCGACCGCGAACTCGGCGAGTTGCAGATCATCGCCTTCACCGTCATCGGGATTTTCGCCGCGATTCGCTTCGAGGAGAATCGGCGCAACAATCCTCTCACCGTGCGTGAAAGGGAGTGCCTTCGCCTTGCAATGCTCGGCAAGACCTCCTCCGAGATCGGGCGCATGCTGGCCATCTCGGAACACACGGTTTCGCAGCACATGAACGCTTCGGTGCGCAAGCTCAATTGCGCCAACCGGACCCAGGCGGTGGCCATGGCGGCGCAGCTCGGATACCTCAGCTGAGCGAAATTAGCGAAAAAACAACCCTGCGGCGATTTGTCCGGGACGGCAAACGAGCTAATCCATTGAAATTCCTAGAAGCTGATTTTGCGCGCTAGGAATGGATTCAGAGTTGAGTGCTTCTCTCACCAACACGAATGATCTGGTGAGCTGAAAATGAAACTTTCGAGAAGAATCACCTTCCTGATGGCCTTGCCCATCCTGGCGATCTGCTCCCTTGTGGGATGGATCGTCGCCGAGAGCTGGGCCACGTCGGGCCGCATGGCGGACCTGAGCAACGACCAGGTCATCCTGGCCAAGTTGATCGACATGACCACGGCGCTGCAGCAGGAACGAGCCCACTCGCTCCGATTCCTCAACACCGGCGGACGTTCTTTCGGAACCGAGATGAACGACGATCGTGCGGTCACCGACGCGGCGGTCGCCGCCTTCTGGCAGACGGAGACGCCGGCCTCGGTCTTTTTCGGCGACGGCGAGATGGGCCAGCAGATCGACGCCATGCGATCCTCGCTCACCACCCTGGAGAAGCTCCGCGGCGCGGTGACGGAGCGCTCGCTTCTGCCCGACGCGACGATGAAGGAATACGGCAAGATCATCGACGGGCCGGTGGACGCCATCTCGCGGCTGGGTGAGCGGATCGAGCAGCCCAACGTTCGCGCCACGGTTGCCGCTCTCGGCCATCTGGTGGCGGCCATCGAAGACGCGGCCGAGGTCCGATCGATTGGCTCGGCCGCGATCACCCGGCGCAAGCTCTATGCGAAGGATGTCGAGGCGATCGCCGAATTCAAGGGTGGCGAGGCGCTGCGCTTCAAGCTGTTCCTGGAAAATGCCGCCGGCGACTTGGCGGCAGGGCTCGAGGACATCCTGAAGAGCAAGGCGGTGGACGGCTCCGAACAGTTCTATCGCCGCCTGACCGCGCTGCCCGCCGGCCTCGACCTCAATCTCGTCGAGACCGACTGGTTCGACAGCATGTCCGCGCGGATCGGCGCCATGGCGGACTTCGCCAAGCGCATCGTCACCGAAGATATGACCAATGAGGTCGGCGCGAGCCGCGCCGAGGCGCTGCGCTCGCTTCAAATCTCGCTGCTATTCGGCTTCGTGCTGATCGGAACGCTGCTGACGCTCGCATTTCTGACGGCGCGCTCGATCATCCGCCCGCTCTCCGCCATCACCGGCGCGACGTCCCGTCTTGCCGAGGGCGACGTCTCCGTCGAGGTACCGGGCCTCTCGCGGCGCGACGAGATCGGCGACATCGCCCGTGCCATCGGCGTCTTCAAGACCGCCACCGTCGAACGGGCGGACCTCATGGTCGAGGCGGAGGCGACCCGTCAGCGCCAGAGCGAGGAGCGCGCCCGCCAGGAGGAGGCCGAGCACCTGCAGGCAGAGGAGATGCGCGCCTTCATCACCATGGTGGAGACGAGCTTCGAGCGGTTGTCGCAGGGCGACCTCACCGTGCGCATGGAGGGTCCGCTGGCGCCCCAGTTCGAGCCGGTCCGCAGAAAGTTCGATCAGAGCGTCAGCGCTCTGGAGGGGGCGGTCGCCTCGGCGGTCTCGGCGGTTTCCTCGATCGAGGGCGGCCTTTCCGAGATCGCGGCGGCTTCCGGAGACCTTGCGATGCGCACGGAGCGTCAGGCCTCGCGTTTGGAGGAAACCGTCGCGGCGCTCGCCCAGGTTCGCGACGCCATGAACAGCACGGCGGCCAATTCCCATGATGCCCAGGAGATCGCTGCCTTGGCGCGCGGCAAGGCGGAAAGCGGCGGCGAGGTGGTCTCTCGCGCCATCCAGGCGATCAACCGCATCGAGGGCTCGTCGAACGAGATCCAGATGATCATCTCCGTCATCGACGAAATCGCCTTCCAGACCAACCTCCTCGCGCTGAACGCCGGCGTCGAGGCGGCGCGTGCGGGCGAAGCCGGCAAGGGCTTCGCGGTGGTCGCGCAGGAGGTGCGAGGCCTTGCCCAACGCTCGACGGAGGCGGCACGGGAGATCAAGACGCTCATCTCCACCTCGAGCGAGGAGGTGAAGGCGGGCGTTGCGCTGGTCACCCGCTCCGGTCAATCACTCGAGGAAATCCTGGAAGCGGTCGCCAGCATGACGACAACGATCGCCGCCATCGCCTCGCGGGCGCGCGAGCAGGCAGCGAACCTCAACGAAATCTCGGCGGCCGCCGACGAGATGGACCAGGTGACGCAGCAGAACGCCGCCATGGTCGAGGAGGCGACGGCGGCGGCGCGTTCGCTCTCGGACGAGACGCAGGAACTCGCCGCCAGCATGGCGCGCTTCAGGACGGGAACCACCAGCGCCGAGGTAATCACGCCGGCGGCATTCGAGGAGCGTCCGAGGCGCGCGGCCGGCGCTCGCCGCTGAGTTCACGGCGGAATGCGATTCGTCGCATTTCGCCTTGCGCTCCGTCGGTACGGCGCTTCGCGACGATCTCGCGGTTTTTCAGCATTGTATGACAAGGTGGCCGGTGGCGGGTGATCCCCGCGCCGGCCCCTGCTTTTCAAGGGTGCCAGCCGGTCAAGCTGGCGGCATTCCGTATCGGAAGTTGACGCGCACGGCGCCCTTGACGGTCGCCTTGCGGTGCCGTTTGGCGGGGACGGGCCGGCCCACGTAGAAGCCTTGGACCTGGTCGACCCGGTAACGCCGCATCAGGTCCATCTGCCATTCGGTCTCCACACCCTCCACGATCATCGTGTGGCCGCGATTGCGGATCAGGGCGATGATGTCCTTCAGCATGTCGGCGCCCTCGGCGAGAACGCTGTCATGAAGGAACGAACGGTCGATCTTGACCATGTCGAACTTGACCAGCCGCAGCCACGAGAGACCGGCAAAGCCGGTGCCGAAATCATCGAGCCAGATGCGGATGCCGAGTTGCTGGAGCTCGTTGATGCACTTGAGCACCTCGTCGTGGTCCTCGATGTCGAGCCCCTCGGTGATCTCGAAGGCGATGCGGTTGGCGGCGACGCCCAACTCGCCGAGGATTTTCGCGACCGACATGGAAAAGCCCGGCGCCTGCAGCTGGATCGCCGAGATGTTGATGCTGACGACAGGCATCTTCTGGCCGATCAACGCCTCCTGGCAGGCGGTGCGGATCGCCCAGCGCCCGAGCTCGTGGATCGCCCCGGAGCTCTCGGCAACCGGAATGAACAAGGCCGGCGAAATCAGCGTGCCATCGGGCATCTTGAGACGCATCAGCGCCTCGACGGCCTCGATCTTGCCTGTGGCCAGACTCTTGATGGGCTGGTAGACCATCGAGACCTGGTCCCGCTCGATCGCGACCCGCAGGATGGCGGCGATGTTCTCCGCCTCGTCGCCGATATGGGGCGCGGACGGGTCGAAGAGCTGGACGCAGTTCCGGCCCCGTGCCTTAGCGTTGTAGAGCGCGCGGTCTGCTTCGCTAATGAGCCTTTCAAGCTTGGCCGTGCGGCTTTCCACGGTCGCGGCCGCGCCGACGCTGACGGTGACGGTCGTTTCACCGTCGCGGCGGTAGTCGTGGGGAATCCTGAGATCGGCCACGGCCGAGCGGATCGATTCGGCCAGTTCCCGAAGCTTCTCGTGATCCCCGATCTGCACGAGCACGATGAATTCCTCGCCGCCGTAGCGCCCGACGACGGCGTCGTGGGGCGCCGCCAGACGCGCCAGCGTGTTGGCGACCGCAACCAGCGTGCAGTCGCCTTCCTGGTGGCCGTAATGGTCGTTGAAGCGCTTGAAGAAGTCGATGTCGGTGAGAATCGCGGCGAACGGCTTTCCGTCAAGCTGCCACTCGCGCCACAGCCTGCGCATGGTTTCGTCGATCGAGCGTCGGTTGGCGACTTCGGTCAGGGAGTCGGTATTGGAGAGCTTGAGGAGAGCCTCGCTCTGCTCGGCCATCTCGCGTTGCTGGATGCGCGAGAGGAGAGCGTTCAGAAAGGCGGCGTAGCGCTCGACGCTGAGCTTCCAGTTGACGCAGAGATGAAAGGCGAAACACGAGACGTAGAACACGCCGAAGGCGATCTCGTAGGACAGGGAAGCCGGCTCGGACCGCATCATCGCCGCAAAGAAGCCACCCATCACGACGAGCGAGGAGACGATGGACAGAAACGCGGAAAAATTGAACAGGAGATTGGCGACCATCATGAAGATGGTGCCGAAGACCATGTAGTAGGACAGGCTCTGGGTGAAGGCCGTGTCACTGGCGAGCACCAGCCATACGAGATACCCCGCGACGATCAGCGTGGCGCAAGCCGTGTCGATGATATTGGCGGATGCGTCCCTCGTCACCAGGATCTCCACCAGGATGAGCGCGAGGGCACTGAGAGCACATCTTGCGCTGGTCAGGACAAGGGCGACGTCGGGGATGAGGAAGTAATCCGTGCAGGCGAAGGCAATATAGAGCGTGACGGTGAGCCACATCGTCATCCGCGTCTCTTTCTTGCGCGGCTGCTCCCGTTCGGCCTGATAGAGCGCCTGAAGCTCTAGCGCACGGCGCTTCAATGGCGGTTTGGCGAGCTCGGCGACCACCAGCTCGCGCAGTTCCGGCGCGGGTTGCGGCGCTGAAGGGCGGGTCTCTGTGGCACGCAGCAGCCGCAGGGCCTCGGACGAGGTCGAGGCTTGACGAAGCGTGGCCTGGGAAGGGTCGATCCGCGTCATTCGAAGGTCTCGATCCAATCCGCCTCTCGATCCGGTGCGGCCACGAGGGCCGACCCGAGATGGGTCGGCCAGGCGATGGACACCCGGCCAACAGATAAGCCCCCATGATGAGGGCGCCAGGTTGTATCGACGTTAACCTTGTGGCGAAAATTTGAATCAAATTTGTTTAATAAGGCCCGCTTGTTGATATGGTTAGCCAATACCTAACGCAACCATAGGGGCGAATATTGAGCCGGGTACGAGTTGTATTCGATGGCGAAAGCCTGATCACACCCGACATGGTCGCGGCGACTGTCGCCGCGCCCGCGACGCCGCAGGCAGACGAAGAATTTCGCGCCGCCGAGGTTCAGCTCGCGCTGACCATGGCCATTACCCAGCAGCGCTTCGAGGCAGGCTCGTCTCCCGCCGAGGTTGCGTCGTTTCTGGTGGAAGAGATGCGCAAGATGCGCGCTTCGCTCGACCCCGGCGTGTGGCAGAAGCTGCTGCCGATCGCCCAGGCTCATCCGATCAATCGCTATCTTCTCCAGGACCCGTTCACCCGCTGGTCGGTGGAAAAGCCTCGCGGCTACTCCGGCGACGCCCAGCTTCTGGACTTCGTCTACGAGCATCCGAGCGTGGCCGACGCGGTTGCCGAGACGACAGAGCTCGGGCGCGGCATCTACAGCTTCACCCATAACGCGCCGACGGCGGCCGCCGCGCGGGAACGCCTGGAAATCCTCGGACGGCAGGTCGACACGATGGCCGAGGAGCGCGGCGGCAACCTGGAGGTGCTGACCATCGCGTCGGGCCATCTGCGCGAGGGACTGAAGTCGACGGCGCTGAAGGAGGGGCGGCTGAAGCGCTGGGTGGCGCTCGACCAGGACCCGATCTCCATCGGCTCGATCAATCGCGACTTCGCCGGAACGGCGGTCGAGGCCATCGACGGCTCGGTCAAGGGGGTGCTCGCCGGTTCCTACGCGCTCGGCACGTTCGATCTGGTCTATGCGGCGGGGCTGTACGACTATCTTCCCCGCGCCGTGGCGATCCGTCTCACGCGCGCTTGCCTTAAATATCTGAAGCCCGGCGGCGTCTTCCTCTTCGCCAATTACCACCGCGATCTCCCGGACGAGGGCTATATGGAGGCGTTCATGAACTGGGCGCTGGTCCTGCGCACGGAGGAGGAGATGTGGGAGATCGTTAACCGCAGCGTCGACCGCAACGAGGCGGACGCCAACGTCTTCTATGGCGAGAACCGCGCCATCCTCTACGGCACGATCGCCCGCAAGGACTAAGGCTGCTCTCGCAGTGCCCCTGCCTTTGGCCGCCAGCATGGAGCGCGGCCAAAGGCCTGAGCCCGTCAGGCTACTAGATCTTGCGCAGCGCGACCTGCTCGATCCGGTGGCTCGGCCCCTTGCGAAGGATCAGGTCGGCGCGTGGCCGGGTGGGCAGGATGTTCTCGAAGAGATTGCGGGCGTTGATGTCGTTCCAGAGCGACTCGGCCAGACTCACAGCCTCCTCCTCGCTCACCTTGGAATAGCGGTGGAAGAAAGACGCCTCGTCCATGAAGGCGGTCTTTCTGAGCCGCATGAAGCGCTCGACATACCAGCGGTGAATGTCCGTCGTCTCGGCGTCGATGTAGATCGAGTAGTCGAAAAAGTCCGAGACGAAGGGCACAACCTTGCCGTCCTTCGGCATCTCGCGCACCTGAAGGACGTTGAGGCCCTCGAAAATCAGGATGTCGGGGCGGTCGACGACGACGGTCTCGCCCGGCATGACGTCATAGAAGAAGTGGGAATAGACCGGGGCCTCGACACGCGCCACTCCCGCCTTGATGTCGGACAGAAAGCGCAGCATGGCCGGCATGTCGTAGCTTTCCGGAAAGCCTTTGCGCTTCATCAGGCCTTCGGCCTCGAGGACCTCGTTGGGATGGAGAAAGCCGTCGGTGGTGACGAGATCCACCTTCGGCGAGTGCGGCCAGCGCTGCAACAACTCCTTGAGCACGCGCGCGGTGGTGGATTTGCCCACCGCCACCGACCCAGCGATGCCGATGATGAACGGCACCTTCACCGTCTGCGCTTCGCCGAGGAACGCTTGGCGTTGCGAAAACAGCGCCTGGCTCGCCTCCACATGGGCGTAGAGCAGCCGCGAGACGGCGAGGTAGATGCGCGCGACCTCGTCGAGATCGATGGGATCGTTGAGCGAACGCAGCCGCACCACTTCCTCCGCGGTGAGGGTCAGCGGCGCGCCATCGCGGAAATGCGACCACTCCTCGGCGGTGAAGAAGCGATAGGGCGAGAGAGTGGTTGGGGTCAGCTGATCCATGACGCTGAGACGCTCTGCGTTTCGACTGGAGCGGCCCGCCGCGCCAATCCTCGGTTCCTCGCCGGTCGCTTCGCGAATGGCATTTCCACGACGCTTTGCGATCATGACGGACGTTCGGAGGAGCCGCGAGAAGCCTTTTCCTCAAGGCCCGTCTGCGCCGTGCGCCGCTCCAATTCCTCCATCACGTCCGACAGCGACACGCCTTTCAGACGAAGCACCACCAGAAGATGGTAGAAGAGATCGGCGGTTTCACCGGTCAGCGCGCGGCGATCCTCGCCCAGGGCGGCAATCACCGTTTCGACGGCTTCCTCTCCCAGTTTCTTGGCCGCCCGTTCGATGCCGTCCCGCGAGAGTCGGGCCGTATAGGATTTGGGGTCATCCGAGGTCGCCCGCGCGGCGACGATGGATTCGAGCTGGGAAAGGGTGAACTCCGACATGAGCCCTCCTTGAATCGAGAGTTGGCGCGAGAAGGGGCGTCAGGCGGCGTCCTGCCGCACGGCGATGCCCGCCGCGGCCATATGGCGTTTGGCCTCGGCCACCGTGAAGGTGCCGAAGTGGAAGATCGAAGCGGCAAGCACGGCCGCCGCATGGCCGTCGCGAATGCCCTCGACGAGATGGTCCAGCGTGCCGACGCCGCCCGAGGCGATCACCGGCACATGCACGGCGTCGGCGATGGCGCGGGTGAGCGCGAGATCAAAGCCCGACTTGGTGCCGTCGCGGTCCATCGAGGTGAGGAGAATTTCGCCCGCGCCCAGCGAGACGACACGGATCGCGAATTCCACGGCGTCGATCCCCGTTGGCGTTCGTCCGCCATGGGTGAAGATCTCCCAGCGTGGGCTCGGGTCGTGGGCCACCTGCTTGGCGTCGATGGCGACGACGACGCACTGGTCGCCGAATTTGTCGGCCGCCTCGGCCACAAATTCCGGCCGGCGGACGGCCGCCGTGTTGATCGAAACCTTGTCAGCGCCCGCCAGGAGAAGCTTGCGCACGTCGGCGATCTCGCGCACGCCGCCGCCCACCGTCAGCGGCATGAAGCAGTGCGCCGCCGTGCGCGCCACGACGTCGAAAATCGTCTCACGGTTGTCGGAAGAGGCGGTGATATCAAGGAAGCAGAGCTCGTCGGCGCCCGCCGCGTCATAGGCTTTGGCCGCCTCCACCGGGTCGCCCGCATCGATCAGATCGACGAAATTGACACCCTTGACGACACGGCCGTCCTTGACGTCGAGGCAGGGAATGACGCGGGCTTTCAAGCTCATCGCGGACTTGCCTTCCATTCGCTCTCAGCGCCCGGCGAGAGACCCTTGACCACGCGGGGTCGTCTCGGTCCGATCAGGGAAGCGATCCCGCGAGGAGAGCTTCGATGGTCGGTCGCCGACCTTATGCAATAGGGAGCCGCGTTTTCGCAAGCGCCTTGGAGCATCGCCGCATTGATCGGAAAGCACATCACCAAACGACGGTTGGGCGAAGCCGCCTAATCCCTCCGCTACGATCGGTCGCGGCGGCCGTGCGCGCCCAACGAGCTGATCCGGCCCGGCGGTACGGCAGCCTAAATCATTGGCCGGGAACTGGAATCGGAACAGTCGGCGAAGGCGTCCGTTGCTTCTCCGACTGGCGGCTTGGCCGCCGATAACCAATCAGGAGTTGCTCATGAAACGCGAACTCGCCATTGCGACGCTCGCCCTTTCCCTGACCTCGTCCATGGCCCTGGCGCAAACCTCGTCCGGCACCAACGCTCAGACGGCGCCGACGACGCAGACGCAGATGCCCAGTGACACCGCGAAATCGGCCGCGTCCGGCGCGAGCACAGCGGCGCCCATGGCGAACCCCACGACGGCCGCGACCTTCGTTCCCATGGCGGCGCAGTCGAACATGATGGAGATCGAGGCGGCCCAGCTCGCGCTGAAGACGACAAAGAGCGACGACGTTCGCGATTTCGCCCAGCGCATGGTCGATGACCACACCACGGCCGGCAAGAACCTGAAGGCGGCGGTCAAGGATGCGGGATCGGACATCAGCGTGCCGAAGGAACTCGACAGTGAGCACCAGCAGAAGCTCGATATGTTGAAGAACGCCTCGGGCGACGACTTCGACAAGGCCTACATCCAAATGAATGTTCAGGCGCACCAGCAGGCGGTCGATCTGTTCCAGAACTACTCGCAGAACGGCGAGCAGGGGCCTGTCCGCTCCTTCGCCTCGAAGACGCTCCCGACGCTTCAGGAGCATCTCCAGATGGTCCAGAAGATGGACAAGTCGTCCTAGAGCGGGATGAAGTTCGGCAGAATCGGAAGAGGATTCCATCGGAGGCGCCAATCTGATTCAACATGCTGGCTGGAGACGGAGGCCAGCATGGATGGGTCGACCTTATTCGATGGATCTGCGCGAGCGGGTGGTTGCGGCGGTGCTTGAGGGCGGGCTGTCGCGCCATCAGGCGGCGGAGCGCTTCGGGGTTGCGGTGAGCACGGCGGTCAAATGGCTGCAGCGCCACCATGAGACGGGCAGTGTGGCGCCCGGCCAGATGGGTGGGCACAAGCCGAAGAAGATCGCCGGCGCGCATGCCGAGTGGCTGCGCCGGCGCTGCACGGAGAAGCCCTTCACGCT
>NZ_FUXL01000017.1:12509-98957 GCF_900167365.1 Consotaella salsifontis | reverse complement strand
CAAACCCAAGATCGGCCTTGCCGTCGTCGGCCGGGTCAATTTCGATGTCGCCTATGCCGAGGAGAAGCTCCAGAAGGCGCTGGAAACGCTGAAGCTCGTGGATGCCGACTTCATCGGCGAGCCGAAGATCCTCTTCGACGCCGATGCGGCCGCCGCTGCCGTACCCGCGCTGACCGCCGAGCCCCTCGACCTCCTTCTCATCCTCCAGGTCACGTTTGCCGACGCGACCATGACCCTCGGCCTGACCGAGGCGGTCGATGCGCCCGTCATGATGTGGTCCTTCCCCGAGCCGCGCACCGGCGGCCGGCTTCGGCTCAACTCCTTCTGCGGCGTCAATCTCGCCGCCCATGCCCTCAGCCGGCGCGGCAAATCCATCGACTATGTCCATGGCGAGCCCGACGACGCGAGCGCGGCCGGAAAGATTGCGACCGCCGCCAAGGCTGCGGCCCTCGTCCGCCGTTTCAAGAGCACCAAGCTTCTCGTCGTCGGCGAACACCCCGACGGCTTCGATCCGTGCGATTTCGATGCTGGCGAGCTTGCCTCCCGCTTCGGCATCACCGTCGATCAGCAGCCGGTCAAGGCCTTCATCGAGGAGGTCAAGGCCGCGCCCGAGGACCTCGCCGACAATGGCTGGGCGCGGCGCAGCCACGAGTTCGGCAATCTCGCCGAGATGGACGAGGTCGCCACCCGGAAGACGCTGAAGATCCACGGCTGCCTCTCGCAGCGCGCCAAGGACAAGGGCTATGCCGGCATCGCCGTGCGTTGCTGGCCCGATTTCTTCATCGACTATGGTTGCGCGGCCTGTGGCGCCCTCGCCCTGCTCAACGAGGATCGCATCCCGGCGGGCTGCGAGGCCGACGTCTACGGCGTCATCACCTCGCTGCTGCTTCAATGGGCGAGCGACGACGGTGCGGTGTTCAACTCCGATCTCGTCGACATCGACACCAAGGACGACACGGTGGTGTTCTGGCACTGCGGCCAGGCGCCCATCGACATGGCCGATCCCGAGGCCGAGACGCGGGCGACGGTCCACTCCAACCGCAAGATGCCGCTTCTTTCGGAATTTCCGCTAAAGCCGGGGCGCATTACCGTGGCGCGCCTCAGCCGTAGCGGCGGCAGCCTGCGGCTCATGCTGGCGGGCGGCGAGATGATCCGGCGGCCCCTCGCCTTCTCCGGCACCGCCGGCGTCGCCAGGCTCGACGCCTCCGCCGCCAGCTATCTCGAAACCATCATATCCGAGGGCCTCGAGCACCACACCGCCGTGGTCTACGGCGAGCACCGCCCAGTGCTGCGCGCCTTTGCCAAACGCCTCGGCATCCCCGTCGTCGAGATGGCGTGAAAGCGATGGCGGCGCCGGCCGTCCGGGCGCCGCCACCGAAGGACTGAATCCACAAAGGAACAAGGCTCGACGATGCCCGCCCAACATCCCAACCCAGAAAGCCTTTCGCCGCTCGGCGGCTTGAGCCTCATCAGTGCGGAAGGCGGTCAAGCACGCTTCCAGACTGATGAAGGCGAATTGTCCCTGACCGTCTGGGCGCCGGGCATTCTTCGCTTCCGGCTGGGCGACGCTACAGTCAACGACTATGGCCTTGTTCGAGCGGCGGCAGCCCCAGTGCCCTTGCGTGTCAAGGAAGAAGCTGCGGCGATCCATCTGGAGACCGAAGCTGAGAAGCCATTCGAACTCGCGCTCGGCCGGGCCCCCTTGAGCCTATCGCTGTTCCGCGACGGCCGATCGGTGGTCGCTCCGCCCCAGGACAGTCATTTTGTTCGCCGTTTTCGACTGCCGCCTTTCGCGCGCACTTCCGATGGCTGGTTCTTTTCCTTCGATCTGCCGTTCGGAACGCCCGTCTATGGCGGCGGCGAGAAATACTCCGGTCTGAACCGGAGAGGCCAGCTCGTCGACAATTGGAACGAGGACGCACTCGGCGTCAATTCGGAGCGCTGCTACAAGAATTGCCCGTTCATGTGGAGCCCTGACGGCTGGGGCATTTTCGTCAACACTCCGGCGCGCGTCGTCCACGGGGTCGGCTATCCGCAATGGTCGAACCAGAGCTACGGCGCCTATGTAGACGACGCGGTGTTGGACCTCTTTCTGATCGCAGCCGACAGCCCAGCCGAGATGTTGGAGCGCTATACCCATATCACCGGCCGCGCGCCCAAGGCGCCGACCTGGAGCTTCGGCAACTGGATCTCCAAGGCCTACTATCGAACCCCTGAAGAAGCTCTCGACATTGCCAAGACGATCGTTGACAGGCAGATTCCCTGCGATGTGCTGACCATGGATGGCCGCGCCTGGCAGGACACCGACACACGCTTCGCCTTCGAATGGGACGAGCGGCGATTTTCCGATCCAGCCGCCTTCTGTGCCGAGATCAAGCGATACGTGCCCAGGCTCTGTGTCTGGGAATACTCCTTGATCTCGGTGAACAATCCAGTTCACGCGGAGCTGGCCGAGGCAGGCTATCTGCTGAAGGACGAAACCGGAGCGCCCTACCACTACGAATGGGATCTGTCGCCCTTCGGCGAAGTGCTGACACCACTGCCGGCCAGCGGCCTGCTCGACTTCACCAACCCGGGCGCCTACGCTTGGTGGCGCGATCGCCACCAAGCGTTGTTCGCAGCCGGCGTCGACACCATCAAGGCCGACTTCGCCGAGCAGGTGCTCGACGACATGATTGCCAGCAATGGCGACGACGGCAAGCGCCTGCACAACGTTTATGCTTTGCTTTACAACCGTTGCGTCTACGAGGCGTGCCACGATGCATTCGGCGACGACGCGCTGGTGTGGAGCCGTTCCGGGTGGGCGGGTAGCCAACTGGCACCGATCCAATGGGCCGGCGACAGCCAATCAAGCTGGAGCGGACTCGCCGCCTCGATTATTGGGGGCCTTTCCTGGGGGCTGTCTGGCGTTCCCTATTATTCCACCGACATCGGCGGCTTCTACGGCGAACAGCCGACGCCGGAACTGTTCGTACGCTGGATGCAAGCGGGAGTCCTCGGCTCGCATTGCCGCTTCCACGGCATCGGCGCACGAGAGCCTTGGGCTTTTGGCGAGGACGTGGAAGCCATCGCCAAGGAATGGCTGGCTTTGCGCTACAGCCTCATTCCTGTTCTCGAAGATGCCTCGGCGCAAGCCGCCGAATGCGGCCTGCCGTTGATGCGCCCGATGGTCCTGGCGTTTCCGAAGGAACCTTTGAGCTGGGGGTTTGAAACCCAGTACATGCTGGGCGACGATCTTCTCGTGGCGCCCGTGATCCGTCCCGGCGGAGCCGTCGACTATTATCTGCCGGAGGGCGATTGGTACGATTTCTGGTCTGGCGACCACATTGCCGGCGGGCGCCGTATTGCGGACGTCATGCCGATCGATCGCATCCCCGTCTTCGTCAGATCCGGCGCTGTGTTGAAGCTGGGCCCCGCAGTTCAGAACACCAATCAGATACCAGCCAACCGGCGGATCGCCACGGTGCGTGTCTTCGGACGCCCTCGTCCCGACGGCGCGCGGTGGACTGCGTCCCTTCGCATGGAGGCGGGAGAAGTGGTCGTCGACGATCCGGAAATCGGCATCGATAGAATTCCCTGAACAAGCGCAGGGAGGAGCGCAGATGTTTCGCAAGTTAATTATCGGTCTGGATTGGTTCAACACGATCGCCACCAAGGCGGCGGGGTGGCTGGCGACCGTGTTGCTGATGGTCATGACTACGGTGGTGACCATCCACGTGATCTGCCGTTACGGCTTCGGATACAGCTTCGTCTGGACCGAGGAGGTGGCACGCTACCTGATGGTCTGGATGACGTTCCTCTTCTTCCCGCTGGGTCACAAGCGCGGAATGAACGTGGCCGTCGATTTCCTGGTGGTCGCTTTCCGTAACACCAAGGCCGGCATTGCGCTCCGGTTGGTGCTTGAGATCATGGTCGTGGTCCTCGCCGTCTTCTGCGTCAAGATCTCGCTTGGCATGATCGGGCGCGGCATGAGCACCATGACGCAGGCGCTTCAGGTCCCAGTCGGGCTCATCTACCTGGTCCTGCCCTTGAGTTTCGGCCTCACTTTCCTCTGCGCAGTGGAGAAAGTGCTGGAGCTTTCCGCGCGTCTCGCCGGACAGCGCGTGGTCGCGATCGATGAAGAGACGATCTCAACCGAAGATCACGGCACCGACGACGAGGACGGAGCCACTCTACCAGCCGTCGCAGTCGGCCGCAGCGAATAGGGAGGACGCACGTGACTTTCTTGTACATCTGGTTCTTTGCGGGCTTCCTCATCATCGGAATGCCGATGGTCTACATGATGCTGCTCGCGCCTGGCATCGCGCTTTACCTGGAAGGCAAGGAGGTTTTTCTCAATCTTCTGTTCCAGCGTCTCTTTGCCGGCATCGACAGTTTCCCTCTGATGGCGCTGCCGTTCTTCATCCTTGCCGGCGAGATGATGACGGCAGGCGGCGTGACGCAGCGGATGGTGAACTTCGCCAATGCGCTCATTGGACACTTGCGCGGTGGACTCGCTCACGTCACCGTCTGTTCAGCAGTGATGCTGGCGGGAGGTTGCGGCTCAGCCGTCGCCGACGCTTCTGCGCTTGGCTCGATCATGATTCCGGCGATGCGCAAATCCGGTTATTCGGCGCGGTTTTCCTCGGCCGTCGTAGCCGCCTCGGCAGTCATCGTTTCCATCATTCCGCCATCCGGCATTTTCATTCTTTACGCCTTCATCATGAACGTTTCCGTGGCGGCCATGTTTGCTGGTGGCGTCATCGCCGGCCTGCTGATCGCCATCGCGCTGATGATCGTCATCGCAATCCGCGCGCACTTCGAGAAGATGCCGCGCGCCGACAAGCGGGCCTCGATGGCAGTCGTCTTGAAAACAGGGCGCGAGGCGTTCCTGCCCCTGATGACGCCGGTCATCCTTATCGGCGGCATTATCGGCGGCGTCTTCACGCCCACCGAGGCCGCGGCGATCGCCGCCGTCTATTCGATGATCCTCGGCCTCTTCTACACAAAGGAGATCAAGTTCAGCGGCCTGCCAGGCATCTTCGCCCGCACGGCTTTGAGTTCCGCCGTCATCCTGATGCTGGTCGGGGCGGCCGTCTCCTTCGCTTCGGTCGTGAGCCTCAAGGGGACACCGCAACTGGTCTCGTCCTTCGTGCTATCGATCACGTCCGATCCCTATCTCCTGTTCTTCCTCATCAACGTCCTGCTTCTCATCGTCGGGATGCTGATGGATGCGGGGCCGGCGATCCTCATCCTGGCGCCGATCCTCGCGCCTGTGATGACGCACCTTGGCATCGACCCGGTCCACTTCGCCGTGGTGATGAGCATCAACATGATCATCGGCTTGATCACCCCGCCGATGGGCCTGGTCCTCTTCGTTATCTCGGGGATCAGCCGAGAACGCGTCGAGGCGATATCGCTCCAGTTGCTGCCCTTCCTTTTCGCTGAGCTCTGCGTCCTCGCCCTCATCACCTACGTGCCGGATCTCGTCCTGATGCTACCGCGGGCCCTGGGCTACGTGCAGTGAAGGCGGCCTATGCTGCTCGATCAAAGCGCCGCTCCATGCGGCGCCGACAAAAATTAACAATCAAGGAGGAAAACATGAAGCTCTTCGCAACGATGATCGCCGGCGCAAGCCTGATGGCGATGATGCTGCCGCTCCCGGCGGCGGCCGAAACCACGCTAAACCTGACATTCCTCGCCAACCAGAACGACGAGGACTACGATGGTGCGATGGTCTTCAAGAACTATGTCGAGACCAACACGAACGGCTCCGTGAAAGTGGATGTCTTCGCCGGCGCGCAGCTCTGTGGCTCTGCGGTGGAGTGCTTTGAAAGCCTGAAAGCCGGCGTCGTTGACATCTACAACGGAACTGCCGGCGGCGCTGCTGTGATCTATCCCCCCATCCAGGCGCTCGACATTCCCTATCTCTTCTCTTCCGATCGCGTGGTGATGGACGTGCTTCGCGGGCCGCTGGAACAGCAGATTCGCGAACGCGTCCTGGAAGCCACCAATAACGAGATCATGCTTCTGGCCATCGGCCAAACCGGCGGCTGGCGCGGCATCGGCACGACCAAGAAGCAGGTGAAGACGCCAGCCGACATGGCAGGCCTCAAGATTCGCACGATCGAGTCGCCAATCCAACAGACGCTGGTGCGCAATATGGGGGCTTCACCAACGCCCCTGCCCTTCTCGGAAGTCTATACAGGGCTCACCACAGGGGTCATCGACGGCTCGCTGAATTCCATCAGCGACATTGTCTCCGCCAACCTCAACGAACAGATCAAGTATCTGACGCTTGAGCGAAACGCCTATATGACCAACATGTGGTACATCGGGAACACCAAGTTCCAAAGCTTGACCGAAGAAGAAAAGACCGTCGTTCTCGACGGGGCTCATCTCTTCGCTGATGTCACCTTTGGCGTACAGCCCTCCAAAGAACTGGCCGCCTACCAAGCTTTCCGCGACTCGGGAGGCACGATCTATATCCCCACAAAGGAAGAAACTGCCGAGTTCAAGAAGCAGGCCGATCCGGTCCGCGAGTGGTATCTCGGGCAGTATGGCGAGGAAGGCAAGGAATTCCTCGCCATCATCGAAGATGACATCAAACAGGCGAGCGACAAGATCGCGGCTGCGAACCAGGCCGCCATCGCCAATCAATAAGCTTCGTCTCACGAGCTTACGCGCGGCCTCCCGCGGCGCGTAAGCCGTACTTGCCCAGACCAACCGCAACCTATGAAAGACATCCAAAGTCATGACCAAAATCATGATCTCGCCGGCCAAGTTCGTCCTGGGTGGCGGCGAACTCTCAAGACTCGGCGTCTATCTCGACGATTACGGCACCAAGTCTTTGCTTGTTGCTCACAAGGACGACGAAGCACGCGTGGCCACTTCGCTCACCGCCTGCGGGAATAAAATCACGTCTGCTGGCTTCTCGGGCGAGTGCAGCAAGACCGAGATCGAACGCCTACTGGGCGTGGCCAGGTCAGGCGGATTCGACTGCATCGTCGGCTTGGGTGGCGGCAAGGCTCTCGACACGGCAAAGGCTGTCGCAAACAATTTGAAGGCGCCGGTCGTTGTCGTGCCGACCATTGCTTCAACCGATGCACCGACAAGCGCACTGTCAGTAATCTACACGGACGATGGTGAGTTTGAAGAATACAGCTTCTATAAGCGGAACCCAGATCTCGTATTGGTCGATAGCGCGGTGATCGCGGCGGCTCCGGTTCGCTTTCTGGTCGCGGGCATGGGCGACGGTATGTCGACGTTTTTCGAGGCGCGCGCCTGCGCCAAATCCTTCGCGACGGCAATGGCTGGCGGGCAAAGCACCAAGGCAGCGCTTGCCATCGCGGAGCTGTGTTATCGAACGCTGCTGGAAGACTCGGTTAAGGCTAAAGCCGCTTGCGAGCGCAAGGTCGTCACTCAGTCCCTCGAGAACGTTATCGAGGCCAATATCCTCTTGAGCGGCCTTGGCTTCGAGAGCAGCGGACTGGCGGCGGCCCATGCCATCCACAATGGCCTGACCAGGCTGGAAGAGACACATCACTTCTTTCACGGCGAGAAGGTTTCGTTTGGAACGCTCGTTCAGTTGGTCCTCGAGGCCGCTCCGCAGGCGGAAATCGATACCTACACGCGATACTGCCGCAGTGTCGGCTTACCGCTGTCGTTTGGCGAACTGGGCGTCAGGGATCTTGATCCAGATCGCTTGATGGATGTTGCCAAGGCTGCCACGGCGCCCAACGAGACCATTCACAACATGCCCTTCAAGGTCACCGCAGACATGGTCTATGCCGCGCTTCTCGTCGCCGATCAAATCGGACGCGCCGCGTGAGGCAATGGCTCTGACGGCAAGTCCGCCCGAACCATCGATCGCTCCGCCTTGCCATAGAGCACCTCCGTCAAGTTCGCGACAGGACACTTGAGACGGGTGAAGTCATTGTCGCCCACCCGTCACATCGCTGGCCAGCCGTCTATGCGCTCCGATTATCGGCCTCAGATCGCTCTCGTGGTCGCTGGCTTTTCCCTTTATTCGGCCGTTGACGCGCTGACGAAGTATCTCTCGCTGCGATATTCGATCCTGCAGATATTGCTGATCGACACGCTCGTTTCCCTGCTTCCGATCACGCTTATCGGTTTCGTCCACGGCAAAGGATGGCGCGGTCTGAGCATCCGAAGCCTTCCGCTTCATAGCGTCAGGGCGATGTTCGGTCTTGGCGCCATGATCCTGAACCTATACGCCTTTGCGCATATGCCCCTGGCCGACGCTTACGCGATTCTTTTCTCGGGCCCGCTTGTCATGACCGCCTTGTCTTCGCTGATGTTCAAGGAGAAGGTGGCGCCTTCCGCCTGGGCGGCGATCGCGGGTGGCTTTGCGGGCATCTTGGTCATGCTCCGTCCAAGTGGGCCAGCCATCGGGACCGGCGCCTTGAGCGCCGTGCTGGGAGTACTCTGCTTTTCCTTCTCGGCGCTGATCATCCGGCATTTTGGGCAGAACGAGACGCCAATTTCGTTTCCGCTTTACGGCAACGGTACCGCCGCAGCCGCGATTGCATGCCTGCTAGCATTCGGCTGTCCCGGGGGCATCGTGACGCCAACCCAATACGACCTCGGGGTAAATGTGGTAGCGGGGCTTATTCTCGGGATTGCGGCGACAGCCGTTCTTGCGGCCTTTCGCGCCGCGCCTGCGTCCGTCGTCTCTCCCTTCCAATATTACCAGATGGTATGGGCTGTTCTGTTGGGATGGCTCATTTTCGGCGACACGCCGACGCCCTTCCTCGGCATCGGAGGGTCTCTCATCATTGGAAGCGGGCTGTACCTGCTTCGGACAGAGAACAGGCGTGCACAGGCCAATCACTCGACCAAATGAACCACGACGCCCGACTGTTGGATCATATCATCATAGGGTGCATCGGGCATTCGATCGAGAAACAGCGCGTTGACAAGCGATAGATGGCCGACCTTCACCATCGCCGCACGGCCGAATTTCGTGTGATCCGTCACGAGGAATGACGTACGCGAATTCGCTATGGCGACCCGGACGAGGCTTGCCTCCCGGGTGTCGAAGTCAAGGAGCGTTCCGTCCGCGTCAACTCCCGAAATACCGAGGATGGAAAAGTCGACCTTGTAGCGGTTGAGAGATTCAAGAGCGGCTTCGCCAAACACGGCAAGATCAGCAAGTCGAACGATTCCACCTGCCATCGTCACCTCGAATCCCTCGCCGGCCGCCATCATGCTGGCGACGCTCAAGCTCGTCGTCAGGACCCGCAGATCCTTCTTGGTGTCCAAGAGCTGCCGGGCGACGGCCTCCGCCGTGGTTCCGATGTCGATGAAGAGCGAAGATCCATCGGGAATGCGCGCTGCGGCAGCTTTGGCGATCCGGACTTTCTGATCCCACAGCGTTGCCTGGCGCGTCGAATAGTGCGCATTGCGCGAATTCGAAACCAGACTGGCGCCTCCATGATAGCGGCGCAGTATGCCCAGGGTACAGAGACGCGCGATGTCCCGTCGAATCGTCTGCGATGAAACATTCATCGATTCAGAGAGCTGCTCGACAGTGACGAAGCCGCCGACTTTTGCCCTCTCGACAATAGCTTGCTGCCGATCGCTCAGGCTTTCATGGCGTGAATCGAGGGCGGCCGACATCCGTGGATCCATCATGGTTCGCGCATTCCGAATTCATCCGCCGCCATGGCGACAAAGCAACAACGCACTGCGCAGCCAGAGGCTGTTTGAGCGAAGATGAACACTAGAAAATCCGGAAGAGCTTTGCAATTGCATTGCTCGTGCATCGCCTGCCGCAAGGGAGGGGTGAAAACGGCGCGGTGGTCCGGCCCTCCGATGCCGGAATCCTCACCAACAGCCGCGATGGTGTCGATCGCCGCCGTGCAGCCGCAGGGCTTCGCTTGCTGCGCCGATCATCCCGACTTCGTCTGAAGCCGGCCGTGAGGGGCGATGGCATTCGCAAGGGTTGCGCTCGCCGACGACCACGCGGTCTCATCACCCAGCAGTTGTTGGCGCAGATAGGCTAGGGTCACCTGCTGGATCAGGGCCACTCGGTCGGGATTTTCGTCGGTGGTTTCGGTGACCTCGTAGCCCGAAATACCCCCGAGCATGTGCTCGCCGCCGAAAGCGACCAGAAGCGCCTTGCGACCGGGGGCAAGAAAATAAGGTTCGTAGAACCAATCGGGCCCGCGCTCGGTCAGTGGCGAGTGATCTGCGTCCCCTGCGACGATCAGGGCCGGTGTGACCATGTGGTCGAAGCTGGTGTTCAGATAGGGCGTCATGGTCCGCCCGATCTCGCTCAGAGCGTCGCCTCCCTTGCCACCCGATGCCAATAGAATACCGGCCTTGACCCGTCGATCGGACATGTCCTCGTCGGCGCCGTCCGTCACCATGCGCGCACCAAGCAGCATGCTCGTCGTCTGGCCACCGAAGGAGTGGCCGGCAGCCGCTATGTTGGTACGATCGACCCTTCCGGCCAAACCGGGCACTGACTGCTCGATGCGGTCGAGATTGTCGAGAATGCGTTTGGCGTCCTGCACTCGGGTGCGCCAGAGCGATGGCCGTCTTGCGTCGTCCGGCGCCAGGCCGAGCCGTCGCGAATCGAGATAGGTTGGCTGAACGATGACAAAGCCGTGCGCCGCCCAATAGTCGACCAGAGGCGCATAGCCGTCCATCGACGATCCGAAACCATGCGAGAACAGCACCAGGGGAAGATCGACGCCCGTTACCGGCGCGGAGAGGCGCAGTTGCAGATCTTCTCCACGACCGGGAGATGGCAGACGCAATGAGCGAACCGATACGACCGGCACCGCCGCGTCCATGTTCGCTTCGCGAAAGGTTGGCTTTTCGAGCATCAGAGGGTCCGTTTGCTGAAACCGGGCGCTGGATGTGGATCCCCGCCAGGTCTACATTTGTGACTAGCAAAAAATACGTGACCGACTATCGTTCAACAAGAACGCATATTTTCTGGACCAGGTCCTATGAACATGACCAATGTTCTGAGCGAGCTCTCGAACTGTTCCGGCGTCAGCGAAGTGCTCGGCCGGATCGGAGACAAGTGGACGGTTCAGATCGTCGTCGTGCTGAGCCGGCAGCCGGAACGTTTCAACAGCATCAAGCGGCAAGTGCCGGGCATTTCGCAACAGATGCTGACCAGGACGCTCAAGGCGCTGGAGCGCGATGGGCTGGTCGACCGGTCGGTTCGTCACACCACGCCGCCACAAGTTGAATATTCGCTGACGAAGACCGGAGTCTCTCTCGCGGAAGCCGTTCGACACCTCGCCGCCTGGGCGATCGAGCATAGGGAGTTCATTCGCGACAGTAGGGCACGCTACGACGACGCGCGGTGAGCGGCGTCTCCGAAGGTAACGGTCAGCCATCGACGATAACGGCAGTGCGGCGCGGCTGTTCGCGTTTCCATTCGCGGCAATGCGGCGCGCTTCGAATGGTGCAACCCATGACGCCGGCGCGAACCGTAGGCTCCCTCACGAAGCCCGGCTTCGATTCAAGGCGCCGAACCCGCGCCCCGCCATTCGGAGGCCTTCCTCCGGCTGCTACGACGCGGCATCGAATTCCGCACCGGGCGCCGCCTAGAGCAGCAACACCGCAGCCTAACATACTGATCTTAAATGAAAAAAATGGAGCGGGCGATGGGATTCGAACCCACGACCCCAACCTTGGCAAGGTTGTGCTCTACCCCTGAGCTACACCCGCCCGCTCCGTCCGTGCTGCCTAGCAGCGGGGACGGGCGCTATATGGCGCAAAGGCTGAGGGAATGCAACAGGAAATGACGCGCGACCCTGGCGATATTTGCTGGAGCCCGTCAGGTCCTTGTATTTAAAGCGGTTTTACCCATCGGCCACCCTGGTCGCGTCCGGATTCGCGTTCTTCCCAAGCGCCAGACTTCCAAGAGAAAGTGGCGGACTGATTCTGCCCTGGCCCGTTCGCGGCCCCGCCGTGGCAGGAGTGTTTGCGATGCTCCGCTCCAGGGCCGCGATCATGGCTTGACGCAGTGTCGTCAGGACTGCTTCGGCGATGAAAGCCGATAGCGGAAATCACAGTGGTCGGCGCCTTCCATCAGCGTCTGCGTGCGCGAGAACTCGATCGCGGGATTATAGCCTTCACAGAAGCGGCCATCGCGATTGCAGGACAGAACCGCCCCAAGATGGCCGAGCCCCATGGCCCGGTACATCTCGGCATAGCGACAGCGCCGAACATTGAAGTCGAGCCGTTTAGGGTCGGCGTGGAGCACGTCGATCTCGAGGGCGCCGTTGGCCGTCCAGCGTGGAAGTATGTCGGAAAAGTCCGCCAGATCAGGATCGCGGCCGAGTTCCTGACGGAACGCCTCGCCCTGGGCGACCGCGGCCCGGGAAACGGCCTCGTCGATGGTTCGACGCGCGACGTCCTCGCCATGGGAGGCAGCGAGGACATCGTAGACCTGGCGCAGCACCGAGGCCTCAATGCGCCGCTGATCGAGAATGGGCATGGGCGCCGCTGCGGTTCGCGGCTTCTCGTCATGGTCAGGCATTGCAGAGCCTCAAGGCGGAACTGGAACAGGGACGCCGCATGGTGCCCTCCTCGCTCCGCCTCGTCCAGCCTTCGAACGACGAAGGCTGGAGAAACTGGAATGCCGGCTAGAGTTGCCTTCAGAGGCGAATCTTGACCAGGATTTTGCGCACCTTCGCGGGACCGTCGGCCTCGCAGCAGGGGCGATGCACGTCCCAGGGATAGAAGACGCCGTAGCTTCCGGCCTTGAGCAGGAGATTCGCCTCCCCCGGCACCTCGGCGAAGAACTGCACGTCGCGCTCTTCCAGGAAGTTCTCGTTCGCCGGCGGAATGAGGTCGATGGGCGCGAAGCCGATGATCTCCTCGCCCGAGAAGATGAACTGGATGTCGATGTGGCGGGCGTGGGCCTCGGGCTTCTTCGTCGCCGGAGCGCCCGTCTCGTAATCCTGGACGACGGCGAACATCTGGTCCCCGTCGATCTCGACCCGGCCGGGCTCCGCGTTGGTCCAATCGCGCCCGGCGATGAATTCCAGGCCCTTGCGGATATTGGCCGGCAGTGTCGGCGCCTCGTTGGCGAGATTTGCGATTCGACCGAAGATCATGGGTTCGTTCCTTTGTCCGATATGCTGGTACGAAATGCGTTTCTGGGCGAACGCCGCGAGCCCGTCATGCCGCAGCCCATCCGCCCGAGGCGTTGGCCTAGTCTGGCGCTTCCCCAGGCCAAGCCTTTTTGCGTTCGATGCCGTGGCATTCTCCTGCGCCGAGCATCTACCCCAGGAAGAGCGAGAGTTCGGAAACGTGGGAAATGACCATGAGGCAGAGGATCATTACGAAGGCGCGCGAAGCCGCCGCTGTGGAAAGAAAAAGGCCGCCGGCGATATTGGCCGGCGGCCTTAAGGTCAGATCTTGTTGACCGGGTAATGGACGGGTTCGCCTTTGGCAAAACGCACGGCCTCCTCGGCAACCTTGCGCTTCAGCTCCAATGCCGAATGCTCCGAATACCAGCTCATGTGCGGCGTTACGAGGCAGTTCTTCATCTTGAAGAGCGGGGAGTCGGAAGCCAGCGGCTCCTTCTCCGTAGTGTCGAGCGCGGCGCCGGCGATGCGGCCGGAAGCCAGCGCCTCGGCCAGCGCCGCCTCGTCAATGATGCCGCCGCGCGCCGTGTTGATGATGAGGGCGTTCTTCTTCATCTTCGCGAACGCGTCGGCGTCGATGAGATTGCGCGTTTCATCGGTCAGCGGGCAGTTGATGGAGATGATGTCCGCCTCGCGGATCAGCTGGTCCAAAGACACGGGCGTGACGAAACCAAAGCCATCGGCCTCGTTCGGCGTACAATACTTGTCGTAGCAGATAACCCGGCAGCCAAGCCCCCTCACCTTGGATGCGAAAAGGCGGCCGATGCGTCCCAGGCCGATGATGCCGACCGTCTGCTCGCAGAGGCGATAAAGCGGCATGGAGTCGATGAAGTTCCAACCGCCCGAGCGGGTCTGTTCCACCATGGGCACGATCTTGCGCGCCAGCGCCATCATCAGCGCCAGGGCGTGATCCGACACCTCGTTCATGCCGTAGTCGGGAATATTGCAGATCTGGACGCCGGCCTTCGTCGCCGCGTCGACGTCGATGTTGTTGTAGCCGACGCCGTAGCGGATGATCTGCTTGAGGTTCGGCAGCGCGTCGAACACACGCGGCGTGAAGGGCGTGTACTGGTTGAGGACGATCTCGGCGTCCTTCAGACCGGCGATGGCGTCATCCTCGGTCTTCAGCGCCAGATGAGTGAACGTCATGCCGTTCTTGGAGAAGATTTCATTCTCCTGATCCATGGCCGCGTGATCGCAGTCGGAAACGACAATCTTCATGGGAAATCCTTGTTGATGATCGGAAGCGGGCGGTGGTCCATTACCGGCCGAGATAGCCGCCATCGACGGGCAGAACCGCGCCATGCACGTAATCGGAGGCCGAGGAAGCCAGGAAGAGGAGCGGCCCCTTCATGTCCTGCGGCTCGCCCCAGCGATGGGCGGGGATGCGCGCGGTGATCTCGCTGTTGCGCTTTTCGTCGGCGAGGAGCGCGGTGTTCATCTCGGTCGCCATGTAGCCGGGCGCGATGGCGTTCACATTGATGCCGCGCGAGGCCCACTCGTTGGCTAGCGCCTTTGTGAGCTGCATCACGCCGCCCTTCGAGGCGGCGTAGGCCGGAACAGTGAAGCCGCCGAAGAAGCTGAGCAGCGAGGCGATGTTGATGATCTTGCCACTGCCGGCGGCGAGCATCTCGCGGCCCGCGAGCTGGCACATGTCGAAGACGGCCGTCAGGTTCACTTCCAGCACGTCCTGCCAATCGGACATGGGGAAGTCCTCGCACTTGTGCCGCCGCTGGATGCCGGCCGCGTTGACGAGAATGTCGACGCCGCCAAGGGTCTTCAGGGCGTCGGCAAAAACCGTGCGCCGCGATTCCGCCTGGGCGAGATCCATCACCGCGCCCTGGACCTTGAGGCCCTTGGCCGAGATTTCCTCGGCGACGGCAAGCGCCTTGTCGCTGGTGCCGAAGATCATCACGTCGGCGCCGGCCTCAGCCAGCGCCTCGGCCATGCCGCGACCGAGGCCGCGCGTGCCGCCGGTCACCATGGCCTTCTTGCCGCTGATGTCGAAAAGGGTCATTTCCAAAGCTCTCCTGGCCTTATTTCGTGCAATCGACGAGGACCTTGACGGTGTTGACTGCAGGATCGGCGATCATTTCGAACACGCTCTCGGCCTCCGTGAGCGGCACGGTCTGGGTGACGATCTTGGCGAGGTCGTCCTTGAGGGCGAGCGCATAGGCGACGGACATGCCGAACTCGTGCTGGGTGTAGACGCGCGAGCCGATGATGGTCAGTTCCTTGAAGTTGAGATCGCGAAGGTCGACGGCATGCGGCGCCTTATGGATGCCGGTCATGCAGATCGTTCCGCCGACGCGGGCGATCTTGGTCATCTCGGCCGCCGCGCTCTCTACACCGGAGCATTCGAAGACGACATCCACGCCCTCGCCGTTCGTCGTCCGGGCGACGTAGTCGACAAGGCTCTCCTTCTTGACGTTGAGCGCCTCGAAGCCGAATTCGGCGCACATGGCCAGGCGCGCCTCGTCGATGTCCGAGATGATGATGCGGGAGGCGCCGCTGTGCTTCAGGACGATGGCCGTCAGGATGCCGATCGGGCCGGCGCCCATCACGACCGCCGAATCCAGAATCTGGAAGCGCGCCTGATGCATCGAACGCACGATCACCGCCAGGGGCTCGACCAGAGCCGCAACCTCGTCCGACAATTCGTCGGGCACCTTGAACAGCACGCTCTCGTCGACCCAGGCGTGGTCGGCCATGCCGCCGTCGCAGTCGATGCCGATAAGGCGCAGCTTCTCGCAGACATGGGGCGAACCGGTGCGACAGGGCCGGCACACACCGCACGACAACAGCGGATAGGCCACCACGCGGTCGCCTGGCTTGAAGCCATGCTTGCCGCCGCGCACTTCCTCCACCACGCCGACGAATTCGTGGCCGAGGATCAGGGGCGCCTTGGCGCGGGGATGCTTGCCGGCGAAAATGCCGATGTCAGTGCCGCAGACCCCGCAGAACCGCATCTTGACCTTCGCCGCTCCCTCCACCGGCTCGGGCGGCTGAACGTCGCGCACTTCGACCTTAGAGGGTGCGGTATAGACCAGGGCTTTCATAGGAACGAACTCCCGCTACGCCCCCACGTCGCGAGGGGCGTCCTTTTCAGAATTGACAATAAAAGGGCGAAAGGGCCGCCCGAGACGGTGCTTCCGGCATTCGCCCAAAGCCCGTCACCCAATGCACGCCGTCGCGCCCACACGGGCGGCGAGGCAATTCTTCACGCCGGCAGCAGCCCCGCCGCACCGGCAAACCGGAAAAGCCCGGCCGGAGCCGTGTTCTCCAACCGCGCCGCACACCGCACGCCAAAGACGTCGAACGCCTCCGCGTACCGCCGGCAGAGCGCGGCGTCGCCAATCATCAACAACGTTCCCTCGCCTCCTGCCCCGCCCGCGCCGGTGCGCCCGGCGGCGGAGGTGAGCTCATGGCCAATCAGAAGCCCGGAGAGATAATCCTTCAGAACGACCGGATTTAGCCGTCGCGTCAGGCCGAGAGTCCGCACCGCGAAGAGCTGGTGCGTCAGATCGCCGGGGTGACTGTCCCGTGCCGCCAGAAGCCCTTTCGCGAACGCGGCCTTGGCCTCTTCTTCATTCGCCTCGCCATTCTCCGGCATCAGCCGGCCGAGGATCGAATGCTTGGCGAGCACGGCGAACACCTCGCCCGTCATATAAGTGAAGAAGGTCGTCACCCGCCCGTCCTTGACGTCGAGCCACTTGGAATGCGTTCCGGGAAGAACCACAGTGGCGGCTTCAGCCCACTCGGGATGTTCCGCCAGCGCGCCGGCGATCTGAATCTCCTCGCCACGGATCACGTCCGGCTGTGCATCCTCGGGATCGAGCAGGATGCCGGGGGCGATATGCAGAACGCTGCCCTGGGGCGTCTCGACCGTCGCCGCGTGCGCGGCCAGCGTTGTTACATCGGCAGGGCACCGCACATAGGGCGCCTCGACCCAGCCCTGCGCGCTGCCCACCATGCCGCCGGCCACCAGCGGCAATGCAGGATGGGCCGCGAGCCATTCGCCGCAAAGGTCGGTGAACGCGGCCTCGAAGCCCTCCCGCCCCGGCCCCGGCAGGTTCTGAATGCCATGGGAGCTCTGGCGCTGCGCCAGAACCTCACCCTCGGCGCTCATCAGAAAACCGCGGAGACTGGACGTTCCCCAGTCCAATGCAATCAATGCAGGCCCGCTCACTTGCGCCCACTCCATCCCAGTTCCTGCGAAATCAATTCGGCCGTTTCCCTGACTCGGGGACCGACCTCGACGGCCCGCGCCTCATCCATGAACGGGGTCGCGGTGGAGATGCTCAGCGCCGCAACGACGGCGTCGCGGATATCGCGGATGGGCGCGGACACACAGCGGATGCCGACCTCGCTCTCCTCCCAGTCACGTGCCCAGCCGCGCTCGATGGAAAGCAGGATATCCGCCTCGAAGGCTTCCCAGCCGAGCGGCGCCGCGCGTTCGGGAAACCGCGCACTGGCCTCGCAGGCCCGCTCGTGCAGCTCGCGCCATTCGCAACGCTCCACGCCGAGGAGCAACGCCTTGCCCAACCCGGTTGCAGCCAAAGGCATGTTGTAGCCGATGCTGGAGCGCATCTCGAAACCGCGACTGCCCGCGATCTTTTCCAGATAAAGCACGTTGGAGCCGTCTCGCACGCCAAGATGCACGGTGTCGCGCGTCTCCAAGGCCAGCCGTTCCAGATGCGGCCGGGCAAGAGCCACCAGAGGCCGCTGCTCGATCGCCTTGAAGCCGAAGCCGATCAACTTCGGCCCAAGCAGATAGCCCCGGAACGGTATCTGATGAAGGTAGCCGGTCGCCACCAGACTCGCGAGCATGCGATTGACAGTGCTGCGGGGCAGATCGAGCCGGGCGGCCATTCCTTTGACGTCCGTCACGCCATCGGCGACGCACTCAAGCAGCGCAAGTCCGCGCGCCAGGGTCTGCGTGCCCTTGATGACTCGTTGGTTTGGATCGCCTTCGAAGTCCATAATCCGACTTCGCCCCCTCCGCTTGACGCCTGAGACTTTAGTTGCGGCGCGAAAGTGCGTCAATTAGTTTATCGATATGCGACATAGTGAGACACTTGCCTCCTAGGACCGCTGGTGGGATAGGAGGCTGACAACATAGTGGAGAAAGCGCCCAAATGGTTGATCACGTCAATGAGCCTGCCGACGGCGGCGCGGCGCCGCAGGGGCGCATCCTCGCGATTGGCGAGTGCATGGTTGAGCTTTCCTCGGCTCCTGAAGGCCTGCTGCGCATGGGCTTTGCCGGCGACACCTTCAACACGTCGTGGTATTTGCGCCGAGCGCTGCCCGCGTCCTGGCAGGTTTCCTATTTCAGCGCGGTCGGCGACGATCCGGTGTCGAGCGATCTGCTCGCCTTCATGCGAGAGGGGGGCATCGACACCAGCTTGGTGCGGCGGATCCCGGGCCGCATGCCCGGCCTCTACCTGATCCGTCTCAATGAGGGCGAGCGCAGCTTCTATTACTGGCGCGACACCAGCGCGGCGAAGCTGCTGGCGGATGACCGGGATGTCCTGCGCGCGGCGATCGAAGCCAGCAGTGCCTGCTATTTCTCCGGCATCACCATGGCCATCCTCTCCCCCGAGGCTCGCGCCACGCTCCTCGACGAGCTGCGACAGGCGCGCGATGCGGGCAAGCCGGTGATCTTCGATCCCAATCTTCGCCCGCGTCTCTGGCCCTCCAACGAGGTCATGTGCCAGGCGATCGAGGCAGCGGCAGCCGTCTCCACAATGTGCCTGCCCAGCTATTCGGACGACGAGGTCGCCTTCCGCGACGCCAGCCCTGAGGCGACGGCCCAGCGCTACCGCGCTCTCGGCGTCGCCGAGGTGGTAGTCAAGGACGGCCCCGAACCCGCCTATTTCGCGACCTCGGAAGAATTCGTCAGCGTCCCGGCGACGAAGATCGAGAAGGTGGTCGACACCACGGCGGCCGGCGATTCCTTCAATGCCGCCTACATCGCCGCCCGCCTGACCGGCGCCTCTGGCGTCGAGGCCGTCAAGGCCGGCCATGCCATGGCCGGAGAGGTCGTGGGCCACTACGGGGCGCTGATCCGCTCCTGATCGGGCGGCGTTAGCTTCAACTTCACGAAGGCCGCTGACGGCGCGCAGCCTCGCGGCCTTCGGTCGAGCCCGCCGGACGACGGGCCTGCCAACCAGGCCTTACGCTCGTCAGTCTTGCGGACGAATGTTCCAACGCTCGACGCGCGCTCCTCGCTCGGTCACGTCGACAAGAGCCAGCGCGCCGGTCGCCATCTTCGCCTCTTCAGGCGCGATCCCCAGCACCTTCGCGACAACCCGGAAAATACCGTTGCTCGAAACCGCGAGCACCGTCGCGTCGGGACCAGCCGCCTCCGTCATACGCCGCAGCAGCGCCGACCAGCGCATCAGGATCGTCTCCGGGTCTGGCTGCCAGCCGGCGTTTTCCGGCCAGATGCTGAGCCGCTGCCAACCGTCGATGTCCTCGTTCCCGTCGAGTTCTCGGATATCCTCGTTGGAAAGCCCCTCCCAGCGGCCGTAGTCGATCTCGCGAAGCTCCTCCACGATGGCCACCGCCGGGTCGCCCCCGACCTCCTCCGCGACAAGGCGAGCCGTCTCGACCGTGCGCTTCAGAGGCCCGGCGTAGATAAAATTCGGAGCAAGGCCCTGTCGCCGCAGCGCGACGCCGATGGCGCGGGCCTGTTCACGGCCTTTTTCCACCAAGGGGAGATCACTGCGCGCCCCGACCCAGACGACCCTGTCGCCGGGGCCAAAGGTGTTGCCATGCCGGGCCAGAACGAGCTTCATGCCCCTACCTCCGCGCCGACGAGCTCGCCTTCCTCGCTGATCAGGCGCTCAACGAGGGCGATGTCCTCGGGCGTATCGACAGAGGCGTGGGTGCGGCCGCGATAATCGACGAGGACGACACGCACCTTCATGCCGTTCTCGAGCGCGCGCAGCTGCTCCAGCCCTTCGGTCTGCTCCAGCGGCGAAGGCGGCAGGCTGATGTATCGGCTCAGGCTCTCCCGCGTATAGCCATAGAGGCCGATATGGCGATGGAGCGCGGCAAAGCCCTCCTTGCGCACGAAGGGAATGATCTGCTTCGAGAAATAAAGCGCGTTGCGGGAGAGATCGAAGGTCACGGTCGTGCCGCTGGATGGCGCCAACGCCTTATGGGCGCGAAAATCAGCCGCCATCTCCGACGTGAGCGGCACGGCGGGCGTGACGATGTCGAAGCCGGCGCCGTTGGTCATCTCCTCCACCATCGCCTCCAGAATCCAGGGCGGCGTCAAAATCGCGTCTCCCTGAAAGTTGATCACGGTCGGCTCCTCGATCCCGGCGAGCTCCAGTGCAGCATGGGTGCGCTCGGTGCCATTGCCGCACGACAAAGGGGTCATCACCGCCTCGGCGCCGAAGGATCGGGCGTGATCGACGATCCTCTCGTCGTCGGTGGCGACGACGACGCGCCCTACCCCCTTGACCGCGCGGGCGATGCGCCATGTACGCTCGAGAAGGCTGATGCCGGCCACCTCGATGAGGGGCTTGCCCGGCAGCCGTGTCGAACCATAACGGGCGGGAATGACGATGGCAGTGGCCACGAGGAGCCTCCGGAGCATGAAAAACGGGCAGCGATCGAAGATCGGCCGGCCATACCATAGGCGCCCGCCCTGTTGAACAGCAGGGAAGCGCGCCCTCGCCTCCTCCTGCGCGCGGCTGGCGCCCTGGAGCGGCGCATTTCAACTCCTGGTTTTCGATATTCCAGACCCGCTCCAGATTGTCGTTGCAATATGTCTGACGTCAGTTGCGTCAGATCCATGAACTCCTTGCGCTGGATCAGCCATGAACAACGAAGGTCTTTGTCCCATCCCTCTCGAACTCCTCGCGCTCATGATGCGCGCGGATCAGAAGAAGGTCGCGTCCATCGTCACCTCCATGCCGATGGACCAGCGCGCGGCGCTGGCTGCGTTCTGCATCAGCCGGTGCCATATGCGGCCGCTCGCCTTTCAGGTGGCGCAGCATTGCGACGCACGCTCGCTGCGCATCTTTGCGGGCGCGGCCGGCGAAGTCCTGCTGGAGCAGGCGCGCAACCAGACCTTCGACCAGGATCCGGCTGAGGCGCGCAAGCCCAAGGTCACGCTGGCCCGGTGTGTGGCCTGACAGCTTGAAATCACGCCTGTAGAGCAAGGGCCAGGGGACGCTTTCCTCCGGGCCCGATGCCGTCCGACGCATTCATGCGGTGGCAGGGCCTTACCGATGCCGGCTCAATGTGCGCGACACGGCATCGGCCCATCCCTTCAGCTTGGCTTCGCGAAGCTTGGGCTCCATCGTCGATTCAAAACGGCGATGGAGCCTCCAGCGGTCTGCAAAGCCCTCCGCATCCGGCCATACACCTGCTTTCTGCCCGGCAATCCATGCCGCGCCAAGCGCCGTCGTTTCCAGAACGACCGGCCTGTCGACCGGCGCGTCGAGAAGGTCTGCAAGACGCTGCATCGTCCAATCCGAGGCGACCATGCCGCCATCGACGCGAAGGACCGTCTCGCGCGCGCCGTGCCAATCCCGCTTCATGGCGGACAGAAGATCCGCCGTCTGATAGGCCACAGCCTCCAGAGCCGCACGGACAAGCTCGTTGGGGCCGGTGCCGCGCGTCAGGCCAAAAATTGCGCCACGCGCCTCCGGGTCCCACCAGGGCGCGCCGAGCCCGGTGAAGGCCGGAACCAGATAGATCATCTCCTCCTCATTCGATGCGGCCGCCATTCCGCCCGACTGCTCGGCCCGCTCGATGAGACCGAGGCCATCTCTCAGCCACTGAACGGCGGCGCCCGCGACGAAGATCGAGCCCTCGAGCGCGAAGGTGGTCTTGCCTGCGAGGCGGTATCCGATCGTCGTCAGCAGGCGGCTGCCCGAGGCAACCCGTTCCGCGCCCGTATTCAGTACGGCGAAGCAGCCGGTGCCATAGGTGGACTTCACCATTCCTGGCTGAAAGCACGCCTGCCCGACCATGGCGGCATGCTGATCGCCGGCGACGCCGCGAATTGGGATGGCGACGCCGAATAGCGATGGATCCGTCTCGCCGAACTCACCGTCGCAATCCTCCACCCGTGGCAGTAGTGCCCTGGGCACCCCGAATAGCCCGAGGAGCTCGTCGTCCCAATCGTTCTTGGCGATGTCAAAGAGCAAGGTGCGACTGGCATTGGTGGCATCGGTGGCGTGGACCCGCCCGCCCGTCAGGCGCCAGAGGAGATAGCTGTCAATCGTCCCGAAGGCGAGTTCTCCCGCCTCGGCCCTTCTCCGGGCGCCCTCGACGTTGTCGAGAAGCCAAGCGATCTTCGTGGCGGAAAAATAGGGATCGACGATAAGCCCGGTACGGTCCCGGATCATGTCCTCCGCGCCGTCGTCGATCAGGCGCCGGCAGGTCTCTGAAGTACGTCGGTCCTGCCACACGACCGCATTATGGATGGGCTTTCCGGTGGCGCGATCCCAGATGATGACCGTCTCGCGCTGGTTGGTGATGCCGATCGCGGCGATGTCGCTGGCGGCAAGCGCGGCCCGCGCCAGCGCCAGACGCGTGGTGTCCAGTACGGTGCGCCAAATCTCTTCCGGGTCGTGCTCCACCCACCCGGACCGTGGAAAATGCTGCTGAAATTCCTGCTGGGCGACACTGAGCACGTGCAGCCCGTCATCAAAGGCGATGGCGCGCGTCGAGGTCGTTCCCTGATCGATTGCAAGTACGAAACCCGGCATGGTTCGATCTCCTCCCTTCCGCCCTTCCGCAGCGGTGGTCACGGCCGCGGCCGTCCGCTGTCGGTGTCGTGGAGCACGATCCGTACGCGGACACCAGCCCCCTTGAAAGACAGCCGCGACAAAGATCGAAGATGGATCGGGCGATAAATCGCAAAAGGGCTCTTGTGCGAGGCAAGCCGCCTTTGATATGAGGGCCGGCGCCGGACGCATCGGCTGCGGTTTTCCGCCGAAGCGTCTTCAGGCCGGAGAGGTGGCAGAGCGGTTGAATGCACCGCACTCGAAATGCGGCATACCCGCAAGGGTATCGGGGGTTCGAATCCCCCCCTCTCCGCCATGAGTTTTTCCACTCTCCGCCAATTGGAATCCCGCTTTTTCCGGCGTTTGAACCCTTCCACACCGCCCCTTCGGGAGTGTGGAGATGGACAATTCCAGCCGTGTATCGCTCGGTGTATCGCCTCGGGTATCGCAAATCAGCCTAAGCGGCGAGGCCGAATCGACGCCGCAACAACGTGGCCCCGGCCCCTATCTCGTTCGGTCAAGGACGACTTATCTTTTCCAGATTAGGATGCCCAAGGACCTCGGCGGCGGGCGCGCCTCGAAGCAGATCCGGATTAGCCTCGGCGCATGCCCGTCCCGCGAGGCGCGCCACAAGGCGGATCTTCTCGCTGCCGAATGCCGGCGGCGCTTCGCAAGGATGAGGAACAGACGATTGGCTGGAGACGACAGGCAGTCCGACGAGGCCGAGCAGATGTTCTCGGGCGAGACGCCCGAGGAGGCCTCCGCCGAGATGCGGGGCTGGCTGAAGGCGCACCTTCAGATGCTCGCCAAGGATGCTCCGGCGCCGTCCCAGGAAGACAGCCAGGCGTTCGAAGGCTGGCGCGGCCTGGTCGGCATCGCCCGGGAACTCGCCAAAGGCCCCGACGGCAATCCGCTGATCGTCGACAATGCCGACATCCTCAAGCAGAAATACGTCGAGAAGCTCGGCGGCACCGCGCTTCCGCCAGAGGCGGTCAAACCTGCCGTCGAGGACAATCCCGCGGCGAACGCGGCGCGGCAGCAGCCGCTTGCGACTGAGCCAGCGGCTCCGGCTCCGGCCGCGATTGCAAAGCCTATTCCCGCCGTACAGCAAGACGAGCACCGAGACGCGGAAGGTCGCCGGATTCCCGCCTTCGAGCTTGACCGACGATTCGTCCGGTGCCCGCCCTCCACCAAGGCTCTCTTCAGCGAAGTCTCGGACGACTATCTTGCCGCCCGCGCCGCAGCCTCAGGCGCCCAAAACAAGGACTTGAAGACGGCCCGGTTCCGGCGCGACCTCTTCATCGAGCTGATTGGAGACCACCCCGTCGACACCTATGACGCCGCCGACCTGCAGGCCTACATCAACCTCCTGGCCTTCTGGCCTGCGCAACAGTCGCAGCGGCCGGCGGCGATGACAGCCCGGGAGATCATCGACGGCAATCGCGACCTCCACCTCAAGCCGCTGTCCCGCAAAGCGCTGCAGGAGGGCTATGTCAGCATCGTCAAGACGATGATTGGCCACAAGGCCACGAGCCTTGGCTACAACGATCCCTTCGTCAATGTCCGCGCGTGGTGGCCGCAAACCGCGGCACCGCCTGTCTCAGCCGAGCCGCTCAGCGCCGAGCGGATCTCGCGGATCTTCAAGACGGGTGTCGAAAGCGGACTGCTGGACAACACGATCCTGCCGCTGCTCGGCCATCTCACGGGTCGCCGCATCGGGTTGCTGATCCATCTCAAGGGTATCGACATCCGCGAGAAATACACGGGCGTCTGGGTCGCCCAGACCTCATCGATCACCGAGATCGGCGGAAGCTGGAAGCGCGTGCCCTACAAGACCGAAGCCAGCACGACCTTCTTTGTGCTGCACCATCTTCTCACGGAGATCGGCTTCGTCGATTGGGCTATGGCGCAGGGCGACGCCTTCCTGTTTCCGGAACTGATGCGTCTCGCCGATCCAAGCAAGAGCGCATCCTCCTACATGGGGCGGCTGTTCAAGCGCGCAGGGATTCCGAAGAACCGTAAGGAGGTCTTCCACTCGCTCCGCAGCGGCCAGATCGAGGACATGCGAGACAGCAAGATCGACGGGCGGGATCGGCGGCTGCAGGCGGGCCACGCAGTCGCTGTCGACGAGCACGAGGGCTATGGGTTCAAGTCGATCACGGAGATCCGGGCGCGCGAACTGGCTCGACTGCCGCTCAACCCGGAGATCGACTTCTCGGTGTTTCAAGGTCTCGATTTCGATCAACTTGCCCGGCGCAAGCGGACCGCCGGGCGGCAGGCGAAGGGCTAGAACCCGCACGCTGCAGTCGGCGGCACGCCGCGTCGGGATGGAAATGTTTTCCATGCACCCTTCATTGCTGCGGCGCGCGGTTTTCCCATGGATAGGCCGGAAGTCATTTAAGGACGGAAAGAGCGTCCCGTCCGTTTGCTACACTGGGCTGAGGCATAGCCAAGGCTATGAGCGAAGGAGCCTGCCCCCCCGCGCGGTCATGCATCCCCAATGGTAGCCATCGCCTCAACCCCACCGCCGGAGAACTGCTGGCGGGACTGTGCGAGGTCGGGATGCTCGCCGGGTTGGACTGTATCGGCTCGGTCTACGATGCTTGCATCAAGCACGTCTACGAGGTCGGCGGGTGCGAGGCGTTGAGGCTGGCACACCTCAACGTATAGGGACGGTGATCGTCTATGCCGGCCTCTTCCCGTTACTCCGAGCCTGGACAGCTCTCGACCTTGGCTGCGTCGTCAGTCAGCGCGCGGGCGACCTTCTTCGCGATCGCCCCGCGCTTCGGCCTCGCCGACGAAGCTCCACCTGCTGAGTGCGACTCGGATTGTCCTCGTAGTCGATAAAGGCCAAGCGTAAGCCGTCAGCGTCCTGGATGGCGAAATGGGGTCCACTCCACGGAGCGACGATCGGCCTGATTGCGGACCAACAGCTTATGGGATTGGACTGCATCGCAAGGGACTATGGCTCGGTCCAAATTGACACCGCCGCTCCACTGAGCATCATCATCGCGACGAAAGGATACTCGATGTTCAGGCGAGCGCTTGTTGCTCTATTCTTTGCGGGATGTAGCATGCCCCCGTTCGCAGCCACGGCCGCGGTCCCGAGCGGAGCGGAGGCCCGATGGGTGGTACTCGCGAGCCGAACGAACCTGGACGAAGCTGTGGGCATCGCCTCGGTCTACGAGTGGCGATTCGATCAGGTGCGAGTCGTGCGGTCATCGAACGGCTGGCTTGCGGTAATTGCCGGACCGGTCCCTATTCCCGAAGGCGCGCGTGCAGCGAAGCAGAAGCTATTAGCCAATGGAGGGGTACCCGCCGACCTGTTTCTCTCGAACGGGTCAGAGTTCAAGGAGATCGTCTGGAAGCCAGAAAAGATAAAACTTCCTTCGTGGTCGACCGGATCATCGCGCGCTGTAAACTTCGACAGCAACGGCCTTAGCGTAACCATCGACAGTGTGCAAAATGATGCTGAGTCGCGCTCTCCGCGGATCACGGCCTTTGAAAATGGGCGCCGGGCGTTTTCGTCAGTTCTCACGGACGTGTCGACTGGCGATGGAGCGTCGACCGTCCGGATCGCTCCGCTTGATCCCACCTCAGACCGCACCGACATTGTGTTCTCGGCTTTCTGGGGGGGTGCCCATTGCTGCACCGTCACGCAGATATTCAGCCGCCAGCATGGAAAGTGGACGCAGGTTCAGGCTTCCGTACTCGACGGGGACGGCTATACCTTCAGCGACTTGGACCAGGATGGCAGCCTCGAGCTGGTTAGTGCTGACAACAGCTTCCTCTACGCTTTCGCGCCTTATGCTCTTTCTTGGGCGCCCATGGTCGTAGAACAACTGCGCGGCGGCAAAATACTGGACCAAAGGCACAGCGGGCAGTTTGTGACCTCCTATCGGCGCGACCTCTATCGGATGGAGCATGCGGCCAGCCTGGATAAGTCGCTTTGGAGCTCTAACGGCTTCCTTGCTGCCTGGGTGGCGACAAAGGCCCTCCTGGGAGAGTTCGATGACGCCTGGCGCAGGATGGAGGCGTCCTACGACAAGAACAGCGACTGGACGATGCAAGTATGCTCGCAGGCGCTGAAACTTGCGGATTGCCCCGAGAGCTTCAAAGTCAATGCTTCGTTTCCCGAGGCCCTGAAGGCTCACCTGCAGGAACACGGATACCTGTCGCCTTCCACCCCTCAAACGCCGCAAGCGTCGCAGCCCGCGCCGGCTCAGGTGGCTTCCCAAGCCCCGTCGACTGTAGACACGCCAGTGCCTGAACCTGCGGTCAGCGACAAGGACAACTATGAGCAGGCCACATCATCAGGCACAGGGTTCTTTGTTTCCGAAAGCGGCGAGATACTGACAAACTTTCACGTTGTGAACGAGTGCCGCAGGCCAGTGGTGCTGCAAGGAAGGTCTGTTCCCCTACCAGCTACGATCGTGGCGTTGGATGAGACAAACGATCTAGCGCTCATGAAGGTGGAGAAGCAGGGCGGTCAATTCGCGAAATTCAATGTCAAAGTCAGGCTCGGCGAGGCGGTAGCGGCATATGGCTATCCGCTGTCATCGATTCTTTCCAGTGGAGGCAACTTCACGCTCGGAAACGTGACGGCCCAGACGGGCTTGAGGGACGATTCCCGATATCTCCAAATGTCCGCGCCCGTGCAGCCGGGCAACAGCGGCGGCCCTCTTCTCGATTCCCATGGGAACGTGGCGGGCATAGTCACTGCTAAGCTCAACGCCTTTGCGGCGATGCTGGCGACTGGCGACATCGCACAGAATGTAAATTTCGCTATCCGCAGCGCTACCGCTGTCTCATTCCTTCTTGCGAATGGAATCGAGGTTACATTCGCCAATGATGCTGCTTCCTCTCCGAAACTCGATGCGCCGGATCTTGCCGACTTTGCGAAAGAAATCTCCGTCGCGATACGATGCCATTAAATCGTCGGCGTTCGCGGGCACTCTTCAAGGTCCGTAGCCGCAGGTCAGGACCTGGCCAGCGGCTCAGGCACGGGTACAGGCAACATCAGCTTTCCTGATTTGCGCGCTGGTCGCGTTGAATGACCAACTTCGACGCTATTGACGCCCTGCCGCATCAATATGCGCGCTGTCCAGGTGAGACTATTCCCGATCGCTGCCGGGCATCCTCGACAATTGCTTGAGCATATCGTCCATGCGGGCTGCATGGGTGCTCAGGTCCTTCGAGGTCCGCTCTCCAACACTGCCCACCGCAGCGACAATCCGAGCTTCCATCTTCTCCGCCTCATCCTTGGAAATATACTTTTCCGCGACGTGCTGCCGTAACCCGCTCAAGCGCTCATCGAGAAGATGAAGCTGGCCGTTGGCTGTTTCAGCGGAGACCCGATCGGCTTCTGGTTGGGCACAGCGCAACGAGAAAAGGCGGAGCACCTTTGGCCCCGCCCTACCCTTGAGTTCGCTCTGGATCAGAACCGATAGTTGATCCCGGCCCGAACGGTATGGAAGTCGAGCTCCTCGGAGATTTTCAGGTTGTCGCCACCCGTCAATTCACCGGCGTAGATCGTATCCTTGCCGAGGTCGGTGTAGGAGTACTCGGTCTGGAACGACACATGCGGCGTGATGGCGTACTCGACACCGGCGCCGACGACCCACCCGGTCTTCGTATCATCCTCGCTGATGCTGCCAACCCCGCTCACGGACAAGGTCTGCTCGGTCTTGCCATAGGCGAAGCCGCCATGGACATAGGGAAGAACTCGGTCGAAGCCAACTCCGAGGCGCGCGCGCACCGTTCCGAGGTACTTCAGCTCGTCTTTGGCCCTGGCGCTGCCGATACCAGCGACCGTTGCGTTGACATCGGCATCGATGCTTGATGCCGCGATATCCGCGACGGCGCCGAAAACGTAATTGTAGTATTCGAAATCATAGCCGATCTGGACGCCACCCAGCAGGCCTCCGCCGTCAACGTCGAGAGATCCGGTATCCGCCGGTGCAGCGCCCACGCTGTAGGAAACAGGGAACTTGAAATCCGCGGCCGACGCACCGCCAAACACACCGAGATAGCCACCAGTCCAGCCGAACGCGTCCGCAATATACGGCGCCGGCGTCGGCGACAGCCCGTAACCCAGATCAGCAGCGTGAACCGCCCCCGCCAGGATGGTTGCAGACGAAACAGCGATCAAAAATGAAAAAGCACGCATCGGGAATGTCCCTTGAATTCGATGCGAAATTCGTAGTGCTAAATCCGCCACTATCATAGCGCATAAATGCAACACTAAGACGAAACTGGAATTTCTCTGTCAACAATCTATTAACCATGACTTGCCGTTTTCTTGCATTTACCCCATTCGCTGCCTCGGATTGTGCGCTTGAGCTCCGAGAGTAGGGTTACAAAACATTAATCATGCGCCGAACTGCCATCTGATTGACTGCGACAACCTTCCGCTCATGATGCCGTGGGACGAGAGCTGCCTGGGTTCCCTTAGGATACCGGACCCGTCAAGAGCCAATTCAGCGCATCGTCAGGAACGGGTCGGATAGCCGACTGTCTGCTTCGAAGCTTTTCAAGGAGGTAGCTGCCGACCCGCCAATGACTCCATGTCGGTCGGCCAGAGACCTACGCAGGCTTATCGGGAGCGAACGTAGAAGCACCCGTCCGGGATATGAACTTCGCCAATCAAAGAATGCTGAATGGCATGTCACATCTCGGTAGGGCGGCTCGTCATGACTTTGAACGTCGATCTTCGGCGTTCCGAGCACGAGGACAGAACATGACCGAGAACAAGCGGCTGATCTGGAACGAGGTGGCGCCGCAGGGTGCCAAGGCGCTCTATGGCATCCACCACTACATCACCACGGGCACCGATCTGCCCGATGAACTGATCCACCTGATCTTCTTGCGGGTGTCGCAGATTAACGGCTGCGCGCACTGCATCGAGCTGCACACCCGGGACCTTCTGAAGACGATGCCGATCGAGAAGGTGGTCCTCGTTCCGGTCTGGGCCGAGGTGCCTCACCTTTTCTCCGAGCAGTATCGCGCCGCGCTCGCCTGGGCGGAGGAGGTCACGCTGGTCAGTGAGACGCACGCCTCCGACGAGGCCTATGCCGCTACAAGCGCCGCGTTCGCACCCAAGGATCTCGTCGATCTGACGATCACCATCGCGGCGATGACCGCGTTCAATCGCCTCGGCGCGCCCTTTCGCCTTCCGGTCCAGGCGAAGGCCTAGCCACCCTGTCGCATCGCCAGAGGCGGCGCCAGCACCGCCTCTGGCGATGCCGATAGAGCCTTGGCCGCACCTACGCGTTTCACGTCGCGGATTTTTGTGGGGCATGTCACATCCGACCCCGTCCGCTTCGTCCTTTGCTTGTCGGACGCCCGAGAGCGGCGTGGGGCCGCCCGTCCGATCTCGAACAAGGAGATGAGTTCCATGAAGATCGTGGTGATTGGCGGGAGCGGACTCATTGGCCGGCATCTGACGGCCGAATTATCCCAACAAGGACATAAGGCTGTCGCGGCTTCGCCGAGCAGTGGAGTGAACGCGCTGACGGGAGCGGGCCTCGCGGTCGCCCTTGCCGGAGCCGACGCCGTCGTCGACGTATCGAACTCGCCCTCCTTCGAGGATGCCGCGGTGCTCGACTTCTTCGAGCGCTCAGGCCGCAACCTTGTCGTCGCGGAACGCGAGGCGGGCGTGAAGCACCACGTCACCCTTTCCATCGTTGGCACCGACCGCCTCGAGGGGAACGGCTACTTTCGGGCCAAGGTTGTGCAGGAAAGGATCGTCAGGGACGCCGGCATCCCCTTCACCATCGTGCGCGCGACCCAATTCTTCGAGTTAGTCACGGCCATCGCCGAAGGATCGGTCGACGGCGACCGTCTCGTCGTACCGGACGCCGACTTTCAGCCCATCGCCGCCGTCGATGTCGCCGCAGTGCTCGCCGATGTCGCGCTTGCTCCGCCTCGCAACGCGACGATCGAGATTGCCGGACTGGACCGCCAGCCATTGCGTGACTTCGTCGCACGCCGCATCGCCGCCGCTGGGGACCTTCGGCAGGTGCAGGCGGACAAGGCGGCGCGCTACTTCGGGGCCGCGCTTGAGACAGGGTCGCTTGTTCCCGAGCATGCGAGAGCGGCGCGGCTCGGGCCGACGCGGTTCGAGAGCTGGCTCACCGCCGCCTGAATCGGGGCGCTCTTCCATCAGCGCGAGTGACGTCGAGCCGTCCAAACTCCTCGCTGTTTTCGTTGAGGATGCAGACCATACCAATCTTACGACTCGGGCAGCGCCCTGGAGAAGCCCATGTATTCTCATGGCGGTCATCGCCCATAACAGTCATGGCTGAGGCGCCTGACACCACCGTTGAGGAAACGCATATGCGGCAGCTAGACGACCCCACGGTCATCTTCGAGACTCATCGAGCGCGGCTGCTGCGCATCGCATACCGCATGCTTGGCTCGCGCAGCGAGGCCGAGGACGTCGTGCAGAATGCCTGGCTGCGTTGGGTTGCCGCGGACCGGGAGGGCGTAGTTGCCCCGTATCCCTTCCTCGCGCGCATCGTCACACGGCTCTGCCTTGACGAGATGAAGTCGGCCCGCGCCCGCCGGGAGACCTATGTCGGAGCCTGGCTGCCCGAGCCGCTGGTGGAAGCCGAGGAGGACGGCGTGGACGAGGACGACCTCACGCTGACGCTGATGATGGCGCTGGAACGGCTGTCGCCGCTCGAGCGAGCGGCCTTCCTGCTCCACGATGTCTTCGGCGTGCCGCTTTACGAGGTGGCGGACACGCTTCACCGGGAAGCCGCGTCCGTGCGCCAGCTCGCCGTCCGCGCGCGGCGTAACGTGCAGGCCGCGCGTCCGCGCTTTCCGGTGGAGCGCGAGGAGGGCGAGCGGATTGCCCGTGCCTTCTTCGCGGCCTCCACCAGCGGCGACACCGCAACGCTGCGCGCCCTCCTCGCCGAGAACGCGGTCCTGCGCTCGGACGGCGGCGGCAAGGTGCTCGCCTTCATCAACCCCATCTCGGGACTGGACCGCCTGCTCCGCCTCTACGTGGCCGTGCGACGCAAATGGGGGGAAGGCTGGGCGCAGATGCTCGAACCCGTCTGGATCGACGGGCTGCCCGGCTATGTCAGCCGCGAGCGCGGCGACGTCCTCCAGACGACTGCGCTCGCCATCGAGAACGGGCGGATCACCGCGATCTACATCACCCGCAATCCCGACAAGCTCCGCCACGTCGCGCGCGCTTTCGGGGCAGACCCAGGCCCGGCCTTCCCGACACAGTGATCAATCGACGGCGATCCAAGGTCGCCGTTCCACATTCAGGCTCTCAAGGCGCTCCACGGTCCCGCGTGGTGCCAACTCACACAGGACAACAGCATGACACAGCAAACGCCCATCGGCTCCGGCTTCGGCGCCGCCAGCACGGCCATGGAGGTTGTCTCCGGGATCGATCTCTCGGGGAAGCTCGCCATCGTGACCGGAGGAGCCTCGGGGCTCGGGCTCGAGACGACACGCGCTCTTCTTCACGCCGGGGCCGAGGTCATCGTGCCGGCCCGCAGTCCCGAGCGGGCGAAGACCGCTCTACAGGGTCTTGTCGGTGCATCGGTCGAATCGATCGATCTCGCCGATCCGCGCTCCATTGCCGCTTTCACGGACCGGATCGTGCGCACGGGGCAACCCGTGTCGCTCCTCGTCAACAGCGCGGGCATCATGGCGACGCCCGAAATGCGGGACGCCGACGGGCACGAGGCGCAGTTCGCGACGAACCATCTCGGCCACTTTCGGCTCACGCTCGGCCTGTGGCCGGCCCTCGCGGCGGGAGGAGGAGCCCGCGTCGTCAGTGTCTCGTCGCGCGGCCACCAGATCGCCGGAATCGACTTCGAGGACATCGACTTCCGGGCCCGCCCCTACGACAAATGGGTTGCGTACGGTCAGTCGAAGACAGCCAATGCCCTCTTCGCGATGGCACTCGACCGCCGGGGACGGGATCATGGCATCCGAGCCTTCTCGCTCCATCCCGGCCAGATCCTGACGGATCTTGCCCGGCATCTCAGTGCCGAGGAGATCGCCTCCTTCGAGGCTTTGGACGAGGCGGGGCGCCCGATCATCGATCCCGAACGTGGGATGAAGACGCTGGAGCAAGGGGCCGCGACGAGCGTCTGGTGCGCTACGAGCCCACGTCTCGAAGGCTTCGGCGGCGTCTACTGCGAGGACTGCGACATCGCCATCGTCAACGACCCGAGCGTGGGAAGGAAAGGAGTCAGCCCCTGGGCTTGCGATCCGGACGCGGCGGAGCGCCTGTGGCAAGTGTCCGCTGCTTGGACCGGGTCGGACGCGTTTTAAGTTCCCCGGTCGTCGGAAAGGAAAAGAGAGCTATCTCTTTCGATTACTTCATCGCCCCTGGTGGCCGCTTTCATGGCTGTGCTTGGCAAAAGCGAACGATCAACTTTCCAACTTTTTCGGAAATTATTCCGACGCCGCTTCGGGCCGAAAGCGGAACGGCAACTCCAGAGCAGCGACTGGCGGAAAGCTGCCGCTCCGTGGGAGTCTTTTTGGTGCTCCCCCCTTGGCGGGGATGGGTGCCCCAACAGCGCTCATCGCGATCTTTCACCCGGCGCCATGATGCGAGGTCGCAGGCTTGACGCAAGCGACACCCCTCTAGGTATTTATACAATGTATAAAAAGAGAGAATGGGAATGATCAGTGGCCATGTTTTCATAGCGACCAGTCTGGATGGATTCATTGCGCGCAATGACGGCGACATCGGCTGCTGCTCGAAAGGGATGACCCGTCCGAAGATCATGGCTACGATGCCTTCATCGAAGACATCGATGTCATCCTCATGGGACGCGGTACCTATGAGAGCGTCCGGGCCGAGAGGCCCTGGCGTTACACTCGCCCCGTCGTGGTCATGTCACGCTCACTCAAGAACCAGCAAGTTCCGGAGGAACTGGCCGGAAAGCTGCAGCTTTCCGACGCATCGCCAGAGCAAGCGATGGCCATGCTTGATGCTGCGGGACATCGCCGGGTCTACGTGGACGGCGGTTTGATCATCCAGTCATTCCTGCGTGCGGGACTGATCGCCGATATGGTGATCACCCGCATTCCGGTGCTGCTCGGAGAGGGGCGCAGCCTGTTTGGCACGGTCCCTGCCGACATTTCGCTCGTTCACGAGGAAACCCGAAGCTTCGCCTCCGGCCTCGTCCAGTCGCGCTACCGGATCGCACGGTGACGCGCCCACGGGGCCGTCCACCCCACAGCAAGCCTGCTGTCTCGCCCGATGACATGCTGTCAGCCGCCCTGGACCTGCTCGACACCGAGGGCGTCGATGCATTCACCATGCGTGCATTGGCCGGACGGCTCCAGATCAATCCGATGACGATATACCACCACTTTGGTGATCGCGACGGTTTGATCAGTGCCATGTCGGAACGGGTTTATCGCAGCGTCTCCGCACCAGCACTGGGCAACCCCCGGTGCCGGATCGAAGCCCTCTTGCGGGCCTATCATGCCCAAGTGCTGAAGCATCCCGGCCTCGCCCTGCTCATCTTCAGCCGACCCACGGTCTTTCCGGAACAGGCGCAGCGGATAACCGAGGAGATTGCCCAGCTTCTGGTCGAAGCGGGTTTGTCGCCGCAAAGAACCCGGCTTTGGGTGAACATTCTCGTTGATTTCACCCACGGCGCGGCCATCGCAACCGCGATCGGTGGTCGATCCGATCCCGAAGGCTCCGGTTCGAACGATGATTACAACGAGGCCCTTGCGGAGCTACTGAACGGACTCATGACATGATCGTGCGCCAGATTGGCGGGCGCATCGCCGGTCTGAACAGCCGTTGCGCTCGCCTCGCGGCGCGTCCGCTCGCGATCGAGCATCAGCGTAATGCTGTGGATCGTCTTGAACAGCATCTACCGGACGAAGCGGCGGAACCACCAGTAGACGGTTTGCCAGGGCGGACATTCCTTCGGCAACATGCGCCAGCCGCCACCCGAGCGCGTCATGGCGCGGATGGGGTCCCATCCTTGCCTCTTCTCCCCATGTCGCGAGAGGAAGCACTGGGCCGGAACCAGTCGGTCCGCTTCGGAGAGACGCTCTTCGAGCTGTGTGAGCAACTCACTCGGCTGAGCGGGCGTGAGATTCGCTACGACGATCTGCCGCCTGAGAGCTATGCAAGCGCGCTCAAAGAGCGCGGCGTGCCCGGAGATGTCGCAGATTTTCTGGCAGGGATCGACGCGGCGGTGGCGCAAGGCGCTCTCTTCGACCTGTCGCACGATCTCTCACGCTTGATCGGGCGGCCGACAACGCCGCTCGCGACAACCATTGCCCAAGCGCTCACCGACCATCGGCGCGAGAAAGTCTAGCGGATGCTATTCGAACATATCCGGCAAATGACCCGGGCGCATCGCCAGGACCACGGCTGCCATGCCCACACCTACTCCGACGGTGCCGCGCTGAGCGCGCTGGCCGCGGGCGCCCATGCGGCGTGCATTCTCGAACTGGGCACCGCGCTGGGCTACACGGCCTGCTGTCTTGCCGCCGCATCTCCCTCGGCCCTGGTCGACACCGTCGAGAAAGACCCTCTCCATGTCGCGCTCGCGCGCAAGAATATCGCGGCGGCGGGCCTGTCCGAGCGCATCACCGTTCATGAGGGCGATTTCGACACGATCCTGCGCGCGCTCGCGGCGGGTTATGACTTCGCCTTTTTCGATGGCATCGCTCCGGAACCGCGTTTGATCGACCAGCTCTGGAGTTTGTTGGTCCCCGGCGGGACTCTGGCGTGCGCGAACCTGCATATGGTGGGAAGCCGGCTGATGCGGGACTTTCAAGATCGGGTGCGCTGGTTGCCCCGAGGGACGATCGAAGACGGCGATACCGGCATCTTCGAGAAGGTCTGATCCGCTCAATTCCAGGACGGAGCACGGGGGACTATTCGAGGCCTGGATGTCAGCTCACGCCGCTGACACGTCGGTGTCGGTCAGCTCCAACCGACGCGACACCCTGGTCCGGTTCTGCGTTCCCCATTGGCAAAGCGGCATGAGCGCCTCGACGAGCGTCATGCCGAACGGCGTGACCGTATAGTCGACCCGCGGCGGCACTTCCTGATAGTCGTGGCGAACGACCACGTCCGCTTCCTGGAGATCCCTAAGCTGTTGGACCAGCACCTTTTCGCTGATCCCGCCGACTAGGCGCCTAAGGTCGCCGAACCGCTGGGGGCCATGGCGGAGATGGTAGAGAATCAGGGGTTTCCACTTGCCTCCGACCACGGCGAGCGCGATCTCGAGACCGCATTTGGACGCACCGATGTTCAACCGCCCTCTCCACTTACCTAAAGGTGGGTACTATACATGAGGTATGCGCCCGGTCCATATCCTCTCCGTCCAACCAACAGGAGACGAACATGGGCAGGCTTGATGGTAAGGTGGCGGTCATCACGGGTGCGAACAGCGGCATCGGCCTTGCGAGCGCCAAGCGCTTTGCGCAAGAGGGCGCCAAGGTGTTCATGACGGGTCGGCGCCAGGCCGAGCTCGATCGGGCGGTCGCCGAAGTCGGGCATGGCGCCCGTGGCATCCAGGGCGATGTCGCGAAGATGGCCGACCTCGACCGGCTCTTCGAGAGCGTTCGCAAAGAAGCAGGGCGGATCGACGTCCTGTTCGCCAATGCAGGCGGCGGCGAATTCGCGGCGCTTGCCGAGGTCAGCGAAGAGCACTTCGATCGCACCTTCGCGACCAACGTGAAAGGAACCTTTTTCACGGTCCAGAAGGCTTTTCCGCTCCTGTCCGACGGCGCCTCGGTCATTTTGACGGGATCGACGGCCGCGACCACGGGGATCCCCGCCTTCAGCGTCTACGGTGCGACCAAGGCCGCCATTCGCAGCTTCGCCCGCGGCTGGATCCTCGAGCTCGCGCCACGCCGCATTCGCGTGAACGTGCTGGTTCCGGGATCCACGTCGACGCCTGGCTGGCATGCCCTCGCCCCCGGCGAGGAGGCCAACAAAGCGTTCGTTGCGGCATCGGAGGCGGCATCGCCTCTCGGGCGGCTGGGCGAGCCGGACGAGATCGCCAATGCGGCGCTGTTCCTGGCCTCGGACGAAAGCAGCTTCGTCACCGGTAGCGAACTCTTCGCCGACGGCGGTTCCGCGCAGATCTGACGGCCACCGTCCGCCTTGCAGCGACTGCCATCGGAAGTCGTGCAGACGCGGGAAATGGGACAGGCTCTTCATCCCGTCCCATTTCCCGGCAGACGATTGAGAGACTGCATGACCTCTCACCAGGTGACCAGCGGCCTTTTGCCGAGGAATGCGTCATTTTCCACCTGATCGACGACGAAGTCGGCGACGTCGCTGCGGGCGATCGTCCCGCCGTGGAAACCGCCGAGATCGAGCAGCGCCCGAACGGTGCCGCGCCGCGGCTTGTCGTTCAGGACAGCGGGACGCACGATTACATAGTCCAACCCGCTGCCGGCGATGATCGTCTCCTGCCGATCCTTGTCGGCATAGACCTTCCTGAGCAGGAGCGGCATGATGATGCGGTCGAACAGAAAGCCGCCATGCCCCCGGCTCTCGCCGGCGCCGATGCCGGTGATCGCCACGAGCCGCTTGACGCCTTTGTTTCGCATGGCCTCGGTGAGCGCCTTCGTGGCGGTTGAGAGCAATGTCACTTCGCGGAAGGGACTTGCCGGGGTGCCGAGCGCCGAGATGACCGCGTCGACGTTGTCCAGCGCCCTGGCGATGGCGGCGGGATCGCTCGCATCGCCCTTGACGATCACGGCGTCGAGGTCCCGGGCCTTTTCGGGCGAGCGAACGAGCGCCACCGGGGCGAAGCGGCGTTCGTTCAACGTCTTGACGATACCCCGTCCCGTGCCGCCGGTCGCGCCGAGCACCAGCACGCGCTTTTTCGCAGGCTTGTTCAACAGGCCGGCCAGGAACGAGCCGATATCGGCGAGCGCTTCCGCTCCCGCCTCGAGCATGGCGAAGCTCGACGGGAAGACGTGGGTCATGCCCTCCCAGACATGGACCGCGGACTCCACCCCCTGCTTCTCCGCCTGCTCGGCAAAGCGCAGCGAGTCGTCGAGAAGGACCTCGGCATCGCCCACATGAATGCGCACGGGCGGCATCTTGGAGAGGTCCTTGTCGATCCGGGGCAGCCGATCGTCGGACGGATTGGTCGTCCCGAGATAAAGCCTGGCTGCCTCGGCCAGCGTATCGCGCGACAGCAGCGGATCGGCATCCGCGCGGGTCGCGAACGACCGGCCCGAGAGCGCCATGTCGATCCAGGGCGACATCGCGACGACGCCGACGATCTTGCCAGCCTTCGCGTCGGCATCGGCGGCGGCCGAGAGCGCAAGCCCCCCGCCGGCGGAGTCGCCGGCGATGGCGATCCGCTCATAGCCCTGAGCGAGCAGCGCCTTGTGCATGGCCTGAACCTCGTTGGCGGCGGCCGGGAACGGCCGCTCCGGCGCGAGCGCATAGTCGGCGACGAACGCCGCGGCACCGGCGCGCTTGGCGATCTGGCCGGCGAAGTTGCGGTAGGCGTCGGCCGAGCCGATCACGTAGCCGCCGCCGTGGAGGTAGAGAATGACAGAGCCCTTGGTTGCCCCGGTCGGGCGCGTCCACCAGCCCGGAACGCCCCCGAGTTCCCCCCTCTCGATGGTCACGTCCTCGGGTGCGGGCGCTTGGCCCATGATGCCGTCGAAGGCGGCGCGGCTGGCGGGCTCGAATGTGAGCTTGGGGTTTGCGTCCAGCATGGCCCGCATTTGCTGCATGGCCTGAGCGTCGGAGGACGTGATGTCGTGCTTGATGATCGAGTTTGTCATGATGGCTCTCCTTGGTTCGAGTACATGCCGAACTTACCGTCTCTTATATGATGCAGTAGACGTCACTTATGGACGGCATGTCTCGCTGATGGGACGATTTGGACAGAGTTCCACTGTCATGTTCCGGCCGTTGGTCCTGGAATTGGGGGCCCGATAGGCTGGGGGCGTCAGCTTGCGCTTTCGCCTCTTTCGAGCGGCGCAAGTCTCGGCTTCTCCGGCGCAACGTCGGGGGGATAGGCGATCGGAAGAACGGGATTGAAGGATCGGTGATCCCGCCCTCGCGCGGCCGCGGGAAGGGCGGGATCATGGTCGCAAGAAGCGGCTGCGCCTCAGAGCCGGCCCTCGGTGAGGAGTTCGCGGGTGCGCTTGAGGGTCGAAAGCAACGCGGCCTTGTAGCCCTTGTCGCTGTCGAACAGGGCCTGTTCGGCCTGCTCCTCGGGACCGTTCGGCGCCTTACCGCGCAGGCCGAGATAGCAGTAGAACTTGAGCTGCAGCGCGCCCGCTTCGTCCTCGAACAGCTCGTTGACGATCGCGCCCTCGCGGGGACCGGTCGCCTGGAAGAAGGTGACCTTCGTCTGCGGCTCGAGCACGATGATCTCGCGAAGGTCGGCCCCGGCGATCGTCGCGTCCCGCACGAAGTGGGTCGCGCTTTCCTCGCTGACGTCGCAGCGGGTGCAAAGGCCGGCCGGCAGGAATTCGCGCGCGTCGCGAGCCTTCAGCTCGAGGCCTTTCCAGGCCTCTTCGCGGGTAAGTTTGGTTTCGCCGTCCGGGTTCACCGGAACGGTGGCGGTGGAATAGATCATGATGAAAGCTCCTGGGACTGAGTGCGTTGAGGGATCAGCCGGCGATCTGCGCGGCAAAGTCGCGGTAGCTGAGGAGCGGGCGGCCGAGCATCGTCGTCAGGCGCTCCACGTCGCCGTCTTCCGGCACCATGCCGTCGGAGACGAAGCGCTCGGCCATGACGCGCATGTCGAGCGCCATCCAGCTCGGCATGGCCTGCCTGAGGTTCTGTTCGAAGCCGGCGAAATCCTCGCCCGGATAGGCGATCTCGCGGCCAAGCACCTCGCTCCAGATCGCCGCGACGTCCGGACCGGTCAGCGTGTCGGGGCCGACGAGGTTGATGCGGTTCAGCGGCAGCGGGGTCGGCGACTGCTCGCGGCGCACCAGCTCGATCGCAGCGACCTCGCCGACGTCGCGGGCATCGACCATCGCGAGGCCCTTCCTGCCGATCGGCATCGGGTAGATGCCATAGCCGGTCACCACGTCTTTGATCGTCACCTCGTTGTCGATGTAATAGGCCGGGCGCAGGATGGTGGCGTTCATCCCCATCGCCTCGATCATCCGCTCGACGCCGAACTTACCGGCGAAATGCGGCACGTTCACATAGACGTCGCTGTGGATCACAGAGAGGTAGACGATGCGCTCGATCCCGGCTTCGCGGGCAAGATTGAGCGCGATCAGCGCCTGGGTGAATTCGTCGGGCACCACCGCGTTCAGCAGGAACAGCGAGGAGACGCCCGAAAAGGCCTGGCGCAGGGAGTCGACGTCGAGCATATCGCCCTTGACGATTTCGACGCCGGCCGGAAAGTCGGCCTTGGCGGGATCGCGGACGAGAGCGCGCACATCGGCACCGCGCTGGACGAGTTGATCGACGACGTTGCCGCCGACATTGCCTGTGGCGCCTGTCACAAGAATGGTCATGGGAGAAACTCCGGTTTGGTGTTTGAAGACACTTGCAAGATCGGTGATCCGCATTCACTACGGTAGACGTATAATTTGGACCCTCCGTCTCACAGGTGGAACAAATGGATCTCCTCGCCCTTGCCGATTTCAATCTTGTCGCCCGGCATGAAGGGTTTGGCCGAGCGGCGCGGGCGAGCGGGCGCCCCAAGGCGACGCTGTCGCGCCGTGTCGCGGAATTGGAGGCGAGCCTCGACCTGCGCCTGTTCGAGCGTGGCGGCCGGGCCTTGAAACTGACCGAGGAGGGGCGCGCACTCTATGAGCGAACCGGCACGCTGCTCACCGACCTCGAAGAGACGACCACCGCCATTGCCTCGGGTGGGCGCCATCCGCGCGGCCGACTGCGCATCAGCGCGCCCCTTCTCTTCTCCCAGACCGCGATGGGAAAGCTGGCGGCGGATTTCGCGCTGAAGCATCCCGACGTTCGGCTCGAGGTCACGACGGACGACCGCGCCGTCGACATGGTGGAAGAAGCCTACGACCTGGTGATCCGGGTGAACCCGGACCCCGATGACAGCCTCGTCGGGCGGATCTTCCTTCGCGACCGTCTGGTGATCGTGTCGAGCCCGGAAGTAAGGCCCGCCGCCGACGGATCGCCCGTTCCTGCGGTGGTGCGAGGGAAGGCCGAACCGGTCGAGACCTGGACCGTGTCCACGGCCGCCGGCCCGTCCAGCATCGCGGTGCGTCCCGGCTTAAGCCTTTCGTCGATGATCATGGTGCGCGATGCCGCGCGGATGGGGGTCGGTCTCGCCCGCCTTCCGATCTCGCTCGTCAGCCACGATCTCGCCGCCGGAACGCTGACCCACTGGGGCGACGTCGAGGGATCGGAGATCGCTCTGTGGGCCCTCTATCCCAGCCGCCGCCTTCTCAGCGCCCGCGTCTCTGCCTTCCTCGACCACCTGCGGGACGCCTTTCCGAATGGGACGCCCGACGAGCTTGCCCGATATGTCGATGGTTGAACGGCGGGCGGCCTTGCCGCTCGCTACATCCGGACGTGCTCCAGGAGCCCGGCCCACGCCGAAGCGAAGAGCGCGGCGCCAAGGATGACGTTGAGTGCTTTGGCGCTCGTCGCCGACCGCAGTCGTCCCCCGGCCCGCGATCCAAGCACCGCCCAGATTGTGAGGCATGGCGCCGAGACCATGAGGAAGACGGCCGACAGGAACGCGTAGCGGGGCAGATCCGCGTTCGCGCCAGCAAAGACGCTGACCACGGCGAGAGCCATGCTCCACGATTTGGGGTTTGCGATCTGAAGCGCTGCCGCCATCCATCCGCCGGTCGGCCTGTCGGCGGCTGTGCGGATGTCTGCGGGAGGTTTGCAAGCGATCTGCCAGGCGAGATAGCTCAGCCAGAGCGTCCCGGCCCATCCCATGACCGTCTGGACGCCCGGATGCGCTGCGAGCCATGCGCCCGCGCCGAATCCAACGAACAGGACCAGTGCCGCCGATCCTGCGCATGCCCCGCAGACGATCGGGAGCGCGGCGGCAAAGCCATAACGGACGCTGTTGCCGAGAATGAGGAGGTTGGAAGGACCAGGCGTGATCGACGCCACGAAGGCAAAGGTCACGAAGGGAAGGAGCTGGGCGAAAGCGAAAGCTGGGGTTTCGATCATGGATGCAGCCTCGCGCCTTTCGTCGCCTTCTCGACATCCTTCTTCGGACCGCGGATCGCGATCCCGACGAGGTCGGGAGCGTCCGCCGGCTCTGCCTTGAACACCTCGCGGTTCGCCGCGTCGTGGCCCGTCGAGAACATCGCCCGAACATAGGCGGCGGTGGACAGGCCTTTTTCGCCGGAGATGCGATGAGCGCGCTTCAACTCGCTCTCGCCGGCCGCGAAGATCAGCATTGGCTGTCCGAGAAGGCGGGCGAACCCGCGTCCCGCCACGTCCTCATACGGGTCGCCCATCGCCTCCGGGGCCGCAGCGGCGATGCCGGTCGCCAGAAACGCGGCGACGTTCAGCTTCTGCCAAGTCGCAAGATCGTCGAGCACCAGAATGGCGACCTTCGTATCGAACATGCCTGATTACCCTTCGGGCCAGAGCCATTATTCGTTGAATTTTGTACGGCTCTGGTTATATAGTTCCGAACTTCATTCGGACCCAAAGGCTTTTCGCGTCATGGCGGAAGATTCGAACCCCGTTCGGCCGCGGCTCGCACCGCCGGCCCGTTTGGACGACCGCGACCGAACGCTGTTAGGCCTTCTGGCCGAGGACTCGTCTCGCAGCTACGCGGAACTCGGCAAGCTGCTGCACCTTTCGGCCCCAGCCGTCCACGAGCGCGTAAAGCGCCTCAGGCAGGACGGGGTGATCAAGGCAAACGTCGCCGTGCTCGATGGCGCCAAGCTCGGCCGCCCGCTCCTCACCTTCGTCCATGTCGACACGACGAGCTGGGCCGTGACGCGCCACCTCCTGGCGCTGAAGGAGCTTCCCGAGGTGGAGGAGATCCACACGGTCACCGGCGAGAGCGCCATGCTCCTCAAGGTCAGGACACGGGACACGCAGGCGCTGGAAGACCTGCTCGAGCGCATCCATTCCATCGAGGGCTTCACGGGGACGCGCAGCTACATCGCCTTGTCGACCTATCTCGAACGCGGGCCGAGCCCGGTTGCGACCGAATAGGAGCATCCGTCGCGTTCTCGATCCTTGCCGGAGAAGATTGCCGGTCCTTCTCGGCGGGATCGAGATGCCCTGGCACGGTCGTGGTGGCTTGCCCGACATCACCGTGTCGCGCCCGCCGCTCTGACGAAGCCGATGAAGGCCTTCAGCGCTGCGGAAGGGTGCCCGTTGAGAGGGTAGTACAGGAAGAAGCCGGGCTGGGCGGGGCAGAAATCCTCCAGCACCCGCACAAGGCGGCCCGATGCGACCAGCGGCGCCACGAGCCTGTCGGGCAGGCAGGCGAGCCCCATGCCGTTCAGCACCGCCTCGCGCAAGATACCGGTATCATCGACGGTGAGGCTGGCTTCGATTGAGAGTTCGATCGCTCGCCCATCCTCCTCGAACCGCCATCGATAAGCCTCCTGCGTCTGCTGCCAGCGATAGTTCAGGCACGAATGCTGCAAAAGATCCCGCGGGTGTTCGAGCCGCGGGCGGTTCTGGAAGTATTCCGGCGAGCCGACGACGGCGGCAGAAAGATCGGCCGTGAGGCGAACGGCCGCCATGTCCTGCGCGAGACGCCCGCCGACCCGGATACCGGCGTCGTGTCCCTTGGCGACGATGTCGCTCAGGCCGTCGTCGATCGACAGATCCAACTTGATCGCTGGAAAGGCCCTGGTGAAAGGCGCGAGCCGCGGTGCGAGGAGAAGTTCCGCCGCGACCCGCGGCAGGTTCAGCCGCACCACGCCGCTCGGCGCGTCGCTCAATGCGACGACGTCGTCCACGGCGGCTTCCATGGCGGCGACGAGCGCCGGCAGGCGCCCGGACAACGCCTCGCCTGCGGGCGTCAGGGCGACGCTGCGCGTCGTGCGATTCAGAAGCCGTACGCCCAGGCGGTCCTCAAGGTGCGTCATTGCCCGGCTGGCCGCAGACGGTGTCATGCCCAGCCGCCGCGCCGCGCCGCGCCGCGAAAACTCAGCTCGCCTGCGATGGCCATGAAAACGAGCAGGTCCTGATAGTCTTTGCCGTTCATATTGTTGCTCCAGGCGCAACAACACATTGCCATTGATGCGGATTGCGAACAAGCGGGCGCGCCGTATCCTTGAGCCACGGCATCAGCGTCGAACTGCGGCAACGGGCAACAGACGGAAGACCAACACATGACCATAGACAATCGGGCGGCCTGGCAGCGCCAACCGGGCGAACCTCTGTCGATCGCTCCGGCCGAGGTGCCGGCCGTGGCGCGCGGCGAGATTCTCGTGCGAAACGAGGCGGTCGCGATCAATCCGTTGGACTATCTTCTTCAGGACGCGGCCGTGCTGCCCTGGCTCGACTATCCCATCATCGCGGGAAGCGACGTCGCGGGCACGGTCGTCGCGGTGGGCGAAGGGGTCGAGCGCTTCGAAGTCGGCGATCGCGTGCTCGGACAGGCCGTCGGCACCACCGTCAACCTGCCGTCCCAGGGCGCCTTCCAGCAGCATACCGTGGTGCTTGCCCACATGGCCGCGCCGATTCCGGCAGGAATGTCGGCGTCAAGCGCCGCAGTCCTGCCGCTCGGCATCGGCACGGCGGCCTGCGGGCTCTACCAGTCCCAGCATCTCGGCCTGCTCCATCCTTCCCTCGACCCAAAACCCAGTGGCGAGACGCTGCTGGTGTGGGGCGCATCGTCGAGCGTCGGATGCAACGTGGTGCAGCTTGCGACAGCCTCGGGCTACGAGGTGATCGCCACCGCCTCGCCCCGCAATTACGCGCTGGTGCGAAAGCTCGGCGCCGCGGAGGTGTTCGATCACGGCGATGGCGAGGTGGTGGACACCGTCGCAGCCGCGCTCAAGGGCAAGACGCTGGTCGGCGCGTTCCATGCCACCGGCAACCTCGCGGACACCTTCGCCGTCATGCGCCGGAGCGAGGGCCGCCGGTTCGTCACCGTCACCCTGCCGATCCGGATCGAGCCGCCTGAAACGGTCCAGGCGGCCGCGATCGCCGGCACCAGCCTGCGCGACGACGCGGTCGGGCCGATGATCTATCAGGACTTCCTTCCGGCCGCGCTCGCTGCCGGCCGATATGTCGCCGCTCCCGACCCCAAGATCGTCGGTCGAGGTCTGGAGGCGTTCCAGCGCGCCGTCGACGCTCAAAGGGCCGGCATCTCCGGCTACAAGCTGGTGGTCGACCTGACCTGATCGGCCGCAGCAGGAGCCATCAGCTCGGCGGAATATCAACTTCCGAAACCGGCAGAGCGCTCCATGAGGGCCCGAAACGGGCGCTGGGCGACAATCATTTCCGGGTTCGCTCCGTATCCCTTCACGCCCCTCTCCAAGCTCTGAGCGTCTTGACGAAGGTGGTCATCTGAACACGCGGAAGTGTCCCGTTTCTCCATCTCCGCTGCGCCGTTTCAGGAAAGGACACTCGGGGAAGATTCCGGGAAAGCCGATGACGGCATCCTAATAGGCTACGGCCTGGCGCTAGTCTTCCCACTGTGGGCTCGTCTTCGAAAAACTCGCTGCCATTCACTCTGGCAGCTGTTTTAAGGCTGTATGCGCCGGGCGCACGACCAGGTGGCGCTATCGGGGCGCTGCGATGATCCGACGCGACAGCAACAACCTGTGGCGTTGTGGTCATCACACAGGGCAGGCGCCTCCTGCATCACGCCTTCCCAGAGGCCACCTGATGCCGTTGAACCGCATCCGGCCTACGTCGAGCACGTCCGCAAACTCTGGCCGAGCAATGATTGCCCTCAAGTATGAGGTTTACTTTCGTATATCTACGCGCCCTCAAGTGCGTTCTTGTAACCTAGTTTATCCTGTATATCTTCACGGTCATTCCAACGGAGGCATGTGCTCTGATGACCGCGACCGATGTCCTGTTTCACCCGTTCCATATCGGCGTCATGGAGTTGGCGAACCGCGTCGTCATGACCCCATGACGCGCAGCTGCGCCGTCGAGAGCTTTCCGGACGCGGCTCACGCGGCCGACGACCAACGGCGGGCCAAAGGCGTCGTCGACATGATCGACCAGTATTCACCTATCGGAACTGACGTAATTCTATCGATCAATCAATTTTTCCTGTTCGTCATTTCATTCTGACGAAAATAAAAACCGCATCCACCTCCAGTAAATCAAGACAATTAGTCTTAATCAATCAGGAGTTTTCCGTGATCCGTTTCTTCTCCCTCCTCCCCCGCCGCCCCGACATCGACCGCCAGCGCTTCCATGACCACTGGCGCCACCCGCACGGCACCCTGGGCCGCCAGATCCCGGGCATGCTCACCTATGTCCAGGCACACCAGTTCGATACCGACCGCCTCGGCCCGGGTCAGGACGAGTACGACGGCGTCGCCATGCCCTCGTTCGATTCCCCGAAGGACGCCGCCGCCCTGGTGGACGAGCCCTTGTTCGTCGACAACATCCGCCCCGACGAGCCGTTGTTCCAGGACCTGCCGAGGGTCATCTTCTTCATCACCGAGGAAGAGGTCATCGTCTCCCGCCCCCCCATCGGCGCCGGCACCGCGGTCGATCGGCAATGGGACGTGTTGGAGCGGCCGACCAGCATCCACCTCCTGCAGTTCGTGCACCTCGATGGCAATCCCGGCTGGACGGGCGCGAACGACGCCGAGCTCGGCCTGCGGATTGGTGCGCTGCGTCACGCGGTGAACCGGCCAAGCGCGGAGGTGCACAGCGACGGCGCGCCGTTCCTGGGCGCCCGCCAGTTGTGGTGGCCCACCCTGACGGCGTTCCAAGACGGCGTGGACGCCGATCGGCCCGCATTCGACGAGCTCCTCGCACAGGCCGGTCACGCCGTCACCATGCTTGCGGTCTCGGAGCGGTTCCTGCGCTAAGCCGGGGCATCCTCTCTGCGGAAGGGCCGTAGCGCCGCCGAATCTCGTCCGCGCGAAGGACAGGCGGGCGGCGTGGCCGACGCGCTCTGGTCAGCGATCCGGCTTGGGTCGGGACGGTCCGGCCCGGTCGGATTACGACTTTTCTCTGAGAAGGCATCTTCATGATCCTCAAGACCTACACCCGCGTCTTCACGACGGACCTCGAGTCCACGGTGGCAACGCTCAAGGCGGTCCACGGCAGGGAGCCGCATCTCAGGCTAAACTACGCCCCCTTGACCCTCGTCGGCATTGGCGACGTGCTCGTGATCGGCGGAACGGACGAGGCGCTGGCGCCGATCCGCGGAACCTTCGGGCCTTGGATCGTAGAGGATATTGACGATGCCAAGGCCAAGCTTCTCGCGAGCGGCGCGTCCGTGGTGCGCGACATCCACACCATCCCGACCGGACGAATGATGTATATGAAGCACGCGGACGGCAGCGTGGTCGAGTACGTCCAGTGGGCGCCCGAGCTGGTCGAGCGGCACATTTTGGCACCGCTGCGCGCCGGCAAACCAGCTTCGCAGATCTGACCGCAGGGGAACGCTGGCCATTTTGCTTGCTTTGCAGGCCCCGTCGCACGCCGCGTGATCATCGAATTGACGGAGACCGTCACCGACGGTCTGGCGGGGATCGAGGCGCTCGACGAGCAGCGCCCCGATCCCTGAGCGGCCCTCCACCAGTCGATGAAGGCGGTCATGTCGAGGAGACCGACCGCCTGCCAGGGCCACGCCGTGGCATTGGCAGGCAGGAAAGCTCAGATCTGCGCCATGCCGCCGTCGATCGGCAGCTCGGCTCCGGTGATGAAGCTCGCTTCGTCGCTGGCAAGGAACAGCGCGGCCGAGGCCACTTCCTCGGCCCGAGCCATGCGGCCGAGCGGAATCAGCTTCGACAGTGCCTCGCGCACCTCGTCAGAGGCTGCCGCCATCATGGCGGTATCGGTTGGTCCCGGCGCGACGACATTGACGCGAATGTTGCGGGGCGCCAGCTCGTTGGCCCAGGTCCGCGCGAAAGAGCGCACGGCGGCCTTGGTTGCCCCGTAAACGCCGTAGCCTTTGGTTCCGATCGCGTCCGCGATCGAGCCCACCAACACGATCGAGCCACCATCCGGCATGATCGCCGTCGCAGCCTTGGCGGCAAACAGCAATGCACGGACGTTGAGGTCGAAGGTCCGGTCGAAATGATCCTCGCTGATCCCGTCGAGGGTCGCGAACTCGGATATGCCGGCGTTGACCGCGAGCACGTCCACCCGTCCGGCCTCACTGCCCACCGCCTCGAAGAAGGCACCGAGCGCCGCCAAGTCGGCAGCATCGACGCGGCGCGTGCGTAGCCTGCCAGCCCCAAGCTCGACCTCCCCCTCCTCGGCGCGACGACTGGTGGCGTAAACTGTGGCCCCTTCCGCCGCGAACCGCTCCGCGATAGCGCCGCCGATGCCCCCATGGCCGCCGACGACGACCGCGATTTTCCCTGAAAGTCTGCTCATCTGTCCTCACATAGCTGGTGATGACAGAAAGGTATATCTCCTATATCTAATCACAAGAACGCACCGTTCGGTGCCTTGATATGGAGGCGTATACCGATGTCCAAAGACGTGCTCGAACTGCCGCTTGATGTCACCTCGACGCGGCCGATCCTCGAACATATCGCCAACAAGTGGACGGTGCTGATCCTGAGCGTCCTCTGTACGCGGCCGGCGCGGTTCAACGACCTCAAGCGCCGCCTCGACGGCATTACCCATAAGGCGTTGTCCGAGGCATTGAAGCGTCTGGAGCGCAACGGCCTGATCAGTCGCAAGGTCCTGCCGACGCAGCCGATCGGCGTCGAGTATACAATTACCGATCTTGGTTGCTCGCTACGCGACCCCTTTGCTGCCCTTTACAACTGGTCGCTCGCCAACGGCTCAGCGATGGAAAAAGCGCAGCGTGCCTATGACAAATCGAGAGCGAACGGAGGGGTGGAGGAGGAAATTTAGCTCCCGGAGGGCATGCTGCCTACTTCGGACACTGTCTTTCATTGAGGTTGCTTGCGGCAAAGCTCACTGCGATCGCGAGTGGCAGCTTATCCCCAATCTGCTCCGGAAGCGGACCGGAAGCTTTCGCCCGACCAAGTCGATCAGGTCCCAATGATGAAATGTCAGCTTCCGGAGGTGGCAGGTAACCGAAATGGCGACGACGGGTCGAGACCGCCGCTCCGCCCCTTGCCGGGGGGAGCCATCGCGGCGCCAGGAAGTTCGATCGGAAGCCCACACCGCGCGAGCAAAACCGTTCCCAACGACACCTGATTTCCTGCTCGAAACAGAACGATATTCTCAAAACCCGGTTGGCGTAAATCTCTTACCGATCTACCACCTCTCCCAAAAGGAGAAGGTCGGTGGACATAAAAGAGACTGTAGACATGTGGGTCCTGGGTATCACTCGGAGATTGCGCATTCCCGACGTCAAGCAAGCAGCGGCCGAGTGTGCGCCTTTGATCGATCAACAAGTTGCAGACGCCGGCTTGGAAGTGGCCGGCCCATGGATGTTTGTCTCTCACAACCTTCCCAAGGAAGGCAGGTCGTATTTTGATTGGGCGATTTGCCTACCAGTGGAAAAGCCCGCCCAATACCAAGGAACGATCGAGCTGTGCCGTCTGGCGCCGATCATGGTCGCCAGTGCAGTGCATCAGGGCTCGCTGCGGTCGCTGTTCACGCAGGGTTATGCTCCCCTGCTCGCCGAGCTTGAGATGTCCCGCTACGTCTTGTCCGGCGAGAGTCGAGAAATCTATCATGACTGGCGAGGCCTCAGCGCCCCTTACCACCGAGTGGAGATCCAGTTCGGACTGTCCCGGTGATCGTATGACGGGACCCGCAGGTGGATGAACGGTCCGGCATCTTATCTCTGCCCCGGCAATTTCGCCGCTTTCACCTCGAATTCCGTAATGCGCTCGCCTCAAAGGTCAGTATGTCGCCATGGGCTCCTTCTTGGCAGATCGCATACCGTCAACTTCTCGTCGGTCACTTCGCATGCGTCCCAGCCCTGGGTATGGCAGCCCCTTCTCTCGACGATCGGCAACAACGGCTACCATAACGATCGGCTGCGAGGTGTATTGCGCCGACAGCTCCGCGGCGCATCGTTACTATGACGGGGAACACGGTTGGCCGGCCGGCGGCTGATCGACCAGTCCCGCCAACATCAGCATGTCCCCTCGCGTCCCCGCCGCACCGGCAAGCACGAGCCCGCCCGCCTCGAGGCTCGGCCATTCCCGTGGATCGTGAATCCAGCCACCCGCCTCCTCGACGATCAGCAGCCCGGCGAGACAGTCCCAGGCGTTCATGTGCGGCTCCCAGTAGGCCGCGAGCCGCCCCGCCGCGACATAAGCGAGCATCAGCGCGCCCGAGCCGTTGCGGATGAATATGCCCTCGAGTTCCAACAGCCGTTCGACGAAGCGCCCGACCACCCCGGGCGCGATGCGGTGGCTGGCGCCGACGCCGACTATGCCGTTCTGCACCGTCGCCTCGCCGCCGAGCCGCAGCGGCGCACCGTTGAGGCTCGCGCCCCCGCCCCGGTCCGCCACGAACATCTCGTCGGCAACCGGCGCGTAGATCGTGCCGATCACCGGCCGGTCGCGCTCGATCACAGCGATCGAGACGCACCAGGAGTCCATCCCGAAGATGAACGGGCTGGTCCCGTCGATCGGGTCCATCACCCAGGTGAAGTCCGAGCGCCCTTCCTCGAGCCCGAACTCCTCGCCGAGCAGGCCGTCACCGGGGAACCGGGCCCGGATACGCTCGCGCAGGAGGAGTTCCACCTGGCGGTCGGCCATGGTGACCGCGTCCTGGGCGTTGCGCTTGGTGTCGATGGTGAGCGCGGCGCGGTCGGCGAAGAAGGCGAGCGCCTTCAGCCCGGCCTCGCGGGCGATCTCGCGCGCGAAAATGGAGCGCTCAGCGAGCGCGGTCTCGGTCTGGTTCAAGCTGAACGTCCTGTCTGAGGCGGGACCTGTCGGCCCCCCCTGGGTGAGCTGGGAATGATCGCTACGCCGCGCTCGGCGAGGCCGAGGCCGACACTGCTGCCGACCGGCCGCACCCGCTCGACCGCGGGGTCGGTGACGAAGAGCGTGCCCGCCGCCGTCTCGATCTCGTATTCCACGTGATCGCCGAGATAGGCCGCGCTCAGCACCCGGCCGCCGAAGCCGCCATCTGCCTCGCGCAGGTAGACCGCGTTGGGGCGGATCGCGAGCCGCCCTGCTCCCGACGGCACCGGCCGCGCGGCCATTTCGTGCTCGTAGCCGCCGATCCGGATCCGCGCCCGCCCGGCCCCGTGTCCGAGGATCTCGCAGGCGACGACATTGGCCTCGCCGATAAAGTCGGCGATGAACTCCGAGGCGGGTTCTTCGTAGAGATCGCGTGGGGCACCGATCTGCGCTGCCTCGCCGTCGCGCATGACCACGATCTCGTCGGAGACGGCAAGCGCCTCCTCCTGGTCGTGCGTCACGTAGACTGCGGTGAAGCCGAGCCGCTGCTGCAACTCGCGGATCTCGGTGCGCACCCGCCGGCGCAGCCGCGCGTCGAGATTGGACAAGGGCTCGTCGAGGAGCAGCACCTGCGGTTCCAGCACCAGCGCCCGCGCCACCGCGACGCGCTGCTGCTGCCCGCCCGACAATTCGCTCGGCAGCCGGCCGCCATAGCCGGCGAGGCCGACCAGTTCGAGCCCTTGCTCCGCCTTCTCGGTTGCCGGCTTCCGTCCGAGTCCGGAAGAGCGCAGCCCATAGGCGACGTTCTCGGCGACGCTCATGTGCGGGAACAGCGCGTAGGACTGGAAGACCATCGATACATCGCGCTCGTTCGCCGGCAGCGCGGTCACGTCGCGCCCGCCGATCAGGATGCGCCCGCTCGTCGGCTGCTCCAGCCCGGCCAGCATCCGCAGCGTCGTGGTCTTGCCGCAGCCGGACGGGCCGAGCAGCGTCACCAGCGTTCCCGGCCGGATGGTCAGCGACAGGTCGCGGATCGCGACATGGGCGCCGAAGCTTTTGCGCACGGATTCGAAACGCACCGACCCGCGCAGGTCGTCATTGGTCATGTGGGCTTCTCCTCGGAAAATGCGGGGGAAGGAACCGGAGCGGACTTCGCGGCCCCGGCGGGCCGGCGCAGCGTGCGCTGGCCGACGAGGAGCTGGAAGCCCGAGATGACGAGCACCATGACGACGATGAGCGCCGCCGAATAGGCGATCGCGACCCCGTATTCGCCATTCTCAGTGAGCCCGACAATGTAGGCGGTGGCCATGTTGTACTGCGCGCTGACCAGGAAGATCACCGCACTGATCGAAGTGATCGAACGGACGAAGCTGTAGACCAACGCAGTGACAATCGCCGGCCGGAGCAGCGGCAGGATGATCCGGCGCATAGTGGTGAAGCTGTTCGCCCCGAGCGTCAGCGAGGCCTCGTCGAGGCTGCGGTCGAGCTGGCTCATCGAGGCAATGCCGCCGCGGACCCCGACCGGCATGTTTCGGAACACGAAGCAGATCACCAGGATGGTCGCCGTGCCGGTGAGCTCAATCGGCGGCAGGTTGAAGGCGAGCACGTAGCTGATGCCGATCACCGTGCCGGGAATGGCGAAGCTCAGCATCAGCAGGAACTCGAACACCTCCCGTCCGGCGAAGCGCTGCCGGACCACAAGATAGGCCGTCAGGAGTCCGACGGCCGCGGTCAGCGGTGCCGCGATCAGCGCGATCTCCATCGTCGTCCAGAAGGAATCCCAGGCGACGCCGCTCCAGCGGATGCCGTCCGGCGAGAGCGCAAACGCGAAGGCCTTCTCGAAGTGCTCGAGCGTCAGCGTGTGATCGAGTCCCCAGGTGCGCACGAATCCGCCGAACAGGATCATGGCGTAGATCACCACGGTGAAGGCGAGCCAGGGCAGCACGACGGCATAGACCAGCCCAGCCAACCGCGGATCGAGCTCGACGTGCCGGCCGCCATCGCCCTTGCCGGTGATGGTGGTGAAGTTCTTGCCCTTCAGCCAGATCCGCTGGGCGAGAAAGGCCGAGAGGGTGAAGCAGAGCAGGATCAGCGCCAGCACCGCCGCCCTCGCCGGATCGTTCTGGGCGCCGACCACAGCGAAGAAGATCTCTGTCGAGAGCACGCCGTGGCTCCCACCCAGCACCAGCGGATTGCCGAAATCCGCCATGCTCTCGATGAAGCCGATCAGGAAGGCGTTGGCGAGGCCCGGCCGCAGCAGCGGGAAGGTCACCGTCCAAAAGGTGCGCCAGCGGTTCGCCCGCATCGTCTGCGCCGCCTCCTCCATCGACGGGCTGATCGCCTCGACGACGCCGATCAGCACCATGAAGGCGATCGGCGTGAAGGACAGCATCTGCGCGACAAAAATGCCGGAGAGCCCGTAAAGCCAGCGCCCGGCATCGTAGCCGGTCCAGTCCGCGACGAAGCGGGTGATCACGCCGGAACGGCCGAGCAGGAGGATCAGCGCCAGGCCGATCACGAAGGGCGGCGTGATGATCGGCAGGATGGTCAGCAGCCGCAGCGGCCGCTTGAACGGAAAGCGCGTGCGGGTCAGGAGCAGCGCGAAAGCGAGACCGAGCAGGGTCGTGCCGAGCCCGGTGACGATCGCCAGGAACATCGTCCGCCAGGCGATGCCGCAGCTATATTCGGAATCGAGGCAGGCGAGCGACCAGATCGAGCGATCCTGGATGTTGGCGATGAAGCTGGTCGGGTCGAAGGAGCCGTCGAAGGTCTGGAACGCGCCGATAAAGAGGCTCGCGATCGGATAGAGCACGAAGGTCGAGACCAGGCCGACGAGGATGGTGATCGAAGCGACGACGAAGGCATCACCACGCATCACGCCCCGTTCGGCCAGGCCGAAGGCGATGAAGAGGAGGAAACTCAGCGCCAGCGCCATGCCTCCGAGACCGAGCGGCAGCTGCCCTTCCGCCAGCGGGCCGAACAGCGTCTCCCAGCCGCTCCAATTCCAACCGCGATAGCCGATCGACAGACCTTCGAGAAGCAGCCAGCCGATGCCGAACGCCCCGGCGAGCGCCACCGCGCTTCCGCGGTCCGGCCCCGGCCGCCGGAAGCGCAGCGCCGCGCCGGCGGCGACGGCAAGGCCGAGCGGGAGCAGCCACCAGGCGCCGCGCAGGAACAGCTGCACCACAGCCGGACCGATCTCGGCGTCGAGCGGGTAGCGGGCGAACCAGCCGAAGCCGAGCACCCCGCCCTCGATCCGGTACCACGGCAAGAGCAGGAATGCGGCGGCTGCGACGAGCAGCGCCAGGTCGAGCCGGCGGACGCGAGGATCCATCGACAACCTCCATGCGGAAAGGGTCGTGGCCGGGCGACACTGCCACCCGGCCCGCGGCATCACCTGGCGATAGAGCCGATCTCGCGGTCCCAGCGCTCCAGCAGCGTCTTGCGCGTCCCGGAGTCGCCGTACTTGGCGAAGTCGTAGTCGATCAGCTTGATCTCATCGAGATTCGGTGCCTGCGGCGGCACCGTCGCGTCCTTGTTGGAAGGGATCTGGAAGGAATCCGCCTCGGCCGCCTTCGACTGGACGTCGGCCGAGAGCGCCCAGTCGTAGAAGGTCTTGGCGTTCTCAAGATTGCGCGCGCCCTTGACGATCGACATGGAGCCGACCTCGTAGCCGGTGCCTTCGCACGGTGCGACGGTCTTGACCGGGAAGCCCTGCACCGCCATCGCCACGGCGTCGTGCATGAAGACGATACCGATGCCCGTCTCGCCACGTGCCGCCGCCTTGACCGGTGCGGAGCCGGACTTGGTGTACTGCGTAACGTTGTCGTTGAGCTTCTTCAGATAGTCGAAGGCCTGGTCCTCGCCCATGATCTGCACCAGCGTCGCAAGCGCGGTGTAGGCCGTGCCGGAGGAGTTCGGATTGGCGATCTGGATTTCGCCGCGATAGGCGTCGGAGGTCAGGTCCTTCCAGCATTTCGGCGCCTCGGCGCCCTTCTTGTCGAGGATCTCGGTGTTGTAGCCCCAGCCGAGCGCGCCGGAATAGACGCCGACGGTGCGGTAGCCCGAGACCTCCGCCTGGTGCTGCGCCCAAGGCTGCAGCTCGGACAGCTTCGGCGACTTGTATTCCATCGTCAGTCCGTCCTGCGCCGCCTGCAGGTGCGGATCTCCGGTGCCGGCCCACCAGATGTCGGTCTTCGGGTTGCGCGCCTCCGCACGGATGCGGGCATAGGCTTCGCCCGAACTCATCCGCACCATGTTGACATCGATGTCGTGGCTCTTCTCGAACATGTTCTCCATGAGCTCGCACCACTTCACGTCGGCGGCGCAGATCATGTTGAGCGAGCCCTTGGCGAAGGCCGTGGACGGAGTGAACGGCAGGGCAGCGGCGAGAGCCGTCGCGGCGAGAATCTGGATGCGCATGGTTTCCTCCCGGTGTTTTCTTATGGATTTTTTGCACTCGTGTGCAAAGCTGTCGCACGATCGCACCGCTGTCAACGACCTATTCGATGCCACCGGAAGTTGGTCACGGTCGCGATGCGGTTGGAGTGAAGCGGGGATCACGCGAAATGAGGTCGAGATCGAGTCCGGGTTTCGTCAGCTCCCAGGAGGTCGCACGGCTCGCCGGCGTCTCTCGCTCGGCGGTGTCGCGCACCTTCACGCCAGGCGCCAGCGTCTCGCCCGAGACACGTGAGCGAGTGATGAAAGCGGCCAAAACGCTCGGTTATCACGTCAATCACCTCGCCCGCGGCCTCATCAGTCAAACCACCGGCATTGTCTGCCTCGTGGTTTCCGACATCGCCACGCCATACCTGTCGAGCATGGTCGACGCGTTGACGCGTCGGTTGCAGGAGGCCGGAAAGGTGGCGATGGTGATCAACGCCACCGGAAAGCTGGAAAAGATCGAGGACGCCATTCGCCAGACGCTCCACTACCGCGCCGACGCGACGGTAGTGCTGTCCGGCTCGCCGGATCGCGCGATCATTCAGACCTGCCTCGACAGCGGGCAGCGCATGATTCTGCTCAATCGCGACGAGATGCTGCCGGGCATCCGCAACGTTTCGCTCGACCATGCCGCGGCGGCGCGAGAGGCGCTGGACGCCTTCCTCGCGGCCGGCTGCCGCAGGCTCGCGGTGGTCACCTCCGCCGCTCGCACGCCGAGTCTCGTCGGTCGCGAGACTGGCTTCGTCGATGCGGCCCGCGCCGTCGGGCTGGAGGTGGCGACCTGGAGCGAGGGTCCCACGGCTCATGCGAGCGGTGCCGCCGGTGCTCGACGTCTCCTCGGACGAACCGACCGGCCAGATGCGGTGTTCTGCGTCACCGATCTCCTCGCCTGCGGGTTCATGGACGTCGCGCGCCACGAATTCGGGCTGCGAATTCCGAAGGACGTCAGCGTCATTGGCTTCGACGACATCGAGCAGGCGGCCTGGCCGTCCTACAACCTCACCACGTTCGCTCAACCGGTCGCGGAAATCGCCGACTACGTCGTCACTTGCGTCGCGGCGGACGAGGTCGCCGAAGCCGTTCCGCGGCGCCTGTTCGCCGCGCCGATGATCCGGCGCTCCACCGTACGGAGATGATCTGCCGATCGGGATGCCGCCGAGGCCCCGCATGATGATGCGCTTGCCGCCTTCGTAATCCGTGTCGGCCTCTTCGGCGAGGCGTTCGGCCAGCCGCGAATTGTGCAGAACTCTGAGGGTTGAAATCCTCCGCGTCGGATTTCCCATGCCTGCACGGCCTGGAGAGCGTCCCTAATCTGCGACTTTATTCAACACTGGCGGCTATACTGACAATGCCGTAGGACTGGAGCCACTCGGCTCGTTTGGAAACAAGATGGATTCCCCTTTAGGCATCGCGAAATCCCCCACCGGCATAGAAGGCTTCGACGACCTGACGCTGGGCGGCGTTCCCAGCGGCCGGCCCACCCTCGTCTGCGGATCGGCAGGCTGCGGAAAAACCCTGTTCGCGACGACCTTTCTGGTCCACGGCGCGCGGGACTACGGCGAGCCGGGCGTCTTCGTGACATTCGAGGAACGTCCGGTCGACATCGTCGCAAACGTCGCATCGCTCGGTTTCGACGTCAGCGGGCTGATCGACAGAGACTTGCTTGCGATGGAGCATATCGCGATCGATCCGTCCGAGATGGCAGAGATCGGCGACTTCGATCTCGAGGGCATATTCCTGCGCCTCGAGCTCGCGATCGACGCGATCGGCGCCAAGCGGGTGGTCCTCGACACGATCGAAAGCCTCTTCTCCGCCTTCACGAACCAGGGTGTGTTGCGCGCGGAGATCCGCCGCCTGTTCGACTGGCTCAAGGACAAGGGGATGACGACGGTCATCACCGCCGAGCGGGGCGACGGCACCCTCACGCGACAGGGGTTGGAGGAATACGTCTCCGACTGTGTGATCCTTCTCGATCACCGGGTGCACAATCAGATATCGACGCGTCGGATGCGCATCGTGAAATATCGCGGGACCGCGCATGGGACGAACGAATATCCTTTCCTGATCGACCGCGACGGCTTTTCGGTGCTGCCTGTCAGCTCGCTTGGGCTCGACCATAAGGTCTTCGAGGAGCGCGTGCCGTCGGGGGTCGCTGATCTCGACGCAATGCTCGTCGGAGGCGGCTTTCATCGAGGCTCGTCGATTCTCGTTTCAGGTGTCGCGGGGTCGGGCAAATCCTCTCTCTCTGCGAGCTTCGTCCATGCCGCGGCGGCGCGAGGCGAGCGGGCGATCTATTTCTCCTTCGAGGAAGCCCCAGGGCAGATCGTCCGCAACATGTCCTCCATCGGGCTGGACTTCAAACCCTACGTCGACAGCGGGCTCATTCGCTTCATCTCGGCGCGCCCGACATTCTACAGCCTCGAAATGCATCTGGCGCTCATGCTTCGCGAAGTGCAGAAATTCGACCCGCAACTGGTGGTCCTCGACCCGATCTCGGCCTTCATGGAAAGTGGCGGCCAGTTGGAGGTCCAGTCCATGCTGCTGAGGATGGTCGACTTCCTCAAGACCCGTGGGGTCTCCAGCATGTTCACCCACCTGATGCATGGCCAGGAAAGCGGGATGGCAACTGATGTGGGCCTCTCCTCGTTGATGGACGGCTGGATCCTGATGCTCAACCGAGAGGCGAACGGTGAATTCAACCGGGAGCTCTACCTCCTCAAGGCGAGAGGCATGGCGCACTCCAATCAGGTGCGTGAGTTCGTCATGAGCAGCTCGGGCATCCGGCTCCTGCCGCCCTACCTCGGCGAAACAGGCGCCCTCACCGGCTCGGCTCGACGCTTCGAGGAAGCGAAGACCCGACGCGCCGAGGTTGCTCGTCTTGCCGACGTCGAACGCAACAAGGCGATGATCGAGACGCGCCGGCGGAAGGCAAAGGCGCAGATCGAGGCGCTACAGGCCGAACTCGACGCCGATGACCTGGAGTTGGATATGGTCTCCAAGGCAGCAACCGAATATCTTCGGCAAGCCGCTACGGATGCACACGAGATGGACGTCAGCCGGAGCGGCGGTGACCGATCGAGATTGAAATGACCGAGACCTCATCCCCGAAGAAGCTCATCCTTTACGTGGCCGGGCAAACGCCCAAATCTCTCGCAGCCATCGCCAACCTTCGGAAGATCACCGAGGAGCACATGGCCGGGCAGTATGAGGTTGAAGTCATCGATCTGCGGCAGAACCCCAGGCTCGCCAAGGAACACAGCATCGTCGCGATCCCCACCCTGGTGCGCGAACTGCCGGTTCCCATCCGCAAGATCATCGGGGATCTCTCCGATGTTGAAAAAGTGCTGGTGGCCCTGAAAGTTCAGGACGAATGAGCCTCGATGAAATCGCCGAACTGCGTCGGCGCCTGGCGGAAGCCGAGGACACGATCCGCGCGATCCGGCAGGGCGATGTCGACGCTCTTGTGGTCGGCCAGCAGGGCGAGACGCAGGTCTTCGAGATCGGCGGCGGCACCGACGCCTATCACGCCTTCATGGAGGTGATGAATGTTGGTGCGGCCGCAATCGACCAGAGCGGTCGGATTCTCTATGCGAACGCCAACCTGACTTCGGCGCTTGGCTTGACGCAGAATTCCGTTCAGGGGAGCCTGATCTCGGAAGTCGCGCCGATGGAGGTCGCGGAGGCTGTCGACCATCTCCTCGTGCCGCCGCTCCTTGGGCCGCTCTCCACGCAGGTCGATTTCAAGCGGGACGGTGAGACCGTACACTACATCCTCGCCGCCACCCCCTTCCAGCTTTCGACAACGCCGGCTGTGGCCATCACCTTTACAGACGTGACCGACCGCGTGCGCGCCGAGGCGACCGAGCAGAGCGAGCGCGCCGCCAGGGCTGTGATTGCATCGGCGAACGAGGCGGTGCTGGTCTGCGACAGGGACGGTATCATCACCCACGCGAACGCCGCCGCGCACGCCTTGTTCAATGGCGACCCGCTCGGCATGGAATTCGCGCAAGCGGTTCCGCTGCAGCTCCCCAACGCGACGGGGCTCATGCAGGCCGAGGACATCGTCTTTATGGCGATTCAGGGAACCGCCGTGCAGGGTGTCGAGGCTCATGCGCCGAACGCTCCGAAGGTGAAGGACTTCCTCGTGAGCGCGGCACCGCTTCGAATCGGGAACGATGCGATCAGCGGCTGCGTCGTCACGATGGTGGACCTGTCGCAGCGCAAGGAGGCCGAGAAGCAGCAGCTGCTTCTAATGCGCGAGCTCGACCACCGCGTGAAGAACACGCTCGCACTCGTCCTGTCGATTTCGAGCCGGACGCTGCACCACGAAGACACGCTGGAAGGCTTCCAGAAGGCCTTCACCGGACGCATCGAGGCGCTGGCAGCGACGCACAACCTCCTGGCGGAGAACTCCTGGACCAACCTGAAGATCGATGACGTCGTGCAGAGCGAACTCGCGCCCTTCACCAGCGGCGTCGCGGGTCGGCTCGTCACCCGCGATCTCGATCGCCTGATGGCTCCAAGGGCAGCGATCGCCTTTGGGCTCGTCGTCCACGAGCTTGCCACCAACGCCGCGAAGTACGGCGCGCTCTCGGTGACCGGCGGGAGGGTTTCCGTTCAGTCCGTCCCGCAACCTGACGGTGAAGGTCGGTTCGTTGTTGAATGGCGGGAAAGCGGCGGCCCCCGTGTCGAACCTCCGGTCCGCAAGGGCTTCGGACATACCGTCATAGCGAGAAGTCTCCAATACTCGCCCACGGGCGGCGCGGAAATCGCGTTTGAGCCGGAAGGGCTGGTCTGTCGGATTTCGTTGCCGATTGAAGATTTGCATAACTGACCGGATCGTCGAGAACGGGCTCTCCGGCAAGATCTAGCCATCACTGGAGCGTTGGGGGCGGATTTCGATTGCCGCTTGGGGATTGGCACCAGGACGGCAGAAATTGGTCCCCGATGCCCGATATGCTGGGCGGTCAGACGTTGACGCTAACTTGTCATCGCTGGATCGGCCGCAGCGCCGTCACTCACAACGCTCTGCGAAAGCAGACTTTGCGCGGAACTGCTTTTCACAACCGATTTCCCGACCCAGACGGACCACCTCCCGCACGAGAAGCTCCAGGTCCTCGCGCCGAGTGCGATGGTTGGCAATCGCGGCTCGCAGGCAATGCGCGCCTCGCAGGGTCGTGTCCGAGAGAACGGCGGTGCCTTGTTCCTGGAGGCGCAGCATGATCTCGACATTGATCGCCTTGGCGAGCTGCGGATCTGATTTTTCCGACCGATACCGGAAGCAGACAATATTGAGTGTCGCGGGGCTCACCAGTTCCAGCTCGGGCTCGACCTGGATCAGACGGCTTAGCTCGTGCGCCTGGGCGATGTTCTGGTCGATCAACCGGCCGAACTTCTCGACCCCGTGCTCCTTGAGCGACATCCAGAGCTTCAGCGCCCGGAAGCCGCGCGTGGTCTGGAGACCATACTCGTGGAGCCAGGTTCCGGAGGCGAGCCCGCGCGGCTTTGATTCCAGATATTCCTGTGCGGTCGCGAAGGCGCCACGATGAGCTGCGGCATCGCGCACCAGCACACAACCGACTTCGAACGGCGCATGCAGCCACTTATGCGGGTCGAGCGCGACCGAATTGGCTCGGGCGAGCCCCGCAACCTGCCAGGAATTGTCAGGCGCTATCGCGACGAGCGCGCCGATACAGCCGTCGACATGCAGCCATAAATCCTCTTTAGCCGCCAGGTCCGCCAACGCCGCCAGATCGTCGACGGCGCCGGTGTTGACAGTTCCGGCGTTGGCGATCACGCAGGCAGGGCGAAAGCCGGCCGCGCGATCTTCGGCGATCGCCGCGCGCAAGGCGACGATGTCGATCCGGTACTTTGGGTCCGTCGGTATCCTGCTGAGGGCGCGATTGCCGAGCCCCAGCGCCTCGATCGCCTTGCGATGGCAGCCATGGATCTGGTCCGAGCCATAGAAGCGCAGCGGCTGGGGCATAGCGCCAACGCCGAGTTCACGAATGTCGACGCCGGCCTTCACATTGCGGGCGACGAGCAGCCCGATCAGGTTCGCCATCGAGCCACCACTGACCAGCGTTCCGCTGGCAGATGCCGGAAAACCGAGCATCTCCTTCAGCCAGTCAACCACCTGCCGATCCATCAGGGCGGCCGCATGGTCGCCGCCGCCGAGATTGGAGCCCTGCACGGCCGCGAGGAAATCGCCAAGCGCACCGGTGAAATTGCTGGCGCCCATGAACCAGGACCAGAAGCGCGGATGGACGTTGCCCATGGGATAGGCCATGATCGTCTCGGCCACCTCCGCGTATACGTCTTCCAGCGGCGCCGGGAGTCGCGGCAGAGGAGCGGCAATCTGTGCTCTGACCTCGGGCGGCATTTCCCGCCATGCCGGGCGTTCCCGGACATCGCGCAGGAACGCCACGGAATCATCGACCACCCGATGGGCGAGCGCCTGAACTCGCTTCCAGTCCATGGGGTCGAGGGTCTCTTCGGTCATCTGTCCCACCATGCTCTTGTGCGAGAAGTTCGACGGCTTATTCAGCGGTCATCTGGAATCCGGGGGTTGATCGCGACAGCGCCAGCTCATCCGGGTCCATGTCGGCTTCGATGCCCTCGAACAGCGGCGTCGAGAGGTATCGTTCGCCGGTGTCCGGCAGCATGCACAGGATCACCGATCCGGCCGGCGCCCGTTCGGCGATGTGGCGCGCCGCTGCGAAGGTGGCGCCCCCGGAAATGCCGGTGAAGATGCCCTCCTTTTGCGCAAGCTCCCTGGCCCAGGCGACTCCGTCCGCCCCGGAAACCGGCACCACTTCGTCGTAATAGTGCTGGTCGATTGTCTCCTGGAGCACGTTCGGAACGAAATCCGGCGTCCAGCCCTGGATCGGGTGCGGCTCGAAGGCGGCGTGGCTCTCGGTCGGGGCGCCGTCCGCCGCACGCGCCTGAGCCCTGCCGCTGCCGATCAGTTGCGCGTTCGCGGGTTCCGCGAGGACGATCCTCGTGTCCGGCCTCTCCCGCCGCAGCACGCGCGCTACGCCCGTCACCGTGCCGCCGGTGCCATATCCGGTGACGAACCAGTCGAGTCGGGCGCCTGCGAAATCGTTGACGATCTCGCGGCCAGTCGTCGCTTCGTGGATGTCGGCGTTGGCTTCGCTTTCGAACTGGCGCTCTAGGAACCAGCCGTTCGCCTCGGCCAGTTCGACCGCCTTCCGGTACATCCCAAACCCCTTTGCGGCTCGCGGCGTCAGGACGACCTTGGCGCCCAGCATGCGCATCAGCTTGCGCCGTTCGACGGAAAAACTGTCTGCCATGGTGACGACCAGCGGGTAGCCCTTCTGGGCGCAGACCATCGCCAGGCCGATTCCGGTGTTGCCGCTGGTTGCCTCGACGATCGTCTGCCCCGGCCTTAGGGCGCCGCTGCGCTCGGCTGCTTCGATGATACCGATTGCCAGGCGGTCCTTGACGGATGCCGCGGGGTTGAAAGCCTCGAGCTTGGCGAAGAGCGTGACGTGGTCCACGCCGATATTGTTGATCCTTACCACCGGAGTATCGCCGATCGTCTCAAGAACACTCTCAAACAAGCGCCTACGGCCTGTCGTCATGCGTGTGTTCGTTGCAAGCATGCTTGATCTCCACATCTTGATATTGACTCAAAAAGCGTATTGATAAGCCCAGCGATCTTCTTGGCTGCATTCGGTTTGACAGTCATGGATCACCGACGCTGAACAAGCGTGGGATGAAGCGTGGAGAAACGCGTGGAATCCGCATCAAACCTTCAAAATGAGAACGCGTCGAATTTGGCGATAGCCATGCTCGGCCCTTTGACGCTGTCGCGGGACGGGGCGCCCTTGAGCCTGCCGCGCTCGCGCAAAGTGTGTGCTCTGCTGGCCTATCTGGCCCTGGCGCCCCATCCGGTCGGACGCAGTCGTCTCTGCGAGTTGCTGTGGGAGATCCCGAACGACCCCCGTGGCGAGTTGCGTTGGTGCCTAAGCAAGTTGAGAGCAGTCCTGGATGCGCCTGGATCGCGACGCGTCGTGGCGGCCGACGATCGCGTCTGCCTCGATCTTGCAGGATGTGCTGTCGATGCGCTGGACGTTTCCGCAGCGATGGAGACCGGCCTCGACGCGCTCGACCTTGTCCGGTTGAACGCCCTGGCTGACCAATTCCGCGGGGATTTCATGGAGGGATTGGAGGTCGACCATAGCCCGCATTTTGAAAGCTGGCTGGCGGCGCAACGGCGCCGCTTCACGAGTTGGCATGCAGCTATTCTGGAGCACGGGGCGGCAAGGCTGGCGGTCGGGGGCGGAGACCCTCTGCCATTGCTGGAAAGGTGGACCGAGATCGAACCGCTCGACGAACGTGCGCATGTCGCGCTGTTCCGAGCCCTTGCAGTGCGCGGCAGGCTCACCGACGGCGACAAGCACCTCGCCTCGACAAGCCGGGCCTTCGAGGCCGAAGACCTGGACACCCGTCCACTCCGCGAGGCGTGGCAGAGAATCCGCGAACAGCCGCAGCCGGCCTCGCGGATCATGATATCCGAGCGGGAGGTTCCGTCCCTCGCCGGGATACATTCAGCAGAAGGACGCAATCTTTCCCGGCGCGCCGCGCTGGCCGTCATGCCCTTCAGAAGCGAGGGGGATGGGCGCGGCGGCGTCGCCCACGGTTTGACGCACGACATCATCACCCGTCTTGCCAAGCTGCGGAGCCTGTTCGTGATCGCGCGCGGTTCCACATTCGCGCTGTCCGAGCGTGGCGTTCAGCCCGACGAGGCCGGTCGTCTGCTGAATGTCGAGTACGTCGCGGGCGGCGAAATACAAACCCTCGGCAATGAGCTGATCGTTGCCGTCGAACTGTCGGAGGCCGCCACCGCGAGAATTGTCTGGGCCGAGGATTTTCGGTTTCCCGCCAAGGAGGCCTTCGCAGCGTCGGGAGACATCGCTGACAGAATCGTTTCCTTGATTGTCCATGAGATCGAGGCAGCGGAGAGGAACCGCGCGATCCTCAAGGCGCCGAATTCGCTCAATGCGTGGGAGGCCTATCACCGCAGCCTCTGGCATATGTACCGCTTCACCAAGAGCGACAACGACGAGGCGCAGCATTTCTTTGCCATGGCGATCGAACTCGATCCGACCTTCGCGCGGGCCTATGTGGGATTGTCGTTCACGCATTGGCAGAATGCCTTCCAACACTGGGGCGATCGCGGCCGAGAGCGGGATCTGGCTTTCGAGGCTGCGGGCCGCGGTCTGATCGCGGACGACCATGATCCGGCTGCTCACTGGGCGATGGGACGGGCCCTTTGGATGCGCGGCCGCGAGCCCGAGGCAATGACGGAGCTGAGGCAGGCGGTCGACCTCAGCCCGAATTTTGCGCTCGGCCATTACTGTCTGGCCTTTGTTCACGCGCAGTCCGGCGATCCGGCGGCCGCCATCAGCTCAGCCGATCAGTCGCGTTTGCTCAGCCCGTTCGATCCGCTCCTGTTCGGCATGCTGGGATCGAGAGCGCTGGCGCATGTGCGACTCGGGCAATTCGCCGAGGCGGCTTAGTGGGCCCTTCAGGCGGCGGGGCGGCCCAACGCGCACGTGGTCATCCTGGCGATCGCGGCTCACTGTCTCGCGCTCGCCGGGCGCGTTGAAGAAGGGCGAGCATTAGCCGCCGTCATCCGCGCGACGCTGCCCAACTACCGCGTCGATGATTTCCTCGCCACCTTCCGGTTTGCCGAGGATGCCGCCGCACTGTTCCGGCGTGCAGCGAGAGAGATCGGGCTGGCCTGAGCCTGCGTCCGCTCCGATTTCGGACATCGACAAAAAGGGGCTTCGACGCGACGGCGCCGAAACCCCTTGGCATTATGCGAGCGATCAGCTTTCCAGTGCGGCTACCCGTCCGCGGACCGCGAAATGCCCTTCGACACGGCAATGTCGATCTCCGACCGCGAAAGTCCGAGGTCGCGAAGAAGGTAGTCTGGCAATTCGTGAAGAGCGCGGCGGCCTCGCCGATTGGTCTCCGCGCGGATCAGCCGGTTCATGAGGCGCGACACGGCTGCGAACCACGCGCCGGCAAGAGGTGTCGACCACTGCGCTGGCATGTTGGGCTTGGCGTAGCTTTCCAGGGATTCCATAACGATATCCTTTCCTTGACAGGCCTTGCGGCCCGAGCCAGGAAGCCTCGCCATTCACCGTTGCACTGGCCGTGGGAAGGTCGACAACCGGCGCGTGGAATCGATCGTTATTCGCGATTTTTACGCGGCGCGATCCGCTGAAAACGAGTTTCGGCATTGAGCTGAGGGGGCGCCGGCTCGACCGACTCCCGCCCTAGGCCGCCGTGAGGCTGGCCGATCCCACCATATTTCACGGCGTTCGTAGAAAGCTCGCGCAGTGCAACGGCTCGCCCTCTTTTCCTTGGATTGGAAAGAGCGCGAAATGCCGGCTCACCTCCAGGCGCTCCGCTCCACCAAATCGATAGCATCGATACCATTTCATGCTCGATCAGACGGCGGTTGCATCGCTGCGGCCCTGCTCAGTCTTCGGGCTGCTCACCCTTCACCTCGCGCGTGACCGCGTCGAGCAGTTCGGGAACGACGGTCTTAGCCGCGCAGGAGCGGTCGGCGCGCACCGCCTGTTGCTGGAGATCGTCGCGAGAAACCGGACAGACGACGCCTGCGAGGCGGGAATCGATATCGATGGTCAGCGGCACCTCGGCAATGCCGATGTCCAGTTCCGAGGCAAGCTTTGTCTTGACGCCCCAGTCGCCGAGGGACACGCGAACGAGACGGGGCGCCTCGCTCTCAGGATCAACAGGGGCTGTCGCCTCCTGGGCGATGGCGGAACCCGTTCCAGCCCAGGCCAGGGCGGCAATCGCTATCGGTAATCTCATTCCACGTCCTGTTCAGCGGATAGCCCCATCGCCCCGCATCCCTCGGCCAAATCGAGGTCGGCGGCATCCTCCGATGGTCTACGCCCGCGGCATCGTCCAGTTGCGAACATCGCCGATATCGGCGCCGACGGAGACAATTCAAGGCTGCTCAAACCTTCAGGTGAAGAACGCCCGCTGGCACGCGGGTACCGGGCGACGCCGCCGCATTGATCTGCGCGGGCTGTCGATTTGGGCCGCCTTGCCGCCGCCGGTGACATCGATGACGCGACGGGCGCTGCGACAATCGGTCTTGCTCTCGCATCGGCGAAATGGCATCACGGCGCCACGCAAGGACCCATTCAGTTGGGTGGCTACGCCGGGCGCCGATCCCCCGGCCAACTCCAGACCGCCTCGTCCCGTTTCAGGTGACGATCCGATTCCCGCGCAATCAAAGACACCGATGAACCTTGAAACGCTCCGCCAAGAGTGGTTCGGGAACGTGCGCAGAGACCTCCTCGCGGGGCTCATCGTCGCGCTCGCGCTCATTCCCGAAGCCATCGCCTTTTCCATCATTGCAGGCGTAGACCCGAAGTTCGGGCTCTATGCTTCTTTCTCCATCGCCGTGCTCGTCTCCATCACGGGCGGCCGCCCCGGCATGATTTCCGCCGCGACCGCGGCCACCGCCGTGCTGATGGTTACGCTGGTGCGAGATCATGGCATTCAGTACTTGCTTGCCGCGACCGTTCTCGCGGGCCTGATCCAGATCGCGCTCGGGCTCCTGAAGCTCGGCAACGCCATGCAGTTCGTCTCGCGCTCGGTGATCACGGGGTTCGTCAACGCGCTGGCGATCCTCATCTTCATGGCGCAGGTGCCCGAACTCGTGGGCGTGCCGTGGATGACCTACGTCATGGTCGCAGCAGGGCTGGCGATCATCTACCTGTTTCCGCGGATCACCACGGCCGTCCCCTCCCCGCTGATCGCGATCGTAGTGCTGACGGCGATCTCGCTGTTCTTCGGCATGGACCTCCGCGTGGTCGGCGACATGGGCGAGCTGCCCTCGACGCTGCCCTTCTTCCTGATCCCGGACATCCCGTTGAACGTCGAGACATTATTGATCATCCTGCCCTACTCGGCCGGGGTCGCGGTGGTGGGACTGCTCGAATCGCTGATGACGGCGCAAATCGTCGACGACCTCACCGACACCGGATCGAACAAGAACCGCGAGTGCGTCGGCCAGGGCATCGCCAACACCGTCACCGGCTTTCTCGGCGGCATGGCGGGCTGCGCGATGATCGGCCAGTCCATGATCAACGTGAAGTCCGGCGGCCGCGGCAGACTGTCGACCTTCAGCGCCGGCATCTTCCTTCTGTTCCTGATTGTCGTCCTCGGCGATTGGGTCGCGGTGATCCCGATGGCGGCTCTGGTGGCCATCATGATCATGGTCTCGATCGGCACCTTCTCGTGGACATCGATCAGGAACCTGCGCGAGCACCCCCGCCGATCCTCGGCCGTGATGCTGGCGACCGTGATCACCGTGGTCTGGACGCACAACCTCGCCATCGGTGTGTTCATCGGCGTAATGCTCTCCGGCGTGTTCTTCGCCTGGAAGGTGGCGCAGATCTTCCGGGTCTCGTCCGAGCTTTCGCCGGACGGCCGTATCCGCACCTATCGGGTTGAAGGGCAGATCTTCTTCGCCTCCACGGAGCGCTTCGCCTCGGCCTTCGATTTCAAGGAGGCGATCGAGACCATCGTCATCGACGTCAGCACCGCGCACATCTGGGACCTGTCCGGCGTTGCCGCGCTGGACCGGGTCGTGCTGAAATTCCGGCGCGAGGGTGCCGAGGTGGAGATCCAGGGCCTCAACGAAGCGAGCGCGACGCTGGTCGATAAGCTGGCCATTCATGACAAGCCGGACGCGCTCGACCAGCTTTCGGCGCACTGAGGAGGAAACAATGACCAAGATCCTGGCCTGCGTGGACGGTTCGATCTACGCCCAGAGCGTCTGCGACCATGCCGCCTGGGCTGCCGGAAAGATCGGGGTTCCCGTGGAAGTCATCCACGCGATCGGACGGGAGGAGACCTCCAGCCGTCCGTTCGATCTCAGCGGCAGTCTGGAGTTCGGCGCGCGCGAGGCGCTGCTCGCCGAACTCGCGGAACTCGATGCCCAAAAAGCGAAGGTCGCCACCAGACGAGCGCATCTTGTCACCGAACAGGCGGTCGCGCGCATTCAAGAAGCAGGAATATCGGCGACGAGCCGAATACGGCGCGGCGATCTTGCCGAAACCATCCGGGAGGCCGAAGCAGATGCTCGCCTTGTCGTCATCGGCAAGCGCGGCGAGGCTGCCGACTTCGCCACCGGCCATCTCGGCTCCAATCTCGAGCGGGTCATCCGAAGCCTGTCGAAGCCGGTCCTTGTCGCCGCGCGGGCCTTCCAGCCGCTCCAACGATTCATGGTCGCCTTCGACGGCGGTCGAAGCTCGCCGCAGATCGTCGAGCGATTGGTCGCGAGCCCGCTTCTGCGAGACGTACCCTGCGAACTCTTCATGGTGGGCGAACCGAGCGGCGATGCGGGCGAGCGGCTCCATGCGGCACAGAATCAGCTTCAGGGCGCCGGTTACGACGTCACGGTGGCAACCGCCAAGGGCGACGCCGATGAGGTCATTACAGAGCAGGTGAAGCGCGACGAGATCGGACTGCTGGTCATGGGCGCCTACGGACATTCGCGCGTGCGCAACCTGATCGTCGGCAGCACCACGACCCGGCTGATTCAATCCTGCGCCATTCCGGTCCTGGTGATCCGGTGAGCGGCGGCGCGGCCACCGCGCCTGCTTCAAAGCCTAGAGCAATTCCAGCAAAAGCGTGAAGCGGTTTTGCGACCGGAAATGCTCTAGGTCGCGCCGAGCTTGCGGCGCACGGTGCCACGATCGACCGCCAGCCGCTTGGCGGCGCGGCTGACATTGCCGCCTTCGGCATCGAGCACAGCGGCAACGATCCGGCGCTCGATCTCCTCCAGGCTTCCTGAGAGCAAGGGTGGAGGGACTACGGCCGTGACGGCTTCCATCCCGGCGGAGTCGGGCAGAAGATCGATCGGCGGCCGTTCTCCCGGCCGCCGCAGCGTCGCCGCCCAGACCGCAAACCGCTCGGCGAAATTCTGGAGTTCGCGGACGTTTCCCGGCCAAGCATGAGCTTCCAGCTCATCCAGCAGAGCCGGCGTGAGGGCATCCATGGACGGAAGCCCGTCCTTCTCGTGGCGCGCGAGCATCGTCTTCAGCAGCAGCGGCACATCGCCATGGCGTTGCCGCAACGGAGGGATGTGAAGCGCCAGCACGTTGAGACGATAATAGACGTCGCGGCGGAACCGACCGCGCCCCACCTCCTCGGCGAGCGGCACGTTGGAGGCGGCAATCACGCGCATGCTGACGGGTGTGATCTTCGACCCGCCGACGCGCATCACCTCCTTTTCCTGAAGGACGCGCAAGAGACGCGCCTGCATGGAAAGGTCGAGCTCGTTGATTTCATCGAGGAAGATTGTGCCCTGGTGGGCGAGCTCGAACAGGCCGGGCTTGCCGCCGCGCACCGCGCCGGTGAAGGCACCCTCGACGTAGCCGAAGAGCTCGCTCTCGATCAGCGTCGGCGGAATGGCGCCGCAGTTGACGGCGACGAACGGTCCTTGCGCGCGCGGGCTGGCGTTGTGCAGGCTCTGGGCGAACATCTCCTTGCCGGTCCCGGTTTCGCCGTACAGCACGATCGCGCTTTCTGTGCGGGCGTAGGAGCGCGCGCGGCGAATGCACTCCTGCATCTCGGCGCTGCAGTGCACGATGTCCTCGAAGGTCGCCCGGCTGCGCCGCACGCGCTCGGTGATCTGGCGACGGACGTTGCGATCGAGCGAGCGGATACGGGTGATGTCTCGGATGACGATGACACACCCGGTCGTCACGGTGGGAGCAGCCGCCAGCGGGTGGATGGAGACGAACCAGTTCGAACCGCCGATCTCCACGAGACGATCGACCAGTGCCTGCGAGCCGGAAAGCACGAGACGCGCGAGCCCGGCCACTTCGGCGCCCAGATCGTCCAGCGTCATCGGGTCCGGCTTGCGGAAGCCGGCGCGCTCCAGCATGGCGATCTGCGAGTAGATGACCGTGCCGGCACCGTCGATCAAAACGGCACCCTCGTCGATGGCGCGCAGAAGCGTTTCCAGCTGTTCGGTCTGGATCACGTGCTGGCGAATGTTCTGAAAGATCGTGGTGGCCTTCTCGATCGCCTCCCGCACCGCCTCGTAGCCGGTCTCGATCAACCGGACCTTCAGGTCGTACTCGCGGGCGACGCGCACCGAAACGGTGTCTCCGACGACACTGCCGATCCCCTCCACCTTGATCTCCTCGATCACCCGGCGAAGCTCCGGCTCGCTGCCGATCTCGAAAAAGCGCGTCGGGATGCCGAGCAGCGTGGAGATGGGACGGACGATCCTGATGAAGTCACCAAACCCAACCACCGCGATCGGCTCGCTGGCGCCAATCAGATCAAGGGTGGAACGCAGGAAATCGTAGGTCGAGATGCGGATGTCGACGACGGGAACATCGAAGGCCTGCTCGATCAGACGGGCCGTGCCACCGCGACTGATCAGGACGCGCGCCCCGGCCGCCAAAGCTCGCCGCGCCGCCTCCACGCCGTCGTGAAGGTCGCCAAGAAGAATGTCGATCGGCACCGCGCATTCGCGTTGAACCTCCTCGGCGATGCCCTGCAGCGATGGGTAGGGCGCGATCAACACGATGTCGTTGACTTTGGCCGCGTCGCTCATGTCATTCCCTCACCGAACCGATGCAAAATACTACATTATTGCGCATATCGCACCATAGGCAGCACGCACCCATAGAGGAAGAGCGATCGCCGGCGTCGCTGCGCGGGATTTCTCCAGCTTTTTCCAAAGCCCGGCATATTCCTATTTTTATCGATAAAACAAAAGCTTGATCACCTCCTATCCATCGGGATGGGTGTGCGCTCTCCCCGCGCCATGCGGTCCGCGCGCGGTTTGGCATCCCCCTTGCAAAGCTGCGGCTGAGTGGAGGGGAACAAAGCAAATTCCCATGGATAGAAAAGTCATCATCCTCGCCGACGACCTGACCGGCGCGCAGGACACGGCCATCGCCATGCTCAAGCAGGGCATGACCACCCAGGTCTCGTTGTCCGTCGAGCATCTGATCGAGTGCTGGGCGACAAGCGATGCCTGGGCGTTGACGACGGAAAGCCGGTTCCTTGATGCCGGCGAGGCTTTTCGCCGGACCTTCGACAGTTTGACCGCGCTGAATGGCCGCGCCTACGCCCTCTACAAGAAGGTGGATTCGACCCTCCGCGGCAATATCGGCGCCGAGATCGCGGCGGTCCTGGCGGCCACAAACAAGCGGATCGCCCTGGTTGCGCCCGCCCTGCCCCACAGCGGGCGGACCATTGTCGGCGGGATGGCCTTCGTCGATGGCGTGCCGCTAGCCGAAACCGAGTGCGGCCGCGACCCGTTCACGCCGGTTCTTTCGTCGGATGTGCGTGAAATCATCGCCTGCCAGACCAATCTGCCGGTCCGCCTGCTGCCGTTGGACGTCATCCGCGAAGGCGGAGAGCGCCTCGTTGCGGCGGTTCATGAGGCGCAGCAGAGCGCCGAAGTCGCAATCCTCGTCTGCGATGCGGAAACCGATGCGGATCTCGCCGCTCTCGACATCTTCTCCAGCGATCCAAACGTCCTCTATGTCGGCTCCTCCGGCCTCCTCTCGGCGCTGACACCCAGCCCTGCCAACACCATTCCGGCGGCGCCTTTCCTGATGGTGGTGGGGAGCCTCAACAGCGTCTCACAGGCGCAGGCGGATGCCTTCGTCACACGGGCCACTCCACTTGAGATCGTGGTCGACGGTCAGCGCGCCCTCACCGACGCGGCTGGCGCTCTGGCAGCGGCGTCGGCGAGCTTGGCGGAAGCAGGCGACTTAGCATTCCGGCACATTCTTCTGCGCTGCGCGCCGGCTCCGTCAAACGGCATGTCCGCCATCGAGGCCGGGCGGCGCATTGCCGACTGCCTGTCGGCGGCGGCGCTCGAAATCATGACCGTTTCCCCGCAGCGCAACGTCTTCGCGACCGGCGGCGACATGTCGGCCCATCTGCTTGCCGCCGCTGGCGCCAAGGCGGTGCGACTGGCCGGCGAGGCCGAACCGGGCATTCCCTTCGGCTTCATCGTCGGCGGTCGACTCGACGGCACATGCCTGGTCTCCAAGGCCGGAGGCTTCGGCGAACCGGATGCCTTGTCGCGGCTGACCACTAAGGAGAAGTTCTGATGTATTCTGTGCCCTTTCCCGGACGGGTTCATGTCGGAGCGGGTTCGCTCGGGCGGCTGGCGGAATTCGTCGGACCGCGCAAGAGCGTTCTGGCGGTGGTCGACGGCGGGGTCCGCGGAACGGCGGCGATCGAGCAGGCTCTCGATGCGTTGCGTCAACAAGGATCGAACGTCACGCTGTCCGGCGCTGTGCCGCCGGAACCAGCCGACCACGATATCGAACGGCTCGTCGCCGAAGTGCGCACCGCAGGCTGCGACGCGGTCGTCGGAATCGGCGGCGGCAGCGTGCTCGATGCGGCCAAGCTGTTTGCCGCGATGCTGGCGGTTCCCGTGACGGTCGACCAGCTGGTTGCGGGCGCCCCGGTCGAACAGCGGCTTCCCTTGATCCTCGTTCCGACGACCGCCGGAACGGGCTCGGAGGCGACGCCGAACGCCATCGTCGCCCGCCCCCAGGAGAACCTGAAGGTCGGCATTGTGCGGCCCGCCTTGCTGCCGGACCACGTCATCCTCGACGCTGACCTCACCTTGAGCCTGCCGGCCGCTGTCACGGCCGCCACCGGCATCGACGCGCTCTGCCACGTGACGGAATGCTATACGGCCTCGGTCGCCAATCCGCTTAGCGATCTCGTCGCCCTTGAAGGCGCCCGGCTGATCCTGCAGAACATCACCCAGGCCTACGAGCACCCGGACGACAAGGCGGCGCGCGAGGCCATGCTGCTCGGCGCCTTCTACGGCGGTGTCGCCATCGCCGCCTCGGGCACCAACATCGTCCATGCGCTGTCCTACCCGTTGGGCGGCCGCTATCACATCCCACACGGCATCGCCAACGCCGTGCTGATGGTGGCCGGGCTGGAATTCAACGCCACCGCCTGCCAGTCACGGTTCGCCACCTTGGCGCGCCACGCGGGCATCGTCGGGTCGGAAGTTTCCGATGGAGAGGCGGTTCGTCAGTTCTTCGATCATCTGCGCTCGCTGATCCGCCGCCTCAACATCCCGGCGCGGCTTTCCGACCTGAATATTCCCGCCAATGCCATCGATGCCTTGACGGAGGGCGCCTTCGCGGTGAAGCGCCTGCTCAACCAGAACCCCAGGCCCGTGTCTGCGGCCGACATCCGAGCGATCTACGAAAGGCTGATCTGATGGCCACGAGCCGACCGATCATCGCAATCACCATGGGCGATCCCGCCGGCATCGGGCCGGAGATCGCCGCCAAGGCCCTCGCCCACGACAGTCTCCAGGCGACGTCGCGCCCGCTGATCGTCGGAGAGCCGAGCGTCATGCAGGCGGCAATCGACCTTACTGGCGCACCCCTGACCCTCCATCGGATCGACAGCGTCGATGAGGCGCGCTTCGAGGCGGGAACGATGAACGTTCTTGCCGTCGCGGGCGTCGATGCGGCGGCGCTGCGGCGGGGCGAGGTCAGCGCCGCGTGCGGCAAGGCCTCTTACGACTGCATCGTCAAGGCCATCGAACTGGCGAAGGCGGACAACGTCGACGCCACCGTCACGAACCCGATCAACAAGGAAGCGCTGGCCAAGGCCGGGCTGAAGTTCGCTGGTCACACCGAGATCTATGCCCACCACACGGGAACCTCGCGCTACACGATGATGCTGGCGGAAGGAAACTTCCGGGTCGTTCACGTCTCGACGCATGTCTCGCTCAGGGAAGCCTGCGACCGCGTGAAGAAGGCGCGGGTGCGCGAAGTAATCGGCCTCGCCGACGAGGCGTGCCGGTTGATCGGTATCGCCGAGCCCAAAGTGGCGGTCGCGGGCCTCAACCCGCACTGCGGCGAAGGCGGGCTGTTCGGCACAGAGGACATGGAGGAGATCGCGCCGGCGGTGGCCGCGGCGCAGGCGGACGGCATCAAGGTCGACGGGCCGATCCCCGCCGACACCGTGTTTTCGAAGCTTAACGGCGGCATGTACGACATCGTCGTGTGCATGTACCACGACCAGGGGCACATCCCGACCAAGCTTCTCGGCTTCCGCTACGACGCCGCCAAGGGTGCCTGGGACAATGTCTCGGGCGTCAACATCACGCTCGGCCTGCCGATCATCCGAACCTCCGTCGATCACGGCACGGCCTTCGATCTGGCCGGAACCGGCAAGGCGGACTGTCTCAGCCTCATCAACGCCATCGACTACGCCACTCAGCTCGCCAAGGGGCGGCTTTCGCAGGAGCAAGCATCGTGACCAATCTGGGGGGAGTCTTTTGCGCCATCGTGACCCCGTTCCACGAGGATGAAAGCCTCAACCTCGAGGCGCTGACGCGACAGGTGCGCAGGCAAGCCGCCGCCGGCAACAACATCTTCTGTGCCGGCACGAACGGCGAATTCTTCAGCCTGTCCAGCGACGAAAAGCGCGCGGTCGCCGAGGCCTGTGTGGCGGCAGCCGAAGGCCAGGCCAAGGTTCTCGCCCATATTGGAGAGCCCTCGACGCGCGCGACCATCGCGCTCGGCCGAGAAGTGCAGGCAACCGGTGTCTCCGCCGTGTCGGTGGTGACGCCCTTCGTGGTGCCCTGCACGCAGGAGGAGCTTTATACCCACTACGTCGCTGTGGCCGATGCCCTTAGCGTTCCCGTCTACATCTACAACATCCCCAGCCGCACCGGGAATACGGTGGCGCCGGAAACCGCGGCCCGGCTGGGCCGCCACGGCAACATCGCCGGCATCAAGGACAGCGCAGGCTCGGCCGAGAGCCTGGACGGCTTTCTTGCCGTGCGCAGCTCGACGTTCGGTACGCTGGTCGGGCCGGACAGCCTCATCCTTCATGGCCTCAAAGGGGGAGCAGAGGGCTGCGTCTCCGGCCTCTCCAACATCTGCCCTGACACGGTCCAAGGCATTTTCAAAGCATTCGTGGCTGGCGACCTCGCCGAGGCTGAAATGCTGCAGCAGAGGCTTGGGGCGCTGCGCAAGCAATTGTTCAGCGCCGGGTTCGGGCCGGCTCAAACGAAGCGCGCTCTGCGACACGTCGCGCCGGAGGTCGGCCCCAGCCGCGCGCCCATCTCGATCCTGGAGGAGGTGGACGACACGGTCGCCACCCTCGCCCGCGAGTTCGCCGAACGGCTGAACTGACGGGGCTTATTCATTTCAACCGCGGCCGCTGGCCGCTTTCAAAGTGGAGGAAACACTATGAAAAAAATGCGCATCGCGTTGGCGCTGGCTGCGGCCACCTGCATGAGCACGCTCGCCCCGAACCTGGCTTCGGCCGAAACGGTCAAAATCGCCGCGATGGACCCGGGGGGCAGCTGGTACTCCTACTCGGCGACCTTCTCCAAGGTGATCCAGGACAACACCGATCTCACCGTCGAAGTCATTCCGCGTGGCGGCGGCTTCGCCAATCCGACCTCCGTCAACATGGGCAAGGCCGAGTTTGGCTGGACCACGTCGAACGCAGCGGTCTGGGCGCGCGACGGCTTGGAAAGCATCTACAAGGGCAAGAAGGCCGAGAACATTCGCACCGTCACGAATGGTCTTCAGACGGCTTACACCATCGTTCTGGCGCGAAAGGGCTACATCGAGAGCACGGGCTTCAAGTCCCTCGACGAGATGCTCAAGGCGTCGACGCCGCCCAAGATCGGCATGAAGCCGAACGGCAGCCAGGTTCCCGTGATCGCCGACATGATCTTCCAGTCGCTCGGCACGAGCCTCGACGAACTGCGCGACAAGGGCATCGTAACGCAGGCAACGCCGGGCCAGCTGTCCAGCATGCTCGAGGACGGACGGCTCGACGTCTACATCGACAACGTCCCCGCCGGTCAGGCGACCGTGACGGAAATGACGCTGACCACCGACGTCGACTATATCCCGCTGTCCGACGCGACGATCGCCGCCCTCAACAAGCAGGGCCTGCCCACCCAGGACATGCCCAAGGGCACCTTCCGGGGCCTTGATCAGGATTACAAGACCGCGGTCAGCGACACGGTTTTCCTGGCCAATAAGGACGTTCCGGAAGACACCGTCTACACCGTCCTGAGCACGCTGGTGAAGAACCGCAGCTTCATTGTCGATCAGCACGCGCCGCTGAAGGCCTGGAATCCCGAAGCCTCTTGCAATCAGGAGAATGCGGTCCTGACGCTGCATCCCGGCGCGGTGAAGTTCTGCAAGGAACAGGGCTGGCTGAAGTAGCCAGCTTCTGCCCCTGGAGGTTACTGAACCTCCGGGGGCGGCCGAACCCGTCTTGTGCCCAGCGCGCCTCCGGGCGACGCGCCACGGACCCTTGCCTTTCCGATAAGGGCTTAAGGAAATGTCATACTCGAAGTTTCACTGGGCGTTGCGGGTCGCGCTATCGCTGGCCTATTTCGCCTTTCTGCTGAAGCAGTTCTTTTGGCCCGATCCGCCGCTCATGGCCGCCTCGGTGCATGTCTTCACGGCGATGGCCATCACGGCGCTGGTTCTGCCTTTGAAGGAGGATGGCCCGCTCGGCACGATCCTGACGCGCCTGATCGACGTCGTTATCGTCGCGGCCTGTCTCGTCATCGTCGCCCACTTCTTCGTGGCAACGGAAAGGCTCGAGATGCGCCTCGCCTATATCGACGACGTCTATCTCGTCGATAAGGCAACGTTCATCGTCGGCATGCTGCTGTTGCTGGAGGGCGTCCGCCGCTGCGTCGGCTGGAGCCTCCTTCTGATGATCGTGCTCTTCCTGGCCTATGCCTTCCTGGGCTCCTATCTGCCGGGCGCGCTCGGCTTCAGCGGGTTCAACCTCGCGGAAGTCACCGACATGATCACGATGAACACCGACGGCATCTTCGGCATCACCTCGGCGACCGCCATCAACTTCGTGTTCTACTTCATCATGTTCGGCGCGATCTTTGCGCTGACCGGTGGCGGCCAGCTTTTCATCGACCTCGCGATGATGGCGGCGGGCCGGCTGACCGGCGGAGCGGCGAAGGCCGCGCTGATCGGCAGCGCCCTGTTCGGCACGATCTCCGGGTCGGCGGTGTCGAACGTGGCGGCGGTGGGCGTGCTCACCATCCCGCTGATGCGGCGCTCCGGCTACACCGCCGAGCAGGCGGCAGCGACCGAGGCGATCGGCTCCACCGGCGGTCAGCTCATGCCGCCGGTGATGGGCATCGCCGCCTTTGTCATGGCCGATCTTCTCGGCATTCCCTATACGCGGATTGCCCTTGCCGGCCTGATCCCGGCGGTGGCGTTCTATTTCGCGCTGTTCGTCGTCGTCGACCTCCGGGCCCGCAAGTCCGGCGTCGGGACGGTGAGCGCCGACCTCTTGCAGGTCGTCGCGCCGATCATGCCGCGCCTTCATCTCCTGGCGAGCCCGCTTTTTCTGCTGGCGCTGCTGTTCATGGGCTATTCGGCACCGTTCGCCGCCTTCTACGCGTCGATCGTCGCCTTGCTGGTGCCGCTGATCTTCAAGCGTACGCGCTACAACATCCGCAAGCTCTACGAGATCAGCCTCGACGTCGCCCAGCAGATGGCTTTGCTGTCGATCCCGCTGGCCACGATCGGCGTGATCATGGCAGTGGCGACCCAGTCCAATCTGGCGCTGAAGTTCGTGACGGGCTTGACGTTGCTCGGCGGCGGCCATCTCTACCTGTCTCTGATCCTGATCGTGCTGGGCTGCCTAGTGATGGGCATGGGCCTGCCGACGGTGGCCGCCTATATCATCGGCTCGGTGATGTTCGTGCCGGCTCTTGTCGACATGGGCGTCGACCGCCTCGCGGCCAACTTCTTCGTCATGTACTTCTGCGTGCTGTCGATGGTGACGCCGCCGGTGGCCTTGGCGTCCTTCGCCGCCGCAGGCGTGGCCAAGGCCGACACGATGAAGACGGCGATGCTGGCCACGGGCATCGGGGCGGTGAGCTTCCTCATGCCGTTCGGCTTCGTCAACGATCCGATCCTGCTCTGGTCGGGCCCGGTGCCGGATATCCTGCTGGCCTTCTTCGGCATGCTCTGCGCGACGGTCGCCTGGGCAGTCTTCATTCAGGGTTACCTGCACGTCCATATCTCGTGGATCGAGCGCATCCTGTTCCTGATCGTCTGTGTCGGCATCGTGCTGGTGAAGAGCCTGGAGCCTAGCTGGTTCATGCTTCTGGCGGCCTTCTGGTGCCTCGTCGGCTGGTGCTTCCTGGTCCGCCCCAAGCTGACGGGCCGGCAGGCGCCGGTTGCGGCCGGGGCGCCGCAGCCGACCAGCGGAACCGAATGACCTCGTACCCTCTCGTGCCGCCGCTTGCCCCACCGGCAACGGCGGCACGCCTTCGCGCCGGCTCGATGCATCGCCGGCAGTCGCTCAAGGAGTTTCCATGTCCACGGCTTTTGACGCCAGCACCGACGGTCTCCGACCCGACGGTCGTCTCGTTCAGTACGATGTCGTTTCCGGCGGTTTGCAGACGCTGATTCCCTCGCCCTGCGTCCAGAATCACGCGGCAAACCTAGCCCGGCTACCGGACGGCGACCTCGCCTGCGTCTGGTTCGGCGGCACACAGGAGGGCATCCCGGACATTTCGATCTGGATGTCGCGCCTACCCGCCGGGGCCGATGCCTGGGAGGCTCCGGTCAAACTGTCGGAGGATGCATCGCGCTCGGAGCAGAACCCGGTGCTCTTCAACGCGCCCGACGGCAAGGTCTGGCTGCTGTGGACGGCTCAGATCAATGGCCGCCAGGACACCTCCATCGTTCGGGCGCGCGTCTCGGAAGACAGCGGGCGGAGCTGGGGGCCGATTCACACCCTCATCGACGAGCCGGGAACGTTCATCCGTCAGCCGATCGTCGTGCGCGAGGACGGCACCTGGCTGCTGCCGGTCTTTCTCTGCCACACCGAACCCGGCGTCGCCTGGGTCGGGGATGCAGACACCGCCGCCGTCAAGATTTCGCAGGACCAGGGCCGCAGTTGGCGGCACGTCGACGTGCCGGATAGCCTCGGGGCGGTGCACATGAACATCGTCCCGCTCGGCGGGCAACGCATGGTCGCCTTCTTCCGTTCGCGCTGGGCCGATTTCGTCCGACGCTCCTGGTCCGAGGATGGCGGCGAAAGCTGGAGCCCGACCGAGGACACCGAGCTACCCAACAACAATTCCTCGATCCAGGTCCGACGGCTACCGGACGGGCGTCTCGCGATGGTTCACAACTTCGCAAGCCGGCTCGACGCCATCGAGCGCCGCGTCTCGCTCTACGATGAGATCGAGGACCCGGAGGCTGGGGCTGCAGCGCCGGCCGCGCCCGCTCAGGGCGAAACGGAAGGCCCGCGCGCATTCTGGGGCGCCCCACGCGCGCCGATGACGCTTTCGCTGTCGGCGGACGAGGGCCGCAGCTGGCCGGTCCGCCACGACCTCGAGGAGGGCGACGGCTACTGCATGTCCAACAACTCGAAAGACAGCAAGAACCGGGAACTTTCCTATCCGTCGATCCTGGCAACCGAAGACGGCCGCATCCATGTCGCGTACACCTGGTTCAGGAAGGCCATCAAGTATCTGACCTTCGAGGCGCGTCGTGTCTGACGAAAGGGATGGGCGTCAGGACCAGACGGGAAGACCGACGACGGTGGAAGGACAGACGATGACAGCTCGCAGGGCCCTGGTCACCGGGTGCAGTTCCGGGATCGGCGAGACGATCACGCGCAGATTGCTGGACGACGGCTGGTCGGTCGTCGGCCTGGCGCGCCGCCGACCCGCAATCGAGCACGAGCGCCTCGGCTTCGTTTCCGTCGATCTTCTCGACACGGCAGCCCTGTCGGAGGCGATGTCGGGCATCGAGCCGGTCGACGCGATCGTCCATGCGGCCGGCGTGCTGCGCGTGGGAACGCTCGGTGAGATGGATTGCGACGACGGGCGCCTGATGTGGTCGCTTCACGTCGATGCCGCCGCGCGGCTGGTGCAGCACTTCGCACCGACGCTGCCCGACGGCGGACGGATCATTTTGGTTGGCAGTCGTGTCGCCGCGGGCCTGGCGGGACGAAGCCTCTATGCGGCGAGCAAGGCTGCGCTGGTGGGCATGGCCCGCTCGTGGGCCGCCGAACTCGCGCCGCGCCAGATCACCGTCAACGTGATCGCGCCGGGAGCGACCGACACGCCGATGCTGCGCGACCCTAAGCGGTCAGGATCGGCGCCGCGCATGCCGCCGATGGGCCGCCTGGTCAAGCCGGAGGAAGTCGCGGCTCTTGCCGCATTCCTGTTGTCCGACATGGCCGGCAGCATCACCGGTCAGCAGATCGTGGTCTGCGCCGGAGCTTCGCTATAGAACAAACGGCCGGGCCCAAGCGACTGCCGAGCCGGCCATGGCGAGCAATGGTCAGATAATGTCGTCGAAGAAGAAGCCGCCCTTCAGGCGCTCGGCGACCATCCGGTCCGCCTGCTTCTGCCGCGCCTCGACGAGGCGTGTCAGGATGCCACGGACGTAACCGCGGCTCTTGCTGGCGCCGCGGGAGCCATTGAGGTCGGTCATCGCAGATCTCTCAAGTTGCTACGGCGCAATTGGCTATTCGATGCACCGTTTCCGACATTCAATGTAGAGAGCTCCGCGCTGTCGCGCGCCCTCCACGAACGCATGGCTGCCGTGCAGCTTTCTGTCGCAGCACCCGAGACTGAAGTTCGACCGACCGGGCTTTCTTGGGGAGTCTGAAGGATCGGATGCGGCCCGTCTTGGCATCGCGAGCCGGATGATCCATCATGCCCGGATGAAGGCTGCTCACAGTACCAACCGCATCGCGCTTCCGCGTCTCTGACGCGAGGAGCTTGAGGCAAGCGACCCGAGAGGTCGTCTGCCGGCGTTCACCCGTGCAAGCGCGAGTGAACCGTCGCCGCATACGCGGCTTGCGAACAACTGGTACTCTTCATGCAGAACGTCTTCGAAAGCCCCTTCAGGGGCATCACCCTCGATCGCCTCGTCACCAATCCCAATCTCCGTGTCGGGCGCTACAGCTACTATTCGGGCTATTATCACGGTCACGGCTTCGACGACTGCGCCCGCTACCTTCTGCCGGACGAGGGCGTCGACAAACTGATCATCGGCTCATTCTGCTCGATCGGCTCGGGCGCAGCCTTCATCATGGCCGGCAACCAGGGACACCGGAATGACTGGATCAGCACCTTCCCGTTCTTCTGGATGTCCGAAGTCCCCTTCTTCGACGGAGCGGAGAACGGGTTCCGGCCTGCCGGCGACACGGTGATCGGCAACGATGTGTGGATCGGGTCCGAGGCCATCATCATGCCGGGCATCACGATCGGGGACGGCGCCGTCATTGGCACTCGCGCCCTGGTAAAGAAGGATGTCGAGCCCTACGCCATCGTCGGCGGCAACCCTGCCAAGGTCATCCGCAAGCGGTTCGAGGATGGCGACATCGCGCGGCTGCTCGAACTTCGCTGGTGGAACTGGAGCGACGACGAACTGAAGCGCGCCATGCCGATCCTGACCAGCGGCGACGTCCCGGCCCTCCATCGCCACTGGCGGGCTTTCGTCAAAGCGGAGTCATAGCCGCCGATTAGGGATCAGCATCTGCCCGTTCTCTTCTTTCAGGAGTGGGCGGGCAGATGCAACCTGGGCTGTCCCTCCTCGCCAGGGGTTGGGCCGCTTGCGACCCTTTGTTGTCGTTCCCACGCAGTCGCTTGACGCCCCAAAAGCCGCCGTTCAACAAAATCTTTCCAGGTGGCCGAGTTGGGGCCGGAGGCGGTTCGTCCGGTTCGAGACGCCCATGGTGGAAGAGCGAACCTATCCGCCGGCGCCGCACATTATTATAGGTTGTGTTCCGGCTTGCGCATGATCAACAGAATTCGGAGCGCCCATGACACCCGAGCAGAAGAGGTCGACGACGGAAGCGATTGCGGATCTGCGCACGGTCAGCAGCTCAGGGTCAGAACCGCATGATGCAAACAGTTTTCGCGATATGATGGAAGCTGGCGGGATTGCGAACGGCTTTATCGACTGGGGCACCGGCGACGTGACCGGATACTCGGCCGACGGGCTGGCCTCCATCAATGCCTTAGCAAAATCCTATCGGCCCGAAGGCAGCCAGCGTAGCCATCAGACGAGCAATGCGACGCTGGCTCAGGTGATTGCAGCAGCCGTCGCGACGGCATGGCGGACCCGCCACGACAGAACCCCGGTGGAGGCGGATTTCAACGGTCTCCACGCGACTATCGAGAGTTGGTTCTTTGGGCTGACCCAAAAACGGCTACATGCCGTGCCCTGCGTCCTGGTCGATTACCAAGTGCCGCCCTTCGCTATAGGGCCCGTGCACTTCTACCACGTGACGGATTTTCCGCACGACCAGTTCGGCGTCGCCCGCGAGGAGTTCTGGCCAGAAGCTGCAAATGACGCGCCGCAGCACGAGATCGGCGGTTTGAATTTCGGGTCGCTGATCCAAATGGCCAACGAGCGTTGCGCTGCATGGATGGCGGTAGTCGAGGTTTCCGGACGCGCCGAAAAGGAGTCTATTGCGATCGCCGACATTGCCGTCGATATCGCGCTTGGCGCCTTACAAGTTGCCGCGCCAGGGTTGCATATCGAGAACATCACCCGCGCCACGGCATGCCTCCCCCTCCGGTGGCGGGCAGATGTCTGGGCCCAGAACGATCAGACGCGCCACAGCATCAGCAACCATCAAGTCGCCCGCGGTATTCACCCCGCAACTTTCGCGCATGTCACTGGCACCGAGGTCGCCCAACAGCTTTCAGTGATGGGCGGGAGGCTTGCCGGCTATCTCGGCTCCACTAGCGCGGTGCCGCTCCTCGACGAAGCTTGGTGCAATGCCGTCTATTGGTTCCACGAAGCCATTGCCGAAACTCTTGATACGGTTGCGGTCGTCAAGCTTGAGACAGCGATTGAAGTGCTGTTCAGGGCCGAAGACATGAAGGGCAGCAAAAACCGGATCAAAAGCAGCTTCGAAGCTCTATTTGGACTAAAGGAATCGGATATATTACCGGGCAGCAGCCTCACGGTCGAGAAATTCGTTCTAAACATCACAACAGCCCGATCGCGGGTGGTCCATGGCACTTGGCCGACCATTCATACCGACCTGCCAGGATATCGGAAACAGCAGCCAATTAGTCGAAGCGACCTACAGGCCATAGCAAGCATCCTGCTGATTCATATCGCCCACCACATCGAGGCCTATCTCACAGCCGGAGAGACCAACGACGATACGGACGCCCTGCTGAGTTGGATCAAGACGCAGCCGCAAGCAGCTGCGCCAGCGAGTCCCCAAGCTCCTGCCGCGCCACCTCCTACGGGAGGCGAACTTTAAGCACGAAACGCGACGAACGGATCGGACGCGAGCATGAGTTTGCCGCGCGTCTGCGAGTCATACGTACCGAGATGGCGACCCGATCCCGCTGCAGGCTGTCGAATGGCCCTTCATCGGCGAGTGGCTTCAGCAGAGGGCGGAGGGGCTGTCCGCGTAGTGGCCCGCTGTCAAATTGATGCTTGAATGGTGCGTCGGCTTTACAGCGGGCCGCCGGCCCAACCGAACGGCGGAGACGAGGGCGCATTGCCGCCAACGCTCGTTGACCAGATGGAGGGCAGCTTTCTAGGCGTCGCCATCCGAAACCTGCCGGTCAGGAAGCCACCCGAAGTCGCCCCCCACCCCGGCCAAGGTAGGCGGCATTACCTGCTCTGAAGTCGTCTGGCGTAATCGCTGATACCCTCGCAAACACCGGCCGCGCCGCCTTCTCGGTTCATCGAGGCATCCCAGCGAACAATCGTCAGCGCCCCGGAAGGAATGGTGCGGGTCCGTCCAAGCGGGCGTGATCGAACGTTTGAGGACGTGAGCCTCCGCAAGCGCGCTCACGCTCCGCTGACCCGCAAGGCGTCGATTATGGCGCGCAATGCCGGCGGCGTCTGTCGGCGGCTCGAATGGTAGAGCCGGCATCCGGGGAAGACGGGACAATAGGCGGCCAGAACCTGGACGAGGCGGCCCGCGGCAATGTCGTCGGCAACGGCATGCTCGAGCACATAGCCGAGCCCCGCGCCGGCGCGCACGGCCGCCGCCGCGAGAGGTCCGTCGTTGGTGATCAGCTGGCCGCTGGGACGAACATTGATGTCGCGTCCGCCAAAGGCGAACTCCCAGGGGAGAAGCCCGCCGCTCGTGCGCAGGCGATAATTGATACAGATGTGCCGGCGAAGATCGTCCGGGGTCTCGGGCTTCGGGTGACGGTCGAAATAGTCCGGCGTGCCGACGACGACCGTGCGAAGGTCCGGGCCCACCCTGACCGCGATCATGTCCTTGGCGACCGTCTCGCCGAAGCGGATACCGGCATCGAAGCCGGCCTCGACGATATTGGTCAGGCCGTCGTCGACGTCGATCTCGACGTTGACGTCCGGGTTGGCGAGCAGGAAGGCCGGAAGCTTCGGCTGGAGGACCGTTTCCGCCGCGTAGGAGAAGGTGGTCAGCCGCACCGTGCCGGATGGCGTCTCCCGCCAGTCGGCAAGGCTCGTCAGGCCGTCCTCGATCTCGGCAAGGGCCGGCGTCAGGGAGCGCAGCAGTCGCTCGCCCGCCTCCGTTGGCGAAACGCTTCGCGTGGTGCGCGAGAGCAGGCGCACGCCCAGACGCGCTTCGAGCCCGCGCATGGCATGACTGAGGGCCGAGGCGGACATGCCGAGCCGGGCCGCCGCGCGGGTGAAGCTGCGCTCGCGCGCAATCGCCTCGAATGCCAGAAGATCGTTGAGTTCGGTTCTCTGCATTCATGCACGATGCTCACAAGCCCATGCCAGCCGCAACCGCTAATCACGTCAGGCGGCATCCTCTATCTGTTGATCGAACCCAGTTCGCATGGAGACGATCGATGGATCTCAAAGATTACCGCACGCTTGGCCGTTCGGGCCTCCTGGTCAGCCCCCTGGCGCTCGGCACGATGACGTTCGGCGCCGAGCGCTGGGGCTCGGGACAGGAACAGTCGCGCGCCGTGTTCGACGCCTATGTCGAGGCCGGGGGCAATTTCATCGACACCGCCGATGTCTATTCGGGCGGAATGAGCGAGGAGATGGTCGGCGCATTCGTCCGCGAGAAGAATATGCGCGATCGCCTCGTGATCGCGACCAAGGCCGGGTTCGCCCGCCGTCAGGACGGCAACCCGCACAGCGGCGGCAATGGGGCGAAGGCCATCCGCGCCGGGCTCGAGGGGTCGCTTCGCCGTCTCGGCACCGACCATATCGACATGTACTGGGTTCACGTCTGGGATCGGATCACGCCCGCGGAAGAGGTTCTCCAGACGCTGACCGATGCCGTCAGAGCCGGCAAGATCCTGCACTACGGCTTCTCCAACACGCCGAGCTGGTACGTCGCCAAGATCGCGACCCTGGCTGAGGCGCACGGCCTGCCCGTTCCGATCGGACTTCAGTACCAGTACTCTCTCCTCGATCGCGGCGTCGAACTCGACATCCTGCCCATGGGTGAGGAATTCGACCTCGGCATGGTGCCCTGGAGCCCGCTCGGCGGCGGCATGCTGACGGGCAAGTACGGGCGCGAGATGCTGAGCGAGGCCGGGCGGGCGGCGGGCCTTCCCGACAAGAGAGCGACCGGCGAGGGTAAGGCAAGCGAGAGCAGCGAGCGGCTGAAGGGCGACAACCCGTTCGGCGGCATGCTGTTTACGGAGCGCAACTTCGACGTGGTGGACACGCTCCAGGCTGTCGCGGGCGAGGTCGGTCGCTCGATGGCCGAGGTCGCCCTGGCCTGGGTCGTCACGCGCCGGGGGGTCTCGTCCGTGTTGATCGGCGCGAGCCGCGCCGAGCAGATCGCCCAGAACATCGCCTCGCTGGATATCGCGTTGACGGACGACCAGGAGCAGCGTCTCGACCAGGTGAGCGCGGTGCCCATGCTCAATCCCTACTTCATATTCCAGCTTCCGCCCGCGATGCGCTTCGGCGCCGCCTCGGCGAGTGGCTGGCGGTAGGCCTGGGACAACCTTTCAAGTCGGAGCCACGGCAGCGTCTCTCCCACCTCGCCCGCCCCCCCGCGTGGGGGGCGACGGCCAATCGCGGGGACCATGGGCGATGTGATGCGGTTTCGATCCACGCCCCCGCGCGAGGGGCGACGCGCGCTCTATGACGGCGCGCTTGACCTTGCGCGGGTTTCGATCCACGCCCCCGCGCGAGGGGCGACCCTAT
>NZ_FUXL01000017.1:0-9843 GCF_900167365.1 Consotaella salsifontis | reverse complement strand
AGATAGCGCGTTGGCCGTGCAGGCGAAACTGGCGCTGTAGCGCGAACGGGGTCGACAGACACCGCAGCGCGAACGGCCGGTGGGTAGGGCAAGGCTGGTATTTTCACGATATCAAAAACTTGGCGGATGCGCGAACCTGCCGGAGAAATCCGGCACGCTTGGGGTTCGCGCGCTGAAGCCCGCACTTCCACGGCAAGGGAGGCCGGCAGGCACACGACACCTGTTGCATGAGCCCAGGCGCACATCCCTTGATTCGGTTGGCAGAACTTCGTGGATATAAAAAGGACTTCGGACCAGCTTCGCGTCGATTTCACCATTCGGAGACGACGTCGACGCATAGCCATACTCGAACCGTGCACAGATGATGGCACTTTCTCTCTGGCGGGTCTCTCGTTCTACCAATAGAATGGCATTCTGCTGAAATTATCCACCGGACAAGCCATCCGTGACCAAGAGCCAGAAGACGATCGCTGCCGGACATTCGTCGCGCGATGAGCAGCGCTACGAGCGGCTGACGCCGATGGACGATCACTGGGTGCTGGAGGCGATCCCCGATGTGGCGGAGCGGCGTCAGTCCGCCCTGGTGCCGGCCGTCGACAAGACGATTCGCATCATGAAGTTGCTGAATGGGGCGGACAACGGCCTTGGCTTGGCCGAGATCGCCAAGGAAACCGAGACCACCAAAAGCCATTGCCACGGCATCCTGAAGACGCTTTGCCACCATGGCTGGCTGAGTTTCGACGAGATCACCAAGCGCTACACGCTGCACATCGGCCTCATGCGAGACCTTTCGAGCGCGCTGAGGAACGAGATTTCCGTCGGTCATATCAGACCCACTCTCGAACGGCTGTCGAAGCTCGTCGGAACCGCTTGCGTCCTGTCGCGGCCCATTCCCGACGGCGGCTTCCTGGTGGTCGACCAGGTGAGCGCCAAGCAAAGCGTGGAAATCTCCTATCCCCTGGGGTATCGGCTTCCGCCTGATGCAACGGCGCATATGCGCGCCAGCCTCGCCTGGCGCTCGGAGTTCGAGGTGGACGCCTGGTTCCGTCGCGAGAAACTCAAGCGCTATACGGCGCAGACCATCGTCAAGACACACGAAGCCCGCGCCGAGATTCGTGCAACGCGCGAGCGGGGTTATGCGCGCAGTATCAACGAATTCACTGAAGGCGTCATGGCCGTGGCCATGCCGGTCTTCGATCAGGCGGGGCAGATCGCCTACATTTGCGATTGCGTCGGAACCATTGCCGTCATGGAGGGCAAGGAAGACCTGATCGTGACGTCGATGACGCGCGCCGTCGACGAACTGCACACGCTTTTCGGCAGTCGGATCCCGCCGGACTTTCCGCGCCCCATCGATTGATCAGGGGCGAAGTTTCGGCGGGAGAGACAGAGCACCCCCCACTCGGCGGTGCCTGCCGAGCGTTCACAGCATGACGTCGCCGCAGTTCGGTCCCACGGTTTGGCCAACGAAGGCATCACCACCGGGCGAACTGGCCAGCAGGAGCGCGGTCGGGGCGATTTCCGCCGGCACCGCGGCGCGGCCGAGCGGCAGCAGATTCTGCGTCCCCGAAAGGGTCGCCGGGCTGAGACTGTCGTTGAACGAGGTTTCGACCGGCCCCGGCGCGATGGCATTCACCAGGATCCCCTTGCCGGCGACCTCCTTGGCGAGCGACTTGGTGAAGCCGATCACGCCCGCCTTGGCCGCCGCATAGTGGGTGAAGCGCGGCGCGCCCTTCTGCCCAATCTGGCTGGCGATGTTGATGATCCGTCCTCTCCCCTGCCGTTCCATCTGCGGCAGGACGGCCCGGCAGGCGAGGAAGACCGCGAGGAGATTGGCGGTCAGCACCTCCTGCCACTGGGCAACCGACATATCGCGGAGATGCACCTCGCTGATGGCACCGCTGCTGTTCACCAGGACGTCGATCCGGCCAAAGCGGGAGGCACATTGGCGGACGATGTCCTCGACCGCCGCCTCGTCGTTCACGTCGGCCACCAGCGGCAACACCTCGGCATGCTCCGCGCAGCGGGTGGCGGAGGCCTCCAGCGTCTCGGCCCGCCTGTCGACCAGACAAAGGCTGGCGCCTTCACGAGCGAAGAGTTCGGCGATGGCGCCTCCGATGCCGCCGCCAGCTCCGATGATGAGGGCGACCTTGCCGTCGAGCTGCTGTGTCATGCCGTCTCCTGTCGCGCGCCCGCCGGCCACTTTCGCGCGTCGCGCTTCGTCTGAAAAAACCGGACCAGATCCGCCAGCGCGTCCCGCAATGGAATGACTTCGCCAACGCCCGCATCAGCAATCAGCGATTGCGCGTCGAAGGACCGCGAAAACATCTGCGTGGGCGCCCCCTTTCCGGTCCACTCGACGGCGGCGCCGGTGATCTCCGCGATCAGACCGGCGACCTCCCGCTCGGTCGGCGTATAGAGGACAGCATCGTAGCTGGGCCGCAGGGATGCCGCTGTCGCCAGCCCCGCGAGCATCGCCGCGCAATCGCGAACCTCGATGCAGGGTTCCAGCGTGGCGCCGCCATAAGGGACGACGCCACGATCGAGAGCCGCCTCCACCATCTCGTGCATGGGGTTGGCGGTCTCGCGCCCGGCACCGAAAACCGAGCCGATCCGAACGCTGCAGGTTTCCAGTCCTGCGGTCCGGCCCGCCAGTCGAGTCAGCATCTCGCCCAGGCGCTTGGTGACGCCATAGACGGTCTCCGGCGCGCGATCGCCACCGCTCGGCACCGCAAAGGCGGCAACCGAGGAGGCGTAGATCACCCGCTGGACGCCATGCCTGGCCGCCGCCGAAAGGACATTCTGCGTGCCCTCGCCGTTGATCCGCAACACGAGATCCGGCCGGTCGTTCAGCAGCATCGGGCCGGATACGCCGCCAAGATGGATGACGACCTGTGGCGTCAGAGCCATCACACAGGCGTCCACGGCGTCGGCGTCGACGAGGTCGATCGGTTCGCCGAGCGGCGTCTCAAGTCCGCCGACCAGGTGCCCGTGGCGCAGAAGTTCTCTGGCCAGCCGGGTTCCGACGAACCCCTGGTGGCCGGTCACTAGTATCTTCGACATGATCTTTAGCCGGGGCAGAGAGGTCCCGCACCGGACTACCTTCCTATAGCGAGGGCTTACGCCTCGGCCTCGGTGTCGCGGACGAAGGTGTCGTAGTTCTCGGAGAACCACTCCGCGATGTCGCGGCGTCGCGCCACCCAGACATCGCCCGTGCCCAGAACGTATTCGAGGAAGCGGTGCAGCGCCGCCGTTCGGGCCGCCTGCCCCACCCAATGGGCGTGGACAGCCACGGTCATCATCTTGGGCCGGGTCTCGCCTTCGCGCCGCAGATAGTCGATGCCCTCGCGGCAATAGTCGAAGAAATCCTGCGGTCTGGAATAGCCCTGGGCGATGATGAAGCGGTGATCGTTGTAGGTGCTGGAGTAGGGAACGATGAGATGCCGCTTGCCGCCGACCGTGACGTAATAGGGCAGATCGTCCGCGGTGGAGTCGCAGTCGTAGAGGAAGCCGCCCTCCTCCACCAGCAATTCGCGGGTGTTGAGCGAGCCGCTATGGCGGGTTTGCCAGCCGATCGGCCGCTCGCCGCAGGTCTCGCGGATGATCTCGACTGCGGCCGCGATGCGCTCCTTTTCCTGCTGGCGCGAGAAGTTCCACACCTCTTCCCAGCGATAGCCGTGCGACGAGCCCTCGTGGCCCGCCTCCTTTACATAGGCGCCGACCTCGGGATTGCGCGCGAAGGCGACTGCGCAGCCGGAAAAGGTGCAACGCATCTTGAGGTCGTCCAGCATGCGCGCGATGCGCCAGACCCCCGCGCGGCTGCCATATTCGGCCACAGACTCCTGGGCGAGGTCGCGAAAGCGCGGATCGAGCACGTAGGGGAACTCGAAAATCTTGTCGTTGCGCCGGTCGCCCGCCGGCCACGAGGCTTCCGCGCCCGTCTCGTAGTTCACCACCAGAGTCAGGGCCACCTTGGCGCCGTTCGGCCAGTGCACCTTCAGGCCCTTGCGGCCATAGCCGACGAAATCGCGCTGCGGCCCGGCATAGGGAGGATCGGTCAAGACGTCGAGCAGCGGATTGGCTGTCATGGGATGGCTTCCAAGGTTTTTCGATTGAGAATGACGAGGGGTCGGCGCCGGCCGCGTGCCGCCGGGGCGCTCGGTTCAGGCGCGGCGTTCGCGCCAGGCGAACAGTCGCGCCTCGAGGAGCAGCAGCAGGTAGTTGCTCGCCAGTCCGAGCAGACCGATGACCACCGCGCCCACCATCATCTTGTCGATCTGGAACCAGACGCGGGAGAAATTGATCAGGAAGCCGAGACCTTCGTTGGCGGCCAGGAACTCGGCCCCGACGATCAGGAACCAGGACGTTGCGAGAGCCAGCCGGACGCCCACCATGATCTGCGGCAGCGCCGCCTTGAAGGTGACATGGAAATAGGTCTGGGCGCGGTTGAGGCCGAGACTGCCGGCCGCCTGGAAGAGGATCGGCTCGATGTTGCGGATTGCCTCGACGGTGGTGACGAAGATGATGAAGAAGGCGCTGTAGGCGATGAACACCATCTTGGTTGTCTCGCCGATGCCGAACCAGACAATGAACACCGGCAGCAGCGCGAGGCTGGGCACGGGGCGCAGCAGCTCGATGATCGGATCGAGGACCACCTCCGCCTTTCGGCTGCTGGTCACCAGAAGCGCCAGGCCCGCGCCCAGCGGAATGGCTACAGCCATGCCCGCGGCGACGCGCAGCAGCGAGGCGCCCATGTGGACGAAGAGCTCGCCGGTCTTTGCCAGGGCGAAACCGGCGGCCACGATCCGCCATGGCGAGGGAACGAGCACGGCGTTGTAAAAGTGCAGATGGTCGTTCGCCAGCGAGATGATCTGCCACAGCGCGATGGCCACGATCAGCGTCACCAGCTTGGCCGGGACCCTCAGGCGCGGTTGCGGCCAGATCTGCCGGCCGCTACGCACGGCCGCGTCGGTCATGTTCATCTCGGACATCGTCTTTCTTCCCATTCGCCCACACGCGCGGTGCCGCCGCCCGGCGCTCTAGGCGGCCTCGGCATCCACGCCTGTCGCCTCGGCCTGCTTCAGCCAGGCATAGATCTCGCGCTCGAAAGCGATCACGTCGTCATCCATCCGGTTGCGAGGCCGCGATAAGGGACTGGGCAAGGAGGCGATCACCTGTCCCTGGTTGCGGCCGAGGATCGTAACGCGGTCGGCGAGCAGCGCCGCCTCCTGCACACTGTGGGTGACGAAGATCACCGTCTTGCGCGAGCCTTCCCATATCGACAGCAACTCCTGCTGGAGGTGCTCGCGGGTCTGGGCATCGAGAGCAGCGAAGGGCTCGTCCATCAAGATAACTTCGGGATCCGCGGCGAGCGTGCGGGCAATCGCCGCGCGCTGCTTCATGCCGCCCGAGAGCTCCTTGGGGTATTTGTCGCGGTGTGCCCACAGGCCGACCGCGCGCAGCATGCGCTCCACCGTCTCCCGGCGCTCGGCACGCGGCACCGCCTTGGCTTCCAGCCCCAGTTCCACGTTGCGCGCCACGCTGTACCAGGGAAACAGCGCGTATTGCTGGAAGACGATGCCGCGGTCCGGCCCCGGCCCCCGCACAAGCCGGCCGCCGACCGAGATCCGCCCGGACGTCGGCTTCGCAAACCCGGCCACCATGTTGAGGACGGTCGATTTTCCGCAGCCGCTCGGACCGAGCAGGCAGAGGAACTCGTTGACCGCCACCTCGCCCGAAAACCCGGCGATGACCGTGTTGGCGGCGGCGCCGCGACGGCCGGGAAACGTCTTGCTCACATTCTCGAAAATCACATTCTGGGACATGGGCCTCGCCGCCTTAGCGTTTGCTCGATCAGATCTTCACAGCGTCGGGCTTCATGTCCTTCAGCAGGCTGAGATCGAGCAATTCGCTCAGCGGGGCGCCGGTGGTCAGGTAGCCACGGGAAATCGCCCAGTCCTGATAGACGGGGTAGCCGTCCATCAACCTTTGATCGACCACCGGGCTGTAGTCGTTCATCCGCAGAATATCGGCGAGACCCTCGCTCGGAATGCCGAGATTCTTGGAGATCGGCGCGACGGCGGCGTCGACATCGGTGGCGAGCATCTCGTTTGCCTTGAACAGCGCGCGCATCATGGCGCGCAACGTGTTCGGCGCCTTATCCAGAAACTCACCAGTGGTCGTGAGGCCGGTCGACAGATAGAGCCAGTTGACCGGCTTGGGATCATCCGGGTTGTCGATGTAGGATTTGGAGCCCGTGAAATAGAGCCGGCCGCCCATCTTCGCGGCATTGCTCACATAGGGCTCCCAGCAGGCCATCACGTCGATATCGCCGCGCATGAGCGCCAGCGCCTGCTCCGGCGGCTCGATATTGACGAATTTCAGGGAGTCGAAGTCGATGCCGTAAGCCTTGCACATATTAAGGACGGCCAGTTCGACCGCCGCGCCGGCATACATGCCGACCCGCTTGCCGGCGAGATCGGCCGGTTTGTCGATGCCGGCATTGTTTCCGATCACCACGCCCTGGGTGTTCGAAATGTCCGACAACTTCATGATCCACTTGAAGTCGAGCCCCTTCTCGCGCAGCGAGGCCACCTGCTCCATGGCCGAAGCAAGCACCTGCACCCTGCCGCTGGCTGCGAGGCTCGGCAGATCGGGGCCGTTGACGGTGTAGTTGAGGGTGATGTCGAGGCCCTCGTCGGCGAAGTAGCCCATCTCCTGCGCAATCGCGATCTGAGCCGAATGTTGCGGATCGCGTACGCTGATGAGCTCCAGCTCGGCGATTTCCGGCGTAGCCTGCGACTGGGCGAAAACGCGAGATGGCCGGAGCACCGGGGCCGCGACCGCCCCGAGCAATCCCATTGCCATCCCCTTCAAAAGCACGCGACGATCAGCAGGCATCCGTCTCTCCTTGTTCTCTTAAAAGAACGATGTTCTTCATAGTGAATGCTGATGAAGGATAATGCAATAGACATTTACGCCCAAATTGTGTGCGTTTTGCCGGTCTTGCGATGCCTTTCCGGGCAGAGAAGCACACCTTCGCCGACCACACATCGCCGTTCGACGGCGAGTCTGCGCGAGGCTCCAAAACAATCCGAAGACGGCTGATTGGGCTGGAGAATGAGCCCTGGGTATCAAAATCCTGATCTCATGCGGTCGAGCGAGCCGATCCAGGTGGACAGAACGCACCAGGCTTGCTCCATACAGCCGATGCTGAATCGCTGAAGCCAAGCGGCACTGCGGCGGCAGCCGGATCCGCCTTTCCCGGCGCCGCAGCGGCCAGACGCTGACGAAGGACATGAGTATGACCCAGAGAATCGAGATCATTCGTCCGGACGACTGGCACCTTCACCTGCGCGACGGGGCGATGCTGAAGGCCGTCCTGCCGCGCAGCGCGGGCACGTTCGGCCGGGCGATCATCATGCCCAACCTTAAACCGCCGGTGCGCTCCCTGGACGATCTCAGGGCCTATCGCCGACGCATCGAGGCGGCGACGCCCGCGGCAAGCCGGTTCCGGCCGCTGATGACCCTCTACCTGACGGAAGAGACCGATCCCGGGGAGATCGCCCAAGGCGCCGCCTCCGGCGAGCTGACGGCGGTCAAGCTCTATCCGGCGGGCGCCACCACGAACTCGGACGCGGGTGTCAAGGACATGAGCCGTGTCGCTGGTGTGCTGGCGGCGATGGAGAAGGCCGACATCCCGCTCCTGGTCCACGGCGAGGTCAACGATCCGACGGTCGACATCTTCGACCGCGAGGCGGTGTTCATCGAGCGCGTGCTCGCCCCGCTTCGGCGCGATTTTCCCGGACTTCGGATCGTGATGGAGCACATCACCACCGAAGAAGGCGTCGCCTATGCCTCGGAAGGCGGCGACAGGCTCGGCGCGACCATCACCCCTCACCACCTCATGATCAACCGCAGCGACATTTTTCGCGGCGGCATCAGGCCCCATCTCTACTGCCTTCCCATCGCCAAGCGCGAGAAGCACCGGCTCGCATTGAGGAAGGCCGCAACGTCCGGCGACCGCCGGTTCTTTCTCGGCACAGATTCCGCGCCGCATCCCGTGGGAGCCAAGGAGTGCGCCTGCGGCTGCGCCGGCGTCTTCAACGCGCCGGTGACGCTGCCATGCCTTGCCCAGGTCTTCGACGAGGAGGGCGCGCTCGACCGGCTGGAGGCCTTCGCCTCGCTGAACGGTCCGGCGTTCTACAAGATGGCTCCGAATGACGACAGGATCGCCCTGATCAAGCAGCCCCCGGAGGAAGCGGTGTTCGACGATGTCGATGCGGGGCCGGAGGGGCAGGTCGTGGTCTTCCGCCCCGACAGGCCGCTGCTTTGGTCCGTCGCGGCGGGCTGAGCGCGGGAGCAGGCTGGGCTCCCGCCCTCAATCGCGTTTGAAGAGGACGCGGCCGAGCCATCCTGTGACGACGGCAAGGAAGACGGCGAAGAGGCCGTAGAGATAGCCGTAGTCGACGGCGAGGCCATGGATGGCGCTCTCGAACCCGGCCTTGACCACCCTCAGCGACAGTTGGCGCTGGCGCACCATCACGCCGTCGCGAAACAGGAACGCCCGCGCCACGTGCTCGCCCACCGGCAGGTCAGCCGGTAGCCGTAGATCCGCCCGAAACAGCGTCGGCCCGACAAACTCCACCGAGCCGTAGGTCTCGGCATAGAGCCCGCTGGCCGAGCGGATGCGCCGCAGCGCCGCGGCGAACTCGTCCCGCCGCTCGCTGCCTTCGCCCATCCCTTCGCCCGACCCAGGTGCTTGTGCTTCGGCCTCCGGGCGCGGCAGCGCCAGGCGGATATAATCCTCGCCCACCGAAAGCTGGCGCAACACCGGCGCCGGCGCCACGTCGTTCAGACGCCGCGTCGAGGCCAGCGAATAGGACGCCGGCGCGATCTCGAAGCTCTCTGACTCGCGGTTGATCCAAACGCCCGCGGTCCGTTCCTTCTTGCGCACCACCACCGGGCGGCGCGGTCCCTCCAGCGCCACCAGAATGTCGTAGCGACCCTGCCGGCGAAGCTGGTAGTCGCCCCCTTCCAGCGCCCCGAACACCGTCAGCCGCGCGCCGTTGAAATCCGCCCCAATGGCGATGACTTCCGTCGACAGCCCGATCTCGAAGCTTTCCGCACGCGGCTCCGCTGGCGCGGCCGGCGTCACCGCCTGTGCCTGGGCCTGGGTCTGGGTCTCCTGGGCTTGTGCCACTCCCGGTCCGGCCAGCGCCAGCAGCACACCGCAGATCAGGCTTCTTGCGCGATGCCTTGCCATCATTGCGCCTCCCCGGAGGGCGAGCTCAGCGAATAGGGATCGGCGGGCGTGATCACCAGTTCCATCCCCAGTCGCACGCAAACGGCAAGAACCAGAAGCGCCAGCAGCGCGCGGAGCTGATCGCCCCTGAGCTTGCGGCCCGCCTGCGCCCCGAACTGCGCCCCGATCACCCCGCCCACCATCAGAAGGAAGGCCAGAACCACGTCCACCGTAGTGTTCGTCCCCGCCTGGAGAACCGTGGTGATGGCCGAGGTGAAGATGATCTGGAACAGCGAGGTGCCGATGACCACGCTGGTGGGAACGCGCAGAAGGTAGATCATCGCCGGCACCATGATGAAGCCGCCGCCAACGCCCATGATCGCCGCGAGGATGCCGATGAACACCCCCAGCCCCAGCACCGGGATCACCGAGACGTAGAGCTTGGAGCGGCGAAAGCGCATCTTCAGCGGCAGGCGCTGGATGCGGCTGTGGTGCGTCTTGTGGCGAACCTCGCCCGTGCCGGCCCCGCCGCGCGACTGGCGCATGGTGTTGATGCTCTCCACCAGCATCAGGCCGCCGACGATGCCGAGAAACAGCAC
>NZ_FUXL01000006.1 GCF_900167365.1 Consotaella salsifontis | reverse complement strand
CCGTGCAGCGCCGGCGCAGCCACTCGGCATGCGCGCCGGCGATCTTCTTCGGCTTGTGCCCACCCATCTGGCCGGGCGCCACACTGCCCGTCTCATGGTGGCGCTGCAGCCATTTGACCGCCGTGCTCACCGCAACCCCGAAGCGCTCCGCCGCCTGATGGCGCGACAGCCCGCCCTCAAGCACCGCCGCAACCACCCGCTCGCGCAGATCCATCGAATAAGGTCGACCCATCCATGCTGGCCTCCGTCTCCAGCCAGCATGTTGAATCAGATTGGCGCCTCCGATGGAATCCTCTTCCGATTCTGCCGAACTTCATCCCGCTCTAGAGGCGCCGCGCTGCCGCTTGCGCCGCTGCGCGGTCAAAGCGCTCCGCCGCCTCGGCAATGGGACGGAACGACGGCTCGGGCAGTTCCTCTGCCGCGAGCGCCAGCAGCGCCGCCTTCTGCTGTCGAAGCGATTCGATATCGATCCGGCGGCCGCAGGCGCCGACGACGCTGGTCAGCGCCTCGATGAAACGTGCTCCCGCGATGCGGTCACGTGCGGCGTACTGCCGCAGACGGCCAAAGGCATGGTCGAGATATTCGGCGAAGCCGTGAGGCTCGACGATGATGCGGGGAACGCCGTCGTCATCCATGCGAAAGGCGCCGGGCGTCCGCCGTCCCGCCAGCTCGCTGAAGGCCGCCGAGAGCCAGTCGATGCAGGTCACCGCGGTGAAAGGGTCGTTGACGCCCGGCGATAGTGCCCGGCCGGCGATTTCAACCAGTTCGTCGAAGAGAAAGAGAATGTCCTGCGCCGGAGTGCGGGCGTTGCCCAAGGCGACGGTTGCGAGAAGAGCGTCGTGCAAATCGTCATCGACCTTTCTCGCAGGCCAGACCGTGAAGAGCACAAGCCCGGGATGGACGAAGGAGCCCGGCTGGCAGGACAGACGAATGACGATATCGCGCTCCTTGGCGATCTTCATGAGCGAGACATCGTCGATCACCTGAGCGTAGCCGCTCCGGGCGGCGAGGATGGCGACGGTGCCGGCGGTTCGTTCATCGAGCCCTTTGTTCAAGCCATCAGGAAGGTGTGCCTGCGTCAGCGTATCGTCCGCACCCTCGCCGATATCCTTGGGAAAGCGATCGCCGATCTCGTCCAGCAACGCATGAGCGATTCCCGCGATGACATTCGAAATGTGGATGTTCGAGGGAACGTGATGAATGAAGTAGATGAGGACGGCGATCGAGCCGAGCGCGAGAATGATGGCGCCGAAGACGGCGGTGTTCGGCACGAAAAGGGCAGCGCCCTCGGCCGCGTCGCGCACGCTGCGCAGCACCAGCATGGAATAGACGAAGGTGGCGACGAAGACGCCGAGCGTCACCTGATTGCCGCGATCGTTCATGAAGTTGGTGAGAAGGCGCGGCCCGTAGCTTCCCGAGGCGAAGACGACGGTCGCCATGGTGACGGAGAAGACCGTGCCAGCAACGCCGATCATCGACCCGCCTATGGCAGACAGAACGGCGCGGGCGCCATCCGGTTGGGCGGCGAAGAGAAAGGCGCTATGGCCGTAGAAGTCGGGCGGGAGGCGAAGATCGACTTGGATGAGCACAAACGCCAGGAGGGCGGCGAACGGCGCCATGACCGATGGCAGGAACCAATAGCTCGCGCTGATGCGCTCATAGGTCTGGAATAAAAGAGCGCGCACGGAACCCTGGATCGAACGTGTTGACAGCTAAGGGCGATCTAGGGGCGGGACGCCGCGCTGCAACAGCCCAAAAGCCGCAGGCAGAGCAAGAAGAAAGCGGATGCAGCCGTGCGGCATCCGCCGTTCGTCTTCGGAAACGGGCCAAACCGTCAGCGACCCGGCTGCGCGCTCTCACATCTTGCCGATGGAGAAGAACATGGTTTCGCCGGAGGAGTCGTCGACGCCGTCATTGTCGGTGACGACCCAGCCGGTCCCGTCGGCATCGATGGTGAAGCCCTCGACCTTGTCGACGACATAGCCGCCGGTCTTCTCGAGGTCCGGCATCAGGTCGCGCACCTCCTCCTTCTTGACTGTCGGAAGCTCGCCGCCGAGGGGCGCGGGCGAAAGGCCGTCCAGCGAGACCTTGAACAGCTTCTTTTCCTTCGCGGCGGTGCCGATCTGGTTGTCTCGTTCGATGATGTAAAGCGCGCCGTCGTGCGCTGTGATCTCGGATAGTCCGACCCAACCCGCCTCAGCATGATCGAGGGGATAGCGCACGGCGCCGGCCCATTTCTTTCCCTTTGTATCGTACGCCAGCAGCTTGACCGTATCCTTCGGATCATCCTTCCACGGGCGCTGGATCGCGACCCACAGGAGGTCGCCAACCTTCGTCACGCCCTCGGCGCCGAAGCGCGTCTCGTTTCCCGCGAGCTCCTGCGGGAAGGGCACTTCCTGCTTGATCTCGCCCTTGGCGCTGACGTGATAGAGGGCATGGGGCACCAGCTTGGCCGCGTCGCCTTCCGAGGCCAGCCAGAAGCCGTCCTTGCCGTCGCCCGTGATGCCTTCGAGGTCCAGCTTCTGCGCCGGCATGCCGTCACGCGTCACGCGGATTGCCTTGGTGATGGCGGCAGGCGTTTGCGTGGCATCGATGGCGAAGATGGTGGGCTGGGTCTTATAGAAGGAGTCGCTCACGCCATAGAGCATTCCCGCCTTATCCGGAGCCGCGAACAGCCCCGAGAGCGCGCCCCAGCCGAGGGGTTTGCCGTCCTGATCCTTCGAGACGAGCATAGGATAGCTCGCCTTGCCCTCGCCGAGCTCGTAGATCATGACGTGAGAGCGCGCGCCGCCGTCCTCCCCCAGGTCTGCCTCGTTTGCCGTCGCCAGAAGGTTGCGACCGGGAATGGTCACGGCACTTTCGGGAGCGATGCCGGAGGGAAGAACCTGCATGAACTCCGGCGCCTCGCCGCCGAGCTTATAGACGCCGGCCGCCGAGCCGCGCTCGGACAGGACAAAGAGATACTTGCTGTCGGCGAAGGTGCCAACAGCAAGTCCCTCCGGCTCGACGCCCTTCGCATCCGATCGCTTGTCGGGGTAATGCCCCGCGCGGATCAGCTCGTATTCGAACGCGGGGCCGGATTCGAAGGTGACGTTGCCCTTCTTGTCGAAGATGGAGAAGCTGCGCGAGCCGCCCTTGTAGTCGCCTTCGTTGGCCGAGGCGAAATGGTCAGTGTCGATCCATTTCACCGTGTCGGGTTCGCGGCGGCGGCCGTCCTGATTGTCGGTGAACTCCAGCTTGCCGTCATCCTTGGCGTCGATGCCCTTCAGGTCCACGGTTCCGGTGGAGAAGTGCTTCGTTACCTTGCCCGTCGTCGCATCGACGATTGCGAAATGATTGTTTTCCTGAAGAGATACGACGATCTCGTTGTTTTCGTTGATATCGACGAATTCCGGTTCGGGGTCTTCCGGCGCGATTTCCGCGAGGCCCGTCAGGTCGACCGTCTTCACGCTGGCGCAGTCGGGCGCGCCGTCCTTCAGCGAGAAGATCTTGAGGTCGCCGGCGGGCATCTGCGGCAATTCGCCGTCGTTCAGGTCCTCGTCCCGCTCGTTCTCGATGGCGATGGCGGCAAAGCTCTTGTCGGGAGAGACCGCGACCGAATCCGGCTGGCCACCAAGATCGCAGGTGGTGCTTGTCTCGTGCGACTTCAGGCCGATCGTGATGAGCTTGCCAGAGGGGTTCTTATAGTTTTCGGAGGTGTTCACCGCGGCGAGCACGCTGTCGCCGGAGATCGCGACCGATGTCGGCTCGCCGTCCACCTTGACGTAGCCGGCGGCCTTGGGGGCGCGGGGATCCGTGATGTCGATGAAGCCGATGCCGCCGAGCGGGCTGTCGGAATAAACCAGGGTGTTGCCATCCTCGGACGCGGCGATAATTTCGGCCGAGGACGGATGAGCCTTGTCCTGGTCGCCGGGAATGTTCGTCGCCACCGGAAAGGACGCCACCCGGTTGAAGACCTGATCGGCCTTTGCGGCCAATGTGGTCGAGGCGAGGGCGATCGAGAGGACCGAGAGGGTTCTTGCGGCAGACATCGGGAGGCTCCATCCGAGGTTCTTCGGTGGCGTTCCCAATCATTCGTCTGTTACAACGCGATGACATTTTCCCCGAAAGAATTGACCTGAAGGAACAGTGATGAGCGAAGGGCTGTCGGGGCGCCTCGAAAACGGAGCCCACATATTCCCCGTTCGCGTCTATTACGAAGATACGGACTTTTCCGGCGTCGTCTATCACGCGCGCTATCTCCATTTTCTCGAGCGGGCGAGGACCGAGTTGCTCCGGCTGCTAGGCATCAGCCACAGCCGCATGGAAGAGGGCGGCTACGGGGCGCCCTTGGCCTTCGCCGTGCGGCGAATGGAGATCGACTTCCACCGCTCCGCCCGGATCGACGATCTCCTGTCGGTGCGAACGAGCGTGCGCAAGATCGCGGGGGCGCGAATCGTATTGACGCAGCAGGCGTTGCGGGGCGCGGAAGTGCTCATCGAAGCTGTCGTCACGATTGCGGTCGTCGCCAATGGCCGGGCGCATCGTTTGCCGCCAGAGATCGCGGCTCGGTTCGGCGAGGTTCTTGCCGAAGACGGAGTCCTGGCTCGGTAACGGGTTGTTAACCCTAACCTTGCTTGAATAGGACCCGAAAGATTTGACGTTGATTCGCGCCATTCTTTCACCCGATTCGACGGCAAAAAGGCACCTCAACGGCGCGAGTCCGACTCGGCGGCAGGTCAGATTCGGCTTCATCTGACCCCGCATCCTCCGGATCTCGCCGCAAGAGGGGCGGCCGCCAGAAGCGGGCGGCACGTGCAAGGAACAACTGGCAATGAATGAAGTCGCTCAGTCCGCGCTGGCTGCACCAGTGGGTACGATTTCGCTGTGGGATCTGTTCTGGCAAGCCAGCTTCATCGTCAAGCTGGTGATGCTTGGCTTGCTCGGCGCCTCTGTCTGGACGTGGGCGATCATCGTCGACAAGACGTTGCTCTACGGCCGGTTCCGCCGGCAGCTCAACAAGTTCGAGAACGTCTTCTGGTCCGGTCAGTCGCTTGAGGAGCTCTATCACAATCTCTCGGAGCGCCCGGCTTCGGGGATGGGGGCGCTGTTCGTCGCCGCGATGCGCGAATGGAAGAAATCCTTCGAGAAGGGTGCGCGTTCGCCCCTCGGCCTCCAGACCCGCATCGAAAAGGCGATGGACGTGACGCTGGCGCGCGAGATCGACGCCTTGGAGTCTCGTCTGGGATTCCTGGCGACGGTCGGGTCGGCGGCGCCCTTCATCGGTCTGTTCGGCACGGTGATCGGCATCATGACGTCGTTCCAGGCCATCGCCGCATCCAAGCAGACGAACCTCGCCGTCGTGGCGCCGGGCATCGCCGAGGCGCTTCTCGCCACGGCCATCGGTCTTGTCGCCGCGATCCCCGCCGTCATCGCCTACAACAAGCTGACATCGGACGCCGGCAAGCTGGGCAACCGGCTGGAAGCCTTCGCCGACGAATTTTCCGCCATCCTTTCCCGTCAGATCGACGAGAAGACGTCGCGCTGATCATCGGGCAATGCGCGGCGGCATCGAAGGCGGGCAAAAGGGTTGAGGGGCACGGCCCCTCGCACGTAGGAGCGATTGGTTCATGGGTATGTCCGTTAACGCGGCATCATCGGGGGGTGGGTCCCGCCGGCGTCGGTCGCGCAAGCGCGCGCCGATGAGCGAGATCAACGTCACCCCGATGGTCGACGTCATGCTGTGCCTGCTCATCATCTTCATGGTGGCCGCGCCTCTGCTCACCGTCGGCGTGCCCCTGGAGCTGCCGCAGACGCAGGCGAAGGCGCTCAACGCCGAGCACCAGCCGATCGAGATTTCCGTGAAGGCCGAGGGCACGGTCTATATGGGCGAAACCGAAATCGGCATCGATGAGGTCGTGCCGAAGCTCGAGGCGATCGCCAAGAACGGCTATAACGAACGCATCTTCGTGCGCGGCGACAAGTCTGCGGACTATGGCATGGTGATGCAGGTCATGGCGCGCATCTCCGCCGCCGGCTTCTCCAACATCGGTCTCGTCACCGCCTCGGAAAAGTCGAGCTGACAGACGTCTTTGCCATGAAAACCGGTCTCGCTGCCTCCGCTGCCATCCATGTCGCGGCCCTCACCTGGGGGATGTGGAGCCTGTCTTCACCCCATCCGTTGGACGCGACCTATTCCGAGGCCTTGCCGGTGGAAATCGTCATGGGAGACACCTTCCAGGGCGTCAAAGGCGAAAAGACCGCGCCGATCCGCGAAAAGCCGGCGCCGGCTCCGACCAAGAAGCCGCAGACCCTGCCGATGCCGGCGGAGAACGTCGGCGACAACGAGGCCGACCTCAAGACGCCACCCGTGCCCGAAGTCCGGCCCAACCGCAGCGAGACGCAGGCGGCTTCCGCACCTCCGCCTCCGCCACCGCCCCCCGCCAAGACCGAACCCGCGCCCAAACCCGCAGAGCCGGTTGCCAAGCAGGAGCCCGCCCCCGAGAAGGCGCCGGAGCCCAAGGCCGAGCCCAAGCCCAAGGACGATCCGATCGAAGAGATGATCGCCGACGCGGCGGACTCCAAGCCAGAGGAGCCCACGCCACCGGCTCACGTCCCCGTGCCGGTGAAAAAGCCGGCAGCGCCCGCGCCGCAGCAGGTGGCCGAAGCCAAGCCGACGCCGCAGCCCTCTACGTCCAAGCAGACGAGCTCGTCCAAGACCCAGGCCGACCAGTCATCGGACTCCAAGTTCAACGCCGATCAGATTGCCGCGCTCCTCAGCCAGGAGAAGGCGTCGGGCGGTGGAGCCAAGCGCTCGACAGAGCCCGCTGCTCTCGGCAGTCGCGAGACGACCGGCTCTGTTCTGACACGAAGCGAGCTCGGCGAGCTTCAGGGTATGATCAAGGATCAGATGGCCCGCTGCTGGTCTCCGCCGACCGGCGGCACGGGCGCCGATTCCGTGAAGATTTCGATCAAGATGGAACTCGACCCGTCCGGTACATTGCAGGGGATGCCGTCGATCGTTTCCGGCGGCGGCGGATCGGGAGTCGAACGAGCCGCTGCGGAAGCCGCGCTGCGTGCCGTGCGTCGCTGCTCGCCCTACAATCTGCCGGCGGACAAATACCAAGCCTGGTCTGAGGTCACTCTCAATTTCGACCCGAGCGAGATGTATTGACGCCCTGATCGATTCCCCCAGCCCCCAAAGGGTCCATATTGACCATCCGAAAGGCGTGTGTCGCCGCCAATCGAACGGGAAAGCCATTGATGAAAAGTACCGCCCATCGTCTGTTTGCCGCGCTCGTTCTGGCATTGGGTTGCTGGGGTGTGGCTCAGCCGGCTCACGCCCAGCTCGAGGTCGACATCACGCGTGGCAATGTCCAACCTCTGCCCATCGCCATTCCCGACTTTCTCTCGAAGGATGGCATCGGCCAAAAGATTTCCTCGGTGGTCGCCGCCGATCTGAAGCGGTCGGGGCTGTTCAAGCCGCTCGATCCCGCATCGTTCATCGAACGAGGCGCCAATCCCGATTCGGCACCGCGTTTCGCGGACTGGACCGCGATCAACGCCCAGGCGCTGGCCGTGGGCCGCGTCACGCCGGAGGCCGATGGGCGCCTTCGAGCAGAATTCCGGCTTTGGGACACGTTCGGCGGACAGCAGTTGACGGGCCAGCAGTTCTATACCAATCCCGAGAACTGGCGGCGCGTGGCCCATATCATCGCCGACGCCATCTATGAGCGGCTGACCGGCGAAAAGGGCTACTTCGATACGCGCGTCGTCTTCGTCGACGAGACAGGATCGAAGGAGAAGCGCATCAAGCGTCTGGCGATCATGGATCAGGATGGAGCGAACGTGCGCTATCTGACCAATGGTCAGGACCTCGTCCTGACGCCGCGCTTCTCTCCCTCTCGCCAGGAAGTCACCTATATGTCCTTCGGCGCCGGCGAGCCGCGCGTCTACCTGCTTCAGCTCGACACCGGTCAGCGTGAGATCGTCGGCAACTTCCCTGGCATGACGTTCGCGCCTCGCTTCTCGCCGGACGGGCAGAAGGTGATCATGAGCCTGGAGCAGGGCGGCAACGCCAACATCTACGCCATGGATCTTCGTTCGCGCGCAACGACCCGGCTCACCAGCAGCAACGCCATCGATACGTCGCCGAGCTATTCGCCCGATGGGGCGCGGATCGTGTTCGAATCGGACCGCGGCGGGCGCCAGCAGCTTTACACCATGAACGCCGACGGTTCGGGCCAGCAGCGCATTTCCTTCGGTGAAGGCTCCTATTCGACGCCAGTGTGGTCGCCGCGCGGCGATCTCATCGCCTTCACCAAGCAGTCCGGTGGCCAGTTTCAGATCGGCGTCATGCGGCCCGACGGATCGGGCGAACGCATCCTGACCTCGGGCTTCCACAACGAGGGCCCGACGTGGTCGCCCAATGGCCGCGTCGTGATGTTCTTCCGTCAGGCTCAGGGCGCGGCGGGACCGAAGCTCTATTCCATCGACCTGACCGGCTACAACGAGCAGTCCATCCCGACGCCGGCCTTCGCCTCGGATCCGGCGTGGTCGCCCTTGCTCGAGTAGGCCTTTCCAAGGCCGCGCTGTCTCGGCGGCGCGGCCTTTTCAATACCGTGCAAATGGTTATGCTTGCCGAAAGCCTCCCGCTTTCACACCGCGTTAACCAGGCGCAGAGTAAACAACCGGTAGCGTTAATTCATCCGATCCAAAGGAGCTGGCCATGGGCCGGATCATGGTGGCTCGCAGCCACATCGCAGTTTCCGTTATGCTTGCCGCCATCCTGGCCGTGTCGGGGTGCGCGTCGAAGAAGGGAGCTCTGCCGGATAACGCCGCGGGGCTTGGCCTTGGAGGTGCTGGCGCCAATGGCGTCGGCGGTCCGGGGTCAGTGACGCCGGGCAGCACGCAGGACTTTACGGTCAATGTCGGCGACCGCATCTTCTTCGTGACGGACTCCTCGCAGATTTCCTCCGAGGCGCAGCAGATCCTGAACCGCCAGGCGCAGTGGCTCAACCAGTTCCCGCGCTACGCCATCACCATCGAGGGTCATGCCGACGAGCGCGGCACCCGCGAGTACAACCTCGCACTCGGCGCGCGCCGTGCCGCCGCGACGATGGAGTATCTTGCAAGCCGGGGCGTCGCGGCCAACCGCATGAAGACCATTTCCTACGGCAAGGAGCGGCCGGTTGCGGTGTGCGACGACATCTCCTGCTGGTCGCAGAATCGCCGCGCGGTGACGGTTCTGAGCGGCGGCAATTCGTAATCTTCCTCGCTGAAGAATATTTTTATGGGTGGCCGGCTAATGTCGGCCACCCATCGTTTTGACCAGTGCATCGCAGAAATATGCGTGGCTGTTTCCGCGCCACGGCCAAATTTTGGCCGAAGTCCATCGTTCCATGCTAACCAGCGCATCGAGCCGTGCTCCGCACCGGGGCGACGGATTGACCACGCGCGGTCGCCGACCTGCGGCGGTCAGAGGGTAACAAGGAGCGCATTTCGACCATGGTTCATCGCCTGAAAGCGCGGACATCCGCGGGCCTGGCATCCGTCGCCGCGGTTCTGCTTCTGTTGAGCGCCGGTGAGGCAGGCGCCTTCAGCATCCCCTTCCATATCGGCTCATCGCAGGGCGACCGCGAGGCCGGTCTGGCATCCGCCTCCGCACCGGCTGACAATCGTTCGGCCCAGGTTCTTCCTGTTCAGAGCCAGCCCGTTCGCGTCGCCCAGGCGAGCGACACGCTCGTGCGTCTGAACCAGCTGGAGGATGAGGTCCGCCGTCTCAACGGGCGGGTGGAGGAACTGTCCTACCAGCTTCTCCAGGCGCAGGAGCAGATGCGCAAGCAGCAGGAAGACAACGAGTTTCGGTTCCAGGATCTCGAGGGACGCGGCGGCGGCGCCGGTGCATCGGCCTCAGGCCAAAAGAGCGGGGCGCTGGAAAAGCCGCAACCCACCCAGGGCAGCGGGGACGCCGAGTTCGCCGGGTTGACTCCCGAGCCGGGCGCTGCGCCTGCGGGCCAGGGCGCGGATACGACGGGCAACGTTCGCCAGATTCCCGACAGCGGCTCGACCCAAGCGGCCGCGCCGGGGCAGGGGACTGGCACTCCCGCGCCAGCCGCGACACCGACCCCTCCAACAACGTCTTCGGAGACGGTCGCCTCGATCGATCCGAAGAGCGCCGGTGACCTCTACGCGCTGGCCTACAACTATCTGCTCGCCGGCGACTACAAGCTCGCCGAGAACGCCTTTAGGCAGTATTCGCAGACCTATCCCGACGCCAAGGATGCGGCTGATGCCGAATATTGGCTGGGCGAGAGCCTCTTCGCGCAGAAGGAATACACGGACGCAGCCGAGGTTTTCCTCAACGCGCAGAAGCAGCACCCCGACAGCCGGAAGGCGCCGGAGATGTTGCTGAAGCTCGGTATGTCGCTGGCCCGGCTCGACAACGCGGACACGGCTTGCGCGACCTATAACGAAGTGTCGCGACGCTATCCCAACGTCAGCGACAGCGTTCGCCGCAAGCTCAAGGATGAAAAGACCGCGGCCCGCTGCTCACAGCGGGGATGACCTTCGTTCGATGAGCTGCCTTGCCGCCGAATCTCGCCACGCGGAAGGCGCTGTTCTGAGCCGTGAGACCGGCCGCACGCTGCTGAACTCGTCGCTCGCGCTGCTGGGCAAACGACGCAGCGGCGGCGAAACTCCGGTGCGCGTCGTGCTCGCCGTATCGGGCGGACCCGACTCTGTCGCCCTGATGGCACTGGCCGCCGAGAGTGTGGATGCGCTCGCCGCCACTTTCCATGTCGTTACCATCGACCACGGGCTGCGCCCCGAATCAGTGGCGGAAGCGGCATTCGTAAGCAGGCTTGCATGCTCGCTGGGTCTGTCGCACGAGACGCGGCTGTGGCGCGAAGGGCCGCTCGCCGGAAACGTCTCGGAGCAGGCGAGAGAGGCGCGCTATCGTCTTCTCGCGGCTGCCGCCCGCGAGGCGGGGGCGGCGGCGATCATGACTGCGCATCACCAGGACGACCAAATAGAGACGCATTTCATCGCCGCCGGTCGCGGCGCAGGCCCTCGAGGGTTGGCGGGGATGCGCCCTGTCCGCGAGATCGGGCCCGACCTTTTTCTGCTGCGTCCGCTGCTTGACGTCCCTCGCGCCGCTTTGCAGGCCACTGCTCTCGACCGCTCTCTTTCCTTCGTGAACGACCCCAGTAATCTCGATCCGCACTATCTGCGCGCCCGCATCCGCCGGTCGCTGCGCGAGCAGGATACGAAAGAGCGCGCCGAGGTCCTTGCTCAAATTGCCAGGCATCGGGAGAATCAGAGCCGGGCGGAGCTCAACCTCACCTCCATCATGGGCCGATGGCACGACGCGGGCCTGCTTGTCGTGAGCCCGGAGGGAACGGTCGAGCTCGATCGTCCTGCTTTCCAGAAGCTTGAGTCTCTCTCTTCGATAGCCTTGCTCGAACGTATTCTGTTGGCCGTGGGGGGAGGGGCGCACCCGCCGGCGCGATCGGCGGTCGAACGGTTCGACCATCACTTGAAGAATGGCGATCAAGTGCGGACCGTCACGTTGAATGGCATTATCGCCGAGGTGGGCTCGCGCATGAGGTTCGTCCGCGAATTCGGACGTCGCGGCATCCCCTCAGTCGATCTGTCTTCCAATCCCGCCCGCGTTGGCGTTGGCAGCGGCGGCGTTCTGTTCGATCATCGGTTCGAGGTGAATGTTTCTACTGTGGAAGGCAGCGCCAGCCTGATCGCGCTTGGCGCGTTGGGGCGCGGCAATCGGGTGGAGAAGACACTGCCGGTGCTGCTTGACGCCGAGGGAGGCATTCTCGCCGCGCCCGCGGCGCTCCGCGCGAAGGTGCCGCCGGCAACCCCCATCCTGCCGATCAAGGAGCGCATTTCCTGGCGCCTTTGGCAGGATTTGCCGGACGTATGAAGGCCCGTCTCACATTCGTCGTGGAGCACTACGGGATTGTGAAACCAAAATGCCGCAAATGTGCCTGAACTGGTTGGCAAGCCGGGAACACGAACCTATCTTGGCAGAAGCGCGTTCGAGAAAGATCTGCGCGAAACCCGGGACCTGAAATGAATCAGAATTTCCGCAATTTCGCTCTTTGGGCGATCATCGCGCTCCTGCTCATCGCGCTGTTTCAGCTGTTCTCGAACGGCTCGCCCACGGCAAGCGCGCGCGAGGTACCTTATTCGCAGTTTCTGAGCGATGTCGACTCGGGCCGGGTGCAGAAGGTGACCATCCAGGGCCAGCGCATCTCTGGCAGCTACACGGACGGGGCAAGTCCCTTCCAGACCTATTCGCCGGGCGATCCGCAACTGGTGAGCCGGCTGGAAAGCAAGAACGTCCAGATCAGCGCCAGCCCGCCCAGCGACAACACCAATCCTATCTGGTCGATGCTGCTTTCGTTCGGCCCGATCCTGCTCATCCTTGGCGTCTGGATCTTCCTGATGCGGCAGATGCAGGGCGGCGCCGGCGGCAAGGCCATGGGCTTCGGCAAGTCGAAGGCGAAGCTCCTGACCGAAACGCACGGCCGCGTGACGTTCCAGGACGTTGCGGGCGTGGACGAGGCCAAGCAGGATCTTGAGGAGATCGTTGAGTTCCTGCGCGAACCGCAGAAGTTCCAGCGGCTCGGCGGCAAGATTCCGCGCGGCGTTCTGCTCGTAGGCCCTCCGGGAACCGGCAAGACCCTTCTTGCGCGCTCGGTGGCCGGCGAGGCGAATGTTCCGTTCTTCACCATTTCAGGTTCCGACTTCGTCGAGATGTTCGTCGGCGTTGGCGCAAGCCGCGTGCGCGACATGTTCGAGCAGGCGAAGAAGAACAGCCCCTGCATCATCTTCATCGACGAGATCGACGCCGTCGGTCGCCATCGCGGCGCGGGCCTCGGCGGCGGCAACGACGAACGCGAGCAGACGCTGAATCAGCTTCTGGTCGAGATGGACGGCTTCGAGGCGAACGAGGGCATCATTCTGATCGCCGCGACCAACCGCCCCGATGTTCTCGACCCGGCGCTGCTGCGTCCAGGCCGTTTTGATCGGCAGGTCGTGGTGCCCAACCCGGACGTCGGCGGCCGCGAGAAGATCCTCAAGGTCCACGTGCGCAACGTGCCTTTGGCGCCGAACGTGGACCTTCGCACCATCGCGCGCGGTACGCCGGGCTTCTCCGGCGCTGATCTCGCGAACCTCGTCAACGAAGCCGCGCTGATGGCGGCGCGTCGTTCGAAGCGCCTCGTCACCATGCTGGAGTTCGAGGACGCCAAGGACAAGGTCTTGATGGGCGCCGAGCGTCGCTCCATGGCCATGACCGAGGAAGAGAAGCGGCTGACGGCCTATCATGAGGCCGGCCATGCTCTCGTGGGCATCCACGAGCCGTTCAACGATCCTCTGCATAAGGTCACGATTATTCCTCGCGGCCGTGCCCTCGGCGTGACGATGAACCTGCCCGAGCGTGATCGCTACGGAATGCGCAAGAACGAGATGGAGGCGCGCCTCTCGATGATCTTTGGCGGGCGCGCGGCCGAAGAGATCATCTTCGGGCCCGAAAACGTGACCACGGGCGCATCGAACGACATTCAGCAGGCGACCAACATGGCGCGGGCCATGGTGATGGAATATGGCATGAGCGACAAGCTCGGCCGGCTGCGGTACAAGCAGAACCAGGACGAGGTGTTTCTCGGTCATTCGGTCGCCCAGCAGCAGAACATGTCGGAAGACACCGCGCGGCTGATCGACTCGGAAGTTCGCCGGATCATCGAGGAATCCGAGAACAAGGCTCGCCGCATCCTCAACGAGCATATCGATGAGCTTCATACCCTTGCGCGGGGTCTGCTTGAGTATGAGACTCTTTCGGGCGACGAGGTTCGCGACCTGCTTGCCGGCCGTCCGCTTACCCGTGACATGGGCAATGACACGCCGCCTTCCCGCGGTTCGGCCGTTCCCAAGGCCGGCCCGGCGAAGCCGTCCGGTCCTCGCGACGGTGGCGAACCGGAAAGTGGCCTGGAGCCGCAACCCACGGCCTGAGCGACACCACGTCAAGGATCAAGAAGGCGGCTGGAGAACCCAGCCGCCTTTTTTGTGCCTCCTGTTCCGCTACTGCGTGTTCACCCATCGGTTGGCCTTAACATGCTTTGTTATTTGGTTTAGCGGGGGTGCTGGGCTAAGCGATCGCCGGAAATAAGCGTTAGGAATTTTTCCGATGAGCAGAAAGTATTTCGGCACCGATGGCATTAGAGGATTGGCGAACAAGCATCCGATGACGGCCGAGGTGGCGATGAAGGTCGGCATGGCCGCTGGCATTGCCTTTCATCGGGGCACTCATCGCCATCGCGTGGTGATCGGCAAGGACACGCGGCTTTCGGGATACATGCTGGAAAATGCGCTGGTGGCGGGCTTCACGGCAGCGGGGCTCGACGTCTTCCTTCTCGGCCCAATTCCAACGCCTGGCGTCGCGATGCTCACGCGCTCCCTTCGTGCCGATCTCGGCGTGATGATCTCCGCCTCGCACAATCCGTTTCATGACAACGGTATCAAGCTCTTCGGCCCTGATGGCTACAAGCTGTCGGACGAGATCGAGATGGAGATCGAGCGTCTGCTCGAACAGGACATATACCTGACGCTGCCACCCTCCCAGGATATCGGGCGCGCCAAGCGCGTCGAGGGTGACATTTACCGCTACATCGAGTTCGTCAAGCGCACCTTGCCGCGCGACGTGACCCTTCACGGTATGCGGGTGGCAATCGATTGTGCGAACGGGGCGGCCTATAAGGTTGCTCCGGCGGCGCTGTGGGAGCTCGGGGCGGAAGTCGTTACGGTTGGTATCGAGCCGAACGGAACGAACATCAATCTCGAATGCGGTTCGACCCATCCCGCAACCCTGCAGCGCAAAGTCCATGAGGTTCGTGCCGACATCGGGATCGCGCTCGACGGGGATGCGGATCGCGTCATTCTTGTCGACGAGAGGGGCGAGATCGTCGACGGGGATCAGTTGATGGCCGTGGTCGCTGAAAGCTGGGCCGAGGATGGCCGGCTCGCCGCCGGAGGTATCGTTGCCACCATCATGTCCAACCTTGGTCTCGAGCGCTTCCTCAACGGCCGCGGCATGGAGCTGGCGCGGACCAAGGTCGGCGACCGATACGTCGTCGAGCATATGCGCCAGCACGGCTATAACGTCGGTGGAGAACAGTCAGGTCACATCGTGCTTTCCGACTTCGGCACGACGGGCGATGGTCTGGTGGCCGCGCTGCAAATTCTGGCTGCCGTGAGGCAGACAGGAAAGACCGTGTCCGAGGTCTGCCGAAAGTTCGAGCCCGTGCCTCAGGTTCTGAAGAACGTGCGCTATTCCGGCGGCGAGCCGCTGGAGCGAGAGGCGGTCAAGCAGGCGATCGACGCTGGGCGTTTGCGGCTGGGCAATTCCGGGCGGATCGTCATCCGCCCCTCGGGAACGGAGCCTTTGATTCGCGTGATGGCAGAAGGCGACGATCCTGTCCTGGTGCGGGCGGTTGTCGACGACATCTGTGGCGCCCTGGATCGAGAGGCTGCCTGACCTTTCGTCATGGTGAAGCAACCGTTCCGGTAAACTTTGTTTTAACCATGTTCTTTTACTGTCCTCGATCAGACAGGCGCGGGACGCCGTCGTAACCGCTAGATCGGATACATGAGATGAAGCGCATTTCCGCCATCGCTACGCTGGCGCTCGGCCTAATGGCGGGAGCGTCCGCCGTTCAGGCCGCGGATATCATCGAGGATCAGCCCTACGTGCCTGAGGCCACTCCCGTTGTTCAAACCTCGGGATGGTACCTGCGCGGCGACGTCGGCACCAACTTCAAGTCGAAGACCGAAGGCAACTGGGACTACTACAACTGGGGCATGGGTGACGACGGTATCGACGACACCTACCATTACGATAAGCTGAACCTGAAGTCGGGCGTCCTGGCCGGGATCGGCGCGGGCTATCGGTTCAACGAGTTCCTGCGCACCGACGCGACGGTCGATTATTTCCACGCCAAGGTCGCGGGCTCTCGCGCTTGCCCCTACATGGTCAAGAACGCGCCCGATCACGGCTTCCTGCAGAACGACGACGAATGCAATTACGGCGATTCGTCCAAGGCCGACGTCTGGACGACGATGGCCAACCTCTATGTCGATCTGCCCTACTTCAACCGCTTCACCCCTTACGTCGGCGCCGGCGTCGGCGCGGCGTACGTCGACTACGACCGGTGGAACACCAAGGAAAACTGCCCCAACTGCCCGTCGTCCTACACCCCGTATCAAAACGGCAGCGAAGGCTCCTCCGACTGGCGCTGGGCAACCGCCCTCATGGCGGGCGCGAGCTATGACCTGACGAGCCAGCTCAAGCTCGACGTTGGATATCGCTTCCTTCATATCGGCAAGGGCGATGCCTTCGAGTTCGACGATCAGGGCCCGGCATCGGACAAGGCCAACGGCGCTTCCGGCGTTCAGATGCGCGACAACGGCTTCAACATCCATCAGGTGCGGGCGGGTCTGCGGTACGAGTTCTTCTGATTCGACCGACCTTCAACGTTGAAGAAAGCCGCTTTCGGAAGAGGGCGGCTTTCTTCGTTTCTGCGCTTCGAAGAGAGCCGTGCCGCCCCAGAGCCAAGGTTCTGCTTAACCAGCCATTAGGGTTAATGGAGTGTTAAGCATTCTCGGGCAGTCTTCTCCGCGAACAGGCCGCCGCCGCGCGGCCCTCCATTCCATTGAGGACCTGATCACGATGAAGGCTCTTCTCGCCTCTCTCTTCATCTCAGCGGCGGCTCTTTCCGTATTCCCCGGCGAGGGAGCGAAGGCCGCGGACCTGATGTCGGCGCCGATCTACGAGACGGCGCCAGAGATTCAGCCGGTCGAGGTAGGCACCGGCTGGTATCTTCGCGGAGACGTCTCCTATGACGCCGACATCTCCTCCGATCGCCTCGATCTCGAGAAGAACGCGAGCTACGACCTCGGCTTCGGCTATCGCTTCACCGACTATCTGCGCGGGGATGTGACCGCGACCTATTCGAAGACCGACGTTCGCTTCAATGATGCTGCGATTGCCGTCGACGATCTCGAGACCTGGGAACTGATGGCCAACGCCTATGTCGACCTCGGCACGTTTGTCGGCTTCACGCCTTATGTCGGCGGCGGCGTGGGCGGCGTGAACGTCGAATATGACAATGGCGACAACTACAAGTCCGATTGGCGTCTCGGCTACGCGCTCATGGCCGGTGTCGCCTATGACATCTCGCGCAACCTGAAGCTCGATGTCGGCTATCGCTATCTGGATGTCGAGAAGCAGGACAAGTCCTGGGACGACGGGTTTGGGCGGCACGAAATCAAGGCCGGGCTGCGCTATTCGCTCTGGTAGGATTGCTTCCTCTTTGGGAATGACGGGCGGCGGGGCGACGGCTCCGCCGCTTTTTTGTGTCTCGGAGGCAGAAAATGGAGCTTGACCGGAGGGGGCGTCCGTCGTAGCTCCATATGCGGGACACTCCTCCCCAACGAGGGGCGCCTATCTGTAAGGGTAGCTACAAGATGACAAATCATCCGAAGCCGGCAGTGCGTCCGGCCAATCCCCGCTTTTCTTCTGGACCTTGTGCCAAGCGCCCCGGCTGGTCGTTCGCCGCGCTCCAAGACGCAGCTCTTGGACTGTCGCATCGTGCGAAGATCGGCAAGGCCAAACTCGCCAAGGCCATCGATGACACGCGTGAGGTTCTCGGCGTTCCCGCCGACTACCGTATCGGCATCGTGCCCGCGTCCGATACGGGCGCGGTGGAGATGGCGCTGTGGTCGCTTCTCGGCGCGCGCGGCGTCGACATGCTCGCCTGGGAATCCTTCGGCGCCGGCTGGGTCACCGATGTCGCCAAGCAGCTGAAGCTGACCGACGCGCGCATCTTCGAGGCGCCCTATGGTGAGATCGTCGACTTTTCCAAGGTCGATTTCGATCGCGACGTCGTCTTCACCTGGAACGGCACCACCTCCGGCGTGCGTCTGCCGAATGGCGACGTGATCCCCGCCGACCGCAAGGGACTGACGATTTGCGACGCGACCTCGGCGGCCTTCGCTCAGGACCTGCCGTATGACAAGCTCGACGTCGTCACCTTCTCCTGGCAGAAGGCTCTGGGCGGCGAGGCAGCTCACGGCATCATCATTTTGTCTCCCCGCGCCGTCGAGCGTCTTGAGACCTACAAGCCTGCCTGGCCGCTGCCGAAGATTTTCCGCCTCACCAAGGGCGGAAAGCTGATCGAGGGCATCTTCAAGGGCGAGACGATCAACACGCCGTCGATGCTCTGCGTCGAGGACTATCTCGACGCGCTGGCCTGGTCGAAGTCGATCGGCGGGCTCGATGCCCTGAAGGCTCGCGCCGACGCCAATCTCGCGGTGGTCGAGCGCTTCGTCGCAGCTAATCCGTGGATCGGCTTCCTGGCAAAAACGGCCGACATCCGATCAAATACGTCGGTCTGTCTGACTTTTACCGATCCGGATGTGAAGGCTCTTCCCGAAGCTGACCTCGCGGCGTTTGCCAAGGGTGTTGCCGCGCGGCTTGAGAAGGAAGGCGCCGCTTTCGACATCGGCGCTTATCGCGATGCACCGGCGGGCCTGCGCATCTGGTGTGGTTCCACAGTCGAGACGTCCGACGTGGAAGCGTTGATGCCGTGGCTCGCCTGGGCCTTCGCCGAGCAGAAGGCCAGCATCGCCAAGGCGGCGTAGGTCGCTGCGCGTTTCTCGCGTTCCCAGTTGTTGGCGTTCGTCGATCTTCAGCTAATCAGGCTGAGGGTCGGCGCAGGAATATCCTCAAAATTCAGTCCGATCGACCAGGGGTGCCGCCGTTGAGGCTCGTAATCCCCCTTGTCATGAATGATCAAGGGATGCGGCCGGTGACGGCCGCGGCCGTTGGCGTTCCGTCTTTTTCTTTTTCCGAAGGGCTTTCGATGGCACCGCGCGTTCTCGTTTCCGACAAGCTTTCCACAACCGCTGTCCAGATCTTCAAGGATCGCGGCGTCGAGGTCGACTATCTTCCTGACGTCGGCAAGGACAAGGAAAAGCTTCTCGAAATCATCGGCCAGTATGACGGTCTGGCCATTCGCTCCGCGACGAAAGTGACCGAAAAGGTCATCGCGGCGGCCGGGCGCCTCAGGGTCATCGGCCGCGCCGGCATCGGTGTCGACAACGTCGATATTCCCTCGGCCTCGCGCAAGGGCATCATCGTGATGAATACGCCTTTCGGCAATTCCATCACGACCGCCGAGCACGCCATCGCCATGATGTTCGGACTGGCGCGCCAGCTGCCGGCCGCCGATGCCTCGACGCAGGCGGGCAAATGGGAAAAGAACCGCTTCATGGGCATCGAGATCACCGGCAAGACGCTTGGCATCATCGGTTGCGGCAATATCGGATCGATCGTGGCGACGCGCGCGGTGGGCTTGAAGATGAAGGTCATCGCTTACGATCCCTTCCTTTCGACGGATCGGGCGGCACATCTGGGGGTCGAGAAGGTCGAGCTCGATGAACTTTTCCACCGCGCCGACTTCATCACCCTTCACACGCCGCTGACCGACAAGACGCGCGGCGTGATCGATGCCGATGCGATCGCGATGATGAAGCGGGGCGTGCGTATCATTAATTGCGCGCGGGGCGGTTTGGTCGTCGAGGCTGATCTGGTGGAAGGGTTGAAGAGCGGCAAAGTGGCGGGCGCGGCGATCGACGTGTTCGAGACGGAGCCGGCGGTCGATAGCCCGCTCTTCGGCATGGAGAACGTCATCTGCACGCCGCATCTTGGCGCTTCGACGCAGGAAGCCCAGGAGAACGTGGCGCTTCAGGTCGCCGAGCAGATGGCGGATTACCTCATCGAAGGCGCGGTTTCCAACGCGCTCAACATGCCGTCGATCTCCGCCGAGGAGGCGCCGATCCTGACGCCGTTCGTCAAGCTGGCCGAAATCCTTGGCTCGTTCGCTGGGCAGGTGACGGAAAGCCCGATCCAGGAGATCGAGATTCTCTACGACGGCATCACCGCTGGCATGAACACCAAGGCGCTGACCAGCGCTGCGGTCGCCGGGCTCCTGAAGCCGCTCGTCCAGACCGTCAACATGGTTTCGGCGCCCATCATGGCCAAGGAGCGCGGGATCCGACTTTCCGAGGTGCGGCGCGACAAGACCGGCGTCTTCGACGGCTACATCAAGGTCACTGTCACGACGGAGAAGCAGACCCGGTCCATCGCCGGCACCTGCTTCCAGGACGGCAAGCCCCGCTTCATCCAGATCAAGGGCATCAACATGGAGGCCGAGGTCGGCCGCTACATGCTCTACACGACCAATCGCGACACGCCCGGCGTCATCGGCCAGCTCGGCACGGCCTTCGGCAAGAACGGCGTCAACATCGCCAACTTCCAGCTCGGCCGCGACGAGCAGGGCGGCAACGCCATCGCTCTTCTCTATCTCGACGAGCCGCTGAGCGATGAATTCCTGGCGGAAGTGCGTGCTCTCGCTGGTATCGGCCAGGCCAAGCCTCTGGTCTTCGACGTCTGACCACGACGCTTGAAAGCAAAATGGGATATCGAATCCGGATGTCGCTCTAACGCGCTGACTGGGCATGACCTTTTTCGGAAGGTCATGTGGCCTTTGAGCGTCATGCTCCGGAATGAAATATGATAGATAGAATCCGGATTTTGCTTCAACGCTTTGTTTTGGCGTGAAGTTCTCTTGAAGTTCACTCGGCTTTCGTGCGGGCGGGCCGGCGGTAAGGGGGGATGAACCTCTCCTTGCCGCCGGCCTCTGTATCTGGATCATGGCTTGGCGGATGCATTCTTCGTCGGCCGCGACGGGATGGCGGTGGCGCGGCTGACGAAAAATGGTTTTCCGCGGCCCGCTGACCAGGGAAAACCAGCGTTGCGGCCTCGCATCGTGACGCCGGCTTCACTATAGTCCGCCGTCGTGGCGCAGGGACCTGACGCCGGAAGGAGAAATCATGGCAAACGTCGTCGTCATCGGTTCGCAGTGGGGTGACGAAGGGAAGGGCAAGATCGTCGATTGGCTCTCGGAGAGGGCCGATGTTATCGTTCGCTTCCAGGGGGGGCACAATGCCGGCCATACCTTGGTGGTCGACGGCGTGTCCTACAAGCTCTCGCTTCTGCCGTCCGGCGTGGTTCGGGAAGGCAAGCTCTCGGTCATCGGCAACGGCGTCGTTTTTGATCCCCATGCGTTTCTCGCCGAGAAGAAGCGCGTCGAGGCGCTGGGCGTCACGATCGCTCCTGACCGCCTGCGAATCGCGGACAACGCCGCCTTGATTCTGTCTCTCCACAGGGAACTGGACCAGATCCGGGAAAGCGCCGCTAGCGGCACGCGCATCGGCACGACCGGCCGAGGCATCGGCCCCGCCTATGAGGACAAGGTGGGACGGCGGGCCATCCGGGTGATGGACCTCGCCGAACTCGACGTTCTGCCCGAGCGGGTCGAGCGGCTTCTGGCGCACCACAATCCGCTACGGCGTGGGCTGGGGCAGCCGGAGGTCAAAACCGAGACGATCCTGGAGGAGCTGACGTCGGTGGCTGGCGAGATCGCGCCATATATCGACCGCGTTTGGCATCTGCTGGACGAGCGGCGTCGGCGCGGCGATCGCATCCTCTTCGAGGGCGCGCAGGGAACCCTTCTGGACATCGATCACGGCACCTATCCCTTCGTCACTTCATCCAACACGGTCTCGGGACAGGCGGCGGCGGGTTCTGGCCTCGGGCCCGGGGCTGTCGGCTTCGTCCTCGGCATCGTCAAGGCCTACACGACCCGCGTCGGCGAGGGGCCATTCCCGACCGAGCAGGACAACGAGGTCGGGCAATTCCTTGGAGAGCGCGGACGCGAGTTTGGAACCGTCACCGGGCGTAAGCGTCGCTGCGGCTGGTTCGACGCCGTGTTGGTGCGCCAGGCGGTTGCGCTCAACGGCCTACACGGGATGGCGCTGACCAAGCTCGACGTGCTGGATGGTTTGGACGAGATCAAGATCTGCGTCGGCTATCGGCTGGACGGGCACGAGATCGACTACCTGCCGGCAAATCTCGCGGCGCAGCTCCGAGTGGAGCCTGTCTACGAGGTTCTGGAGGGGTGGAAGGAGTCGACCGCCGGCGCCCGGCGCTGGAGCGATCTTCCCGCGGCGGCCGTGAAATATGTCCGGCACATCGAAGAACTCGTGGGCGCTCCTGTCACGCTTTTGTCAACCTCTCCAGAGAGAGAGGACACGATACTTGTTCGTGATCCCTTCGAAGACTAAGCATCGACGGTTTTTCACGACAGAGTCACAGCAAGCGAGCGACCGAAATCCATGGCGGATTTGAGCGCGGTTCTGCGCAAGACAATCGACGGGCTCCCCCACCAGACGCCGCAATTGCGCGCCAAGGTCTACGAAAGGGCCCGGGCCGCGATCGTTCGGCAAGTGGAGGCGGCAAACCCACCTCTGGCCGAAGCCGTGGCGGCTGCGCGCATGTCGGCGCTGGAAGACGCCATCGAGCGCACCGAAGAGCATTATCGCGCGGCTGAAGCGGAGCCTGCGCCGGCCGAGATCGAGCCGGCGAGGGAAGAGCCGTCGGCCATCGAGCCCGATGATACTCCGGATGAGGCGCCGGCGCCGACCGAGCCCGCTGAGCCGGACCAAGCGCCGATGTCTCCGGAGCCTCCCAGGCCGGTGGCACCGCCGCCGCCGATGAGACCGAGATCGATGGCGACTCCGCGTCCCGTGGCGGCGCCGTCTCCCTATGCTCCGGCGTCTGAAGCCGAGCGGCCCCGCGTTGCGCCCGAGCCGCCGCAATCTTCCGACCATTATGCGGACGATGCGCAGGCTTACGTCGAAGAGCGATATGCTCCTTCTCCAGAGCCGGAGGATAACGAGCCGGCGCCGCCCGTCAGCCGGCAGACCTGGGAGAGCTATCGTCCTCTCAAGCGTCATCCGGAACCGGCTGCCGCCCCCACTCAGCCGTCGCGGAGCCCCGCTGTTCCTCAGCCCTATGAGGACGAGCCGGAGCCGTCGACCCATGACGCCCCGGTCTTCGTCGACGAGCCGGAGGAGCCTGAGAACTATCTTCCCGAGTCTCACTCTTACGCCGTCGGTCGGCAGTCTCGTAACGACTACGAGATCGACGGCCAGGGTGACGCGGAAGCGGAGACCGATGAAGGCGGCTTCAGGGGAGAGTACGAGCGGGACCACGATGATGGGGAAGAAAACCGCTACGTCTCCGAGCAGATACCGCCTGCCGATCTCGAGGCACCGCGTATGTCGCGGCGGCGCGGGCCGAGCGCGAGGACCCTGGCCTCCATCGGGATCGGCGTGGTGTTGATCGCTGGCGGCGCGCTCGCATGGGCCTATCGCAGCTCTTGGGAAGGCCTTCTCATCGACGAGGCGCCGCAAGCTCCACAGGTGGCGACCACTTCGACGGGCGGCTCGCCTGCCGCTACGCCTCCGTCTGCGGGGCAGGCCAGTTCGGAGGCTCCCTCGGCCACCGCGCCAGGTGGAACCGAGCCGGCTTCGCCGGGCGCGGGTGCCGATGGCGAAACAGACCAGGTGGCCTCTGCAGCAACACAGGGGGGGGCCAAGCGCCGCTTCACGCAGCGCCTTCTGCCCGACGGCACTGAGGTCGATGAAGGCCCTGCCGAGCCGAACACCAATGCCTTCGACGAAGGAACCAATATCGCTGCCGCTTCGCCGGAACCCTCGGCGGAACCGACACCTTCGACCCAGCCGCCGGCAACCAATGCGCCAAACAACGGCCAGTCAGAGACGAGCACACCGCCGCCGGCTGCGAGCGACACGGCGACGCCTCCCGCCGCGCAGGGAGTGCCTGTCGCTCAGAACGGCATGTTCTATGAGGAACGGTCGCAGACCGAACCGGGTCGCCAGCAGCCTGCGCAGGTGGTCTGGAGCTTGGTCAACGAGCCTCCTGCGGACGGAGAGCCGGCCGAACCGGCAATCCGCGCCGTTGCTGATGTCTCGGAAATCAACCTCAAGATGACGATGACGATCCGGCGGAACACGGACGTGACGCTGCCGGCAAGCCACGTTATCGAGCTCAACTTCGACGTTCCTCCGGATTTTCCTGGCGGACAGATCGCCAATATCCAGCGGCTGGCGCTGAAGCCATCGGAGCAGTCGCGAGGCGAGCCGCTGGTCGGTGTGGCCGGCAAGATCTCGGATGGCTTCTTCATCATCGCCCTCAACGATCTCGATCAGGCGGTGAAGACCAATCTACAGCTTTTGAAGAATCAGGAGTGGATCGACATCCCCATTTCCTATTCGAATGGGCGCCGGGCCTTGTTGTCGATCGAGAAGGGTGTTCCGGGCGACCGCGTGTTCGAGCAGGCGTTCGACGCTTGGTCCGCCGCCAAGACTTGATCGTCGTGTCGGGACCCGTGTGGTTCCGTGCGGATGTGCGCGACTTGACGATGAAGGGCGGCCTTAGTGCCGTCCTTCATCCGTTTCATCGATGCATTGTGAGGCATCGCCGGAGCGAGCCGCTCACTTGAGAATGCCGATTCGCTGCATCCATGCAGTGCAGAGCGCCGGCCAGTATTCGCCGGCCGGCAGTCCTGCGGCGCGCACGATGCCGAAGCCGTGTCCGCCTTCCATGAAGACGTGCATCTCGGCCGCCACGCCCGCCTTTCTCAGAGCCGAGAAGAGCCGGATCGAGTTTTCCGGCGGCACGGCCGGATCGTCGTCTGCAAGGACAATGAACGTCTTCGGCGTGTCGCCTGTGACATGCTTGTCGGGTGAGTACTCTTCGATCAGCGCTGGGCTTGGGTCCTTGCCGATGAGGTTGGTGCGCGACTCCAGGTGGGTCACGTCGGCATCCATCGAGACCACCGGATAGCCAAGGATCGCGAAATCGGGTCGGGCGCTGACCTTGTCGGTCTCGTCGATCGGCTCATAGACCTTCTTGTCGAAGCCGGTGATCAGCGATGCTCCGAGATGGCCCGCTGCCGAAAAGCCCATGAAGCCGATCCGCTGGGGGTCGAGGTTCCATTCGGAAGCATGCTCCCGGATCAGGCGAACAGCCCGTTGGCCGTCCTCAAGCGGCACGTCCTTGCCGTCGGCGTGGCCCTCGGCGGGAAGGCGATAGGTCATGAGAAAGACGGTGATGCCGAGCGGACGCAACCAGTCGACTATCTCCTGGCCTTCCTTGTCGAGCACCACCCGTGCGTAGGCCCCGCCTGGCGCGACGATCATTGCAGTGCCATTTGGGTGTTCGGGAACAATGGCCGTCAGCGAAGGCGCAATTATCCCGGTGAGAGCCCTGTCCGCCTGAAAGAGTGTCTTGCTGCGCTCGGTGATCGTCGGCGTGGCCTTGCTGGCTTCCGTTCCGGGCGGCACCGACGGCCACAGTTCGATAACCTGCTTGTTGGCAAGCGCCTCAGCGTGCGCCGGCGTCGCGGGAGTCATTCCGATCAAACCTCCCAGCCCGAGGGAAAGCGCTATCGCCGCGCCCAGTCCAAGTTTTTGCGTTCCAATGAAATCCACGGTGATCCTCCAATATCCTAGAATTCTAATATCCAAGATACGAATGGAAGCTATCCCTGGGACGTCGGGGGCGGAAGGTGGATGCATAGGAGTATGACGGAATGCCGCAGGGCTGGGTGCGACGCACCTTCAGGTCAGAAGGCCAAAGAGCCTCGAGATCGCGAGGCGGGGGCCGTAGATTGCGGCTGTTGCGGTGCGCCACAGGTCATGCGGATCTTCAGCCAGTTCATCCAATAGGCCGGCGACACGCGACGCAACGGCCTAGCCTCCGATATGCGAAAGGCCCCGGCGTTGTACACGCCGGGGCCTTTCGCTCAATCTGATTTGCGATCTTTTGGGCAACTAGGCCGTTTCAAGCGCCCTCGGCTGCCGCTCGGCCTGCTCGGCGGATTCACGGACAGCCTTCTGAACCTTTTCGAAGGCGCGAACCTCGATCTGCCGCACGCGCTCGCGGCTGATGTCGAATTCGCTCGACAGGGCCTCCAGCGTCAGCGGCTCTTCGGCCAGACGACGTGCCTCGAAAATGCGGCGCTCGCGTTCGTTGAGGACGCCCATGGCATCCTGAAGCATGGTGCGCCGTTGTTCGAGCTCATCCTGCTCGGCCAGCATCTGCTCCTGGCTTTCCGACTGATCGACCAGCCAATCCTGCCATTCGCCAGACTCTCCTTCCGTCGCGCGAATCGGCGAGTTGAGCGATGCATCGCCGGAGAGGCGGCGATTCATCGAAATCACCTCGTCCTCACTCACGCCGAGCTGTGTGGCGATCTGGTTCACTTGATCGGGCTTCAGATCGCCTTCCTCAAGCGCCTGGAGCCTGCTCTTCATCTTCCGAAGGTTGAAGAACAGCCGCTTCTGGTTCGCAGTGGTGCCCATCTTCACCAGGCTCCAGGATCGCAGGATGTATTCCTGGATCGAAGCCTTGATCCACCACATGGCGTAGGTCGCGAGGCGGAACCCCCGCTCCGGATCGAAGCGCTTGACCGCCTGCATGAGGCCGACATTGCCTTCGGATATCACTTCTCCCACGGGCAAGCCGTAGCCGCGATAGCCCATCGCGATCTTGGCGACCAACCGCAAATGGCTGGTGACAAGTCGGTGAGCCGCGTCACGATCGCCATGCTCGGCGTAACGCTTCGCGAGCATGTACTCTTCCTGCGGCTCGAGCATGGGGAAGCGCCGAATTTCGTCGAGATAGCGGCTGAGGCCGCCTTCTCCGGAAGCGATTGTCGGCAAATTGATCTGGGCCATGATGCACCCTCCTTGAACGGTGCCGCTTCATGCGAAGCCGGCATTTTCACAGGCTGCCCACAAGGCCAGCCCGCGATCTCGTCGTTCGAAACTTATCCTGTGAATCCAAGTCACAAATAGGGCGGTCGCTGAAGCGCGACATTCTCCCGCACTCTGCGGGATTCTGCCCATTCTTCGTGAGCTACTCAATATGGGAACTGCGAAGGCCCATAACAAGTTCCTGCATATCGCGCGGAAGACCAGTTTCAAATTGTAGCTTTTCATTGCTCTCCGGGTGGACGAATGCGAGACGGAATGCGTGCAACGCCTGTCGCCTGAACGCCGCCACGCTGGCCTGAGCGCGCTCGTCCAAAGTGCCGATCTTGGTGCGAAAGCCTCGCCCATAGGTCTCGTCGCCGATCAGTGGATGGCCGAGGTGCGTCATATGGACGCGAATCTGATGGGTGCGTCCAGTTTCCAGCCGGCACTCCACCAGAGCCACCGCGCCTTGGGCGAGGGATTCTTTCACATGATAGTGAGTGACCGCATGGCGCGCGTCCGGCCTCTCAGACCTAGCCACCTCCCGCTTCGTGCGGTCGCCCGTCGCCCGCGCCAGAGGCGCATCGATAACGCCTGACGCGCGCGCCGGCACACCCCAAACCAGGGCGAGATACGCTCTTTCCAGTCGGCCATCCGCGCCATGCGCGGCAAACTGCTCGGCAAGGCCGCGATGGGTCACGTCGTTCTTAGCAACGACCATGATGCCGCTGGTGTCCTTGTCCAGGCGATGGACAATGCCCGGTCGCCTGACGCCGCCGATGCCCGAGAGGCTGTCGCCGCAATGAGCCAGCAGCGCGTTGACGAGCGTCCCGGACCAGTTGCCGGGAGCAGGATGAACGACGAGCCCTGCCGGCTTGTCGACGACGATGAGCGAATCGTCCTCATAAAGGATCGAGAGCGGGATTTCCTCAGCTTGCGGTTCGGGGGCGGTAGAAGCGGGGAGGGACAGAACAACGGTCTCGCCTTCCTCCATGCGGCGCCGGACGAGACGCACGACCTCTCCATCGACCCGTACGGCACCTTCTTCGATGAGCGCCTGGATGCGGCTGCGCGACAGCGTTTCGCGAAATTCCAGGGCGAGAACGCGGTCGAGGCGCTGCCCCGCTGCATCGCCGGAAATCGTCAGAACGCTTGCCTCGCGCTCTGTCAGACCTGTAGGACGGTTGCCGATCGGACACCCCTAGTCGATGTGAAGAAGATATGGATCGAACAGACGAACCCGAGACGCCGCTGGATCCGGCTGCCGAGATTCTCCGCCGCCGCATGGTGCGTCTGCTTGCCGTCTCCATCGGCGTCATGGCCGTGGGCTTTATGACTGTCGTGGGCGTGATTGTCTACAGGGCGACGCGACCTGTCGAAGCCCCTGCGTTCGCGGCAAAAGGGGAGCCCTTCGCGGTCGATCTGCCGGCCGGAACGGTAGTGCGCGACGTCTCTCTCGATGGCGACCGCGCGCTTCTTCATGTCGGCGGCGAAGGCGGCGAGGGGATGATCCTGATGGATCTTTCCACAGGCGCCGTTCTCGCACGATACGCCTTTCCTGGCCGCTGAAGTCTATGGAAATGCGGGCCTTTGCCAGCGGCGTGGCTTCGGCCCTGCGGCCAGCGGCGGATGGGCTGGGGCGTAAAATCCATGCTTGTCCAGGAAAGACGCGAAAAGCGCTTGCGTTCGGAAAGCTCGCCGACTATATCGACCCGGCAACCGAGACGCTCCCATCGTCTAGCGGTCTAGGACGTCGCCCTCTCACGGCGAAAACAGGGGTTCGAGTCCCCTTGGGAGTACCATTCTCTTCAATATGATCTTTTCATAATGAAGGGGCGACCGCCCTTGGCCGTCGTCTGCTAGTCTCGTGCATTCTCCAATTTCTCTCTGGCGACCCCAATTCTATCGGTGGTTTTTGCAGTTCATTATGAGCGCATAGCCGCACGGTAATCCGCGCCTGGGGCGCTTGTCATCGAGGGGCTCTGGGACGTCTATCGTTTTAACCGTCGCAGGGGCGGTCGCGCACGTCGTCCATCGAAGCGAGCGGTCAGTGGCTGCGATTTTTCCATCAGATTGAGCGGCCGGAACGTCCCCTTGAGAATACCGGCACGACAGGGCCGGCGGAAACCCCAGGGAAAGAAGTCGCGGTTAGGGTCATCCTCAACGCATGCTGAACGGGATGATGAGAATGGCCAAACGAACCCGCTCCGCCGCCGCGAAGAAACCGCGAGGCTGGAAGTTGCTTCCGGCGAGCGGCTGGCTGGTGGCCGCAGGCATCGCCGTGGCATGGATCGGCCCTGGCTCTTTGTCGCAAGGGGTTACTCAGTCCGTCGGGCTGATGCCTCGCAACTGGCAAGCCTCGTTGCCGGCGTCGTGGCGCCCGGCGCCGCGCCGCCCTGCGAGAACCTTCACCACTCCCGAGGTGGCGCGAACCGACCGGACGGACGCGATCAGACCAGAGAGGACAGGGCCGGTTACCTCCCATCCGGCGAAGACTGTCGCATCGTTTTCACCGGCCCCAACGTCGAACGCCAAGGACGATGCACCGCACCTCGCCAGGATCGATCCGCGTCCTTCGCGGGCGAAGGAGAACGAGGCCCGGCGGCGCAATGTGCCATTGCCTGCGCAACGTCCGATTTTCCGTCGTGCCAGCGGGGGAGAGGCGCTAGCGGTACACGCGGCCCGGCCCGTCGCTGTGGCCGCAAGCGGGCCCACGCCGCCGGACATGGTGCCTCTCGGCGTACGGACGGTGACGCCCATCGGCGGCCCTTCCATTCCTGCCGGGCTTGTTGGCGGGCTCATCGCACCGTCGCAACCGCCGGCGCCGATCATCGGCGCATCGCGCCAGGGAAGGAACTGACGTCGAGCAGCGACTGAACTTGCGACTGCCTCGCGAAAACTTTTTCGCCTCCCGCGAGTTGTACGGGCAGCGAAACATTTTCAGCGAGAGTCTCCATGAAGACCCGGCTCATCATCGCAGTAATCATCTATGGTGTCATCCAAGCGGTCGTCTTTGGCGCTATGACCATCCTGGTCCTGTCGTTTCCGTCGATCAAGGAAAGCTGGACTTGGCTGATGCCGTCAGTGACCATCGTGAGCTTCCTGGTGGCTATCCCCATCGCGTGGATGATTGCGCCGCGGATGCAGGCTCGCTATTGGCGTCGCGGCGAACACTATCAGGCTTGATATCCTCACTCAGGGATAGGAATGAACGACAGCACCGGGGCCGCGACTCGCACTTCGCCGGTTATTGCGATCGACAACCCGGAAGATGAGCGCATCTCCGTCTTCCGGAACGTGCGGGAACGGGATGTCGTCGGCCGGAACGGGTTCATCGCCGAGGGCACCGTCGTACTCGAACGGTTGCTCGCGTCACCGCACTTTCGGCCGACATGCCTGCTGATTCTGAAAAACCGGTTGGCCGGCATCGAACCCTTGCTCCACAGCGTTCCCGCTGACGTGCCGATCTACATTGCGGACCGGAGCGTGATGAACTTGATTGCCGGCTTCCCGGTGCATCGTGGCGTTCTGGCTCATGGCGAGCCGGCAGGCGCCGACCCAGGCATCGACGTTGCGCTCGCGAGCCTCGCAGTCCGAAGAAAAACAGTCGTCTGCCTGATCGGCCTCGCCAACCATGACAACATGGGCGCGGTGTTTCGCAACGCAGCCGCGTTCGAGGCGGGGGCTGTCCTGATTGATCGGAGCTGCTGCGATCCGTTCTACCGAAAGGCCATCCGCGTTTCGGTGGGGCAGGTTTTCCACATTCCAATCCTGCGGTTCGAAACCCCTGCGGAAATGCTGGCGGCTTTGATGAGGCATGGCTTTGAGGTGCTTGCCCTCACGCCTCGCGGCGGCGAAGCCGTGTCCGGGTTCGTGCCGAATGGAGCGACTGCGCTCGTCCTCGGAACAGAGGGGGAGGGACTGTCGCCGGATATTCTCGAGCGCACGAGAACCGCGAGGATCGAGATATCACCGCAGGTCGACAGCCTGAACGTCGCCACGGCGGCGGCGCTGGTGCTGCACCACATCTTCACCCGAAAGCAGCAGTAGGAGCCGCTGAGCGCGACTTCCGACGGTCCATGCACGAGGCGTATGCCATCTACGCCTGATCGTCGCCTTCGTGCCCTCCGCTCGTGTTCGAGGGCCGGTAGCCGGGCGGCGGCAATTTCTGCCGGTCCCGCTCGGCAAGGGTGCGAACGCGTTCGGCCAGGCTCGGGGCGCCACTCGCATCGCGCTCCGGCACGGCATCCGCCGAATCGCCAACCATCGGCGAAAGCGGGGAAGCGGGTCCTTCGGCCAGCGCGGTGAGACGGATGACGCGCGCTGCGATATCGCCAATGCGATCGCGAATGGCTTCTTCATCGAGCGTTCCGTTTGCTTCGGAGCGCTGAACTGCATCTCTCAAGGATCGGCTGCGGGTCGTGAGTTCGTTGGCTTGGTGTCGAAAACTGCCTTCGACACCTGGATTGATGTCGCTCCGAAGGCGTTCGATTTCCTCGTCCCGATCTGCGATGAGCGAAAGCTGTCTTTCGAGCTTTTCCGCGAGTGACGCCGCGTGGGTCTTTTCCCTTTTCAGGCTTGCCTCCAGGCTGGCCGCGTCGGCCTTCGCGCGTTGTCCGGATTCTTCAAGCTCGCGAATGCGCTTTTCCGCCGATCGCAGGCTGTCGGCGGATCTTTCCTGCTTGGTCTCCAAAGCGACGATGGCAACCTTGCGCTCCTCGGCGATATCGGCAAGGTCGCGGAAGCGTTTGTCCAGAATGGCAAGGTCGTCGGTTCGGGAGGCGAGATCGCTCCTGGTTGAATCGAGCGCGCTCGCCAACCTCTCGTTTTCCTCTGCCTGCGAGGCCACATCCGATCGCAGGGACGCGATTTCCTCGTTCAACTCCGCGATCCGGCGCTCCAGCGCTCTTCCCTGAATGCGCAGGTCGGCGTTCTCAATGATCACCCGCCCGGCCTCGGCTCTTTCCCGCGCCGCCCGTTCGGCAGTTTCCTCGGCCGCGATCTCCTGTCGGCGAACCGAAGCGGCCGCTTCTGCCCGAACGAAGTCCATCTGCCCGCGAATTTCGTTGCTTGTCGTAGGAACCGATGCCTCAAAGTCGCGCCAGGCAAAAAACTGAGCCTTGCGCCACAGGATAGGGGCGAGCAGCAACCCCGCCAGAGTGGCGACGAAGAAACCGAGAAGGAAGAGCAGGGCGAGCGCGAGCATGGGTAACTTCTAGCAAAGATCGGCACGAATCCGCGCCCCGCGCCGCCGGTCGATGCCGACTGGTCGCAACGCGGCCGATCCTTGAGAGATTAGAGGGCGCGACAGCCTCTTTGGCAACTGGTCGCGCCAATGCGCGATGCCCGCCGCGATCGGCGGGGCACCGCGCCTGTACGGCGAGTATTGCAGGACTGCCCGAGAAGGCAAGGAACCGTCGATCAGAACGGGTTCCAGGTCGGCATCGGCGTGATCTTCAGATAGCCCAGGTTGAGGCCGAGGCGCGCGCCCACGCCGGTCTTCACCGGAACGATGACGATGTCGTTTCGCTCCAGGACCGTCATGCCGGCCCCGCCCACCAGATAGGCGCTGCCCGACACGCCGCCGAAGCGGCCAAACATTGCCTCCACCGAAGGGAGATCATAGACGAGCATCATGGTGCGGGCGCCGTCGCCGCCGACATCGAAGCCGAGCGAGGGGCCCTGCCAGAACACGCGGTGCTGGCCCGCGTTCTTGGTGAACAGCGTGCCCTCGCCGAAACGTGCTCCGGCGAAGAAGGCACCGCCGGCCTCTTCGCCCAGAATGTAGCCATTCGGCAGTCCGTAGCGCTGGAAGGCCCGCTCGATAAGCTTGGCAAGGCTGCCGGAGGTGGTGCCGAAGAAGCGATGACCTTCTGAGACGATCTCGTCCATGGTGTAGGACGATTGCTGCTGCTGTGCATATGCTGGCGCTTCGACCGCGACGACTGCGCCGAGGGCGAAAGCTCCGGCGACGACGATACCGCGCAAGCGCTTGCAGAAATCGAGCATCGTTGATCCTTTCATGGGTCGGAGGCGATGGATGGCCCGCCAGCGCGTCAAGCGGGCGCTCTCTCTTCACTGCATTTGACCCGAACATGGTTGCCAAAGGACTAACGCCGCTTTGCGGACTTGCCTTCGGTTGACGGGAAGGTTCGGTCGACTCATTCTGCGCCGACATCTCTGCCGCCGATTCGCGGCTCTGCTGCATCATTCCGGAGACCATTCCCGATATGGCCAACCTTCCAGATGTTTCGGCGCCTGATCTGGCGGCCCTGCTGGCCAGCCGCCTTTGCCATGACATCATCTCGCCTGTTGGCGCGATCCAGAGCGGGCTCGAACTTCTCGAAGAAATGCCGGACGATCCGGACGCGATGGCCCTGGTGCGCTCATCGACGAAAAGCGCGGTGGCGAAGCTGCAGTTCGCCCGCATCGCCTTCGGCGCTTCCGGATCGCCTCAGGCCTCGCTCGATCTCGGCGACGCCCGGTCCGTCGCAGAGGGCTTCATGGGGTTCGAGAAGCCGACGCTCACCTGGAACGGCGAGCGCGCCTATGTCGCCAAGAACCTCGCCAAGACCCTGCTCAATCTGATCGTGGTGGCGAATTCCTGCCTGCCGCGCGGCGGCACCATCGACGTGTCGGTGGAGACACCTGAGACGGATCCGCGCTTTACGCTCGTGATATCGGGGCCGCGCCTCCGCGTGCCTGAGCGGTTCCTCATCATGCTGAACGGCAAGGGCCTTGAGGAGCCGTTGGATTCCTATGGCATCCAACCCTACTATGCGCTTCTGCTGGCCCAGGAAACCGGCCTTGGTATTGAGGTGTCGGTCGAAGGGGAAACTGCTCGGATCGTTGCCGCCAAGAAGGCCTGAGCAAGACGCGGCCTTTCGCGTCGGCTCGAGCCTAGGGGCGCTCCTTCGCCCCGGGCGCGGGTTTGACGCGGTCGATTCACGAAATGTTACGGCGCCCATGCCATTGATGGTGCTTCGGTCGACGAGTATTCGTTGGTTGGCCGGTAGCGGCGAGGGCGACATGCACACCTGTCTCGTGGTCGATGAATCAGAGGTCATCCGCAAGGTGGCTGCGCGGATCATGTTCCAGATGGGCATGGTGGTGGATGGCGCCGAGTCGGCTGATGCGGCCCTGAAGGTTCTGCGAGAGGGCGCAATGCCCGATCTCATCATCGTTGCCGGCACGCTTCCCGATCAGTCTGGAGAGGACGCTGTCCGCGCGATCCGCTCGCTCCCATCCGGAGAGCGCCCGGTGATCCTTGGGCTTTTGGTGGACGAGAATCTCGGGAAGATGACCCGGCTGAAGCGCGCGGGCGCGAATGGCTTCATCTACAAGCCGTTCGATCGAGAGCGGCTGGCCGGCTGGCTTTCGCCCTATATCGGAGCGGCCGCCTGATCGGCGGGCACGGCTGCGGCCGTTTGATTTTGCGGAAGCAGAAATCGGCATTCCAAAAACACGAAGACCCGGCGCCAAGACGGCAAACCGGGTCTTTCGTCGGCTCGAACGGCGGGGGCGGACCGCCGTCAGCCGATGCCACTCAGGCGGCGCGGGTGTCCTGATCCGGCTCACGCAGCACATAGCCGCGGCCCCAGACCGTCTCGATGTAGTTCTTGCCGTCGGTGGCGTTGGCCAGCTTCTTGCGCAGCTTGCAGATGAAGACGTCGATGATCTTCAGCTCAGGCTCGTCCATGCCACCATAGAGGTGGTTGAGGAACATTTCCTTGGTCAGCGTGGTGCCCTTGCGCAGCGAAAGCAGCTCGAGCATCGCATATTCCTTGCCCGTCAGATGGACGCGCTGACCGTTCACTTCCACGGTCTTGGCATCCAGATTGACGGTGAGATCGCCCGTGACGATGACCGACTGGGCATGGCCCTTGGAGCGACGAACGATGGCATGGATGCGCGCGACGAGCTCGTCCTTGTGGAAGGGCTTCGTCATGTAATCGTCGGCACCGAAGCCGAGGCCGCGAACCTTATCCTCAATGCCGGCCATGCCGGAGAGGATCAGGATCGGCGTCTTCACCTTTGAAAGACGAAGGGTGCGCAAAACCTCGTAACCCGACATGTCCGGCAGGTTCAAATCCAGCAGGATAATGTCGTAGTCATACAACTTGCCGAGGTCGACGCCTTCTTCCCCAAGGTCGGTCGTATAGACATTAAAGCTCTCGGACTTCAGCATGAGCTCAATGCTTTGAGCTACAGCGCTGTCATCTTCAATTAAAAGAACGCGCATACTAACTTCCTCTCAGCCGCCCTACCGAAAGCCACAATTCCGGCAAGATTATTTGTTTGAGCTATCCGCATGCCCATTCTTGGCATGGAATGGTTAACAAAACATCTTTGCCCATCATAGGCAGCTTTCCGCGGCGAACACCGCGGCCACTTTTGACCGACGTTCGAACTGCTCCTCCTGTGGCAGCTTTCGCTTTCGGTGGAACCCGCTGTCATTGCGGTGTCCGAACGTGATCGATTTACCCGGCCTTAAATCCTCGTCCCTATGATTAACGGTGCGCGTAAACAGACGGTTAAGAGCATTACCTGACGAGGCTTGCCTGAAACCGCCGCGAACCTAAGACGGGACCGTTTTTTTACGGATTCCTGACAATGTGGGATACGGAACATGAAGCGGGACAACCTCGTGCGCCTCACGCGCTTCAAAGTTAATGAGAAGCGCCGGCAGGTCGAGCAGCTTGATCTGATGATGGCCGAATTCGAGAAAATGGCTACAGAGCTCGACGCTCAGATTGCTTCCGAGGAAAAAAAGTCAGGCATAACGGACGTTACCCATTTCGCTTATCCGACCTTCGCCAAGGCGGCGCGGGCTCGCCGCGACAATCTCATGAATTCGGTCAAGGATCTGAGGGTCCAAATCAACGCGGCTCGGATCGCTCTCGAGGAGGCTGAGGCCGAGCTAGAGAATGCCGAGAAGCTGGAGCAGCGCGATCATCATCGCGAGGAAGACGACCGGCGTCCACTCACCGCCTGAGGGAGGGCTGCCGCTAAAGCGGCGCTTTGGCGCGAACATCATGATAGGGGCGGCCGAGCTCAGGCCGCCTTTTTTGCGTCTGTGTGGGCCGGAAAAGGCGACCCTGGCTCTGGCAAGGTAGATCCCGACGTCCTGTCCGGTCGCTGTCGATCTGTACGCAGAGAAGCGTTGCTCTTTCTCGTGGTCGGTGAATGCGCGAAATCCTGAAACGAAAAAAGCCGGCGCGAGGCCGGCTTTTTTCGTTAGCAGTCGCTGACAAATGTCAGTGATATTCCTGCTTTTTTCTGTATTCCTGAAGCTGGGTCGTGCGCAAGCCGGCAAGACCGTGCTGGTCGATAGAAGTCTGCCAGGAAAGGAATTCCTCCACCGTCAGGGTATAGCGCGAACAAGCTTCATCAAGGCTGAGAAGCCCGCCACGCACGGCCGCCACGACCTCCGCCTTGCGGCGAATGACCCAGCGACGAGTATCGGAAGGTGGAAGATCAGCAATAGTCAGCGGACTTCCATCCGGTCCTATAACATATTTCACTCTTGGTCGGACCTGATCGGTCATTGCACTCTCTACGCATCTCAAAGACCTAATCGTCGTTGACCTTAGCGCCTTGTTTTTAAATTTCTCCTAAGCCTGTCGTAACAATTCGATAACAACTTTAGGCGCGCTGAGGCCGGCTTCTGGCACGGCCGGGGAGGGAAAGGCATTGGAAAGAGGGCTGCGCATCTTTAAATAGCGCGGGTCAGTGCCCGTCGCCGGAGAGCCTTTCATGCTGAACAGCCTTGATCTGCCGAAGTCGCCGGCCGACACGCGCGTCGTTGTGGCCATGTCTGGAGGCGTCGATTCCTCCGTTGTGGCGGCAATGCTCAAAGAAGAAGGCTACGACGTCGTCGGGATAACCCTTCAGCTTTACGACGCGGGTGAGGTCGCCACACGGACGCGGTCTTGCTGCGCGGGGCAGGATATTTACGATGCCCGTCGCGTCTCCGAGGCCATCGGCATTCCGCATTACGTGCTCGATTACGAGGATCGCTTTCGCGAGGCGGTGATCGATCCCTTCACCGAAAGCTATCTGGCCGGCGAAACACCGGTTCCCTGCGTGTCCTGCAATCAGACGGTCAAGTTTCGTGATCTTTTGGCCACAGCTCGGGATCTCAAGGCCGATGCCCTGGCGACGGGCCACTACATCGACAGCCGCTCCCTTGGTGGAGGTCGCCGGGGTCTTTTCCGCCCCACCGACCTCGACCGCGACCAGAGCTACTTCCTCTATGCGACGACCCAGGAGCAGATCGACTTCTTGCGGTTTCCGCTCGGTCGGCTGACAAAGCCTGAGACGCGGGCGCTCGCGGCCCGGTACGATCTGGCGGTTGCCGACAAGCCCGACAGCCAGGACATCTGTTTCGTCGCCAAAGGCAAATACAGCGACATTATCGAGAAGCTGCGGCCGGGTGCCGGCGAGGCGGGCGACATCGTCCATGTGGACGGGCGTCATCTTGGCCGTCATGACGGCATTCTGCATTTCACCATCGGGCAGAGGCGCGGGATCGGCGTGGCGCTGGGCGAGCCGCTCTATGTCGTGGCGATCGACGCCCAGCGCCGCGAGGTGATCGTCGGGCCGCGCGAGGCGTTGGCGACGCGGCGCATTCGCCTGCGCTCCGTCAATTGGTTGGGCGAGGAGCCCGTGGAGGCGGCGGCGAAGGCGGAGCGGGAGATCTTTGTGAAGGTTCGCTCCACCAGGCCGCCAGCGCCCGCCTCTCTCACATTGGGGAACGACGGTCAGTTGGTGGTCTCGCTTCTGGAAGGCGAGGACGGGGTCGCGCCGGGACAGGCGTGCGTCTTCTATGACGGGGAGGGCGCCGGCTCGCGCGTTTTGGGGGGCGGCGTGATCGCTGGAACCGAACCCCTGCTGAGCTTCGCTGAGCCCGCCAAGATTGCTGCTTCGGCCCGATAGCGGCCGGCATCTCTTCAGCGCTGGGCGCCTAGCAACTTTAAAAAACACCAGCTCCAGAGGTGTTCGGCCGGAGCTGGTGTGCAATCGGGCGAGAGGCGACAGATGCCCCGCAGATGACCGTCAGGCACCGACGGGCGATGCCTGAGAAAGGATCCGAACGGTCTCGATCGCCTCTTCCGGACCCGTCAGCGGCGCGCGCCGCGTCTCGACACATTCGATGAAATGGCGCAGTTCGCGCTCGAGCGGCATCCCGGTCTGCGTCGCCATGAATTCCGGCTCGGCGCTGGCGCAGGCGAAGCCGCTTCCCTCGCGCCAGACGCGATGGGCATAGATCGCCAGCTTCTGGCCTTCCGGCGCGAGGTCGTCGAACACCAGCATTCCCTCCGAGCCGATCACTGAGAAGCGCCGGTCGCGGTAGGGCGAGATTCGGGAGATGTGGATCTCCGCTGTCATTCCCGATGCGAAGGACAGTGTGATGTCGGCCGAGTCGGTATCGTCGCCGAGCACCTTGCGGCGAATTGTCTCGACCTTTACGGGGATTTCGCCCGCGATCGGAAGAACCTGTGATAGGTCGTGGGGCGCGAGATCCCAGACGGCGTCCATGGTGAAGAAGCGGCCGAGCGCCAGCCGATTGGAGATGACATGGCGCGGCTCGCCGATGCGGCCGGAGCGCACGAGATCGAGCACCTGCTGGTAGATCGGGTGATAGCGCAGGACATGACCGACCATCATGATGCGCTCGAACTTCGCGGCGGTCAGAGCCGTCTTTTCCGCCTCGGCAGGGTCGAGCGCCACCGGCTTCTCGATCAGCACATCCTTGCCGGCTTCGAAAGCGGCGCGCGCCGTTGGCGCATGGGCTTGAACGGGTAGGGCGAGCACCAGGGCGTCGAGGCCATCACTGGCGATGGCCTCTTCAGGCGTCATGGCGGGAACGCCGTATTGCTGGCCGAAGGCTGCCGCGCGCTCCGCGTCGCGATCGGCTATGGCGCAAAGCGCGCCGATTTCCTTAAGCGTGCGAATGTGGTTGCGACCCCAGTTGCCGCAACCGATGACACCGATCCTGGCGCCCATCCTCAGACCTCCCTCATTCAAACGCGGGCTTTTTTCCGCCTCGCGCTCATATCTTGCGAACCGCGCCGGTCGCCGCGCTGGTGGTCATTGCCGCATAGGCGCGCAAGGCCGCAGAGACATGCCGCTTGCGCGGCTCGGCCGGCTGCCAGCCCTTCTCGTCCTGTTCGGCCTGGCGGCGCGCCAGCTCGGCATCGTCGACGGCGAGATGGATGGTCCGGTTCGGGATGTCGATCTCGATCGTATCGCCCTCGCGCACCAAGCCGATGGCTCCGCCCTCAGCCGCCTCAGGCGAGACATGGCCGATGGATAGGCCGGACGTGCCGCCGGAGAACCGGCCGTCGGTGATGAGGGCGCAAGCCTTGCCGAGTCCTTTCGACTTCAGGTAGCTCGTTGGATAGAGCATCTCCTGCATGCCGGGGCCGCCGCGCGGACCTTCGTAGCGGATGACGACGACGTCTCCGGGCTTGACCTCGTTCGACAGGATCGCCTTCACCGTGGCGTCCTGGCTCTCGAAGACCCGCGCGGGCCCTGAGAACTTCAGGATCGAGGCGTCGACGCCGGCGGTCTTCACGATGCAGCCGTCGAGCGCGATGTTGCCCTTGAGCACGGCGAGGCCGCCGTCCTTGGAGAACGGATGCTCGACCGAGCGGATGACGCCCGCCTGGCGGTCGGTATCCAGCTCCTTCCAGCGCGACTCCTGGCTGAAGGCCACCTGCGTGCGCACACCGCCCGGCGCCGCCTTGTAGAAGGTCGCGACGCTGTCGGAATTGGTGCGCGTGATGTCGTTTCGGTCGATCGCGTCGCCCATCGTCACGGCGTGCACGGTCGGCTGGTCGCGGTTGATCAGCCCACCCCGATCGAGCTCGCCGAGGATCGACATGATGCCGCCGGCGCGGTGAACGTCCTCGACGTGAACGCTGGCGACGGCCGGCGCCACCTTGCAGAGGCACGGCACCTGGCGCGACAGGCGGTCGATGTCGTCCATGGTGAAATCGATGCCGCCTTCCTGCGCGGCGGCGAGGATGTGAAGCACCGTGTTGGTGGAGCCGCCCATGGCGATATCCAGCGACATGGCGTTCTCGAAGGCCGGCTTCCCGGCGATCGCGCGCGGCAGCACGCTTTCGTCATCCTGCTCGTAGTAGCGACGCGCGAGGTCGACGATGAGGTGACCGGCTTCGACGAACAGGCGCTTGCGGTCGGCATGGGTGGCGAGCGTCGTGCCGTTGCCGGGCAAGGAAAGGCCGAGCGCCTCGGTCAGGCAGTTCATCGAGTTGGCGGTGAACATGCCCGAGCATGAGCCGCAGGTCGGGCAGGCGTTCTGCTCGTAGGCGAGCACGTCGGCCTCGGCGACCGCGTCGTCGCCCGCGGCCACCATCGCGTCGATCAGATCCACGGCGTGGATCTTGCCATCGGAGAGTTGCACCTTGCCGGCCTCCATCGGCCCGCCGGAGACGAACACGACCGGGATGTTGAGCCGCATGGCAGCCATCAGCATTCCCGGCGTGATTTTGTCGCAATTGGAGATGCAGACCATGGCATCGGCGCAGTGGGCATTGACCATGTATTCGACGCTGTCGGCGATGAGCTCGCGCGAGGGCAACGAATAGAGCATGCCGTCATGGCCCATGGCGATGCCGTCATCCACCGCGATGGTATTGAATTCCTTGGCGATGCCGCCTGCCTGCTCGATCTCGCGTGCGACCAGCTGGCCGAGGTCCTTGAGATGGACGTGTCCCGGCACAAACTGCGTGAAGGAATTGACGACGGCGATGATGGGTTTGCCGAAGTCTCCATCCTTGACACCGGTGGCGCGCCACAAGCCGCGCGCGCCCGCCATGTTCCGTCCATGAGTCGTGGTGCGTGAGCGATAAGGAGGCATGAATAATCCTAGCTGGCGATCGTTCGCACTCGTTCTTGTCTAAAAGGCAGACTCTCTCTATCGGCGCTCGAGGCTGGAGATGCAAGTGCCGAGACGGACCGGGCCGGTTGGCGCCTTGTTCGAGGGCGCCACATAAGGCTTTATGTGCCGAAATGCGCGGGGAGGCGATGATGACGAAGCGGCACAGGACGGCGTTGGTGGGCCTCGGAATGGTGGCCGGCGTTCATGCCCGCAGCCTGCTTGACCTCGAGTCCCGCGTGGACGTGGCCTGGGCCTTCAGCCCGACCGAGGCGCGGCGCAGCGCCTTCGCGGCAGAGTTTGCCTTCCCGCTTGCTGACCGGCTGGAGATGATCCTGGAGGACGATAGCGTCGACAGCGTCATCGTACTGACGCCGCCGAACTCCCACCTCGATATCGTGCAGCGCTGCGCGGCGGCAGGCAAGCATGTGCTGCTGGAGAAGCCGCTGGAGATCACCACGGATCGAGCTGCCGAGATGGTGCGGGTTTGCGAGGAAGCGGGGGTGACGCTCGGTGTCGTGCTGCAGCATCGCTTTCGCGAGAGCGCCGGACGCCTAGCCGCTCGACTCGCGGAGGGAGGCCTCGGCGCGATTGTCAGCTGCTCTACCTCCATCCGCCTCTGGCGGCCCCAGAGCTATTACGATGAAGCCGGGCGCGGGACCTTCGCGCGCGATGGCGGCGGCGTGCTGCTCACCCAGGGCATTCACACGCTGGATCTGATGCTGAGCCTGGTTGGCCCGGTGGCGGAGGTGCGGGGCTTTTCGACCACTTCGTCGGTCCATCGCATGGAGACGGAAGATCTGGTCGTCGCGGCGGTGCGCTATGCCAGCGGCGCTTTGGGCGTCATCGACGCGACGACGGCCGCCTATCCGGGCTTTCCGGAGAAGATCGAGATCATCGGTACCAAGGGCACGGCGGTTCTCGCCGGGACAAGCCTTTCGATTGCCTACCAAGACGGCATGAGGGAAGCAGTCGAGCCGCTGACGACAACCGGCGGCACCGGCGCCAACCCCATGGATTTTCCTCACGAATGGCACCGTGCCGTCATCGCGGACTTTCTCGATGCTTTGGATGAAGGACGCGCGCCGCGCGTGACCGGCCGGAATGCGCTGGCTGTCCACCACTTGATTGACGCGCTGGTCGCCGCAGGCGGAGCGACGGTTCAGCCGGCCGAGTAGCGCTTACGCTCCCTCGTCGCATCTGTCCGTGCTTGACGGCGGGCCCACGTCGCGCGACACCTGATTTGGACCCTTGGAGGAGTTTGCAACGATGCAACGGTCGAGAATCAACGAGATTATCGAAGAGGCCGACAGCTTTATCCGCTCGTTCGGCTATGTGCTGCCGCCCTTTGCCTATTTCAGCCCGGATGAGATGAAGGCGCGCCGAGCGGAGATCGGCGGTATCATCGATGCACGGCTGGGATGGGACGTGACGGATTACGGCCAGGGCAAGTTCGACGAACTTGGCCTCTTTCTCTTCACCGTGCGCAATGGGCGGGCCGCCGACCTCGGAACCGGGCGCGGCATGCTCTACGCTGAAAAGGCGATGATCTCGCGCAAGGATCAGATCTCGCCGATGCACCGGCACGTGGTGAAGGCCGAGGACATCATCAATCGCGGCGGCGGCAAGCTGGTGCTGGAACTCTACATGTCCGATGCCGACGGCAACGTTGACGAGAACGCCGAGGTCGTCGTCCCGACCGACGGCATCTTGCGCCGCATGAAGGCGGGCAGCCGGCTGTCGCTCGATCCGGGCGAAAGCGTCACGCTTCTTCCCGGCGTGTGGCACGCCTTCTGGGGAGAGGGCGGCGACGTCTTCATCGGCGAGGTTTCCACGGTCAACGACGACCTCACCGACAACATCTTCCGCGAGCCCATCGGCCGCTTCTCCACTATAGAAGAAGACGTCGCGCCGACGCATCTGCTCGTCTCCGATTACGACCGTTTTCTCGGCTGAGGAGAGGGGCGCGGCCCGGCGCCGCGCCCGTTGATCCTGCGGCATGGAGAGACGACGCGCCACCTTGACACAAATCGATTTAGAGGCCGATAGAACGGTCGGGAACGGCGTTGCGGACGGTGCGGCGCCGTGTGGCAGGAAGGCTCGATTGCAGGGCCGGGGCACTCGATCTAATGTGGCAATGTGTGCTCGAAACGATCGGTGGTATGCAACCAGGACTCATCCCGACCGAACACGGCCATAAGGCTCACAGCCGCGCGTCGTGCGCGGCTGGCCGGTCATCTGCCCCTCGATGGTCCGCGTGTCGGGACTTCATTTCGGCTGAACGCGAAAGAGACGACTGCGGTCCGGTTGCTCCGGCAGCGGCGTGGCGGCCGCGGGTTTGGCGGGACGCTCAACACTCAATAACAATCACTCAAGGACGGAAACGACTTCAATGAAAAAGCTGATCAATTCCCCCAAGGCAGTCGTCCGGGAGATGCTGGAAGGGATCGTCGCGCAGGCGCCGAATCTCGCCATTCTCGACAAGGAGATGGTGGTCGTCCGCAACCCGCTGCCGGCGCCCGAGAAGCGCAAGGTGGCGATCATCTCCGGTGGTGGCAGCGGTCATGAGCCCGCGCACGCCGGCTATGTCGGCCAGGGCATGCTGACCGCTGCTGTTGCCGGCGACGTGTTCACCTCGCCTTCCACCGATGCCGTCCTTTCGTCCATCCGTGCTGTCGCGGGGCCGGCCGGCGCCGTTCTCGTCGTCAAGAACTACACCGGCGACCGCCTGAACTTCGGCCTCGCCGCCGAAATGGCCCGCGCCGAAGGCATTCCCTGCGAAGTCGTTCTCGTCGCCGACGACGTCGCGCTCCGTAACACCGTCGAGAAGGGCCGCCGCCGCGGCATCGCCGGCACGGTCTTCGTCCACAAGATCGCAGGCGCCGCCGCCGAAGCCGGCAAGAGCCTTGAGGAAGTCGTCAAGGTTGCCAACGCGGCGGCCGCCGACATCGGCACCATGGGCGTCGCTCTCGGCTCGTGTACCCTGCCGGCCGTCGGCAAGCCTGGCTTCACGCTCGGCGAGACGGAGATCGAGCTCGGTCTTGGCATCCATGGCGAGGCCGGCGTCGAGCGCGGGGAGATGCGGGAGGCCTCCGAACTCGCCAAGACGATCCTCGACACCATCATCAGTGATCTCGACATCAAGCCGACGGATCGCCTCGCGCTTCTCGTGAACGGGCTTGGCGCGACGCCGCCGATGGAACTGTCCATCGTCGCCCGCGGCGCGCTGGCTCATCTGCGCGAGCGCGGTCTCAAGGTCGAACGTTCCTGGACGGGCACCTTCCTCTCGGCTCTCGACATGCCGGGATGCTCGCTGTCGCTCTTCAAGCTCGATGACGCGCGCGTCGCGGCGCTCGATTTGGAAACGGACGCGATGGCATGGCCGCGGGGCGGCAAGGTCGCGCCAGACGGCGGCATCGTCGTTGCCGTGTCCGAGCCGGAAGCGGCTGCCGTGACAGCGACGAGCGGCGGCGAGGGCGGCGCCAAGGTCAAGGCCGCTGCAGACGCGGCCTGCAAGGCTCTCATCGCGGCAGAGCCCGCGCTGACCGAACTCGACTCGAAGGCGGGTGACGGCGATCTCGGCCAGAGCATGCAGCGTGGCTCCGAGGCCGTTCAGGCGCTTTCCGGCGTGGCTTGGGCCGATGCCTCGACTGGTCTGAAGTCGATTGGCGACGCGCTGCGCCGCGCCATCGCCGGCTCGTCGGGTCCGTTCTACGCCACCGGCTTCCTGCGCGCCTCGCGCGAACTAGCCGGCAAGGCGGCGCCCACGCCTCAGGAGGTCGCCACGGCCTTCATGGCGGGTGTCGAAGCGGTCTCCACGTTGGGCGGCGCCAAGGAGGGCGACCGCACCATGCTCGATGCTCTGTTCCCGGCGGCAAAGGCCTTCGGTGACGCGGTCGATGCCGGTAAGAGCCAGGCCGATGCCTGGAAGGCAGCGGCGGATGCGGCGGAGAAAGGTGCCCAGGCAACCGAGACGATGAAGGCGCGTCTCGGCCGCGCCAGCTATCTCGGCGACCGCGCCACCGGCATTCCCGATGGCGGCGCCAAGGCTGTGTCGATCTGGATGCGCGCGATCGCCGATTCCCTTTGAGGTGAACGCCATAAGCCACGCCTTTCCTGCCGCTCTGTGAGGGGCAGGGAAGGTGGCGGCCTCGCTTCTTGCGCCGGGAACGATCAGACCGATCGTCCCGGCGCTTTCGTAGGGTTTCCTACGACATGATGCCGCAGGCCGCTTCGAAAGTGGAGGCATGGCAGACGTGAGGGCGACAGCTTGACGCGTCCTGGAATGGAGACAGGTGCCTGCGTCGCCGGGATGAAGCCGTGCTGATCGATGATCAGCTCCTGACAGTAATGCTGGCGGTCTACTTGATCTCTTTGAAATAGATGGCTTTTCGCGAACCATGAAATCATGGCCCGGGATACCTGATGAGGATCGCCCTGGAGTCGCGCCGCCGGCGGCCAAAAGAGAGTTTTCGCGTCCCGCTAAAATTGAGGAGGTGCCCACTAAGTCGGCGTCCACCGCACCTTCTAAAATCTCCGGGTTTTTGACTTAGGTCACTTTCCATCCAATCCAAATCGGTTTAAACACTCGCTCAAGGCCAGTTGACCTTAGTTCGTCACACCGCACGGGATAGTGCAGATGGTTGAGCCGAAAACGAATTTCGGCCTTCGGCAGCCGCTCTGGCCAAGCGCGGCGACCGCAATGACCGGAGAGATCGGCGATTACGCTTTTCTGCCAGTCTCGGCGTGTATTCGGCTTGGAAAGCCGTGGACGCGAGCGGGATTGATGAATGCGCGGATCGATCGACGTAGCATCTTTGGATTGCGTCTTCGGTAGAGGCAAGAAATCCCCAGTCAAGGAAAAGCCGATAAACGGCATTTCAGCATTGCGAACCCAATAAACGGAGAAACATTATGACCGACAAGCTTACAGGTCTTGCGAAGCATACCATCATCGTCGCCGATACCGGTGATTTCTCGGTCATGAAGGCGCTGGGCGCGCAGGACTCGACCACCAATCCGACGCTCATCTATCGTGCTGCCAGCCAGCCGCAGTACGCGCACATGATCGACGACGCGGTCGCATGGGCCGCCAAGCGCGAGAGCGACTCGGACAAGTTCATCAATCTCGCCCTTGATCGTCTGGCTGTGACTTTTGGCATGAAGTCTCTCGAAGTCGTTCCCGGCTTCGTTTCGACTGAGGTCGACATTCGCCTGTCGTTCGATACCGACGCCACCGTTGAGCGCACCAAGCGCATTATCGACCTCTATCAGGCCGAGGGAATCGACACCAAGCGCGTCCTGATCAAGGTTGCTGCGACGTGGGAAGGCATCAAGGCCGCTGAGAAACTGACGAAGATGGGCATCGGCGTCAACTCGACGCTGATCTTCAGCCTGACCCAGGCGATCGCCTGCGCCGACGCCGGCGCCTTCATGATCTCGCCCTACTGCGGCCGCATCACCGAGTGGTACCAGGGCCATGGCACGAAGATCGACAACGCCGATAACGATCCGGGCGTCGTCGGTGTGCGCAACATCCAGAATTACATGCGCAACTTCGGCTACAAGACGATTGTCATGGGCGCGTCGTTCCGCAATGTCGAGCAGGTTCTCGGCTTGGCGGGCATCGATCGTCTGACCGTCTCCCCGGTCCTGCTGCAGCAGCTTCAGCAGACCGAGGGCGAGGTCGAGCGTGTTCTGCCGGCGGACTTCAAGGACGCGAGCATGAAGCGCCAGTCCTACACCGAGGCTTCCTGGCGCTGGGAGATGAACGAGAATGCGATGGCGACCGAGAAGTTCGCCGATGGCATCCGTCTCTTCACCCGCGACACCGAAACGCTGATCAGCATGATCCAGTCGAAGATGAAGGCCGCTGCCTGACATCAAATTCTTGCGACGGCCGGGCTTTCTTTCGGTCGTCGCTCTTTCCTCCTAACTCTGGCGGCCGGTTTTCCGGCCGTTTTTTTTAAGGCTCGCGTGTGCTTCGCGCATATTCCATTCTGGTGGGGCGGGCGGGGGCGCTAGGGAGGTCAGGCAAGGCAAAGCGGCGCCTCGTCATCAAGGTCAAGGTGCGCCACATGGGGGTCTGCGCCGTCGCCCTCAGCGACGAGTGCCTTGCGCCAACCGTGGCCGACGGTCCACATTCTTACTTATTGCTTATACAATCGAAGGTTTAATTGTCGCAGATAAACTCGACCGCATACTATATCTGCAGTCGTTGGGAACTTGTATTTTCGCATTGCGCGTTCTCAATTTCTCAATAACTTTTGTCTACTCGTGTGAGGCACCGACCCGGCCGACTGGTGTTCTTTTTCACGGCCCTGGCGGTGAAGGAGATAAAATGAAGGGCCTCTTCTCGTCCGACTCCGCGAACGTCTTGGCCGCTCTCGATAGGTCCCTGGCGATCATCGAGTTCGATCTGACAGGCAAGATTCTTCACGCCAACGGCAATTTCTGCACCGTCATGGGATATGAGCCGGCTGAGATCATCGGGCGGCAACATCGTATGTTCGTCAGCGAGGAGTATGCGAAGTCTCCTCAGTATGCCGAGTTCTGGGCAAAGCTCGCGCGCGGCGAATTCGTCGCCGAACGGTTTCAACGCTTCGGCAAGGGCGGACGTGAGGTTTGGATTCGCGCGACCTACAATCCGGTCAAAAACGGTAGCGGCAAGGTCTACAAGGTCATCAAGGTGGCCAGCGACGTCACGGCCATTACCCATCAGGCGAACGAGGACGCCGGCAAGATCGCGGCCATCAACCGCGCGCAGGCGGTGATCGAGTTCACGCCGAATGGTGAGATCCTCGACGCCAATGAGAACTTTCTCAACGCTCTCGGCTATCGCCGGGAGGAGATCGTCGGCAAGCATCACCGCATGTTCGTGGAGCCGAGCTTTGCCCAATCGCGCGACTACCAACTCTTTTGGGACCGCCTGAGGGGCGGGGAGTTCCTCTCCGACGAATACAAGCGCATCGGGAAGGGCTGCCGGGCGGTCTATATCCAGGCGTCCTACAACCCGATCTTCTGCGCCAACGGCAAGGTTTCGAAAGTGGTGAAGTTCGCCACGGACGTCACACCGCGCGTCAATGCGGTCAACGAACTGGCGACGGCTCTGCAGCAACTCGCCGAGGGCGATCTCCTTCAGCGGCTGGAACATGCCTTCATTCCGGCGCTGGAGCCTCTTCGGCATAATCTCAACCGATCGTTGGAACAGCTTCAGGATACGGTCCGGGCGATGGCGGGTAGCGCCTCATCGATCGAGGTCAGCTCCTCCCAGGTGCGTACGGCCGCCGACGATCTCTCACACCGCACCGAACAACAGGCCGCGGCGCTGGAGCAGACCTCCGGTGCTCTCTCGGAGATGAACAAGACCGTCACGACCTCGGCGCGCAAGGCCGATGAGGCCGGTCAGTTGGTGACGCTGACGCGGGCCAATGCCGAACGCTCCGGCGGGATTGTCAATCGCGCCGTCGAGGCCATGGGACATATCGAAAAGTCGTCGGCGGAAATCACCAAGATCATCGGCGTGATCGACGAGATCGCTTTCCAGACCAACCTCCTGGCGCTCAACGCGGGCGTCGAGGCGGCGCGTGCCGGCGAGGCCGGCAAGGGTTTCGCCGTGGTTGCCCAGGAAGTGCGGGCGCTGGCGCAGAGATCCGCCGAGGCTGCGAGGGAGATCAAGGATTTGATTTCCAAGTCGGCGGACCAGGTCGGGCGCGGCGTTCAGCTCGTCAACGACACCGGCCGCGCGCTGGAGGAGATCGTTTCGGAGGTGGCCGAGATCAACGGTCACGTCGTCGCGATCGTCGATGCGTCCCGCAGCCAGGCGACCGGGCTAAACGAGATCAACACCGCTATCGACATGCTCAATCAGGCGACCCAGCAGAATGCCGCAATGGTCGAGGAGACCACAGCGGCGAGCAGCGAGCTCGCGGCAGAGGCGGTGAACATGAACCAGATGGTGGCGAAGTTTCAGATCGGCAGTGAAGGCTCGCCCGTCCACGCGCTGACAGCCCGCGTTTCCAGGGCGTTTGGCTGAACCTTTGGGCACCGCCCCTGATCGAAGTCAGGTGCGTCGCTCAGGCTGGCTCGATCACGAGCCCCTCATCGGCGTCGAGGACCAATGTCGCCGACACGTGCTCGGCTTCGCGGCTTAGTGATGTGGAAAGGCGAATCGCCCCACCGTTCTCCATCTCGGGGATCGCCACGGTCGCGGCACGAGAGCTCATGTTGAGCGCGACAATGAACCGCTCGTCGCGATAGAGGCGCTGGAAAACGAGAACGTCGCCGGACTGGGTGAGCAGGCGAAAATCACCGATGCTGAAAGATGCTTTTTCACGGCGTAGCGCCACGAGACGGCGGTAAAGCCATAGAATCGACGTTTCGTCCTCGCGCATCCGATCGACGTTTTGGGCCGTGTGGTCATCCGACAGGGGCAGCCAGGGCCGGCCGGTGGTGAAGCCGGCATTCTCCGTTTCATCCCACTGCATCGGCGTTCTTTCCGGATCACGACTGAAGCCGCGCCCCGGCTCGTTCTTCTCCCAGGGGTCCTGGGCGGCCTCGGGTGGAATGGCGACGCTCGATAGCCCTAGTTCGTCCCCGTAGTAGATGGTCGGCGTGCCCCGGAGCGTCAGCAACAGCATCGCGGCAACGCGCGCCTGCGCCGCACCGACACGGGCGGCGATACGCGGCTGGTCGTGGTTTCCAAGCACCCAGTTCGGCCAGCCTCCCGGCGGCAGAGCCGCTTCATATTCCGTGATCAGAGAGGCGACCACGTCGGCCTTCCATTGCGCCAGGATCAGCTGGAAGTTGAAGGGCAGGTGCGTCCCCGTGAGATCTTCGCCGTAGTAGGTGACGAGACGATCGACCGGCAGATAGATTTCTCCGATCAGGACGCGGTCGTCATACTCGTCGACCACCCGGCGAAGGCCGCGAATGACCTCATGAACCTCCGGCTGGTCGGCCGTGTGGACCGGCAGAACTCGCTGGATATCGGGCATGCCTTCGTGCCAAGCGGGGTTGATGGGATTGTCGCGAAGCTCGCGATCCTTGATCATCAGCCAGATGACGTCGACGCGGAAGCCGTCGACGCCGCGATTCATCCAGAAGCGCAGGGTATCGTGCATCGCACTTTGGACCTCGGGATTTCGCCAGTCGAGGTCCGGCTGCTCCTTCAGAAAGGCATGGTAGTAGTACTGGCCTGTCGCTTCATCGAGCTGCCAGGCGCTGCCTCCGAAATGGCTCACCCAGTTGTTGGGCGGGCTACCGTCCGGCTTCGGGTCGCGCCAGATATACCAGTCCCGTTTGGGATTATGGCGTGAGGAGCGGCTTTCGACGAGCCATGGATGCTGGTCGGACGTGTGGTTCGGCACGAAGTCCAGGATCACCTTCAAGCCTTTGCCGTGGGCCTTTGCGACCAGGGCGTCGAAGTCATCCAGCGTGCCGAACAACGGGTCGACGCCGCAGTAGTCCTGAACGTCATAGCCGAAGTCGGCCATCGGCGAGGGGAAAAATGGAGAGATCCACAGCGCGTCGACGCCGAGCCACTTCAAGTGGTCGAGGCGGTTGCGGATACCGATGAGGTCGCCGACGCCGTCGCCATTGCTGTCCTGGAAGGAACGAGGATAGACTTGATAGACAATTCCTGATTGCCACCAGGCGATCCTGGGCATGTTGTTCCCCCGTACGAGAAGTTCCAACGGCGGCGGTGGCGCTCGCCCGCACAGAACGGATTTGGGCGAGCGCCGTTCCGCCACCGTCGTCGGTCAGCTCTTCTTCTTGTTCGCCTCGGCGCGCCCTTCCTGATCGAGCGCGGCGAAATCCTCGTCCGACAGATCGATCGCGGCAGCGGCTGCGTTTTCCTCGAGATGGGAAACCTTCGACGTGCCGGGGATCGGGAGGACGACGGGGCTGCGCTTCAGAATCCAGGCGAGGGCGATCTGGCTCGGCTTGGCGCCGTGCTTGCGTGCGACCGAGTCGAGAACGGTTCCGGGGCGGGCCAGATCGCCGGCGGCCAGCGGGAACCACGGGATGAAGCCGATCCCTTTTGCCTCGCAATAGTCGAGGACGGCCTCGCTGCCGCGATCGACGAGATTGTAGCGGTTTTGCACGGTGGCCACCTCGAAGACCTTCGATGCGGCTTCAATGTCCTCGACGGACACCTCGCTCAGACCGAGTGCTGTAACGATGCCATCGTCCTGGAGGCTTTTCATCGCGTCGAACTGCTCGTCTCTCGGCACCTTGGCGTCGATGCGATGAAGCTGCCAAAGGTCGATCCGTTCGACCCCGAGATTGCGGCAGCTCTTGAGCGCCTGCTGGCGCAGATATTCAGGCCGCCCGACGGGATGCCACGCGTTGGGGCCGCTGCGCGTCAGCCCGCCCTTCGTGGCCACGAATGTGCCAGCGTAGGGGTGCAGCGCTTCCCTGATGAGAAGCTCGGACACATCCGGCCCATAGGAATCGGCGGTGTCGACAAAGTCGATGCCCAGTTCCGGCAGTCGCCGCAGAACGCGAAGCGCCTCCGCGCGATCCGCCGGCTCGCCCCATACGCCTGCGCCCACGATGCGCATGGCGCCGAAGCCCAGGCGATGAAATTCCTTGCCGCCGATCTTGAATCGACCGGAGGACGCAACGTCGAATTGTGCCATGACTAGTCCCTTCAATGTTCAATGGGAGATGGAAAGGCGGAGAGTGAGGCCTCCGACCGCCGAGCGGGGCGAGCGCTCGCTCTGCTCTATGGCTTGTGAAACGTGAACCTTCGAACCCCGCCCAATTCGTGGGTGGCAAAGAAAAAGCACGGCGAATCCACCGGAAGTACCCAAAACGCTTCGGGCAACAGAGGATTTTTTAAGGTTGGCTGCCCTAATGTCAACTTGGGTCCGCCGAGACAGGCTCGAGCAGGAGGGCGCGTTTGCCGATCCGATGGAAGCTCTTGATCGCGTGTCTGGCGTTGATCCTGGCCGATGTGGCGGTGGCACAACTCGCCATTGAATCGCAGGGCGAGGTCCGGCGGAGCGCCGACCGGCTCTACGAGCACGGGATGGTTTCGCTCGACCATTTGCGGTCGGCTCAGGGCGTGTTGAGTGCTCTGTCGACGACCTTCGAAGCCCGCGAAGGGCAGGGCACGAGAGACTCCGGACCGCTGCGCCAGGAGAATATCGACGTTCTCCTGGATGGGCTAACCAAAATCGATGAGACGCTGCAGCAGTCGGCCGCAATCGCCACCTCGGAGAAGACCCATGGGCTGATCGATGAGGTGCGCGTTCAGCTCTCAAGGTTGCGCGCCAGCGGTGGCGCTGCGAGCGCTCGCAAGGTTGTGAGCGATCTTGCCATCGCCAACGACGAGATAGCGACAATCGCCGCCGCTGTGCTGCGGGATGGACGCACCACACAGCGCGCCGTCTACGCGTATCTTGACCAGTTCAGAACTGGAACCTGGCGGGCGGCCGGCATCGCCGCCACGATCGCCATCCTGGTGTTCTTCCTTCTCGGACGCACCATCGTTGCCCCGATCAAGCGGGCGACGCGGATCATCAATTCGATCGCGGCCAAGAGCTTCGACAACCAGATCATTACACGCGGACGTAGCGAGACGGCCCAGCTTCTCAGGGCGCTCGACGCGATGCAGACGAGCATCGCCGGACAGATCACCGGCATGGAAAAGGAGCGCAAGACGCAGGCCGCCAATCTTTCCGGAACTATCGCCATCCAGGGTGCGCGCTGGGAAGCTGCGCTGAACAACATGTCTCAGGGGCTATGCCTCTTCGACCGGGATCTCAAGCTGATGGTTCACAACAAGCGCTTCGAACAGATGTTCGGAGCGCGGAGATTTGGACTGACCTCGCGAGAAATGCTGGACGATCCGTTTCTCCACCATGTTCTCGCCCCGAGCGAGGGCGCCTTCTTCACGGCCGAGATGCCCGATGGCCGCGTGATTGCCATTTCGCGCCAATGGATCGAGGGCGGAGGTCTGGTGGCGACGCTGGAAGACATTACCGAGCGGCACATCGCGGACCAGAAGATGCGTCATCTGGCGCGCCACGACGCCTTGACCGATCTGCCCAACCGATTGCGCTTCCGCGAGCGGTTGGAAAAGCTGTTCGGAATGCCCGGCGTGGCGCTTCTCAGTCTGGATCTCGATGGCTTCAAGACGGTCAACGACACGCTCGGGCACCCGGTTGGGGACCGGCTGCTGAAGGCAGTCAGCGCAAGGCTTTGCGAGTGCGTTGGCAAACGTGACCTGCTCGCCCGCACCGGCGGCGACGAGTTCGCAGTGATTCAGGTTGGTGTCGCTCAGCCTGAGAGCGCGGAGGCTCTGGCCAAACGGCTGATCGCAGCGCTTGCCGCGCCGTTCGATATCGAGCACCACAAGATCAGCATCGGCGTCAGCATCGGAATCGTCGTCAATTCCGAAAAAGAAACGGGGACCTTGATCGATCCGGACGCCCTCCTCAAGGATGTCGATCTCGCGCTCTACAGCGCCAAGGCTGCCGGGCGAAACGCCTATCGCTTCTTCAAGCCCGAAATGGCCGAAACCATCGAGCGGCGGCGACGCATGGAGATCGACCTGCGCAGGGCGGTCGAGGCGGACGAATTCGAGCTCTTCTACCAGCCGTTCTACGACGTGGCTCGCGGAACCATTTCAGGTTTCGAGGCCCTGATCCGGTGGCGGCATCCCGAGCGGGGCTTGGTGTCGCCGGGTGAGTTCATTCCGATCGCGGAAGAGGTCGGGCTCATCGACGCGATGGGGTTGTGGGCGCTGGAAGCGGCCTGCCGCCAAGCTGCGCAGTGGCCGTCCCAACTTTCCATCTCGGTCAATCTTTCGCCGATCCAGTTTCGCGATCCCGATCTTTCTCGGCGGGTGGAGGATATCCTGAATGCGACCGGCCTTCCGCCGTCACGTCTGCAGCTCGAAGTGACCGAGTCGCTGATGCTCGAGGATGATCGGGCTACGCTCGCCGTCCTTCAGGCGTTCCGCGCCCGGGGCATCCGGCTTTCGATGGACGACTTTGGAACAGGATATTCGTCGCTCGGCTACCTTACGAAGTTTCCCTTCGACAAGGTGAAGATCGACCAGTCGTTCGTGCGGCATTTGACCGAGCCCGAGAACATCGCGGTCGTGCGCGCGGTTATCGGTCTCAGCCGATCCATGGGGATTTCGGTCATCGCGGAGGGCGTGGAGACGTCCGAGCACTATGATGTGCTGGAGCGAGAAGGCTGCCGGGAGATGCAGGGCTATTTCTTCAGCCCGCCCGTGCCGGCCCTGGAAGTTGCAGGGCTCTTGATGCGGTTCCGGCCGCAACCTCGGATGTCGCGGCCCGCAGGCGAAGCCGATACGTCGCATCTCGCGTTCGTCGGCTGAATGTTCGCGGTTCGTCAGGGCAAGCCGCGCGAAACTGTCTAGAGACGGCTATACGGCCCGAAACAAAAGGGGACGGCGATCTGAAATCCCGTCCCCTCCCACTCTGTCACCCCGAAAAAACAGGGCGCTTCGGCGCCGGCGCGGTCCATCCGCGTCGGTTCCCCTGCCGGGCGGCTGCGAGCGCCGTTCCCGGCTTGGCATTACAGGTGCGTACACAGTACTTAGAACCCCATGCGACGCTGGTTGCGGAAACGCCCGCGGGTGATTTCGCGCTCACGGCACTCGAGATCGGCACAGGAAGTGGCCTCGTTCAGGTAGTCGAGTTCCGGGTTGGAATCGCGATAGCGCTTCATGGCACTGCGAATGGTGCTGACGATTTTCATGGTCTTTATCCCCTTTAATGTCCGATCTAATCGGTTGAACTGAAGGTGGAGGATTCGAGGCCGATGAGCAATGCCAGTCTCCGCATAGAAGGCATGCCGTTTTGGCAGGGGCATTCGGAGATCGCTCGAAGAGCCAGCGTTTGTTGCTCTTCCGTGTTGGGGAGAGGGCGCAGGGCCCTTGGCTCACCGAGCGGCGGGTAAGGTTTGCGCAAGATCCGCTTCCCTCTTCCTGGGACAAAGAGCCCGGATCGCCGGAGGTATGAAGTTCACTTTCTGAAAACCATGTCGCAGGAAAGTTCCATCATCTCGAAATGACCTCATTCTTGCCGGCTGCGGTCCGCATTCTCGTCACAGCCCCCGGTCATTAAGCCCTCGCTCAATCGTGCAGCTTCTTCGGTGAGAGGGGAATCCTCGCCGAAAACCCGACGCAGAGAGAGGGGTTACTCTATGAAGATGGTGACAAAGGCCGTGCTCGGCGCGGTCATGGGGACGTGCGTGCTTTTTTCCGGGCTTAGCGCCGACGCGATGTTCCGGACCCAGTCCGGTGCCGCCTCATGGTATGGGCCGAAGTTCCACGGCCGCTCCACGGCCAGCGGCGAACGTTTCGACATGAACAAGCTGACCGCCGCTCACAAATCCTTGCCGTTCGGCACGAAAGTGCGCGTAACAAATATGCGCAACGGCAAGTCGGTGATCGTCAGGATCAACGATCGCGGTCCCTACGCCCACAATCGGATCATCGACCTGTCGCGGAAGGCCGCGTCCGTGGTCGGGTTGATCGCCAGAGGCACGGCGAAGGTCAAGCTGGAAGTTCTCGCCTGATCCTTTGGCGCGTTGGCGGGGCAATCGCCCCGCGCCTTCTCAAATCCAGATCGCGCCGCACCCGCTCAATCCGCGGCGACGGCAGTCCTGCTCCCGGTCGCGGCAACGGCCTCGGCGGGGAAGGCAAGTTCTGCCCAGACAGGCAGATGATCTGAGGCAATGCGCGCCCGCTCCGACAGATGCACACCCGCATCTTGCACCTTGATCTCCGGGCTGGTGATGATCCGGTCGAAGGAGGCGAAGGGCAGGTGTGAGTGAAAGCTTGGACCCGGCGCGACGACATGATGCTCCTCGGCAAAATGCGTCAGACAGCCGCCTTCGGTGTTCCACTCGTTCAAATCGCCCATCATGACGGTGGGCAGGGGCTCCTCGAGCCGCTTGAGCTGCTGAAGCACCGCGCGTGCCTGTCGGCGCCGCCAGAGGCTCACCAAGCCAAGATGCATTCCCACGACGCGCACCCTGACGTCGCCGGCGCGAATGTCGGCGAGGGCGGCGCCTCGGGGCTCCAAGGCCGGCAGGACGATCTTCTCGCAGCGGAGGACCTCCATCTCCTTGCGCACGAGGATGGTGTTGCCGTGCCAGCCAAGACTATCCGGGCGAACGCCGAAGCGTAGAGCCTTATAGGCGGTGCGCTCGGCGATGGCCTGAGGCGCCAGCGAGGAGACGCGGTCGCCGAAGCGGCGATCGACCTCCTGAAGGGCGATGATATCGGCGTCGAGTTCACTCAGAACGTCGAGGATCTGCCGAGGCTGACGGCGCCAGTCGGTGCCGACGCTCTTCCTGATGTTGTAGGATGCGACGCGGATCATCGGTGCCTTGCTGCTTCGTGCCGTCATGACGCAAGAACGACCGCGCCGGCGCTTGAGCCCAGGATGCGGCTTTCTCTTTCCTCGCACGACATCAGACGTGAAGCCTTCGAATGCCGTGACATCAAGCTCTTAGCCATGAAACCGGCGTGCGATAACGGCGGCCGGTGGCAGAAGAGTCTCGACAGTGTTGTCGCCCAAACGGGATGACGAAACAAGGTGCGCTTCGGGGAGGAGGTGGAACACAATCTCATGCCGGGAAAACCCCGATCGACCGAAGCGGTTCCCCTCCGGTGTTCCAGCGCGGGACGCTCCGTTTAGTAGGCGTTGGCGGAAGACAGAAGCGAGAAGGGCGTCCTGATCAGGATGTAGAGGTCGAGAAGGATCGACCAGTGCTCGATGTAGTACAGGTCGTGCTCGAAGCGCTTTTCCAGCTTTTTCGGATCGTCGATCTCGCCGCGCCAACCCTTGATCTGGGCCCAACCGGTGATGCCGGGCTTGACCTTATGCCGGCCGAAATAGCCGTCGACGATCTCGACGAAGGCCTGGTTGCTCGACGAGCGCCCGTGGACGGCGTGGGGCCTGGGGCCGACCAGGGAGAGGCTGCCGCCGAGCACGTTGAAGAGTTGCGGCAACTCGTCGATCGACGTCCTGCGGATGAAACGGCCGACGCGGGTGACGCGGGGATCGCCTTTGGTCACGATCCGCTTCGCGTCGACATCGGCCATCTCATGGTAGAGCGAGCGGAACTTGAGAACCTCGATGATCTGGTTGTTGAAGCCGTGGCGCTTCTGACGGAAGAAGACTGGGCCTGAGCTGTCGAGCTTGATGGCGATGGCGGTCGCCACCATCAGCGGGGAGAGGAGCACGAGGGCAAGCATGCCGAGCACGAGGTCCATGAGGCGCTTGGAAAGGCCGTCCCACTCGGTCAGCGGACGGTCGAAGACGTCGAGCATCGGCAGGTCGCCGATCATCGTGTAGGCGCGCGGGCGCAGCTTGATCTGTGAGGCTTGCGCCGACAAGCGTATATCGAGCGGCAGCACCCACAGCTCCTTCAGAATCGAAAGAACTCGCTTCTCCGCTGTCAGCGGAAGCGTAACGATCAGCATGTCGATGCGCGCGATGCGCGCGAATTCGACCAGCTCGCGCACAGTGCCCAGCTTCGGATATCCGGCGACAATCGGTGGAGACCGCCGGTCGCCCCGGTCGTCGAAAATGCCGCAAATGCGGATATCGCTGTCCGGCTGCAGTTGAAGATTGTGGAGGAGCGCCTCGGCCCCCTGGCCACCGCCGACGATGACGGCGCGCCGCGCCATAACGCCCTTGCGTGCCCAGAACCTGAGACAGATCGACAGGAGAGGGCGGGCAATCGCGAGGAATACTAGGCTCGCCGCAAACCATCCTGCAAGCCAGCGCGAATCGGCGGAAGCGGTCCCTAGAACAACCGCAACGCCGGTTGCTAGACCGAAGGCGCCGAAAAGCGACAGAGCCAGGCGCGGGATCTGCCGGACGCCGCTTCGTAGCACCGATATCTGGTATCCATGCAGGAAGCCGGTAAAAAGCACACCGATTCCTGCGACGAGGCCGGCGATGAGGAGCTGGGTGCCGAAGGCGCGGGTTCCGAAGAGAATGGCATGGCCCGCGAGGCCCATCGCGAACGTCGAGGCAAATTCGACACCGCGCCAAATCCCCGGAACCAGCATGGGATTGATCGTGCGCGACCGTAGCTGCATCGCGGCTTCGGTCGCGGCCGGGCTGAGTTCCACGGTTCCGGAACGGGAAATGCGCGCTGCTCGAACGGCTTCCGGCGAGAACGGCGAATGATCACTGGCATCCAGCATGATCCGGATCGACCTCGCGTGTGGGCACTTTGTCGAGGCCACGGCAAGTTTGGCCTCTGCAGCGCCTCTCCTTGAAAAACCGCAGACAATGCTGATCCTAAGGACCACCGACTAAGATAGTGTTGGGGCAAAGCCCAAAATCGTCTCAAAACTGAGCGAATTGTCCTCGCCGCTTCCTCTCTTGCCGCTGAAGAATTGGACGCTGTCAGAACAGCCGCTCGCGGACGTAGATGGTGTCGTTCGGCAGGATGGGGTCGGAGATGAGGACGCGGCCGGTCAGGATCTTGCCGTTGACCTGGCGGGTGATGTCGACGGAGCGCTGCTCGGCACGGGGCGAGAAGCCACCGGCGATGGCGATCGCGTTTTGGACCGTCATTCCTGGAACATAGGAGTATTGGCCACCCGCACCGACCTCCCCCATGATGAAGAACGGGCGGTAACGATCGACCTCTACGGCAATATCGGGATCACGCAGATAGCCCTTGGCGAACTCGGCCTGAAGCGCCGAGGCAAGCTCGCCGGTGGTGCGCCCACGGGCCGGAACGGAGCCGACAAGCGGCATGTCGATGTAGCCAGCCTTGTCGACCGTGTAGGTGTTGGTGAGCCCATCCTGTTCGAAGACCGTGACGCGGACGCGATCACCCGCATCCAGGCGATAGGGCTGGTTCAAGACTTCGTGAAAGGCAGGGGGCGTAGGGCGATAGGATGAGCACGCTGTCAGCAGCGCGGCGAGGAGGGCGGCCACCAAGATTCGGATCGCCATGTTCGCACTCCCTGATGCGGCCAGAGGCGTCGCGTCGCCCTTCCGCAGAGTAATAGTTTTATTAAGGTTAACACGCGGTAAAGACGGACGGTTCTTGCAACTGGCGCCCACATGATCACCCTCCCACATGAAGCGCGGCTGTCTCGGCCGGCCTGCGAAGGGAGATGGAATGACCGCCACGGCGTCGGACAGGACCGAACAGAGGAGCAACCGGCGCATGCGCTGGCTCGGACTTGTCGTGTCGGCCGCAACCGTTCTCGGGGCGATCGCGGGGTATGGCGCCTCTCTTCTCTTCTCTCCGCAATACCAGGCGAGCGCCTTCGTCCTCGCGCCAAAGGGCGAGGGACGCGACGTGCCCAGCCTTCTCCATGAACCCACATTGCTTGCGGCCGTGGCGGAGCGCCTTGGATCGGCGAATCCCGCGGATATCGAGGATGTCGGCCGCGCCTTGGATGGTCGTGTGGACAAGGCCACAGGCGTTGCGACGATCGACTTCGCGGCAAGGGATGCCGATCTGGCCCGCCGTGGCGCCAACGCGGCCGCGCGCGAACTGGTCGAGCGCGCCAACGCGGCGGATCGGGATCGGTCGCAGGCGGCGCTTGCCTCGACCATCGCGCAGGAGCAGGCGGCCCTTGTTGCGCTTGAAGAGCGCCGCAAGGCGACCAACGCCGAATTTGAGCGGCAACCGGACACATCCGCGCAAGAGAAGGAAGCCGAGGATCTGCTGGCGAGAGCCCGATCCTGGGCCGACACGGCGCAGCGCCTTCGCGACCGCCTGGAAAGGCATGAGCCGGTCGACACCATGGGCGCGGACCTCGAAAGCGAGGAGGCGCTGGAGCTCCGCGAGCGTCGCGCCGAACTTCGCCGGCGACTCGCCGAGCTCTCGGCTTCCAATCCCGTCGACACCTCCGCCGTCGGTGCCGTGCGCGCCGAGCTTCAGGCGACGACGAGAGCGCTGGAGGCGGAGGCCGAGCGGGTCGTCCGGCAAATGGACGAACAGGCTGCGGCGCTCCGTCGTCAGGCCGATGCCATTCAGGCAGACAAGAAGAAGGCCGAGGCGGAACGTGAGACGGCGGCGGGAGAGCGGGCGAGCCTCGACCAGCAGATCGCCGATGCTGCAAGCAGGCTTGCCGACCTGGATAAGCAGCGGCGAGGGGATACGGAGCGATGGTCCTTCCGGATCATAGACGACCCGACGGCGCCGTTGCGCAAGACGTACCCGGGTGCTCTGCTTCTGTCCGTCGTCGGCGGCCTTCTGGGGCTTGTCCTGTCGCTTCTCGCACTGGCGGTCACGGCGGCTTGGGGCCCGCGCCACAGGCTCCACGAAGCCTCGGCGCCGCCGGACGAGTTGACGGCGGCGAGCGCGGCTTCTTCCGGCTCTGGTGCCGGTAAAGTCGAAACCCTGCCTGAGCCGTTCTCCACCTTCCCGGATGCGGTGGACCTAAAGGGATTGGCCGTTGCCATGATGCGCGGCGGCATTTCCCGTGTGGCTGTGTTTTCACCGAGAGGTGGCGGCGGCGCTCCCGTCAGCGTCTCTCTGGCCCGGACCCTGACGGCCGCCGGTGCGCCAAGCGTTCTTGTCGATCTTGGGCCGGATGCTGCGGCACTGCGGGCGACGGGCGTCGGGCGACGCGATGTCGCTCCGCCTTTCGTTGCAGCGGAACGATCCGCGATCGCCGACGCCATCGATCGCGATCACTTCACCGAGACGCACGTCCTGTCCCTTTCGGCGCGCGATCTGGGATTGGCCGGCGGCGCCGAGATCGAGGATGTCGTCGCACGCACACGGGCGATCCTCGGTTTGCTCGGCGAGGTCTACGATTTCGTCGTGATCGAGGCGCGAGGGCTCGACATGGGGCTTCTTCACTGCCTGTCGGATGGCGAGATGGCCGTGGTGGTCGGAATGGGCAAAGGCGAGGCCACAGCCGAAATCCAGGGCAGGATCGATGCGGTCGAGCGGGCAGGGCTTGCCGATGTCGTGGCGGTCAGACCTTGGTCTTCGGCCGAAGCCGTGGGCCAGACGGGGTCGCCATCCACTTGATCAGAACCATGGCAGGAGCAACCCAGAGAACGCCCGTTCCCAGAAAATAGAGAAGATGAACCCAGGGAGACGATTGCCCAAGATAGAGCGAGGCGAAGGCCGTCGCGAACAGGGCGTAGACCGACACCAGAACGATGAGAAGAATGGTGCCGATGAATTTCTTCAGCCTGACGGACATCGTGGGTTCCTCGTTTGCCGGAAGTTCTAGCCGCATTCTTCGCTCGATAGGAGATCACATGGGAGCGAGAATGCTTGCGGTTGCAGGCGTTTCGCGCAACTTAGGGGCCGTCGTCTTCCGCAGCGCCGAAAAAGCATGATCAGCTCCACTTTGACAACGACTTCTTCCCAAGCCCGTCCGACTTATGCAAGCCACGGAACCGGAGCGATCCGGGCATGGCTCTACATCGTCGCGCTCCTGGTGGCCGCGCTCGTCCTGGTCGGCGGCGCGACCCGGCTGACCAATTCGGGCCTGTCGATCACGGAGTGGAAGCCGATTCACGGCGTAATACCGCCGCTTTCGCTGCAGGAATGGCAGGAGGAATTTGCGCTTTACCAGCGTATTCCGGAGTATCGCGAGATCAACCAGGGTATGAGCCTGGATGCCTTCAAATCCATCTACTGGTGGGAATGGACGCACCGCTTCCTGGCTCGCGCGGTCGGCTTCGTTTTCGCCCTGCCTTTGATCATCTTCTGGATCAAGGGGCGCATTCCGCCCACGTTGAAGCCGCGTCTCGTCGGAATCTTGGCGCTGGGCGCGGTCCAGGGCGGCATCGGCTGGTGGATGGTCGCCTCCGGCCTCTCCGAGCGCACCGACGTCAGCCAGTACCGGTTGGCCGTGCATCTCACCACTGCCTGCGTGATCTTTGCCTATACGCTTTGGGTGGCGCGCGGTCTCGCGCCGCATTCCAGGGACGTTCCGCCATCGGCTGATTCGGTCTGGGCGGCCGGCGGCATCGTCATGTTGGCGCTGTGCCAGATCTATCTTGGCGGCTTGGTGGCGGGGCTGGATGCGGGCCAAGGCTACAACACCTGGCCGTTGATGGCAGGGCAGTGGGTGCCCGATGGGCTCCTGGCGATATCTCCCGCATGGCGCAACTTCTTCGAGAACGCCATGACGGTTCAGTTCATGCACCGCATGGGCGCCTATGTGCTTTTCATTGTCACATTCATCCACGCGGCTGCCGCCTTGTGGCTCGGCGCCGGGACGACCCATGCTCGCCGCGCCGTCGTCCTCTTCCTTATGGTCGCTCTGCAGGCGGGGCTCGGGATCACGACGCTGCTTCTGCATGTGCCGCTGGGCTTCGCGCTGGCGCACCAGATGGGCGCCATCGCCTTGCTCGCCTTTGCGGTTGCCCATGCGCGCGGCTTGAAGGGGACCTATGAATTCACGCCAACGAGGCGCGTCAAGGACGTTTTCTGACCGTTCATTCGCCAGCCGGCAAAGATGCCGCTTCTCAATCTTTCCGCTTCAGCGGCTCGATTCCGCCGCCGGCGTCGCCGGCCTCGGAGTCCGTGTCCATCGGGGCTGCCGCCGGGACATGAGTATCGGCGTCGGGCGAGCCCGGCTTTTTCAAAACCGTGTCACCAGCGGCTGGTGTCGTGTGGCTGTCATGGGCGACGGCGCCCTCGTCGACTTCTCGATCATCTGAATGATGAGGCCGTGACGGTGTCTGTGGCATAGGGTGCTCCTCGATCCTCATGGCTCAACGGAACGCCTCCGTCGAAGTTCCTGGAGTGCGTTGCCGCCTACTGGATAAACAGAGTGCGTGATCGCACTCGATCCCGGTCCCGGGTAACGAAGGCGGGAAGGGAAGCACGGAACCTGCCTTCGGCGCGATCATTGGTCTGATGAGCGCTGCCTCGGGCAGCGGACCATGAGAGTATCAGGAGGCAACATGGCACAGGCCAGTAAGCACCACATGGGCCCCGGAGACCTCGACCAGGGAAAGGGCTCCGGCGCCGGAGGAATGACCGATCTGCCCGACGAGAAGGTCGGAGAGAACGAGATTCTGAGCAACCGCGACAAGGCGCAGCACAGCGATTCCCGTGGTCTCGACAGCAAGAACGTTCAGAACGAGCAGTATCAGGATCACGAGGCGAACCACCGCTGACGGTGGGCCCTCGACAGCATTGCTCTCCATGGAAGGCGCCCTCGCGGCGCCTTCTCCTTTTCGGCCGCTTAGCCGCTCCCCAACGGCCTTCAGCCTCTCAGCGAAACGCTCAACGTGCCATCGCTCTCCAGAATGAGCGTCTCGACGTCTGTCACCTCATGACCGCCATTGGCTCGGACGGCGCTCAACGCCTCGTCCCGCGTCACCCGTTCGCGCCTCATCGTCTCGTCACAGAACTCCCCCCGCCGGATGAGCAGGGCCGGTTCCGAGCGTATGAGCTTCGCGAAGGCGCGCGAGCGAACGGAGACGAAGGTGACCGCGTACTGCATGATGATGAGAAGCGCGAGCGCAGCCACACCCTCGGCCAGCGCGATGGATTCCTGAAGCAGGATCGCGGACAAAGTGGAGCCGAGCGCCACCGTGACCACAAGGTCGAAGGCGTTGAGCTTGGCGAGCGTCCGCTTGCCCGAAATCCGAAGGAACAGGACCAATGTGACATAGGCCAACACGCCGACAAGGAGAGTGCGGATGATGCCCTGCCAATTCTGGAACAGCATCGATTGCCAGTCCATTCGCTCTCCTCCTCTCGTATTGTCGGCGTTGATGTTGCCGATATCCGTCCTGTTCAGGGGAACAGCGGAAGCTGCTCGATCCCCGTCGTTTCTTCGAGACCAAAGGCGACGTTGAAGTTCTGGATCGCCTGACCGGCCGAACCCTTCACCAGATTGTCCAGTGTCGAGATGACGATGGCACGGCCCGGGATACGATCGGGAATGACGTTGACGACGACGTAGTTGGAGCCGCGCACCATCTGTGTCTGCGGCAGAACGCCGGGATCGGCCACGGTGACGAAGGGCTCGTCGGCGTAGGCCTTGACCAGAGCCTGGCGCAGATCGTCGGCGCTGTGTCCGGCGGAGAGGCGGACATAGCTGGTGCAGAGCTCGCCGCGGCTCATGGGGATCAGGTGAGGCGTGAAGTTGATCCTCAGGTCGCTGCGACCGATGGAAACGCCAAGCTCCTGCTCGATCTCGGGCATGTGGCGGTGCTTGCCGACGGAATAGGGCGACACGCCTTCTCCCGCCTCGCAGAAGAGCGTGTTCTCCTTGGGACTACGGCCCGCGCCCGAGACGCCGGACTTGGCGTCGATGATGATCTCGTCAGGGTCGATCAGCCCGTGCGTGGTCAGCGGCAGAAGGGCGAGCAGCACCGCCGTCGGGTAGCAGCCGGGGCAGGCGATCAGGCGGGCGTTCGCGATCTGATGCCGGTAGCGCTCGGTGAGGCCGTAGACCGCTTCCTTCTGGATTTCGAGCGCGCTGTGATCTAGCCCATACCATTCCTTGTAGGTCACCGGATCGCGCAGCCGAAAGTCGGCTGACATGTCGATGATCTTCACCTTCGGGTGCTTCTCCAGAATATCGCGCGAGATCGCTTGCGTCGTCCCGTGCGGCAGGCCGCAGAAGACCGCGTCCACAGCGTCCCAGTCGGCATCCTCGACGGTGACGAGATCGGGCAGCGTGATGTGGGAGAAATGCTTGAACACAGCCTTCATCGGCTTGCCGGCGTGGCTGTTCGCCGTCAGGACTGTAATGTCGATGTTGGGGTGGCGGGCGGCGAGACGCACGAGGTCAGCGCCGGTGTAGCCGCTCGCGCCGAGGACGCCGATTTTGATCTTGTCGGACATGGAAGATCCCGTTAAATCAACGAGTTGATATTGTTTCTTCAGGTCTAGTGAAGCACGCACTTCAAAAGTAGAGTCAAGCGTCGTCGTCGCATGTCAGCCCCCCTTGGCCTCGGCTCTCAGGCCGACGATGTACATGGCGACTGTCGAGGCGGCGATGGCCGTCATCTCGGCATGATCATAGGGCGGAGAAACCTCCACCACATCGGCTCCGACGAGCGGCAGACCGCCCAGCTTTCGGATGGTCGACAGCATCTTGGCGCTCGACGGCCCGCCCGAGACGGGCGTGCCCGTTCCCGGCGCGAAAGCGACATCCAGGCAATCTATGTCGAAGGTGAGATAGCACGGGGTATCGCCGACGCGCTTGCTGATGCGCTCGGCGATGGCATCGCTCGTTATGTCTTCCAGGTCGTCGCCATCGAGGATTTCGATGCCGCAGTCCTCGGGGGCGTGGGTGCGGATGCCGACCTGGATCGAGTGGCGCGGGTCTATCAACCCGCTCGCGACGGCGCCGGTGACGAAGGAACCGTGGTCGACGCGCATCGCGCCGTTGGAACTCTCCGCCAGAGGCCATGTGTCCTGGTGCGCATCAAACTGGACGAGCGCGAGCGGCCCGCCATGCCGAGCGGCATGAGCGGCAAGCAGGGGGAAGGTGATCGAATGATCGCCACCCAACGTCAGGAGGAAGCCCGTGTCGCCGAGTATCTTTACCGCCTCCGCCTGGATCGTCGCATGAGCCGTCTCCGGCAGGCGGTAGTCGAGCAGGCAATCGCCATAGTCGACCACGGACAGGGCTTCGAAGAGATCACGCCGGAACGGATATTGCGGGTCGTTGTCGAAGATCATCGAGGCGCGGCGGATGGCGGCGGGGCCGAACCGCGCGCCGGGCCTGTTGGAGACGGCCGCGTCGAAGGGCACGCCCCAAACCGTGACGTCGCTGCCGTTGGGCGTCTTCGAAAACCGGCGGCGCAGAAACGAGGGCGCGCCAGCGTAGGTCGGATCGCTCGCTGCGCCGAGAAATCCTTCAGCCGTAAAGGCGTGGTCGATGCTGCGGGAAGCCATGGTGTGTCGTTCCGAACTGGATGATCTGCTTCGCGGTTGGATGAGAAAGTGGGGTAGGGCACTCGGCCGAAAAGGCGGCACCAACGAAAACGGCCGGGCTTAGCCCGGCCGTCGACATGATGATCGTCGGAAATTTCCGAGCGTTAGCGCTTGGAGAACTGGAAGGACCGACGAGCCTTGCGCTTGCCGTACTTCTTGCGTTCCACTGTACGCGAGTCGCGGGTCAGGAAGCCGCCCTTCTTGAGCACGGCGCGCAGGGCCGGCTCGTAATAGGTGAGGGCCTTCGAGATGCCGTGACGCACCGCGCCGGCCTGGCCGGAGAGCCCGCCGCCAGCGACCGTGACGATGATGTCGAACTGGCCATCGCGGTTGGTCGCGAGGATCGGCTGACGCAGCACCATCTGGAGGACCGGACGCGCGAAATAGGTCGCGTAGTCCTTCTCATTGACCGTGATCTTGCCTGTGCCGGGCTTGACCCAGACGCGGGCGACCGCGTCCTTGCGCTTGCCGGTGGCATAGGCGCGGCCCTGGGCGTCGAGCTTCTGCACGTGAACCGGAGCCTCGGGACGAGCCGTCGTCGAGACCGTCGCGGAGCCGAGTTCTTCGAGAGAGGAGAGCTGGGACATCAGGCGGCCCTCGCATTCTTGGCGTTCAAGGCGCGGACGTCGAGCGTCTCCGGATTCTGCGCCTGATGAGGATGGTCCGCGCTGGCGTAGACGCGAAGGTTCTTCAACTGACGACGACCAAGAGGACCGCGGGGCAACATGCGCTCCACCGCCTTCTCAAGCACGCGCTCCGGGAAGCGACCCTCGAGGATTTCCCTCGCCTTGCGCTCCTTGATGCCGCCGGCATAGCCGGTGTGCCAGTAGTAGGTCTTGTCGAAGTACTTCTTACCGGTGAACACGACCTTGTCGGCGTTGATGATGATGACATTGTCACCATCGTCCACGTGCGGCGTGAACGTCGGCTTATGCTTGCCGCGGAGGCGGAGAGCGACGAGAGAGGCGAGGCGACCGACGACGAGTCCTTCGGCGTCGATCAGAACCCACTTCTTCTCCACCGTCTCGGTCTTTTGCGAGAAGGTTTTCATGGAATGACCTTTAGAGAAGCAAATCCTGCCGGCGGGCCATGGACCCGCTGATCAAAAAAAGGCCCTTGCGAGACCGATTTTCTTGCACGGCTTTTAGCGGCCGGCCGCATTTGCGTCAAGGCGCTTGGGATGCGACGTCATAACCTAAAAGCAAGAAAAATCAATAATTTATGAGTTGAGGTAATATACTACCGCATCATTTTTCACCGGATGTGTCGTTCTGCCCGCTGTCTCGGCGGCGTGACATCGCGCGTGGGTGGTCTGGAAGCGTTGCAACTCCTGCGATACTTGACTTGCTCGACCGCTGCGCGGCAACCTGACCTTAATGCAGGAGAAACCGATATGACGCCGCAAGATTTCAATGCCTGGCTCGACCAGCTTTGGTTTTGCGACGAAGACGCGGCGGAGAATCTCGGCGTTGATGTGGAAACCATCGTCCGGTTTCGAAAGGAGGGCGCTCCGCATTATATCGCCCTGGCCTGCAGCGCGATCGAGCGGCGGCTCAAACCATGGCAACCGCGCCGCCGAAAGGCGCGCTTCGTCCCCCGGCGCAGGCAGCTCCCGGCTGGGCAGCGTGTCGTCCACTTGTCCAGCTTCTTGCCCGAAGGCCCCCGGCCTCAAAACTGAAGATTAGCGACGAAAATCCCGCCGCTTTTCTCGATCCATCAAGAGTTGAGAACGACAGCGCGTCGAGTTCGTGCTTCGACGCAATAAAATCCCTGGAACAAGCTCGCATCGCGCTTCATCATACCGGCCTGTCCGCTGCCGGATGATCCGCGGCAGTCTGCCCTATGGAGAAACGACATGAGCACCACCCCCGGCTTCGAAACGCTCGCCGTTCATGCAGGCGCTGCGCCCGACCCCGCGACAGGAGCGCGTGCGACTCCGATCTACCAGACGACGGCCTACGTCTTCGACAATGCCGATCATGCGGCGGCGCTGTTCGGGCTTCAGCAGTTCGGCAATATCTATACTCGGATCATGAACCCGACCCAGGCCGTGCTGGAGGAGCGGGTCGCGGCTCTCGAAGGCGGCACGGCGGCGCTGGCCACCGCGTCAGGCCACGCAGCGCAGCTTCTCGTCTTCCAGGCGCTGATGCAGCCCGGCGACGAGTTCGTCGCCTCGCGCTGGCTCTATGGCGGTTCGATCAACCAGTTCGGCAACACCTTCAAGAGCTTCGACTGGCGGGTGACGTGGGCTGACCCCTCTGACCTCTCCACGTTCGAGGCGGCCATCAATGAAAAGACGCGCGCGGTCTTCATCGAATCGATCGCCAATCCCGGCGGCACCGTTGTCGATATCGCGGGCATCGCGGAGATCGCTCACCGGAAGGGCGTGCCGCTCATTGTCGACAACACGCTGGCCACTCCCTATCTGTGCCGCCCGATCGAGTATGGGGCGGACATCGTCGTTCACTCGTTGACCAAGTTCATGGGCGGTCACGGTAACTCCATGGGCGGCGTCATCGTCGACGCCGGCACCTTCGACTGGTCGGCCTCAGGCCATTATCCGACCCTGTCGGAGCCTAGGCCGGAATATGCCGGCATCGTTCTGCATGAGACCTTCGGCAATTTTGCCTTCGCCATTGCCTGTCGCGTTCTCGGAATGCGCGACCTTGGTCCGGCGATCTCGCCGTTCAACGCCTTCCTCATTCTGACCGGCATCGAAACGCTGCCGCTGAGGATGCAGCGTCACGTCGAGAACGCGAAGGCGGTGGCCGAGTATCTCAAGGGGCACGAGAAGGTGTCGTGGGTCTCCTATGCGGGTCTCGAAAGCGATCCCAACCACGAGATGATGCTTCGCTACGCACCGAAGGGCGCGGGCGCGGTTCTGACCTTCGGCCTCAAGGGCGGATATGACGCCGGCGTCGCCTTCGTCGAGGCGCTGGAACTCTTCTCCCACCTTGCCAACATCGGCGATACGCGCTCGCTGGTGATTCATCCCGCCTCGACCACTCATCGGCAGCTGACGGACGAGCAGAAGGTGGCGGCGGGCGCGGCGCCGGATACGATTCGCCTCTCTGTCGGCATTGAAAGCGTCAGCGACATCATTGCCGATCTCGAGCAGGCACTGGCGAAGCTCTGAGCTTCCGCCCTGTAGTGAAACGAAAAAGGCGCCGGAGCGTGTTGCTCCAGCGCCTTTTCAAACTTGATGACGATCGCCTCAGCGCTCGATCTCGATGAGGATCTCGTTGCGGCGCATGAAGCCCGGCGTCCAGGGCGGATTGTAGAAGGCGTACTCGGGATCGCCCTTCTGCGAGAGGTTCTCGTCGGACAGGTAGTTATAGAGCGTCATCAACTTCTTGCTGGCGAGGGAAGCGGTGAAGGTGCCGGGGAAGCGGATGGCGACGACGCGGCGCGCCGGGAATTCCTTGATGGCGACATCCTCGTTCACCGGCTTGGGCAGCGTCGAGGCCGAGAACTTCTTCGGCATGACGAAGCGCACCGCCCACCCCTTCGTGCGGCCCTCGCTTTCGGAAAGCTGCTGGAGGACCGGCGTCGTCATCGCAATCTTCTTTCCGCTGCGGTTTTGCGCGCGGATGTAGTTGTAAAGCGTGTCAAAGCCGCTGCGCAGCGCCTTCTCGTGGTAGCCGGTCTTGACCGTCTCGGCGACGACCATGGCATCGTAGTCGCGGATCTCGATGTCGCCGTCCTGCCGCACCACCTGGTAATCCGGCTCCTCGGTGTGTTCGGCGAGCTTCTTGGTGAGATAATAGGCCGCGCCCACGGCGACGAGCGCGCCGCCCGCGACCACCAGCATCGATACGGACGGATTGTCCCGCATATAGTCGAGGCGCCCGCGAACCTGATGGCGACGACGCAGCGCCGGAAGCCTCGGAAGCGAGACATCCGAAACCGAGTGCCGCAGTTCGGCAAGCTGGTGCTTGATGTCGTGCAGCGCGCCGGAGGTGTCCGGCATGCTCGGCATCGAAAGATTCGAGAGGAAGCCGGGAACGTAGCTGCGGCGGCTGGGCTGCATCATCGGCAGATGCCGCGCCACCGCGTCCTTGGCGCGCGTGGCCGCCGACGGGGTCGGATTCACCCGTTCCGCGACCTGCTCCTCAAGATGGGCGATCCGGTCGCCGATATCGGAAACCGCCTCAGCGATGCGGTCGTAGGCAGAGGCTGAAGGCTTGTCGCGGAACATCGTCATCTCCTGCGAATGGAACTCCGGCGCGACGAGCGAGGGGCGCGCCAACTCCAGCGGGAGACCATGATCCCCGCTGCTGCGCCACAAACGAACGGACGGCGCGGTTGGTTGCGAGGAAGTTAGGGTTAGCAGGCGATTTTGGCGAGCGGCGACGAGAGGGGCTGACAAATCTGCCGCATCGCAACGCAACCTTTAGAGGTTCAGGTGATTATCCGGCATCAGGTTTTTTCATGGCCTGATACTCCAGCCAAATTTCAGGCGGCCTCGTGCCGCCTTTTTTTGTGCCGCCAGGAAAGACCGACGACGCGCGGCCGCTGCACCGGTTGCCTTTCCTCGTCATGATGGGCACGTTGACCCGGTGCCACCCATTGGAGCCGCGCCTGATGATCTTTCGCCCCTCCGCCGAGGACGTTCTCCTCGTTGTCGATGTCCAGAACGACTTCTGCTCGGGCGGCGCCCTGGCCGTGCCTGAGGGCGAGGCCGTGGTGCCTGTGGTCAACGCGCTGGCTGAACGCTTTCAGACGGTGATCCTCACGCAGGATTGGCACCCCGCCGGACACGTCTCCTTCGCGTCGCGCCATGAGCGCCCAGCGTTCTCGACCATCGACCTCGACTATGGAACGCAGGTTCTCTGGCCCGATCACTGCGTGCAGGGGACGGACGGCGCCAGTTTTCATCCCGCGCTTCATGTGCCGCATGCCCAGGCGGTGGTGAGGAAGGGCTATCACCCCGAGATCGATTCCTACTCAGCCTTCCTCGAAGCCGACCACACGACCCCCACGGGGCTTACGGGCTATCTCAGGGAGCGCAGCGTTCGCCGCGTTTTCGCCGTCGGTCTCGCCACCGACTTCTGTGTGCTTTGGACAGCGCTCGACGCGGCGAAGGCGGGCTTTTCCGTCGCCGTCATCGAGGACGCCTGCCGCGCCATCGATCTCGACGGCTCGCTCGATCGGGCCTGGAGCGCGATGCGGGAGGCGGGGGTGGAGCGCATCGAGTCGCCGTCGATTTCCGGCTGATCCTCGCCGGCGCCTGTGGATTGCGGGCGCTCCTTCCTATCTAGGGAATTCCAAGGTTCCCAAAGAAGGAGGCGCAAGCATGAACGGCAAGACCTATCCGGTGACGCACACGGAGGCGGAGTGGCGGGCATTGCTGACGCCCGAGCAGTTCGACGTCATGCGCGGCCACGGCACCGAACGGCCGGGAAGCTGCGCGCTGCTGCACGAGAAGCGGCACGGGACCTTCTCGTGCGCGGGCTGCGGGCAGCCGCTTTTTCAGTCAGGACAAAAGTTTGAAAGCGGAACCGGCTGGCCGAGCTTCGACACGCCTGTCGAAGGTTCCATCGAGACGACCGAGGACCGGAGCTACGGCATGGTGCGCACCGAGGTTCACTGCGCGCGCTGCGGTAGCCATCTTGGCCATGTCTTTCCCGACGGTCCGCCGCCCACCGGCCTTCGCTATTGCATCAACGGCGTCGCGCTCGATTTTGAGGCGGATCAGGCATAGCGACACTGGCCGCCGTAATCGACGCCACGGAGAACCTTGTGCAATCATCGGCGTTTAGCAGGTCAAACCCAACTGGATTCAACAGGTGGATCATGGCCAAGCAGTCGAAAGAGCAGAAGGAAACCGTGGCGCGCGTCATGCACGAGTACAAGCATGGCGAGCTGAAGAGCGGGACTGGCGCCGACGTGAAAAGCCCCCAGCAGGCCAAGGCGATCGCTCTGCACGAGGCCGGCGCGACGAATCAGGAAGACGCCAAGACCAATCGCGAGAACCTGCGCGAGACGAAAGCCAAGGAGCGCAAGGGCGAAACCGCCGAAGCGGAAAAGGAAGGCAAGGGCGCGCAAAAGCGCACCATGGCCAAGTACACCGACGGCCGTTCGTCCGGCGGCTCGGACAAGACCAAGGACGAGTTGTATCACGAGGCGCAGAAGCGCGACATTCAGGGTCGCTCCAAGATGTCGAAGGGCGAACTCGAGAAGGCGCTCTCCTGAATCCGATGGATGGGCCGGCGGGCGCGAACGAGCGCCCGCCGCACCGATTCTTGAGTTAGAATGGTAGCGCCTTTTCGGTGAAGGATGAGGAGCGCCATGTCTGCCACCATCTACCACAACCCCGCCTGCGGGACCTCACGCAACGTCCTGGCGATGCTTCGTCAATCGGGCGAGACGGTCGAGGTGATCGAATATCTGAAGACGCCGCCGAGCCGCGAACGCCTTGTTCAGCTGATCCAGGCGATGGGCATCACCCCGCGCCAACTCCTGCGCCGTCGGGGAACGCCCTATGAGGAGCTCGGGCTGGACGACCCTGCCTTGGACGACGAGGCAATTCTCGACGCCATGATGGCTCATCCCATTCTCATCGAGCGGCCTATTGTCGTGACTGATAAAGGCGTGGCGCTTTGCCGCCCATCGGAGAAGGTGCTCGATGTTTTGCCGGAAGGCTCGATCGCCGCCTTCACCAAAGAGGATGGGCAGGTGGTGCGGCCAAAACCCTGAAGGCTCACGGCGGAGGGCGGCCTTCTTCGATATGCCGTTCGGTATCCAGATAGCGCATCAGCGGCGTGACCGTGGTGCCATGGAGGACGATCGAGGCGAGGACGCAGCAGCAGATCGTGACCCATAGGATGTCGGTTCCGGCAAACTCCGCCTGCCCGAGCGCATAGGCGAGATAGTAGAACGAGCCCATGCCACGAATGCCGAAGAATGCGATCATCGCCTTCTCCCGCGCCTTCTCGGGCCGCCCCAGAAGGCCGACGATGCCCGCGAGCGGCCGGATGACGAAAATCACCAGGACGGCGGTGAGCACGACCCAGCCATCGAGTCGGCCAAAGATCGACCCTTGAGCGATGGCCGCGCCGAAGCAGACGAGCAGGACCATCATGAGCAGGCGCTCGATCTGCTCGGCGAAGGCATGGAGCTTCTCATGATACTCGTTCTGGCGCTCCGTTGCGCGGATGGCGAGGCCGGAGGCGAAGACCGCCAGGAAGCCATAGCCATGAGCGATCTCGGTGACGCCGTAGACGAGAAGGGTGATGCCGAGAGCAACGAATCCGTCGCCGGTGCGCGAGATGCGGGTCCTGTCGGGCAGGCGAAACAGGAGCCAACCCACGCCTTTTCCCGCCAGCCAGCCGATCACGGCGCCTGCCGTGAGCTTCCAAAGCACGTCAACGAGAAACCAGTGTCCAATCAGCGACGCGTCGACCCTTCCCGCAAGCGCCACCGCGATCGCCAGATAGACGAAGGGGAAGGATAGGCCGTCGTTGAGTCCTGCCTCCGAGGTCAAGGCGAAGCGGACGGGCGTTTCGCAGCCCGAGCCGGGCGGGCCGACCTGGATGTCGCTCGCCAGCACAGGATCGGTCGGAGCGAGCGCGGCGCCGAGCAGAAGTGCCGCGGCGGGGGCAAGACCCAGGAGCGACCATCCGACGAGGGCGACCCCAGCGATGCTCAACGGCATCGAAATGCCCAGCAGCCGCCAGGTCAGTGCCCATCGCCGCCAACCCAGGGCCCGGTCGAGCTTCAGCCCCGCGCCCATCAGCGACACGATCAGCACGAGTTCGGTCAGCTTCTCCGTGAGATAGCGGCTTTCGAGCGGGTTGGCCTCCACCACGGTGAACAGCGGCGACAGCCTCAGCCCCGCGCCGATCAGAATGCAGATGATCGGCAGGGAAAGCGGCATCTCCTTGATCAGGACCGGTACCCAGGCCGTGATCAGGACGATGAGACCGAAGACGGTCAGGAGAAGAATGTAATCCATCAGGAAGAAGAGGTCCCGCAATGTCCGTTCGAGCGGCGGTCTCTCTGCAAAGATGGGCGTCGTGCAAGCGCCGGCCAGTGCAACAGGCGCGAAGGATATGTGGCCGAATGCGGTTCCTCGGGTGGGTCAGGCCCGGCGGTTTGATTTGACTCAAGGTTCTCGCCCCGCCCAAATTCTAACTCCAGGGTATGAGAAAAGCGGCGTGACCGGATAACGCTCCAGGACCCGATGCCGCCACTGCCCCTGGGAGCAAGGACGAGACCCATGTGTCTGGCAATTCCTGCCGAAGTGGTGGAGCTTCTGCCCGCGTCCATGGCGCGCGTGAACATCGAAGGCGTCGAGAAGGTGGTGAGCCTTGCCCTGGTGGAGAACGTTGCCGTCGGCGATTACGTTCTGCTTCACGTCGGCTTCGCGCTGAGCCGTATCGACCCCGAGGAAGCCTTGCAGACGCTGGCCATCCTCAAGGAAATGGGCGAGCTCGTCGAACTGGAAGAGAGCGGAGCAGGGCGATGAAATATGCCTCCGAGTTCCGCGATGGGGCGCTCGCGCGCGGGATTGCCGCGACGATCGCCGCCGAGTGCCGCTCCGGCGCCCAATACACGTTCATGGAGTTCTGCGGCGGCCACACCCACACGATCGCGCGCTATGGTCTGGAGGAGTTGCTGCCTGGCAATGTGCGCTTGGTGCATGGACCGGGTTGCCCGGTCTGCGTCCTGCCCGTCGGCCGCGTCGACAGCGCGATAGAGCTCGCGCGCGATCACGACGTGATCCTGTGCTCCTACGGCGACATGATGCGCGTGCCCGGTTCGCACCGCATGAGCCTGATCAAGGCGCGAGCCGAGGGCGCCGACATCCGCATGGTCTGGTCGACCCTCGACGCGCTGAAGATCGCGCGGCAGAATCCCGGCCGGCAGGTGGCCTTCCTCGCCATCGGCTTCGAGACGACGACGCCGCCAACCGCCATGGCGTTGAAGATGGCCAAGGCCGAAAAGCTCGATAACTTCTCGATCTTCTGCAACCATGTGCTGACGCCGGCGGCGATGCGCGCCATTCTGGACGGCGAAAGCCTGGCGCTCCAGGGGATCATCGGGCCGGGCCATGTCTCGGCGGTGATCGGCATTGAGCCGTACCAAGAATTCGCGGATCGGGGGCAGGCCATCGTTGTCGCCGGCTTTGAGCCGCTGGATCTTCTCCAGGCGATCCTGATGCTGGTGCGCCAAGTCAACGAGGGCGTCCCTCGCGTGGAGAACGCCTATGTCCGCGCTCTGCCGGCCATCGGCAACGCCAAGGCGCGGGAGGTCATCGCCGAAACGATGACGCTCCGGGGCGATTTCGAGTGGCGCGGTCTCGGCACCCTGCCGAACAGCGCCTTGCGGATCGCCGACGACTACGAGGCATTCGACGCCGAAAAGCGCTTCGCGCTGCCTTATCGCCAGGTGCCGGACCCCAAATCATGCGCCTGCGCCGAGGTCGTGCGTGGGCTGAAGCGGCCCGAGGAATGCGTGCTCTTCGGCAAGGTCTGCACGCCCGACAACCCCATCGGCTCGTGCATGGTGTCGAGCGAGGGGGGATGCGCGGCGCATTGGCTCTATGGCCGCCATCGCAAGGGCGGCGCGAGCCAGCATCGGGAGGTCGCGTGAACGAGTTCGCAGATAGCAGTCAGCGCAAGTTCACCCGTCCGCTGGACGTCGAGCGGGGGCGGGTCGACATGACGCATGGCGGGGGCGGGCGCGCCATGGCGCAGCTCATTTCCGAGATCTTCGCTGCCGCCTTCGACAACCCCTACTTGGCGCAGGGCAACGACATGGCGGTCATGCCGGCTGCGACCGGGCGGCTGGTCATGTCGACGGACGGCTATGTGATCTCGCCGCTGTTTTTCCCTGGCGGCGATATCGGTTCGCTCGCCGTGCACGGCACGATCAACGATGTCTCGATGAGCGGGGCGCGGGCGCTTTATCTTTCCGCCAGCTTCATCATCGAGGAGGGCTTCCCGCTCGCCGATCTGAAGCGCATCGTCCAAAGCATGGCGCGCGCCTCCACCGAAGCCGGTGTGCCCGTCGTTACCGGCGATACCAAGGTGGTGGAGCGGGGCAAAGCGGACGGCATCTTCATCTCGACGGCGGGGGTGGGCGTTCTCGTTGATGACCTATCGATCTCCGGTGACGCTATCCGACCCGGCGATGCGGTCATCATTTCGGGCTCGATCGGCGACCATGGCGTCGCGATCCTTTCCAAGCGGGAAAATCTTGACTTCGAAACCGCGATCGAGAGCGACAGCGCGCCGCTCAACGGGCTCGTAGCCGCGATGGTCGAGGCGGAACCGTCTATCCACTGCCTGCGGGACCCGACGCGCGGCGGGGTCGCGGCCACGCTGAACGAGCTTGCCCATCAGTCCGGCGTCGGCTTCGTCCTCGATGAAGATGCGCTGCCGATCAAGCCGGCGGTGCGCGGCGCCTGCGAGCTTCTCGGCATCGATCCTCTGGGCATCGCCAACGAAGGAAAGCTGCTCGCCTTCTGTCCCGCTGAGAAAGCGGAGGCGCTGCTGCGTGTCATGAACGCTCATCCGCTGGGACGCGATGCCGCCGTGATCGGGCAGGCCGTTGCAGACGACAGTCGCCTTGTCCGTCTGTCGACCAGTTTCGGATCGGAGCGGGTGGTCGAATGGCTGAACGGGGAGCAACTGCCCCGCATCTGCTGACCTGACCTGCGACAGAGCATTGGGACAGGCGCGCCTGCGGCGATATTGCCTGCGCCAGGTTGACCCAGTGGGCGCCGTCCTCGACGCTCCGCTCTCGCCAAAGGAGAGGTCGGTCTTCTATATATTGGATTGAGACTGGTTGGGGAGCTTGGAGGAGCGCGCCATGACCTATCGAAGAATCCTGGTCCAACTCGACATCGAGAGCCCGGCCGAGCCTCGGCTGAGGCTGTCCTGCGAACTCGCCCGGCAGTTCTCGGCGGAGCTCATCGGGTTTGCGGCCTATGAGAAGCGGCCGCCGCTGTCCTTCACGACGTCGTTTGCGGTCGATGTCGAATACCTGCGCGAATACATGGAAAAGACGGAAGGCAAGCTGAACAAGCTGCGCCACGCCTTCTCCGCTGCGACCGATGCCGATGAAGCCATTCACGCGGTCTGGAAGGACGCCAGCGGCAGCCCGACCCTCCTGCTTGCCAATCAGGCGCGGTCCGCGGATCTTCTGATCCTTGGAACGGATGACAATTTCCTGGATGCGGAGCGTTCGGTCGATATCGGCGCCATCCTGATTTCGGCAGGAAGGCCCGTTCTGCTTCCGGCTGTGAACTATGCGCCGCTGAAGGGCGAAACGGTTCTGGTCGCCTGGAACGACACGCGCGAGTCGCGCCGTGCCGTGATGGATGCTTTGCCCTTCCTGGCGAGAGCGAGCCATGTCCTGGTTCTGACCGTCACCGACAAGGAGACGGAGGAACAGCGCGAAAGCCTCTTCGAGGTTTTGCGCTATCTCGCCCGTCACGAGTGCAAGGCACGCTCGGAGATCATCGTCTCCACCGACCGTTCGGCTGCCGATATTCTGACGGAAACCGCCCACCGCATGGGAGCCGACCTCATCGTCTTCGGCGGCTACGGTCACAGCCGCCTGAGGGAATGGGCCATGGGGGGCGTGACGAGGGCGCTCATCCACGACGGCTCGCTCCACCGGCTCGTGTCGAGCTGACGGTTCGACCGCGCCGATTGACGGCGAGCACTAGGGAGAAAACCGATCGCAGGCGGCGGCCTTGGCCGCTTGCGTTGTGCCCTTATGCCCGGACGTACAAAGATGGAGCCGCGAACGGCGGCGTTGTCTATCAGCCGCTGGTTACGGGAGGGCGGCCGGGCCACTCAGTGTTTCACCGCGATCAGAGAGCGCGTCCTCCAGGACGAACAGGCGGATGGCCGACGAAAGGTTGGTGGTCGGCGGCCGCGCCTTATCGATTTCCGCCACGAGGGCGGCAAGGGGCACGGCGCGCTCTTCCGCCAGACGGCGCAGACGGAGCCAGAAGGCATCCTCGATGCTGATGGAGGTTCTATGGCCCCGAATGGTTACGGAGCGCTTGACGATCATGCCCCGGGCTCGGTCTCGTCTTCGGTGCGATTGCCCATGGTGTCGGTGGAACCGCCGCTGCGTCGCTCAAGGTAATGACCCTCGAGCTGACGGCCAGCGCGTTCACGCTCGTTCTGGGCCTGACTGCGTAGGCCTTTGGGCGTGCCGTGAAGAATGCGGTTCTGTTCGGCCTGCTTTTCGTCGAGAAGTCGGGCAGCTCGTCGGCGGGCTCTCCGAAGATTGACGATCTCGGCCATGACTCAGGATTTCTTGCGGAAGGCGTCTAGCGATACGACGTCGGCCGAGCCCTTTTGCTCCGCCGAGGGATCGGCATCCTGCGGAGCCTTCTCCTTCGAGGCGGGGGGAGGCGTAAGCTCCTCGACAGTCTCGAGTTCCTCGCTCCCGTCACCAACAGACGTATTGGCAGCCTCGACGTCGCGCAGATCGAATTCCAGCTCGAAATTCACCGCGGGATCATAGAATCCGCGAATGGCACTGAAGGGCACCATCAGGCGCTCGGGCACATCGGAGAAGGAGAGGCCGACCTCGAAGCCGTTCTCGTTCACCTTCAAATCCCAATACTGGTGCTGGATCACAATCGTCATCACCTCCGGGTATTTCTCGCGCAGACGCGCGGAGACCCGAACACCGGGCGCACCCGTGAGGAAGGTGATGAAGAAGTGATGGTCACCAGGAAGGCCGGTCTTCGAGACCTCGGATAGAACCTTCCGGATCACGCCACGCAGCGCGTCCTGGGTGAGAATGTCGTAGCGGATGAGATCCTGACCCATGTGCGTCCTGCGGGTACCCTGGTGCTTGTTCCATTCGCCGGTATAGCATCGTGACCGCGGAAAGAAACTGGTGGAGGCTTCTGTTGCCAGGCGCCTCCGAGCCCCGCCTAGAAGTGCGAACCCCTAGGGCTTTGAATTGAAGCTGTCGCGCTGCTTACGCGGCGAGACGGGCTTCCGCATAGTTGTCGTTGGCAACTATTGATTCGGCCCGATAACGGCGGAACCATGCCGAGCGAAAGTTCGATCTTTACGCCCTCGTCGATCCTATTTCGCCCCCGCCTGAGCCCATCCACGATGGGTTCAGGTGGAGGCGCCGGGTACCGCCCCCGGGTCCGAAAGGTTTATTTCATCGACCGTTTATCGCCATAGCCGATCGGATGACCGGCACGGTCGAATATAAGGACTCCTTGCCCGCCTGAAAAGGTGCAAGGAGCGTATAGAGTTATCGAATTGCGTTTCGCTCGCCGATGCCTGTTAAGAATCCTCGGTGGCGGCGGTGTCCTGACTCGACTTGGTGGCCTCGATCAGGAATCTAGTCGGCGAGTGCACAGAGGGCTCTTCGGTTGGAAGGCCGCTCTGCATGGGAACCGGCAGGAGTCCCCGATGAGGCAATATCTCGACCTTCTTTCGCATGTCCTCGACAGCGGCATCGATCGGGGCGACCGCACCGGAACGGGAACGCGCTCCGTCTTCGGTCATCAAATGCGCTTCGATCTCGCCGAGGGATTCCCCTTGGTGACGACCAAGAAGCTCCACATGCGTTCGATCGTTCATGAGCTTCTATGGTTCCTGAAAGGCGAGACCAACATCGCCTATCTCAAGGAGAACGGTGTCTCCATTTGGGACGAATGGGCGGACGAGAATGGCGATCTCGGCCCGGTCTACGGAGCGCAGTGGCGCTCCTGGCCGGATTACGACGGCGGGCATATCGACCAGATCGCCAGGGTCGTCGCCGATATCCGCACCAATCCCACTTCGCGCCGGCTGATTGTTTCGGCGTGGAATCCGGCCTTGGTGGACCAAATGGCGCTGCCGCCATGCCACTGCCTCTTCCAATTCTATGTTGCGGACGGTCGGCTGTCCTGCCAGCTCTACCAGCGCTCGGCCGACATATTCCTTGGCGTGCCGTTCAACATCGCCTCCTACGCCCTGCTCACCATGATGGTTGCGCAGGTGACGGACCTCGCTCCAGGCGACTTCGTCCACACGCTCGGCGACGCCCACATCTACGCCAACCATTTCGAACAGGCGCGGTTACAGCTGTCGCGTGAGCCACGGCCCTTGCCCCGGCTCACACTCAACCCCGAGGTCCGCGACCTCTTCGCCTTTCGCTTCGAGGACATCGCCATCGAGGGGTATGATCCCCACCCGCACATCAAGGCGCCGGTGGCGGTTTGAGCGGGGAGAGCAGCGGTATGAGCGAGCCTAGGATCGTCGCCGTGGTCGCAATGGCCGAGAACGGCATCATCGGTCGGCAGGGGGCAATGCCCTGGCGCCTGCCGACGGACCTCAAGCGCTATCGCCGATTGACCATGGGAAAACCCATGATCATGGGGCGCAAGACCCTCGAATCGATCGGGCGTATCCTTGATGGACGTGACACGATCGTGCTGTCGCACCAAGCGGCACTTCCCGTCGCAGGGGCTCATTTGGCCGCTTCGCCTAACGATGCGTTGACGCTGGCGCGCGATTTGGCATCTGGGCGCGGCTCTGACGAGATTGTTATCGCGGGCGGCGGCGAAATCTATCGGCTCTTTCTCGATCGCACCGAACGACTCTACGTCACACTTGTCGCCGCAACGCCAGAGGGCGACGCCAGATTTCCTGACATCGACGAAGGCATCTGGCTGAAAGTTCAAGACGAAACGGTCCCCGCAACCGAGAAGGATTCTGCGGCGATGCGGTTTCTAGTCTTCGACCGGCGGTGAGAATGGCTTCGACAGCCTGCCTTGGCCGCCGGAGAGTCTTTACCAGCACCGTACGAAAAGCCGCCCGCGCTCGTTGAAAGGGGCTGGCGCAGTTACTATTAGAAGCCTCAGGGAAGACGAGAGGGGCGGCACGACAGGCCGAGCACGGCCGGCGCGACCGGAAGAGCTCATCCAGCGCAAACCTTTCTACTTCGTCACGGCATTGGCGTGTCGCGGCTGCGAAGCAGCCGAGGCGTGTGGTGCATCAGGCTTGTAAGAGGACATAAATGCCCTGGAGCAATCAGACCGGAGGCGGCTGGCAAGGAGGCGGCGGAGGGCCATGGGGCCAGGGGCCGCAAGGCCCGCGCCCCGGCAATGGCAACTCACCCGATCTCGAGGAGATTTTGCGCCGGGGACAGGACAGACTGCGCCGCGCCATGCCGGGCGGCAGCGGCGGTGGTGGTAACGCGACCGGCGCGGCGCTGGTCGGCGCGCTCGCCGTTGCGGCGCTCGCCGTGGTCTGGGTATTCAACTCGGTTTACACCGTCCAGCCGGACGAGGTCGGCGTCGAGATGCTCTTCGGCAAGCCGAAGGACGAATTGTCTCAGCCGGGGCTTCACTTCGTTTTTTGGCCGATCGAGACGGTGGATACGGTGCCGACCGTGGAAAGCCAGATCGCCATCGGCAACAGCCAGACGCGCGACAGCAGCGGACTGATGCTCTCCGGCGACCAGAACATCGTCGATGTTCAGTTCTCCGTCCTCTATCAGGTCGATAATCCGCGCAACTATCTCTTCAACGTGCTCGACCCTGCCGGCATGCTCCAGCAGGTGGCGGAGAGCGCGATGCGTGAGGTCGTTGGCCGGCGCCCCGTCCAGGACGTCTTCCGCGACGACCGTGCCGGTATCGCCGAGGAGGTGCGCGCCATCGTGCAGGACACGCTCAACGAATACGGGGCCGGACTGCGGGTAAACGCGATCGCCATCGAGGACGCGGCCCCGCCGCGCGAGGTGGCCGATGCCTTCGACGAGGTGCAGCGCGCCGAGCAGGACGAGGACCGTTTCGTCGAGGAGGCCAACCGCTATCAGAACGAGCAGCTCGGCCAGGCGCGCGGCGAAGCCGCGAAGGTTCGCGAGCAGGCGGCGGGCTATAAGGCTCGCGTCGTGCAGGAGGCCGAGGGTGAGGCGCAGCGCTTCATTTCGGTTCTGAACGAGTACGACAAGGCGCCGGATGTTACGAAGAAGCGTCTCTTCCTGGAGACGATGGAAGGCGTTCTCAGCCACTCCGACAAGGTCATCATCGAGCCGACGGCGGAGGGCGGCCAAGGCGTCGTGCCATATCTGCCGCTCGATGAACTGGCGAAGCGCCGCAATACCCAGCCGGCGACCTCGCAGAGCGGCAACGGCACGACCGCGACCCAGGGGGGCAACTGATGACCAACCGCTTCTATGCCGGCCTCATCGTCGTCGCCGCGGCCCTCCTGCTGTTCTGGAATTCGCTCTTCATCGTCAACGAGAAAGAGCAGGCCATCGTTCTTCGCTTCGGCGAAATCCGCCGGGTGGTCAAAGAGCCGGGGCTCTACTTCAAGATGCCCTTCGGCTTTGCCGGCGCGGACCGCGTCCAGGTGCTTCCCGACCGACTGCTTCGCTTTGATCTGGACGATATCCGCGTTCAGGTTTCGGGCGGCAAGTTCTACGAGGTCGATGCCTTCCTGGTCTACAAGATCGAGGATGCGGCAAGATTCCGTCAGGCTGTCTCCGGTTCGATTCCTCAGGCGGAACAGCGTCTGCGGACCCGTCTCGACTCCGCTCTGCGCCGCACCTATGGCCTGCGTGGCTTCGAGGCCGCCCTCTCGGCGGAACGTGGCGACATGATGCGCGAAGTGCGCGATCAGCTTCGCCCGGATGCCGCCTCGCTTGGTATCGCGCTGGAGGATGTCCGCATCCGCCGCACGGATCTGACGCGCGAGGTTTCGCAGCAGACCTATCAGCGCATGCAGGCCGAGCGTCTCGCGGAGGCGGAGCGTCTGAGGGCGCGGGGCCGCGAAGCCGGTGCGCGCATTCGCGCCGCGGCGGACCGCCAGGTGGTCGAAACCATCGCAAGCGCGCAGCGCGAGGCGGAAATCCTGCGCGGTGAGGGCGAAGGCCAGCGCGCGGCCGTTTTCGCCAAAGCCTTTGCGCAGAACCCCGAGTTCTTCGACTTCTATCGCTCGATGGAGGCCTACAGAAACGCGCTCGCGGGCAACGGCACGACGATGGTGCTTTCGCCGGACTCCGAGTTCTTCCGCTATTTCCGCTCGCCGGGTGAGCCTGGCGGGGCGGTGGGTGGATCCTCGGCGGCTCCCGCGCGGTCGTCTCAGGCGACGTCCTCGGGTGAAGCTGCCGCTGCCCCGACACAGGATGGCGCGCCGGCCCCGGCGGGTGCCGAATCCGGTGCTTCGGAACCGGCACCGGCGACACCCGAGGCAGATGTCGCGCCCGCGACGCCAAGTGGCGCGCCGTCTGCTCCGACCGAGGCTGAGCCCGCTGGTCAGGCTCCGGCCGCCCAGTGAGCGACTTCTTCGTCGCCATCGGGCTCGTTCTGGTAATCGAGGGCGTTCTCTACGCCCTCCTTCCCGAAGCGATCCGCAAGATGGGGCGAAGCATTCAGGACGTTCCGGAGGCGCATCTGCGCTGGGGCGGTCTCTTCGCCGCCCTTCTGGGTGTTGCGCTGGTCTGGCTGATCCGCCACGCCTGATCCGAATTCCCTCGCGGCTGTATCCCGGCCGCGAGGCTCCGTCCCCTTGATTCGGGCGCTTTTATCGGCTTGCGTCGAATCGAGCTGGCCGACATCTGTCGGAAAACGCCGATGGCATGCTGCTCTTGTCGATCGAGAGGACGCTTAGATGACCGGACCCTTCCGCCGCACCCGCCTGATCGCCATGGCGACCGTTGTCGGGTTTTCCGCCGCCGGCGCGATATCCGCCGCCGCCCAGGTTCCGGGAGCGATGAGCCCCGCGCCGGCAAGTCCGGCGGCGCCCGCCCTCACGCCGGCTCCTTCCTCCTCGATGCAGCGCGGTCCCGCCTCGGTCGCGGACGTGGCCGAAGGGCTGATGGATGCCGTCGTGAATATCTCGACGTCGCAGCGGGTGGATAACCCCAATCCCGGCATCGCCCCGCCGGATGCGCCGGACGGCTCTCCGCTACAAGATTTCTTCGATGACCTGATGCGCGACAATGACGGCTCGCGAAAGGTGCAGTCGCTGGGCTCGGGCTTCATCATCGATCCCGACGGCTACATCGTCACCAGCAACCATGTCGTCGCCGATGCGGACGAGATTGCGGTCAACCTGACCGATGGTAGCCAGCTCGACGCGAAAGTGGTGGGCACGGACGAGAAGACCGATCTCGCTCTCCTGAAAGTCGAGCCAAAGAAGCCGCTCACGGCTCTCCACTTTGGCGATTCGGAAAGGCTGCGGATCGGCGATTGGGTGATGGCGATCGGCAACCCCTTCGGCCTCGGCGGGTCCGTTTCGGTCGGCATCGTCTCCGCCCGGGGACGAAATATTAACGCCGGGCCTTACGACAATTTCATCCAGACGGACGCGGCGATCAACCGCGGCAATTCCGGCGGCCCGCTGTTCAACATGAACGGCGACGTGATCGGCGTGAACACCGCGATCATCTCGCCCTCCGGCGGTTCGATCGGCATCGGCTTCGCCATTCCCTCCTCGCTCGTGGCCAATGTCATCGGCCAGTTGCGCGAGTTCGGCGAGACGCGGCGCGGCTGGCTCGGCATCCGCCTTCAGGAGGTGACGCCCGAGATCGCGGAAGGCCTCGGCCTCGATCAGGCCAAAGGCGCGCTGGTGATGGGCGTCGTGCCAGGAGGGCCTTCCGACAACGGTAAGTTCGAGGTTGGCGACATCATCGTGTCGTTCGACGGCAAGACAGTCGAGAGTTCTCATGACCTGCCGCGTATGGTCGCGGAGACCAAGGTGGGCAAGGCGGTCGAGGTCGGCGTGATCCGCAAGGCATCGCGCGAGACTGCGGCTGAGCAGCGTACCGTCGAGGTGACGCTGGGGCGGCTTGAGGACGGCGAGAAGATGATCACGGCCAAGGATGGGGCCGGGGACTCGGGCGCCAGCAATGGCGACGCTACGACCGGCGAGGTTCTCGGCCTTAGCATTTCCGACATCGACAAGGAGAAGCGCGAACTCTTCGATCTTTCGGAGGATCTGGCTGGTGTGGTCATCACGGCGGTCGATGCCGGGTCGACCGCTGCCGAAAAGGGTATCGTTCCTGGCAGCGTCATCAAGGAAGTGGCACAGGAAGCGGTAACGAGCGCGGAGGAGGTCCGTGAAAAAATCGCGGCGCTGCGTTCTCAAGGGCGCAAGAACGCGCTGATGCTGATCGCCTCCAACACCGGCGACCTTCGCTTCATCGTACTGCCGCTGGAGTAGGAGCGCCTGTGACCGCGCGGCGGGTCAGCCGACGAAGTCGGACCGGGGATAGCCCTGGATGAAGAGCAGCGCCGTCAGGTCGCCGTGATCGATCCGATGCGGCGCGGCTGCGGCGACGGCTGGCTTGGCATGCAGCGCGACGCCCATTCCGGCGGCCTGAATCATGGCGAGATCATTGGCGCCGTCGCCAACCACCACGGCGTCCTCAACCGAGCCGCCGAGCTTCTGCGCGATGTCGTGAAGCGCGGCGAGCTTTGCGTCCCGGCCGAGAATGGGCTCTTCCACGCGTCCTGCGAGCTTGCCGTCTTCGACGATGAGCCGATTGGCGCGATCCTCGTGAAAGCCGAGCATGGCTGCAATCTTGGCCGTGAAGGTGGTGAAGCCACCGGAAATGAGGGCCGTGTGTGCGCCGTGCGCGCGCATGGTTGCGACCAGCTCCCTCCCGCCGGGGGCGAGGGTAATGCGCTTCCTGATAACCTCGGCGATGACCGCCTCCGGGAGACCTCGCAGCAGGGCGACGCGATCGCGCAACGCCGGCTCGAAGGCGATTTCACCGTTCATGGCGCGGGCGGTGATGGCGGCGACCTTCTCCTTGATGCCGATCTCGGCGGCGAGCTCATCGATACATTCCTGTCCGATCATGGTGGAATCCATGTCGGCGAGAAGAATCCGCTTGCGCCGGCCCTCGACCTTTTGCACCACGCAGTCGAGCGCGGAGGCATCGGCAAGGGCGCGAACCTCGGCGAGGGCTTCGTCCGAGGGTTCGGTGTCTGGGAGAAAATCAGCGGCGACCTCGGGCTCCAGCCAGATCGGCGAGGCCCCGCCCAGGCAATGAGCGACCTTGTCGGCAACGGACCCGCTCAGGCCGGCGCGTGAACGTTCGGAGATCAGCGTGACCACGACCATGACGGGGATAAGCTCTTTGCTGCGGGGAAAAGACGCAATCCTGATAGCGGGGCCGACCGCCAGCGGCAAGTCGCCCCTCGCCGTCGAGTTGGCCAGCCTCGTCGGCGGCGTCGTCGTCAACGCGGATTCGATGCAGGTTTATGGCGGACTGCGGATCGTCACGGCGCGGCCGAACCCGGTGGAGGAGGCGAGGGCGCCGCATCGGCTCTACGGCCACATTGCGCCAGAAAGCCCCTATTCGGTCGGCGCCTGGCTGCGCGAGGCAACCCAGGCGGTCGAGGAGATCAGAGCCGAGGGGCGCGTTCCGATATTCTGCGGCGGCACGGGCCTTTACTTTCGCGCACTGCTCGGCGGGCTCGATGCCATGCCGGCTATTCCGGCGGAAGTTCGCGGGAGGATGAGAGCCATTTTCGCCGCCGAAGGCGCCGACGCGCTTCACGCCCGGCTCTCTTCCCTCGACAAGGAAGGAGCCTCACGGCTGTCGCCCGGTGACAGCCAGCGTGTCCTGAGAGCGTTGGAGGTGGTCGAGGCGACAGGAAAGCCGATCTCGGCCTTTCAGTCGGGCAAAGGGCAGGCGCTCCTGGATGCTGAGAAGACACTGAAGGTGGTTCTAACGCCGGAGCGCGCTGTACTTCGCGAGCGCATCGCTGCGCGTTTCGACATCATGCTCGAAGAAGGAGCCGTCGAGGAAGTGGCCGCCTTTCGCGTGGCCTATCCGGCCGCTCTCGGCGGCACAGCCAGAAAGGCGATCGGCGTCGAGGAACTGGGACGTTATCTCGACGGTCTCGGGACGCTTGCCGAGGCTCGCCAGCGCGCGGTTGATCGAACGCGCCAATATGCGAAGCGCCAGGAAACATGGTTCCGCCACCAGTTCGACGGAAATTGGCTGAGGGTTTCCGGGCGCGATTCGCTCTTCGCCCAACTGACAGAGTTCGGAACCTCAAAGCTCACGAACGGTTGATCGACACCACTTGAAGAGGTGAACGATGAGCCAGAGAGAGATCGTGCGTTCGGGGGCGGATGTCGTGGAGGTCTTGGCCCGCGGCGGATATGGCGCGCGAGGGCTCGTCTTTCTCATCATCGGCGGCTTTGCCTTCAGGGCGGCTTACGCAAGCGGCCGGGCGATGGACTCCAAGGATGCCCTGCAGGAAATCTTCGGCTCTCCCTTCGGAACGATCACGCTGGCGGTTCTTGCCGTCGCTTTGACCGCTTTCGTCATCTGGCGCATCGCCCAAAGCCTGTTCGATGCCGATCATCATGGGACAGACGTCAAGGCGTTGGCGATCCGGGCGGGGCTGTTCGCCAGCGCCGTCACCTACGGAGCGCTCGCGCTGTGGACAGTGAAGCACGTTATCGGGCTTGCTTCATCGTCGGACGGCGGCTCCTCCGAAGGGTTCATCACCAAGGCCTACGAGGCCGGATTCGGACAGGCTGCGACCTATCTCGCCGGGGCCGTGGTGGCCTGCGTCGGCCTCGCGATCATCGTGAAAGGCATCAAAGCGGGCTTCCTCAAGTACATGTCGCTGCCCAACGCGCATTCCTCCTGGATCGTCCCGATCTGCAGGATCGGGCTCATTGCGCGAGGAATCACGTTTCTCGTTATCGCTTTCCTGTTTGTCAGGGGAGCTGCCTCCTATTCCAGCGGCGAAACGCCGGGTCTCAGCGCCGCGCTGGAAGCAATCGCCTCTTGGCCCTTTGGCTGGGCGCTTCTTTCGGCCATGGGGCTCGGACTCATCGCGTTCGGTATCTATGGCATCGTCGAAGCCTTCTTCCGCCGGGTCGAGCTGGACGACTAACGTCGGCTTCGGAGGCTTGCGGGCTGATGCGGCTTGCGCGAATCCGCCGCGAACGTTTTTCACAATGCCGTCGCAAGCCCCCTTGCGAAACGCCATACGTGCCAGTAGGTAGGGCGCCGTTGGGGCCTCGTGGCGGAGTGGTTACGCAGAGGACTGCAAATCCTTGTACGGGGGTTCGATTCCCTCCGAGGCCTCCATCCGATTTTTCAGCTGTTATTTCAAAGCGTTGGCCGGTGAATTTCATGCACCGGACGGCATCTTTGTGTTCAGCACATCAGCTTGTTGGCAGGCCTCCGAGATCGGGCGCTCATCGACCGCCAACGTCTCGGGTGCTCCTGGCGTCGTTGCGAGTTTTCGTTCACCCGCTCTTGCCTCAACTTACTGCTTCGACGCAGCCGTAGAGTCGTGGGCGGAGAGCAGGCGGCCAAGTTCGGCGCGCAGCAAGGGCAACGCCGTGCCGACGATCTCGTCGTCGACGCCCGGTCGTGCCGCACGCAATGTCACGCGCCCCTTGGCGTAAGGCGGGATATTGCCGTGAAAGTCGGCTTCAAGGCGCGTCATGATGGATGGCTGCTGGACGAAAGGGCCCGTCAGCACGATCCGGTCGGGGAAGAAGACCATATAGAGGTTCCGAAGCGCCCGGCAGAACACATCCAGGGCGCCCCGCAGTTCCCGCATCTCACAGGGGTCGATCTTCCGCAGGAAGGTTTCGAATTCCCATTCTTCCGACGGGACCTCCGGGTGCTCCTTCTGAAGACGCGGCAGCAGCGCCCAGAGCGCCGCCTCGGTTTCGAGGCAACCGGCCTGTCCGCAGAGACAATGGTCCCCGTGGGGCACGACGGTCCAATGGCCGAACTCGCCGAGCCCACCGATCGATGATTCGAGAATGCGTCCGTTCTGCGCGAACACGGAGCCGATACCGTAGCCCCAATGGACGAACAGCACGCTTTGCGTCCGCTCGTCCTGGCGCCGCTGAAGCCGGGCGCGCAGCTCGACGTTGAGATTGCGCTCGATCCGCACCGGGATTTTCAGCCGTCTTTCCAGATCGGCAAAATCGACGCCCGCCATGCGCGGCCAACGCGCGGCATAGATCCAGCGGCGCGCCGTCCGGTCAACGATTCCTGGGATGGATATCCCGAGCGCGGGAATGCGGGCGTGCTCCGGCTTGCTTGCGACCAGTGCCACGGCCACGCGGGCGAAGGCATCGAGAAGCGTCTCGTTGTCTGCCTCATCAGCGCTGAGGCGGGTTTCCGTCGCCGCCAACCGATTGCCTGCGATATCCACCAGGACGCCTCGAATGCGATCGGACACCATGAACAGCACGGGGATCGCCACCCTGTCGGAAACGACCTCCAACGGAATCTCCGGGCGGCCCTTCCGTGTCGACGCGGCAACGTTTCCTTCTGCGATAAGCCCATCCGCGATCATTTCACTGATCAACTGGGACACCGTCGAAGGGCGAATGCCCAGGCCGCTCGCCAGGCGCTTGCGCGTCGTCGAGCCCTTGGCGAGTTCATAAAAGAGCTGAGCCTTCGCCCGGTCCGCTGGCCGGGTCTGCCCCTCGGCCGGGATGTCCTCAAGGAGAACCAGCATTCCATTCTTCCCATGCCGTTCGTCGACGGCCTCTCATATCCTGCACATTGAAAAGCCAGAAGCGCCTGGACATTTAATAACACGCCGTGTTAGTAAATAGATGCGGCAGAGGATGGCCGTAATAGGAGGTCGGCATGATGAAGATTAGCGTACCCATTCTGAGTCTGGCACTGCTGATCGGGGGCGCTGGGCTCTCCGACGCCGTGGCGCAAGTCATCCGTCTTGGCCACATCCGGAACACGGATCATCCGACCCATTTGGCCGCGCTGGAGTTCGCCAAGCTAGTGGAGGCCGAATCAGGCGGCAAGTTTACGGTGCAGGTCTATCCCAACAGCGTGCTCGGCGGGCCTAAGGAGATGTTCGTTCAGATGCAGACCGGCGACCTTCAGATGGTCTATGGCGGCATCAACACCTTTGCCTGGATTGATGGAGGCGAGCCCTTCGAGGTCACGGCGCTGCCGTTCCTCTTCCGCGACTACGAGCATATGAAGGCGGCGCTCGATGCGGACTTTTTCAAGCCGATCATCGAGAAGGCGGAAGAGGAGACGGGCATCAAGATCGTCGCCATCAACGGCGACACGACGCCCCGTGGTCTGACGACGACGGACCGGCCGGTCCGCAAGGCGGAGGATTTCAAGGGCTTGAAGATCAGGACCGCGTCGAGCCCGACGGTGCTGAAGGCCATGACGACGCTGGGCGCGCTGCCCCAGCAGGTGCCGTTTTCCGAGCTCTACATGGCGCTGCGCACGGGCGTCGTCGATGCTCAGGAGAACGGGGCGATGGTCGTTGACTCGAGCAGCCTCTACGAGGTCCAGAAGTACTACATCAAGACGGACTACATCCGCGATATCGAGACCTTCTACGCCGGCCAGGACTTCTGGGATGAGCTTTCCCCGGACGATCAGAAGATGATCCGCTCGGCCGCCGACAAGGCCGGCGAATATGAGACCAAGCTTCTGCACGAGCAGATGTCGCAGGTCTACGACAAGCTCGGCAAGTCGATGACGGTGATCACGGATCCCGATCTGAACGACATACGCGATGCGCTGGCGGGAGCCTTCGACGAGTTCGAGGGCAAGCTCTGGCCGAAGGGCCTGGTCGAAGAGATCAAGGCGGTTCAGTAGGCGCGGTCGCGCTCCAAAGAAATCGGATGAGATCGTATCAGGGGAGCGTTCGTGGCGGAGCCCGGCCCCGGACGATCCGGCCGACATCGGCAGGTGCTCCGTGATCATTGTCCTTTTCCTGATCCTCTTCGTCCTCATCGGCTTCGGCATGAGCATTTGGCTCGCCATGGGGATCAGCGGGGTTCTCTACATCCTGATCCAGGGTGACATTTCCCTTAGGATTGTCGCCTCCACCATGGTCGGCGGTGTCGATTCGTCGACGCTCGTTGCGATCCCGTTCTTCATTCTCGCCGGCGAGCTCATGAACAGAGCCGGCATGACGGCCAAGCTCACGGCGCTCGTCGACTACTTCGTCGGGCGGCTGCGAGGCGGGCTCGCCTATGTCGCGGTGGTGGTCAACGTGATTGTGGCCGGCGTTTCCGGCTCGGCCGTCGCAGACGCCAGCGCCGTGAGTTCCGTGCTGCTCCCGGCCATGCGCGAGAGGGGCTACGACAAGCCGTTTTCTGCTGCCGTCAACGGTGCGGCAGCGGTGATTGGGCCGATCATCCCGCCCAGCATCCCAATGATCTTCATCGGCGTCATCAGCGGGATCTCCATCGGCCGCCTGTTCGTCGGCGGCGTGATTCCCGGCTTGCTCATGGCCGTCTCTCTTCTGCTTCTGATCGGCATCGTCAGCCGCCGCCGGAACTATCCCGTCGTGCGCAGCGAAATCGGCTGGTCGACGCTGAAGCCGCTCTTGCGGGATTCGATCTTCGCGCTGGTGGCACCGCTGATCATCCTGTCCGGCGTCATCTTCGGCGTGGTGACGCTGGTCGAGGTGTCGGTTCTGGCGATCGCCTACATCCTTTTGATCTCGCTGTTCATCTACCGCTCGATCCGGCTTCGCGACCTCTTGGGCATCTTCACCCATTCGGCGGTGTTCTCGTCCTCGATCATGATCGTCTTCGCCGTCGTCGGTCTCTATCAGTATATCGTCGCCTATGAGCAGCTCGGGCAGAAGCTGGCCGATCTATTGGCGGCCTGGGAGCTGAACCGGTTCTGGTTCCTGCTGTTGGTCAACGTGTTCTTCCTGATCATGGGGTGCATCCTCGATGCCATCCCGGTGATGCTGATCTTTTTTCCCGTGCTTCTGCCGGTGGCCGTTCAGCTCGGGATCGACCCAACCCACTTCGGCGTCATCGTGGTGATGAACCTGATGATCGGGCTGCTGACGCCGCCGATCGGGGTGCTTCTCTTCCTCGAGGCGAAGATCGCGGAGATGCCGTTCGGCGAACTGGTCCGCGCCATCTGGCCGTTCACCGCCATGCTGCTCGGCGTTCTCATTCTCTGCACCTATGTGCCGGCGCTGGTGACTTGGCTGCCGGACCTGATCTTCGGGTGAGGGAGGGTTTCATGAAAGCCATGCTCGACATCGCCTATCGCGGGATCGAAGTCCTCGTCGGCGTCATCTTCACTGTCATCTTCATGCTCTTCGTTATCCAGATCGGGCTTCGCTACTTTGTTGGCACAACCTGGCTATGGGCGCCGGACCTCGTGCGGCTGCTCTTCGTCTGGGGCGTGTTCCTCGGAACGGCGGTGCTGTTTCACCTCCGCGCGCATCTGACGATGGACTATTTCGTGGCCGGGCTGTCGCCGGCACCCCGGCGCTGGCTCGACATCGCACTCGACATCGCGGCCGCCGCCTTCTTCGTGCTCCTTGTCGTCAAGGGCTGGGAGATCGCCGACAAGCGGATGCGCGTTCCCTTCGACACCTGGGACTTCCCGACCGGCTACGCCTATGCGGCGGCGCCCGCCTGTGGTGCGCTCATGCTGGTCTCCGCCGTGGAGCGGATCGTTTCCGCTTTCCTCCGGCCCGAGCTTCAAAAGGACATATCCAATGACTGAGAACGCAGAATTCCGGACGTACAAGAACCGGATCTCTGGCCTGATGGATGAAATCCTCGAGGGCGCGGACGCCATCGAGGCGGCGGCCGAAGCCGTGGCCGACGCGATCCGCCGAGACCAGCTGATCCACGTCATCGGGCCGGGCGGCCATTCCAGCATGGCGGCGGAGGAGGTGCTCTGGCGCGCTGGCGGTCTGGCTCCGATCAACGCGATCCTCGACGCCGGCTTCAACCTCATCCACGGCGCCAAGCGCTCCAACATCATCGAGCGGACGCCGGGCTATGCGGCGAAGGTTCTCGATTCCTATCGCGTCGGCCGGACCCCCGGCGAGATCATCGTCATCGTGAACGCCTACGGCGTCAATTCGATGTGTATCGACGTGGCGTTGGAAGCCCGCGCGCGCGGCATGGCATCCATCGGGATCACCTCGCACTCCTTTGCCGACAGCTTGCCTGCGGATCATCCGGCGCGCCATCCTTCCGGCAAGGTGCTTTATCGCGAGGTCGACCACTTCCTCGACTGCCGTTTGCCGCTGGGCGATGCCGTCATGGAAATCGACGGGGTTGCGGAGAAGACCGGGCCAACCTCCACCTTCTGCAATGCGTTCACGATCAATCTTCTGATGATCGAGACGGTGAAGCGGTTGGCTGCCACGGGCATGACGCCGCCTCTTTGGCGCAGCGCCAACATGCCGGGCGGAGACGAGGCCAACAGGGCGCTCGAGGAAAAGTTCATTCCCCGCGTCCGGCACTTGGCCTGACGCGGTCGGCTCCACCGGCCTTCCAGAACATTGTGATCAGAGAGAACAGTCTTGGACATCTCCATTCTATCGTCCCGGCGCGAGATGGGAGTGGCGGCCGCGTCGGCCGGAGCCGCACGCATCCGTGAAGCCCTGAAGCAACAAGGCGCCGCGACCATCGTGCTTGCCACCGGCACCAGCCAATTCGAGATGCTCGAGGCGTTGGTCGCCGCGCCGGACATCGACTGGCAGCGCGTGACCTGCTTCCACCTCGACGAATATATCGGCCTGCCGGTCAGCCATGGCGCCTCGTTCCGGCGATTTCTCAAGGAGCGTTTTGCCGAACGCGTACCGGGCGGTCCGGCGGCCTTCCATTACATCGACGGCGAGGCCTCCGACCCCGATGCAGAGGCGGCGCGGCTGGACCGTCTGATCGGAAGCGCGAGCGTCGACGTCGCCTTCATCGGCATCGGTGAGAACGGGCATCTGGCCTTCAACGATCCGCCGGCCGATTTTGAAACCGACAAGCCTTATCTGGTGGTCACGCTCGACCAGGCCTGCCGCCGTCAGCAGATGGGGGAAGGCTGGTTTCCAACCCTCGACGACGTGCCCACTCAGGCGATCTCGATGAGCGTTCGGCGCATCCTCGCGGCGCGCAAGCTGATCGTGACGGTGCCCGATGCGCGCAAGGCCGATGCCGTCGCCAAGGCGCTGGAGGGACCGCTGACCAACGCGGTCCCGGCCTCGATCCTGCGCACTCATCCCGATTGCGGAATGTTCCTCGACGAGGATGCCGCGTCTCTGCTGAAAGCTCGTTCGGCGGATGTGCGCGGGCGGGAGTGACATCATGAAGCTAGAGCGCAGAGACGATCAGCCGCGCGCCCTGACCGTGATGGCGGGCAAGAGGCTCGGCTCCTTCGAGTTCCTCACGGACGGGGCAGGGCGCGTCCTGAAGCGGCGACCAACTTCTGTTCCGGCGGAGCACGATGCCATCCGCACGCTTGGTCTCGTCGATATCCAGGTGAACGGCTTTGGCGGCGTCGATTTCAACAGCGAGACGCTCACGCCCGACGATGTGGACGCCGCTCTGATGGCTATGCTCGCCCATGGCGCGACACAATGCCTACCGACGATCATCACCAGCTCTGTCGACGTCATGTCGCGGCGCCTTCGCGCTCTCGATGCGGCCGTCGCGGCTTCGCGTCTGGGGCCATGGATGGTCCGGGGCTATCACGTCGAAGGTCCGTTTCTTTCGCCGGAGGAGGGCTATGCCGGCTGCCACCCAAAGGACCAGATGCGCGCGGGTGACGCGGGCGTGCTGGATCGCTTGGCCGATGGGCTGGTCCGTCCGATCCGCATTCTGACGGTGGCGCCGGAGCGCGAGGGCGTGCTGGAACTCATTCCGCAGGCGGCGAGGCGTGGCATCTCGGTGGCGCTCGGCCATACCAACGCGGGGCGCGAGGTGGTCGAGGCTGCGGTCGCGGCGGGTGCGCGCATGTCCACCCATCTCGGCAACGGCATCGCTCACCTTCTTCCGAAGAACGACAATCCGCTCTTCGCTCAGCTGGGAGAGGACCACCTCTTCGCCAGTTTCATCGCAGACGGCATCCATATCCCTCCCTACATGGCGCGCCTTTATCTGAGAGCCAAAGGAGCGGAGCGGTCGGTCCTGGTGACGGACGCGACGGCGGGCGCCGCCGCCGAACCCGGCATCTACACGCTTGGTGACGTCGAGATCGAGCGTTGCGCGGACGGTGTCGTGCGCGAGCCCGGATCGCCTTATCTCGGCGGCTCCTCCGCAACGATGGAACAGGTCGTCCGGAACGTGATTAACTGGCTCGACCTGACGCTCTCGGAGGCGGTCGACCTCGCACGGCTCAACCCGCTGGCGGCTCTCGATATGCCTGCGGTGCCCGACGTCGGGCACGCGCTCGAATTCGTGGAGTGGGCTTTGCGGCCGGATGGTCCGCATGTCGTCGCTGCCGGGGTTGGCCCTTGGAACCTCATCGTCGATGAGGGGCAGGATCTGATCTGACCGGTGCTATGCGGGCAGGGGGCGCTACTCCCATGTCTCGTGGCGCCGGGGGCCCGTTGCAACCCGCGCCGGCGCCATGGTGCGCCTATTCTGGCGTCTGATGCGGCTGCTCATCGAACCCGACCTTGAGCGTCGGCGGGGCGAGCTTGCACACAGACGTAACGGCGACTAAGGAACGAGCGGTGTTCATCGCGAAAATCGGCTGTGTCATGGACTTCGCCACTCAAAGAACCGCAATGGTCGACAACCAGATCCGGACCACCGACGTCACGGACTATAAGGTTCTGGAGGCGCTACTCACCGTTCCGCGTGAAGAATTCGTTCCCACCGCGCAGCGGCCCCTGGCGTATATCGACGAGGATGTCTCGATCGGCCGAGGGCGCTATCTCATGGAACCCTCGCCGTTCGCCAAGCTGATCCAGCTCGCGGCTATCGGCCCGCGCGACGTCGTGCTCGATGTCGGATGCGGAACCGGCTATTCGTCGGGAATCATTTCGCATCTCGCGGGCTCAGTGGTGGCGCTCGAATCGGACCCGGAGCTGGCGGCAGCCGCGATGGAAACGCTGACCCGGCTCGAACTGGTCAATGTCGTGGTCGTCGAGGGGCCGCTCAACGAGGGCTACCCGTCGGAGGCGCCTTACGATGTGATCGTCATCGAGGGAGCGGTGATGGAATTGCCCGACGCTTTCTTCGATCAACTCCGCGATGGTGGGCGTTTGGTCGTCGTCGAAGGCGTGGGCAACTCAGCCATGGCCCGTCTTTACATGAAGGACGAAGGAATCGTCTCGGGCCGCTTTGCCTTCAATTGCGCGGTCAAGCCGCTGCCAGGCTTTGAGAAGAAGGCCACTTTCGTCTTCTGAAGACCGCGAACCTGCCGCCTGCCATAGGTGGCAATCATCGGTTCTGCCTTTGCGCCTGCGGCAACCTTATGCGGGATGACGTCCTGCAAAAAGGTTGCCGCAGGCGCGCGAAGGCGTACAGCCTCGCTCCTCCTTGATAGTGTATCAATTCGCAGAGGGCAGCGGCCTGTCAACGGGCGGGGTGTGTGTGGAATCGGCGCGGCTCGAACCGCAATTCGTCTGTTCCGATGCGGCCACAGTCGGAAGAAAATGTCCGCAAACCGTTTACGAGACGTTTCGCTGTCGGCTATTTGAGTGCATAGAACCGATCGGTTCGATGAATGTCGCCGAACGGCTCTCTCCATGGTTGTGAGCGGCGTCAATGCGGAGAATAGAGCAGTGAAAGCTAAATTTTGGCTAGCGGTGGCGCTGACCGCCGGCACCATTCTCAGCGGCGCGGTCGCGGCAGATGCGGAAACCCTTCGTGGCGCGTTGGCCAAGGCCTATCACAACAATCAGTCCCTCAACGCGGCTCGCGCCGAGCAGCGGGCGACGGACGAGGCAGTACCTCAGGCAAAGTCGGGTCTTAGGCCTTTCATCAGCGCGGTGGGGCGCGCCAACGCGAACCACACCTTAACGACGCACAGCCAATATGGTTCCAGCGACTACAACTCCAGAAGCCTCGGCTATGGATTTGGCGTTCAGCTCAACCAGGCGCTCTTTGACGGTTTTCAGACGCCGAACAACGTCAGGGCTGCGAAAGCGCGGGTTCTCGCGGGGCAGGAGAATCTCGCCAACAGCGTCCAGAATACGTTCACTGATACGGTTTCGGCCTATATGGACGTCGTCCGTGATCGCGAAATCGCTTCGCTTCGGCGCCAGAATCTGAGCTTTCTGGAGGAGCAGGTGAGGGCCGCTCGCGCCCGCCTCGACGTTGGTGAGGGCACGCGCACCGACGTTGCGCAGGCCGAGGCGGAAAGGGCGCTTGCCACGGCGACGCTCAACTCGGCCCTGGCACAGGTCGCCAGCAGCGAGGCGACCTATTTTCAGGTGGTCGGAGCGGCGCCGACGGGCCTTTCCGCAGCGGAAGCGCTGACGGGTGTCTTGCCGCCGTCCATCGATGCCGCCTTGTCGATCTCGCAGCGAGACCATCCCGCGATCCTGGCGACGCTTCATCTCGTCGATGCTGCATCTTTCCAGGTCAAATCCGCCGAAGGCGCCTTGCTGCCGCAAGTTTCGCTGACGGGTGAGGTTGAAGACAGCTATTCCACGACTCACACCAATGATTTGCCCGGCGTCGGCTCGCGCTCGACCGGCAGCAATGCCTTGTCGGCAACCGTCGGCGCGACATTGACCATTCCCATCTACCAGGGTGGCCTCGCGTCCTCGCAAGTCCGTCAGTACAAGGAGACGCTTGGTCAGCGCCGCATCGAGGTCGATTCCGCGCGCGACCAGGTGCGGGCCGCCGTGGCCACCGCTTGGGCGACGTTGGAAGCTGCGCGCGCCAACGTCTCCGGCTATCGCTCCCAGGTGGAGGCGGCCAAGCTCGCCCTCCAGGGTGTGAGCGAAGAGCGCAACGTGGGTCAACGCACGACTCTCGATGTGTTGAACTCTCAGGCGGATGTCATCACGGCGCAGATCCTGCTGGCCGGTGCTCGACGCGACGTCGTCGTGGGCAGTTATGCCCTGGCGTCCGCAATTGGTCATCTGACGCCGCAGCGACTGAAGCTGCCGGTCGCGATCTATGACCCGAACGACCATTACAAGGCGGTCGAGGACAAGTGGGGCGGGCTGCGCACCCCGGACGGGCGCTGACCTTCAATATCTTCTGTAGAAATCTGGAAAGCCGCGGCCCCGGGGATTCAATCCTCGGGGTTTTCAGTTTAGTCTTAAGAGTATGATTCGGCTGCTCAAGATCAGTCGAAGAGATTATGATGCGGAGCTTAATGATGAGCCAAGCGCTTCCGGCCAAAGAACCATCCATGGATGAAATCCTTGCGTCTATCCGGCGGATCATCGAGAGCGGGGACGATCGAGGAGTAGGGCGCCGGCAACCGCAGACTTCGGCAGGCTCTGCTTTAAAGGCTGACGAGACGTCTCGTGCCGTTCATAACGAGCCTTCAGCGGAGCTTTCGCGCGATCATCGAGCGAAGGAATCAATGGTTTCCGGGGACGCGATTCGGACCGCGGTCGCACCAGAGGTCGAAGAGAGCCGTCTCGGCCAAACCGATGACGAACAGGATTCAACGGGCAGTATGACCTCGGCTCACGAGAGCCGTCCGATGCCGGATGCTTCTCGATCTGCGGCGTCCGGACTGTCCAAGTTTGGTGGTGGCCGGGTTTTGGCCGAGCTTCGGCCGAGCCGGATCGATTATTCGTCGGACGCGGGCGATGTGCCGCCGGTGCGCCGCGCGGCCGGTGAGGGCGCGTCCGGTGCGCCGCAGCCGGCTGCGGCCGCGTCTTCCTACGAGGACCCGCATGGATTCGGGAGCCAGGAGGACGAATCGCAGGACGCGCAGGCCGATCTCGACGCGGATTTGGACCAGCGTCTGGCGGACGAGCTGCGCTATCAGGCCTTCGAGGTCGATCATCAGCAGGAAGCAGCTTCGGAGACTTCTCCGTCGGCTGCCGATTTGGAAGCCGATGAGCCTGAGCAGACCAATCATGAGCCCGCGGCCAACGATGTTCGCCTCCCCGCTTGGCTGACGTCAGCCGGAGAGCCATCTGCCGCGCAGGGCGAGGATGCGCCTCTGCTATCGGATCGTTCTGGACAGGAGGTCGCGGCCGCCTTCGACGAACTCTCCCGCGCGATCCGCGAGGGCGAGCTGCGTTCGTTGGAGCAGATGGCGCAAGAGATGCTGCGCCCCATGCTGCAGGAATGGCTGGACGACAATTTGCCGCGCATGGTCGAGCGGCTGGTGCGCGAGGAAATCGAGCGAGTGGCTCGCGGTGGTCGACGCACGGCCTGACACAGAAGGATCGCTGGCCCGCGCATGACGCACGGGCCAGCCTGCTTTGCCGCAAAACTCACCGCCTGAAGAGGTCTCGGCTCTAGACCGAAGCGTCACCTTTTGCGGCAGAATGAAGCGGCGGAAAATGTGCAATTGCAGTTGGGCGACTCTCGGTCCCTACGTCTGGAGCTCCGCCAGGCCGGCTTCGATGTCTTCTACGAGAGTTTCAACCGGCCGTATTCCTTCGACGTGAAGCCAGGGGCAAGGCAAGACCTGCAGCCATGCGCGATGTCCTGTGAGGCTGCGGCCGGAGCGATCTCCGCGTTCGTAACATGCAGCCCAGGCCATGAAGGCGGTATGGGTCGCGTGCATCGCGCCACCCGGTGCCAGCGCCTCTGCTCCATGGCGGGCAAGTTCGCGGGACCGCAGCCGCTCCAGCCGAACCTTTGCCGGCGTTTCGATGAAGACGACAAGATCGAAGAGATTGACGAGGGGCTCGCCCCAGCTATCCAGCGATCCGGAAAGCACCCAGCCTTGATGCGCCTCTTCGAAAGCACGGCGAATACGGTCCAAACGTTTGTCGATGGGGCGCTTCAATTGGTAGGGCGGATCGGTGGCTTCCCAATAGAAATCGTCGGTATCCAGATGAGTCAGTTGTAGGCGTGCCGCGAGCGCGTGGCCAAGGGTTGAGACTCCCGAACCTGACGCTCCGGTTATGTGAATATGGAACGCTCTATCCTTCATGGCGACGGCTCGTTTTACCTTGCGGAAAACCGCTTGAAAATGCCGGAAAGACGGATCCTGTGGCAAGCTGCCCGATTGAGAAGCGACGGTTCGCGTTGACAGCCCTTCCGGCTTGACGATAACCCCTTTCGACGCCGTCCTCGGCCAAATTCTCCCGGACCTGCCATGATCGAAAAAACCTACGACGCCGCTGACATCGAACCGCGCATCGCCGAACGTTGGGAGAGCGCGAATGCGTTTCGCTCCGGCGCGGGCGCCGCTCCCGGCGCGGAAGCTTTCTCGATCGTCATTCCGCCGCCCAATGTCACCGGCTCGCTGCACATGGGCCATGCGCTCAACGATACGCTCCAGGACGTGCTGGTGCGCTTCGAGCGGATGCGCGGCAAAAATGTGCTTTGGCAGCCAGGGCTCGATCACGCCGGCATCGCCACGCAGATGGTCGTGGAGCGCCAGCTCGCGCAGCGGGGCGAACCAAGTCGCCGTGACATGGGGCGCGAGGCTTTCGTCGAGCGGGTCTGGCAGTGGAAGGGTGAATCTGGCGGCACGATCCTGAAGCAGTTGCGGCGCCTCGGCGCCTCCTGCGACTGGTCGCGCGAGCGCTTCACCATGGATGAGGGGCTGTCGCGAGCCGTTCGTGAGGTCTTCGTCAGCCTCTACAAGGACGGGCTGATCTACAAGGACAAGCGTCTGGTCAATTGGGACCCGAAGCTGCTCACCGCCATTTCCGACCTGGAGGTGGAGCAGAAGGAGGTGAAGGGTCATCTCTGGCACTTTCGCTATCCGATCGAGGGCCGTGTCTTCAATCCCGAGGATTCGTCGACCTTCATCGTCGTTGCCACCACGCGCCCCGAAACGATGCTCGGCGACACGGGCGTCGCGGTGAACCCGTCGGATGAGCGATATCAGGCGCTGATCGGCGAAAAGGTGATCCTGCCCTTGGTCGGGCGGCGCATCCCGATCGTCGGCGACGACTACGCCGATCCGGAAGCCGGTTCGGGCGCCGTGAAGATCACGCCCGCCCATGACTTCAACGACTTCGAGGTCGGTAAGCGCAACGATCTTGGACGCATCAACATCCTCACCATCGAAGCGGCGGTGACGCTTGCCGGCAATCCCGACTTCCTTGAGGGGCTAGAGCGCACCGATGCCCTTCAGCGCACCATTGAGGCGCTCGACGGGCAGGATCGCTTCCTCGCGCGCCAGCGCGTCGTCGAGATGATGGAGGAGGGCGGCTACCTCGCCAAGATCGAGGACCATGTTCACATGGTGCCGCATGGCGACCGGGGCGGCGTGCCGATCGAGCCGTTCCTGACCGACCAGTGGTATGTCGACGCCGCGACGCTGGCCAAGCCGGCGATCGAGAGCGTCCGCGCGGACCGGACGCGGTTCGTGCCGAAGAACTGGGAGAAGACCTATTTCGACTGGATGGAGAACATCCAGCCCTGGTGCATTTCCCGCCAGCTGTGGTGGGGCCATCAGATCCCGGCATGGTATGGGCCGGATGGCGAGGTGTTCGTCGAAAAGACCGAGGAAGAGGCGGTGGCCGCCGCGCTCGCCCATTACGTCGTCAACGGCACCATCACGGATGAAGAAGCGCGCGTCATGGCCGAGGACCCGGCCGAGCGTGAGGGCTTCCTCAAGCGCGACGAGGACGTGCTCGACACGTGGTTCTCGTCCGCGCTGTGGCCCTTCTCGACCCTCGGCTGGCCCGACCAGACGCCGGAACTCGCCACCTATTATCCGACGAGCGTCCTGGTCACCGGCTTTGACATCATCTTCTTCTGGGTCGCCCGCATGATGATGATGGGCACCCACTTCATGAAGACCGAGCCGTTCCACACGGTCTATGTCCATGCGCTGGTGCGCGACAAGCACGGCGCCAAGATGTCGAAGTCCAAGGGCAACGTCATCGACCCGCTCGATCTCATCGACGAGTTCGGCGCCGACGCACTGCGCTTCACGCTCGCCATCATGGCGGCGCAGGGGCGCGACGTGAAGCTCGACCCGCAGCGCATCGCCGGCTACCGCAATTTCGGCACCAAGCTGTGGAACGCCACGCGCTTCGCAGAGATGAACGGCGTCGTCCATGGCGCCGCCGTGGATCCGGAGAAGCTGACGCTGCCGCTGAACCGGTGGCTGATGACCGAGCTCGGCCGCACCACGGCGGCAGTAACGACGGCGTTGGAAACCTATCGCTTCAACGAAGCTGCGGGCGCGCTCTACCGCTTCGTCTGGAACCTCTTCTGCGACTGGTACCTCGAACTTTCCAAGCCGGTCTTCCTGGAGGGAGACGAGGCGGCCCAGACCGAAACGCGGGCGGTGACTGGCCACGTCCTCGACCGTATCTATGCACTGCTTCACCCGTTCATGCCCTTCCTGACGGAGGAGCTCTGGACCGTCACTGCGCCCACCGGAGCCTCGCGCGACGCGCTGCTCTGCCACACACGATGGCCGGAGCTGACCTTCGCCGACAGTCAGGCGGCGGATGACATCAATTGGCTGATCGACCTCGTCAGCGAGATCCGCTCCGTGCGCGCCGAGATGAACGTGCCGGCGTCGGCCGAAGCCGCGCTGGTGGCGATCCGGCCGGAGCCGCTGGTGGTGGAGCGGCTCGAGCGCCACGATGCGGCGTTGAAGCGACTTGCGCGCCTGTCGAGTGTCTCAATCGTGGAAGGCGCGCCGCTTCAGTCCGCGCAGATCATTGTCGGCGGGGCGACATTTGCCCTGCCTCTCGAAGGCATGATCGACATCGCTGCGGAGAGAGCGCGCCTCGACAAGGCGTTGAAGAAGGCGAACGATGAGGTTGGACGCATCGAGAAGAAGCTCGGAAACGAGAAGTTCGTCGCCAACGCCAAGGAAGAGGTGGTGGAACAGGAGCGCGAGAAGCTGGAGAGCTATCGCGCCGAGGCGGCCAAGCTCGAGGTTGCACGCCAACGCCTCGCCTGATCGCCGATCACCTCGGCCATCGAATATAAGCGGCGGTCTTCGGGCCGCCGCTTTCGCATTGTCCCCTGGCGCCTGATTGGGGCGGGGATGCTCGCCGCCATGTCTTGTTCCGCCGCCGCTGGTCGGTAGAGTTACCGGTCAAGATTGCTGTCCGTTTTTCGAGGTTGCCATGTCGTCCGCAAAGCCATTTCCCGCCTTCGAGTCCGTCGCCCCGAGCCTCGTGGATGTCGCCATGGGACGAGCGGCGGCCGATCTGGTCGTCAAGAACGGACGCTGGGTCAACGTCCATTCGGGCGAGATCATCCCGGCGACCGACATCGCCATCAAGGCGGGGCGCTTCGCCTATTGCGGACCGGACGCGAGCCACACGATCGGTGAGGGGACGAAGGTGGTGGACGCGGCCGGGCGCTATCTCGTTCCCGGCCTTTGCGACGCGCACATGCATGTCGAAAGTGGAATGGTGACAGTCACGGAGTTTTGCCGGGCCGTCATCCCTCATGGCACGACATCGATGTTCATCGATCCTCACGAGATCGCCAATGTCCTTGGCCTCGAGGGCGTCAGGCTCATGCACGACGACGCGCTGGTTCAGCCGACCAATGTGTGGGTCCAGATGCCGTCCTGCGTGCCCTCGGCGCCGGGATTGGAAGAAGGGGGCGCCGTGCTTGGTCCCGCCGATGTCGAGGAGGCGATGGGCTGGCCGGGGATCATCGGTCTCGGCGAGGTGATGAATTTTCCCGGCGTCGCCGCCAACGATTCAACGATGGTGGGAGAGATCGCCGCGACGCGGCGCGCGGGACGCACCGTGGGCGGGCATTATGCCTCGCCCGACCTTGGCCGCGCGTTCCACGGCTATGCCGCCGGCGGGCCGGAGGACGACCACGAGGGCACGCGCATGGAGGACGCGGTGGCGCGCGTGCGCCAGGGCATGAAGGCAATGCTGCGCCTCGGCTCGGCCTGGTACGATGTGGCGGCGCAGGTGCGCGCCGTCACCGAGATGGGGCTCGATTCGCGCCACTTCATTCTGTGCACCGACGACAGCCATTCCGGCACGCTGGTGCGTGACGGCCATATGGATCGCGTCGTGCGCCATGCCATTGCGCAGGGGCTGAAGCCGATCACCGCCATCCAGATGGCGACCATCAACACGGCCGAGCATTTCAAGCTGGAGCGGGAGATCGGCTCGATCACTCCGGGCCGGCGCGCCGACTTCCTGATCGTATCCGACCTCGCGGCCCTCTCCATCGACGCGGTCTACGGGCGCGGTGTCGAGCTCGCCAAGGGCGGGGCGCTTTGCGTGGATCTACCTGCCTATGCCTATCCCAAGGAGGCGAAGGCGACGGTCAAGCTGGGTAAGGCGCTCACCAAGGAGGATTTCGCGATCGCCCCCCCGGCGGACCATCCGGAGCGGGTGAAGGTGCGTGTCATCGGCGTCGTGGAAAATCAGGCGCCGACGCGGGCGTTGACCGCCGAGCTGCCAATTGAGAAAGGGGTGATCGGCATCGATCGGCAGAACGATGTCTGCCGCATCGCGCTGGTCGAGCGCCATCGCGGCAGCGGAGCCGTCGTCAACGCGTTCGTTTCCGGCTTCGGCTATCGCGGTCGCTGTGCGCTGGCCTCGACGGTGGCTCATGACTCGCATCACATGATCGTCGTCGGCACCTGCCGCCAGCAGATGGCTCTCGCCGCCAACCGGCTCGCGGAGGTGGGAGGCGGCGCCGCCTTCTTCGCCGAGGACGAGGAGAGGGCGCTTGTGGAGATGCCGATCGCAGGGCTGATGTCCGACGAGCGCTCCGAGATTGTCGCGAGGAAGGCCGATCGCCTGATCGAGGCGATGCGGGAGTCGGGCTGTACACTCAACAACGCCTTCATGCAGCATTCTCTGCTGGCGCTCGTCGTGATCCCTTCCTTGAGGATTTCCGACAAGGGGCTCGTCGATGTCGAGACGTTCTCCCTGGTTGACGTGTTTCTCTGAGGTCTGCTGGTCCTAATACGGCGAGCCGTCCTTGTGGGTGAAGATCAAGCTTCCGTCGATGCTCGTGACCTTCAGATCGTCGTTCGGGTAGGTGCAGTCGTCGCCAGGCGTGCGGTCGCCGATTTCGAGATAGACGCAGACGCTATCGGCGCGGTTCTCGATATGATGGGCGGTTCCACCCGCCGGAAATCCCGCGACCATGCCGGGCTCCAGCCGAAATTCACCTTCGTCGGTGATGAGGGTGGGCGTGCCCTCGATGATGTAGATGAACTCGTCCTGCCGCGAATGGTGATGATGGATGGAGGAAACGGCTCCCGGCGTCAGGCTCGCGAGGTTGACGCCGAAGTTCGTCAGGCCGAAGAGGTCGCCGAGCGGGCGCTTCCTCCTGCCGGCCACAATTGAATAGAACGGCTCGGGATAGTTGCTCGGCTTCGTCCGGGCCGGGGCGTCTTTCGCGGCGAGCGGCGTGATCATGGTGCTTCTCCTGATTATCCTGAGGGGAAGGATAGTCGATCGGTCGCCGACAAAAAGATGGGACGCCTGCTTTACAAAGCGGGCAATCTGCGCCACCTGTCGGCACGACTTCAACTTCGAGCAAGGGGGCGTGCGATGACGACTTTTCCATCGATCGGCGGAGTCGCGTCCCTGATTATCGGCGCCGGCGTCGCTCGGCACCACTGAGACCCGATCCTCAGACGCCGAGCCGCGACCGGCTCGCGTTGCGCTCCCGCCGAGCGCCGCGAACATGCTCTTCTTCCGCCGGTTCTGCTGGCACGTCCCTTGGCGTGGCCCTTCGCCCGCCCCACGGTTTCAAAAGATCATGTCTCAATCCGAATTCTCCCTCCGCGTCTCAAATGCGGAAAAGGCGTTGCGCGAGCTCTTTCCCGAGACGCCCCTTCAGCTCAACGAGCATCTCTCCAACCGCTACGGGGCCCGCGTCTTCCTCAAGCGCGAGGATCTGACGCCGGTTCGCTCGTACAAGATCCGCGGCGCCTTCAACTTCATGCGAAAGCGCCTTGCCGACGGCGCCGGGGAAGCGTCCTTCTGTTGCGCGTCCGCCGGCAACCACGCGCAGGGCTTTGCCTTCGCCTGTCGCCATTTCGGCGTGAAGGGCCGGGTCTTCATGCCGGTCACGACGCCGCAGCAGAAGATCGACAAGACGCGCGTCTTCGGTGGTAGCGCCATCGAGATCGAGCTGGTCGGCGATTTCTTCGATGATTGCTACGCTGCCGCCAAGGCATACGCCCAGACCTCCGGGGCGGAGATGGTGCCGCCTTTCGATCACGAGGATATCATCGAGGGCCAGGCTTCGGTGGCGCTCGAGATCGACCGTCAGCTCGGTTACGAGCGTCCCGACGTTCTCGTGCTGCCTGTCGGCGGTGGCGGGCTTGCCTCGGGCGTAACGCGCCTCGTCAGCGATGGCTCGCACCCTGCTCCAGCGCTGCGCTTTGTCGAGCCGCTGGGCGCGCCGAGCCTTCGCACCAGCATCGAGCGCGGCGAGCTGACGCGCCTCAAGACCATCGAGGGCTTCGTTGACGGTGCGGCGGTCGCCGAAATCGGCCGGCTGCCGTTCGAGACGCTTTCGCGCTTCAAGCCGGATGACATCACGCTCGTGCCCGAGGGGCGGCTTTGCCAGACGATGCTGGAGATGCTGAACGTCGAGGGTATCGTGCTGGAGCCCGCCGGCGCGCTCGCGGTCGATGCGCTTCGCGACCTTGCACCTCAAATCAGGGGCAAGACAGTGGTGCTCGTCACGTCGGGCGGCAACTTCGATTTCGAGCGCCTGCCAGACGTCAAGGAGCGCGCCCTGCGTTTCGAGGGATTGAAGAAGTACTTCATCCTGCGCCTTGCCCAACGCCCCGGCGCGCTGCGTGATTTCCTTGGGGTACTCGGCCCGGACGACGATATCGCCCGCTTCGAATACCTCAAGAAGTCGGCGAAGGACTTCGGCTCGATCCTCCTCGGCATCGAGACCAAGGCGCCGGAGAACTTCGAGGCCCTGCTCAAGCGCTTCGATGCGCAGGGCATTCTTTACCAGGACATCACCAACGACCCGATCGTCGCAGACCTGCTGATCTGATTCCGGTTAGGCGGAGCGGGCGTCGCGATCGGCATTTGCCTCGACACTGGGCAGCGATCAGCCCTGTTCGCCGCAGGCCTGATGTTCTAGTATCCCAGATAACTCGGCCGGGAGTGATCCTCATAATGGAGGGCTGCTCCCGGCATATTTGCCCTACGTCTCCTCTTGCGAGCTCCATTCCTCGGATGGCGCCGGACCTTCCTGTCGTGACTTCTTCCACCAACGTTCTCAGAGGCATCGCCTATATCCTCACCGCCGGCTTTCTCATCGCCTCCATGGATGGGATCGGGAAGGCTCTAACGGCGGAGCTGCCCGTCTTACAGGTGGTCTGGGCGCGGTATTTCTTTCATACGCTGGCGATGACGGGGATGCTCGTCGCGCTGACAGGCCGGCGCTTCCTCGTAACGAAGCGGCCGGTGCTCCAAATCACGCGCGGTGCGCTGCTCATCGTCGTCACGGTGCTGATTTATACCGCGATGCCACACATCTCGCTCGCCGACGCTACGGCCATCCAGTTCTTCGCGCCGGTGTTGGTGACGCTGCTCTCGGCGCTGTTCCTTGGCGAAAGCATCGGCATTTACCGGATTGGCGCGGTGGTTGCGGGCTTCGCTGGCGTGCTGCTCGTCGTGCGCCCAGGTTTTGGCGATGCAAATCCCTATCTGCTTCTGCCGCTTTTCGCGGCTTTCGCGCTGGCCGGCTACTTCATGCTGACCCGCACTCTTTCCGGGCCGCAGGAAGGGCTCGCGGCCTTGTTCCACACGACGGCCGCAGGCGCGGTCGTCATCAGCCTGCTGGTGCCGACGGTCTGGGTGGCACCGACAGGGTGGCAACTCTTCGAGATGGCCGCGCTCGGCCTCTTCGGTGCGCTTGGCCACGGCTGTCTCGTTCGGGGCTTCGCCCATGCCCCGGCCTCGGTGCTTTCGCCCTTCCTCTATAGCCAGGTGCTCTTTGCGACGATCTATACGATCGTCCTGTTCGGCGACTCCCTGACCCTTCCCATGATGGCCGGAACAGGGCTGCTCATCGCCAGCGGCCTCACCATCTGGTGGCGGGAGCGCGGGCAAAAGTAGGCGCTGCCGTCAGGCTTCCGCGTCATAGCCGACCACGCCGGCGTCGATGATCCTGCGAAGATGAAAGAGCGCGTTGCCCATCTCCTCGCGCGTCGCCGAGGAAAAGCCGATGCGCGCACGGTGGTAGACCCGCTCGATGCGCCCCGCCTTGAACTCGTCCTCGTCGTCGACCAGCATGCCCTGCTGGAGGGCGGCGTTCTTGAACGTACCGGACAGCCATTCGCCCGGCAGCTTCAGCCAAAGGTACGGCAGGGTCGGACGAGAGACGAGATCGTAGCCATCGAGAGCTCTACGCGCGATCGCTTCGCGGGCCACGATCTCCTGGCGTACGCGATCGCGGATATCTTCCGCCGCGCCGCTGAAAACAAGGCGGGCGCCAGCCTCCGCCAAAACGAAGGACAGGCCGCCGGTGATCATCTTGTGGGTGATCTTGATGCGCGAGCTGAAGTTCTCCGGGCAAGCCACCCAGCCGCATCGAATACCGGCCGCGACGGCCTTGGACAGACTTCCGACGACGAAGGTGCGCTCGGGCGCGAAGCTGGCGAGAAGCGGCGTCTCTCCGCCGATAAGGCTGCCGTAGATGTCATCCTCGATCAGCCAGACGTCGTGGCGTCGCGCGATGTCCGCCAAGGCCCTTCGCCGCTCCTCGCTCATGATGGCGAGGGTGGGGTTGTGAGCCGACGGCATCAGGAAGGCCAGTTTCAGCCGGCGCTCGACGCAGGCGCGTTCGAACTCGTCCGGCACCATGCCTTCCTCATCGAGGCCGACGGGCAGGATCTCCCGCCCGATCAGCCGGGCACTGCGAGCAAATTGGCTGTAGGTGAGGGCTTCAAACGCCACCGCGTCGCCAGGAGAACTCATGGCCGCGATCACCGCCATGGCTCCGGCGTGAGCGCCGAGCGTCGGAACGATGGTGTCCGCCGTGGGGCGCCAGGCGCTACGCGACAGCCATGAAACCCCGGCATCCAGCCAATGCTGTGGGTGAACGCGCGAGTAGCTTGAAACGGCGACAGGTTGATCCCGCGTGATGGCGGCCAAAACTTCGCCGACGATGCTGCTCTGCCCGATATCCGGGGCAGCGGTCGTATCCAGGCGAAGTTTGTCTTCGGGTGGCTCGTGAAACCGTGTCCCGCTGAACTCGAAGCTGGGTGCCTGGCCCGATCCTCGGACGGGATCGCTTTTCGGGGGGGCGACATAGGTGCCTCGACCTACTTCGCCGCTGACAAGGCCGCGCTGGTGGAGGAGGGTGTAAGTTCGCCCGATCGTTCCGATCGTAACCCCGAGGTCGAAGGCGAGATTGCGCTGCGGCGGAAGCTTCTGCCCCGCCGCGATCTTTCCCTCGGTAATTGCTACCGCAATGGCGTCGGCCAAGCGGACATAGTAGGGGCCATCGCCCTCGACCGGCTGAAAAAGCAAACTTGTCACCGTAGCAATTTTCTATCTTGTCGAAATGTACCCCATGAATATGAATGCAGGCAAGTCCAATCGCTGAGGAAGGGGTGCAATATGGCCCATTATAGATCGGAAAGGGTGACAATCGGATATGAACGACGGGCGTCGCTTGCGCTCCTGCATATTCGGCTATGGACTGCTCTGAGACGCTGGCACGGCTTGAGCCGGAGCAGACGGCACCTTCTCGAACTTTCGGACGAGCATTTGCGCGATATCGGCGTCAGTCGGGCCGAGGCCTTGGCCGAGGGACGTCGGTCCTTCTACCTCGACTAGAACGGAGACTCTGGTTGGGCCGAGGCCTGACACCGGCTTGAGGGCGGTGCCTTTGGGAGCGCCGCCGCTGCCGGACGGCGAGCCCTTAGTCGCTTCAAGAGTTGCTTGGCTTTCCCGTAAAGGCGGAGATCGGCTTTTCCACCTTGCGGTCGAGGCCGCTGGCGAAGGCCTTCAGCCCGGCCAAGAGCGGCATCAGGGCGTGCCAGAGATCGTCGTCCTGCAGCAGCTTATAGGCGCCGCTGAGGCCGGGCGCTCCTTCCTCCAGGCCGCCGGGTGGGGCATAGGACCCAACGCCATTGAGCCCGTCCTTGATGGCGAAAACGACGCGGTAGAACTGCGCCGGCTCGATTCGCGAGAGCGCCATCAGGAGGATCGACAGGTTTTGGGCGGCATTGAGCGAGCCCGGCTTGGCCAGCCCGTCCACCAGCACCTTGGCGATCTGCGGGTTGGCGCCAACAAGGTCGTTGGCCAGCCGCAGCGCGCCATGTTCGTGCAGGGTTTGGAGCAGCCGCTCCAGCTCCTCGTGTGCATCCGGGCCGATCTTCGTCGGCTTGACGTCGTAGTCGATGCGTTCCGCCATCAGAACCTCTCCGGACGAGACGTGTGTTGGGGCGGCTGGACATAATCGTCCTGGCGCCATTTGACCTCCACCTCGACGCCGGCCATCGGCGTCCGGTGGCCATTTCGGAAGTTCTCCGGCGGCAACGGCGAATGATCCATCGTCCGGTCCATCACCCGCACCTTCACCGCCGTCTCCTTGTAGGCCGGCGTGTTGACGTCGGGATCGTGGTGCTCTCCGGTCAGCTTGTTGATACCGGGCTTGCCCTGGTGGATGGGCATGAAGAGGTCGCGCCCGCTGACCCGGTCCGTGATGACCGCCGGCACCTCGACCGTGCCGCGCCGCGAGGTGACTTCCAGCCAGGTTCCTTCCGAGATGCCGAGTTCCTGTGCCAGCTCGGGGCTGACCTCGACGAACCAGTTGGGCGACAGCGACCAGATGCGTGGCCCGCGGCCGGTCTGATTGGTCGACTGGAATTGCTCGAGCATCCGGCCATTGTCGAGGATGAGGTCGTATTCGCCGTCCGCTTCCTCGGCGGGCTTTTCCCATTCGAGCGGGAAGAGCACCGCCTTGCCGTCGTCCGTGTGGAAGCCGTCGGTGTAGAGCAGCGGCGTATCGGTGCCGTCCGCCTTGACCGGCCATGAGAGTGACTTCCACCCCTCCAGCCTCTCATAAGTGACGCCGGCGAAGATTTCCGCGATCCCCGCCACCTCGTCCATGATTTCGGAGGGATGGTTGTAGCCCCAGTCATGGCCCATGCGGGCCGCGAGATCGGTCAGGATGCGCCAATCCGGCCGGCTGTCGCCGAGCGGTGGCATGACCTCGTAGAAGCGCTGGATGCGCCGCTCTGTGTTGACGAAAGTGCCTTCCTTCTCGACGCTGGGACAGCCGGGGAGCACGACGTCGGCAAATTCGGCCGTGCGGCTCAGGAAGATGTCCTGGACAACCAGGAAATCGAGCTTGGTGAAAGCCTCGTGCACGTTGGTGGAATCGGCATCGGAGAAGGCCGTCTCCTCGCCGATCACGTACATCGCCTTCACCTTACCTTCCTTGGCGTGCTGGACCATGAGGAAGTTATCTTCGCCCACCTGATCGGAAAGCTCGTCCGGCGCCACGCCCCAGGCCTTCGCCCATTTGGCGCGGACCTTGTCGTCGGTAACCTTTTCGTAGCCCGGATACATGTTCTTCAGGCAGCCGAAGTCGCTGGCGCCCTGAACGTTGTTGTGGCCGCGCATCGGATAGCCGCCGGTGCCCGGCCGTCCGTAATTGCCGGTGACGACCAGGAGGTTCGACAGCGCTGTGCTGGTATTTGCGCCGTGGCTGTGCTGGGTGATGCCCATCGCCCAGAGGAGGCAGACCGACTTCGCCTTGCCGATCATCTCGCCGGCTTCGATGAGCTGCTCGCGGGGGATGCCCGTGATCTCCTCGGCGAACTCGAGGGTGAATGGCTCGAGCGACTTCCGGTACTCCTCGACCTGATTCACCTTGCTGTTCAGGAATTCGGTGTCGGCGTAGCCGTGGTCGAACATGTAGCGGGCGAGGGTGGAGGCCCAGACGAGATCAGTGCTCGCCTTCGGCCTCATGAAGATGTCGGCGCGCTCGGCCATCTCGTGCTTGCGAAGGTCGGCGACGATCAGCTTCTGGCCGCGGTGCTTCTTGGCGGCCTTGACCTTGGAGGCAATGACCGGGTGGTTCTCCGACAAGTTGCTGCCGACGATGATGACGAGATCCGCCTTCTCGATATCTTCGATAGACCCAGCGTCGCCGCCATGGCCGACCGTGCGGAACAGCCCCTTGGTCGCCGGATTCTGGCAATAGCGCGAGGAGTTGTCGACGCTGTTGGTGCCGACGATCAGTCGCGCGATCTTCTGCGTGAGGTAGGCTTCCTCGTTGCTCGCCTTGCTGGACCCGATGAAGCCGATGCTGTCCGGGCCGTGCATGTCACGGATATCGAGGAGCCGGCGCGCGACGAGATCGAGCGCCTCGTCCCAGCTTGCCTCGCGAAAGCGGCCGTTCTCGCGGATCAGCGGCGTGGTCAGCCGCTTCTCGCTGTTGACGAAGTCCCAGGCGAATTTGCCCTTGATGCAGGTCGAGATGCCGTTCACCGGCGCCTCCACCACCGGCTGCACCTTCAGGATCTGGCGATCGCGGGTGAACATCTCGAAGGAACAGCTGACGCCGCAATAGGTGCAGACCGTCTTCGTCCGCTTGATCTCGGGCTGGCGCCACTTCATGTCCATCAGCGAGATGCCGCTGATCGGCGGCGCGCCGATGGTATCCTCCAGTGCCTTGACGATGTGGATCATCGGCCGTTTCAGGTCCTGCGGCATGGCGGTGAAAGGACCCGCGTCCGGCTGCATCGTCTTTTCCATCAAGGCATTGCAGGGGCAGACAGTAACGCAGTGGCCGCAGCTGACGCAGCTTGAGCCGGCGATCGTCTCCCCGCCATCCCAGAGAACGCGGGGCGCTTCATGGTGAAATCGATGCTCAGCGTCTCGTTCACCTCGACATTCTGGCACGCTTCGACGCAGCGCCCGCACAAAATGCACTGGTCAGGATCGTAGGTGTAGAACGGGTTGGAGTCGTCCTTCTCGTAGGGCTTGCGCTTGAACTCGTAGCGCTGGATGGGGATGTGCATGTCCACCATCGTGTTGTGCAGCGTGCAGTCGCCGGTGTTGTTCTCGCACACCGTGCAATAGAGCTCGTGCTTGGCGAGCAGCCGGTCCATGCCTTCCTCGCGCGCGGCCTTGGCCTTCTGCGTCGCGCTGACCAGCGTCATGCCATCGGCGGAGCGAAGGGAGCAACCGCGCACCAACTCGCCTTCATGCTCCACCCAGCAGACGTCGCATGTCTCGATCGGATCGAGCGCGCGATGGTAGCAGACGTGCGACAGGTGGATGTCGTGGTCCGCCAGGAAGTCGATCAGCGGAACGTCAGCTGGTCCAGTCAGCATCTGCCCGTCGAAGGAAATGGTCGCTGTGCTCATCCGGGAATCCTTTCCGATGCCCTGAATACCTAAGCGATGCGGCCCGAAAGGAACCCGGCGCGTTGACCAATACCGTTAGGCTGCGAAGCATTATGAGCGATTGGGCCAGCCAAAATCCTTGACCGGCTCCATAAGTCATTGTCTGGCAACGCAAATTATTCCTCTGCCGCCGAGGCGGCAGAGGAACGGCGCCTTCGGTGCGCGGTTAGCGCCAGGAACGGCACGGCGCCGCTGAATTTCAGGAAGAGGTTATCGATGAGCGACAAGCAATACCGACTGGGGCTGTGGCTTCGCGACGCGCACGCGATGGAGCAGCAGGCAGAGACGATGTTGAAGGCGCAGTCCTCTCGCCTGGAACACTACCCGGAGCTGCGGGCGCGCATCGACCAGCATGTCCGCGAAACGCAAAGCCAGATCAGCCGCGTCGAGGAGTGCATCAAGCGTGTCGGCACCGATAGCTCGGCCTTGAAGGACATGGCCGGCTCACTGACTGCGACGATGCAAGGGCTGGGCGGAATGTTCGCGGGCGACGAGGTGTTGAAGGGCTCGATGGCGAGTTTTGCCTTCGAGAACCTCGAGGCGAGCGGCTACCTCATTCTCGCTGTTGCTGCGGAGGAGGCGGGCGACCAGCAGACTGCCGCCGTCTGCCGCGAGATCATGGAGGAGGAACTGGCCATGGCCTCGTGGATCAAGGACCATCTGCCTGATCTGACGCGCGCGTTCCTCTCTCGCGAGGAGGCTGATCTTACAGCCAAGCGGTGAGGCGGGATTTGGTACACACTCAAGCTGGACGCGGACTCTAAGGACCTGCGGTTTCGGCTTGCTGCCGTCGAGCGAACAACTGTCGGACAAATTCTCGGCCGGCGCCTGCGGTATCGTCTGGAAGGCGCCTGCCGACAGTCTCTGATCGCGTGCGCTATAGCAGACGGTGCGCCGATTCAACTTAATGAAGATGATGCTTGTTGATTCTTCTAAATTTAACTGACTTAAATTTTGGCGTGAAATTATATTTTCTTATCATTATTCGGAACTTTGAAGGATTTACCGGCTTCCTCCAATGACCGCTGCAAGAAAATATCTCTTGCGGGTGTGATTATATCAATCAACTTCGGAGGAAGTTCCATGAAAATTATCGCAGCAACTCTTTGCGCGTCTGCCTTGCTCGCCGCTCCGGCTTTGGCTCAGTCATCGTCTGGTTCGAATAGCGGCACATCGACCGATACGTCGTCCGCCCCGCAGACCCGGACCGGGACAGGTGCAAGCTCCACAATGTCCGACTCGATGACCTCCGAGCAGCGGGCCATGGGGCAGCAGCGTGTTCAGAAGGCTCTCCAGTCGGCTGGCTATACGAACATCAGCATCCTCGACACGTCCTATCTCATCTCGGCGACCACGCCGGATGGCGATCCGGTTCTGATGATCCTCAATCCGCCGGCCATGGCGGGTTCGATGTCCGGTGATTCAACCGGCATGTCTGGCACCAGCGGCAGTGGGGCGAGTGGCACCTCGGGCAAGAGCGGTTCCAGCACCGGCAGCTCTTCTTCGGGCAGTTCGACCAAAGGCGGTTCTTCGTCCGGCGGCAGCTCTTCCAGCGGCGGCTGACGATTGATCGGCGAGCATTTGAAGGGGGAGGGCGCGTCGCGTCCTCCCCTGCCTGAGCCTCATTGGGAGAGGCTCGCCGGGATCTGACATTGCTCGTCGCAGTCCCCGGACCAACGGACGAAAGGAAGAAGACAATGCCAAACAACACAACCCGTCCCGGCGATACGCCGCGCTCCGCGACGCCGCGCAATCCGAATAGCGATGGTCCCAGCATGGTGCACGGGCGGGACCCGATCGCACCAAGCGGCGACCCGGCTGTCCGCCGTCGCGGAACCTCCTCGTGGCTTTGGCTCGCGCTTGGCGTGGTCGTCGTCCTTCTGGTTCTGTGGTGGCTCTTCGGCGCCAGCTACTGGGGCGGCGCTCCGGTCGAGACTGGCACGGTCTCTCCCACAGCCGAGGGCACCGTGGCTCCCGCTCCCGGAGGCTGACCGGCCTCATTCCCCAATTTTCGAGGTAGAGATGAAAGCTGTCGTCTTTCACGGTGTCCGAGACATCCGATTGGACAATGTCCCTGATCCGCAAATCAAGGAACCGACCGACGCGATCGTCCGGCTCACGTCGAGCGCCATCTGCGGCACCGATCTTCACATGATCCGAGGCACCATGCCCGGCATGGTCGAGGGGACGATCCTCGGGCACGAAGGCGTCGGAGTTGTCGAGGAAGTTGGCCCACAGGTTCGCAACTTCAGGAGGGGCGACCGCGTCGTCATTCCTTCCACCATCGCCTGCGGACACTGCTCCTATTGCCGGGCCGGCTTTACGGCGCAGTGTGACGACGCCAATCCAAACGGCCATCTCGCCGGCACGGCCTTCTTCGGAGGCCCTGGTCAGACCGGTCCGTTCGACGGGCTCCAGGCCCAATATGCCCGCATTCCGTATGCCAACGCCAATCTCGTGCCGCTGCATCCGGAGATCACCGATCATCAGGCAATCTGCCTGTCCGACATCGCGTCAACAGGCTGGTTCGGGGCCGATCTGGCGGACATCGAAAGCGGTCGTGGCAAGACCGTTCTGGTGATGGGGTGCGGCCCCGTCGGCTTGTTTGCGATCCTCGGTGCCTGGCACATGGGCGCGCAACGCGTGATCGCCGTGGACCGGCTGAATGAACGCCTGCAAAAGGCGAAGGATCTCGGCGCCGAGACGATCAACTTCGAGGAGGAAAATCCGCTGGAGGCTATCCTCGAACTGACAGGTGGAATTGGCCCGGACCGCGCGATCGATGTTGTCGGCGTTGACGCCTTCCGCCCGACGAAGGGGCCAATGAAGGCGGAGGTCGAGAAGCGGGCGGAGTTTTACGATCGGCAGGTGCAGATGATCGCCGAAGCCTCCGCCATGACCGATGCCTCCCACTACGCGGCCGGCAATGCTCCCTCTCTCTCGCTCGAATGGGCGGTTCAGGCGCTGGCCAAGGCCGGCACGCTCTCGGTGATCGGCGTCTACCCGCAGACGGATATGTTCTTTCCCATTGGCGCGGCGATGAACAAGAATCTCACGCTTCGCATGGGTAACGCCAACCACAAGAAATACGTACAGCGCTTGGTGGAAATGGTGCGCACGGGGGCTCTCCGGCCGGAGACGATCCTGACCGAGATGGAGCCGATGACCGACGTCATCGAGGCCTACGAGACCTTCGACGCTCAGGACAAGGGCTGGATCAAGGTGGAGCTCGATCCCGCAGCCTGAACGAATGGCGAGGGGCATCGGCCGGCGGTCCGGTCGGTGCCCCTTGAGCAATGGGCAATAGCAACCGGCACCGTCGGCGCTATGGCCTTTTGCGTCTTTGTTATCCTGGCGCGATCCGGCATCCGTCGCACGTCTTACGGCAGAAGATGGATGCGGATTATCCGCGACGCTCAAGCCTCGCCCATTCCGGTGCGAAGCTGCGGATCGTGTTGGGCCGTCGCGCGTTGCGTCGGCTCCACCGGGTGATCGCGGAGCGTTTGATGAACATTGCAGTGAACAAATCCGCGTCGGATGATCGGCTCCTGATGGCGGATGATCCGATCGGCGCGGTGGCGGTCGATCTGCTCGACCTGATCGAGCAGACAGTGGGCGGTCCGCTCTTCTACGTTGCCCGCGACGAACTGCGAGCCAGGGCGCTCTATGAAGTGCTGCGGGCGCTCGCTTCCGACCTTGGTGTCGCCCACTTTCCGGGATGGGATTGCCCGCCCTATGTCAGCGCTTCTCCCTCGCGCGCGGTCATGGGGCAGCGCATGGGCGTCCTGCGATGGCTGACGGATCGGCGGTCGCCACCGTCTGTTGTCATCACCACGCCTGACGCTCTCCTACGGCTTGTGCCGCCGCCGTCGATTTGGCCAAAGGCCCATATCGCCTTCCGAGCGGGAGAGCCGATAGATCCTGAAGCCGTCAATGCCGCCCTGACCTCTGTCGGCTACATCGTTGACGAGCGCGTCGATGAACCCGGTGAGGTGGCGATCCGTGGTCGCGTCATCGAGGTTTTTCCGGCGGCTTCGCCTTTGCCCTGCCGGATCGAATACGAAGACGGCCTGATCACGACGATCCACACCTACGATCCGGCGACGCAACGCACCACAGATGAAGCGGAAGAGCTGACCATTGATCCGGCATCGGAAATCGTCGCTCAGGAAGCACCACTCTCTGAGGCTGGAAGAGAGGAGGCGCGTGAAGAGAAGGAGCGTCTCGAACCGGCTCCGGGGCGAGAGCATTGGCTGTCGAGCTTCTATCCTGAACTGGTGACCGTTTTCGACTATGCGCCGGGCAGGAAAATGTTGCTCGAGAACGGTGCCGCGGAGCGGGCGGCGATGTTTCTCGACATCATCAACGAGAGCTACGAGAGCGAACTCGCCCTGCGCTCGGAAGCTGCCACGCGCCCAGCGCCGGCGACGCCTCATCGCCTCTTCGTCGATCGGGCGGAGTGGAAGAAGGCGATGGCCGATCGTGCGCTCGAAGTGGCAACAGACTTGCGATGCCAAAAAGACCGCACTGTTCCCAGATTTGCGGCGAACCGCGCCGCCGCCAGCGCCTTCAGGAGTTATGTCAGCGAGCGACTGGAAGCTGGCGGGCGTGTGGTGCTCACTGGCCCCGATACGAGCCTCGACAGATTGCGCCGACGCGCCTCGCGGCTCCTCAGGCGATCCATAGAGCCGGCGAAGGACTGGCAGGATGTGATGGAAGCGGCGCCGTCGAGCCTGCTCAGCCTCGTCGCTCCGATCGAACGCGGCTTTGTCAGCAAACTTGAGGACATCGCCATCGTGGCGGCGAGCGACCTGTTCGGTAGCCACGCGCAGGCGGCTGGTTTGAGGAAACCCGATCCGCTTGCGACGGAAGAGGTGGGATTCCGCATCGGCCAGCCGGTGGTTCACCGGGACCACGGCATCGGCATTTTGGACGGCCTGGAGGAGATCGCGCAGCCGGATGGCGGCGCCGCCGATGCGGTTCGCCTGTGTTACGAGGGCGGCGCGACGCTGTTGGTTCCGGTGGAGGAGATCGACAGGCTCTGGAGCTATGGCGGCGACGCCTCCGTCTCGCTTGACCGGTTGAGCAGCGAGAGTTGGGCCAAGAGGCGGGCCGAGCTGGAAAGCGCCATCGAGGCGGCCGCGGAGCGCCTGACGGAGGCGGCGCGCGAACGGCGAAGCAGAAAGGCGCCCGAGCTTGTACCGGAGGCGGCGCGCTACGAGCGTTTCGTGGGGCGCTTCGGCTATACGCTGACGCCCGATCAGGCATCGGCGATCGATGCGGTGCTCTCAGATCTCGCTTCTGGCCGTCGCATGGACAGGCTGATTTGCGGCGACGTCGGCTATGGCAAGACCGAGGTCGCGTTGCGTGCCATCGCTGCGGCGGCCTTTGCCGGCAAGCAGGTTGCTTTCGTCGCGCCCACTACCGTTCTTGTCCGCCAGCATCTGAGAACGCTCGCTCGCCGCTTTGCCGGGACGGGCATTGAGGTGGCGGAGCTTTCGCGCATGGTGAAACCTGCGGACGCCCGGCGGGTGAAGGCGGGGCTCGAGGATGGGACCATCCGCGTCGTCGTCGGCACCCACGCCGTGGCGGCGAAGGGGGTCGCTTTCGCGGATCTCGGTCTCGTCGTCATCGACGAGGAACAGCGCTTCGGCGCTCGGGTGAAGACCCAGCTAAAGAAGCTGACGGACTCGGCCCACGTGCTGACGCTGACGGCGACCCCGATCCCCCGCTCGCTTCAAGCGAGCCTGGTCGGCCTTCAGGATCTCAGCATGATCGAGACGCCGCCCGTGGCTCGCCAGCCGGTTCGCACAATTGTCGCCGCGTTCGATGAGTCGATGGTTCGGGAGGCACTTCGTCGCGAAAAAGCGCGTGGCGGCCAGAGTTTCGTCGTCTGCCCGCGCATCGATGATCTCGAATCGATGGGGGATCGGCTACGCGCACTCGCGCCGGAGCTTCGTCTCGTGAGCGCCCACGGCGAAATGGCCCCAGCCGAGATCGACGGCGTCATGCTGGGTTTCGCGGACGGTGAGGGCGATGTGCTTCTTGCCACGAACATCATCGAAAGTGGGCTCGACGTGCCCAACGCCAACACGATGATCGTCTGGCAGGCGGATCGGTTTGGGTTGGCGCAACTGCACCAATTGCGGGGTCGTGTCGGTCGTGGCGCCCGACGCGGCACCGTGCTTCTCATGACAGAGGCAAGCCGTGAACTGGGGGAAGAAGCCGAGCAGCGGCTGCGGTCGCTGGAACGGCTGGATCAGCTCGGCGCGGGCTTCCGCGTCAGCACCCGCGATCTTGAGCTGCGCGGAGCGGGCGATCTTCTGGGTGAGGAGCAGGCTGGCCATCTGCGGCTGATCGGAACCCGGCTTTACCGTCATCTCCTGGACCGGGCCATCGGTAAGGCCGAGGGCGAAACGCTCGAGGACGAGTGGATGCCGGTCATCAGGCTCGGCCTCTCAGGCCGCATTCCGAAGGACTACATTCCCGAGGAAGAAGTTCGCCTCGACCTCTACGCCCGCTTCGCCGAAGCCGGGGATTCCGAGGTGCTTGCCGATCTGGAGAGCGAGGTGGACGATCGGTTCGGAGCCATTCCGGAGGAAATGGCCGATCTCTTCGCACTCGCGCAAATTCGTGTGCGCTGCCGAGAGGCCGGCATCGCAGACCTCGATGGCGGGCCGCAGGCGCTCGCCGCGCGCTTTCGCCCGCACCGCCTCAAGGCCATCGCGAAGACCAAGCTGCCGCCGGACATGGAATGGGTCGACGATCGGCTGCTCTTGCGTCGCAAGAGCGCAAGCCCGCGTGAAAGGCTGGGGCTCGCGCGTGCGCTGTTGGACGTCCTTGTTCCCGGCGCCTCCATTGGAACGAGCGTATCCTCCTGATTGCTGAGGCGAAGCGGCTTTCTCATAGCGTCAGGTGATGCCGTTCGACAGCGGAGTGCGTCAGTCGGCGACCAGGCTTTGCAGGTCGACGCGGCGCTCGAGTGCCGTGCCATCATTTCGGAAGAGGTGGGCCTTGGCCACGTCGAACCCGAGGCGCGTCGGCCTGCCGGGCGATATCGGCCGATCACCGCCGATGACCGCGCAGAGTGGCTGGTCCGTCTTGGTGATGCCGTGAACAACGCTTTGATTGCCGAGTCGCTCGACGACTTCCGGCGTCATTTCGATCTGCGCGTCGGCGCCTCCCAACACCAGATCATCTGGGCGTATGCCCAACTCGAGGGCCTCTCCCGATTCGATGGAGCCGTTGACCGGAAGCTTCAGTTCGAGGCCCGTTGACAGCCGCACCGTCGCACCCTCGGCCGAGGAGCTGATTCCCTCGGCGGCGATGAAGTTCATCGTCGGGTTGCCGATGAATCCGGCGACGAAGCGATTTGCTGGCTTATGAAAGAGTTCGAGTGGCGAACCCACCTGCTCGACGCGGCCGGCACGAAGGACGACGATCTTCGTCGCCATGGTCATCGCTTCGATCTGATCATGTGTCACATAGATCATGGTGTTGCCGAGCGATGCGTGAAGCCGTGACAGCTCCACTCGCATCTCGCTTCGCAACGCCGCATCGAGGTTGGAAAGCGGTTCATCGAACAAGAAAACCGAGGGCTCGCGCACGATGGCTCGGCCGATGGCGACGCGCTGGCGCTGACCGCCCGACAATTCACCCGGCTTGTATTCGAGGCGATCGCTAAGCTTCAGGAGTTCGGCGGCACGGCGCACACGCTGATCGACCTCGCCTTTCGCCAGTTTGGCGACGCGCAGGGGAAAGGCGATGTTCTCGAACACCGTCATATGCGGATAGAGGGCGTAGGACTGGAAGACCATGGCGATGCCGCGCTCGACCGGGGCGATATCGTTCACCACCCGCCCGTCGATGGCAATGGTGCCGGAGCTGATCTCCTCGAGACCGGCGATCATGCGCAGCATCGTCGACTTGCCGCAGCCGGACGGCCCGACAAAGACGACGAACTCGCCTTCTTCGATCGTCAGGTCTGTGGCGCGGATGACCTCCACATTTCCGAAGGTCTTTGTGACGGCCTGAAGCTTCAGATGACCCATGAACGTTCCGTTTCTTCGTCGGCAGCCACGGCTTCGTCGCGTGACGACCGAGATGAGGGCGCAGGCTCCTGCGGCCGCGCCGTTGCAGTGATCAGGCTGGCTCGCCCGCAAGAGCGGAGTCGAACCGCGCCCAGATCTCGTCAAGCTCGACGACGCGGCCTTCGCCACGCGCCACATCCATCGCGATTGCGGTGACTCCCGCCTCCAGCGCGTCGATTACGCTGAGCGGCAGGTTTTCGAGATCACCCTTCATGTGGGCGAGGATGTCGACGGCCATGGCCGCGTCGGCGCCGTAGTGGCCATGCTCGCTGCCAGAGCCGACATCCTTCATGTCGATGACGCTCTCGCCGGTGTCCGAGAGCGTCACCTTGAAGGTGTTGCGGATGAAATCGCCTTCCGCCATCCCGTCGACGCCGATGACCGCGAAACGCCGAAACTGATCGGGAACGTTCAAGTTGGTGTGGAAGCAAAGATTGGAGCCGTCGGCATATTCGACGATCGCAACCTGATAGTCGACGATGTCGGCCGCCCCGCCAAAGGCATCATTGATGCCGCCCCAGCGCGGAAGCTTTTCGGAAAGATAGGCGGGTTCGATGATAGGCCGGCGTTCCGGAACGTATTTCTTGCGCCCGCCGAAGCTCGCGACGCGTGTCGCCCGCGCTCCGATGACGCCCTGGTAGAGGTCGATGTCGTGGCAGCACTTTTCCAGCATGAAGCCGCCGGACATCGCGGTGCTGCGGCGCCAGTCGCGCATGAAAAACGAGCCATGAAAGGGAGCGATATGCTCACTCGCCTCGATCGACATGATGGAGCCGATGTGGCCGTCTCTCTGAGCGGCGCGCAGGGCCCGATAAAGCGTCGAATAGCGCAGCACAAGGCCAACCATCAGCCGCTTCATGCCGTCATGCCGGGCAATCAGCCGGGCCAGTTCCAGCGTTTCGTCTATCGAGACGACCACCGGCTTCTCGGCAAATATGAATGGCGTCGACGTCTGGAGCGCCAAGCGCAGATGCTCAAGGTGCGTCGCGTTCGGTGAGCCGATCATCAAGAGATCGAAGGAGCGACTGCCGACCATCTCCGCCGGATCGTCAAAGCATTCGGGCCGATCTCCCCAGGCCTGGAGAATGGGCAAGCGGGCAGTGGACGGATCGCTGACGGCGACGAACTCGATTGTGGGATCGACCGCCTTCATTTCACGGGCGAGCGTCACGATGCGGTCGCCAAGGCCAATCACGCCGATTTTCATGGACTAAGCCTTTCTGCTCGCTGGACAGCACGTCATTTGGACGCGCCCGCAGTGAGTCCTTCGATGAATTTGCGCTGGAAGATCAGATAGACGACGATGATCGGCGCGATGACCAGCACTGCTCCGGCCGTCAGGACCGGCGTGTTGACGGTGTAGCGCCCCTGGAAGAACAGCATGCCGAGCGGCATCGTTCGGAATGCGTCATCGTTGACGAGGATGAGCGGGATCAGGAACTCGTTCCACGTCCAGATGAAGAGGAAGAGGCCGAGGGAGGAGATCGCCGGCTTCAGAAGAGGGACAATGACTCTTCGCAGGATCAGCCCCCGCGACGCGCCATCGAGCAGCGCCGCCTCCATGACATCCTTTGGTAGCTGCTGCATCGTTGCCGCCATGAAAAGCGTCGCGAAGGGCAGCGACATGGCGATCTGCGGCAGGATCATCGCGGCATAGGAGTTGAGGAGCCCAAGGTAGCGCATCTCGTAATAGAGAGGGATGATGAACGCCTCGGTGGGGACCATCATGCCGATTGTCAGGATGACGAAGATCGAGCGCTTGAAGGGAAAGCTGAGGAAAGCAAAGGCAAAGCCGGTCAACAGCCCGAGGACGATCGAACAGGTGACGACCGGAACGACGACGATGATCGAGTTCCAGAAGTAGGTGCCGAAGTGGCCGTCCACCCATGCGCTGACGTAGTTCTCGAAATGCGGATAGGCGGGCAGGGCAAAGGCGCCGCGGAAAAGATCCTGCTTGCTTTTGAGCGAAGTGAGCAGCAGCAGCGCGAATGGCACGATCGTCAAAAGGGTGAAAAGCCACATCACTAAGCGGAATGACTGCCGCTTGATGGCATCGGGGGCAATGGCAGCCATCAGCGCGAACCTCCGTCCGCCGGCCGGACAAAACGATGGACGATGTAATTGACGGTGAAGATCAGGATCGCCCCAACGATCGCGACCGCCGCCGCGTATCCGTACCGGTTCAGCTGAAAGCCGAGCTGATACATGTAGATGTTGGGAACGAGGGTCGAATTCGCCGGACCGCCGCGGGTCATCGTGAAGATGAGGTCGAAGCTCTTGATGGACGCGATGATCGTCAGCAGGAGAACAATGCGGATTTCCGGCAGGAGGAGAGGCAGGGTGATGCGGCGGAACGTATAGGCCGCTCCGGCACCGTCCGCGCGAGCAGCCTCGAAGATCGACGGATCAAGCCGCTGGAGGCCGGTGAGGAAGATCACCATGCAGAAGCCACAATAGTACCAGGTGGCGACCATGCCGACGGAGGGCAGCGCAAAGTTGAAGTCACCGAGCCAGGGCAGGGCGATCGCGCCGAGGCCCACGGATTTGAGGATCTGGTTGATCGGACCGAAGGCCGGATTGTAGAGCCAGTGCCAGACGATGCCGAGCACGGCCGATGGCATGATGTAGGGCATGAAAAGAAGCGTGCGGATCGCCATCTGCTCGCGCCCCTTCAGAGATCGGACGATGGAGGCGAACGCCATGCCGATGAACAGAGGCAGCAGGCAGTAGAACACCATCAACAGCGCGTTGTTCTTCAACGCGGTGACGAAATTGGAATCGGTGAGAAGCGAGAGATAGTTGGAGAAACCAATGAAATCGGGCCGCGCAATTCCGTTCCACTCGGTGAAGCTCAAATAGATCGCTGCGAGTATCGGTCCCAGGACGAAAGCGGAGTAGAGCAAGAGGCCCGGCAGCACGAAAATCAGGTTCTTTCGCACCGGAGCATCGAGAACGGACTGTTTCATCCCATCTCCTCGGAAGGGGCCATGGCCGGTGAGCGGCCATGGCGATTGGCTGATGATGCGAGCCTACTTGCTGGCGAGGTAGGCCGCATAATCGGCCTGAAGCTTGCCGATGAAGGCTTCAGGCGTGTCGCGTCCCGACAAGAGGAGAGGCATGTTGTCGTCGATGGTTTTCAGCATCGTCGGGCTCGACCAATCCGGATAGTGGCCGATGGCGTCGTTGGCATTGAGCGACTTCCAAATCGCGACGCCCTCTTTGAGCAGCGGCGTCATGTCGATGTTGGCATCATCCGGCAGTTTGGTCGAGGGCAGATAGCCGGCCTTGGCCCATTCAACGGCTGCTTCGGGGGAAACCATGTAGTCGATATAGGAGCCGGCGAGGTCTTTCGTTGCCTGATCCTTGGCAAGGGCAGTGATGGCCCAGGCCGGATCGACACCGCCCACAGAGAGCGGGTGCTCGACGCCCTTAGGCGCCGGGATCGCCATGAAGTGGATGTCGGGATTCGCCTTCATGTCGCCGAAGTACCATGTGCCCGACGTGAGAAACGCGGCTTGGCCGGCGATGAAGAGCTGGACGGCGTCGTCACCCGAAATTCCCTGGAAGCCGTCGAAGTAGTATCCCTCTTCCGCCCATTTCTGCAGAAGGGCCGCGGATTCCACGTTGCCGGGGGTCTGCCAGCTGCCCCCGCGACCATAGATAAGATCGTCAAGCTCCGAGCGCTTGGATGCGTCGATGTGGGCCTGGCTGATTCCAGCAAGAAGGTGAAGAGCGAGATGTTGCTTGGCCGTGCCCATGGCGATGGGCGTCGCGCCGGCCGCCTTGACCTTGTCGCAAGCCTCCAAGAAGTCCTCGAAAGTCTTGAGCGGCAGGGAGACGCCTGCATCCTTCAAGACCTTCTCATTGTAATAGAGGCCCACGATCTCGCCGAGGCTGGAAATGCCGTAGGTCTCGCCGGTGCCGAACTTGCCGTCCTTGGTCCAGCGGTCACGGGCGAGGATCGAATCGGACTGACGCTCGGTCCAGCCATACTTCTGGATGTAGGGATCGAGGGGCAGAAGGAGACCTTCCTTGGCCATCGCGCCCATATCCTTGGCGCCCTGGTTCACCTTGGTGACCACCGGTCCGTCGCCGGCCGAGACGGCAAGCTTCAGCGTTAGGGCGAGATCGTCGAAGGTGCGCTGCGTGCGCTGGACGTCAACGTCGGGATGCGCCGCCTCGAAGTTCTTGACGAGCGTCTCGATGACGGCGACCTGGCCCTCATAAGAATAGTCGTCCCATACCGGCAGGTCGGCGGCGGAAGCCGAACCGGCACAGGAAATCGACAGTGCCATCGCAGCAGTCGCGGTGGCCGCGAGCGCACGCCTCCGCGTCGCTGCACTGAGGTGCATTCTCACAGTCTGGAGCATCCTAACCTCACCCTTTCCTTGTCGTTTTCGACGTCATCCCACCGCTCTTCGGCCGACCGATCGCGTCGAGGGAATTGTTGTGCGAGGGGCGACCGCTGGAAATTTCCGCCGCACCCGCTGAATCTCGAGTTCCGCTTGCTATTTGACAACCGACCGAACTAATGTTGCCTGACCAAACGTCTCGAGTCCATACGCTCGTACCCAAGCATTTCCACAGATCCCAGAACGGAAAGATTGACCATGCAGAACGTTGAGCAGGATCTGGTCATTCGACCAGCGACAGAAGCTGACGAACCGGCGCTGTTCGATATCTGTCTGAGAACCGCCGACGCTGGAAAGGACGGCACCGAGTTGTTCGGCGACCCGCGCTTCCCCGGCTATTTGTGGTCCGTTCCTTATGCCCGCTTTGAGCCTGACTTCGCCTTCGTGCTCGCGAACCGCGAAAGAGCGATTGGCTACGTCCTCGCGGTGCCGGATACTCGCGCCTTTTTCCGCCGCCTTGAAGCCGAGTGGTGGCCTTTCGTGCGCAGGCAGGTGGCGGATTTTCGCCCGACACGCCCCATGGACGAGGCCGTCCTCGCCCGCATTGCGGAGCCGGAAGGCGGACGCGAAGCCCTTCTCGATACCTATCCCGCGCATCTCCACATCAATATCCTCGCCGATGCGCAGGCTGGAGGCTGGGGAAGGCGGTTGATCGAGACGGAGCTCGCGACCTTGCGTGAGCGGGGAGTTCCCGGCGTTCATCTCGGCGTCATGCCCAGCAACGAAAAAGCTCTCGGCTTCTATCGTCACCTCGGCTTCGAGGTCGTCGCCCGGGACAACAGCATCATCTTCGCGATGAAATTCGATCGCTGAAGCAATGTCTTGGCGCAGCGTGCCGAGCACAGGAATCTCCCTGGCAGAGCCTTCGCTGCGGACTGAACCAGGGCGGCATTCGACAGTCATCAAGGTCATTGCGTGAGCCACGGACGAGGAGCTTGGGTGAAGCGTACAAGTCGCCCTCGCGATTTGTCAAGTGAGTGGACAAAATCGATTCGGAATGCGAAATAGCAGATGAAGTTGGGCCGATTGGTGGTCTGCCGAATGTCAAGAATCGGCGGTTTCACCGGTCGTCGGACCCCGGCTTCTCCATGTCTCTCGCGCTCCGTCGCGCCTTGGGAGTTCGGCGATGTCCACGCACACCGTCCTCGTTCCAGCCGAACTGGGCGACCGCACCGAAGTGATTCAAGCGGCGCTCGATTCGGGCCCCCGGCCGTGCAGGGTTGTCCTTTTGCCGGGGCGTCATCTCTGCGGCGGCCTGAAACTACCTTCGCGAACCGAGCTGCACCTGTCGCAAGGAGCAGAGCTCGAATTCCTGTCCACCTACGACGCCTTCGCTGAAAACACCGTTGGCGTGATCGCGGAAGACAGCGACCGCGCGATGATCGTCGCCACAGACGCGGATGAGATCGCCATCACCGGTGAAGGGTCGATCCTGGCCGGCGGCGACCACTACAGCGAAGGCGACGATGCCGACATGGGAACGCGTCTGCCGTTCGCCGAGCGACCGCGTGTCATCGTGTTCGAAGATTGTCGCGACGTCCGCCTTGAGGACTTTGGCGTCGGGCGCTCGCCGATGTGGACGTTGCATCTCGTCAACTGCGAGGCGGTGGCGCTGCGCGGTATCCGCGTCGATAACGACCGGCGTATGCCGAACACCGACGGCATCGTCATCGACGGCTGCCGCGACGTCGTCATCGCCGATTGCGATATCGCCACGGCCGACGACGGCATCGTTCTGAAGACATCGCATCGGATGGAAGGCACAACTGCCTCCTGCCAAAGGATCACTGTTCGCGATTGCCGGATCGAGAGCCTGTCCTGCGCTCTGAAAATCGGAACGGAAACCTTCGGCGACGTTTGCGATATCACGTTCGAGAATTGCCAGATCGTGCGCTCCAACCGGGCCCTCGGCATTTTTTCTCGCGACGGCGGCGCCATTAGGCGGGTTCGGTTCTCGTCCATTGCGGTCGATTGCCGGGAAACCGCGGCGGGTTACTGGGGGTCGGGCGAGGCGCTCACGATCAACCGGCTCGACCGTCGCCCTGGCGATCTGCCCGCGGGGGACATTTCCGATGTCGTCGTTGAGGATGTCTCGGGTTGCATGCAGGGGGCGCTGAATCTCTACTCGGATCCCCCGGGACACATTACCAACGTCGTGCTGCGCCGGATCGCTCTCGTCCAGGCGGCGGGACCGCTCGGCACGGCCCTTGAGGTCGATCTGCGTCCTGGTCCGGCAGACCTGCAGGGCGAGGTTGCCGATACGGGACGAAAGAACGCCTGGCGCAAGGACGCCGACGGACGGCTGATCGGCCTTGAGCCTTATCCGGGCGGCATGCCGGGCCTCTTTGCGCGCGGCGTGTCGGAACTCGTGGTCGAAGATGTCGAGATCGTTCGCCCGGACCCGTTGCCGAAGGGCTGGAACGTCGATTCCGCCATGCTCGTCGATTGCCTGGAAAGGCTCTGCGCGGGAGCCGGCACCGGAAGCCGGGGCGCGTCGCGGGCTGGAGGAGGGAGCGACTGTCTTTTGCCAACCACCGGCCTGATCGATTTCCAAAGGGGTGAAGAGCAATGACGCCCGTGCGAAGCAATGATGTTGCCGTAACGTCGCAGGGACTAGGCGACGGCGACACTTTCCAGCACCGCCGCATCCAGCTCATCGGGCTCGATCTCGGGGGGACGAAGCTCCATTACGGAACGCTCGACAGCGCTGGCGTCATTGTCAACGACATCGTGGAGCCGACTCGCGCGGAATCGGAGGATGCGCTTTTTAACCAACTCGTTCAGGCCGTCGAGCGGCTTCGCGACGACAGGCCCGAACTGGTTGTCGCCCTCGGAGTCCCGGGCGCCGTCGATCCTCTCACAGGGGCGATGGAACTTTCGCCGAACATTCCCATTTCGCCGGGCCGTCGCCTCGGCGGGGCTTTGCAGGCCGCCCTTGGAGGCCGCGTCGTCGTTGAGAACGACGTCAACCTTGCCGCGCTTGCCGAGACGCAGCTTGGAGCGGCAAAAGGTTTGGGTCTCGTCGCCTTTCTTGCCTTCGGCACGGGCGTCGGGCTTGGGATTGTCGCCAACGGCAGTTTGTTGCGGGGCGCCAACGGCAGAGCGGGGGAGATCGGCTACCTGCCGTTCGGCGACGATCCGTTCGCGGCCACGAACGCCGGACACTTCGAAGATTTGGTCGGCAGCGCCGCCATCCGGGCGCGATACGGCGCCGACCTGCCGGACGTGAAGGCGATCTTTGCGCGCGCCAAACAGGGTGATGCGCGAGCGCTCGCGGTCATCGAGGAGACGGCTGCGGCCGCTGCTCTTGGTCTTGCTGGCCTTCAGGCTCTTCTCGATCCAGACCGGATCGTGATCGGGGGCAGCATAGGCATGCAGCGGCAGTTCTTCGATCCGCTGCGGGCGACGGCGGAGCGGCTGCTGCCATTTCCGCTCGCGTTGGCGCAGGCCGAGCTTGGGCCGGCATCGGGCGTTCTCGGCGCGCTTGCACTGGCGGCCGAGGTCGCGGACCTGCCAATCACGGGGATTGATCATACCCCATTGACGGCCGACCGCGGCAGATTCGCCGCGAACGGCGAAGGAGCCATCGATTGACCGCTTACGACACTCTGCCCTTGCAGCCTCAGGGCGACGGGAGGCTTCTGGCTCCCAAGCCAGTGCTGCTGCCGTTCATGGCGCCCCGACTGCAAGGCGATCTTTATCCTGACGGTCAGCTTCGCCTTTCCGTGTGGGGCGCCGGCCACGTGGCGACCTTGCGGTTTGCGCTGCCAGGCGGAACCCATTTCTATTCGCCCAACCGCGCTGAATGGGCCGGCGGTGGCCTATGCGTCGCCCAGTCCAGGCCCGTCCTTCTGATCGAGGGAGCGCCGCTACGTCGCGCCGCCTCGTCCTGGCGCGGTGCCTGGTGGAGCGCTGCCGAACCCCCGCAACCGGCCGAGATTGTCGAAGGGCGGCGCATCCTGCGCACCGGCTGGGGTGTCACTATCATCGAGGCCGAGGGCAACGTCGTCCGTGTTGCTGCTGGTGACAGCCTTGAGGAAGCTGAGGCGGGGCTCGCCTTCTCCAGCGAGGAAATTCGCGCCGAGGCGATCGCCTATGCCTCCCTATGCGACGCGGCGCCTGAAGCCGACCCGATCATGCGCACCATGGTCTCGCAGAGCCTTCACGCCGGTCTCTCCAGCATTCGGAGAGATTCGGCCGGCCGCTTCGCCGGGTTGGCGGCCGGCCAATCCTATTCGGCTCCCGCCCGAACCTATTATCGCGACGGATACTGGACGTTGCAGATCCTGCTCGACCGGGAACCCGAGGCCGTGAAGGGGCAGATCGAGATCCTGGCCCGAGGGCTTCAGGTGGACGGCGAGGCTCCGAGCGGCGTGATCCTCACCGGTGACGCTCAATCCGCGCGCTGGGAAGTCGTGCGCCAGAACCATGCCGTCGTTTCCGAAGAGCATCTAAGGCCGGGCGATTGGTGGTCGGACCATTTCGACAGTCCATTGTTCTTCGTCCTAACCCTCAGCGATTATACCGAGGCCACTGGCGACGAAGAGCCGTTGCGGCGCCACTGGCCAATGGTCGAGACCATCTACCGGCGCTACCGCGGCTTCGAGCGTAATGGCGTGCCGCTTCCCTACAAGCCGCGAAACGATCGCGACTGGGCCGATAACGTCTATCGCCACGGTTATGTCGCCTACGACGTCGGCCTGTGGATCGGTGCTCTCGACGCGATAGGGAGATTGGGGGAGAGAATCGATGCAGGGCTTGCGGAAGAGGCGCGTTTGGCGGCGGAGGCAGCGCGAGCGGTGGTTGACGACGAGATGCTGACCGGTGCCGGCACCTACGCCGACTATGGCGACAAGCGCGACTTTCGCGAAGAACATCTGACGCTCGACAGCCTGACGCTGCTGCGATATCGCGCGGTTTCGCCGGAGCGGGCGAAGATCGTGCTCAAGGCGGTTCGCGAGCGGCTCGAAACACGCCATAATGATCGCCAGCCCTATGGGGATTGGGGTGTCATGTGCGCTTGGCCGCCCTTCGCGCGGCGCCGCGACACCCGTCAGAAAACCGCATTCCCCTATCGCTACCACAATGGTTCGGACTGGCCGTATCTGACGGGGCTGTACGCAGAGCAGCTGATCGACCACGGGCTTGGCGAGGCTGAATATGCACTGACGCGTTGGTGGCGGACCTGCCTTGAAAACGGCTGGTGCGGCGCCGTCGAATATTTTGCGCCGCCGTGGGGGCGCGGCTCTCTTCTTCAGGGGTGGTCGGCGATGCCGGCCTATGTCTGGCTTTCCCGGCTGGCCGCGAAGAAATAGCGAGCCGATCGTGGATCAAACGGCTGCGGCGGCGCAACAATCCGTGGCAGCCGCGCCATCCGTCCGCTGTTGCCGAATGGCAATGAGTTCAGGTGATCAGGACACGGCCGAGGTCGGCTCGGGGATCGGCCAGGCGAGTTGCAGCGATTGGCGGTCGGCCTGCGGCGAGAAGACTTCCTGGAACAACCCCGTGAGGGCGAGTTGCGTGGCTCCGATCACGGGCGCGCGGAGGCCGAGCGCGCTTCGCACCAGGTTGACGGGGCGGGCGGTGCGAAGGCTGATTTCGTGGCGGAGCGCGTCGAGGACGGGGGGCGCAAGGCCGAGGATACCACCAAGTACGATGACCTGCGGATCGAACATCGCCTGGACCGAAAGCACGAGGAGGGCGCCGAGTTCACCGATGCGCTTCAGCGCCTGCTTCGCTCTTTGGTCGTCGTTCTCGAGCGCCTCGAGGAATGCCGCGACGGTTTGCGGCGCCGTCCGCGATGAGGCAAAGTCAGCCAGGGCGGCCTTAACGCCAAGAGAGCGTTCGAGAGCGCCGCGTGAAATTGACTCCTTGTCGAGGCTTTCCGTCCCAATCGGCAGGTAGGAAACCTCGCCGGCCGCACCTGTTGCTCCGCGCAGCAATCGACCGTCCGCGATGAGACCGACGCCGATGCCGGTGCCGAGCGCCAGATAGGCGGCGTGATGGGCAGATCGTGCTTCGCCCTGCCAGCGCTCTCCCACCGCTGCCGCATTCACATCGTTCTCAATGTCGACGGTGCAGCCCAATCCCTCGCGCAGCGCGTGCGAAAGATTGATCCCGGCGAGCGCAGGGAGGTTCGGCGCCATTGCCAATAGGCCGCTCTGCGGCGTCACGACACCGGGCGTTGCGAGGCAGACGTAGCGCAGTGGCCGGCCTTCGGCCGAGGCGCCGACAAACGCCTTGGCCTGAGTGATGATCTCCTGCGTCAGGCGGGCGGGGTCGAGACTCGACGTCGGAATTTCCCGTTCCGCCAAAGGCTGGCCTCTGACGTCGCTCAACAGTAGCTTGAAGCGGGTGGCGCCGATGTCGAGTCCGAGCACGGCGCCCGCCCGGGTGTCGATCTCGTAGAGAATCGCAGAACGGCCGAGACGGCCACTCGTCACCCCGACGCTGTGAACCCAGCCGGCGCTTTCCAGAGTGCGGATCGCCTCCGACATGGTTTGTTTTGAAAGACCGGTATCAACGGCGAGATCAGCGCGCGAGCGCGCGCCCTTGATCAAAATGCGGACAACCGCGCTGATCGACAGATGGTGCAGAACGGGACTTTTCTTTTCTTCTTGCACCATGGAGCCAGTCCATCTGACGAAACACTTCCCTGCTCGTACCGGCTAGGTACATGGAGAGGCAAGGGTTCTCATGATGTCCCGTCCACATAGGGCACGAAGGTATGCCGCCGTCTTGCAGCGAGAGAATGGCCGTTGGGGTGCGGGCTCAGGGGAGGCGAACCACCAAGCGGTGACCTGAGCGAGAAACTGCACCGATCGCATCGAGGCCCCAGGCATCATAACCGATGCCTGAGGCCAAAACGCGATCGCCGCGCCGGGCGGCTGGCTCCTTGCCTCAGACGCCCGAATAGGCGGCGAAGCCACCGTCGACCGGAAGGACAACGCCGTTGACGAAGCTGGAGGCCGGTTCGCTGGCAAGGAACAGCAGCGCGCCGATCAGTTCGTCCGCCTCGCCGAAGCGGCCCATGGGCGTGTGGGCGACGATCTTCTTGGCGCGCTCTGTCGGCTGACCGGCGCCATCGAACAGCAGGGCGCGGTTCTGGTTGGTGACGAAGAAGCCCGGCGCGATCGCGTTGACCCTGATGCCCACCGGCGCGAAATGCACCGCCAGCCACTGGGTGAAGTTGCTCACCGCCGCCTTGGCCCCGCTATAGGCCGGGATCTTGGTCAACGGCCGGAAGGCGTTCATCGACGAAACGTTGACGATCGAGCAGCCCTTCCGCCCAACCATCTGTCGGGCGAAGGCCTGGGTCGGCAGCAGCGTGCCGAGGAAGTTCAGATTGAAGACGAAACTCACGCCGTCGGCATCGAGATCGAAGAAGGTCAGAAGCTCGGGATCGTCGAGATCAGCCGCCTCCAGCACTTCCTTCGTCGTCGTGCCCTTGGGATGGTTGCCGCCGGCACCGTTGAGCAGGAGGTCACAAGGGCCGAGCTGGTCCGCGACCTTTTCCGCCGCAGCGGCCATCGAAGCCTTGTCGAGAACGTTGCACGCGACCGCGATCGCCTCGCCCCCTGCCGCGCGGATGCTCTCCGCCGCTGTCTCGGCCGCCGCCTCGTTGAGGTCGAGAATGGCAACCTTGGCGCCGCAGGCGGCCAACGCTTGGCCGAAGGCCGTCCCGAGCACGCCCGCGCCGCCGGTGACGACCACCGTCTTGCCGGAAAGATCGATCGAGAAGGGAAGATCCATGACGAGCCTCACTGCTTGGCGGCGGTGGTCTTCGCCACGCCTTCCCAAAGCCCGTTGAGATAGACCGCACCCAGGGCGCGGTCGTAGAGACCGTAACCGGGCTTGCCCGTCTCGCCCCAGATCATGCGGCCGTGATCCGGCCTGAAATAGCCGTCGAACCCAGTCTCGAAATAGGCGCGCACCACTTCGCCCATGTCGACCGATCCCTCCGACGACAGATGCGCCGTCTCATGAAAGTCGCCGCGCTCGCTGGTTTTCACGTTGCGAAGGTGCGCGAAGGCGATGCGGCCACGCCCCGAGAACTCGCGCACCATGGCGACAAGATCGTTCTTGAGGTCGGCGCCGAGCGAGCCGGTGCAGAAGGTCAGCGAGTTCGCCGGGCTGTCGACGATCGCCAGGATGCGCTCCAGGTCCGCCCGGTTCTTGACGATGCGCGGCAGGCCGAAAATCGGGCGCGGTGGATCATCGGGATGAATGGCCATGCGGATACCGGACTCCTCGGCCACCGGCACCACGATCTTCAGGAAATGCACGAGGTTCTGGAAGAGCTTCTCCTCGTCCACGGCCTTGTAGTCGTCGAGGAGGGCTGCGAGTTCCTCCGGCTTGTAGCTCGCGTCCCAGCCCGGCAGGCTGAGCCCCTTGGAAAGGTCGATGGCGTCCGCCTCGGCGGCATCGAACGACAGGCAGTTGGAGCCGTCCGGCAGCGCCATGGCAAGGTCGGTACGCGTCCAGTCGAACACCGGCATGAAGTTGTAGCAGACGACCTTGACGCCTGCCGCGCCGAGATTCCTCAAGGTCTGGCAGTAGTTCTCGATCAACCGGTCGCGACTCGGCTTGCCGAGCTTGATGTCCTCATGAACCGGAACCGATTCGACCACCTCGAAAGTCAGTCCCGCCGCCTCGATGGTCTGCTTCAGCGCGGCGATGCGCTCCACCGGCCAGGTTTGTCCCACAGGCACGTCGTAAATCGCAGTGACGATCCCCTCCATGCCCGGGATCTGACGGATAAAGGCAAGGCTGACAGGATCATCCGAACCATACCAGCGGAACGTCATCTTCATGTGTTTTCCTTTCGATGTCTGGCTGAACGAGCGACCGTCTGCGCCGAGACGACGGGTGCTCGTGCCGAATTTGCCGTTGAGGCTCCTCAAGCCAAAGAGCGGGCCCTCTAGTTCTTCGCGCCCGCGCCAGTTGTCTCTGGCGGCGCGAACAAGAAGCCGTCAAAGTGAGGGTCTTCCACATCGGAGACCGCGAGAAGCGTTTCGCGGACGTGCTGGAGATGTTGCCACATGGCCGCCCGCGCTGCCTGGGGGCTGCGGGCCCGCAGTGCGGCCAGAATTGTCTGATGATCGATCAGCCATTGCTGGCGATATTCGCTCAGCACAATGCGAGCGTGCAGCTGCTGCCACATGGCACTGCGCTGCCTGCGAGCCCAAAGGTCCTTGACGGCGTCCAGCAGCACGGAATTCTGCGTCGCCTCCGCAATCAGGAGGTGAAACGTATGATCACTGCGATAATCCGTGTCCCCGGCCGCAAGATCGGTTCGTTCCATCTCAAGCGCGTCACGCATTCGCGTGATATCGTTTTTGGTGGTCTGGATGGCGGCGAAGGCGGCGACCTCACTTTCGATCAACTGGCGAGCCTGGAGAAGCTCGAACGGCCCAATATCGTAAGCCAATGTATCGGGTCTCTCCGGGAGCGTTGTCGTTTGGCTCAGCACATAAACGCCCGATCCAACCCGGACCTGCACCAGCCCGAGGATCTCAAGCATGATGAGGGCTTCGCGGATCGTCGGGCGGCTAATGGCAAACAGCTCGGCAAGTTCTCGCTCGGGCGGCAGACGCTCACCGACCTGATAGCGTCCGCTCGCGATATCCTGCTGCAGACGCTCGGCGATCTCCCGGTAGCGTCGCTGCGATTTCAATTCAGTGCCCATCGTCGATTCCCGTCCCCAACCAACACCACCGAACTGCCTTGCCTCATTAGACAAGGGCGCACTCGCATAGCGCTACGACAGTGCGACTCCCGAACTGAAGCGGTCTTCGCCGGACGAACGGCCGGCGAAGAGCTGTTGTGCGGATCACCACCTACTCGAGGTCGCGAATCTCCTTGAGCAGATTGGCGGTTTCCTCGGACTGTCCGGCCACTTCGTCGTAGAACGGCTGAGTCGCTTTGCGGAAAGGCTCCTTGTCGACTTCCTTGAACTCGACGTTCATCTCGTTCTTGGCGGTCTCGCGCGCTTTTTCGATATCCTTGGCCCAGAGATCCTTATGGAAGGCCAGAGACTCGTCCGCTGCCTGCTGGAGAGCCTTTTGCTCATCCGGGGTCAGGCTGTCCCAAGTGAAGGTCGAAATCACCAGCACGTCGGGGATGCGAGTATGCTCATCCTCGGAGAATATCTTTGCCACTTCGCCATGGCGCGAATTGGTCAAGGCCGTCTCGTTGTTCTCGGCCGCGTCAACCACGCCCTGCTGCAGGGCGGTATAAAGCTCGCCATAGGGCAGGGGTGTGGCGCTGCCGCCCAGAAGCTCGATCATGCGGATCGCCGAAGGGCTCGGTTGAACGCGAACTTTCAGGCCCTTGAGATCAGCGGGGGTGTTGATCGCCTTGTTGGCATAGAAGCTGCGGGCACCGCCGTCGTAATAGGTAAGGCCAATAAAGCCCTTGTCGCGAGAGTGCTGCAGGATTTCCTTGCCCGGCTTACCGGTAATCACTTTGTAGAAGTGGTCCCGATCAGCGAAGACGTAAGGAACGTTGAACACCGCGTATATCGGGTCGAAGGCTTCCAGCTCGCTGGCATTGGTCTTGGCCATGTCGAGAGCGCCGGTCTGAACCAGCTCCACCGACTCGCGCTGTGTGCCGAGCTGTGAGCTTGGATAGATCTCAATGGTCAGATCGCCGCCAGTCAACTCGCTGACGCGGTCAGCCATCCACTGCATGGATTTGTGAACGGGGTGGTCTTCACCCTGGTTGTGGCTGAGGCGCAGGTTGCGAGCTTCGGCCGAGCCGATCAGCGATCCTGCAAGAATAAGGCTCAGGCAAACGCTCGAGGCCGTGCTGAAGGGTTTCATGCTTTCCTCCGTGGAAGGGTGCCGTTCAATGAGGCCAGGCCACATTCTCAAAATGGGACGTATCTGTCAAACCGTTTTGTGATTTTGGTTGACCAATTTGTTTGACAATGTACACTGTGCCCGTGTCTCATTGCAGAGGTGATGCTATGACAAGGGAAACGCCGGACGCCAAAGGGGCGCAGCCGCGCGATCCCCTCGGCCGGATGATCAGGCTGGTCGACAGGACGCTTGAAGCCTTTTTGGTGCTTCTATTCTCCAGCTTGGTGGTCGTCGTGGTGATCCAGGTTGGATCGCGTTACATCTTCAACAACCCGACGACATGGACCGAGGAAACCGCGCGGTTCCTCTTCATCTGGCTTGGTTTGATCGGCGCGGCCTACGCCTCTGGCGGAATGCGGCATCTGTCGATCGATCTGCTGCCGGTCCTTTTGAGCGGGGTTGCGCGCCGTGTTTTGCTGATGGCGCTCGAGCTGTTGGTGATCGGTTTCGCTGGCGCCGTGATGATCCGCGGCGGCTATAGCCTTGCCGCGCGCACACTGCAGACCGGGCAGGTCACTCCCGCGCTGCATCTGCCCATGGGGTGGATCTACTTCGCGGTGCCCATCGCCGGCGCCTTCATCGTCTTCTATGCCCTGATGCATCTTGTCAGGTTGGTGCAGGATCGCCCCATGGTCGAAGCGCGGCCTGGTGATGCTCCCATGTCCGATCAGACCCTCTCCGCAACCCTGTCCGAGGACGCAATCTGATGCTTCTCGACGTCGTCGTTCTTTTCGTTACCTTTTTCGGATTCATGCTTCTCGGACTGCCGATCGCCTATGCGATTGGCCTTTCGGCGCTGTCCACCGTGATGCTGCACTTTCCGCTCGATATGGGAGCGCTGATTCTAGCACAGCGCTTCATCGGCGGCCTCGACAGCTTCACCCTGCTCGCCATTCCGTTCTTCATCCTGGCTGGCAGTCTGATGAATCATGGTGGCATTGCCGCCAAGTTGATCGACTTCGCCAAGGTGATTGTGGGGCGCCTGCCCGGGGCTCTCGCGCACTGCAATGTGGTCGCCAATATGCTCTTCGGCTCCATCTCGGGCTCGGCGGTCGCCGCTTGCGCGGCAGTCGGCGGCACGATGAGCCCGCTGCAGAAGAAGGAGGGCTACGATCCAGGCTTCGCCGCGGCGGTGAATATCGCGTCCTGCCCGACCGGCCTTCTCATCCCGCCGAGCAACACCTTCATTGTCTATTCACTGATTTCGGGCGGAACATCGATCGCTGCGCTCTTCGTCGCCGGATATTTGCCGGGCGCGCTGATGGGCCTTGGCGTCATGGTCGTTGCCGGCATCATCGCCAAGCGGCGTGGCTATCCCGTGGCGCCGCGCGCCAGCTGGAACGAGGTCGCTCGCACGACCTTGAGAGCCATTCCGCCGTTGATGCTGATCGTCATCGTCATGGGCGGGATCGTCGGCGGCATCTTCACCGCGACGGAGGCTTCGGCGATCGCCGTCGTCTACACCTTGTTCCTTTCCATGGTCATCTACCGCACGGTGTCGTTCCGCACCTTGCCGAAGATCATCCTCGATGCCGCAGTCACGACCTGCATCGTCCTGCTTCTGATCGGCGCATCGGGCGCCATGTCGTGGGCCATGGCCTACAACAACATCCCGAAGCACGTTTCGGACGCGCTTCTCTCGCTTTCCGACAACCCGATCGTCATCCTTCTCGTGATCAACGCGATCCTCCTCGTGATCGGCATGTTCATGGATATGACGCCGGCCCTGTTGATCTTCACGCCGATCTTCCTGCCAGTGGTCACCCAATTTGGGATGGACCCGGTCCACTTCGGCGTCCTCTTGGCCTTCAACCTTTCCATCGGCATCTGCACACCGCCGGTCGGAAGCGCACTGTTCGTTGGATGCTCGGTTGCCAATGTGCCGATCGCCAAGGCGATCAAGCCCTTGCTTCCCATGTTTCTGGTGCTGTTCGTCCTGCTCCTCGCGGTGACGTACATCCCGCAGCTGAGCCTGGCGCTGCCTCATCTCCTGCTCGGCTACTAGGCCTCGGCAGGTCCTGATCCTGTTCCGGGGCGGTGCGAGCCGTCCCGGCTCCCTTTCCGTGACTTCCAAAAGGAGCGACCTCCCGTGTCTCTCACGCCTTCGCCCGTCTTTTCGATTCAAGCCCATGATGGTGCACGGCTGACGCTGCAATCGCCAGAAGGACATGCCGCTCACATCTTCGTTCTCGATGACGACATCATTCGCGTCATGGTGCTGCCGGGCGGCACTCTGCGTCAGCCGCGCAGCTGGGCGATCGCTCCGGGCCAGGAGGATGTCGAAACGCGGGGGCGCGACCGCTTCGACCTGTCAGGCTTTTCCTGCCCGCATTACGAAGTGGAGGAAGCCGACGGCGTTCTCACGGTCACCGCGGCCAAGCTGCGCTTGTCGATCCAGCTGGATGGCTTGTTCTGCCGCTGGGAAAGCCGGCTTCAAGGGCAATGGCGCCTCATGGCGACCGACCGTCAGACGCAAGCATACAATTTCGGTTGGTGGGACGATAAGGTCTACCACTACCTGAAAAGCATGGGCGAGGAGATGTTCTTCGGCCTCGGCGAGCGCGCCGGCACGGCCAACCGCGCCGGCCAGTCCTATCGCATGAAAAACCTCGATGCGATGGGCTACAACGCTCGCACGACGGACCCGCTCTACAAGCACACGCCGTTCTACCTCGTGTGGAACAAGAGCGAGCGCGCCTCGCTGGGCTTCTTCTACGACACGCTGGCCGACTGCACCTTCGACATGGGCCGCGAGTTGGACAACTATCACGGCCACTATCGCTATTTCGTGGCCGATGCCGGGGACCTCGACTATTACGTCATTGCGGGCGAGCGTCCGGGCGACATCACCGCTCGCTTCACGTGGCTGACCGGTCGTCCGGCCTTCATGCCGAAATGGAGTCTTGGCTACTCCGGTTCGACCATGACCTACACCGACGCCCCCAATGCTCAGGAGCAGATGAACCAGTTCCTCGACGGGTGCTCGGAACACGACATTCCGTGCCAGTCCTTTCACCTTTCGTCGGGCTATACGTCGATCGCCGACAAGCGTTACGTCTTCAATTGGAATCGGGACAAATTTCCTGATCCGGCCGGCTTCGTGCAGCACTATCTCGATCATGGCGTTCGGCTTTGCGCCAACATCAAGCCATGCCTCCTGGTCGACCATCCTCGCTTCGAGGAGGCCAAGCGGGAGGGTCTGCTGATCAGCAATCGCGACGGCTCGCCGACCATGGTGCAGTTCTGGGACGAGGCGGGCGCCTATCTCGACTTCACCAACGAAAAGACGCTGGAGTGGTGGAAGAATCGGGTCAAGGACTCGCTGCTCGAATACGGCATCGCTTCGACATGGAACGACAACAACGAGTTCGAGATCTGGAGCGACCAGGCCCGCGCCAATGGCTTCGGCACCGAGCACGACGCGCGCGATGATCGGCCTTTGCACACTCTGCTGATGATCCGCGCCTCGCACCTGGCGCAGAAGGAGCATGCCCCGGAGGCTCGTCCGTTTCTCATCTCTCGTGCTGGCGCTGTGGGCATGCAGCGCTACGTTCAAACCTGGTCCGGCGACAATCGCACGAGTTGGGAAACGCTCAAGTACAATATCCGCATGGGCACCGGCCTTGCGGTGTCCGGCGTTTCCAACACTGGCCACGACATCGGCGGGTTCTCGGGTCTCGCGCCCGAACCGGAGTTGTTCCTGCGCTGGGTTCAGTTCGGCATCTTTCTCCCGCGCTTCTCGATCCATTCCTGGAACGACGACAAGAGCGTCAACGAGCCTTGGATGTATCCCGAGATCACACCGGCGATCAGCCAGCTCATCAAGTTCCGCGCGCGCCTGACGCCCTACTTCTATGATCTGCTCTGGCGCTCTCACAGCGCCTATGAGCCGATCATCCGGCCGACCTATCTGGATTTTCCTCTCGATCCTCGCTGCTTCGAGGAAAACGACGAAATGATGCTCGGCGCCAACCTCCTGGTGGCGGCTGTCGTCGAGCCCGGCCACAGGGAGCGCCGTGTCTATCTGCCCGCCGGCGCGGGCTGGTACGACTTCTGGTCGGGTGCCCATTATCAGGGCGGTCAGGAGATCACCCTGGCCGCGCCGATGGATCGCCCGCCGCTGCTGGCGCGTGAAGGCTCGGCGATCCCGCTCAATCTGGCCGACCAGCACTTCAACTCAGATGCCGACGAACGCGGCTTCGCGATCTTCCCGATCAAGGGCGAGGGCGAATTCGCTGCCGAGTGCTTCGAGGACGATGGCTGGAGCGAGAACTATCGCCAGGGCGGATACGGACATTGGTCGTTGAAGGTTCATTCGACCTCCTCGACCGTGTCGATCACAGTCGCCAAAACAGGAAACCAGCCGCCGGCGGCGGACCGCCTGACGATTCTCTTGCCGGTGCAGGAGCATCGGACCGTTTCCATCGCTGGAGGCGAGCTCAAGAGTGATGGACGCACGCCCGAAGCTCGCGAGATAAAGTTGACTGTTTGACTCGTGAGCCCAGGTCGCGTGATTTTTGAAACGATCACGTGAAAACAGGCAGCTGGAACTTTGTAACAGGGTCGCCGGGTTCGGCGGCCCTGTCGCGTTTCGATCCATGTCGACCGCGAGGGCGAGATAGACCCGATCGGACCGCAGCGTTGCCAAGCCATGATGGGGGATCTGGGCGGGGTGCCGCGGTCGGCACGGTATGACGACATACAAGCCCGTCAGGGCTCATGGGCAGCATCATCTCGGCGACTGAGCAGAGATCGGCGCGTTCTTCTCCAGAGGCAGGAGAGGCCAGGGCAGGGCAGGGCGGATAGCACCGAAGGAGGCTTGGCCCGAGGAGCGGGCGAAGGCCGGCAATAGAAAAGTGATCCGACGATATGGACGGGGATCGCGAACAATCGCAATCGACCGCGCCTAAACGCACGGAGTATCACAGCCGGCAATTTCATGGAGATCAGATGGTGGGCGTGACAGGGATTGAACCTGTGACCCCTACGATGTCAACGTAGTGCTCTCCCGCTGAGCTACACGCCCATCTGACGAGGGGGCATAGACCACAGGAGCCGGCGGTGCGTCAATAGGATTGGCGCAGAATTCGGGGGGCCGAGGTGTCATTTTTTGCGACGCCGCTGGAGCTGATTGCGAACGCTCGATGGAGGTGGTTGTGGTCCTCGCGTTCGTGCTCGCTTGAAGGGCAGACAGAGCCTTTCTGACGGCAGGCTGCGGCAACGAAAAAGGGCCGGCGCGAGGCCGACCCTTTCATGCATTCCCGAATGGCGGTGAGGGCTCAGCCCTTGGCGACCTTGGCCTTTGCCTTTTCCGCCAGGGCTTCGCCCGTGAGGCCGAAATGCGGGTAGAGCTCGGGACCTGGGGCGGAAGCGCCGAAGGTCGTCAGACCGAGGACGTCGTCCTCGCTGGCGACGTACCTCGTCCAGCCGAATGGGCTCGCAGCTTCGATGGCGAGACGCGGGGCGTCACCAAGCACTTCGGCTCGGTATTCGGCCGGCTGCTCCTCGAACAGCTCCCAGCACGGCATGGAAACCACCGCAGCCGCGATTCCCGCCTCGGCGAGCAGGCTGCGCGCCTTCATCGCGATTTCCACCTCCGAGCCGGTGGCCAACAGCGTCACCGCCCGTGAGCCTTCCGCCTCGGCCAGGACGTAGGCGCCCTTCGCAGAGCGATTCTCGGCGACGTCGCTCCTGAGCGCCGAAAGATTCTGTCGCGAAAGCACAAGCGTCGTCGGCCGCTTGCCTTCCGCAACGGCGGTTTGCCAGCACTCAAGCGTTTCCACGCCGTCGGCGGGGCGCATCACCAGCATGTTCGGCATAGCCCTCAGCGAGGCGAGATGCTCGATCGGCTGATGCGTCGGCCCGTCTTCTCCCTGGCCAATCGAATCATGCGTCATGACATAGACCACCGGCCGCTTCATCAACGCCGACAGGCGCATGGCGGGGCGGGCATAGTCGGCAAAGCACAGGAATGTCCCACCGAACGGCGAGAAGCCACCGTGCAGCGACAGGCCGTTCATGATGGCCGCCATGCCATGCTCGCGCACGCCATAGTGCACGTAGTTGCCGGCATACTCGCCCGGCTTGATTGGGGTCGCCGAGCCTGCCTTGGTGAGGTTCGAGCCCGAAAGATCCGCCGATCCGCCGAGAAGCTTCAGCGACGCCGTCGTGAGCGCCTCGATCACGGTTTGGCTGGCCTTGCGCGTCGCCTGCTTGGGCTTCTCGGCCGCGAACTTCTCCTTGAGGCTCGCGAGTGTGGCGCCGGCGTCGGCGTCGAAGCCATCGGCCATCACCCGCGCGAACGACTGCGCCTTCTCGCCCGCCGCGTCGAGACGCGACTGCCATTCCTTCGCGGCCTCGGCTCCGCGCCGCCCCACAGCCTTCCACCAATCGGTGATGTCATCGGGCAGGACGAACGGCTCGTGCTCCCATTCCAGGAGCTTGCGCGCATAGGCGATGCCCTCTGCACCCACCGGCGAGCCGTGGACGCCGGCCGTTCCTTCCTTCTTGCCGACGCCGTAGCCGATCTTCGTGCGGCAGGCGATCATCGTCGGCCGGTCAGAAGAGCGCGCCTGCTCAATCGCGGCCGCGATCGCCTCCGGATCATGGCCGTCCACCGCATGCGTCGCCCAACCCGACGCCTCGAAGCGCTTGCGCTGATCGTCGGATGTCGCGAGGCTGGTCGAGCCGTCAATGGTGATGGTGTTGTCGTCCCACAGCACGATGAGCTTCGACAGCTTGAGGTGGCCTGCCAGGGAGATGGCTTCCTGGCTCACACCCTCCATCAGGCATCCGTCGCCGGCGATCGTGTAGGTGTAGTGATCGCAGAGCTCGGCACCGAAACGCGCCCTGAGGATCGCCTCGCCGAGCGCCATGCCGACGGCTGTTGCCAGACCTTGCCCGAGGGGGCCCGTGGTGGTTTCGATGCCGCCGCCTTCGCCGAATTCGGGGTGCCCGGCAGCCCGGCTGCCGAGTTGGCGGAATTGCTTCAGCTGCTCGATGGGGAAATCCTCGTAGCCGGTCAGGTGAAGCAGGCTGTAGAGCAACATGGAGCCGTGCCCCGCCGACAGCACGAAACGGTCGCGATCGGGCCAGGAGGGCTGCTTGGCGTCGAACTTCAGGAATCGGCTGAACAGAACCGTCGCCACGTCCGCCATGCCCATCGGCATGCCGGGATGGCCCGAGGCTGCTTTCTCCACCGCGTCGACCGACAAGAAGCGGATGGCGTTCGCCATCCGGCGGGTTTCTTTCGGGTCCAGCATTACATTGGGCTTGGACAAGGTTTCCTCCTGGCAGATTTCGATGTGCTACACGCCGTATAGCGCGCTTCACAATGAATCGCGAAGTGCGGTATTTCAGCCCTGTTGGCAGCCACCAACGTCAAGTGGGACGCGGCGAGCGGTGGTGCTCGCCATTCGGTGGTCGCCAGGACTAATCGGCTGACCGGTAAGGCTCAACCGCAACCGCAAACGGGCATAGCCGCACACGCGAAAGAACGCCTCCACCGCAGCCAGAATCGGCGGGCGAAGTCGTCAATGGGTCTGGCGGGACGGCGTCAGCCGCTAGGCGGCGCGCTCCAGCATCTTGGCGACCTCTTCCACCAGTTCGCGCAGGTGGAAAGGCTTGGAAAGGATCTTGGCGTCCTTGGGGGCCTTCGAATCGGGGTTGAGCGCCACGGCGGCAAAGCCGGTGATGAACATCACCTTGAGGTCCGGATCGAGCTCTGTGGCTCGTCTCGCCAGCTCGATTCCGTCCATCTCCGGCATGACGATGTCCGTGAGCAGGAGGGAGAACGGCTCTTCGCGCAAACGCTCGTAAGCGCTGCCGCCGTTGTCGAAGGACACCACCTCATAGCCGGCTCTTTCGAGAGCCTTGGCCAGGAAGCGGCGCATATCGTTGTCATCTTCTGCGAGAAGGATTTTCGGCATTCCAGTCATCCGGACGTGGCGAGGCAACAGATCGGGGCGTCGGGCGTTCTGCGACCATGCACATTAGGCTTTGATCGAGCCGACAGTCTATCGTCATCGCATAAGCCACGTAAATATTCCGCAACGGATTTGATGCCAGCGTAGAATGAACATGTGGGGAAGAGAGGCTCAGGTAAGGGGTAGGATGTGACGAGGAATGTGCCTCAGTTAGAGACGATCGCGGGTCCGTGCCCTGCATTCGAGGTGCTGAGGCCCTCTCGCCAGACGGTTCCGTTGGTGTTTTGCTCGCCGCACAGCGGGCGGGCCTATCCGGCCGATTTCCTTGTTGCCACGCGGCTTTCGCCGCAAGCGGTACGCCGGTCGGAAGACCTTTTCGTCGACGAGCTCTTTGATTTCGTCCCGTCGCTGGGTGCCCCGCTCCTGGTCGCCCGGTTTCCGCGGGCTTATCTCGACGCGAATCGCGAGCCGTACGAACTTGATCCCAAGATGTTCGCCGGGGCGCTCCCTTCCCATGTCAATTCCGGCTCGCTGCGCGTCGCCGGCGGGCTCGGAACCATTCCCAAGATCGTCGCTGAGCGGGAGCAGATATATGGCCACAAGCTCGATGTCGAAGAGGCGATGGATCGCATCGAGCGGCTGCACCTGCCTTTTCATGCAACGCTGTCGGAACTCCTAGACGAAACGCTCGAGGTGTTTTCCACAGCGGTGCTGATCGATTGCCATTCCATGCCGTCTTCGGCGCGCAATGTCCAAGGGGGACGTTCGCCGGACATGGTGATTGGCGATCGGCACGGCACCAGCGCGTCGAGCTGCATCGTCTCCGTTCTCGTGTCGGCCTTGTCGGCGCAAGGGTATGACGTGGTGCGCAACAAGCCCTACGCCGGCGGCTACATCACTGAGCGTTACGGCCGGCCGGCCAAGGGTGTTCACGCGATCCAGATCGAGATCAACCGAGCGCTCTACGCCGACGAGGCCCAGCTTCTGCCGCATCTCGGCTTTTCGCGGGTTCGGGCCGACTTGGCTGCCGTGTTCGAATTTCTCGCCTTGCGCCTTTCTGGCGAGGCGAGCTTGCCTGCGGCGGCCGAATAGGCGACACCACGCGCGAGCGCCGGCCACCAAAAGGGGCTCGGCGAAACGCGTAAGGTCACGTCATGAAGCCTGATGCAGAATTCCTGTTTCGTCTTGCCGATGCCGCCGCGCACGAAAGCCTGCCGCTTTTTCGTGTGCCACTGGAGGTCGACGACAAGGGTGCGGCCGCCTTCGACCCGGTGACGGAGGCGGATCGCCGGGCCGAAAAGGCGATGCGCGACCTGATCGCGGCAGAGTTTCCGGAGCATGCGGTCCTTGGCGAAGAGTACGGAGCGAGCGGCGAAGGTGGCTCCTGCTGGGTGCTGGACCCGATCGACGGAACACGCGCCTTCATCTCCGGCATTCCCGTTTGGGGAACCCTGATCGGCTATATGGAAGATGGGCGCGCCACCATGGGCCTGATGGACCAGCCCTACACCGGGGAGCGCTTCTGGGCGGCAGACGGGGCCGCCTGGCTCGATGGGCCGCGCGGCCCATCGCCGCTCAAGGTTCGCGACACCCAGGCACTCTCTCAGGCCAACCTCTTCACGACGACGCCGCGGCTGTTCAAGGGCTCCGCGCTGGATCGCTTCCTCGCTCTGGAGGGGGCGGTTCGCCAGACGCGGTTCGGAACGGATTGCTACGCTTTCGCCATGCTCGCCGCCGGCTTCGTCGACCTCGTGGTGGAGCCGGGGCTCCAACCCTACGATATCGTCGCCCTGGTTCCGATCATCGAGGCGGCGGGCGGCGTCATCACCACCTTCTCGGGCGGTCGTCCCGAAGCGGGCGGCGACGTGATCGCGGCGGCAACGCCGGCTCTCCACGAGGCCGCGATGGCGCTTCTCGCGTCTGACTGATCCGCCTCCGGTCGGATTCGCCGAAGATCAATCCGCGAACGCTTCCTGCCGTTCGCGCTCGCCTTCATCAAAGGGCGGTTCGTCCGCTTCATCGAACGGCGCGCTATCGTCCTCATCGGGCGACGGCGCGATTCCTTCAGCGAAGGCCTCGAAAGCCGCCAGAAGCGGTTCGCGGTGACGGTCCGCCTCCTGCATCAACTCATGACGCGCGCCCGGCAGCAAAAGGAAATGCCCGCAGCGCATTCTCCACGCCAAGCGCTCGGCGGCGGCCGAACTCGCCGTCGTGTCGGCTCCGGCCGCGACGATCAGCGTCGGGATGCGCATTGCGGCGATGACGTCCGAGCGCTTCAGGCGCCGCATCCCGGCGAGAATCGCCCGAACCCAGGATGCGCTGGGACTGTCGAGGAAAAGCGACGGCGCGCCCTCGCGCAGCGCGCGGTTGCGCTGGAAGCGCCTGACGTCATGGGTGAGGGGGTTCTGAAGCGCCGACCAGCGCCGTTCCTGCCCCGCCCGGTGACGAACGGGCAGCCTTCCCATACCGGTGAAGTGCATGAGCGAGGCCAGCGCGCTGCGCAGCCGCGGGCCCATCCGGCCGCGAGGCAGGTCGATCAAGGGCGCTGCCAGCACCATGCGGTCGATGCGGTTGAGGAGGTTGCCTGCGCCGGTCAGCGCGATCAGGCCGCCCATCGAATGGGCGAGGATGACATGAGGCGGTCGGCAGTCGGGCAGGACGACCGCCTGGAGAAAGGCCTCCAGGTCGCGGAGATAGTATTTGAGGTGGGAGACGTGTCCGCGCCTGGTATTGCGGAGCAGGCGGTCGGAGCCACCCTGGCCGCGCCAGTCAAACGTCGCGACCATGAAGCCGCGCGCCGCAAGATCGCCGATCGTCTCGAAGTATTTCTCGACCGCCTCGTTCCGCCCCTGGAGGAGCAGGACGGTTCCGCGCGTGCGGGGCAGGGCGCTTGGACAGACGGCATAGCGCAGGTGGATGCCGTCGCCGGTTGTGAGCCATCCGCCCTTCAGTCCGGCGGGCGCGGGGTTCTCCTCTGTCTCAAAGAACCGAACCTCTTCCTCCCGGCTCGCGGAAGAATCGTCTTCGGGAGCGGTCTCGTCCGCCAGAGGCGCGCCTTCCTCTTGCGCTACCGGCTCCATGGGTTCCGCGAGACCGAAAACGCTGTCCGACTCCTGTTCTCCCCGGCTTTGCTCTTCGCGCTCGGGCTGCTGTTCGGCGCCATCGGCGGGCGCATTCAGAATGTCGGCGTCGCGCTCATTTTCCGCCTTTTCCGAGACTTCTTCCGAATCAGGCGCGTCGGCCGGCTCCTCAGCAGAGTTCCGCCCGGCTCTCAACGGGGGCGCCGAGGCTTGGCCGAGGTCGTCGACCGCAATGTCGCTCCGCGCCTCGGCCCCGGGGCCAAGCAAACCCTGATCTTTTTCATGCTCGGCGGAGGCTTCAGTTGTGGGAACCTGAACGCGCGCCTCTTCGGCATCGGGTTCGGGTGTTTGCGGCGCGGGTGGCCTTTGGGAGGTGTCGGTCATGGGCGCAGCCGTGGCATCGAAGCTCTCATTCTTCTCTTCTAGGCCGTAACGGCCAAGTTGAGAATGCACCCTCTGGGCTTGACAGAACTTAAGGGCGGTCCGCACGCCTCCAACAAAAAAGGGCCGAGAACACCGGAGTGTTCTCGGCCCGACAGCCACAGCGGAAGGGACGGGACGCTGCGACCGTTTGCTGGTGTCCAGACTGCCGAGCAGCCCGAATGCTCTGCCTTACCCTCGAGCCGTCCTGGGTCCTTTGATGCCGGCGCGGTGTGGCAGGAGATGACGCAAACATAACTCGGCCTGCCTGAACGATACCGGAAGGCCTCGTTCATCCAGCGTTCAGGAATGCCGGGAGTTTCAGCGACTTGTCGCCTTGCGCGATCATTGTTGGTCCGGGTCTTGAAGCCCGTCGAAGCCCTCACCATCTCATCGACGTGGCCGCCAACCGGGGCCACTGGCGGGTCGGGTTCGCCTCAGTGGGAGCCATCGCCCAGCCAAAACGCACTGTCATGTTGCTTCCCAGGAGGACGATTATGCGTCACGTTGATTTTGCTCCCCTCTATCGCTCGACCGTCGGCTTCGACCGCCTTTTCTCGATGCTCGACAGTCTCGGGCAGCCGGAGAGCGCAAGCCCCAGCTATCCCCCGTACAACATCGAGCGCACCGGCGAGAACGCCTACCGCATCACCATGGCGGTGGCCGGCTTCGGCGAGAACGACCTTTCGCTTGAATCGCGCGAGAACGTGCTGACCGTGAAGGGCGAGAAGAAGGATGAGAAGGAAGAGGGCGAGCGCGACATTCTCTATCGCGGTATCGCCGGACGCGCCTTCGAGCGCCGCTTCCAGCTTGCCGAGTATGTCGAGGTGAAGGGCGCGAGCCTCAAGAACGGCCTGCTCCACATCGATCTCGTCCGCGTCATCCCCGAGGCGATGAAGCCGCGCAAGATCGAGATCGCCTCGGTTGGCAACGGCAATTCAAAGCAGATCGAGGCGAACGCCGCCTGATCGCGGCAGGCGAATGAGTGTTTATGGCGGCGCCTTTGGGCGCCGCTTGTCGTTTCAGGGTGCTGTCTTTCGTGACCACCGGTCGCTCAGAAGGCGGATGCACTCAATGAAGCGCGCCAGAAGGCAAGACGCTCCTTGGCAACGCTTTCGCGCAGATACGGATCGCTCTCTTCTTCGAGATGCTCCACGATCTCGATCGCGAAGGCCTTGCGACCGTGCTGCTGCCAGGAGGCCTGAAGAGTGCGGTTGATCGAGGCGCCTCGCTCCAGCGTGAACCACAGCCGGTTTTCGATCTTCGAGACGTCCGGCGCGCGACCGACCCAGATCTGGCCGTCGGCGCTGCATCTCAAGGCAAAGATGCCGGAAGCGACCTTTCGCTTCTTGTATTCGGCGACTGCCGCCTTCCTCTCTTCGCTTTTCAAGGTTGCCTCCTGATCGAGCTGGCGCAATGCGATGGATGCGGCTAATTATACCCGGGTAAAATGATTCCGGCAATTAATGCCCGGGTAAAAATGTGGAGAAGAGGATGACCGGTTCCCATCGCCGCCATGCCACGGCCTTCGCGGGAACAAGGAAAATCGCGGAAGGGTCTCTGGCGGCCGTCACGGAGGCCGTGCGCGAGGCGCTCGCCGGCCCCGACGCCGTTCTTGTCTTCGATGACGAGACAGGCGCGGTCGTCGATCTTGATCCCGTGGAGCCGCAAGGGCCTGCCGAAGAGCGAGTGACGGGCGCGGGCGCGCCAGACGCATCCTCCGTGGCGGAGAGCCCAGGTGACCGAGCGTCGACGCGCGGCCGGGGGCGCCCCAGGCTTGGCGTCGTCCCTCGGGAGGTGACGCTGCTCCCCAGGCACTGGGAGTGGCTCGAGAAGCAACCGGGCGGCATCTCCGCTGCCCTGCGGCGGCTTGTCGATCAGGCGCGGCGCGGCGAGGGGGATCGCGGTGCTGTAAGAGATGCGCAGGCGGCGTCCTACCATTTCATGTCGGCCATGGCCGGCGATCTTCCGGGTTTCGAGGAAGCCGTCCGCGCATTGTTCGCGCGCGAGCCGGCGAAGCTTGCAGACAAGGTCTCGACATGGCCGAAGGATATCGCGGCCTATTCTCTCCGCCTCGCCGGGCCGGCGCTGAATGGCGCGGATGAAGGGCAGGAGCGTACGGCGGTAGACTGACCAACTTCGTCAACTATCCGGGCGCGGGAGTCTGGCGCCGCATCGCCTTGCGGAACAGGTGGGTTCATCGGCGGTTTCGGTTTCTCAAACAGGGAGAATCGAAATGCCCATGATCAAGGCGGCCGATGATGTCGCTCTTCACGTCAAGGATTCCGGTCGCGGCAAGCCGGTGGTGCTGGTCCATGGTTGGCCGCTGCCCGGCGACATGTTCGAATACCAGACGCTCGCGCTTCTCGAAGCCGGCTATCGCGTCATCACCTATGACCGGCGCGGCTTCGGACAGTCAGGCCATCCCGCCAGCGGATATGACTACGACACCTTCGCGGACGATCTCGCCGCGGTGCTCGATGGCTGCGATGTCCGTAATGCGACGCTCGTCGGCTTTTCCATGGGCGGCGGCGAAGTGGCCCGCTACCTGTCGCGCCACGGTGCGGATCGCGTCGCCAAAGCGGTGCTGATCAGCTCCGTCGTGCCTTACATGCTGAAGGATGCGACGAACCCCGACGGCGTCGACGGCAGCGTGTTCGAGGACATGAAGGATGAGATCCGCAAGGACCGGTTCGACTTCCTCGGGACCTTCGCGAAACAGTTCTACGGCGTCGGCTTGGTATCCAGCCCGGTGAGCGAGAAGCTGTTGGACTGGTCGTTCATCCTCGCCATCATGGCGAGCCCGCTCGCCACCATCCGCTGTGTCGATGCCTTCGCCAAGACCGACTTCCGCCCCGATCTTTCCGCCTTCACCGTGCCGACCTTGATCATTCACGGCACGGCCGACAAGACGGTCCCGATCGCTGTCGCGGGGCGGGCCGCGAAGGCGGGCATGCCGAACGCCACGCTGCTCGAATATGACGGCGAGCCGCACGGGCTCTTCGCGACGGCGCCTCAGCGGCTGAACGAGGATCTGATCCGCTTCATCGCCTGATACGATTGGCGTTTCTCTTCGCGGCGGCTGGCCCTTTAGGCGGGCCGGACCGCCGCTTCGCGCATCTACCGGGCCCGTTCGGCTGTCTTTTCCAGCGCCTCGTGGACCGTCTCGAAGACACCCGCCTCGTCGAGGAGGCGAGCGAAGCACTCGTTCAACCCGCCCGGCGTCGCATGATCGGCGGCAAGATGGGAAAAATCGACCTCCGGGCTTTCCAGATCCGGAGCGAGGCCCGCGAAGACCGTTGCCACAAGCCTTGTGGCCTGGGGACCGGGAATGCCCCGCTCCACCAGCCATCGCGCGATGGCGTCGAGATAGCGCATATGGGCGGATACCGTTGCGCTGGAGACGGAAACGGCCTCAAGCGCGCTCTCGCGGTCGAGAGGGACGACCCCACCCAACGGGGAAAACAGAGCTGTTGCGGCTTCTGTTGCCGGGTAGATGGGGGTGGTTCCCTCGCATCTTGCGACGGCCGGGAGCGGAATGGCGCGCGCGATGTCGCGCGCGGGCGCCACGAGAGGGGCGAGCTTTGCCAGCGATACCCCCGCCATGACGCTGACGACGGTTTGATCTTCGGTGAAAACGAGTTGATCCAGCACCGACGCCACGTCGGCGGGTCGCAGCGCCAGGATGACGACCTTGGCGCCCTCGATGGCGGCCTGATTGTCGCTCGCCACCTCGACCGAGGGAAAACGCTCGGCGAGCATGGCGGCGCGCTCGGCGTTGCGGGGCGACAGCCGAACCGTCGGCGCATTGGGCCCCTTGCATAGGCCGGTGACAATCGCCGAAGCGATGGAGCCGACGCCGACGATCCCATAATCCATCGTGATTCCTCCATAAGGTCTTGCCGCAAGCGGAGTAACGCGAAGCCGGACCTGAGGCCAGGGTTCAACGTGGGCGCTGTCGCTGCGCCCGTGGCGTGGTAGATGAAGCAGAATGACCTCACGAGATCGAATCTGGTTCGCAAGAGACGAGGCAAGCGGCATCGAGGCCGTCCGCGCCCGGTTCTTCGGCCATGCCTATGACCTTCATCACCACGACGAATGGCTGGTCGGGGTCACCGATCACGGCGTTCAGAATTTCCACTGTCGCGGCCGACGTCAGCGCAGCACGCCTGAGCGGATCATTCTCATCGAGCCGGGAGAGATGCACGACGGCGATGCCGGGCCGGACGGCGGCTTTACCTACAGCATGCTTTATCTGCCGCAGGAGCTGGTGCGCCGTGAGGTTCGCCGAGGCGAGGCGCGCGAAGGAGGGTTTCGCGCCACCCTGTCCGACGATCCTTCTCTCGCAAGCGCCATCCGAAACGCCTGCATGACTCTGGCGGAGCCGGCGGAGAGGCTGACGCGGGATGCCGCCTTCGATGCCGTTCTTTCGCGGCTGCGGATGCATCTTGGTTTTGTCGACAAGCCGGAGGTGGATGACCTGAGCCCGCTTGTGGCGCGCCGCGCGAGGGACCGCCTGAGAGAGCTTTACGATGAGCCGGTTGGCGCGGACGAGCTCGCGCAGGCTGTCGGCGCCAGGGACCGCTTCCAGCTCGCGCGAGCCTTCAGGGCCGCCTATGGCACGTCTCCGCATCGTTACATGATGCAGGTCCGCCTCTCTAAGGCGCGCGACCTGTTGAAGCGTGGCGAGGCGCCGGCCGTTGTGGCCTCAACGTGTGGCTTCGCTGACCAAAGTCATTTCGGCCGCTGGTTCCGTCGCGCCTACGGCGTCACGCCCGCGGCCTATCGCGCCCGCACGGACGTTCCAGACGCGCTCTTCCGCCGCGGATAAGCCTGCCCCTTTCGGCAACTGCGAAAGGAGATGGCGACGTGTTTGATACGAAGGTGGCGATCCTGGTGCTCGGTGATCTGCTCATGTGGCAGAAGCTGAACGTGACGGCGTTTCTCGCCACCGGCATCGCCGGTGCGGCCCCCGATGCCATGGGCGAGGAGTACGAGGACGCGAGCGGCCGCCGCTATGTGCCGTTGCTCGGCCAGCCGATGATGATCTTCTCCGCCGACCGCGCGTTGCTCCTGCGGGCGCATCGCGTCGGCTATGAGCGCGGCTTGCAGCACGCGGCTTACGTGCGATCGATGTTTTCCACGGGGCACGACGCGGCGAACCGGAGCGCCTTCAAGGCCGAGCCAGCCGAAGAACCGGATCTTGTCGGTATCGCGCTTCGCGGGCCGCAGAAGGACGTCGACAAGGCCATCAAGGGCGCAAAACTGCACCCCTGAGGACTGTTCAGCGAAGCAGTTCGCAGAACCGGTCGACATCCGCCTCGGCGGTGGACCAGCTGGTCACGAGGCGGACGAGCTGTTCATCGTCGCCCAGCAGCGAGCCGCCGGTGTGAGGCGGGTTCCACTCGTAAAAGACGGCGCCCGCCGCACGCAGGCGATCGGCGGTGGCGTCCTCGATAATGGCGAAGATCTCGTTGGTCGTGGTCTTCCAGGCGGCGCGCGCATGCGGACTGGCCTCGATCGCGGTGCGCATGCGTTCTGCCATCGCGTTGGCATGGCCGGCGAGCTTCAGCCACAGGCCATCGGCGAAATAGGCGTCGAACTGGGCGGCAACGAAGCGCGTCTTGGAAAAGAGCTGGGCGCCGCGCTTGCGGATGTAGGGAAACTGCTTGGCCTTCTCCGGGTCGAAGAAGACAACGGCCTCGGCGCACCAGCAGCCATTCTTCGTGGCGCCAAAGCTCATCACGTCGACGCCGCGCTTCCACGTCATGTCCGCCGGCGTGAGGCCCGTGGCGACGAGCGCATTGGCAAAGCGCGCGCCGTCCATGTGGACCGAGAGCTTGCGGCGATGGGCGAGGGCGCAGATCGCATCGATCTCATCGGTCGAGTAGATCGTGCCCGTTTCCGTCGGCTGGCTGATGGAGATGGCCATCGGCTGACCGGCGTGGATAAAGTCCGGCTTGAAGCGCTCAAGCTCGCGCTCAAGGCTCTTTGCGTTGATTCGGCCCGAGTCTCCCTCGACTGCGGCAAGCCGGGCGCCATGCGTGAAGAACTCGGGCGCTCCGCACTCGTCCTCGATGATATGCGCCTCACGATGGCACAGAACGACGCCGCCCGGCCGGTTCATCGCGGCCAGGGCGAGCGAGTTGGCGGCCGTGCCGGTGCCGACGAAAAAGACGAAGACTTCGCGCTCGAAGATCTCGTTGAAGCGCCGTTCGATCGCCTTGTCGAGGTCGCTGCCGCCATAGGCGGTCGCCATCCCGCCGGAATAGCGGGCGAGAGATTCGTTGACGGCGGGGTGCGCGCCGGAGAAATTGTCGGAAGCGAAGATCATCGCGGCCAGCTACACCTCGCCGCAGGCTGCGGCAAGCGGATTTCGCTCCGAACTGGCCACGAAGCCTTCAAATGCGGTCCGACGCAGCGGTTTGGGTCCGGTTTATATGGCGCGAGCGTGCCGAGCCGAGCGCGTTTGCCGATGGCGGGAGGCCCTTGCCGTCAGGGTCTTCATCTGTCATACGTGCGAGAGATAGGACAGGAGTGCTGTCTTATCTGGGCGAAGGGCAGAGCGGTTCGACGGAAGTCGCGTTGACTTCCGGCGGGATTCTATGCCCCATCGGCGGCCTTATCGCCGGACCGAACGCACAACATGACAGTCGAACGGCGATGCGCCGCGACGAGCCTTTCGTAAAAGGACCCGCCGCGTCGCTTTTTGTGCCGAAAAATCCAACGCCGCTTCCGAAGGTGACGAAGCGGACCTGATGGGGAGACGAAGCGATGACCGAGCTGACGCCATCCGCCTTTGCGGCTTTGAACCGCAGCGACGTGAATGATGCGACGGCGAAAGCCACGATTCGAACGACCCCGGAGCCCGGCGGTCTCTACAGCGCCGCGCACGAACATGATGCGTGCGGCGTCGGCTTCATCGCCAATATGCGCAACGAGAAGTCGCACGAGATTATCGCCAAGGGCCTGACCATCCTGGAAAATCTCACCCATCGCGGGGCCGTCGGGGCCGATCCGCTCATGGGTGATGGCGCGGGGATGCTCGTCCAGATTCCGCACCGCTTCTTCTCCGAGGAGATGGCGGCCCAGGGTGTGACCCTGCCCGAACCCGGCCATTACGGTGTCGGCTTCGTCTTCATGCCACAGGATGCCGAGCAGCGGCGCCACCTCGAGGCGATCTTCGACGCCGCCGTGGCGGAGGAGGGACAGTCCGTTCTCGGCTGGCGCACCGTTCCGGTTTCAAACGATTCGCTGTCCAAGGCGCCTGAGATCGTCGCGACAGAGCCGGTGTGCCGGCAGGTCTTCATCGGCCGTTCGCCCTCGATCACCAGCCAGGACGAGTTCGAACGTCGGCTCTTCATCTTGCGCAAGGTTGTCTCCAACCGCGTCTATGGCGAGTCGGGCGGGCGTGAGATCGGCTTCTATCCGGTCTCCGTGTCCTCCCGCACCGTGGTCTACAAGGGCATGTTCCTGGCTTATCAGCTGGGCGCCTATTACAAGGACCTCTCGGACCCGCGCTTCGAGAGCGCGCTGGCGCTCGTCCACCAGCGCTTCTCCACCAATACATTCCCCTCGTGGAAGCTCGCGCACCCCTACCGCATGATCGCCCATAACGGCGAGATCAACACGCTGCGCGGCAACGTCAACTGGATGGCCGCGCGGCAGGCTTCTGTGGACTCGGAGCTGTTCGGCAACGACATCTCCAAGCTCTGGCCGATCTCCTATGAGGGCCAGTCGGACACGGCGTGCTTCGACAATGCGCTCGAGTTCCTGGTGCAGGGCGGCTATTCGCTGGCCCATGCCATGATGATGCTGATCCCCGAGGCCTGGGCGGGCAACAAGCAGATGTCCAAGGCGGCGCGGGCCTTCTACGAGTATCACGCGGCGCTCATGGAGCCGTGGGACGGTCCGGCGGCTGTCGCCTTCACCGACGGGCGCCAGATCGGCGCCACGCTCGACCGCAACGGGCTTCGCCCGGCGCGATATGTCGTCACAGACGATGGCTTCGTCGTCATGGCGTCGGAGGCGGGAACGCTGGACATCCCCGAGGAGCGGATCGTCAAGAAGTGGCGGCTCCAGCCCGGCCGTATGCTTTTGATCGATCTCGAAAAGGGCAGGATCGTCTCAGACGAGGAGATCAAGGAGGAGATGGCGAGCGCCAACCCCTATGGGGAGTGGCTGCGGAACAGCCAGCTCATCCTGGAAGACCTGAAGCCGGTGGCGCCGCGCGCCATGCGCTCGGATGTCGAGTTGCTCGATCGCCAGCAGACCTTCGGCTATTCCATCGAAGACACCAAGATGCTTATGGCGCCCATGGCCACGACCGGCCAGGAGGCGATCGGCTCCATGGGCACCGACACGCCGATCTCGGCCATGTCGGAAAAGGCGAAGCTGCTCTACACCTACTTCAAGCAGAACTTCGCCCAGGTGACGAACCCGCCGATCGACCCGATCCGCGAAGAGCTGGTGATGAGCCTCGTCTCCTTCATCGGGCCGCGTCCGAACATCTTCGACCTGGAAGGCACCTCGCGGCGCAAGCGCCTGGAAGTGCGCCAGCCGATCCTGACCAACGGCGACCTCGAAAAGATCCGCTCGATCGGCCACACCGAGGACCGATTCGACACCAAGACGCTCGACATCACCTATGCGGTTGAGGCGGGCGCGGCCGGCATGGCCGGCGCGGTGGAGCGGCTCTGCGAGCGTGCCGAGGCGGCCGTCGTCGGCGGCTACAACATCATCATCCTGTCGGACCGGCAGGTGGGGCCGGATCGCATCCCGATCCCGGCGCTGCTCGCCTGCGCGGCCGTGCATCATCATCTGATCCGCAAGGGCCTGAGGACGGCGGTTGGCTTGGTGGTGGAATCCGGCGAGCCGCGCGAGGTGCATCACTTCGCCTGTCTCGCAGGTTTCGGCGCCGAGGCGATCAACCCCTACCTCGCCTTCGACACGCTGATCGACATGCATCGCAATGGCCAGTTTCCGCCCGAGGTGGACGCGAACGAGGTCGTCACGCGCTACATCAAGTCGATCGGCAAGGGGCTGCTCAAGGTCATGTCCAAGATGGGCATTTCGACCTACCAGTCCTATTGCGGGGCGCAGATATTCGACGCCGTGGGCCTCAGGTCCGATTTCGTCGAGCGCTTCTTCTTCGGCACCGCGACGACCATTGAGGGCGTGGGGCTGGAGGAGATCGCCCACGAGACGGCGATGCGCCACATGCTCGCCTTCTCCGACGATCCGGTGCTGGCTCGCTCGCTCGACGTGGGCGGCGAATATGCCTACCGCATGCGGGGCGAATCGCACATCTGGTCGCCGGACGCCGTGGCCACGCTCCAGCACGCCGTGCGCTCCGAATCCTGGGAGAAGTACCAGGACTACGCCAAGATGGTGAACGAGAACGCGACGTCGCGTTCGACCATCCGCGGGCTGTTCCGCATTCGGATGGCCGAGGAGATGGGTCGCCAGCCGGTTCCGCTGGAGGAGGTCGAGCCCGCGAGGGAGATCGTCAAGCGCTTCGCCACCGGAGCGATGAGCTTCGGGTCCATCAGCCGTGAGGCGCATACGACGCTCGCCGTTGCCATGAACCGCATCGGCGGCAAGTCCAACACGGGCGAGGGCGGCGAGGAGCCGGACCGTTTCGCGCCGCTGCGCGACGGTTCGTCCAACCCCGAGCGCTCGGCGATCAAGCAGGTGGCCAGCGGGCGGTTTGGCGTGACGACGGAATATCTCGTCAACGCCGACATGCTGCAGATCAAGGTGGCGCAGGGCGCCAAGCCGGGCGAGGGCGGACAGCTGCCCGGCCACAAGGTGGATGCGACCATTGCCAAGGTGCGGCACTCAACGCCGGGCGTGGCGCTCATCTCGCCGCCGCCGCATCACGACATCTACTCGATCGAGGATCTGGCGCAGCTCATCTTCGACTTGAAGAACGTGAACCCGGCCGCTGATATTTCAGTGAAACTCGTTTCCGAGGTCGGTGTCGGAACGGTCGCGGCGGGCGTTGCCAAGGCGCGAGCGGACCACATCATCGTGGCCGGTTTCGACGGTGGCACGGGCGCCTCGCCGCTCACCTCGATCAAGCACGCCGGCTCTCCCTGGGAGATGGGGCTTGCCGAGACGCAGCAGACGCTGGTCGCCAACGGTCTCAGAAGCCGCGTCTGCCTCCAGGTGGACGGCGGCCTTCGGACCGGGCGCGACGTCATCGTCGGCGCGTTGCTCGGCGCAGACGAATTCGGCTTCGCGACCGCACCGCTGATCGCCGCCGGCTGCATCATGATGAGGAAGTGTCATCTCAACACTTGTCCGGTCGGCGTCGCGACCCAGGACCCGGTGCTGCGCAAGCGCTTCAAGGGCCAGCCGGAGCACGTCATCAACTTCTTCTTCTATGTCGCCGAGGAAGTGCGCGAGATCATGGCGTCGATGGGCCTCCGGCGCTTCGACGAGCTGGTCGGTGCGAGCGATCATCTCGACAAGAAGGAAATGATCGATCACTGGAAGGCGCGCGGGCTGGACTTCTCCCGTGTGTTCTTCAAGCCTCGCGCGCCAACAGAAGCGCTGAAGTGGACGGAGCGCCAGCAGCATCCCATCGATACCGTGCTGGATAGAAAGCTCATTGCCGAGGCCGAGCCCGCTCTCACCGCGCGTCAGAGGGTCGAGATCGAGACGACGATCGGCAATGTTGATCGCTCAACGGGCGCCATGCTCTCGGGCGAGGTCGCCAAGCGCTTCGGTCATCGCGGCCTTGCGGACAACACCATCTCGGTGAGGCTGACGGGGACCGCCGGGCAATCCTTCGGCGCGTTCCTGGCCAAGGGCGTCACCTTCGATCTCGTCGGCGATGCCAACGACTATGTCGGCAAGGGCCTTTCCGGCGGCAAGCTGATCGTGCGGCCGCGCCCGAACACCCGCATCGTTCCCGAGGAGTCGATCATCATCGGCAACACGGTGCTCTATGGCGCGATCTCCGGCGAATGCTACTTCCGCGGCGTGGCGGGCGAGCGCTTCGCGGTGCGCAACTCCGGCGCCATTGCGGTGGTCGAGGGCGTTGGCGATCACGGCTGCGAGTACATGACGGGCGGTGTCGTCGTCATTCTCGGCAAGACCGGGCGCAACTTCGCCGCCGGCATGTCGGGCGGCATCGCCTATGTGCTCGACGAGGAGGGCAACTTCGCCGAGCGCTGCAACATGGCGATGGTCGAGCTGGAGCCGGTGCCCGAAGAGGACGACCTGCTCGAAAAGCTGCACCATCATGGCGGCGACCTCCAGCACAAGGGGCGCGTCGACGTGACGGCGTCGATGACCGGACACGACGAGGAGCGGCTCTACAAGCTCATCGCCAACCACGTCGACCACACCGACTCGGCTCGCGGCCGGATGATCCTCGACAATTGGGAGGTTTACCGGCCGAAATTCCTGAAGGTCATGCCGGTGGAATATCGGCGCGCTCTCATGGAGATGGAGCGTATGCGCGTGGGCGTTGCCGCCGAATAAGGGCGGCGGGCGCTTCTTTGTCGAGCGCAGCGGTTGCTGGGCGCCGGATTTCCAACCGGCGCCCAGGAGCGATCCGACCCAAGACGGTCTCTGGCGCTTGCGCCGGATCGCTCCCCGACCGCAGCGGCTCGTTTCCTATTTGACAGCGTGGTCCGGCTTTGCTTCTTCTGCGCCGGCCCTTTCGATAGGGTCGCCGGCCCCGGCCAGGACCGCGCACCTTGAGCTACCAGGGTATCAGCATGGGCAAGGTTACAGGTTTCCTCGAGATCGACCGGCAGACGCCGAAGTACCAGCCGGCGTCCGATCGAATCCGGCACTTCCGCGAATTCACGTTGCCTATGTCCGAGGACGAGGTGGGCAAGCAGGCGGCGCGCTGCATGGACTGCGGCATTCCGTACTGCCATGGGCCGACGGGCTGCCCTGTCCACAATCAGATTCCGGACTGGAACGATCTCGTCTACTCGGGGGACTGGGAGACGGCGATCCGCAATCTCCACTCCACCAACAATTTTCCCGAGTTCACCGGTCGCATCTGCCCGGCGCCTTGCGAGGAAGCCTGCACCCTCAACCTCGAGGACACGCCGGTTGCCATCAAGACGATCGAGCAGGCCCTCGCCGACAAGGCCTATAAGCTCGGCTTGATCAAGCCGCAGCCGGCAAAGGCGAAGACCGGCAAGCGAGTCGCCATCATCGGTTCTGGCCCTGCCGGGCTTGCCGCCGCCCAGCAGCTCGGCCGCGCCGGCCACGAGGTTCATGTCTTTGAGCGTGAGTCGCGCCCCGGCGGGTTGCTGCGCTACGGAATCCCCGATTTCAAGCTCGAGAAGCACTGGATCGACCGGCGCGTCGAGCAGATGACCGGGGAGGGCGTCACCTTCTTCTGCGGCGTCGACATCGGCAAGGACAGGACGGCCGACGAACTTCTGGCCGAGTATGATGCGGTGCTCTATTGCGGCGGCTCGGAGCGCCCCCGCGATGCGGGCATTCCGCACGAGGGCATCCGGGGCGTCTTCGACGCCATGCCTTATCTTGTGCAGCAGAACCGGCGTGTCGCCCAGGAGAACATCCAGAGCGCGGCCTGGCCGGCCGAGGAGATCTGGGCTGGTGGCAAGCATGTCGTCGTGGTCGGCGGTGGCGACACCGCGTCGGACTGCGTCGGCACGGCCTTCCGTCAAGGCGCGGTCAAGGTCACGCAGCTGGACATCCGAGCGCAGCCGCCGAAGATGGAGAACAAGCTGGTGGTCTGGCCCTATTGGGCGACCAAGATGCGCACCTCCTCCAGCCAGGCCGAGGGCGCTATCCGCGAATTCCAGATCGCGACGCTGGAGTTCGTGGCCGAGGACGGCGAACTTGTCGGCGTGAAGTGCGCGGAAGTCGATGAGAAGCGCCAGCCCATCGCCGGCACGGAGTTCATCATCAAGGCCGATCTCGCCTTCATCGCCATCGGCTTCTCCGGCCCTCTCAAGGGCGCGCTGATGGACGAGCTGGGCGACCGGCTGAAGACGCGCTCCAATGCTCGCGGCGCGGTCTCCGTCGCCGCCGACGAACGCACCTACCGCACCTCGATTTCCAAGTTCTACGCCGCCGGCGATGTTCGCCGTGGCCAGTCCCTGGTGGTCTGGGCCATTCGCGAGGGCCGCCAGGCCGCGCGCTCCATCGATCTCGACCTCATGGGGCAGACGACACTGCCGCTCTGACAAGCCAAGGGCCGGCGCCGCGTTTGGGCGGCCGGCCCTTGCTTGTCATTCGAAGAACCTTGACGGCAGGCGGCTGCTTATTTCGGGATCAGTTCTTCCCGGGCTCTGATGGCGGCGCCTGCGGACCCTGGAGGCTTTGATCACCATCTTTCGCCTGGTTGGCCCAGTCTTCCACGATCGCTTCATCCAGAGACGGCATCGGCTTTGGCTCTTCATGGCGGCTAAGATCGTCGAGTCCGACCGAACCGCGCGCCACGATCGACGCCGCCGGCGTCGGAGGCGCAACAGCGCCTTCCTTGGCGTTCCAGGAAAAGTTGTCCGCGCGCCCCTCGATGCCTTCCACGGGGCTGCCGAGGACCACCAGGCGATCCCGAGGTGATGGCTCAAGGGACAGTGCGGCGGGCCGCGTGCCGCCCAGGAGTTCGTCGCCACCGTCCAGCGCGGGGTCGTTGAATGCGACCGATGGCTTCGACGTCGCGTTGGCCGCGCTGGCGAGGGGAGGCAGGCGCATGGTCGACAGCGCGTCGGGAGCGAGCGCGACAGACGAGGATGGCGTCGCCGACGTGTCCAGATGCTTCAGCACCGCCTTTTCGGCAAAAAAGGCAAGCTTCTCCTTGCCGGCATTCGTCAGCGTTATGCCGTCGGAATTGCGCAGCCGCGCCGGTTGGCCTGAAAGATCCGGGCCGTCGAAGACGAAGGCGCCATCCGCGTCGACAAAACCGTCCCAGACATCCACGAACTCGCCGCCCACGTTCGCTGCAGCCTGGCCGTAGATGCCGTTGAAGAACACCATGTCCTCGCTCATGCGCTCGAACTTGAATGCGGGAACGCCGACCCAGACCAGGGGAACCCCTTTGGAACTGATGGCTTCGGCGAGAGCGGTGGCGCGTTTTCGATATTCGTCGGTCCAGGCCTCGGTGCGGAGCGAGAGCGAGCCGGACGGCAGCATGATCGACTGGCGGTCGTTCGAGCCGATCATCACGACTGCGACGCTCGGCTTCTCCTCGTCGAGGATTGGCCCAACGGAAGCGGGCCAGTCATAGTGATCGTCGCGCACCAAGCCTGAAGAGCCGCTGATGTGCGATTCGACCTTGATATTGGGATTGTCGGCGAAGACCTTCGATAGCCCGTCCGCCAGACCGTCGGCCATGAAATCGCCGAGGACGAGGACGGTCTGTGCATCGGCGCTTTTCTCGACAGCAGCGGGGGGCTGCGCGGCGGCCGAACTGCCACTTGATGAGGTCGGCTTCGGCGACGACGTTGAGCTACGTCGAGGAGGCGATGACTTCCGAGTCTTTCTTGCGGGCGCGCGCCGGGTTTCTGGCGGCGGCGACGACTTGACCTGCCCCCCGAACAGCATGTCGAGAATGGTGCGCGGCCGCTCCTGAGCGAGAGCCGCGCCGCCGAAGCAGGGAGCCAGGAAGATCAGGATCAACAGGCAGGAAAAAGGGGTGAGGCTCCGCCAAAGCCGGCGACCGCGCGCGCCGCTCTTTGAGTCCTGCCGTTGAATCATTTCGCCTAATCTCCTCGCAGGCTCTCCAGCAGCGCCTTGGAGGCGTTGCCGTCAGCCGCCATTCCCTCTTCGCGCTGATAAGCGAAGATAGCAGCCTTGGAGCCCGACCCGATCTTTCCATCGATCTTGCCGTCATAGTGGCCGGACTGGCTCAGCCGCTTCTGGAGTTCGTAACGCTCCTTGACCGACAGCGGGGTATAGCCGCGCGGCCATTCGGCGAAAAGAGGACCATAGCCGCCGATCTGGTCCGCAAGGTGCCCGACGGCAAGGGCATATTTGTCGGCGTTGTTGTAACGCTTGAGGACGAAGAAGTTCTTGGTCATCAGGAAGGCTGGGCCGCCAGGCCCCGCCGGCAGGACCAGGTTTGCCCGATCCGATGCGAAGGGGAAATCGCGGCCGTTGGCGCGCCGGAAGCCGAGCTTCGCCCACTCGCCGATCGTCTTGTTGGCGCGCCGATACTTGGCCGCGGTGGCCTCCGACGGCACGAACACCTCGTAGCCCCACGTCCGGCCGGTCTGCCAGCCGTTCTTCTTCAGCAGGTTGGCCGCCGACGCCAGTGCGTCGGGAACCGAGGTCCAGATATTGGGATGGCCGTCCCCGTCCATATCGACGGCAAAGGCGCGATAGCTCGTGGGAATGAATTGGGTATGGCCCATGGCACCGGCCCACGAGCCGGTGAGCCCGCTCGGGGCGACGTGCCCCGCCTGCACGATCTTGAGGGCGGCGACGAGCTGCTGGCGAGCGAACTTGGAGCGCTTCCGGTCTGCATAGGCCAGCGTCGCCAGCGAACGCGGGATGCTCTTCATCACGTCGTCGCGCTTGAGAATGCGGCCGTAGTTCGATTCCATCGACCAGATCGCGAGCAGGATGTCGCGGTCGACGCCATAGGCCCTCTCGATACGGTCGAGCCAGGGTTTCCATTCCCGGCGCATCGCCTGACCCTTGGCGATGGATTCCTCGTTGACGCGGTTGTCGAGATAATCCCACACCGTATCCTGGAACTCGGGCTGGAAACGCGCCTTGGCGATAACGTCGGGATCGGGGTCGGATACGCCGGCGAAAGCGGCCTTGTAGACACTGGGATTGACGCCCTGGTTCGCAGCCACGGACTGGAAGTCATTGATCCAACGACGGAATGCCGCGTCCGCAAAAGCCGGGCGCGTGGGCGCCACAGCGATCACCGCGGCGACGCCCGCCGCCATGATCCAGGAAAGGTGTTTTGAAAAAGCTCGATGCATGGATCTCGTCCTCATACAAGGAAAGGTCGCGCTGAGCGGCTAACGTTAACCAGAGGAACTTAAAACTTTCTTCACCACGATGACGGACCGGTTGTGCGGCACTACCATGGCCAAAACGGATTTTGCCGCTATTTCGCGGCAAAAGCGCGGCATGCCGGCAAGTTCCATCGGCGAGGGCGGTCGTTGGCCGGGCGCATAAACCTAGGAGTGAGCGACAGATGAAAAAGGTGCGGAAGGCGGTCTTCCCCGTGGCGGGTCTCGGAACGCGGTTTCTGCCGGCGACCAAGGCCATCCCGAAGGAGATGCTGACGGTCGTCGACCGGCCGGTCATCCAATATGTGGTGGACGAGGCACGAGAGGCCGGCATCGAGCATCTCATCTTCGTCACCGGGCGCAACAAGGGTGTCATCGAGGATTATTTCGACATCCAGGTCGAGCTATCGAACACGCTGGCGGAACGCGGGAAGATGACGGAGCTCACGGTTCTGGACGAGCTCCAGCCGCGTCCCGGCACCGCCAGCTTCACCCGCCAGCAAGCGCCGCTCGGCCTCGGCCACGCCGTTTGGTGCGCGCGCGATCTCGTCGGCAACGAGCCCTTCGCCCTGCTACTGCCGGACATGATCATGCAGGACACGCGCAGCTGCCTCGCCAACATGGTCGAACTCTACGAGCAGACCGGTGGCAACATCATCTCCGTCGAGGAATGCGATCCCAAGGACACCGCCAAGTACGGCATCGTCGGCAAGGGCGAGACCATTGGCTCCGGATTTCGCATCGATGGCATGGTGGAGAAGCCTGCTCCCGAGGATGCGCCGTCCAACTACATCATCTCGGGTCGCTACATTCTCCAGCCTGAGATCTTCTCGATCCTCGAAACGCAGGAGCGCGGGGCGGGCAACGAGATTCAGCTTACGGACGGCATGCTGAAGCTCGCCAAGAACCAGGATTTCTACGCCTACCCCTTTACTGGGCGCACCTTCGACTGCGGCTCCAAGGAAGGGTTTATCCAGGCGAACGTCGCCTTCGCCCTATGGCGGCAGGATATCCGCGATCGGGTCATCCACGATCTCGAAGAGATTATGAACAACGTGGAGCCAAATCATCGCTGACGTCGATTGCGCGATGCGCTGACGATCTTTCACGGCCGGTGCCAGCGATGGCGCCGGCCTTGGCATTCTATCGCTGGAGCCGGATGCCGATGCGGGCGGACGTGGCCGAGTAGTCCTCCTCGGGCGTCTCAGAGCGAAGCGTTTCGTAGCGAACCAGACCGGTGAAGGCGAGGGTTCTGTTCAGCCAGTAGAGAAACCCGCCTTCGGCCGCGTATTTCGTCTCCTCGTCGGCCCGGAGTTCGGCCACTTTGCGGCTGGCCAAAAGGGTCGAATTCAGCTCGGTGCGCGCCGTCAGCCTATGCCTGAGGGACAGACGGCCCTCGTAAAGCGTCGAGGTGCCGACATCGTCGTCATTGGGCGAGAAGGTCGTGGCGGCGGCGAACGTTACGTCGGTGCCGCGGCGCGGCGACCAGTCGATCTCGGCGTCTGCCGTTGGCGAGCCGCGCGTTTCGCCAGTGCTCGCATCGGGGATGTTCCAGGCATAACCAACGGTCGCCTCGCCCTTGAGCTTCTCGCCGCGATCGAAGGCGAGGCCGGCACGAAGTGCCGGAATGATCGAATCGCGTTCATTGTCTTCATCAAAGACGCGGCGCCCGACGCTCCCCCGAATGATGGGCTGGAGAGCCGGCGAGACAAGGTAGCCGGCTTTCCAGCCCGCCGTCGCGGTGGTGTAATCCTGGCTGAGATCGAAATCCTTCGTCTCGCTGTGGCGATCGATGCCGAGCGAGCCTGCGAGGCTGGCGCGGCCGAAGAGGCGCTCCATTTCGGCGGAGGCACTGGAATCGTAGAGGTCGGGCCGGACGGTTTCCGCTCCTGTTCCTATGATCTTTGGATCGTCCGGTGCAAAATGGAAGGCGCCGCGCAACGTCGCCTGGGTCCGGCGATCGATGTCCAGTCGCAGTCGGGCCGTTAGGTCGAGGGTTGGATCGTCGACAAGCTCGCCGGAAAAATTCCGGCGATAGCTGCCGCCGGCATCGATCTCGGCTTCGTGCAGCGACCAATCCGAAACGGCTTTGAGGTCAATGCGCGTGTCGGAGAAGGCGCCCGATTTTCCGGTGGAACTGAGTGCGAGGTTCGAGGATGCGCCGACGCTTTGCTCGACAGTTGGGTAGAGGATGAAACTGCCGGCCCTTAGGCCGATGGCGGCGAAGGGCGTCTCATCGGGCTTTGGGCGCAGGCGGTTGGCCTGCAACTCGGGGTCTGCGTCCAGTCGTTCCGGCACCCGGTTCTGGCGGCGCCAAATGCCTTCCTCTTCGGCCGTATCGGCCGCTTCGCTTGGTGCCCGGATCGCTGAGGCGCTGGGGCGGATGTCGAACTCTTTCGGTTCCGCGGCGTCTTTCGAAAGACGGGTGGGCATGGTGCCGGAGGCCGCCTGTTTACCTCCGGCCTTGGCGGGCTTGGAGGTGGACGATCCCGTCGCGATCGTCTCTTTGAGCGCGCCAGCGTCGGTGGTTTGGCCGCCGGAATCGGTGAAGAGGTCGAAACGCGGGACGGCTGGAGGAGAATCCGCGTCTCCTGCCGCGGCCGAAGTCGTGTCTTGGCCTGGCGCTTCCATGTTGGCAGGCGGGGGGGCGGGAGCCGCCGTGTCGGTCGCGCCAGCGGCGTCATCAGCGGAAGTATCCGCATCCTTGTCGGCGTTGCGCGGCTGGCCGAGCATGAAGGCTTGCGAGCCTTGCAGGGCGCCGAGGTTTTGCGAAAGGCGCAGGCCGCTTGCATCGGCATCTTGCGCCATCGCTGTTTGCGCGGATACGGCCACGCCGAGGCAAGCGGCCACGGCCACTCCCCAATCGCGCACAGCAGGGCCGCAAGCTCGCATCGTTCTTTTCTTCCTTGGCGCGGCGCAGACGATGTAACGACCGATAACGGGCGACGATGGCCCGAGGCTTGCGTTGGTGCCGGGAAAACGTTGAATCCCAGACTGCGATTCGGCATAACGCCTCGCAGGTGGAGAGCGCCCCGGCGCGGCTGCGGTCCCCGGCGCGGATTTCAGGACAAGATGATGACGGCATTCGCCTCAACCTTTCCGTCGAGCGGCTCAAGCTCGGCGATTCGCACCGTCGAAACCGAAATGGCGGGCCTTAGAGCTCTCGCCGCCGCTCTGGACGGAGCGATGGCCGCGCCTTTCGATCAGGTCCTCGATCTCATGGCGACCGTTTCCGGCCGGGTTATTGTCACGGGTGTCGGCAAGAGCGGTCATGTCGGTGCGAAAATCGCAGCCACGCTGGCTTCCACCGGGACGACGGCTTTCTTCGTCCATTCCTCCGAGGCGAATCACGGCGATCTCGGCATGATCGCCAAGGGCGATGTCGTGCTTGCCCTGTCATGGTCAGGCGAGACGGCGGAACTTCACGGCATCGTTTCCTATACGCGCCGCTTCGGCATCCCGCTCATCGCTATTACCTCGGGTGCAGCCTCGACGCTGGCGATCGCCGCCGACGTTCTGCTGCTTCTGCCTCAGGCGCCGGAGGCCTGCCCGCATGGCCTCGCCCCGACCACGTCGACAACGCTTCAACTGGCGCTGGGCGACGCGCTCGCGGTCGCCCTTCTGGAAAGGCGGGGGTTCACGCCCGGAGATTTTCGCGTGTTCCATCCCGGCGGCCAGCTTGGCGCCCGGTTGACCAAGATCGGCGACATCATGCACACGGGCGAGGAATTGCCGCTGGTGGCAAGCGGCACGATGATGGACGAAGCCATCGTCGTCATGTCGCGCAAGGGGTTTGGCTGCGTCGCGGTGGTGGCGGATGGCCTCCTGGCCGGCATCGTCACCGATGGCGACCTGAGGCGTCATCTCGGCCCCGATCTTCTGTCTCAGCCGGTCGATGTGGTGATGACGCGCCAACCCAAGACCATCGAACCGGACATGCTGGCGGCGAAGGCCTTGGAAATCCTCAATTCGGCCAATATTACCGCCCTCATGGTCGCCCGTGGCAGGGAGCCGGTCGGCATCATTCACATGCACGACCTTCTTCGCCTCGGCGTTGCCTGAGGTCTATTCGGTTATCTGCGCCGGTTCGACCTTGAGAACCGCGCCGTCGGCGCCGACGATCATGACGCGAGAGCCGGCGGGCATGTCCGGTCCTTCGACGCTCCACCAGCTGTCCTCGATGGCGATGCGCCCGCGTCCGTTGGTGATCGCTTCGGATAGCTTCGCCTGCCGCCCAACGAGGCGGGCGGTGCGATGATTCAGGTGAGGTGAAAGCCGGTTTTCCTCGCGTGCGCCATACCAGCGCCGGCCGAGCAGGATGCAAACGGCCGACAGTACGATGAACGCCAGAACCTGCTGGGAGAAACCGAACCAGCCGGTGCCGCCCCAGATCAGGACGTTGGTTCCGACCAGCAGCGCCGCAATGCCGAAGAAGATCAGATAGACGCCCGGCGCGGCGATCTCGACGGCGAGGAGCACCAAGCCGACGATCCACCAGCCATAATCGAGGAGGCCGGGCCAAAGTTCGCTCATCACGCGTTACCGTCATCGCCGACGGGGCCGGGCGAGCGCCGGCTGCGGCTCGAAGGGACGGAAACCGGGCGGGAGCCGCCTGGCGCAGCGGGAGCTTCCGCCTCCGCGCCGAAAGCCGAGCGAGCGATCTCCGCGATTCCCGCGATGGAACCGACCAACGAGGAGGCTTCCAGCGGCATCAGGATGACGCGCTGATTGTTGGCGGAGGCGATCTTGCCGAGGGCCTCGGTGTATTTCTGCGCGACGAAGTAGTTGATGGCCTGGACGTCGCCCGCCGCAATCGCCTCGGAGACCAGGCGAGTGGCGGTCGCCTCGGCTTCTGCCAGACGCTCGCGTGCCTCCGCCTCGCGATAGGCCGCCTCGCGCTTGCCTTCGGCCTCGAGGATCTGAGCCTGCTTCTTGCCTTCGGCGCGAAGAATTTCAGCGTTCCTCGCGCCTTCCGCTTCGAGGATCTCGGCGCGCTTCTCGCGCTCGGCCATCATCTGGCGGGCCATGGCATCGACGAGATTCTTCGGCGGGTTGATATCCTTGATCTCGATGCGGGTGATCTTGATGCCCCAGTTATGGGACGCCTCGTCCGCGACCTTGAGGATGCGCTCGGAAATCATGTCGCGATTCGACAGGAGATCGTCGAGGTCCATCGATCCCATGACCGAACGAAGGTTGGTCATGACAAGGTTAAGGATGGCCTTGTCGAGGGAGGCGACTTCGTAGGCGGCCGCCGGCGCGTCGAGGATCTGATAGAAGGCGACGCCATCGGCCGCGACCGATGCGTTGTCCTTCGTGATGACTTCCTGAGTCGGGATATCAAGAACCTGCTCCATCATATTCATCTTGCGTCCGATGCGCTCGATGAACGGGACGAGGATGTTCAGCCCTGGCGTGAGCGTGCGCGTGTAGCGGCCGAAGTTCTCGACCGTATAGTTGTACCCTTGCGGCACGATCTTGATGGTCGAAACCAGGATGATCAGCGCTACGACGAGCAGGACGATGACAAGGGTGGTTGTGGCTGTAAGCATGATCTCTTTCCCGGCCTCCACGATCCGGCGCCGGTTCTTTTGGCCGCGACTGATTTGCTCCGGAAATATGAGGGGGAGAGGGCCTCGAAACAAGCGGCCGAGCAGCGCGAGCGACGCCATTCGCCACAGAGCGATGCTCCATAGAATTTGAAATGTTCTTCGCACTGATCGTTAGAGCCGAAGTGCGATGCTTCGTCGCAGGATCGGTCCGGCTTCCGTGCGAATGAGCCTTCGCGGAGGCCGGCCGTGCTTTCCACGCGGGACGGGAGTGCTTGGTCGATGAAGCCTATTGCTGTTCTGGGAGCCGGTCTTGCGGGATTGACGGCGGCGCGGGAGCTGCGCCGGCGCGGGCTTCCGGTCATCGTTTTCGAGGCGGGGGAGAGCGTCGGCGGCATGGCCTCGTCCTTCAAGGACGCTGACGGCTTCACCTACGACGTTGGCGCCCACTTCATCAGCAACCGCCTTGCGCGGGAACTCGGTGCGGAGGCGATCTGCCGCACGGTGCCCCACTACGGCGAGGCGGTGCTCGTGGGCGAACGCTCGCGGTCTTATCCCTTTGGCCTCCTGGCGGAGCCAAGGTTCCTGGCCGGTGCCGTTGCCGGCAAATTGGCCCGGCGGAAGATCGAAAACGCGGAGGATTGGTTTCGCTCGACCTATGGGGATGCTCTGGCCGAGGCGGTCGCGATTCCGCTCGCCGAGGCGTGGTCCGGCGCGAAGGCCGAGGCGCTTTCGCCCGCAGTCGGCGAGAAGCTCTCCGCCGGCGTCCTGAAGACGCTCTATCTCAAGGCGGCTTCTCGCGTGACGGGACGGGCCGTCTGCAACGGTTACTCCCACGAGGTGCCGGAAAGCGCCAGCGTCTATCACGTTTACCCGGAAGGCGGCATTTCGCGTCTCTTGGAGCCGACGGTCGCTGAGGTCGCCGAGAGCATTCGGCTGCGCTCACCTGTCGAAAAGATCATCGTCGAGAATGACCGCGTCGTCGCCGTTCGCTCGATGGGCGAGACCATCCCGGTTTCGGCGGCCATCAGCACCGCGCCGGTTGACGTGTTGCCCAAACTCATCGAAGGCAGCAACGCGCTCTCTACGTTGTCGGCATTCCGATACCGGCCGATGGTGTTCGTTAATTTGCGCTTTTCCGGGCGCCACCTTCTCCCCGACACGATGCTCTGGGTGCCGGACCGCTCCAAGCCGTTCTTCCGCCTGACTGAGGCTCCCTATTCGATGCCGTGGCTGGCGCCGGAGGGCAAGACGCTCATCACCGCCGATATCGGCTGCTCGCTGGGCGACGAAATCTGGACAATGTCCGAGGCGGACCTCGCGGCTCGCTGCCTCGAAGGCATGTGCGCCATCGATCCGACGCTTCGGGACCGCTACCTCGGCTCGGGCGGAGTGGTGCGCGCGCGGACGGCCTATCCCGTCTATCTGCTCGCCTATGAGGAGGCGCGGCGCCGCTTCGCCCAGTCCACTGGAATCGAGGGCTTGATCAGCATCGGCCGCAATGGCGAGTTCGGCCACATCCTGATGGAAGACATCTACTGGCGCACGTTGCGACAGGCGGCGGCGATCGCCGCCTATGTGGGAGAGCCGGCAGTCGAGCCATCGGCGCGCGCCGCCTGGTCTCCGGCCGCTCCTGCCGCGAGTGTTTCCGGGCCCGCGCTCAGTCCACCCAGCCTCTCAGTTCTCGACGGACCATCGCCTCAATGACGTCCATTCCATCGTCGCTGTCGTTGAGGCAGGGGATGTGGCTGAAGTGCTCGCCGCCGTGGTGGATGAAGGTCTCCTTCACCTGGCCGGCGATCTCCTCAAGCGTTTCGAGACAGTCGGAGACGAAGCCAGGATTGAACACGGCAATGCGCTTGATGCCCTGTGCGGCAAGAGCCTCGACGGTCTTGTCGGTGTAAGGTTGGAGCCATTCTTCCGGCCCGAAGCGCGACTGGAACGTCGTCATCAGCCGACCCTCAGGCCAGCCGAGCCGTTCGGCGAGCAGGCGCGACGTCTTTTGGCAGTGACAGTGATAGGGATCGCCCTTCCTGAAATAGCTCTGCGGAATGCCGTGGAAAGAGGCGATCACGCGTTCCGGCTCGAAGTCGAGACCCGCGAGATGGGTCTCTATCGAGTGCGCGAGGGCGTCGATATAGGCCGGCTCATCGTGATAGGGCGGCACGGTGCGCACCGCCGGCATCCAGCGCTTGCCCATAAGGTGGGCGAAGAACACGTCGTTGACCGTGGCGGTGGTCGATGCCGAATATTGCGGGTAGAGCGGAAAACAGAGAATCCGGTCGCACCCTTGGGCCAGCAGGTGGTCGCAGCGCTCGGGGATCGATGGCTGGCCGTAACGCATCGCCCAGTCCACGACCAGTTCCGGATGACCGGCGAGGCGGGCCGTCAGCTTTTCGGCCTGGGAGCGGGTGAAGGTCCGCAGAGGGGATTCGTCGCGCTCGTTGTTCCAGATCAGCTTGTAGGCCGCGCCCGACTTCTTCGGACGGGTGTTCAAAACGATGCCGTAGAGAATCGGATACCAGACGGCGCGCGGCCATTCTATGACTCGGCGATCCGAGAGAAACTCTCGTAGATAGCGCCGCATGGGCTGCACCTCGGTGCCATCCGGTGTGCCGAGGTTGACCAGAAGAACGCCAACCTTCGGCCGTGCGACGGGCGGATGGTTCGAGGGCAGGGGGCCGATGGAGCGCTCGGCCGCCGTCATGGTGTTTGCGGTCATTTCGTTCTTCCGTCCATTTGAGCGCTGGTTGATTCGACAATGCGGACGAACCGCTGGCCGTAGCCGCCGACGACCGTCTGCCCGGACATGGCACGGGACTCATCCGCGACCATTATGGCAAGATCCGACGGGCCTCCGCGCCCGGGCAACGTTCTGCCCTGTCCCATAGCCGAGCCCCGATCTCGCGCAGCTCAACACTGCGTGAGGAATGCAGCCGATCCCCGGTTCCGGGGCCAGGAGCGATGTTTTGAGGGCGTTCGCGAGATGACGTCAGATGCGGACGAGGTCGAAAGTGGCGCCCGTCGAAGACGCGCAGGCCATCCTGTCTCCGGACTGGTTGCAGTTGGCCGCCAGCTTCTCGCCGTTGGGGCGATTGTAGTCGATCCGAACCTGGCCCGGTCCCGCGACAGAATACGTGCCTTCGGCCAGCACCGCGCCGGTACGATCCTCGACGGAGCTGAAGCGTCCGCCGGCAAAATTCGCCGTGTAGGGAACAGGTCCGGCCGTGGCGGCCCATCGTCCTTCGACACCCTGGGGACGCGGCGCTACCACGGCCCGCTGCTGCACGACGGTCGTCTCGCAGCCCGCCACCGCGACGAGAACGGGCAGAAGCAGGGAAGCGGTCAGGATGCGACGCATGAGAGGAACTCCAATTGCTGGCGCGAGTGGGCAAGACAAAACATCAAATTAGCTAGGGCATTCGTGCGCCGTGACACCGGACAGTCAAGGCCTTCGTGCGGGGGCGGGAACGACGGAATGAATCGAGCCGATGCTCTCCACCGCTCGAATGCGGTTGTCGCTGGTGAAGGAGAACCACCACATGGTCGTTCCGGTGATGAGGGACCCGTCGCGTTCGTCGCGCTTGGTCCAGTCGCATCGGCTCGCGCCTTGGTCTTCCTCAATGATCGTTCCGCGGAGCTCATATGAAATATAGCTCGCGCGCCGCAGCAACTCATCAAGGAAAGACTTCGCGTCATCTTCGCTCGGGAAGCGGAAGTCGCCCTCAAGGCGGGCAAACCATGGTGCGTCGTTGAGACTTGCGTTGCTTCGGTTGGTGAAGACGGCGCCTGGGGCAAAATGTCGCGCCAGCGAGCTGGCCTTGCCGCCCAGGACGGCGTCCAAAACCTCTTTCAGAATCTCTCTCTTGCGGGCTGGTTCCTCATGGGGCGAATCTCCCATTCAGGCTTCTCCGGGGGTAACGCTTACGACGCTGGAACAATTCTAGTACAGAATTACTAGACCGCCAGGGCCTGTCGCGGCATAACCCCCGGAAATCATTCAGGGCGCGTGCCTATCAGCGCACCAGGATATTCTTGAACTGCCACGGGTCCTTCTCGTCGAGGTCCTCGGGGAAGAGCCCCGGGCGATCGGTCAGCGGCGTCCAGTCGGTGTAATAGCCCTTCACGGGGCCGAGATAGGGAAGCTGGACCTCCAGGCAGCGCCGGTAGTCCATCTCGTCGGCCTCGACGATGCCCGCTGTCGGATTCTCAAGAGCCCAGACCATGCCGGCCAGTACCGCCGACGTCACCTGAAGGCCAGTGGCGTTCTGGTAGGGCGCGATCTCGCGAGTCTCTTCGATCGAGAGCTGCGAGCCGTACCAATAGGCGTTCTTGTCATGACCGTAGAGCAGGACGCCAAGCTCATCGATTCCGTCGACGATCTCGGTTTCGTCCAGAACGTGGTGCTCGGTCTGGATTTTGCCGGCGGCGCCGAACAGCTCGTGAAGCGACAGCACCGCGTCGTTGCACGGATGATAGGCGTAGTGGCAGGTTGGCCGATACGTGACTTCCTCGTCCTTGTTGTAGACGGTGAAGTAGTCGGCGATCGAGATCGACTCGTTGTGCGTGACCAGGAAGCCGAACTGCGCGCCCGGCGTCGGGCACCAGGAGCGAACGCGCGTGTTGGCGCCCGGCTGCTCCAGATAGATCGCAGCCTTGCAGCCCTTGGAGTGCTTCTGGGCGTTCTTGGGCTTCCACTTCTCATGGGTGCCCCAGCCGAGCTCTGCGGGCTGCATGCCTTCCGACAGGAAGCCCTCGACCGACCAGGTGTTCCAGAAGGTGCCGAGCGGCTTGGGCGACTTGGCGCGCTGCGTATCGCGCTCGGCGATGTGGATGCCCTTGACGCCGGTCTTCTTCATCAGTTTCGCCCAGCCGGCGCGATCGTCCGCCGCGGGCTCCTCGAAGTCCAGGCCAACATCCTTCGCCACGTTGACGAGCGCCTGCTTGACGAACCAGGAGACCATGCCGGGATTGGCGCCGCAGCACGAGACGGCGGTGGTGCCGCCGGGCGTCTTGCGCTTCTCGCGGCGGGTGGCCTCGCGCAGGGCATAGTTGGTGCGGTCGGCGTTCGACATGGATTCGTCGAAGTAGAAGCCGAGCCACGGCTCGTTGACGGTGTCGATGTAAAGAACGCCCAGCTTGCGGCAGAGCTTCATGATGTCGAGGGAGCCGGTGTCGACCGAAAGATTGACGCAGAAGCCCTGACCGCCGCCCTCGGTGAGCAGCGGCGTGAGAAGCTCCTCATAGTTCTTGCGCGTCACCGCCTCCTGCACGAAGCGTATGCCTCGCTCGTCGAGAAGAGCGCGATGCGTGTCGTTCGGGTCGATGACCGTGAAACGGGACTTGTCGAACTCGAAGTGGCGTTCGATCAGCGGCAGCGTTCCGCTGCCGATCGAGCCGAGGCCGATCATCACGATCGGACCGCTGATCTTGCCATAGACCGGATGGGTGGGATTGGCCATGATTGTGCTGGTTCCTTTGCTCACCGCGGCTGTTCACCTGGTTGCCAGCGGGCTAGCCGAGTTGGCACACGAAGAAAAGAGGCTCGGTTCGAAAACCGCGCCCCTTTCATCTCATGGCGGCAAATGCGGGTTCAGGCTTCGAGCGCCTCCAACTCGTCGATGAAGCCGGAGATCACCGACAAACCCTTCGACCAGAAAGCGGGATCTGCCGCGTCCAGGCCGAACGGAGCCAAAAGTTCGGAGTGATGCTTGGTGCCGCCCGCCTTCAGCATCTCGAAGTAGCGCGCCTCGAAGCCCTCGCTGGCGTTCTGGTAGACGGCGTAGAGCGAATTCACGAGGCAGTCGCCGAAGGCGTAGGCATAGACGTAGAAGGGCGAGTGGATGAAGTGGGGGATATAGGTCCAGTAGGTTTCATAACCCGGGCCAAGGTGCACCGAGGGGCCAAGGCTCTCTCCTTGAACCTTCGTCCACAGCTCGCCGATACGCTCCGCCGTCAGCTCGCCTTGCCTGCGCTCCTGGTGCAGCTCACGCTCGAACCGGTAAAAGGCGATCTGGCGGACCACCGTGTTGATCATGTCCTCCACCTTGGAGGCGAGCAGCGTCTTGCGCTCCTGAACCGTTTTCGCGTTGTCGAGAAGCGAACGGAAGGTCAGCATCTCTCCGAACACCGACGCCGTCTCCGCGAGTGTCAAAGGCGTCTGAGACATGAGCGCGCCCTGGGGGGCGGCGAGCACCTGATGAACGCCATGGCCAAGCTCATGGGCGAGCGTCATGACGTCGCGCGGCTTGCCCATGTAGTTGAGCAGCACATAGGGGTGGGCAGAGGGCACCGTCGGATGGGCGAAGGCGCCCGGCGATTTGCCGGCGCGGATGGCGGCGTCGATCCAGCGCTGGTCGAAGAACCGGCGCGCGATGTCCGCCATCTGCGGCGAAAAACCGGCATAGGCCGACAAAACCGTCGCCTTGGCTTCTTCCCACGGGATGTCGCGGCGCGAAGCCTGCGGAAGGGGCGCGTTGCGGTCCCAGTGCTCCAGACGATCAACCCCCAGCCATTTCGCCTTCATCGCGTAGTAGCGATGGGAGATTGAAGGGTATGCCTCGACCACGGCGGCCGTCAGCGCGTCCACCACCGGACGTTCCACACGGTTCGCAAGATGGCGGGAATCCGCGACATCGGTGAAGCCACGCCAGCGGTCGGAAATCTCCTTATCCTTCGCCAGCGTGTTGGTGATCAGCGTGAAAGTCCGCAAATTGGCCGAGAAAACCCGGGTCAGCTCTTCCGCCGCGGCCCGCCGTTTCTCCCGATCAGGGTTCTGCAGGCGGTCGAGCGCCTGCTCGAGCGTCAGGTCTTCACCGTCGAGCCGGAAGCGTAGCGCCGTCATCGTTTCGTCGAAGAGGCGATTCCAGGCGCCGTGTCCTGTGATCGATTTTTCGTGGAAGAGCTCCTCGACCCGGTCTTCCAGCTGGAAGGGCTTGTCCTTCCTGAGATCGACGATCCAGGGCCTGTAATGGCCAAGGTCCTTGTTTTCGGCCATGGCCCGATCGAGCACGTCATCCGCAATTCGGTTCAGCTCGAGCGGGAAGAACAGCAGCCGAGCGGAAATGTCGGTCACCCGGCCCTGGATGTCTCCATAGAACTTGGCGCGGGCAGGGTCGCTGGTGTCGCCGGAATAGAGGAGGCCCGCATAGGAGATGAGCTTGCCGAGTTTTTCCTCGATCGCCTCGAACGTAGCGAGCGCCTCCGCGATCTGGCCTCCGCCGGGCTTTGCCGCTTCTTCGCCCAGATGGCCACGCCAGCGTGTCTGGAACGCAGCTGCGTCGCTGGCGCTGGCGGAAAGGTCGTCCGCGATCAGAGGGCTATCCATCTGCGGATAGAGATCGGCGAGGTTCCATTCCGGCAGCTTTTCAGTTGTGGAGGAGGCCGCGCCGGAGGCGGGAGACGAGCAATACTGGAGATGCATGATCAAAGGTCTCAATTCAATTGGACTTGTCATAGATCGGGTGAACTTGACACCTTGGTACCCGCGCCAGAGTACCACGTCGAGGGCGGCGTAATTCGGTCGAGGGCGAAGCGCCCCGGTTAAAGCGAGTTCCAAGCTGTTTGGCCATTTACGAAGGCCGTGCCAATCTCACTTTCAACCCTAATCACGGCGAAAGATGCGCAAGCTCGGCCGTTTCGAGCGGTGGGAGCCTTGTTCCGTTTGGCAAAGGGCGTCTGGCCATCCGATAAGGCAATGCCCGACGTCCGCGAGTGAAGAAAATTCGATAGCTGACGAGCAGCATGAAGGTGCGCATCGATTGACTGTCAGTCGCCCAGTCCGGCTCGAAAAAGCGACCCAGATTCTGTGACTTGTCAACATCAAGAGCTTTTGCGTTTCCTTCCGGGAGCTGGTTGCGGCTTGGCGTTGGTGGGAAATGATTAACCCTCACGCGAAATGCCGCACCGCAATTGTGACTGGTCATCTTGATGCCGTAGTTCTATTCAAAATATAGATCGTTAACCATCGCGCATTAGGGTTGCGGGCGGGGGACACAACGCCGTGACCTGAATCGAGGGGACCGCAGACGTATGTCCGGACTGAACGACTTCGTCGGCCGCGCCACGCGGCGGATTGCTTGTGCCGCTGTCGCGACGGCCCTTCTGGCCTCCGCGTCGACGCTGGCGCGAGCCGAGACCAGGACGCTCAAGTTCTATCATCTGCACACCCACGAGAAGGCTGAGATCGCCTACAAGAAGGATGGGAAATATCTTCCCGACGGCTTGAAGAAGATCGACTGGATCCTGCGCGACTGGCGGCGCAAGCAGCCGGTCAAGATGGACCCGCATCTGCTCGATCTTATCTGGGAAGCCTACCAGAATTCGGGCTCGCGAGCTTATATCAACGTGATATGCGGCTATCGCGCCCCAGCGACCAATTCGATGCTGCGCTCCCGCACCTCGGGAGTCGCGGAGAACAGCCAGCACACGAGAGGCAAGGCCCTCGATTTCTATCTGCCCGACGTTCCGTTGAAAAAAATGCGCGAGATCGGCCTCAAGATGCAGGTCGGCGGCGTTGGATATTATCCCAAGTCGGGCTCGCCCTTTGTCCATTTCGATACCGGCAATGTGCGTCACTGGCCGCGGATGAGCCGCACCGAACTGGCGGCCGTTTTCCCGAACGGCAAGACGCTGCACGTCCCATCCGACGGAAAGCCGTTGCCCGGATACCAGCAGGCTTTGGCCGAGTATAAGGCCCGCGGCGGCGCCAGTGCCATCCAGGTCGCGAGCAGGGGTTCGTCTTCCGGCGGCAGCAAGACATTGCTGGCCATGCTGCTTGGTGGTGGCGACGACGAGGCGGATGACAACGCGGAGGCCGCAACGGAGGCTGCCGCGCCGGCCAAGCGCCCCGTGGCCACTCCCCGGGCGCCGGTGCAGGTTGCCGCCGCCACGCCGGCTGCAAAGCCCGTGGTCCCGGCGACGGGCGTCGCTCTTCCCATGCGCGACGCATTCGACACGACCGTCCCGAGCGAGGCTGCGCCTGCCGAGACGACGCAGGTCGCTTCGCTGGATCTCCGTTCGGTCCCAATTCCTCACAGAGCGCCCGTGCGTCAGCCCGAGGCGGTCGCGGCGCCGACCGTTCAACCCGATGCCGTTGGTACGCTGGTTGCGGCTCTCGACCGGGAGGATCTTCCCGTGGCCGCACCGGTTGAGAATGGCTCGAAGATGGCGTTCGCCGCCATTCCGACCCCGAGCACCAGGCCGCGTTTCGAAACTGTTCTCGCCAGCGCAAAACCGGCTGATGACAAGCCGGCCACCCTGGAGGACATCATTGGCGGCGCAACGAGCCAATCTGTCACGCCGAGCGCCGTGGCGCGGCCTGCCGTGCCGACACCCGCCGTCGTTGTGGCATCCAGAGAGCCGGAGCCCGCTCCTGCCGTCGTTGCGTCCCGTCCGGCTTTGGCCCCGGCTGCCAAGACCATGCCGGCTTTGAAGACCGTGGCCACGCTTTCTCATTCTGCTGGCGCGCCGTCAGCCAAGGGCGGTCGGCTTCCGTTCGAGAAGCTCGCCACCGCCGCTTCGCACGCCGCGAATGCCAAGCGTGGCGCGACCGTCACTGCTGAACAACCGGCAGGCAAGTCGGACCGAGTCCGGTCGGTCGCCCCGAAGGCGGCGGCGAGCGTCGCCAGGCCTGCCCGCTCACAAGAGGCGATAGGCAAGCAGATCGAACTCGCGTTCCTCGTGACGGCGCCCGACGCCGATGCGGTTGAAGCCATGGGGCGCACGAGCGCTCCCACCCAAGGTGTCGCTCCGAGCGCGTCGGGCGAGATGGGGTTCCAGTCTTCGCGTGATGGCCGCAGGGCTTCCAAGGAGGGCGGCTCGCCTTTCGTAGTCCTCACCAGCGCTAGCGCGGACTGAGGAACAGGCAATAACCAGAAGAGCTAGCCGGCGAGTCCTATCGCGGGCGCTCTTGGCCGCCGCCGAGCGAGCGCTGGTGGCTCTCTCCAGGTATCGAACAAGATATCGATTCCTTATTGTTGGCTCTCTGTGCCCTTTTCCGGGACGCGCGGAGTATGAGCGGCGGCAAATTCGCTCCCAACGATAAAGTGAAAAACGTGCGACATGCGGTCGCATCACTGTTATCCAAAGCAAAAGGGCTTTCGAGCGCTCCTCGCTCACCTTTAGCGCGAACCTGCCTATCGATCCGGCTTTTTATCGGTCATGTAGATTGGTAAAAACCGGGGAGAGAAGCATCATCCCTTGCCTGACCATCAAGGCTTGAATATGAAACCGCGCTTCCTTGGTGTCTAATGAGCCTGTCAGGACTGTCTTCACATATCGCTCGATTTTGATTGCGCTCAATTATAGCTTGGGATTGAAAAGAAAGAGCTTGACATTAAGTATCAGTCTATCAATACCAAGCAGGAGCAATCCTGGATCAGGACGAGCTTCTGGATAAGCCTGTGCGATGATGACTTAAGTGACGTGAGCTACGTCAAACAAGGCGCTGTAGCGGGTTTTCGCAGGACATTAACCATATAATTCGCACGCGGTAAGGTGGACCGATGGATCAGATCGAAAGTTCAGACAACAATGAAATGCTGATGGAACTCACCGCGGAGGTTGTCGCTGCTTACGTCAGCAACAATTCGCTACCGGTTTCCGATCTTCCTGGTCTGATCGCGGATGTTTATGGCGCTCTTGGGCGCACAACAGCTGCTCCGCAGGCTCCGCAGGTGGAAAAGCCGAAGCCGGCGGTTCCCGTGCGGAAGTCCGTCCATGATGATTACATCATCTGCCTTGAGGACGGTAAGAAGTTCAAGTCGCTGAAGCGGCACCTGATGACCCATTACAATCTGTCGCCCGAGGAATATCGGGAGAAGTGGGATCTTCCTGCCGACTATCCGATGGTTGCGCCCAATTATGCAGCCGCTCGTTCTCGTTTGGCGAAGCAGATGGGCCTCGGTCACAAGCGGCGCCGCGCCCGCTAGGCATTACACGCGACCATTTCGCGAGCCGATGCTCCGTTTGGTCGTGCATGACTTTCTATGACTGGCCCGGACCTTTGTGTCCGGGCCTTTTGTATTTCCGAGTTTCGTTCGCTTCGCGATATCGCCGACCGCGCCTCAAGCGCGCTGAAAGCAGGCGTGCTTTTCGATGGCTATAGCCGCTTTCTCTTCGGCTTGTGCTGATGCCTCCTCGAAGACATGGCCGACGCCGATCAGCAGCGGAGCCTTCAGCCCGATGCGAGCGATGATCGCCTCGAGGTCGCCGAGACGCCCCGCCGCAAGCTTCTGGTCCTCATGAGAAAGGTTAGCTGCGACGGCCACCGGCACTGTTGCGGGCAGGCCGGCTTCCATAAGGCGCGCAGCGATGAGGCCGCCCGTGCGTCCTCCCATGTAGAAGATCGTACTGGCGCGTTCGTCCGCCAGCGCGTTCCAGTCCACTTCTTCCGGCAAGCCTCCCTTGCGCGAATGGCCGGTCACGAATCGAACCTGTTGCGCCCGCTCCCGGTGGGTCAGAGAAACGCCGAAGGCGGAGGCCATGGCCGAGGCGGCCGTGACACCCGGAACAATTGTCACCGGTATGTTTTCTCGCGTCAGCGCCGCAAGCTCTTCACCCGCCCTCCCGAAAATGGAGACATCGCCGGACTTCAGGCGCACGACATGCCGCCCGCTTCTGGCGAGGGCAATCATCATATCGTTTATGTCTTCCTGCCTGCAGCTTTCCCTATCGGCGCGCTTGCCCACCAGCATCCGCTTGGCCTCGCGGCGGGCGAGTTCGAGAACCTCGTCGGAGACGAGATCGTCGAAGAGGATGACATCGGCGGCCTGGAGGGCGCGCACCGCTTTCAGCGTGAGTAGCTCGGCCTCTCCAGGCCCGGCGCCGACGAGGGTGACGCGACCGCCCGAGATCGGCGATCGCGCGAGATCGCCGACGAGGCGCTCCATCTCGGCTTCGCTTGTTTGCGTCGGTGAGCGGTGCGTGAAGGAATGGTCGGAGAAATGCTCCCAGAAGGCGCGGCGGAGCGGGCCGGGAGCGAGACGGTCCATGACATGATCACGGACGCGCGCGGCGAGCGCCGCCCAATCGGCGAGAGCCGGCGGGAGGAGAGTCTCGATACGGCGCCGAATGGCCTGACCCAGGATCGGCGCCGCGCCATCCGTCGATATCCCGATCACGACAGGCGAGCGATTGACGATCGAACCGAAGCGAAAGTCGCAAAAGGCGGGTTTGTCGATCACATTGACAGGGACGCCTGCGGCGCGTGCTGCGTTGACGAATTCGCTCGCCTCGTCGTCGGTCTCGCAATCCGCGATGGCGATGGCCGCGCCAACAAGGTCCTCTGGCACCCATTGGCGCGCAACGTGGCACAGGCTTCCTGAAAGGGGGCCGCCGCGGAGGAGGTCTCGCATTTCGGCGGAGACATCGCCTCCCGCGAGAATGACGACCGCGGCGCCCGCCGATGCCAGAAGCTCCGCCTTCCAGGCAGCGTCGGCCGATCCTCCTGCGACGATCACTCGCCGCCCCGAGAGGCTGTGGAACAGCGGAAGCGAGGCGAGCGGGCCGACATGCGGCGGCCGCCGCTTCGCGCCCGGCTCCCCATTCCCGGTCAGGATCGGGCGCGCGCTCAAGGTTCTGCCGGGCTTTGAATTTTCCGCCATCGGTCGTCTCCTCGATCCTCTTTCCGCTCAACCATCCATGGCGGTCGCGCAGGCGGCGAGCTGTCATGACGCGTGCGCTCCCTTGCCGGTGGCGAAAGGGCAGGGCTCATCCTAGCAATGGGCGCAAGCAGAGCGAGAACAGCCGTTCTCTTCCTTGGGGGATGTTTGGAACGCCGATCGGCCATATCGGGCGTGAGAGGGAAGGAACGCCCCTCGCGCTCGTCGCGACCCCCGCCTCGTTTGCCGCGCCGCGATTCTTTTGTCCGGCATATCGCGGCGGGCGAAGCGTTCTTTGTTCTCCCCCTGGGCGCGCAAGAAAGCGCGGCAATATATGCATTTGCGATCGCCGTGTTCCGGCGCTGTATCGCGTTCATTTCCGCCAACCCGCAAGGAACTCGATGACATCCAAGCCTTCGGCAAGCCGGCCGTTCATCGGCTCAGGTCAACGCTCCATCCTGCAAGAGGGCAGAAACTTTCCGCTCGGAGCGACATGGGACGGACTTGGCGTAAACTTTGCCATCTTTTCCGCCAATGCCACGAAAGTTGAACTCTGCATTTTCGACAATGAAGGGCGGCGCGAACTCGAGCGCATCGAGCTTCCCGAGTATACGGACGAAGTCTGGCATGGCTATCTGCCGGAAGCGCGGCCCGGCACCGTCTATGGCTACCGCGTTCACGGTCCCTATGAACCGGATGCCGGACATCGCTTCAATCCAAACAAGCTGCTGATCGATCCCTACGCCAAGCAGCTGGTCGGCGGGCTGAAGTGGGGGCCCGAGCTGTTTGCCTATCGGATCGGCCACAAGGACAAGGACCTCTCCTTCGATGCGCGCGACAGCGCGCGGCTGATGCCCAAGTGCCGGGTGATTGATCCGGCTTTCACTTGGGGCTCGGAGCGCCGGCCGCGGGTGCCGTGGGAACACACGATCGTCTACGAGGCGCACGTCAAAGGCTTCACCAAGCTCAATCCGCACGTGCCCGAGAGCGAGCGCGGCACCTTTGCCGGGTTGGCCCACGCCCGGGTCGCCAACTACCTGCGTTCGCTCGGCGCCACCTCGATCGAGCTATTGCCGATTCATGCGTTTGTCGACGACAGCTATCTGGTGGACAAGGGCCTCGTGAATTACTGGGGCTACAATTCCATCGCCTTCTTCGCCCCGGCGCCCCGCTATCTCCACTCGCCCTTCGTCAACGAATTCAAGGAGATGGTTAACCAGTTCCACAGCGCGGGCATCGAGGTCATCCTCGACGTGGTCTACAACCACACCGCCGAGGGCAACGAGCTTGGGCCGACGCTGTCGCTCAAGGGTATCGACAACGCCAACTACTATCGGCTGCTGCCGGATCAGAAGCGCTACTACATCAACGACACGGGCACCGGAAACACGGTGAACATGTCTCATTCCCGCGTTCTCCAGATGGTGGCGGACTCGCTGCGCTATTGGGCGCAGGAAATGCGCGTCGACGGGTTCCGGTTCGATCTGGCCACGATTCTCGCCCGCGAGCCGGAGGGCTTCGACGAGAACGGCACGTTCCTCCATTCTTGCCGCCAGGACCCCGTGCTCTCCAGCGTCAAGATGATCGCCGAGCCCTGGGATATCGGGCCGGGCGGTTATCAGGTCGGCGGATTCCCGCCGGGATGGGCGGAATGGAACGACAAGTTCCGCGACACGGTCCGTGCCTACTGGAAGGGCGACGAGGGGATGATCGCCGAGTTCGCCAAGCGCATCTCGGGCTCCGGCGACATCTACAACAAGCGCGGTCGCCGGCCCTGGGCCTCGGTCAACTTCGTCACCGCCCATGACGGCTTCAACCTCAACGATCTTGTCTCCTACAACGACAAGCACAACGAGGCGAATGGCGAGGATAACCGCGACGGGCACTCCAACAATCACTCGTGGAATCACGGCGTCGAGGGCCCGACCGAGGACGAGGCGATCATCGAGCTGCGCGAGCGTCAGAAGCGCAACATCATGGCGACGCTGCTCCTGTCCCAGGGCACGCCAATGATCCTCGGCGGCGACGAGTTCGGCCACACCCAGAACGGCAACAACAATGCCTATGCCCAGGACAACGAGATCACCTGGCTGAACTGGGATGCCATCACGCCCAACGGGCGAAAGCTCCTGGAATTCACCCGAAAGATCATCGCGGTTCGCAGAGCCTATCCCATTCTGCAGCGCGGGCGCTTCCTCGTCGGCGACTACAACGAGGAACTCGAAGTCAAGGACGTGACCTGGTTGCGCCCCGACGCCGAGGAGATGGTCGAGGAGAACTGGCTCGACGGCAATGCCCGCTGCTTCGGAATGCTGCTCGACGGGAGGGCGCAACCTACGGGCATCAAGCGCCGCGGCGCGGCGGCGACGCTGCTGATCGTCTTCAACGCCTATCACGACGTCGTGGAGTTTACGCTGCCGGAGGTGCCGGACGGGCGTAACTGGGTGCGCCTCATCGACACCAACCAGCCGGAGAGCACCGAGACGCCGAACTTCAAGTTCGGGGAGAAGTACGGCGTGACCGGACGTTCGCTGCTGGTCTTCGTTCTGTCCCAGGCGGATCTTCAGCCGCGCAATCTGCGCGAGGCGATCGGCCGCATTCTCGACATCCGGGAGCGGCCCGTCGCGCCCGGTTACGATGGCGAGTAACGCGCTCTCGGCAGAGTAAAAGGCATTACAGCGCGGCCCCTGCCAAGGTGGGGGCCGCGTTTTCTGTCTTGGGCGGTATCGGCCGAAGATAGACCCGGGTGAGGGGCGGGATGGCGTTGCGCAGCGCCGCGCTGAGCTCGATGGCCGCCCGCTCCACGTCCGGGCTGGACAGACTGTCGTCGAAGTCGATCGACACCGCCGCGAGGATGTCATTGGGGCCAAGATGCATCGTCAAAAACTCATCCAGGCGTTGGACGCGAGGATCGGCGAGCAGGATTGATCGGGCTTCGTCCACAACGTCGCGCGAGGCGGCCTCTCCGGTGAGAAGGCTCAGCGTTTCCCGCGCCAGGAAAGCGGCGGCGATGATCAGAACGACACCGATGCCGATGGAGCCGATGGCGTCGAATGCGGGCTCTTCGAGGATTGTCGCGAGCGCCAGGCAGATCAGCGCCACCAAGAGCCCTGAGAGGGCCGCGGCGTCCTCGCAGAGCACCGCGAAGACGCTGGGGTCCTTGCTGCGTTTGACGGCGGTCCAGGCCGAAAGCTCCGGGTACTGTCGGCGCAACTCCTTCCAGGCGACGTGGAACGAATAGCCCTCGATGAGCATGCTGGCGCCGAGCACCGCGAAGTTCACCCAAACGTTCTCGAGGCCCTGATGACCCGTGAGCTTGTGGATTCCTTCGTAGATCGACAGCGCACCCCCAAGCGCGAAGATCATCAACGCGACGACGAAGGCCCAGAAGTAGATTTCGATGCCATGGCCGAAGGGGTGTCGCGAGTCCGCGGGCCTCGCCGCTCGCTTCAGCCCCAAAAGCAGCAGGCCCTGGTTCACCGTGTCGACCAGCGAGTGGATCGACTCGCTCAGCATGGCGCTCGACCCGGTCCAGAGCGAGGCGCCGAACTTGGTCGCCGCAATGGCGAAATTTCCCGCCAAGGCCGCGTAGATGACCTTTTTGGAGCCGTGCGACGACATTGCTAACCTCTTCGCTTACAGCGTCGGCCCCATGGCCGCGTGTCCTATCCGTGGCTTCGATGGATGCTGTCAAGGATCGACGCAACCACCTGTGACAACCGCCGTTGTTCCGCAGAGAGCGCGAGAGCGCGAACTTTGTCAGAAGCAGCGTGGAAAGCCCGATTTGATGGACAGCGCCCCGAAATCAACCTCCGATATCGAACGTGAAGCTGAAAAGCAGCGCGCGAAGGTGGCCTCCAAGCTGGACGAGCTGCGTCTTCGTTTTTCGGCAGACGCCGTGCTTGATCGCGGTTTGAGCGAGCTGAAAGGCCCGCTCGGAGACCGACTGATCCGCGCGGCAATCGACAACCCGCTCGCCACCGTGATGATGGTGGCCGGCGCCGGATGGCTCTTCTACGACGCGACGCGGCCGCGCAGCGTCGAGGGGGCGCACGAAGGCGCGAGTTATCCGCCGCCAGCCCGGATGGAGGACCTCCATTATGGCGGGGATCAGCTGGTGCCCTACGACGATGCCCCGAAGGAGCCAAATCGGCCTATGGCCTCATCTCCAGCCGTTGCGCCTGAACCCGCCGCCGCGTCGCCGGCCGGCCAGAGTCCCCAGAACCGCAGCGGGCTTTGACTGTGCGAGATTAGGCCCGCGAGTTTGTTAGAATCAGAAAAGCCGCGTCGGTCCCGACGCGGCTGAACTTTTTATTGACGGCTTCTGCCTTGATCAGGCGGCCAGATGGCGCTTTGAATGAAGGTGGACGCGCCGAGCCGTTTGCAGAGTGATGGCGCCCGAGGCTTCGAGCTGCGAGAAGGTGCGGGACACGGTCTCGATCGTGAGGCCGAGATAGTCCGCGATGTCCTGGCGGGACATGGGCAGATCGATGATCTCATCGCTGCCGAGGCGCTCGGCCATCTCAGACAGAAACGTTTCGATCCGCTCCGAGGCGCACTTGCGGCCAAGCAGCAGCATCTGGCTCTGCGCCCTTTTCAGATCATTCGCGGCAACGGCCCAAAGCTCGTTGGCAATGGCCGCGTCCTGGCGCGAGGTCGCGACGAGGGCAGCGCGTTTGATGGCTCGAAGTGTGCACCGGCCGAGGCTCTCTGCGCAGAAGGAGTGGCTCTCGCCCGGCTCGAACCCGAACACGTCGCCCGGGAGGTGGAAGGCGCCGATCTGGCGGCGACCGTCGCTGAGCAGCTTGCAGCTTCTCACCACGCCGGAAACCACCTGATAAACGTAATCGGCGGAGTCTTCCTCAGCGTAGATTTCCGCGTTTGGCCCGTACACCATACGAACGCCAGCGGTTGCAAAGACGTCCGCGAGCAGGGTATCGCTTGCGCTATCGCTCGGCTGGAAGGAAAGGACTTCCCGGCGACCGGAGATTTGGATTGCGTCAAGCATGGAGCGTTCCTCACCAAGAGCGAATGACAAACTGATACGCAGAAGATCGCCTTGCGGAAATTCCGGTCTTGTCCCTAAGGGATATTACGTAGTCGGCGATCGACCTTCATTGCCTTGCCGAAGGCGACGGAAATGGGCCGGAAGGGCCAGGAAATCTTAGACATGTCCTTGTTCCCGCCCTCAATCATGGCTTCGGATTGGACCGATCGAACGGCCGTGCCCTTCGCACGGCGTTGGGGACCGTTCGCCGTGGCGGTGCTGGCGGTGCTGGCGACCGCTTTTTTCCGCTATCTATTGTCCGGCTTTTTTGATGAGCGGGGCGATTTCATCGCCTTTATCCCCGCGGTGCTGATCGCCACAGGGCTCGGAGGGCTATGGCCGACGCTTCTGGCTACGGGGCTCAGCCTCGTCTTCGGGAGCGCGCTTTTGTCGGAGCGATTGCTGCACACTCCCTCAGCGCTCGCGACCGCCGTGACGTTCGCCGTCTGTGGAGTGGCTGCCGGGCTGCTCGGTGAGTGGCTACTGCGCGCCAGACAGGCGGCCGACGCCACCAACGCCATCCTCAGGGCGAGGGAGGCGCACCTGACGTCCATCCTCGAAACCGTACCCGACGCGATGGTCGTGATCGACGAGCGCGGCATCATGCAGTCGGTCAGTTCTGCGGCGGAGCGACTCTACGGCTACGATGCAAGCGAATTGATCGGCCGCAACGTCAAGATGCTGATGCCGACGCCCTACCGCGAAACCCACGACAGCCACCTGGCGCACTACCGCGCCACAGGAGAGCGACGGATCATCGGGATCGGTCGCGTCGTCGTTGGCGAACGCAAGGATGGCTCGACTTTCCCGCTCGAACTGGCTGTGGGCGAGATGGATTCCGGCGGAAGACGCTTCTTCACCGGCTTCATGCGCGATCTCACGGAGCATCAGAAGGCCGAGGCGCGCCTGCAGGAGCTTCAGTCAGAACTTGTTCACATGTCGCGGCTTACGGCCATGGGCGAGATGGCGTCCACGCTGGCCCACGAGCTGAACCAGCCCCTTTCGGCTATCGCGAACTACCTGAAGGGCTCGCTGCGGCTTTTGGAAAAGGAAAATGTCGATGGACGCGCGGAAAAGCTGGCGACCGCGCTATCGCTTGCTGGCGAGCAGGCGATGCGCGCCGGCGAGATCATCCGGCGCCTGAGGGACTTTGTGGCGCGGGGCGAGACCGAAAAGAAAGTCGAGCGCGTGACCAAGCTTCTGGAGGAATCGAGCGCGCTGGCGCTGGTCGGCGCGAAGGAGCGTGGCATCCGCGTTCACTTCGAGGTCAGCCCTGAGGCTGATCTGGTCCTGGTCAATCGGGTTCAGGTCCAGCAGGTTCTCCTCAATCTCGTGCGCAACGCCATCGATGCCATGGAAGAGAGCGAGACCCGCGAACTCGAGATTTCGGCCAAGGCGACGTCGACCCAGATGGTTGAGGTTGCGGTGACGGACACCGGCCCCGGAATTGTGCCGCATGTGGCGGAGCAGCTCTTCCAGCCTTTCGTGACGAGCAAGGAAACCGGCATGGGCGTCGGCCTTTCCATCTGCCGCACGATCATCGAAGCTCATGGCGGTCAGATATGGACCGAGCCGCGTTCTGGCGGTGGCACCATTTTCCGCTTCACCATTCCAGCGGTCGGCAGCGAGGAAGTCGAACATGCCTTCTGAATCGACGGTCTATGTCATCGACGATGATCAGGGCGTGCGCCACTCACTGTCCTTCCTGCTTGAGACGGCTGATTTTGACGTGCGAACCTTCGATTCGGCCAGTGCCTTCGTCGCGGATTTGGACGCGCTTGAGCCGGGATGCGTGATCACGGATATCCGCATGCCGGGAATGAGCGGTCTGGACCTGCTCCATCATCTGGGAAATTTGCCCGTGCCGCTGCCGGTGATCGTGATCACCGGCCATGGCGATGTTCCGCTTGCGGTCGAGGCGATGAAGAGCGGCGCCATCGATTTTCTGGAAAAGCCCTTCAATGACGAGCAGTTGTTGAGGGCTGTTCGCACCGCGCTTGAGCGCAGCGATGCCGAACGGCAGCGTGAGGAAGAGCGTCGTGAGGTCGAGGAGCGAATGGGTCAGCTGACGTCTCGCGAGGCGCAGGTGCTGCAGGGGCTCGTCGCGGGCCATGCCAACAAGCGCATCGCCTTCGACCTCGATATCAGCCCGCGCACGGTCGAAATCTACCGGGCCAACGTCATGACCAAAATGAACGCGGCAAGCCTGTCGGATCTTGTGCGCATGTCCCTGCTGGTCGACGGGGGATCGAAATAGCGGATTCGAACACCGAAGCAGTTGCATTCAGCAACTCTTCGTTGGGTGCGGCCTCGCTTTTCAATCCATTTCGATGGTTCGGCTAACGTCTTTCCTTGAGCCAAATCAAGGCGAGGTATGCAAAGCTGATGTCTTTGCCCATAGCGCCGATCTTCGGCCGGGCGGGCAGACAGCAGTCGGTTTCAAACATGGCACTCATCGATCAGCCGGGCCGTCCGGTGGTTCTGGTCATCGACGATGACGGAGCTGTAAGAGGTTCCCTTCAGTTTTCGCTGGAACTGGAAGGATTTGAGACGGCTGTCTACGCCGATGCCGACGAGTTCTTCACGGGTGGTGCCGTTCCGGCCATGGCCTGTGTCGTTGTGGACTATATCCTGCCGGGGCTGAACGGGCTCGAACTGGTGGAAAGGTTGCGGGCCGAAGGCTCGGCCTGTCCGGCGATTCTGATCACCAGCCAGCCGAAGGCGAGCGTGCGTCGCAAAGCTGCGCAGCTCGATGTGACAATCATCGAGAAGCCTCTGCTTGGCAACGCGCTGGTGGAGGAGATCAAGCGCTCCCTGGAGACCCTCTCGGACCGCTTGGTGCCGGTGAAAGCTCTGGGGTCGAAGGCATAGTCGCAGATCATGTAAGGGCGGGCCGCCGGAGGCCCGATTGATCTGGATTTCAGGACGCTGTTTACCGTCGCGAACACCGCCGCTTTCGTAGGCCGCGATGACGACCATGCATTTCGCCGGGCGAATGACCGCCGTGCGACAGCCTCCTGTGCCGGCAGTTCCAAGGAAGAACTTTGCGGTGTTCGAGAGCCAGCGCGTTGCCGGCTCTCGGAAGAGTCTCAGTCGAAAGCTTCGCGCTCCAGATCAGTGCGAGGTCCAGCCTTCGTACTTGTCGACGTTGTCGCGCGTGACGAGCTTGGACGGCATCAGGATTTCCTTCGTCTCGGGCTGCTTGCCGTTCATGATGTCGTAGCCGATTTCAACCGCCATTTTCGCCATCTTGTAGGGGTCCTGGCTCGCCGAGGCTTCGATCTGCGTATCGCCCTTGAGTGCCGCCTCGATGTCCGGGGCGCCATCGACGGAGGTGATGATGATGCCCTTGCGATTGAGCTGCTTGGCCGCAAGATCGGTGCCGATAGCCTGCGGATCGTTGATGGCGAACACGGCGTCGATCTCGGGGAAGCGGGTCAAATGACCCTGCATCACGTTCAGGGCGCCTTCGCGAGAGCCCTTGGCGTCTTGATCGTCCGAAAGCACCTTGATGTCGGGGTTCTTGGCGAAGACCTGCTTGCAGCCCTTCACGCGATCCACCACGGCCGAAACCTGGGGGCCATTCTGGATGATCACGTTGCCTTTGCCGCCGAGCTTGTCGACGATGTACTGGCAGCTGATCTCGCCGGCCTGAACGTTGTCGGTCTGGACGGTCGCGTCCACGCCGTCGGCGCCGACGTCCACGGCCACGACGACCACGCCGGCAGCCTGCGCCTTCTTGATCGCGGGAGCGAGTGCGTGCTGGTCGGCGGCGTTCAGCATGATCATATCAACGCCCGAGGCGATGAAATTGTCGACTTGGGTGACCTGCTTGCCAAGGTCATAATCGAAGCCGAGAGCCTGGACCTGAACGTTGGGATTGATCTCCTTGGCCTTGTCCTCCGCGCCCTTGGCCAGGGCGACGAAGAACGGATTGCCCATCGACCCGAGTGAGATGCCGATCTTGTTGAGGTCCTTGGCCTCTGCGGCCCCGATGCAAAGGCTTGCGGAAAGAACGCCGGCAAGAGCGGCGAGGATTGATTTCTTGAGCATAACGCTTCCTCCGATGGTTGCTCGCGAAAAGCCGGCGTCCGTTGGGGATGTCCGGCGTTGAGACCCCGGCGCCTCCTCTTTGGGCGCTGGGATTGGGGGCGAAGGGCAGGGCTGTCGCAGAGCTCTTCGCGAAAACTGGACAAGGGATCAGGTGTGGGCCGAGCCGGCCAACCGATAGCGGTCGAGCGCGACGGCGCCGATGATCACCAGACCTTTGATGATGAACTGCCAAATGTCCGAGATGCCGATCAGAACGAGGCCGTTGGACAGGACGGCGATGATCAGAGCGCCGACGAATGTGCCCCAGATGGAGCCGATGCCGCCGACGAACGAGGTGCCGCCAAGGATGACCGCGGCGATGGCATCGAGCTCGTAGGACTGGCCGAGCTGCAGGCCGTTCGCGGCATAGAGGCGGGCGGTCTGCATGATGGCGCCGATGCCGGAGAAGGCGCCCGACACCGCGTAGACGAACAGCAGCACCAGCGGCACCTTGATTCCGGCGAGGCGCGCCGCGTTCTCATTGCCGCCCACCGAATAGATGTGAACGCCGAGCACGGTGCGTCTCAGAATGAACCAGGACAGCAGAATCACCGCGAAGGCGATGATCACGAGCCATGGAATTCCGAAGATGTCGCCATTGCCGATGACGGCATAGTCGAGGCTGGGGTTGAAAACGGTCTGGTCGCTGCCGAGCAGGCGGGCGAAGCCGCGAACGGCGGTCAGCGCGCCGAGGGTGACGATGAAGGGTGGCAACCGGACGAAGGCGACCAGCGACCCGTTGAGCATTCCGATGATGAGACCGAGCAGAATTCCGGCCGGGATCGCCAGAAACGAAATGTCGGGAATGTTCGACACGATGAGCGCGACCATGGACGAGGCCGCCAAGATCGATCCCACCGACAGGTCGATGCCACCCGATAGAATGACGAACGTCATGCCGGCCGCGAGCACCATGTTGACCGATGCCTGCTGGGCGACGATCGAAAGGTTCTGGACCGAAATGAAACGGTCGCTGAGCAGCTGGAAGATGATGGCGAGAATGATCAGTACTGGCGCCATGCCGACCGTGCGCATGACGGATTGAAGCTTGGCGCGATGGCTCGTCTTGGCCGTATCCTCGCCGATGACGGCGGTTCCGCTCTTATCGCTCATAGTCTCAATTCTCCGGGTTCCCGTTGCGGGTGCGGATGGTTACATCGAGTGTTTCAGGCGGCTGTTGCCGTCTTGGCGCCAGTGGCCAGTTCCATGATCGCTTCTTGTGTGATGGGCGCTTCGGCTGTTCCCGTGATCTCGCCGGCTATCGTGCCGTCGCGCATGACGAGCACGCGATCCGCCATGCCGACGACCTCGGGCAACTCGCTGGAGATGACGAGAATGGCCACGCCGCGCTGGGCGAGTTGGTCGACGAGACGGTAGATTTCCGACTTGGCGCCGATGTCGACGCCGCGGGTTGGCTCATCGAGGAGCAGCACCTGCGGCTCGGTCTCGATCAGGCGGGACAGCAGCACCTTCTGCTGGTTGCCGCCGGAAAGGGTTCCGACATTGACCTTCGGCCCGGCAACGCGGATCTGGAGGGCCGCGATCGCGTCTTTCGCCCGTTCGGCGGCACGTTTCAGATCAAGAACGCCACCTGCCTTGGAGTCGCGGCCAATGACGGCCAAGTTGATGTTGTCCTGGACGCTCATATCGAGGAAGAGGCCCTGCGCCTTGCGATCCTCGGTCAGGTAGACGATGCCTCGTGCGATGGCCGCACCGGGCGAGCTTGCTCCCGCTGGCTGGCCGCGCAGCAGCACCTCGCCATGCGTCGCGCGCTCTGCGCCGAAGATGAGGCGGGCGAGTTCCGTGCGTCCCGAACCGACCAGGCCGGCAAGGCACACGACCTCGCCGGCGTGCACCATGAGTGAGGCCGTCTTGACGCGCCTGTCGTCGCCGAGATCGCGCACCTCCAGGACGACATCGCCGATATGGGACTTCTTGTCGTGCTCTTTCGTATAGAAGCCGGACAGGTCTCGCCCAACCATCATTTTGACCAGCCGCTCCGCCGACAGCTCGTCGCTCGACAGGGTGCCCACATAGGCGCCGTCGCGCAGCACGGAGACGCGGTCCGCGAGCTCGTAGATCTCGTTCATGCGGTGGCTGATGTAGATGATGGCCAGCCCTTCGCGCCGCAATTGACGGATGAGGTCGAAGAGGCGGTCTGTCTCGCGCGAGGACAGCGCCGTCGTCGGTTCGTCCATGACGAGGATGCGGGCCTTGGCATGAACGGCGCGGGCGATCTCGACGAGCTGGCGCTCGGCGATCGATAGGTCCGCGACGAGCGTCCTTGGCTTGAAATTCGCTCCAAGCCGCTCGAGGACCGGCGCTGAGCCTTCTTCCATCGCGCCGCGGTCAATCATGCCGTTGGATCGTGGCTCGCTGCCGAGATAGATGTTCTCTGCCACGGTGAGATTGGGAGAGAGGCTGAGCTCCTGATAGATGACGGCGATGCCGAGCCGCTTGGCGGCGAGAGGTCCATCGATCGTCACAGGCTGCCCGAAAAGGCGAATTTCTCCGCCTGGATCGGCGCGATAAGCACCGGACAGGATTTTCATGAGGGTGGATTTGCCAGCGCCGTTCTCTCCCATCAGCGCATGAATTTCGCCGGGGTAGGCGGTCAACTGAACACCGCTCAGCGCTTTGACCCCAACGAAGGTCTTGCGGATGTTGCTCATCTCCAGGATGGGCGCGAGGGCGGGCGTTTCACTCATTTGCGAAGTCTCCAGCTGCCGCATCGAAGTGGGAGGGCCGTTCGTCGAAACCGGGCCAGTTGCGATTGCCGCGTCGGGTCAGGATGTCCGCGTGAGGACTGAAGTTGAGGTGCAGCGGCAGTGTCGCCGCGCCGATCGCGCTGGCATCCTGGCCGAGCCGCCCAAGAAGAAGTTTGGGCGGCGGTCGCAATTCTGCGGCCTCGGCCGCCATCCGCGCCTCCAGGCGATCAACCAGACGCTTGGTGATATCCAATGGAAGGTCGCCATCCACCACCGCGGCCGTCGTATCGAGAACCGAACAGGCGGCGAGGAGAGCCGGCGTCAGCGCTTCGCAGCCATCGACGATCCATTCTTCCACGGCTGCCGGGGCGACGGAGGCCGCTTCCGCGAGGTCGTCGAGTCCGGTGACCACATGCCCCGACCAGCGAAGATGGCGCACCAGGGAGCTGACAGAGGCCCGGGAGAGCAGGATGTCCCAGGTCTTGTCGGTTGGCGGCGCCGAGGGAAGCGAGGAGGGGCGCACCGGCATCATGCCGATATCGCCGGCATTGCCGTGGGCGCCGCGAAGATAGGCGCCCTGGCTCACGACACCGCCGCCGATCGCCGGGCCGATGAACACGTAGAGGAAATCATCGAGCTTTCTGCCATGACCATAGAAGAGCTCGGCTATGGTGCCAGCGGTACCATCGTTTTCCACGACGACGTCGAGATTCGTCGCCTCGCCCAACGCCGTGCCGATATCGAAGCCCTCCCATTGCTTGAAGGAAGGGGCGGGAAGCGACAGGCGGTCGAGCCATGCTCCCAGGTCGTATGGTGTCGCCAGCCCGATTCCGACGAGGCGCTCGCGCCGCCCCGGAAGATGATCGAGAAGCTCGCCGATGTCGGCGATGAGTAGCCCCATCGTCTCTGCTGGCGAGGGGAGGTCCAACGTGTGGACGTGCTGAGCGATAGGCGCGCCGGTGAAATCCACGAGCACGGTTTTGATTGTCGCGCGGTCGAGGCGAATGCCGATGGCATAGGCCCCATCGGGATTGAGCGACAGCATCGTGGGCGGTTGGCCCCGGCCGCCTCGCCGTTTTCCCAGCGTCGATACGAGGCCGGCCTTTTCGAGTTCCTGAACGATGACGCCGGCGGCGTTGTTGGTGAGGGAGGCGATACGCGCCAGATCGGCCTTGGACGCTTCGCCCATCCGGCGCAGCGCCGCCAGGATCACGCGCTCGTTGAATCGGCGCACCTGACCGGAATTCGAGCCTTGCCCAAGACCCGCGCTCGCATGTGACATCCTCTCCTCCCAGCGACCCTCTGAACGGGGTTTTGATTGTGCCGGCTCCTCCTACTTATTAATTCATCATGATTTAAAAAACAAGAGAGCTCCAGGTGGGCTCCGGGCTGGAGTTGTCGATGCGATGTTGAAAGGCTCCTCCGCCTCGCTCCCATGCTGCGGCCCTGGCTTTCTCCCTGCTACCCCGGCGGATGAGATGTCCTCCGAGGTCGCAATCCATGACGCTGCTGGTGCTTATTCTGCCGCCGCCGCCGTCGGCTTGTCGATGGCGTGCAAGGAAAAATTGTTTCTCGGGCCCGGAATCGGGCCTTCAGCTCAGCGGCGAATCACCGTTATGCGATTGGCGGCTTAGGAGGAGGGCGGGCGGCGGCGAGGGTCCTTGCTCGAGCGAAGACGTCGCAGATCATCACTTCAAGCAAGGCGACGCTGGCGTCTGTGCTCTCGTGCGCCCCCGCCGATCAGACGGCGATGGAGTGCCGGCCCTTGCCGTCGCGGAGATAGGTATCGAAGGTCGCGGCGATTCGGCGGACGAATGGCCTGTCCTCTTCGTTGACTCGCAGGAGATCGCCGTCGAACTCGACGAGTTCTCCGACCTCGCCGGAGGAAAGCTGTGCCAACTCCCATTGGATGGCGGCGGCATCTGCTCCGAACCTGGCCGAGAGCTCGGCCGAGGAAACCTCGAAATCGCACATCAGCCGCTCGATCAGAAAGGCTCGCACAGTGTCTTCCGTGGAGCGGGCGACACCCTTGGCGATCGGCAAGCGTCGCTCTTCGACCGCACGGCCCCATTCGCCGATGGCGACGATATTCTGAACATAGCCTTGCGGAAACGAGCCGATGGCCGAGGGACCAAGACCGATCAGGCAGGCGGTCGCGTCCGTCGTGTAGCCCTGGAAATTGCGGTGAAGCCGCCGCTGGCGCGCTGCGATAGCGAGACTGTCCTCGGGCAGCGCGAAGTGATCGAGGCCAATCCGCTGATAACCGGCGGCGACAAGGCGATCGGCCGCCGCGAGAGCATCATCGAAGCGCTCCACCGCACCCGGCAGGACAGCCTCGTCGATGAGCTGCATGTGCTTCTTCATCCACGGCACGTGCGCATATCCGAAGAGGGCGATTCGATCGGGTCGCAAGCGGATCACCGAGTCGACAGTGGCGAGGAGGCGCTCCTGGGTCTGATGCGGCAGTCCATAGACGAGGTCGCAGTTGAGCGAGCCGACGCCGCGCCGGCGAAGCCCGTCCACGGCCGCGCGAGTCACCTCGAAGCTCTGGTGACGATTGATGGCTTTTTGGACGATCTCGCTGAAATCCTGGACGCCGATGGAGGCGCGGCCGATGCCGGCGTCGGCGAGTGCGTCGAGCTTTTCCTCTGTCAGGTCGCGTGGATCGATCTCAACGGCCAGCTCGGCATCGTCTGCATAGGGAAAGGCCGCGCTCAGACGCGTCGCGAGACGGCGTGTGTCGTCCGGTGTCAGCATCGTGGGCGAGCCGCCGCCCCAGTGGATGTTGGAGACGGAGACGCCGGCGGGCAGAAGCGCCGCCACCATCTCAATTTCCCGTTCGACTTGGGTCAAATAGGATGCGACGGGTTCGTAGCGCAGTGTGTGCTTGGTGTGACAGCCGCAAAACCAGCAGAGCTGGTCGCAATAGGGCACATGAACGTAGAGCCCTATCCTCGTGCCCGGCTGAAGCGTCGATAGCCACGCGCGATACGTCTCTCCGGTCACGCCCTCATGGAAATGGGGCGCGGTCGGGTAGCTCGTGTAGCGCGGCACGGGCTTCGAATTGGCGAGGATTTTTTCAGCGTTCATGGCGGCAAGGAAACAGGATCGATCGCGGAGGTCGTTGATATGGAACAAGGATCGGAGCTTGTTGCGCGCCGCGCGCGATCGCAGCCGAGCCCCGCGACGGAAGTCGCGGAGCCCTGGTCTTCACCCTATGGGCGTGCCAGAAAATGGCGCGCGGCATAGAGCGCGATGGCTGCCGCGTTCGAGACGTTGAGGGAGCGGATGGCCCCCGGCATGTCGAGGCGCACCAACGCGTCGACGGTCTCGCGCGTCTTCTGGCGCAGTCCCTTGCCCTCGGACCCGAGAACGAGGGCGATTCGCCGGCCCGAGAAAGCTGTTTCGATTTCGCTTCCGCCATCCGAATCAAGGCCGAGCGTCTGGAATCCGGCTGCCGACAGTTCTTCCAGCGCGGTCGCGAGGTTCGTCACCTGGATGTAGGAAACGAGCTCCAGGGCGCCCGAGGCAGCCTTGGCTAGAACGCCCGACTCCTGCGGTGAGTGGCGGGCGGTCGTCACGACGGCACCGGCGCCGAGCGCGGTCGCCGAACGCAGGATCGCGCCGACATTGTGCGGGTCCGTCACCTGGTCGAGCACCAGCACGAGATCGGTTTCGCCGAGCGCATTGAGGCGGCGTTGCGGAAGCGGTTCGACCTCGAGCATGAGGCCTTGATGAACCGCCTCCGAGCCGAGCTCGCGATCCAGGAGCCTGGGCTCGACGATCTCCAGCGGGCAGGGCAGGGCGTCCTCGGCGATCTCCAGCCGGTTCAGCGCGTTGCGCGTCGCAAGCAGGCGGCGGCATCGCCGCGCCGGATTCTGCAGGGCCGCCGCCACGGAGTGAAGCCCGTAGAGGCGCACCAGATCGGCAGGTACCGGCTGTCCGGGCTGCGTCGGCCTCTTTGTCGGCGCACGTCCAGGCGCTGCCTCGCCACGGGAGCGGTCGCGATGCGCCCGGCGAAGGCGGGCATAATGGCTATCTTTGGGTGTTCCGGCGTGTTCGTCACTCATGGCGCGTGATTACAATGGTGTGGATGATCACACAACGCGTCGCTCGATGTTGCACCTCTTCCGTTTCACCGTGTTGACAGGAGGCCCGGCCATCTGCATAACGCCGCCCGGAGACGACGGGCCGGTTCGGTCCGTACCGCCACCGCAGTGAGTACCGGGTTTTCTGGTGTCTCGGGCGAAAGCGGAGGGGTGTCCGAGTGGTTAAAGGAGACGGACTGTAAATCCGTTGGCTACGCCTACGCTGGTTCGAATCCAGCCCCCTCCACCATCGCCAGAATCGACCCGCGCGGGTATAGCTCAATGGTAGAGCAGCAGCCTTCCAAGCTGAATATGCGGGTTCGATTCCCGCTACCCGCTCCAGCGGTTCCGTGAGAATCTCCTGTCAGCTGCTTCTGCCTGCCTTTAACCAAGGCTTGAAACCTCTGAAAAAGATCAGTAATGCCTCCCCGTCTTTTGAGGCGTGGGCATGTGCCTGCGTCGCTATGTCGTAGAAGCGGGATAGGCCATGGCCAAGAGCAAATTCGAGCGTACGAAGCCGCACGTCAACATTGGGACGATTGGGCATGTTGACCATGGCAAGACGTCTCTGACGGCAGCGATCACGAAGTTCTTCGGAGAGTTCCGGGCGTACGATCAGATTGACGCGGCGCCGGAAGAGAAGGCGCGCGGGATCACGATCAACACGGCGCACGTTGAGTATGAGACGGCGAACCGTCACTATGCTCACGTCGACTGCCCGGGGCACGCGGACTACGTGAAGAACATGATCACGGGCGCGGCGCAGATGGACGGCGCGATCCTGGTCGTTTCGGCGGCGGACGGCCCGATGCCGCAGACGCGCGAGCACATTCTTCTGGCGCGCCAGGTCGGCGTTCCGGCGATCGTGGTGTACCTGAACAAGTGCGATCAGGTTGACGATCCGGAGCTTCTTGAGCTGGTTGAGCTGGAGGTTCGCGAGCTTCTTTCGAGCTACGAGTTCCCGGGCGACGACATTCCGATCATCAAGGGCTCGGCGCTTGTTGCGCTGGAAGATGGCGACAAGGCGATGGGCGAGGATTCGGTCCGCGCGCTGATGGAAGCCGTTGACTCGTACATCCCGACGCCGTCGCGTCCGGTCGACCAGCCGTTCCTGATGCCGATCGAGGACGTGTTCTCGATCTCGGGCCGCGGCACGGTGGTGACGGGTCGCGTCGAGCGCGGCGTGATCAAGGTCGGCGAGACGGTCGAGATCGTCGGCATTCGCACGACGTCGACGACGACGGTGACGGGCGTCGAGATGTTCCGCAAGCTGCTGGACCAGGGCCAGGCGGGTGACAACATCGGCGCGCTGCTTCGCGGCGTTGACCGCGAGGGCGTCGAGCGTGGCCAGGTTCTCTGCAAGCCGGGTTCGGTGACGCCGCACACGAAGTTCAAGGCGGAAGCGTACATCCTGACGAAAGAGGAGGGCGGTCGCCACACGCCGTTCTTCACGAACTACCGCCCGCAGTTCTACTTCCGCACGACGGACGTGACGGGCGTGGTGACGCTGCCGGAAGGCACCGAGATGGTGATGCCGGGCGACAATGTGACGATGGACGTCGTGTTGATCGTTCCGATCGCGATGGAAGAGAAGCTGCGCTTCGCTATCCGTGAAGGCGGCCGCACCGTCGGCGCCGGCATCGTCTCGCAGATCATCGAGTAAAGCAGATCAGGTGCGTCGCGCCTGGCGCGGCGCACCGGTCTCGGCCCGAAAGGGCCTGCCCCGGCGAATGTGGGCGATTTGATCCAAAGCTGAAAGCCCGGCCGCTCCCGGAGCGGCCGGGCTTTTTATGAGCCTCGAAGGCTCGATGCAGCGGCCTTCGCTTCGATCGCTTCGGCCAGCGTTTTGATCCATTGATCGCAGACAGCGTCTTCGCTGAAGGTGCTTTGATAGATGCGTTGCGCCGCCAGACCCAGCTGATGGCCGAGGTTCGGCTCGCTGACGAGACGTTGGACGGCCCGCGCCAGCGCCTCTTCATCGTCCACCGGAACGATCAGGGCGCTTTTTTCGTGTTCCAGGAACCAGCTGACCGAGAGCCCGGACGTGGTGACGATCGGCTTGGCCGCAGCGGCTGCCTCTAGAAGCGAGTTGCTGGTGCCTTCCCAGCGCGAAGGAAAAACGAAGACATCGGCCGCGGCGAGCAGCGCTGGAACGTCGCTGCGCCACCCGAGAAATTCGACTCGATCGGCTACACCAAGACGGATCGCCAGCGATTCGAGCTCTTCACGCAGCTTGCCGACCCCGGCGATCCACAGATGGGCATCCAGCCGCGTCAACGCGTGAAGAAGCACGTCGAAGCCCTTTGCCGGGTTCAGGCGCGCGCAGGCCAGCAGAAGCGGGCGCCGGATATGGCTGCGGTCGATCGGCGGAAAGGGCGAAAGCTCGATGAAGTTCGTGATCAGGCGGGCATCAGGGCGTCCGCCCTGAATCGCGAATTCCACGAGATCCGGAGAGTTCCCCACGATCAGATCGCACCGCTTGAAATTGTCGATCTTGTACCTGTTTCCGAGACGCCCGACGGTGAGGTGGCGGCCTCGCGGAATATTGCGGCCCGAGCGGCTCATCCAGGCGACGATCGCGTCCGGCCGCTCCCGGTTGACGATCCGCCGCATCTTCAGCAACGAGAACGGCTTCGACAGCTTGCCGAAATCCAGCACGGTGTGAGGCACGTCGTGACGGCGCATGTACTCTTCCTGTGGAGCGTTCGCCGTCAGGATCACATGCTGCGGATGACCGCGCGCCTGAAGTGCGCGCGCCAGGCGGCTGAGGAAGGTCTCCGCGCCCCCGCTGCCCCCGTCGATGATCAGGTGGTGAATCTTCAAATCCGACCTCAGTCGTTCGACGAAGACGGCGGCGCGCTCGAGGCTGACGCTCGCCTTCGGGCCTGCCAACGGTCGCGCCAAAAGAGCTTGACGCCATCCGCAACCGATCTCGCCCACAGGAGTCTGTCACGCGTCTCCCGGACCTGGGAGATCAGCCCGACGCCGGCGTGGAGAGAGGCGCGGATGTAGCCGCGCATGATCTGCCTTCTCTGTCGTGGCGGAATCTTGCGATTCGTGACCTGGAGAAGCTCCATCTCCCGCAGACGAAACCCATTGGGATATCGTGCGATTTTCACCGCGCCCTGGCGGGTGAGACCCTCGGGCTGGTATTCCTTGAACTGAACAACGCGGTTGATGAACCGCATGTCGTGAGCGACCGCGATGCGATTCCACACCAGACTCGGCGGGCAATATTTATCGGCTAATTCCGGAAAGAGATAAGCGCGCCTGACGTCGGTGCGGATGGCATGACAGGATTCGCCCTTGAAGCCGTGGAGCGACTTGATTTCGATCGTGTTGCCGTCGAATTCGTCACGCGGATATCGGGAGCAGGCGAGATCGCCGTTTGGCTTCGCGCAGAGCGCCCATATTCCTGCGATCTTTTGCCGTCTTCCCGGCTCTATCGCGCGCCACGCCTCGTAAAGGATGGTCAGACCGTTGGGTGCGAACCAGTCATCTGAATCGAGAATGACGAAGAGTTCGCCCTTGGCGAGCTGTATGCCGCAATTGATCGCCTTGTAGCGCCCCAGATTGGCTTGACGAATATAATCGATGGGATAGGACGCCTGCTCACGCCAGCCGCGTACGAGCGCTTCCGTCTCATCCGTCGAGCCGTCGTCGACGACGATCCACTCGAAATCGCGAAAGCCCTGTGTTTCGATGCTTTCAAACGCTCGTGGCAGCAGTGCAGCGCGATTGTAGGTTGGCGTGAAAATCGTGAAGAAGGGGGCTTTAGAAATCACGAGAAGCTCTCCCTCATGGAAATGGCTTCATCCGCCCGAGGCGCGGCGGCCTGCCGCTGGCTGCCAGCTCCTCCAGGCGATCGAGTGTGTGCGATAAATGATACGAGCCGCGTATCAGTTCGGTGGTCGCATAGGGCTCCGCGAGGACGCTCCTGAGGTTTTGGCCGAGCGCTTCGGCATCTCCGGGAGGAGAAAGCCAGCGCGCGAAAGGACCTGTGAGGATTTCGCTTGGGCCGGCAAGGCAGTCGGTGGAGACGACAGGGGTGCCGCAGATCAGCGCCTCGACCAGGACGTTAGGGAACCCTTCCCGATCCGAGCTGAGCACCAGGGCCGCTGCCTTGCTCATGTATGGAAAGGGGTTTTCCTGAAAGCCGGCGACGACCACCCGCTTGCTGAGATCGGCCTTGCCTATAAGCGCCGTTAATTCGGGTGTTTCGGGCGTCAAAAGAACTAGCTTCTCACGAGTGGTGCCGGCCGCGAATGCCTTGAGCAGGATGTCGAACCGCTTCGCCGAGGCGAAACGTCCGACGTGAAGCACGAATGGCTCTTCCGGGATGCCCGCCTGCTCGAGAGCTGCGCGTCGACGAATGGCTTCAATGTCATAGGAATTATGGAGAACGACCGCTTCTTCCGGCCTTGCCGGCAAGGCTGCAAGATCGTCGATCACACCCTGGGAAACGCCAATGACACGTTTGCCTTCATAAAGCGACCGAAAGAACCGGCGGCGCCGTGCGGCGCGGCGCGGCGAGTGCGCCTCGGCCAACAGCTGCGAGGTCGCGATGTGCAACCAATAAAAGCAGTCGTCGATGCCGGACATATGGACGATGCGGTCCGTGCTGGTCAGCGAAGACGAGAAGAAGTCGATTGGCCGAAGGTCACATTGCCTCCTGAACCAGCTTCTCAGTGCGCGGGACAGAAGAAGGCGGGCGGGATAATGGGGTGGGAAGCGTTTCAGGTCTGGTCTTAGAAAGTGAACGTTGACGTCAGCGGGGATTTCGCGTTCGACGCGGCCGGTCAGAGACAGAACCTCGACCTCATGCCCCCGGCTGGCGAGCCCGCGAGCGATACGAAGGCGACTTCCAGAAGGGCCGTTTGCTGATATCTCTGAGATCGCCAGGACGAATCGCATGAAGAGACGGGACGCGAGAGGGGACATTCGCCGACATGGCACTACCGCTTCTATAGGAGACCGTTCTTGGAAGGTCCACCGGCGACCGGGCTGATGTTCGGATGTCGATATGCCGTTGCACTTGACCGTTCGCGCGCGGCCGGTCAGAGCGCGGGATGCCATGGCAGGACCCGACTCCGTCCATTTGCGGATAAACCTGCGCGATGGCAGGCCGCACTGGGCGAGAGCAGCGAGGAACGACATTGAGTTTGGACGATCCAAAACCCTTCCTTGCCGCATTCGACGCGATTGTGCTCGTCGCCAACAGTCCCAGCGCGGCGGTGGCGTTAAGGGAAGGCGGATTTCCACAGCGAACGCTGTTCGTCTTCTTCAACCGAGTCTTCAACGTCCTCGATCATCCGTTTGCGGAAGATAGCCTTCTCGTGAGCAGGGCAACTCCGAGCGGCTCCAGTCTCGTCTACAAGGATGAGCTCGATCGGTCGTTGGATCGGTTGCGGCCGGGGAGATTCCATGGGCTCCTGGTTCTGAAGGTGGCCGAGAACGAGGTGATCAACCCGCGCGAGGATTTCGGCAGTGTTCCGATGGTGCCGCTGGACCTGACCGAGCGATTCTCGGCAATCTATCCCCGGGGCCGGATACCAAGTTCCGGATTCGCGATAGCCCTCTGGCTTGCGGAGATGCGGCTCGGCAAACCGATCCGCCTCGTCGGCTTTTCCGGCGTCAGAGAAGGAACGGCACGCGTTCTCGACGTTCACGACTGGACCTGGGAACAGGTCGTGCTGGATCTGTGCTATCGCAAAGACCTTCTTTCTCCGCCGGCCGATCAGACTCCCTGGCCTGCAGAGGGGCTTCTTGATCGGTTCCCGGAGTTTTCCGCCGCCGATTTCGACGCGGTAGCGGCGGGCGTCCTGGCGCGCAGACTCGGCGCCACGGACCGGGCGGTGGACCAGCTGTTCAAAGCTGTGAAGCCGCAGATCCGGCTCCTCGAATTGCTCCGCGGCTTCAAGCCGCAATCGCGAAAATCCCGAGCCCGGCAAAAGCTTCTGGACCGGTTGGGCCGAAACGAAGGTTGACACTTGTCAGCAGCACGCGGTCTTGCTAATGCGACGTCACACAGGGGTATAGCTCAGTTGGTAGAGCGGCGGTCTCCAAAACCGCAGGTCGCGGGTTCGAGCCCTGCTGCCCCTGCCAGTTTGAATGATGAGGGCGCGGGGTTGAGAATCAATCCAGTGTCCCTTATGTATTGCGGACATGTTTCTGGCGCGTGGGCCGAGCCGGCTTTCTACGCGCCTTAAGCCATGGGCGGCGTATGGCTACGAAATCGAACCCTTTCTCTTTTCTCCAGCAGGTGCGTTCCGAGGTGGCCAAGGTCACTTGGCCGACGCGCCGGGAGACGATGATCTCGACCGCGATGGTCGTTGTCATGGTTGCTGTGACGGCGACGTTCTTTTTCGTGGCGGATCAGGCGCTGGGCTATGGCGTCGGACTTCTGATCACAGCCGGCCGTTGAAGACGAGGGTGGATCGCGATTCATGACGGCGCGCTGGTACATCGTCCACGCATATTCGAATTTTGAGAAGAAGGTCGCCGAGTCCATCGAGGAGCAGGCGCGCCAGAAGGGCATCTCGGAGAAATTCGAGAAGATCCTCGTTCCGACGGAGCGTTTCGTCGAGGTGCGACGTGGCCGAAAGGTGGATTCTGAGCGAAAGTTCTTCCCTGGCTATGTTCTGGTCAAGGCGGAACTGACCGATCAGGTCTTTTCGCTGATCAAGAACACGCCGCGCGTGACCGGGTTCCTTGGTGCCGAAAATCGCCCGGTGCCGATCTCGGATGCCGAGGCCGAGCATATTCTGAACCAGGTTCAGGATGGCGTGGAGCGGCCGAAGCCGACCATGAGCTTCGATATTGGCGAGCACGTTCGCGTGTCGGATGGCCCGTTCGCTTCCTTCAACGGGATCGTTCAGGAGGTGGACCAGGAGCGCTCGCGCCTCAAAGTGGAGGTGTCGATCTTCGGGCGTGCCACGCCGGTCGATCTTGAATTCGGTCAGGTCGAAAAGGTCTGATCGGTCGGGGGTGCCTGGAGCGCTCCCTTTGTCGCGCGGGAGAAGAGGCGGGCTTTTGCCGGTTCGCCAGTTTCGCACCGCACGGCCTGCGTGACCGCTTAGCGGCGGTTGAAGAGCCGGCATCGCCGGTATGTCAAGAAGGCAGGAAAGAATGGCTAAGAAAGTTCAAGGCCAGCTCAAGCTGCAGGTCTCGGCTGGCTCGGCGACCCCGTCGCCGCCGATCGGACCCGCGCTTGGTCAGCGCGGCATCAACATCATGGAGTTCTGCAAGGCGTTCAACGCGCAGACCCAGGAGATGGAGAAGGGCTCTCCGGTTCCGGTGGTGATCACCTATTACCAGGACAAGTCCTTCACCTTCGTCATGAAGACGCCTCCGGTCGCCTACTTCCTCAAGAAGGCTGCCGGCATCCAGAGCGGCTCCAAGACTCCGGGTAAGGCTGGCGCCGGCAGTGTCACGCGCGAGCAGGTGCGCGACATCGCCGAGAAGAAGCTTAAGGATCTGAACGCGAACGACGTCGATGCGGCCATGAAGATGGTCGAAGGTTCGGCACGCTCCATGGGCCTGGAAGTGGTGGGCTGAGACGATGGCTAAGATCGGCAAGCGTATCACCAAGGCCCGCGAGGGTCTCGACCCCGTCAAGCTCTACGCCATCGACGAGGCGGTCGAGCTTCTGAAGGCGAGGGCGACCGCCAAGTTCGACGAGACGATCGAGATCGCCATGAATCTCGGCGTTGATCCGCGTCACGCCGACCAGATGGTCCGCGGCGTGGTCAATCTTCCGAATGGCACTGGCAAGACCGTTCGTGTCGCCGTGTTCGCTCGCGGCGATAAGGCCGAGGAGGCCAAGGCCGCCGGAGCCGACATCGTCGGCGCGGAAGAGCTGGTCGCTGACATTCAGGCGGGCAACATCAATTTCGATCGCGCCATCGCCACGCCGGACATGATGGCGCTGGTGGGGCGGCTCGGCAAGGTTCTCGGCCCGCGTGGCCTGATGCCGAATCCTCGTGTCGGCACCGTGACGCCCGACGTCACGGCGGCGGTCAAGGCCTCCAAGGGCGGCGCCGTCGAGTTCCGCGTCGAGAAGGCCGGTATCATCCATGCTGGCGTCGGCAAGGTCAGCTTCGACGCGAAGGCGTTGAAGGAGAACATCCTGTCGTTCGTCGACGCGGTGCAGAAGGCGAAGCCTTCCGGCGCCAAGGGCAACTACGTCAAGCGCGTTGCCCTGTCCTCGACCATGGGGCCCGGCGTCAAGGTTGATCCGTCGACCCTTCACGAAGCGGTCTGACGCATGAAATTGGAAGGAGCCTGACGGCTTCTTCCTTCTCTTCCGGGGCTTCGGCCCCGGGAACTGGCAGGGCATTAGCCTTGCCGCTCCTGTCCGAGATTGTGGGCGACTGCCGGCTCCGGCCAAAAGTCATAATCGCTGAAAGCCCTCATGAGACGGGGAAAGTTCCGAATTTTCGGGTTTTGCCCGAGCCTTCGGTTCGAACCTCTGGATGCCTTGTGCCGCCCCTGGAGTTCACTCCCGGTCGCGCCAAGGGGACAGGATCCTCGAGCGTCGTCCGCATGTCGCGGGCGGCAAAGGCAACCGGCGGACGCCTCAGGCATCCGCCAATCGGAGAGAGGCAGTGGACAGAGCGGAAAAGCGCGAATTTGTCACTGAGCTGCACGAGACCTTCAAGGCCTCGGGAGCAGTCGTGGTGGCCCACTACGCCGGCCTCACCGTGGCGCAGATGAACGACCTTCGGTCGAAGATGCGCGCCTCGGGAGGAACGGTCAAAGTCGCGAAGAACCGCCTCGCCAAGATCGCTCTTCAGGGCACCGACGCCGAGAAGATCACGGAGCTGTTCAAGGGTCAGACCTTGATCGCCTACTCCACTGATCCCATCGCGGCGCCGAAGGTGGCCCAGGACTTCGCCAAGGGGAACGACAAGCTCGTCATCCTCGGCGGCGCCATGGGAACCACGGCTCTCGACGCGGAAGGTGTGAAGGCTCTCGCCTCCATGCCGTCGCTGGACGAACTGCGCGCCAAGCTGGTCGGCATGATCAATACGCCGGCCACGCGGATCGCGGGCGTCCTCCAGGCGCCTGCGGGTCAGCTCGCACGCGTCTTCGGAGCTTATGCCAAGAAGGACGAAGCGGCGTGAGGATGGTTCCTCGCTGCTCAACTCAAAGTTCGAATCTGAAGGAAGTAGAAAATGGCTGATCTCGCCAAGATCGTTGAAGACCTTTCGGCCCTGACCGTCCTCGAGGCGGCTGAGCTGTCGAAGATGCTGGAAGAGAAGTGGGGCGTTTCCGCCGCTGCTCCTGTCGCCGTCGCCGCTGCTGGTGGTGGTGCCGCGGCCGCCGAGGCGGTCGAGGAGAAGACCGAGTTCGACGTGATTCTCGCCGATGCCGGCGCTCAGAAGATCAACGTCATCAAGGAAGTTCGCGCGATCACCGGTCTTGGCCTCAAGGAAGCCAAGGATCTGGTCGACGGTGCTCCGAAGCCGGTCAAGGAAGGCGTCGCCAAGGACGAGGCCGAGAAGATCAAGGCCCAGCTCGAGAAGGCTGGCGCCAAGGTCGAGGTCAAGTAATTCAATGCGGCAGCGCACGACGTCCCGAGCCAGCGGGCTTTGGAAAGTTCGTGCCGCAACAGCCACGCAGGGCGGGTGATCGATCGATTTGAACGGTATTTCGCTCTGGCGCCGCAGTTGAAAGATGATGGTGAGCGGGACGGCCTTTGGCCGTTCCGCTTTCCGCGCTCCGAAGGGAGCCGAAGGACGTGATGACGGGCGGAGGTGCGCGTGTTCCCACAGCCCGGGGCTGCGCGAAGACGTGGGCCGGCCGCCGGCTCAAATGCATGATCCTGAAAATCGTCCGACTTTCGGAAGATCATGCGACAGGATGAAGGTTTGGCGTGGCAATGCGTTCCAGGTCGGGCGCGTTCCACTCCACAGTTTGGGCCTCCACCGTGTGTGGGTGGTGGCCTCGCCTCGGTTCCCGGGGCATCGGAATAAGGCCCTACCGGTCGAGGGCCGTGTCGAGAGCAAGGAGCGACGATGTCTCAGACGACGACGTTTAGCGGTCGCAGGCGCGTGCGCAAGTTCTTCGGGTCCATTCCCGAGGTCGCTGAAATGCCGAACCTGATCGAGGTGCAGAAGGCATCCTACGATCAGTTCCTGATGGTTGACGAGCCCAAGGGCGGACGCCCCGAGGAAGGGCTTCAGGCGGTGTTCAAGTCGGTGTTTCCGATCACCGATTTTTCGGGCCAGGCGATGCTCGAATTCGTCAAGTACGAGTTCGAGGCGCCGAAGTTCGACGTCGATGAATGCCGTCAGCGCGATCTGACCTACGCTGCGCCGCTCAAGGTGACGCTGCGTCTCATCGTGTTCGATATCGACGAAGATACCGGCTCCAAGTCCATCAAGGACATCAAGGAGCAGGATGTCTACATGGGCGACATGCCGCTGATGACCATGAACGGCACGTTCATCGTCAACGGCACCGAGCGCGTCATCGTCTCCCAGATGCACCGTTCGCCCGGCGTTTTCTTCGATCACGACAAAGGCAAGAGCCACTCATCCGGCAAGCTGCTCTTCGCGGCTCGTGTCATTCCTTATCGCGGGTCCTGGCTCGACATCGAATTCGACGCCAAGGATGTAGTCTATGCGCGCATCGACCGGCGCCGCAAGATCCCCGTCTCGTCGCTGCTGATGGCTCTCGGCATGGACGGCGAGGAGATCCTGTCGACCTTCTATGACGTCGTGAAGTTCGAGCGCGACGCCGATGGTTGGCGCATTCCGTTCTCGATGGAACGTGTCCGCGGCCAGAAGGCGATCGCGGACATGGTCGACGCGGATTCGGGCGAGATCCTGGTCGAGGCCGGCAAGAAGGTGACCGCCAAGCTTGCCCGCCAGATGAAGGAAAAGGGCGTCAAGGCGATCCGCGCTGTCGAGGAGGACCTCTTCGGCAACTATCTCGCCGAGGATATCGTCAACTACGCGACGGGCGAGGTCTATCTCGAGGCGGGCGACGAGATCGACGAGAAGACGCTGAAGGTGTTGATTGACGCCGGCTACGACGAGATTTCGGTGCTCGACATCGATCACGTCACGGTTGGCGCTTATATCCGCAATACCCTGGCAGCGGACAAGAACGAGAGCCGCCAGGACGCGCTCTTCGACATCTACCGCGTCATGCGCCCGGGCGAGCCGCCGACGATCGAGACGGCCGAGGCGATGTTCCAGTCGCTGTTCTTCGACGCCGAGCGCTACGACCTTTCGGCCGTCGGCCGCGTCAAGATGAACATGCGCCTCGACGTCAAGGCCGAGGACACCGTCCGCGTGCTTCGCAAGGAGGACATCCTGGCGGTCGTCAAGACGCTGGTCGAGCTCCGCGACGGCAAGGGCGAGATCGACGACATCGACAATCTCGGCAACCGCCGGGTGCGCTCGGTCGGCGAGCTCATGGAGAACCAATACCGCGTCGGCCTGCTTCGCATGGAGCGCGCGATCAAGGAGCGCATGAGCTCCGTCGAGATCGACACGGTGATGCCGCAGGATCTGATCAACGCCAAGCCGGCGGCGGCGGCGGTTCGAGAGTTCTTCGGCTCGTCGCAGCTCTCGCAGTTCATGGATCAGACGAACCCGCTGTCGGAAATCACTCATAAGAGAAGGCTTTCGGCTCTTGGACCGGGTGGTCTGACGCGTGAGCGAGCGGGCTTCGAGGTTCGCGACGTCCACCCGACCCACTACGGCCGCATCTGCCCGATCGAGACGCCGGAAGGCCCGAACATCGGTCTGATCAACTCGCTGGCCACGTTCGCTCGGGTCAACAAGTACGGCTTCATCGAAAGCCCGTATCGTCGCATCATCGATGGGCGGGTTTCGAACGAAGTCGTCTATCTGTCGGCTATGGAAGAGTCGAAGCACTACGTCGCGCAGGCGAACGCCGTCCTGACGGACGAGGGCAAGTTCCAGAACGAATTTGTCGTCTGCCGTCACCAGGGCGAGGTCATGATGACCCCGCGCGACAACGTCGACCTGATGGATGTCTCGCCGAAGCAGCTCGTGTCCGTCGCGGCGGCGCTCATTCCGTTCCTTGAGAACGATGACGCCAACCGTGCGCTCATGGGCTCAAACATGCAGCGCCAGGCGGTGCCGCTGGTTCGGGCCGAGGCTCCGTTCGTGGGAACCGGCATGGAGCCGGTGGTGGCGCGCGATTCTGGCGCGGCCATTGCCGCAAGGCGTACCGGCGTCGTCGATCAGGTGGATGCGACGCGTATCGTCATCCGCGCGACCGAGGATCTGGAAGCCGGCAAGTCGGGCGTCGATATCTATCGCCTGATGAAGTTCCAGCGCTCGAACCAGAACACCTGCATCAACCAGCGTCCGCTGGTTGTCGTGGGCGATCGCATCCGCAAGGGCGACATCATCGCCGACGGCCCGTCGACCGATCTCGGCGATTTGGCGCTCGGCCGCAACGTGCTCGTCGCGTTCATGCCGTGGAACGGCTACAACTACGAGGATTCGATCCTCCTGTCCGAGCGTATCGTCGCCGAAGACGTCTTCACCTCGATTCACATCGAGGAGTTCGAGGTCATGGCGCGCGACACCAAGCTCGGGCCTGAGGAAATCACGCGCGACATTCCGAACGTTTCGGAAGAGGCGCTGAAAAACCTCGACGAAGCCGGCATCGTCTATATCGGCGCAGAGGTCCAGCCCGGAGACATCCTGGTCGGCAAGATCACGCCGAAGGGCGAAAGCCCGATGACGCCGGAGGAGAAGCTGCTCCGCGCTATCTTCGGCGAGAAGGCGTCCGACGTCCGCGACACCTCGTCCCGCATGCCTCCGGGGGCTTACGGCACGGTTGTCGAGGTGCGCGTGTTCAATCGGCACGGTGTCGAGAAGGACGAGCGCGCCATGGCCATCGAGCGCGAGGAGATCGAGCGCCTGGCCAAGGACCGTGACGACGAGCAGGCGATTCTCGACCGCAACGTCTACGGCCGTCTGGTCGAGATGCTGAACGGCAAGGCCGCCGTTTCCGGGCCCAAGGGCTTCCGGAAGGGCAGCGAGCTGTCGCCGGACGCGATGGCCGAGTATCCCCGCTCGCAGTGGTGGATGTTCGCCGTCGAGGACGAGAAGCTGCAGGGCGAGCTCGAAGCTCTGCGCGGCCAGTACGACGAGTCCAAGAAGATGCTGGAGCAGCGCTTCATGGACAAGGTCGAGAAGGTGCAGCGCGGTGACGAGCTTCCTCCGGGCGTCATGAAGCAGGTGAAGGTCTTCGTCGCCGTCAAGCGCAAGATCCAGCCGGGCGACAAGATGGCTGGACGTCACGGCAACAAGGGCGTGGTCTCGCGCATCCTGCCTGCCGAGGATATGCCGTTCACCGCGGACGGTACGCATGTCGATATCGTGCTGAACCCGCTCGGCGTGCCGAGCCGCATGAATGTCGGGCAGATCCTCGAGACGCACCTTGGCTGGGCGTGTGCCGGCATGGGCAAGAAGGTCGGCGAAATGCTGGAAGCCTACCAGCAGTCGCACGATGTCTCGCCCTTGCGCAGCGGTCTCGTCGAGATTCTTGGCGACAACGATCGCAACGAGCCGGTCAAGACCTACGACGAGGACTCTGTCGTCACGCTCGCCAAGCAGATGAAGAAGGGGGTCTCGATTGCGACCCCGGTCTTCGACGGCGCGCATGAGGAAGACATTGTCCACATGCTGGAAAAGGCCGGGCTCAACGGCTCGGGGCAGGTGACGCTCTACGACGGGCGCACAGGCGAGGCGTTCGATCGCCAGGTGACAGTCGGCTACATCTATATGCTGAAGCTGCACCACCTGGTCGATGACAAGATCCACGCCCGCTCCATCGGCCCCTACAGCCTCGTCACCCAGCAGCCGCTGGGCGGCAAGGCGCAGTTCGGCGGACAGCGCTTCGGCGAAATGGAGGTGTGGGCGCTCGAAGCCTATGGCGCCGCCTATACGCTCCAGGAGATGCTGACGGTGAAGTCGGACGACGTTGCCGGCCGCACGAAGGTCTACGAAGCCATCGTGCGTGGCGACGACGCGTTCGAGTCCGGAATTCCGGAGAGCTTCAACGTTCTGGTCAAGGAGATGCGCTCTCTCGGCCTCGACGTGGAACTCATCAACTCGGCGGCTCCGCCGGCGATGCCGGACAAGCTGCCCGACGCCGCCGAATAGGCCGCTTTCGCCGCCCGTCTGGGCGGCCGCAGCCGGCACCCTTGCCAAGCAGGGTGCCGGCGCCGAAAATGACGGATTCCATGGCGCCGGTGCGCCCGGTGCGGCGGGGCCTTGCCCCTTAAGGAGAAAGCCCGATGAACCAAGAGGTTATGAATCTCTTCAACCCTCAGGTCCAGGCTCAGACATTCGATTCGATCCGGATCTCGCTCGCGAGCCCGGAGAAGATCCTTTCCTGGTCGTTCGGCGAGATCAAGAAGCCCGAAACCATCAACTACCGGACCTTCAAGCCGGAGCGCGACGGCCTGTTCTGCGCCCGCATCTTCGGTCCGATCAAGGATTACGAGTGCTTGTGCGGCAAGTACAAGCGCATGAAGTACAAGGGCATCATCTGCGAGAAGTGCGGCGTCGAGGTCACGCTGTCGCGTGTGCGGCGCGAGCGCATGGGCCATATCGAGCTCGCCGCGCCGGTCGCCCACATCTGGTTCCTGAAGTCGCTGCCGAGCCGCATCGGTACGCTTCTCGACATGACGCTCAAGGATATCGAGCGCGTTCTCTATTTCGAGAACTACATCGTCACGGAGCCCGGCCTCACCTCGCTGAAGGAGCATCAGCTCCTGTCGGAAGAGGAGTACATGATCGCCGTCGACGAGTTCGGTGAAGATAGCTTTACCGCTCTCATCGGCGCGGAGGCGATTCAGGAGCTTCTGGCCGCGATGGATCTCGAAAAGATCGCGGGCGACCTTCGTTCCGAGCTTGCCGAGACCACCTCGGATCTCAAGCAGAAGAAGCTGATGAAGCGCCTGAAGATCGTGGAGAACTTCCTCGAGTCGGGCAACCGTCCGGAGTGGATGATCATGAGCGTGGTTCCGGTCATCCCGCCGGATCTTCGTCCGCTCGTGCCTCTCGATGGCGGCCGCTTCGCGACGTCGGACCTCAACGATCTCTATCGCCGCGTGATCAACCGTAACAACCGCCTCAAGCGGCTGATCGAGTTGCGCGCGCCGGGCATCATCATCCGCAACGAGAAGCGCATGCTTCAGGAGGCGGTGGATGCGCTGTTCGACAACGGCCGCCGCGGGCGCGTCATCACGGGGGCGAACAAGCGCCCGCTGAAGTCGCTCTCCGACATGCTGAAGGGCAAGCAGGGCCGCTTCCGCCAGAACCTGCTCGGCAAGCGCGTCGACTATTCCGGCCGTTCGGTCATCGTGACCGGTCCGGAGCTGAAGCTGCATCAGTGCGGTCTGCCGAAGAAGATGGCGCTGGAGCTGTTCAAGCCGTTCATCTACGCGCGGCTCGACGCCAAGGGCTATTCGTCCACGGTGAAGCAGGCCAAGAAGCTGGTCGAGAAGGAGCGTCCGGAAGTCTGGGATATCCTCGAAGAGGTGATCCGCGAGCATCCGGTGATGCTGAACCGCGCGCCTACTTTGCACCGGCTGGGCATCCAGGCGTTCGAACCGACCCTGATCGAGGGCAAGGCGATCCAGCTGCATCCGCTGGTCTGCACGGCCTTCAACGCGGACTTCGACGGCGACCAGATGGCGGTCCACGTGCCGCTTTCCATCGAGGCGCAGCTCGAAGCGCGCGTCCTCATGATGTCGACCAACAACATCCTGCACCCGGCGAACGGCCAGCCGATCATCGTGCCGTCGCAGGACATGGTGCTCGGGCTCTACTACCTCTCGATCATGAACGAGAACGAGCCGGGGCAGGGGATGGCGTTCTCCGACATCGGCGAGCTGGAAGCGGCGATCTTCTCGAAGTCGATCACGCTCCACACGAAGATCCGTGGGCGCTTCAGGACGGTCGATGCCGAGGGCAACACCGTGTCGAAGATCTATGAGACGACGCCGGGGCGTCTGCTCATCGGTCAGCTTCTGCCGAAGAACCACAACATTCCGTTCGACATCTGCAACCAGCTGATGACCAAGAAGGCCATCTCGCGGATGATCGACACGGTCTATCGTCACTGCGGTCAGAAGGACACCGTGATCTTCTGCGACCGGATCATGCAGCTCGGCTTCCGCCATGCCTGTACGGCCGGTATCTCGTTCGGCAAGGACGACATGCTCGTGCCCGAGACGAAGCCGAAACTCATCGGTGAGACTCAGGCGCTGGCGAAGGAATACGAGCAGCAGTACAGCGACGGTCTGATCACGTCTGGCGAGAAGTACAACAAGGTGGTCGATGCCTGGGCCAAGTGCACCGACAAGATCGCCGAAGAGATGATGAGCCGCATCAAGGCGGTCGAGTTCGACGATAATGGCCGTCAAAAGCCGATGAACTCGATCTACATGATGTCGCACTCCGGTGCGCGTGGCTCGCCCACGCAGATGCGCCAGCTCGGCGCCATGCGCGGCCTGATGACCAAGCCGTCGGGCGAGATCATCGAGACGCCGATCATCTCGAACTTCAAGGAAGGCCTGACCGTGCTCGAGTACTTCAACTCGACCCACGGTGCCCGTAAGGGCTTGGCCGACACCGCCTTGAAGACCGCGAACTCCGGCTACTTGACCCGTCGTCTCGTGGACGTGGCTCAGGACTGCATCATCACGCAGGTTGATTGCGGCACCGAGCGCGGCCTCACCATGCAGCCGATCGTCGACGCCGGTCAGGTGGTCGCGACCATCGGCCAGCGTGTGCTTGGCCGCACGGCGATGGAGGACATCGTTCATCCGGTCTCCGGCGAGGTTATCGTCGAAGCCGGTCGGCTGATCGAGGAGCGTGACGTCGAACAGATCGAAAAGGCCAACATCCAGTCGGTCAAGATCCGTTCGCCGCTCACCTGCGAGGTCCGCACCGGTGTCTGCGCCGCCTGTTATGGGCGCGATCTCGCCCGTGGTACGCCCGTCAATATGGGCGAGGCCGTCGGCGTCATCGCGGCGCAGTCGATCGGCGAGCCGGGCACCCAGCTCACCATGCGTACCTTCCACATGGGCGGTACGGCGCAGGTGGTGGACTCCTCGTTCCTGGAGGCGTCGTACGAAGGCACGGTCCAGATCCGCAACCGCAACGTGGTGCGCGATTCGGACGGACGCCTCGTGGCGATGGGCCGCAACATGGCGGTGCTGATCCTCGATCAGGCCGGCAAGGAGCGTGCCTCGCACCGCATCAGCTACGGTAGCCGCATCTATGTGGATGACGGCGACACGGTGCGGCGCGGCCAGCGTATCGCGGAGTGGGACCCCTACACCCGTCCGGTCTTGACCGAGGTGGAGGGCACTGCCGAGTTCGAGGACATGGTGGAAGGCGTGTCGGTGTCCGAGCAGACCGACGAGTCGACCGGTATCACCAAGCGCGCCATTATCGACTGGCGTGCCAGCCCGCGCGGGCAGGACCTCAAGCCGGCGATCATCATCCGCAAGGATGATGGTTCCATCGCCAAGCTGGCCCGTGGTTCGGATGCGCGCTACCTGCTCTCGGTGGGGACGATTCTCTCCATCGAGCCTGGATCGCGCGTCAAGGCCGGCGACGTTCTGTCGCGTATCCCGATGGAAAGCGCCAAGACCAAGGACATCACCGGTGGTCTGCCGCGCGTCGCCGAGCTCTTCGAAGCACGGCGTCCCAAGGACAATGCCGTCATCTCGGAGATCGACGGAACGGTCCGCTTCGGGCGCGACTACAAGAACAAGCGCCGTATCGTCATCGAGCCGCACGAGGAGGGCGTTGAGCCTGTCGAGTACCTGATCCCGAAGGGCAAGCCGTTCCATCTTCAGGAAGGCGACGTCATCGAGAAGGGCGACTATATTCTCGACGGCAATCCGGCGCCGCACGACATTCTGGCCATTCGTGGCGTGGAGGCGCTTGCCGCCTACCTCGTCAACGAAATCCAGGAGGTCTACCGGCTCCAGGGCGTGCTGATCAACGATAAGCACATCGAGACGATCGTTCGCCAGATGCTCCAGAAGATCGAAATCACCGAGTCGGGCGATTCCGGTTACATCCCGGGCGACCATGTCGATCGGATCGAGCTCGCTGAGATCAACGAGCGTCTGGAGGAAGAGGGCAAGAAGACGGCGTCGGGGCAACCCGTTCTGCTGGGCATCACCAAGGCCTCTCTGCAGACGCCGTCCTTCATCTCGGCCGCGTCCTTCCAAGAGACCACGCGCGTGCTCACCGAGGCGGCTGTTGCCGGCAAGGTCGACTCGCTCCAGGGCCTCAAGGAGAACGTCATCGTCGGGCGTCTGATTCCCGCCGGTACGGGCGGAATGATGACGCAGATTCGGCGGATCGCCACCTCGCGCGACGAACTCATTCTCGAGGATCGGCGCAAGGACGAGATGCCCGTGGCCGTGGATCGGGCACTTACGCAGCTGCCGAACCCTGCCGAATAGGGCATTCTCGTTGTCCCGTGACAATAGAATAAGAAAGGCCGCCTCCGGGCGGCCTTTCCGTTAACAAATATGGCAGCTGGCTTGAATCCCGACGGCTCAAGGGTTGACGAGTTGAGCTGCAATAGCTAAGTAGCGGCCCAACAGAGCCGATGTGGAGCCGACTCGCTCCTGGACGCCTCGTCTGGGACACCCGCTCCAAACACGGTTCGATATTACGAGACGTACCATTGTCGGCCGCATGACCTCGAAAGAGGTCCTCTGCATTGAACCCGGGCCATCCGCGCAAAAGGCGGAGTGAAGGCCCGGTTTCGTGTATGTGTTTGGCGGCCAGCGCGATGAAGTCTGTTTCGGACCGTGGTGGACAAGAAGAGGTAAGGCCCTAATGCCGACCATCAACCAGTTGATCCGGAAACCGCGTGTGCGCCCCTCCGAGCGCAACACCGTTCCGGCCCTTGAGGCCAACCCGCAGAAGCGTGGCGTCTGCACTCGTGTCTATACGACGACGCCGAAGAAGCCGAACTCGGCTCTTCGTAAGGTGGCCAAGGTTCGTCTGGTCAACGGATTCGAGGTGATTGGATACATTCCTGGCGAGGGTCACAATCTTCAGGAGCACTCGGTCGTCATGATCCGCGGTGGTCGCGTGAAGGATCTTCCCGGTGTGCGCTATCACATCATCCGCGGTGTTCTCGATACCCAGGGTGTCAAGGACCGCAAGCAGCGCCGTTCGAAGTATGGCGCGAAGCGTCCGAAGTAACCTGTAGCTCGACCGCACTTTCAGGAAGAGAATTCCATGTCCCGTCGTCATAAAGCCGATAAGCGCGAGATCAATCCGGACCCGAAGTTCGGTGATCTTGTCGTGACCAAGTTCATGAACGCCATCATGTATGACGGCAAGAAGTCGGTCGCCGAGCGCATCGTTTATGGGGCTTTCGAGTCCGTTCAGGAAAAGGCTCGCCAGGATGCGATCGCCGTCTTCCATCAGGCGCTCGATAACATTGCGCCTCATGTTGAAGTTCGGTCGCGCCGCGTTGGTGGTGCCACCTATCAGGTTCCTGTCGATGTTCGTCCGGAGCGTCGCCAGGCTCTCGCAATCCGTTGGCTGATTTCCTCGGCGCGTAACCGCAATGAGACGACCATGGTTGATCGCCTGTCCGGCGAGCTTCTCGATGCCGCAAACAATCGCGGCACTGCAGTGAAGAAGCGTGAGGATACCCACCGGATGGCGGAAGCCAACCGCGCCTTCTCGCACTATCGCTGGTAATCAGAAGCTTTATTTCGAAAGGCGAAGCCCTATGGCCCGCGAGTATAAGATCGAAGACTACCGCAATTTCGGCATCATGGCGCACATTGATGCCGGAAAGACCACGACCACGGAGCGGATCCTCTACTATACCGGCCGCAGCCATAAGATGGGCGAAGTCCATGATGGCGCCGCCACCATGGATTGGATGGAGCAGGAGCAGGAGCGCGGCATCACGATCACGTCGGCCGCGACCACCACGTTCTGGCAGGGTCGTGACGGCAAGAAGCGCCGCTTCAACATCATTGACACGCCCGGACACGTCGACTTCACGATTGAGGTCGAGCGTTCGCTTCGTGTGCTCGACGGTGCGATTGCGCTGCTCGATGCCAATGCCGGCGTGGAGCCGCAGACTGAGACCGTGTGGCGGCAGGCCGACAAGTATCACGTGCCGCGGATGATCTTCGTCAACAAGATGGACAAGATCGGCGCCGATTTCTTCCGCTGCGTCGAGATGATCAAGACCCGTCTTGGTGCGCGCCCGATCGTCGTCCAGTTGCCGATCGGTGCGGAGAGCGAGCTCAAGGGCGTCGTCGACCTGATCGAGATGAAGGCGCTGATTTGGCACGACGAGACGCTCGGTGCCAAATGGGACGTCCTCGACATTCCGGCCGACCTTCAGGCTCAGGCGGAAGAGTATCGCGAGGCAATGATCGAGGCTGCCGTCGAGATCGACGAAGGCGCGATGGAGCGGTACCTCGAGGGCGAAATGCCTTCGAATGATGAGCTGCGCAAGCTGATCCGGAAGGGCACCTGCGACGTTTGGTTTACGCCGGTTCTCTGTGGTTCCGCTTTCAAGAACAAGGGCGTGCAGCCGCTTCTTGATGCCGTGGTTGATTTCCTCCCGAGCCCGATCGAGGTGCCGGCCATCAAGGGTATCGACCCGAAGACCGAAGCGGAGACCGTGCGTCATTCGTCCGACGACGAGCCGCTCTCGATGCTCGCCTTCAAGATCATGAACGATCCGTTCGTCGGTTCGCTCACGTTCTGCCGTATTTACTCGGGCGTCCTGTCGAAGGGCTCCTCGCTGATGAACACGGTGAAGGAAAAGCGCGAGCGTATCGGTCGCATGCTGCAGATGCACTCGAACAACCGGACCGATATTGAGGAGGCTTTCGCTGGCGACATCGTTGCGCTCGCCGGCCTCAAGGAAACGACCACAGGCGATACGCTGTGCGATCCGCTGAAGCCGGTCATTCTTGAGCGCATGGAGTTTCCTGAGCCGGTCATCGAGATCGCCATCGAGCCGAAGACCAAGGGCGACCAGGAGAAGATGGGCCTTGCGCTCAATCGCCTTGCCGCTGAGGATCCCTCGTTCCGCGTCAAGACCGACGAGGAGTCCGGGCAGACGATCATCGCCGGCATGGGCGAGCTTCACCTCGACATTCTCGTCGATCGCATGAAGCGCGAGTTCAAGGTCGAGGCGAATGTCGGCGCGCCGCAGGTGGCCTATCGCGAGACGATCGGTCGTCAGGCTGAGATCGACTACACGCACAAGAAGCAGACCGGCGGCACGGGGCAGTTCGCCCGCGTCAAGCTGGTGGTCTACCCGGCCGAGCCGGGTGCTGGGTTCGCATTTGAGTCGAAGATCGTCGGCGGTTCGGTTCCGAAGGAATACGTGCCGGGCGTCCAGAAGGGTATCCAGTCGGTGATGACCTCGGGTCCGCTGGCGGGCTTCCCGATGGTGGACATCAAGGTTGAGCTCATCGACGGTGCCTACCACGACGTCGACTCGTCAGTGCTGGCCTTCGAAATCGCCTCGCGCGCTGGCTTCCGCGAAGCCATCCAGAAGGCGGCTCCGAAGCTGCTCGAGCCGATCATGAAGGTCGAGGTGGTGACGCCGGAAGACTATGTCGGTGACGTGATCGGCGATCTGAACTCACGGCGTGGCCAGATTCAGGGGACCGAGCCTCGTGGCATTGCCACGGTGGTCAACGCCATGGTGCCGCTCGCCAACATGTTCGGGTACGTGAACACCCTTCGCTCGATGAGCCAGGGACGTGCGCAGTACACCATGCAGTTTGATCACTACGATCAGGTCCCGAGCCAGGTCGCGGAAGAGATCCAGAAGAAATACGCTTAACGCGCGTCATCGCGCGGACGTGACAGAAACATATCGGGTTGAAGAGCCCGGCCCAGATCATGGAGTGCCACGATGGCCAAGAGCAAATTCGAGCGTACGAAGCCGCACGTCAACATTGGGACGATTGGGCATGTTGACCATGGCAAGACGTCTCTGACGGCAGCGATCACGAAGTTCTTTGGAGAGTTCCGGGCGTACGATCAGATTGACGCGGCGCCGGAAGAGAAGGCGCGCGGGATCACGATCAACACGGCGCACGTTGAGTATGAGACGGCGAACCGTCACTATGCTCACGTCGACTGCCCGGGGCACGCGGACTACGTGAAGAACATGATCACGGGCGCGGCGCAGATGGACGGCGCGATCCTGGTCGTTTCGGCGGCGGACGGCCCGATGCCGCAGACGCGCGAGCACATTCTTCTGGCGCGCCAGGTGGGCGTTCCGGCGATCGTGGTGTACCTGAACAAGTGCGACCAGGTCGACGATCCGGAGCTTCTGGAGCTGGTTGAGCTTGAGGTTCGCGAGCTTCTTTCGAGCTACGAGTTCCCGGGCGACGACATTCCGATCATCAAGGGCTCGGCCCTTGTGGCGCTGGAAGACGGCGACAAGGCGATGGGCGAGGATTCGGTCCGCGCGCTGATGGAAGCCGTTGACTCGTACATCCCGACGCCGTCGCGTCCGGTCGACCAGCCGTTCCTGATGCCGATCGAGGACGTGTTCTCGATCTCGGGCCGTGGCACGGTGGTGACGGGTCGCGTCGAGCGCGGCGTGATCAAGGTCGGCGAGACGGTCGAGATCGTCGGCATCCGCACGACGTCGACGACGACGGTGACGGGCGTTGAGATGTTCCGCAAGCTGCTGGACCAGGGTCAGGCGGGCGACAACATCGGCGCGCTGCTTCGCGGCGTTGACCGCGAGGGCGTCGAGCGCGGCCAGGTTCTCTGCAAGCCGGGTTCGGTGACGCCGCACACGAAGTTCAAGGCGGAAGCGTACATTCTGACGAAGGAGGAGGGCGGTCGCCACACGCCGTTCTTCACGAACTACCGTCCGCAGTTCTACTTCCGCACGACGGACGTGACGGGCGTGGTGACGCTGCCGGAAGGCACCGAGATGGTGATGCCGGGCGACAACGTGACGATGGACGTCGTGTTGATCGTTCCGATCGCGATGGAAGAGAAGCTGCGCTTCGCTATCCGTGAAGGCGGCCGCACCGTCGGCGCCGGCATCGTCTCGCAGATCATCGAGTAAGGGGATCGGGTGCGTCGCGCTTGTTGGCGCGGCGCACCGGTCTCGGCCCGAAAGGGCCTGCCCCGGCGAATGTGGGCGATCCGATTAGTGTTGGCTGAAGAATGACAAGCGCTCGGAAGGCGCTCCGCGTGACGGTCGGACTTCCGACGAGAGGACGAATGCAATGAACGGCCAGAATATCCGCATCCGCCTGAAGGCGTTCGACCATCGGGTTCTCGACGCCTCGACGCGTGAGATCGTTTCGACGGCGAAGCGCACGGGTGCGAATGTGCGCGGACCCATTCCGCTGCCGACCCGCATCGAGAAGTTCACGGTGAACCGTTCGCCGCATATCGACAAGAAGTCGCGCGAGCAGTTTGAGATGCGCACGCATAAGCGCCTTCTCGACATCGTCGACCCGACGCCGCAGACAGTCGACGCACTGATGAAGCTCGACCTCGCCGCCGGCGTTGACGTCGAGATCAAGCTCTGATGCGAGCACGGGAAGGATAGCCCCCATGCGTTCAGGTGTGATTGCACAAAAGGTCGGCATGACCCGCGTCTATAATGAAGCGGGCGAACATGTGCCGGTGACCGTGCTCAAGGTCGAAAATTGCCAGGTCGTGGCACAGCGCACTCAGGAGAAGAATGGCTACACCGCCGTTCAGCTCGGCGCCGGCCTCGCCAAGGTGAAGAACACGACGAAGTCGCTTCGTGGAGTTTTCGCTCAGGCGAGCGTTGAACCCAAGCGCAAGCTTGCGGAGTTCCGCGTGTCTGACGACAACATGATCGACGTGGGCGCGGAAATCACCGCCGACCACTTCGTTGTTGGTCAGAAGGTCGACGTGACTGGCACGTCGATTGGCAAGGGCTTCGCCGGCGCGATGAAGCGCCACAACTTCGGTGGTCTTCGCGCCACCCACGGCGTGTCGGTGTCGCACCGGTCGCACGGTTCGACGGGTAACCGTCAGGACCCGGGCCGCGTGTTCAAGAACAAGAAGATGGCCGGTCACATGGGCCAGACCCGCGTGACGGCGCAGAACCTCGAAGTGGTCCGGACGGACGCGGACAAGGGCCTGATCATGGTCCGCGGCGCGGTGCCCGGCTCGAAGGGCGGTTGGATCCTCGTCCGTGACGCGGTGAAGGTGGCGCTTCCGGAGGGTGCTCCGAAGCCGGCGGCTCTGCGTGCTGCGAACGGTTCGGCGGCTGGCGCTTCCGAAGGGGCGGAATAATGGATATCACAATCAAGACGCTCGACGGTGGCGAAGCTGGCACCGTCACCCTCGCGGAGGAAATCTTCGGGCTTGAGCCGCGCGAGGACATTCTCCAGCGTGTCGTGCGCTGGCAGCTCGCCCGTCGGCAGCAGGGTACGCACAAGTCCAAGGGGCGTGCGGAAATCGCGCGGACCGGTGCCAAGCTTTATCGGCAGAAGGGCACGGGCCGGGCCCGTCACGGCTCGGCGCGCGCGCCGCAGTTCCGCGGTGGTGGCAAGGCTCATGGTCCTGTCGTCCGCAGCCACGCGCATGACCTGCCGAAGAAGCTCCGGGCGCTTGGTCTGAAGCATGCTCTTTCGGCGAAGGTTCGCTCCGACAGCCTGATCATCATCGATGATCTGAAGGCTTCCGAGGCGAAGACGAAGGCTCTCGCCGACAAGTTCGGCGCCATGGGTCTCCAGAACGCGCTGTTCATCGGTGGCGCGGAGGTCGAGGAGAACTTCAGCCGGGCCGCGCGGAACATCGCACACATCGACGTGCTGCCGATTCAAGGCATCAACGTCTACGACATTCTCCGCCGCCAGACGCTGGTTTTGTCCAAGGCCGCGGTTGAAGCCCTGGAGGAGCGGTTCAAATGAGCGACCTTCGCCATTATGACGTCATCACCAGCCCGGTGATCACCGAGAAGTCGACGATGGTCTCGGAGTTCAACCAGGTGATCTTCAACGTCCCGCGGACAGCGACGAAGCCTGAGATCAAGGCGGCGATCGAGGCTCTGTTCGGCGTGAAGGTCAAGGCGGTGAACACCTTGGTCCGTAAGGGCAAGGTTAAGCGCTTCCGTGGCCGCAGCGGGCGGCAGAGCGACCAGAAGAAGGCAATCGTGACGCTGGTCGAGGGCCAGTCGATCGACGTGTCGACCGGATTGTGAGCCGGGTAGGAATTTCGCCATGGCATTGAAGAACTTCAAACCGACCACGCCGAGCCAGCGCCAGCTGGTGATCGTCGACCGTTCGGCGCTGTGGAAGGGTAAGCCCGTCAAGCAGTTGACGGAAGGCTTGTCCTCCAAGGGTGGCCGTAACAACCACGGACGCATCACGGTGCGGTTCCAGGGCGGCGGCCACAAGCGGACGTATCGTTTCATCGACTTCAAGCGTCGCAAGTTTGGTGTCGCCGGAACCGTTGAGCGGCTGGAGTACGATCCGAACCGGACCGCGTTCATCGCGCTGATCAAGTACGAGGATGGCGAGCTTGCCTATATCCTCGCGCCGCAGCGTCTTGAGCCGGGTGACCAGGTGATCTCGGGGCTTTCGGGCGTCGATGTGAAGCCGGGCAACGCGATGCCGCTGTCGGCGATCCCTGTCGGCACCATCATCCACAATGTGGAGATGAAGCCGGAGAAGGGCGGGCAGATCGCGCGATCGGCGGGCTCCTATGCTCAGCTGGTCGGCCGCGAGCAGGGCATGGCAATGCTGCGCCTGAACTCGGGTGAGCAGCGTTTGGTGCCTGGTTCTTGCCTTGCGACGATTGGAGCGGTTTCCAATCCGGATCACGGCAACATCAACATCGGCAAGGCCGGTCGTTCGCGTTGGTTGGGTCGTCGTCCGCACGTTCGCGGCGTCGCGATGAACCCGGTCGATCACCCGCACGGTGGTGGCGAAGGCCGTACCTCGGGCGGCCGTAACCCGGTTACGCCGTGGGGTCAGCCGACAAAGGGCAAGCGGACGCGCCACAACAAGGCGACCGACAAGTACATTCAGCGCTCGCGCCATCAGCGCAAGAAGTAAGATAGGGATTTCTCCATGGCACGTTCCGTCTGGAAGGGTCCGTTCGTCGATGGCTATCTTCTCAAGAAGGCCGAGAAGGTGCGCGAGAGCGGGCGCAATGAAGTGATCAAGATGTGGAGCCGTCGCTCCACCATTCTGCCTCAGTTCGTCGGTCTTACCTTCGGCGTCTACAACGGCAACAAGCACATTCCGGTGTCGGTCAACGAGGACATGGTCGGGCACAAGTTCGGCGAGTTCTCTCCCACCCGCACCTATTACGGCCACGGCGCCGACAAGAAGGCGAAGAGGAAGTAACAATGGGCAAGGCCAAGGCCGAACGCCGGCTGAAGGACAACGAGGCGAAGGCAGTTGCCCGCACGATCCGCGTCAGCCCGCAGAAGCTTAATCTCGTGGCGCAGCTGATCCGCGGCAAGAGGGTGGACAGGGCTCTCGCTGAGCTCACCTTCTCGCGCAAGCGCATTGCGGAAACTGTGAAGAAGACGCTGGAAAGCGCCATCGCCAACGCCGAGAACAATCATGATCTCGACGTCGACGCGCTGGTCGTGGCCGAAGCCTATGTCGGCAAGTCGATCACGATGAAGCGCTTCCATACACGGGGTCGCGGACGCGCCAGCCGGGTTGAGAAGCCGTTCTCGCACCTGACCATCGTGGTTCGGGAAGCCGCCGAAGAGGAGGCCGCATAACATGGGCCAGAAAGTCAATCCGACCGGTCTTCGGCTCGGCATCAACCGTACCTGGGATTCGCGTTGGTTCGCGAACACCGGCGATTACGGCAATCTGCTTCACGAGGATCTGAAGATCCGCGAGTTTCTCATGGAGGAGCTCAAGCAGGCTGCTGTCTCCAAGATCGTCATCGAGCGTCCGCACAAGAAGTGCCGAATCACGATTCACTCGGCCCGTCCGGGCATCGTGATCGGCAAGAAGGGCGCGGATATCGAGAAGCTTCGCAAGAAGCTCGGGGCGATGACAGACGCCGAGACGCACATCAACATCGTCGAGGTGCGCAAGCCTGAGACGGATGCTGCGCTCGTTGCGCAGTCGATCGCGCAGCAGCTCGAGCGCCGCGTGGCATTCCGTCGCGCCATGAAGCGTGCCGTTCAGTCGGCGATGCGTCTCGGCGCCGAGGGCATCCGAATCAACTGCTCGGGTCGCCTGGGCGGAGCGGAAATCGCCCGCATGGAATGGTACCGCGAGGGCCGGGTCCCTCTGCACACGCTGCGCGCGGATGTGGATTACGGAACGGCCGAGGCGCACACGGCTTACGGCGTTTGCGGCGTCAAGGTCTGGATCTTCAAGGGCGAGATCCTTGAGCATGATCCGATGGCTTCTGAGCGTCGGGCGGTCGAGGGCGAAAGCCAGGGTTCGCAGCGCCGCCGCGAGCACGCCTGAGCGAAGTTCGGAGCACTAAGAGATGTTGCAGCCAAAGCGCACGAAATATCGCAAGGCCTTCAAGGGCCGCATCCACGGCACTGCCAAGGGTGGGGCGACGCTGAGCTTCGGTCAGTTCGGCCTAAAGGCAATGGAGCCCGAGCGCGTTACGGCGCGCCAGATCGAGGCAGCTCGACGGGCGATCACGCGTCAGATGAAGCGTCAGGGTCGGGTGTGGATTCGCATCTTCCCCGACCTTCCGGTGACGTCGAAGCCGACCGAGGTTCGCATGGGTAAAGGCAAGGGCGCAGTTGACTTCTGGGCCGCTCGCGTTCATCCGGGGCGTATCATGTTTGAGCTTGACGGCGTATCTGAGGAAATCGCGCGTGAGGCCCTCCGTCTCGGCGCGGCCAAACTGCCGATCAGAACGCGCTTTATTCAGCGCATCGCGGAATAGGGGATCGGGGATGAATGCGTCGGAAATTCTGACCAAGACCCAAGACGAGCTCACCGATGAGCTCGCCAAGCTGAAGAAGGAGCAGTTCAACCTGCGCTTCCAGCGGGCCACGGGTCAGCTCGAAAACACCGCCCGCGTGCGCCAGGTGCGCCGCGACATCGCGCGGATCAAGACGATCGCCCGCCAGAAGGCGGCCGAGGCGAAGGCCTGAGGGAAAGTTAGATGCCCAAACGCGTTTTGCAGGGGACCGTCGTCTCCGACAAGAACGACAAGACGGTCGTCGTGCTCGTCGAGCGGCGCTTCACGCACCCCTTGTTCAAGAAGACCGTGCGTCGGTCCAAGAAGTACAAGGCGCACGACGAGCTGAACGAGTGCAAGGTCGGCGATACGGTCTTCATTCAGGAGACTCGTCCGATCTCGAAGGATAAGAGCTGGGTCGTCCTCAAGGACGAAGCGGCGGCGAACTGAACAGGAAGCCGGGAAGGGCGCCCGCCTTTCCCGATGAGATATTTTGAAGGCGGCCTGACATGATTCAGATGCAAACAAACCTCGACGTCGCGGATAACTCCGGCGCCCGTCGTGTCATGTGCATCAAGGTGCTGGGCGGCTCCAAGCGGAAGTATGCCTCGGTCGGCGATATCATCGTCGTCTCGGTCAAGGAGGCTATTCCGCGGGGTCGCGTCAAGAAGGGCGATGTGATGAAGGCCGTGGTCGTCAGGACCGCGAAGGACATCCGGCGGCCCGACGGTTCCGTCATCCGGTTTGACCGGAATGCGGCGGTTCTCGTCGATAACAAGAAAGAGCCGGTCGGCACCCGCATTTTCGGGCCGGTGCCGCGCGAACTTCGCGCCAAGAACCACATGAAGATCATCTCTCTGGCGCCCGAAGTGCTCTAGAAGGACCGCACGATGAACAAGATCAAAAAAGGCGACACCGTCGTCGTGCTGGCCGGCAAAGACAAGGGCCGCAGCGGCGAAGTTATTCAGGTCAAGCCGAAGGAAGATCGCGCTGTGGTGCGCGGCATCAATATGGTGCGCCGCCACCAGAAGCAGACGGCGAGTCAGGAAGCCGGGATCGTCGCCAAGGAGGCGTCTATCCACCTTTCGAACCTCGCGCTGGCCGATCCCCAGGACGGCAAGGCGACGCGGGTTGGGGTGAAGGTTCTCGATGACGGCCGCAAGGTGCGCATCGCCAAGCGCTCGGGAGCACAGATCGATGGCTGAGGCAGCAAACTCAGCGGCTTATACGCCGCGTTTGAAGCGCTACTACAGCGAGACCATTCGCCAGGAGCTGAACCAGAAGTTCGGTTACCCCAACGAGATGCAGATTCCTCGCATCGAGAAGGTTGTGATCAACATGGGCGTCGGCGAGGCGACCGGCGACTCGAAGAAGCCGTCGGTGGCCGCCGAAGATCTCGCTCAAATCACTGGCCAGAAGGCGGTGGTGACGCGTGCCCGGAAGTCGATCGCCGGCTTCAAGCTGCGTGAACATATGCCGATTGGCGCGAAGGTGACGCTGCGGCGTGAGCGCATGTACGAGTTCCTGGACCGTCTGGTTCAGATCGCACTGCCGCGCGTTCGTGACTTCCGCGGGCTTAATCCCAAGAGCTTCGACGGCCATGGCAACTTCGCTATGGGTCTGAAGGAGCACATCGTGTTCCCCGAGATCAATTACGACAAGGTCGATCAGATCTGGGGCATGGACATTATCGTCTGTACGACGGCGAAGACCGACGAGGAAGCTCGGGCGCTTTTGACGGCGTTCAACTTCCCGTTCCGCCAGTAACGGCCGGCGAGAGAGGATCAGGACATGGCAAAGAAGAGTGCCATCGAGAAGAACAAGCATCGCGAGCAGCTGGTCAAGCGCTACGCCGAGAAGCGCGCTGCGCTGAAGGCGATCGCTATGAACCAGGAAGCGCCGATGGAAGAGCGCTTCAAGGCACAGTTGGACCTCGCCGAACTGCCGCGCAACAGTGCTCGCGTCCGCGTGCGCAATCGTTGCGAGGTGACGGGGCGTCCGCGCGCCTACTACCGCAAGCTTAAGATGAGCCGTATCGCGCTCCGGGACCTTGGCAACGAGGGGATGATCCCCGGCGTCGTCAAGTCGAGCTGGTAAAGGGGGGGCGACCATGTCTTTGTCTGATCCGCTCGGCGATATGCTGACCCGCATCCGCAATGCGGTTTTGCGCGGCAAGAGCTCCGTCTCGACGCCCGCTTCCAAGCTCCGGGCGCGTGTGCTCGACGTCCTGAAGGACGAGGGGTACATTCGCGGCTACACCTTGACCGAATACGGCAATGGCAAGTCGGAGTTCGAGATCGAGCTGAAGTATTTCGAGGGAACGCCGGTGATCCGGGAGATCGCGCGCGTTTCCAAGCCAGGCCGCCGTGTCTACGTTTCCGCCAAGACGATCCCTCATGTGGCCAATGGCCTCGGGATTTCGGTCCTGTCGACGCCGAAGGGCGTCATGGCCGATCATATGGCGCGTGAACAGAATGTGGGCGGCGAGGTGCTGTGCCGCGTCGTCTGACGCGGTACGGATCTCTCGAGAAGGCAGGATAGACGATGTCTCGTATTGGCAAGAAACCGGTCCAGGTGCCCGCCGGAGTGACCGCCTCGGTCGACGGGCAGACCGTCAAGGCCAAGGGCCCGAAAGGTGAGCTCTCGTTCGTTGTGAACGACGAGGTGCTGGTCAAGATGCAGGACGACGGAGCGATCAAGGTCGATCCGAAGTTCGAGACCAAGGAGTCGCGCGCCAAGTGGGGCATGTCGCGGACCATGATCTCGAACATCCTGAACGGCGTGAAGAACGGCTTCGAGAAGAAGCTGGAGATCAGCGGCGTCGGCTATCGCGCCGCCATGCAGGGCAAGAATCTTCAGCTCGCCCTGGGCTTCAGCCACGAGGTGCTGTATCCGGTGCCGGCGGACATCCAGATTGTGGTGCCCAAGCCGACGGAAATCGTGATTTCCGGCATCGACAAGCAGCGCGTCGGGCAGGTCGCCGCCGAAATCCGCGAGTATCGCGGACCCGAGCCCTATAAGGGCAAGGGCGTGAAGTATGCGGGCGAGAAGATCGTGCGCAAGGAAGGCAAGAAGAAGTAAGGCACGCGATCATGGCGACTCAGAAGGAAATCATGAGAAAGCGCGCGAGCCGCGTCCGCCGGGCCTTGAAGGCCGCGGCGAACGGTCGTCCGCGCCTTTCTATTCACCGTTCGTCGAAGAACATCTACGCTCAGGTCATCGACGACGCCGCGGGGCGCACCCTCGCGTCCGCGTCGACGTTGGACACCGGTTTGCGTGGCGATCTGAAGACGGGCGCGGACGTGGCTGCGGCCGCGGCGGTCGGCAAGTTGGTGGCAGAGCGGGCCAAGGCGGCGGGGGTCACGGACGTGGTCTTCGATCGCGGCTCGTTCATCTATCACGGCCGGATCAAGGCGCTTGCCGACTCGGCCCGCGAAGGCGGGCTGAACTTCTAAATCCTGCTCACCAAGCAGGTTCACCGAGCGCCGGCTACGTCCGGCGCTCTAACGTTGGACGCCTCCGGAAAAGAACAAGGACAGGATCATGGCGCCTAGAAACGAAAGAAACGACCGCGAAGAGCGGGATGACGGGTTTGTCGACAAGCTCGTCCACATCAATCGCGTTGCCAAGGTGGTGAAGGGCGGTCGCCGTTTCGGCTTCGCAGCTCTCGTCGTCGTCGGCGATCTCAAGGGCCGGGTCGGTTTCGGCCATGGCAAGGCACGCGAGGTGCCGGAAGCCATTCGCAAGGCGACCGAGGCTGCCAAGCGCGACATGATCTTCGTGCCGCTGCGTGACGCGCGTACGCTCCACCACGACGTCGCTGGCCGCCATGGAGCGGGCCGTGTGCTTCTTCGGTCGGCTGAAGCCGGTACTGGAATCATCGCGGGTGGCCCGATGCGCGCGGTGTTCGAAGCCGTGGGCATGCACGACGTGGTCGCGAAGTCCTTGGGGTCCTCCAATCCCTACAACATGGTTCGCGCCACCTTTGACGCCTTGAAGCACCAGATGCATCCGAAGGACGTCGCCGCAAAGCGTGGAATCAAGTATTCGACGCTGCAGGCTCGCCGCCGCGACCTCGTGGGCGCGGAAGACTGAAGGCAACTGGCCGCTGCGGTTTGAGCCGCGCGGACGAACTGACAAAGGAGCCTTGAGATGGCAGCCAAGACGACCTCGGGCAAGACGATCACCGTCGAGCAGATCGGCAGCCCGCTTCGCCGCCCGGACGACCAGCAGAAAACGCTGATCGGCCTGGGTCTGAACAAAATGAATCGCCGCCGCACGCTGGAAGACACGCCCGCAGTGCGCGGAATGATCGCCAAGGTGCAGCACCTCGTCCGTGTGGTCGAGGGAGCCTGAGCCGGGAGATATCGCCATGAAGCTCAACGAACTCTCCGACAAGGTGGGCGCGACCCACAGCCGTAAGCGTCTGGGACGCGGTATCGGCTCAGGCTCGGGCAAGACCGGCGGACGCGGCGTAAAGGGCCAAAAGTCCCGTTCGGGCGTTGCCGTCAACGCCTTCGAGGGTGGCCAGATGCCGCTCTATCGGCGCCTGCCGAAGCGCGGTTTCACCAACATTTTCGCCAAGTCGTACAACGTCGTCTCGGTCGGCCGCTTGCAGCAGGCGGTGGATGCCGGACGCATCGACGCCTCCAAGGCGGTGGACGCCGAAGCACTCAAGGTGGCTGGCGTTCTTCGTCGCACGAAGGACGGTGTCCGTCTTCTCGGTGACGGCGAAATTTCTGTGAAGCTTGACATTACCGTCGCCGGCGCGTCGAAGTCGGCCATCGAGAAGGTCGAGAAGGCCGGTGGCTCGGTGACGACCACGGTCAAGGCCGAAGTAGAGGCCTAGCACCTCGCTTGGGCTCGCGTTGCGTTTTTGCGGCGCGAGCCCTTCTCGCGAGACGCTGACCTGCGACGGAGAACAAGCGATGGCCTCGGCAGCGGAACAACTTGCCGCAAATCTCAATTTCTCGGCTTTCGCGAAAGCTGAGGATCTCAAGAAGCGCATCTGGTTCACGCTGGGTGCGCTTGTCGTGTATCGGCTGGGTACGTATATCCCGATGCCCGGCATCAACCCCGATGCGCTGGCGCAAGCCTTCCAACAACAGTCGACCGGCATTCTCGGCCTGTTCAACATGTTTGCGGGCGGCGCCGTCGGGCGGATGGCGATCTTTGCGCTCGGTATTATGCCGTATATCTCCGCCTCGATCATCATTCAGTTGATGACGTCGGTGATTCCCTCTCTGGAGTCGCTGAAGAAGGAGGGCGAGCAGGGCCGCAAGATCATCAACCAATACACCCGCTACGGGACCGTTTTGCTTGCTACGGCTCAGGCCTACGGGATCTCGGTCGGGCTGGAGCACGGTGCCAACATCGTTGTCGATCCGGGCTGGTTCTTTCGGGTGTCGACGGTGATCACGCTGGTTGGCGGCACCATGTTTCTGATGTGGGTGGGTGAGCAGATCACCTCGCGGGGCATCGGCAACGGAATTTCGTTGATCATCTTCACCGGCATCGTCGCCAACTTGCCCGCAGCAATCGCGCGCTTGCTGGAACTCGGGCGCACCGGTGCCCTGTCGACCGGCATCATCCTGACGGTGATCGTCGTGGCGATCCTCTGCGTCGGCTTCATCGTGTTCATGGAGCGCGCCCAGCGCCGTCTGCTGATCCAGTATCCCAAGCGTCAGGTCGGCAATCGCATGTTCCAGGGCGATACGTCGCATCTACCATTGAAGCTCAATACGTCCGGTGTCATTCCGCCGATCTTCGCGTCCTCGCTGCTGCTTCTGCCGGTGACGATCGCGAACTTTGCCAACACGACGACTCTGCCGGGTTGGGCCACGGCGATCATTGCTTCACTGGGGCATGGGCAGCCGCTTTACATGCTGATCTACGCGGGCCTGATCATCTTTTTCTCGTTTTTTTACACGGCGGTTGTCTTCAATCCGAAGGATACGGCGGACAATCTGAAGCGCCATGGCGGTTTCATTCCGGGCATTCGCCCCGGAGAGCGCACCGCTGAGTACATCGATTACGTGCTGACCCGTATCACGGTGATCGGCGCGATCTACCTGGTCCTCATCTGCCTGCTTCCGGAGTTTCTCATCTCGGCCGCCGGCGTGCCGTTCTATCTCGGCGGCACCTCGCTTCTCATCGTCGTTTCGGTGACGATGGATACGGTTGCTCAAATTCAGGGACATCTCTTGGCGCACCAGTACGAAGGGCTGGTCAAGAAGGCAAAGCTTCGCGGTGGACGAAGAGGGACGCGATGAGACTGATTCTGTTGGGGCCGCCGGCGGCGGGGAAGGGAACGCAAGCGCACAGGCTTGTCGAAAAGTACCGCATCCCGCAGCTGTCGACGGGCGATATGCTTCGGGCCGCGGTCGCTGAGCAAACGCCGGTCGGTCTTCAGGCCAAAGCGGCGATGGACTCGGGCAAGCTGGTTTCGGACGAGATCGTCAATGCCATTGTTGCCGAGAGAATCAGCCAGCCCGATTGTTCGCGCGGGTTTATCTTCGACGGTTATCCTCGGACGCTGAACCAGGCGGAAGCGGCGGATCGCATGATGGCATCTCTGCGCCAGCCGCTCGATCATGTGATCGAGATACGGGTGGACGACGACGTGCTCGTTCATCGCGTAAGCGGACGCTTCACCTGCGCCAACTGCGGCGCTGTCTATCACGACCTGGATCGCAAGCCGAAGATGGAAGGCGTTTGCGACGTCTGTGGTTCGACGGAGTTCAAGCGTCGCCCTGACGATAACGCCGAGACCATGGTGACGCGGCTCAAGGCCTACTACAAAGAGACGTCGCCCTTGGTCGGATTCTATTACTGCAAGGGTCTTTTGCGGGCGGTCGACGGGATGCAGCCCGTCGAGCAGGTCGCTGCGGAGATCGACAAGATCCTCGCTTCCTGAGGCGGTGATCCTTGAAGGGGGCCATGCGGCGGTTGACGGCGCATGGCCCACCCACTATATCACGCGCCTATTCGCGAATCTTAAGCGATCGGCGCGGGTTTGCTTGGCCGGAACCCGAGTCCGGTCGTTTTCGTGTATCGGCTTTGCTGGTCGCCATCGTGGGCGATCGGCCCTGAAATTCTGAGGAGAACGGACGTGGCTCGTATCGCTGGCGTCAACATCCCGACCAACAAGCGCGTTGTGATCGCGCTGCAGTATATTCACGGCATTGGTCCGACCTTCGCCAAGGAGATCGTCGCCAAGGTGAATATCGCCGACGACCGTCGCGTTCATGACCTGAGCGATGCGGAAGTGCTGCAGATCCGTGAGATCATCGATCGCGACTATCAGGTCGAGGGCGATCTTCGTCGCGAGACCGCGATGAACATCAAGCGGCTGATGGACCTTGGTTGCTACCGTGGCCTGCGTCACCGTCGCGGCCTGCCGGTTCGCGGTCAGCGCACGCACACCAATGCCCGCACGCGCAAGGGTCCCGCCAAGGCGATCGCCGGCAAGAAGAAGTAAGTCCGGCCCGCGCCAAATGCGCGGGTCTGGTGGAGCCGCCGGTGCTACGGCGGTGTTGAGATCAAGGATACGGAAATGGCCAAGGACACCCAACGCGTTCGCCGCCGCGAGCGCAAGAACATCACGTCGGGCGTTGCCCACGTTAACTCCTCGTTCAACAATACGCTGATCACGATCACCGATGCCCAGGGCAATGCGATTGCCTGGTCGTCGGCCGGGTCGCAGGGCTTCAAGGGTTCGCGTAAGTCGACCCCGTTCGCCGCGCAGATCGCAGCCGAGGATGCCGCTAAGAAGGCGCAGGAGCATGGCATGCGGACCCTCGAGGTCGAGGTTTCGGGACCCGGCTCGGGCCGTGAATCGGCTTTGCGCGCTCTTCAGGCCGCGGGCTTCACCATCACGTCGATCCGCGACGTGACGCCAATTCCGCACAATGGCGTCCGGCCTCGCAAGAAGCGCCGCGTTTAATTGATTTTTTTGGAGCCCGGCCCGCCGGGCTCTTTTGGCCGGAAGGGAAGGCGTTTTCTTCCCTCAGAACCGTCGCCACGATTTGATGGTGGCGAGGAAACTGAAAGGCTGATGCCATGATTGCAAGCAATTGGCAAAACCTGACGAAGCCGAATCAGGTTGAGTTCAAAAACGGCGGCAGCCGGACCAAGGCGACGCTGGTCGCCGAGCCTCTCGAGCGGGGCTTCGGCCTGACGCTTGGCAACGCGCTTCGCCGCGTTCTTCTTTCTTCTCTTCAGGGCGCGGCGGTCACCGCGATCCAGATCGACGGCGTTCTCCATGAGTTCTCGTCGATCCCTGGTGTGCGCGAGGATGTTACCGACATCGTCCTGAACGTCAAGGAAGTCGCCATCAAGATGCAGGGCGAGGGTCCGAAGCGCATGGTTCTGCGCAAGCAGGGCCCCGCGGTCGTTCGCGCCGGTGATATTCAGACTGTCGGCGACGTCGAGGTTTTGAACCCCGAGCACGAGATCTGCACCCTGGACGAGGGTGCTGAAATCCGCATTGAGTTCACGGTCAACACCGGCAAGGGATACGTTCCTGCCGATCAGAACCGGGCCGAGGATGCGCCTATCGGCCTCATTCCGGTCGACAGCTTGTTTTCGCCGGTCAAGAAGGTGTCCTACAAGGTCGAGAACACCCGTGAGGGCCAGGATCTCAACAAGGACAAGCTGACGATGGAGATCGAGACCGATGGCTCGATCTCCGGTGAGGATGCCGTGGCCTATGCTGCCCGCATTCTGCAGGACCAGCTTTCGATCTTCGTGAACTTCGAGGAGCCGCAGCGCGAGACGCGCGGCGGTGCCGAGGAGCAGATCGCTGAGCTCGCGTTCAACCCGGCGCTTCTGAAGAAGGTGGACGAGCTGGAGCTCTCCGTCCGTTCGGCGAACTGCCTGAAGAACGACAACATCGTCTATATCGGCGATCTCATTCAGAAGACCGAAGCCGAAATGCTTCGCACGCCGAACTTCGGCCGCAAGTCGCTGAACGAGATCAAGGAAGTCCTGGCTTCGATGGGGCTCCACCTCGGCATGGAAGTGCCGGCTTGGCCGCCCGAGAACATCGACGACCTCGCCAAGCGGTACGAAGACCAGTACTAAGGGTATGCCCTTTCTGCTCCCGGCGGCGCCGTGCCGGCGGGAGCCTCTCATCTTTCAAAGGCACGGCGACCTGTCGCGATCGGCAGGGACGCAAAGATACCGACTCCCGGCAACGTCCGGCCACCTGAACTATTGAGGAAAGCACCATGCGCCACGCCAATCGCGGACGGAAGCTCAACCGCACCGCCAGCCACCGCAAGGCAATGTTCGCCAACATGGCGTCATCGCTGATCGTTCACGAGCAGATCGTGACCACGCTCCCGAAGGCGAAGGACCTGCGTCCGATCGTCGAGAAGCTCATCACCCTCGGAAAGCGGGGCGATCTTCATGCCCGCCGTCAGGCGATTTCGCAGCTCCGCGACGAGGGAGCCGCTTCGAAGCTCTTCACCACGTTGGCTCCGCGTTATGCCGAGCGCAACGGCGGCTATACCCGCGTCCTGAAGGCCGGCTTCCGCCGTGGCGACAACGCGCCGCTCGCGGTGATCGAATTCGTCGACCGCGATCCCGATGCCAAGGGCGCCGCTGATCGCGCGCGTCTCGAGGCCGAGGCAGCAGAGGCAACCGAGGACTGATCGGATCCGATCATTTCTAGTTTATCGAAGGGGCCCGCGTGGCCCCTTTGTTGTTTCTGGCGGGATGCTGCTTCAGCGGTGGAGATGTGGAAGAAGAGGGATGAGCCAGGACATCGTTCTCGTAACCGGCGGAACCGGCTTTCTCGCGAAACACATCGTCGTCGGGCTTATCTCTGGGTGCTTCTCTGTCCGCGCAACCGTGCGCAGCGGCGCCAAGGCGCAGGAACTGACTGAGACGGTGGCGGCGGCGGATGGGGATGTTTCGCGTCTCCAGATCATCGAAGCGGACCTGACACGCGACCATGGCTGGAGAAATGCCGCAACGGGCTGCCGCTTCGTGCTTCATACGGCGTCGCCGTTCCCTGTGCTGCAGCCGAAGAGCCGGGAAGCTCTTGTTCCCGTGGCGCGAGGGGGCGCCATCCGCGTGATGGAGGCCGCGCGAGCGGCGGGCGTAGAGCGCGTCGTCATGACATCCTCGATCGCCGCCATGAGCTACGGTCATCGGCCACCGCTCGATCGCCCTGTAACCGAGTCGGATTTTTCAAACGTCGATGGACCGGGGATTTCGCCCTACGCGGTGTCAAAGACGTTGGCGGAGGTCGGGGCGCGCGAGGCGCTGGCTGGATCCGCCACGCAATTCGTTTCGATCAATCCTGTCGTGATCCTCGGCCCCGCGCTGGACAGCCACTGCGCCGCCTCACTGGAACTGATCCGCCTGATGATGCGAGGGCGTATGCCCTTCGTCCCGCGCATATCGGTTGGCATCGTCGACGTGCGCGACGTTGCCGCCGCCCATGTTGCTGCGATGACGGCTCCCGGGGCGGACGGGCGGCGCTTCATATTGGCGGCGGGAAGCTTTTCCCTTGGTGAGATTGCCTCGGTGGTCGGCACTGAATACCCCGACCTCCGCAAGCGTCTGCCGCGCGTGACGCTGCCGGACGTTCTGGTCAAGGGCGCCGCGATCTTCTCGCGCCAGCTTCGGCATGTCGTGCCGGAACTCGGGGGCCGGCGCGATTACGACACCGGCCCCACGCGCCAAGTTCTCGGTATCTCGGCGCGTCCGGGCGAGGAAGCGATCTCGGCGACGGCCTGCTCACTGCGTTCCTTTGGTCTGGGATGATACGCCGTCGAGCGAACCGGCAGATATCCCCTGACAAATTAATCCCGGTGAACATTTCGGCGCTGTGGCAAAACTGTTCTCGCGCTCACCGGCGTCTTGTGCGATTGCAGCTTCCAACGGGGCAGGAACTTATTCGCTGCCCATGCAACCTTCTGCCCCAGCCGGCATTCTTGTGGCAACGGTCGCCAAATCTGGCGCAAATGCGGCAAACATTAACCCGGGCTCAACAATTCTCATGAATAATATCGGCGACGACTTCTCCAAAGGCGAATCATCCATGCGTCGAACTCTTCTGACACTGCTGGCGGCTGTGGCTGCTTTCGGCGTTCTCACTGCCAGCTATGCGACGGCCGATCTTCCTGAGGCGGCCTCGGCTTCTGAGGTGGAGACGGTCGCGCATTAACCAAACCGGTGCGCCAGAAATTAAATCGAAGGGGCCCTTTTCGGGGCCCCTTTTTCGTTGCAGCCCTATATGAAGCCGCAAGAGCGCCGCTCCGCGCGGTGCCGTAACAACAGCAGGGTCTTTCGGTGAAACGAGCATTCATTGTTGCCGTCGCCGCGCTCGCCCTCGTGGGCGGCGCATCCTTTGTTCCGATGTCGCCTGGGTCTGGTCCTTCGGCAGAACCTCCGGCTGCTGGAATGACTGCGGACGGACGAACTGGCGAGGTGCATACGGCGAAGGTTGCGCGCGCCGGTGAGGCGGCTGCCGCTGAACCCCCGGCAAGGCCCGTTCCGGCCAAGCCAGTCGAACCGACAAACAACCGCCAGGCGCCCCGGAGCGCGACCGAGCTCCAGCTGTCGTTCGCGCCTCTGGTCAAGGAAACAGCGCCGGCGGTGGTCAACGTCTATGCCGCGCGCAAAGTGCCCTCGCGCTCACCCTTTGCGGGCGATCCCTTCTTCGAGCAGTTTTTCGGGGGGCGCTTCAACAGTCGGCCGCGGATCGAGCAGTCGCTCGGCTCAGGGGTGATCGTCGATGCCAGCGGTCTCATCATCACCAACAACCACGTCATTGAGAACGCCGACGAGGTGAAAGTCTCTCTTGCCGACGGACGCGAGTTCGACGCGCAGATTTTGTCGAAGAACGCGCAGGCCGATCTTGCCGTCCTCAAGGTCGATGCGGGAGAGAAATTCCCGACGATCCCGCTGGCCGATTCCGACCGGCTGGAGATAGGTGATCTGGTGCTAGCTATCGGCAATCCGTTCGGCATCGGCCAGACGGTGACGAGCGGCATCGTCTCGGCGCTCGCCCGCACCCATATCGGTACCAACGATTTCGGCTATTTCATCCAGACCGATGCGGCCATCAACCCCGGCAATTCGGGCGGAGCGCTGATCGACATGGAAGGGCGCCTGGTCGGCGTCAACACGGCGATCTTCTCCCGCTCGGGCGGCTCGAACGGCATCGGCTTCGCTATTCCGTCGAACATGGTGCGCGTATTCGTGGAAGCAGCGAAGGGCGGCAAGGAGTTTGAGCGTCCCTATGTGGGAGCGACCTTCGCTCCGGTGACGGGAGATATCGCGGAGGCGATGGGCATGGCCCGTCCGGCTGGCGCGCTGATCGAGAATGTCGCCGCGCAAAGCCCGGCGGAGAAGGCCGGCCTGGAGCCGGGAGACGTGGTGACGGCCGTCGGTGATTTTGCCATCGATAGCCCTGATGCGCTGGCTTATCGGCTCGCTACGACCGGAATCGGCAAAACGGTGACTTTGTCGGTGCGCTCGTCGGAGCGTCAGCGTCAGCTTACCCTTGATCTTGTTGCGGCGCCGGAGGTGCCTGCGCGCGAGCGACTGACCCTATCCGGACCCAATCCCTTCGCCGGGGCGGAGGTCGAGAATCTCTCACCCAAGGTGGCGCAGGAGCTGAACCTTCCAGCCGATAAGCGCGGTGTCGTGGTTTCCGCCATCGATGGCCGGTCCTACGCCGCACAGATCGGGCTCCAGCCGCGCGATATCTTCGTTATGCTCAACGGCCGCAAGGTCCAGTCGACGAAGGCGCTCGCGGCTTTGCTTGCGGGCGATCCTCGCGGCTTCGACTTCGAGATCGAGCGCGATGGCCAGCGCATCCGCCGCGTCCTAAGATGACGCCGACCGGCATGATCGCCATGCCGGGAGGGCTCCGAGACCGAATGCCATGACCGACCTCTTCGGTGATCTTCCACAGGCTCAAGCGAGCACATCGGCTTCGCGCCCAACCCGACGCGAGGGGCGTGAGGCGCCGCGCCCGCTGGCCGATCGTCTCCGCCCGCAGCACCTTTCCGAGGTCGTCGGTCAGGAGCACCTGACGGGCCCGGACGGCGCCTTGTCGCGGATGCTGGCGAGCCGGTCACTCGGCTCCATGATCTTCTGGGGCCCGCCGGGCACGGGGAAGACGACCGTCGCGCGGCTTCTGGCGGGAGAGGTGGATTTCGCCTTCGAGCAGATTTCTGCGATTTTCTCGGGCGTCGCCGATCTGAAGAAGGTGTTCGAGGCGGCGCGCCTTCGCCGCCAGAACGGCCGCACGACGCTGCTGTTCGTCGACGAGATTCACCGCTTCAACCGCGCCCAGCAGGACTCCTTCCTCCCGGTGATGGAGGACGGCACGGTGGTCCTGGTCGGTGCGACGACCGAAAATCCGTCATTCGAGCTGAACGCGGCGCTTCTCTCGCGTTCGCGGGTTCTTGTCTTCCAGTCGTTGGGGCCCGAAGCGCTTGGCGCGCTGCTGACGCGCGCCGAAGCGGCAGAGGGCCGGGCGTTGCCGGTGGATGAAGCCGGGCGAGAGCTGCTGCTGCGCCTTGCCGATGGCGATGGGCGGGCGGTTCTAAGCCTTGCGGAGGAGGTTTGGCGGGCCGCCAAACCTGAGGAAGTGTTCGGAGCGGAGGGGCTTCGTCAGGTCGTGCAGCGCCGCGCGCCGCTCTACGACAAGAGCCAGGACGGCCACTACAATCTCATTTCCGCGCTTCACAAGGCCGTTCGCGGGTCCGATCCCGATGCGGCTCTCTACTATCTGTGCCGGATGCTCGATGCCGGCGAGGACCCTCTCTATCTCGGCCGCCGAATGGTCCGGATGGCGAGCGAGGATATCGGCCTCGCTGATCCCCAGGCGCTCGTCATCACCAATGCCGCAAAGGACGCCTACGATTATCTCGGCTCTCCGGAAGGCGAACTCGCGCTCGCGGAGGCCGTCGTCTATCTCGCGACGGCGCCAAAGTCGAACGCAGTCTACAAGGCGTTCAAGGCGGCGCAGCGCGCCGCCAAGGAGCACGGATCGCTGCTACCGCCAAAGCACATTCTCAACGCCCCGACAAAGCTGATGAAGGCCGAGGGCTATTCGTCGGGCTACATTTACGATCACGACACGCCTGACGCTTTTTCGGGACAGGACTATTTCCCGACCGAAATGGGGCGTCAGACCTTCTACAGGCCGACGGGGCGCGGCCTGGAGGCCCAGATCGGCAGGCGGCTCGACCATTGGGCGCGCCTGCGCACTGAACGCGGCGGCTGACGGACTTCAGATGCGGTGCAGCCGCGCCATGGCCAGAACATCGGCATAATCGCCGTCGCGGAAAGCCCAGCTTCTGAGCGTGCCCTCCGTTTCGAAGCCGAATTTCCGGTAGAGCGCAATGGCGGGTGCGTTGTCCGCGAAGACCGTCAGTTCGATGCGTCGGATGTCGAGCCAGTTGTCGGCCGCGTCCAGGAGTGCGGCGAGGAGGGCGGTGCCAATTCCCTTGCCAGCGAAGTCGTCATGAACGTCCATTCCCAAGTCTGCGACGTGACGCCGCCGACCCTCCTGGCAACGAAGGCTGGCCTCGCCGACGACGCGATCATCCAGTTCCGCGACGAGGTGCAGGCTTTGCGGGCTCAGGTGCTCCAGCCAATCACGAACGCTCTCGACGCTTTGAAAAGGCGGCCGCAAGGTGCCGGCCCGCACTGCCGGTAGATTCTTGATCTCGGCCAGCGCTTCGGCATCACTCGGGCGGCTCGCCCTTACGACGAGCCCCGCCGGCGCGGAAAGCTCTCGGTCCTGGTCATGTTGTGCCATGCCAATTCTCCTTCGGTCTTGGCCGGACGGAGAGGGCGAATGCCTTTCAGACCCCTGACCGTCGCGGCGGGGTCTGCGGGAACGATCGACGGCTATGGCCGCGACGACGCCGCACACCCAAACGGGCGTGTGCCGGTCGTTACGATCATGGTGCGAAGCGCGATCATGGGGCGAGGCAATGGTCCGGTGGGCTCGGCATGTCAACCGATTCGTCAGCGACCCTTGAAGAGGCCGCCGAGAACGCCGCGAAAGATGCCGCGCACGATGTTGGAGCCCGCGCCGCGCGACGAGCCGAAGACCTGCTTGGCGACCTGATTGGCCACCTCCCGCCCGATTGCCGACGATGCCGAGCGGGTCGCCGATCGCACGATCTGGTTGAACGGCGAATTTCTCTCGGCTCGTTCGGCCGCAATGCGCTGGCGCTCGACCTCCTTGGCCGCCCGCGCCTCTTCCTTTGCCTGATGCGCGGCCGTCTTCTCGGCCTCGTTTGCCGCCTGTACCTCAGCGGCCGCCGCAGCCGCCTCTGCCGTCTTCGCCTTTATCAGTTCCTCGGCCGACTCCCGGTCGATCGCTGCGTCATATTTCGCGCCGACCGCATCCGTGTCCATGAGGATCTTCCGCTCCTCCGGTGTGATCGGACCCGCACGAGAGCGCGGCGGCTTGATCAGCGTGCGTTGGACGGGCGACGGCGCGCCATCCGCCTGAAGCAGCGACACCAGCGCCTCGCCGACTTTCAGCTCTGTGATCGCCTCAGCGACATCGATCTCCGGATTGGCGCGAAACGTGGCAACGGCGGCGCGCACAGCCGCCTGATCTCGGGGCGTATAGGCGCGCAGCGCATGCTGAACGCGATTGCCAAGTTGTCCTGCGACAGTGTCGGGTACGTCGACCGGGTTCTGTGTGATGAAGTAGACGCCGACGCCCTTCGAGCGGATGAGCCGGGCGACTTGCTCGATCTTCTCGATAAGCGCCTTGGGCGAATGATCGAAAAGCAGGTGCGCCTCATCGAAAAAGAAGCAGAGAACCGGCTTATCCGGATCGCCGATCTCGGGCAGATGCTCGAACAGGGCGCTCAGGAGCCAGAGCAGAAAGGTGGAGTAGAGCCGCGGACTCGCCATCAGGCGGTCGGCGGCGAGAACGTTGACAAGGCCACGGCCCTTCTCGTCGCAGCCGATCAGATCGCCGATGGCCAGCGCCGGCTCGCCGAAGAACGCATCGCCGCCCTGGCTGCGCAACTGGAGCAGAGCGCGCTGAATGGCGCCGACAGATGCCTTGCTGACATTGCCGTACTGAATGGTCAGTTCGTCGGCCCGCTCGGCGCAGTGGGCCAGCATGGCCTGGAGGTCGTCGAGATCGAGGAGCAAAAGCCCTTCTTTGTCCGCGACATGAAAGGCAATGGTGAGAACGCCCTCCTGGACCTCGTTGAGGTCGAGCATGCGCGAAAGCAGAAGCGGCCCCATCTCGGAGATGGTGGAGCGGACGGGATGCCCCTTTTCGCCAAAGAGATCCCAGAATTGAACCGGATTGTCGGCATAGGCAAAGTCCAACTCGCCGATCTCTGCGGCGCGCTGGACGAAGGTCTTGTGGAGCTTCGACAAAGGCGAGCCGGCCATGGCCAGGCCTGCGAGATCGCCTTTCACGTCAGCCACGAACGACGGGACACCCGCAGCGGAAAGCGCCTCGATGATGCCCTGGATGGTGATGGTCTTGCCGGTGCCTGTTGCTCCGGCAATGAGGCCATGGCGGTTGGCGCGCTTCAGTTCGAGCATCTGCGGCTCGCCACACGCCGACCCGATGAATATGCGCTCCGTCATCGTCGACCTCTTTTCCCGCGCCTTACAAGCCTAATCTTGGAACATAGGCGCTTGCCCTGACGGCGCGCCTTCACCCTACGTGATCGCAATCGGATGTCGAGAGCGGCGGAAGGAGCACCGATCAGCCTGCGCGCTGACATGCGACCGGTATCGGCCGTCGGAGGCGTTCTTTTGCAAAAGGTATCACCGCACTGATAGGCTTCAGCCTGGAAAAAACTGAAGGAGATTCAATGTCTGACGATTCTGGAGCCAACGGAGAGGGCATCCAAGGGGTGCTGGTCGACAAGGTGGAAGGCGTTTCGCAACTGCCGGACGGCAACGTCGCCCTCATCATTCGCAATGGCGACATGCCGATCGGCATCATCTTCAAGCCGGACGACGCCCGCGACGCGGCCGAGCTGCTCGATTCGGTTTGGGACACCTCGGCTGTGGAGGGCGACGCCGCAAACTGAGCGAGGTGAGCCAGCATGTCGGGCGGTTCCAAGAATTCACGCCGCCCGGCATCCGCCTCTTCGAGGCCGCCGACCGCATGACACATCGTAGGATTTATAGGGACTGATATATTTTGGTGAGCGCGCAGGGGCTCGAACCCTGGACCTACTGATTAAAAGAGGCAAAAAGTAGAACAAAAGCGAACGCGGCTGAACCGTGATGGACGGTTGAAAGCCTTGCATTGCAGTGGTTTCCGTGTTCATGGTTGTTTATTGTCGTTCGGGCGAGTTTTGCATTTCTGGAACCCCCTCGGAACCCCGGACGAAAAAACTGAGAAATTTTCAGTAGGTTCGTCTAATGCCTCGAAAGAACCTGACTGCCCGCTTCATCGAGAGCGTGAAGGTCGAAACCCGTACCGACTTCTGGGACGCGACGGTTCGCGGTCTGGTGCTTCGCGTCTCGCCGAGCGGCGTCAAAGCCTGGACCGTCGTCTATACGCGCGAAGCTGACGGCGAGAAGCGCCGCGTCACGCTCGGCAAGTTTCCGGCGCTGTCGCTGGAGAAGGCGCGTCGGAAGGCACTGGACGCGGTTGCGGCCGTATCGGATGGCCAAGACCCTGCCGGTGACAAGCGCGCCCGACGCGAGGCTATGACCGTCGAGGAACTGGCTGGCATCTTCATCGAACGCTACTCCAAACGGAACAAGCGGACGTGGAGGGAAGACGAGCGGTTGCTCAAGGTCGAGGTTATTCCGAAGATCGGCAAGCTCAAGGCGGCGGCGGTGAAGCGGCGCGACCTTCTCGACATCATCGACGCCAAAGCCGAAGCCGGCGCCGCTGCGCAGTCGACGCAAATCCTGGCCGTCGTCAGGAAGATGTTCGGATGGGCGGTTGATGAGGATTACCTCGAACTGTCTCCAGCGACGGGCATCAAGCCGCGCGCAAAGGCCGTGAAGCGCGATCGCGTGCTTTCCGCTGCCGAGGTCAAGGCGATATGGAAGGCGCTCCCTGGGGCTGCTTTGCGGCCAGTGACGGCGAACGTGATCCGGCTGTTGTTCCTGACCGGACAGCGTTCCGGCGAGGTCTGCGGAATGCGCCGTTCAGAAATCGATCTGGACGCGGCGACATGGACCATTCCCGGCGAGCGAACCAAGAATGGCTTGGCGCATGTCGTGCCGTTGTCTGACGCTGCCGTCGAGATCGTCGGCGCGGCGCTGGACAAGGCCGATGATGACAGAGATGCACCGCTATTCACCCATGTTGGTGCGCCAATCGAGAGCAACGCGATTGCGCAAGCGACCCGACTAAAGCTCCAGGTTCTGGATGAGCGATGGACCCCTCACGACATTCGCCGCACCGTCGCAACCGGTATGGCCGACCTGGGCGTCATGCCGCACATTGTCGAGGCGACGTTGAACCACATCAGCGGCTTCAGGGCAGGGGTGGCCGGCGTCTATAACCGCGCTCGATACGAACCGGAGAAGCGCCGCGCGCTGGATATGTGGGCCGAGCACCTGGAAGCGATCATTTCGAAGCGAGAGAGCGTCGTCGTGCCGATGAAGGCGGAGGCGGCGCTGTGATGGCCGGTGAAGAATATTACTTGCGACGAATAGAAGTTTGGCTGTCGATCATGGACAGTTATTTGCAGTGTGCGTCACAAGGGCGCCCCCCTGAGTTGGAGAAGTTAGCGGACTCGTTCAGCGATCCTGTGGTCCGGGAGTGGGTGCTAGAAAGGAGTGATCCGCGACGCATACGGGGTGCAGTCAATCACGTCAGAGCATGTTATCGCGCCGGTAAATTGGCAACAGCGCTGGAGCGGATCGAGCGTTTCGATGCGGAACGGCAGCATGTGAAGGATCTTCTAAACCGTCCCGATCTGGTGCGCGGCAGAACGACCGTGGCGTCTGCCGCCAGCGGCGGCAAGGCACGTTCCCTTATGTTCGAGGGCACACGTTCGCGCATTGTGAATGAGATGCGTACCCTGGTGGACAAAGGGAAAACCGTTTCGAGTGCCGGCAAGATCGTCTTCAACAAAGGTCTTGGCACGAGCGGCGAGGCCAACCGGACACTCTGGTATCGGCACTTAGGAAGAAAGTTGTAACACCGCCGGCCAGCGTCACAGGTGAAATGGACATAATCGCGTCATCTCTTACGGAGGTGAACGCGAAATGGAATTTCTCTCGATCAAGGAAGTCTGCCAGAGGATCGGCGTCAGCCGCACGACGCTCTGGCAGTTGGAAAAGGAAGAGGCCGGTTTTCCCCGCCTCGTGCCGGTGACGGCGAAGCGCAAGGCTTTCGTCCGCTCCGAAATCGATAGCTGGATCGCATCCCGCATCGCCGCACGTGACGGGGGGCGTGCGCGATGAGCACGGCCATCCAGCACATCGACATGGACGGCAACGACGTTTCGCTGAAAGGCGAGATGGTTAGCTTGACCGGGCTGTGGAAAGCGGCGGGTTCCGATCCATCCAAAGCCCCGGCTCAATGGCTCCGGCTTTCTCAGGCGATCGAGTTCATCGAGCATGTCTCGCTTATTGTGGGAAATTCCCACGATAAACTCGTGAGCGGGCAAAAGCGGGCGGGTACATATGCGCATTGGCACATCGCCATGGCTTATGCCCGTTACCTCGATCCCGCCTTTGCGGTTCGGTGCAACGAGATCGTTCGCGCTCACATGGAAAGCCGAGCCGTCGCACCCGTCCCGGCTCACGGCATATCGCCCGACGTCCTGGCGATGATCCGGCGCACGGATGGCATCGCCCGCCAACTCAGCGGCAAGGTGACGAAGATCGAGAAGGCGCTCGAAGCCTTCCTCGCCAGTGCGAACCAGAACGCGCCCGCCGCGCGGCTGGTGATCGAGATCGAAAGAAACGGCCCGGAAGAGGCGGCAACCTCTCCGAGCCAGCGTTCAAAACCCCGCAATAGGATCTGAGAACATGGACACAAATAGCACCACAGCCGCCTCTACGGCAAGTGAGGTCAGCCTCAGGGCATTGATCGAGGCTGTTCACCGGCTGGAGACTCCACTCGGAGAAGTCGCGAACGCCGCCAACGTTGCGAGCCTCCTCGCCGACAACAACATGAGTTGCTTCACCAAGATCGGCACCGATCGGATGGTGCTTCTCGGCGAAGATACGTCGGAGGCGATCCTCTGGAGCACCATCCTAACCGAGAGGCTGGTCAAGGATCTTTATGCCGCCTGGGAAGGCGTGAACACGCTCGCCTTCCAGCTTCGGGGGATGAGCCAATGAGAGCGAATAATCTCCACCGCCGCGCCTTCCTGGGAGGTGCGGCATCCATCCCCGTGATTGTCACGGTTCCCGCTGTTGCCCTGGCCAGCGAGCCCGATCCGCTTCTTGAGCTTATCCGCGAATATCGGCGGCAACTCGCGGTCTTCAACGCATCCGATGCCGAGACAGACGAGGAGATGGATGCTCTGGCCGACGAGACATTCAACCCGCCGTATGACGAACTGGTTTGGAACGCTCCGCAGGCGACGACCGAAGAGGGAGCTATCGAGGCGCTTCGCCTTGCGAACGAGTATGAGCACTTCGGCGACCCAGACATGATGAGATCGCTGATCGGCGCGGCGCTCCCCTATTTCGAAGGCGCGGCGTCATGAGTGAGCTTTCCCACGAAGGAGAGGGCCGTCCCGCGCATGAGGCCCTTGTCGAGCTTGGCAGCATCCTAGCTGACGTAGTTTTCAGTCAGACGGTCGTTCACGCCGACGCCTCCAACTTCCCCGAAATCGCCAGCATGGCGGTTGATGCGGCAGTGAACGGATTCGTCGAAGAGGCAAGAGCGGCGAGGCTCCCCGAAGCCGACATCGAACAGGCGAGCCTCGTAATCCAACGCGAGATCATCAGGGGGTGCAAGAACCGCGCGCTCCTGACAATGGGCGAAGGGGGCCGTGCATGACGGTCCCAATCGTTGGAACCGCTGGCCTTGATCATGAGCATTCGGCGGCGATGGAGGAAGCCGCCACTTGGCTCACGAACTTGGAGCCGCACGAGAAGCCACAGCCTGTCATCCCAGAGCTTCGGCGCCGGTTCGGGCTCTCGCCGCTTGAGGCGTGTCAGGCCATTGCGGAAGCGAACCTTCGCAGAGCGAGGGCGAGCCGATGACGGTCTCCGGAATTTATCGTGCAGGCACGGTAAAACGCGAGCGGCGAACGAATGCCCGGATTGAGCAGCTCGATAACCAGATTCTCGCGGTTCTCCGCGAGGATCATCCGCAGAGTGTGCGCCATGTGTTCTACAGGATGACCGACCCGCGCCTGTCGGAGCCGGTGGAGAAGACCGAGCGCGGCTATCGTCATGTTCAAGACCGCATCGTCAAACTCCGGCGGGCGAAGCGGCTTCCGTTCGGCTGGATCACCGACGCCAGCCGGCGGGGCTATCACACGCCGACCTATCGCGACAAAGGCGACTTCCTGCGCAGCGTGAAGGGGCTCTATCGCGCCGACCTTTGGAAGGATGCCGCATCCTACTGCGAGGTGTGGACCGAGAGCCGTTCCATCGCTGGCGTCATTGAGGACGATTGCAAGGAACTCGCCGTCTCCCTTTACCCGGCCGGCGGTTTCTCCAGCATAACCCTTGCCTATCAGTCGGCGGAAGTCATCAACTACTACGCCGAAGGGCGGCCCGTCGTCATCTTCTACATCGGCGACTACGACCCGGCGGGCGTCTTAATCGACGTTGCGTTGGAGCGGGAGCTTCGCGAGCACCTGGACGCCGACATCGAACTCCGCTTCGCTCGGATCGCCATCACCGAAGAACAGATCGAGGCGCACGATCTGCCGACCAAGCCGCGCAAGGAAACCGACAGGCGAGCGCTTCATATCCGCTCGACTGTCGAAGCGGAGGCGATGCCTGCCGGCGTCCTGCGGGCTCTCCTGCGGGACGAGATCGAGGCGCTCTTGCCAGCCGATGCGCTCGCGGTCGCCAAGGTCGAGGAGCAGTCGGCGCGGGACTATTTCGACCGGATGGCCGGCTTCGGGGGAACGCGATGAGCGGGGCAGGAGCGCGTAAGGTCGACGTTACCGGCCGCACCACAGGAAAGACGAAGCGGCACAAGCCGCTCGTCAACCTGCCATCGAACCAATGGCTTTCCATTCCCCGCGAGATGTTGGAGTCGCCCGCCTTTGCCGCTCTTAGCGCTCCAGCGCTTCGGGTATTGATGCGCCTTTGCATTGAGCACCTGGAACACGGCGGGGCAGAGAACGGCAAGTTGAAGGTCACGCATAGCCAGTTTGTCGCGTTCGGCATCGGCCATAACTCGGTCAAGCCGGCTCTCATTGAGAACGAAGCTCTCGGCTTTATCGAGATGATGCAGCAGGGCGGGCGCTCGTTTGGCGACACCCGGTTGCCTAGTCAGTTCCGGCTCACCTTCCCGAACAGCCGCAATGCGCCACAAACGCACGAATGGTTCGCCATCAAATCGCTGGATGAGGCGAAGGATCGGATTGCCCGGAAAAAAGCCGAATGGGATGCCGCCCGACCAAAGCGCCCAAACCGGCGGCCGGCCTACAAGAGCGGTAGCATTGCCGGGAGAGCTGAAGCCGCTCGGCAGAGAAATTCGGGGGCAGCATGATTTGCGATCCTCGCTCCCTAAACAGGGAATCGCTACTCCCTCAAACGGTAATGGTTTGCCCGTTCCCTACTCCCTCAAACGGTAATCCATACCTAGTCCCTCAAAAGGGAGTCCTTTCTATATTCTCGGGGGGTACGCCATGAGAACGCCTGACTGCGATCTTCCGCTCTTCCAATGGCAACAGCCTGAATGCGAGATCATCCCTTTCCCTGGAAAAAATCGGGTCGCCAAAATTCGGCGCGCTGCCGAGATGCTCGAAAGTACGACTGACCGAGGTGCGGCTGCATATTGGCGGCGACTGACAGATGACATGGCGCGCCAGATGGCGAGAGCCGGAATTTCGGCGGAACGGATTGAAGCCGAGATCGAGGATTTCTTCGGAGAGGTGCTGAAGGAGGTTCATCGCCATGGCGGCTTTGGCAACCGTCATGGGAACGGTGATGGCGCGGCGTGAAATGTCCGACGCCTTGGACAGAGCGCCCGCTCTTGGCTGTCTTCGCGGCGTTGTCGGTGGTGAAGCGATCCGTTTCCGCGCGGTCATGTGTGCCGCCAACTTGGCGACTTACGCCCGGCTCGGCCGTTTGTCTCAAGTTGAGGCGAATTGGTCAGGCGGACCGGTCGGTGGCCAAGCCTTCGGCAGGTTGGTGAAGGCGAAGGATCATCGGTCGGGGGGGTATCGGCTAGGTCGAAGCCGTTCGGTCTGTGTACCGCGCTCCACCAAAAACAGGCGCAAAGCCAGATTGATGTGCAGAGCGGCCAATTCGAACCGGGGGCACCTTGAAGAGAAAAACCGCCGACCGGATGCGCCGCGCGTCCCCCTCCAATGCAGAGGCCGCAAGTTTTGGTGAAAGGTTCCAGGCGCTGGAATGATTGATATCGCCCTGTTAGATCGCCTGATCGCTGACTTGACCGAGCTTCGCGCGGCGCTGGAGACTGACAGGCCGCAAGTCGAACCGGAATTCGCGCCCGGTGAAACGCTGATCGATACCGCGACAGCTTCTGAGCGCTTCAACCTTCCGCCCGACACATGCCGATGGCTGGCAAGAGAAAAGGGCCTGGGTGAAAAGATTGGTGGGCGTTGGATGCTAGACGCTGCCGCCCTTAGAAAGTATCGATCCGACGCTTAAACGCGAGAAACGCGAGTAATCAGGCCTGTTCCACTCGCGTTTTGCTCGACATTATCTGACCGTGACAGGTTGGGTAGTGACAATGAAATTCGACACAGCACATTCAGAAATTGGCATTCTCGCGAAATGCTTGCTTGCATCGCCTTCAGATCGAATCGGGGCGATGAACGCGGCCAAGATGATCGACGCGCCCTTGCGCGTGGGGCGGATGATCCAGAAGAGCGCTATCGCCGCGTCTTCCCTTGGCGATGGAGATTCGGGCGATGTTCTCGCTGATTGGCGGATTTCGTCAGCGGGTTTCTTCGGTTCTCTGCGGACGCGCTCCATTTTCTTTCGGATGTTGGACGGCGGATTTCGCAAGGTTCCGCTGAACACTCGCGTCGGCATCGTGGGGACCAATGCCACGGGCTATATTCAGCAGAGAGGGAATGCGCTTCCGATTTCCCGGCTTGCGTTGGCCGGTGCCGGGTTGGAGCCGGTGACGGCGGCGGCGATTCTCGTCGTTACGGATGAAGTCGCCCGCTCGATGACCGACGAGGCGACCAATCTCGTCAATGCTGAGCTTCGCGGCGCTGTTAGCGACGTGGTCGACGCCGAATTTTGGAATTTGATGATCGATTCGGGAACGCCGAGCACTGTCTCAGCGGGTAACGATCAGGATGGCATGAGAAGCGATCTGGCATTCTTGCTGGAGAGCGTGAACACCAAGGGGGTCGGCCCGCTCTTTTGGGTCATGTCGCCCGATCTGGCGAATCGCGTCACCGTGATGCAAATGCCGAATGGCGCCATGAGCGGGACCGGCGGCGAGTTTCTCAACTGGCCGGCGCTTGTTGGCTCCACCATGCCGGCGGGAACGCTTCGGCTCGTTAATGCTGGTGCCATCGCGGCAAACGCCGATCCAATCGTTCTCGACGCCAGCAACGAAGCGGCGCTCGAAATGGAAACCGATCCTTCGGGTTCATCTGACGCGCCAACGCCGACCGAACTCATTTCGATGTTTCAGACGGATTCGACGGCTCTTCTCGCGAAGGTGGCCTTCGGTGTTCGTCGTCTGCGCACCAATGCCGTTGCTGAAGTGACGGGCATTGAATGGGGAACGCCGGTTAGCTGATGGGCAACGCTATGGAAGACGAAGAATGGCTAGATGAAATTCAGAAAAGTGTCGACGCTTCCCTCGCTAAATGGAGGCGAGAAACGCCTGATGCGAACAAGGTCATGAGTGCTTATGCGACCTATGGATATGTCATGGAAATGTTCGCGACATTTACTGAGATCACAAAGCGAAACAATCAGGATTACCGTGCTCGTATGGAGGCTTTGAATCACCGCATCTCAGAGCTGGAACAGGGCGGCGTGAAGTTCTGTGGAGTGCATCAACGCGCTCTCGCGTACCGCAAAGGCTCGGCAGTCACGAGCGACGGCAGCTTGTGGATCGCCTTGCGTGATGCGTCCGAAGGCGAGCAACCAGGCAAGGCGCCCGAAGCTTGGCAGCTTGCAGCGAAAGGGGCGAGGCAATGACGTTGCAAGACGAACTCGACAGAGCCGCCCGCCAATATGACGAGCAGGCGGAAATCAACCGCATCGAGAGCGAAGACACGCTTCGCAGCAATGGCGCTTCGGAGGAAGAGGTGCGGACGATGCTCGCTTGGCTGGATGAAGAGTTATCACGAGATCGCGCCGCGATGTTGTTGAAGCTTGAGGGATGGTTGCGGCGCGGTGGCCAGCCGCTTCAGTGACCGGGGGGGCGATCTACGATGGAAATCGTTCGCCGGCATGTACCGCGCCTCTCACTCGACAAACAGAAACGTGGACAATTCTGATGAAGCGAGGACCTAAATCGGCGGCATCACTGGCACTTGTCGCTCCCCTGACCGAATCGCGACCCTTGCCGCCGGAAGACCTGACCGACGATCAACAAGGCGAGTGGCGGGCCGTGGTGCGGCGAATGCCCGCCGACTGGTTCCCTCGCGAGACGCACGGCATCCTGAAGGCTTTTTGCCGCCATGCCACGACGCATCGCCTGATTTCGTACGAGATCGACCGTTACGAAGCAGAATGGTTGAAGGACGAAGACGGGCTGAAGCGCCTAGATAAGCTGACAGCCATGCGAGAGCGCGAGAGCCGCGCGATGATCGCAACCGCGCGGGCGTTGCGTATCACCAAGCATTCCCAGATTAGGCCTGAGACGGCAGGGCGGGCGACGCGTGGCTCGTTTGACGGGCGGCGTCCTTGGGACACCGACGAAGACAGGCGCGCCTAATCTATCGCGATTATGACCGGGCGCATGAGCCGATATCGCTCGGGGCGCGGATGTCCGTGGAAGATCAGGCGCGGCGTTACTCCCGGTTCATCACCTTTGGGGGGGCAACCGCTGCTTCTCACGCGGGGCACGAGACGGCACCGTGCGAGATCATCCCATCGCGGTTCAACTTCGTGCTCGTGCAGCAGGGCGCCAGGATCACAGGGGAAGTGAGGTTGGCGGCTTAGGTGCGCTGGCCTCTATCGCCTCGCCTGGGTCGTGCTCTATTAGTTCGATGTGGCTACGCGCGGGAGCGAACGGCGACAAGAGGACAAATAAAAACCCCGCCGAAGCGGGGTCCGAGTTAGCAGGAAAACGACAAGGCTGATAAAATCGGCTCCATCTGCTCCGTCGATTTATCAGTCCCTGCTTTCTCCTCATTCTGCCGCTCGCTGTAGGTCAGCGTGAAGCTACGACTATCTGCATGCTGATACCGGTAAACGGGCATATCGAGCTCTCGCGGCAACTCTCGGCTGCGATCAACTTGAGCTTTGCGTGCATCAGGCATGACCAGTCTCCAGGGGGTTGAGATTGGAAGGGTAGAAATGCTTCCTACGAATCCACTTGAACCCTTCATACTTCGTTACGACGGCGATGTCTGTGTCTCCTCCGACGATATCGGCACCCGGCAGGAATCGGAAGAAGCGCTTGGTCACGTCGACCAAATAATCTGCGAGCTCAATTGCGTCGCGAACGGGCATTGTCGGCATAACTAATTGAGCCTCCAATCCGTTGCGAAGACAGTTTGCCACCGAGTTCGCGTCAGGTGATGCCATGCCAGCCTTTTGCAGAACCTGCGGCGCCGCAGGATCGATGCCGAGGACCAGTCGCATAACCGGCGCTGGTTGACCGCCTACGAGTAGTCCAGTCCCCCCGAAGTCGACGTGCAACTCAGGAGGGGGACACACGCCATTTTCGATCCGGACCTTCCAGACCTGATGACCATCAGAAATGGTGGAGCCATAGCCGCCCACCCAGAACTCTAGCGAGTGCGGTGCGGGTGGTGCTGGCGCTAAGCTCGCGTAACGTTCCTCGAATATCACCTGTCGCGCCTTCGCGGCGACTTCTTCAATAGTATAGTTCGCTGGATCGATACGCCACTCAGGCCTGTCGCCGCACAAGCGTCTGCGCAAATCCTTGGCGATGGTGCCAATGGATTCGGCACCGATATTGCCCATGCCGCATGTCATCGCAGATATCGGCAGCTTCTTGTGAAGGTTGAAAACTTTGTCTCCGTGCGCGTAAACGTTCATTATCGTGCTAGCGCCCGTTGATTGGTCAGTGGACACCAACGATGAGGCTGAGTCAGCTGCAAAAACTAGACAGTCATTCACTGCGATTGCGACGCAAACGGTCATCCATCACACCTCAAACTAGAAGACGTCACTGCACGATTGCTACTCGATTCGTCATCGCCATTCCATGAGCGGGCTATACGAACACAGAAGCCACGGGGCATTCCATGTCACGTAAATTTGCCGAGTGTCGCCGGAAAACGCCGTCGCCTAAATGCGTCACGGTAGCGGAACCCCCTCGGAACCCGAGCGGCTTCTGATCAAAAATATCAGTAGAAGTCGGGCCGTAACCTCTTGATTTACAAGGTGTTTTTGGTGAGCGCGCAGGGGCTCGAACCCTGGACCTACTGATTAAAAGTCAGTTGCTCTACCAACTGAGCTACGCGCTCGAACCATGACGGCCCCACAGTTGCGGGCCCTCGTTCGGATGATCGTCGCCTTGTAGCCATTTCGCCACGGTCCATCAACCGCCTTTCCTTGCCTTCTTCCGAGTTGGCCGAAAAGTCCCAAAACATGGGACATGGCAGGACGTTGGCAGGAGGCGCGCGATCGAAGAGGATGCCGAGCCGTGGCACTGCAGGCGAAGCACGGGAGCGCCGAACGGCTCCTTCAAGAGTCTTCTCAATCAGCGATTCCGAGTTGTGCTTTCCGTGCAACAGTGCGGCGATCCTGCATCTATTATACTTCCGACATTGGAACCGCGCCGTGCTGCCGCCACAAAGACAGGCGACGTCAGGGTCGTGCGACCAACGTGGGCCTCGGTTCACTGTGCATGCACGACCCGAGGGGCGTGAGGGGGTAATGAAAACAATTTCGTTCAAGCCTGCACGCTTCGGCGCGCCGGCAAGGCAGGGCTACGCTCTGCCGCTGGAGAATGGCATGGCATCATCATCATCATGCATGACGCTTGCGGCCAAGCTCTTGCGTTTGGCTGTTTTCACGTCCGTCGCCGCCACATTCCCGGCGACGACCCTCCAGGCGCTTGATCCCAGTTCTGTCACCGCAAAGGAAGCGGGGCCGTTCGAACTCTTCACTCAAGGCTTCAAAGCCTATCAAAGAGGTGAGAAGGCCGCCGCCGCTCAGGCGCTGCGCTTTGCCGCCGACAAGGGGCACCCTGGCGCCCGCTGGAAGCTTGGCCGCATGTACGCGGATGGCGACGGCATCACCGAGGACGACTACGAGGCCTTCAAGATCTTTGAAGATATCGTGAGGGATCAGGAGGACGATACCTCCACCTCTCCGAACGCGGCCTACGTCGCAAGCTCCATCGTGTCGCTTGCCGGATACCTTCGTCGCGGCATTCCCCACAGCCCTGTCAAGATAGATCTGCCCCAGGCCCGGCAGCTCTATTTTCATGCCGCCAGCTTCTTCGGAGATTGCGAGGCCCAGTTTCAGCTTGGCCGGATGCTGCTCTACGGCGAAGGCGGCAAGGCGGATCCTCGCCAAGCCGCCCGGTGGCTGAAGCTCGCAGGCGAGAAGGGGCATGTCGGAGCTCAGGCCCTTCTCGGCTATCTACTTTTCAATGGCGAGATGATTTCACTTCATCCGCAGCCGGCTAAGGGGCTCAGCCTTCTCACCTCGGCTCTTGCCAAGGCCCAGCCGGCCGATCAGGAGTGGATCAGGCCCCTTCAGGAAGAAGCTTTCGCGCTGGCCGACGAGACCGACCGCCGGACCGCGCTCGCCTCCATCGCGACCACGGAAGCCGCCCGGAAAAACTGAGAATTTGAAGACTTTACGCGGAGTTTTCACCGTGCCGCGCTTTAAAGCGAAATGCGAAGAATCAGAATCGGGATTTCTCCCTAGAACTCTGATTGAGCAGGAGGTTTTCCGAAAACACCGGCACCTTTTCAGTGCCAAGCTCTAACCGATCTGGATTAGTACCGGCACGTGATCAGACGGCTTCTCCCAGGAGCGCACGTCCTTGTCGATGCCGACGCCGGTAAGGCGTGATGCGGCCTCGGGCGACAACAGCATGTGGTCGATGCGGATGCCGTTGTTCTTCTGCCAGGCGCCCGCCTGATAATCCCAGAACGTGAAGGTTTCTGCGGCATCCGTGGCCGCGCGCACCGCATCCGTATATCCGAGGTTGACGAGACGGCGCCAAGCGGTGCGGCTTTCGGGCTGAAACAGGGCATCCCCAAGCCAGGCATCCGGGCGCTTGGCGTCGATCGGCTCGGGAATGACGTTGTAGTCGCCGGCCAGCACCACGTCGCCCTCGTCGGCGAGGAGCTGTTTCGCCCGCTTTTCCAGGCGCGCCATCCAGCGCAGCTTATAGTCGAACTTTTCCGTTCCGACCGGGTTGCCGTTGGGCAGGTAGATGGAGGCAACCCGCAGCGCCCTTGCGCCGTCCTGCCAGAGGCCCTCGATGTATCGCGCCTGCTCGTCGCTCTCCTCGCCGTCGAGCCCGCGCACAAGCGAAATCGGCGCGCTCTTGGAGAGCAAAGCGACGCCGTTGAAGCCCTTTTGGCCGTGCGTTTCCACGTGATAGCCGAGCGCCTCAATGGGCGCGCGTGGAAAGGCCTCGTCCACCGACTTGATCTCCTGAAGGCAGAGAATGTCTGGCGAGTGCTGTTCCAACCAGTTGATGAGATTGTCGAGCCGCGCCTTGACGCCGTTGATGTTCCATGTGGCGATCAGCATCGCGGACGAATATCCTTGAGAGACGAGCGGGCAGGGCGCCGAATGCGGCGGCGAATGACACTAGATGGAAAAGCTCGTTCCGCATCCGCATGACGAGGTGGCGTTGGGGTTTTGCACCTGGAAGGCTTGCCCCATGAGATCGTCGACGAAGTCGATCACCGAGCCGCGCATGAAGTCCAAGGAAACCGGGTCGACCAGCACCTTCGCGCCGTCTGCCTCCACGACCAGATCGTCCGGCGCGCTGTCGGCGGTCAACTCGAACTTGTAGGAGAAGCCGGAACATCCCCCGCCTTCGACGGAAACACGAAGGGCGGTGGGCGCACCGCGCTTGGTGGCGATAGCGGTGATTCGCTTCGCGGCGGCCTTGGAAAGTACGATCGGCTTGGCGGGCGCTGCGGTTTCGCTCATATCTCGTTTGGCGGGCGGATCGGAATTATCGCCCGGCTCCCTGGCGTTTGACTGTCTCATAAGTATGAAGCGGCAACGGGTGGGTCAATCCGAGGAAGGCAACGGCCGATGAGTGAGAGTCGGATGAATGGGATCGGCATGGGCACCGGCGAAAGGGCGCCGTGGGCGGTGCGGGCGGAAAACTCTCGCGGGCGCGTCCATGCCGAGACTTCCAGCCCGACGCGTACGCCCTATCAGCGAGACAGGGATCGCATCGTCCATTCGGCCGCGTTCCGGCGCCTCAAGCACAAGACGCAGGTTTTCGTCGCCTATGAGGGCGACCACTTCCGCACGCGTCTCACCCATACGATCGAGGTTTCCCAGATCGCGCGCGCCTTCGCGAGAGCCTTCCGCCTGGACGAGGATCTGACGGAAGCGGTCGCCCTGGTGCATGATTTCGGCCATACGCCTTTCGGCCATGCGGGCGAGCGCGTCTTGGAAGCCAAGATGGCGGACTTCGGCGGCTTCGATCACAATGCCCAGTCTCTGCGCATCGTCACGGCGCTGGAGCGGCGCTACGCCGAATTCGACGGCCTCAATCTCAGCTGGGAAACGCTGGAGGGCCTGGTCAAGCACAATGGTCCGATGCTCGGCCCGCATCGTCAGGCGGGCGCGCCCGAGCCGACACGCCCGATCCTCGACTTTGACGCGGTGTTTCCCCTCGACCTTTCGAGCTTCGCCAGTCTGGAGGCGCAGGCGGCCGCGATCTCGGACGACATCGCCTATAACACGCACGACCTCGACGACGGCCTGCGCGCCGGCCTCTTCGATATCGAGGACATGCGTAGCCTGACGCTGGCGGGCTCGATTTTGGCCGAGGTTGAGGCTCGCTACCCCGGGTTGGAACGGCCGCGGCTGATCAACGAGATCATGCGCCGCCATATCACCCGCATGGTGGAGGACGTCATCGCCACGACCTCGGCCGAATTGTCGCGCCTCACCCCCGCGAGTGCCGATGACGTGCGTCGGGCCGGACAGACGCTGCTCCACTTTTCGCCCGAGATGGAGGCGGCGCAGCGCCAGACCCGCGTTTTTCTCTTCGAGCACGTCTATCGCCATGAAACCGTGATGCGAGTCATGCGGCAGGCGGAAGCCGTCGTTTCCGATCTTTTCGACCGGTATCTGGCCGCGCCCGAGGAAATGCCGGCGGAGTGGTGCGGCATGGGCACGACGCTCGGACCGGCGCGGCTGGCACGACGCGTGGCCGACTATCTCGCCGGAATGACGGACACCTATGCGCTCGCCGAACACCGTCGTTTGTTTGACCACACACCAGATATGCGATAGGCGCCGCGCGACCGTCGAATAGCTTTCGCGATCCTTCGTCGAATCGCGCGATGCGCCATCATGCGCCGACAGCACGTCCGACCAACTTTCGGAACCCGATCATGAATATCTTCAAAGACTTCGAGACCCGCATCAGGAATGTGGTCGAGGCCATCGTCCGTGGACGCAACGAAGGGCCTGTCGATCTCGAGAAGGTGACGGTCGAGCCGCCGCGCGATCCCGCCCACGGGGACCTTGCGACCAATGCGGCGATGGTGTTGGCAAAGCCCCTCAAGTTGCGCCCGCGCGAGCTGGCCGTGATCATTTCTGGACATCTTTCGGCCGATTCGGACGTCGAATCCGTCGAGATCGCGGGTCCAGGCTTCATCAACATGCGGCTGAAGCAGACGTTCTGGACCGCCCATCTCAAGTCTCTGCTGGTGGCGGGTGCAGATTACGGACGTGGCCAGGCGACGGGTCGCAAGATCAACGTCGAATACGTTTCCGCCAATCCCACGGGACCGATGCATGTGGGGCACTGCCGGGGCGCCGTCGTCGGGGATGCCATCGCCAACCTCATGGCCTTTGCCGGCAATGAGGTGACCAAGGAATATTACGTCAACGACGCGGGCGCGCAGATCAACGTGCTCGCCCACTCCGCCTTCCTGCGCTATCGCGAGGCGCTCGGCCGGTCGATCGGCGAGATACCCGCCGGCCTCTATCCCGGCGATTACCTGAAGAGCGTCGGTGCCGCGCTCGCCATCAAGTATGGCGACAGGCTGGAGGGGATGGACGAGGCCGAATGGCTTCCGATCGTGAAGGACTTCGCCATCGACGCCATGATGATGATGATCCGCGATGATTTGAAGGCTCTCGGCATCCGTCACGACGTCTTCTTCTCGGAGCGCACCCTTCATGCGGGGGAGCCTGGGCGGATCGCCGAGGCGGTCGAGGATCTTCGGGAGAAGGGCTTCATCTACACCGGGACCCTGCCGCCGCCCAAGGGCCAGCTGCCGGAAGACTGGGAGGATCGCGAGCAAACCCTGTTCCGGTCGACCGAGGTTGGCGACGATATGGACCGGCCGCTGATCAAGTCGGACGGTAGCTACACCTACTTCGCCGCCGATGTCGCGTACTTCAAGGACAAGTTTGATCGCGGCTTCGACGAGATGGTTTATGTGCTCGGCGCAGACCACGGCGGCTACGTGAAGCGGCTGGAGGCCGTCGCGCGCGCCGTGTCGGGCGGCAAGGCGGAGCTGGACGTGGTTCTGTGTCAGCTGGTCAAGCTCTTCCGCAACGGCGAGCCCGTGCGCATGTCGAAGCGCTCGGGCGATTTCGTGACCCTGGCCGAAGTCGTGGAAGAGGTCGGGCGCGATCCCGTTCGCTTCATGATGCTGTTCCGGAAGAGCGATGCGCCGCTGGACTTCGATTTCCAGAAAGTGACGGAGCAGTCGAAAGACAATCCGGTCTTCTATGTCCAGTATGCCCACGCCCGCGCCCACTCGGTGGTGCGCCAGGCGGCTGCCGAGGGTATCTCGCCGCCAGAAGCGGCCGCGCTGACAGAGGAGGCATTGGCCGGCCTCACAGATGAGGGCGAGGTGGGCCTCATCCAGAAGCTCGCCGAGTTCCCGCGTGTGATTCAGAGCGCTGCCCAGGCCAAGGAGCCGCATAGGCTTCCGTTCTACCTTTATGATCTCGCCTCAATGTTCCACGCGCAGTATAACCGCGGTAAGGATTTGCCCGACTTACGCTTCGTTAAGGTTGATGATCCAAAACTGACGGAGGCGAGACTGGCATTGGTCTTGTCCGTCGCATCAGTTTTGGCTTCAGGCTTGAGACTTGTGGGTGCCGAAGCGCCAGAAGAAATGCGGTGAGGACCATCCTTTCGACAATTTCATCTTCTAGGGCCATGACATCCTTGGCTTTTTCCAACGGTTGACAGGCATACAGGGGGCACGGTGATGGCGGACACGAAAGGCTTGGCGCGCGGAATCACCTTTGAAGCCGATGCGGCCGATGATGATCCCTTCGCCGAGCTTGCCAAGCTGGTCGAGCAACCGCTTTGGCATTGGCCCCAGGCGGAAGCTCGCGCCTCCGTGCCTGAGCGCCAGTCCGCCAGAAAGATGGAAGACGCCGCTGAACCGGCCGTCTTTCGCGCGTCACGGCCTGAGAATCACCCCGTCGATCGGACGGCGTTCGCTCCGGCCGACGAGGGCTACCAGCCTACCGATGCACGAGGGGACGCCTCCTTCGGCATAGCCCCTGACGAAGCACAGCGCAGTGCTGACGCCTCGTCTCCAGCATCGGAGGTGACCGCGAGCGCAGAAGCCGCGGAACTGTCCGACCTCGACGATTCCAGTTTTGACGACTCCTGGCTTGGCGACGAGGGGGACTGGTCTGAATTCGACGCGGCGCTCTCGCAAGAAGCGCAAGACGGCGAAGCTCAGATCCTTGCCGCGGACGAGCAGCCGGAACCGGAGATGTTTGCGGCGGAATCCGAGTCGCTGGTTTCGGCTGAGGCCGAGCGCGCCATCGATCCGCACAAGAGTGGTGACTTTGACGACTCTGCTTGGGCTGCTTCGTTCGAGCAGTCTGTCGGTGAAATATTCTCCAAGATTGGCGCGGACACCGACCACGAGCTGCCCGAAAAAGCTCGCACGGCGCCGGAAGCCGAGGTGCTGGCATTCGAGGGGCTCGATCAGCAGCTCGCGGACGAACTTGAGGCCCATCTGCGCGATTTCGATCTCGACGACGCTCAATTGGAAGGGGCCTTTGCGGATCTGGAGACGGAGTTGCAACAGGTCGCCTCCGTCTCGGCGGCCACCTCTTCGCTGGACGGCGGACGTGGCGGTGCAGCCGCGGGGCAGATCAACCGGAATGCAGGTGAGGAGCGGGTGGCCAACCCGATATCGCCTTCTGCCTATTCAAGCTGGGTGCGCCCCAAGGTCGAAACCGCGCCTGTTGCTGCGAAGCCGGACGTTTCTCCTGTTGCAAACTCGGCTGGGGCGAAAGCCGCCGTGACGTCTTCTCCGAAGACTCCGGACGAACCACGCTTTGCGGACGACGAGGAGCTTGAGCTGGCTCTCCAGAGTCTGAGTGCTCCCTTGCGGCCTCGCGATTCTTCCGTCGTCGTCACGCCCAGCTTCGCGCCCGAGGCGGCGAGCAGGCGCGAGCCGGAGCCTGCACCTTTGCCGCTTGATGATTTCGACGAGTTGATCGCCAGTCAGCTCGCCGTTTTGCGCGGCCACCCGAACCTGTCCACGACAGAGCAGGGTGAAGTCGGCGCCGACGAAGAGCCGAATGCTGAGACCGCTGACGACCATGTCTCCGAGTCGCCCAAGCTGCAGATTGCCGAAGATGCGAATGGGGCGGCGCATTCGTTCGAGGAGCAGCCTCTGCCGAGCTGGTATGCGGCCAATCATGTGGCCCACAAGGCTCCTCCGAAGCGCTTGATGCTTCATCGCAGGAGCGCGCTGGTGGCAGCGAGCGTCGTGGCGCTGATGATCGTTGGCGGTGCCGCATGGCAGTTCGCAGGATCGTCGTCTGGCGGCGGAGACGGAGGGACACTTCTCGTAAAAGCCGACATGGAGCCGGTGAAGATCAAGCCGGAAAATCCCGGCGGCCAGTCGATCCCGAATCAAAACAAGGCGGTATACGAAAGAGTTGACGCCGATCGCGGCACGATTACGCCGCCCGAGCGGGTCCAGAAGACGCTCATCGCCAGCGAGGAAGAACCGGTCGACATCGCTCCCGAGGAAGAAGACCAGGTTGATGCACTTCCTGGCGTGGGAATGATGGAGCAGGACGTCGTTCCTTCGAAAGAGGACGCACGCCTCGCCGAGAATGCCAGTTCGGGCGAGGATTCTCCGGTTCCGATTCTTCAGCCACGCCGTGTACGAACCGTGTCCGTGCGCGCGGATGGCTCCGTCGTACCGGGAAGCGATACCCAGGATGAGCCAGGACCCGCCGCTGCGCAACAGCAGATGGCAAGCCTTGCTCAATCGCCGGAAGCGCGAGAAGTCGGCCTGATTAAAACCGCCGCGCCGGTGATGCCTTCGCCTGCGATCAATCCGCCGGCCGAGGACACGGCACCTTTGGCGCAAGCCGCGGCGGCGTCAGGCGAGGCGGCGCTTCCTGCCGAAGAGCCCGTGTCCGAAGAGCCCGTGTCCGAGAATGCAGCGCCTGAGAACGTGGCCAGTGCAGCGCCTGACACACCGGCTGAGGCCGCCGCAGAGCCGGTGCCGGCAACCGTCTCGGCACCTCTCACCGTGCCCGTACCTCATGCGCGGCCAGGAACGCAGCCTCTGGACCGTGTCCAGGTTGCGAGCGCGACCCCGCAGCCACCAAGCCATCCGGCAGCCGCGACGATCGCCTCTTCGCAACCGGCCGCCCCAACAGCTCAGCCTGCGTCGGGTGGGTACTATGTCCAGATCGCCTCTCAGCCCAGTGAGGAAGCGGCTCGTCAGAGCTTCCAGAATCTCTCGTCGAAGTACGGGAATATTCTGAGCGGCCATGGCATCGTCATCCAGTCCGCTGAGATCGCGGGCCGCGGTACATATTATCGCGTGAGGGTTACGGCCGCGTCGCAGAGCGATGCTTCCAATCTGTGCAGCCAGCTCAAGGCCGCAGGCGGGAGCTGCTTCGTCTCAAGGTGAGCGACGAGGCTCGGGCGTTCGCGCGCATTTGGCTCCCGTGATTCATGGACGTTCCGCCGCCCTGGTGGCCTCGGACCGTCGTTTGGTTCGGATAAAACGGCATGACGCAGAACAAGGCGTGGATCGCAGGCTGCTCCGGCCCGCGCCTCGCATCGGACGAGGCGGCGTTCTTCGCGGACGAGCGGCCATGGGGCTTCATTCTCTTCGGTCGAAACGTTCGTGAGGCGGAGGAGCTATGCGATCTTTCCGCTGCCCTGCGAGCCGCCGTCGATCGGCCGGACGCGCCGATTTTTGTCGACCAGGAGGGCGGCCGCGTGCGGCGTCTGCGCCCGCCACTGGTTCCGGATCATCCGGCGCCTGCCGTACTCGGCCGGCTCTTCGCCCTCGACAGGGAGGCGGGACAGCGGGCCGCGTATCTTCATGGGCGCATTCTCGCGATCGATCTTCGGCGCTTCGGCCTCAACGGGGATTGCGTACCCTGCCTCGATGTTCCTGCGCCAGGAAGCCATCAGGTGATCGGCGACAGGGCCTATGGCACCACCGTGGAAGCCGTCTCGGCGCTTGGCCGCGCGGCCGCCGAGGGGTTGATGGCGGGCGCTGTTCTGCCGGTGATGAAGCATATGCCCGGCCACGGTCGCGGCAACGCCGATAGCCATCTCGATCTGCCCGTCGTAGCGGCCTCGCTCGAGGAACTCGAAGCCGTGGACTTCGTGCCGTTCAAGGCGCTCAACGACCTTCCGTGCGGCATGACGGCTCATCTTCTTTTCAAGGCCCTGGACCCCGTTCGTCCCACAACTGTCTCGCCGAAGGTGATCGGCGAGGTGATCCGCGGCGCCATAGGCTTCGACGGCCTGCTGATGAGCGACGACCTCTCGATGAAGGCGCTGGCCGGCGACATTGGCGATCTAGCAGGGGCTGCGATTGCGGCGGGCTGCGATGTCGCCCTTCATTGCAACGGCGACATGAGCGAGATGCGCAAGGTTGCCTCGGCGGTGCCCGTTATCGCCGGCAAGTCCCTGGCCCGCGCCGAGAAGGCTCAACGCGTTCTTGCCGTCAGCCCTGCCATGGATGATGAGGATACCGTTCGCGCGGAATTCAACGAGCTTACAGGCAGGCTCGCGATAGCGTGAAAATCAATGGCTCGGCGTGAGCAGCACTTTCCCTGTATATTGAGATGCGACAATGTTGAGGTCTGTTTGATAGGGCAGAAAGCGGAGGAAAGGGGTCCTCGAACGCTTTCTCCTTTGTGAAGCTGCCTTTGCGAAGGGCAAATTTGGATCGAATCGTGCGGCGAAACGAGAGATGGAGTCGACGATGCGATACGATTGCGGCGCGTGGCGCCCAGGCGTGAGAGCGGTGAAGCACGTCGCCAACGTGCCGCTTCGACCTCTTTTTTGGGGCATTGGCTCGGCAGGTCCTTTGGCGACAGCTTTCGACGCGCTATGAGGCATCGACGAGCAGATCAATCGAGAGGCCCGGCAGGATCGCCGCCATCGGTGGTGGGTCGGAACTCGGGAATTTGAAAGAGGTTCACGCGGTCCCTAGCTTAGGAGCGCGCGGGGCCTTCAACACAAGGAGTTTGGGAAAATGGGTAGCTTCAGCATCTGGCATTGGCTCATTGTTCTCGCCGTCGTTCTTCTGCTTTTCGGCCGGGGTAAGATTCCGGATCTGATGGGCGATGTCGCCAAGGGCATCAAGAACTTCAAGAAGGGCATGGCTGACGACGACGAAGAAGTCGTGACCGAGCGTCGGGCCATCGACCGGCGCGACGATGAGGTCGTTGCCCACGACGTGAAGGTCGAGAAGACCCGGAGCTAAAGGCCGGGTTCGGCTCCGCGATGTGATGATCGGCGGGTGCAAGACCGTGAATCGGATGTCTCAGCGGAGTTGTTGCCGCCATGTTTGATGTCGGCTGGACGGAGCTCCTGGTCATAGCGATGGTCCTGGTGATCGTCGTTGGACCCAAGGATCTACCGCGTATGTTGCGCACCTTTGGCCGGGTGACAGGGCAGATGAGAAGGATGGCGGGCGAGTTCCGCCGTCAGTTCGACGATGCATTGCGCGATGCGGAGCTCGACGAGGTTCGCTCGACGATGAAGGACGTACGGAACCTCAATCCTGCCTCGGATATTCGCAAGGCTCTCAACCCGATCCGCGCCGTCGGTGACGAGATACGCTCGTCGTTGTCGGCAGCCACGAAGGCGCCGGAGCCGAAGGTTCCGTCCGCCAGCGAAGGCATTAAGCCGGTGGAGCCTGGAGTTGCTGACCCCGGGGCGACCGCGCAGGCAGCCGCTGATCAGGATGCCGGAAGCTCGGTTGTCGCCGCTCCCTCTGCTGTAGAGGCCCCCTCGCAAAAGCCGACTGAAGCTCCTGTCGGGAAGGCGGGTTGACGACATGCGCGACGAAACCGAAATCGAGGCGTCGTCCGCCCCGCTGATCGAACATCTTGTCGAACTCAGGCGTCGGCTGATCTGGAGCCTTCTCGGCTTCTTCCTTGCCTTCCTCTTCTGCTTCATCTTCGCCAAGCAGCTTTTCAATCTGCTCGTCGTTCCGTACCAGATCGCTGTGGGCTGGTCGGGACTGCCCGAGGACCAGGTTCGACTGATCTACACGGCTCCGCAGGAATTCTTCTTCACGCAGGTGAAGATCGCCGCATTCGGCGGCTTTTTCCTGGCCTTTCCGCTCATCGCCGTTCAGATCTACAAGTTCGTCGCGCCCGGTCTTTACCGCGACGAGCGGCAGGCATTCTTGCCGTTTCTCATCGCCACGCCGGTGCTGTTTCTGCTCGGGGCGATGCTTGTCTATTTCTTCTTCACTCCGATGGTGATGTGGTTCTTCCTGTCGATGCAGCAGTCGGGCGCTGGTGATCAGCCGATCATTCAGCTTCTGCCGCGCGTATCGGAGTACCTGTCGCTCATCATGACGCTGATCTTCGCTTTCGGCTTGGTGTTCCAGCTGCCGGTGGTGACGTCGCTCCTCGTGCGCGCCGGCATCGTCACTTCGAAGGATCTGGGTGGTAAGCGGAAATACGCCATCGTCCTGGCTTTTGTGGCTGCTGCCGTGCTGACGCCGCCTGATCCGATGTCGCAGATCGGCCTTGCGGTGCCGACCATCCTTCTCTACGAGATTTCCGTATGGACGGCGCGGCTCATCGAGCGCCGGCGGGCCGAGCGCGAGGCCGAGCGCGAAGCGCAAGGCTGACAGACCTTCTTCGCCTAAGCGTCGCTTGCCTGCCGTCACGCGGATGCCGGCCGATCGGCGCATGCTGGCGGAGCGGTTTTTGAAATGCTTGATATCAAATGGATACGCGAAAATCCTGAGGCTTTGGATAAGGCGCTGACCTCACGTCAGGCGTCGCCGGCCGCAGCCGAACTCCTGAAACTTGACGAAGCTCGCCGCAGCCATCTTCAGACGCTCCAGGATCTTCAGAGCCGGCGGAACGAATCGTCCAAGGCGATTGGGCGGGCCAAGGGGTCAGGGGATGCCGCGGCTGCCGACGCCTTGATCCGCGAGATCGCGGAACTCAAGGAAAAAATTCAGGAGGGCGAGGAGAAGGAGCGCCGCCTGGACGAGGCGCTGGAGGACGCCCTTTCCCGTATCCCCAACGTGCCTCTTGAGGAGGTGCCGGTCGGGCCGGATGAAACGGCCAATGTCGAGCTCCGCCGCGTCGGCGAGCCGCCTCGCTTCCCATTCGAGCCCAAGGAGCATTTCGAAGTCGGAGAGGCGCTTGGCCTCATGGATTTCGATCGGGCGTCCAAGATCGCCGGCGCTCGCTTTACGATCCTGAAGGGTGATCTGGCGCGGCTGGAACGGGCTCTCGGTCAGTTCATGCTCGATCTGCACACGCGCGAGAATGGCTACATGGAGGTTTCGCCGCCGCTTCTGGTGCGCGACGAGGCGCTGTTCGGCACCGGCAATCTGCCGAAGTTCGAGGAAGACCTTTTTCATACGACTGAAGGGCGCTGGCTGATCCCGACGGCCGAAGTGCCGCTGACCAATCTCGCCCGCGAGGAAACGCTCGACGAGAGCGCGCTACCGCTGCGCTATACCGCGCTGACGCCATGCTTCCGTTCCGAGGCGGGATCGGCCGGGCGCGATACGCGCGGCATGCTGCGCCAGCACCAGTTCTACAAGGTTGAGCTCGTTTCGATCACGACGCCGGAAACGTCTCTGGCCGAGCACGAGCGGATGACCGCCTCGGCCGAGGAAGTGTTGAAACGGCTGGGCTTGCCCTATCGCGTCATCGTTCTCTGCACGGGCGACATGGGGTTTGCGTCTCGCAAGACCTATGACATCGAGGTATGGCTACCGGGACAGAAGACCTACCGGGAGATTTCCAGCTGCTCTGTCTGCGGCGATTTTCAGGCGCGACGCATGAACGCGCGCTACCGCGCCGCCGACTCCAAGGCGCTGCGCTATGTGCATACGCTGAATGGGTCGGGAATTGCGGTTGGTCGCGCGCTCATCGCTGTCATCGAGAACTACCAGAACGAGGACGGCTCGATCACAGTCCCGGAGGCGCTGCGGCCTTATCTCGGCGGACAGGAGCGCATCGTGGCGGCCGGGCAGGTGGCCTGACATGCGTATTCTGCTGACCAATGATGACGGCATCCATGCGGAAGGACTTGCTGTCCTGGAACGCATCGCCCGCACGATCTCCGACGACATCTGGACAGTGGCTCCCGAAGGCGATCAGAGCGGCCTGTCGCACTCGCTGACCTTGTCGTCGCCGCTCCGTCTGCGGGAGGTGAGCGAGCGGAAATTCGCGTTGTCGGGCACACCCACCGACTGCGTGATCATGGCGGTACGGCGCGTGATGCCCGAGCCGCCGGACTTGGTGCTTTCCGGCGTCAATGCCGGTCAGAACATCTGCGATGACGTGACCTACTCCGGAACGGTGGCCGGCGCGATGGAAGGCATGATGCTCGGCATCCGCTCCATCGCTCTCAGCCAATCCTACGATTCGCGCGCCAATCGCCACGTGTTCTGGGAAACGGCCGAGCGCCACGCGCCGGGGATCATCGATCGGCTGATATCCTCCGAGTTTCGCAAGGGCACCCTCGTCAACGTCAATTTTCCGGCGGTTGCGCCAGAGGCGGTTGAGGGCGTCGACGTCACCCGTCAGGGCAAGCTCGAATATTCCATCGGGATCGAGGAGCGGCAAGATGGACGCGGCTTTCCCTATTTCTGGCTGAAGTTCGGACGACATGCGGGAGGGGAGGTGGAGAATTCGGATTTCGCCTCGCTCACGCGGAATCGTATTTCGGTGACACCGCTCAAGCTGGACCTCACCGAATATGCGCTCATGGACGACCTTCGCGCGCTCTTCTCGTGATGCAGTCCGTCGACCCCCGCGATCGTGAGGATCTCGCCGCGTTCCTGCTGCGGCTACGCAGCGAGCACCTCGATTCGAGACTGCTTGCCGCGGTCGAAAAGGTGCCCCGCCGCAACTTCGTGATGGCGGGCGTCGCCAATGCCTATGGCGATGCCTCGCTTCCCATCGACTGCGGCCAGACCATGCCAGGCGCCCACTTCGCGGTGAGTCTGGTTGCCGCCCTACACATCGAGGAAGGAAATAGTGTTCTCGAGGTGGGGAGCGGCAGCGGCTACGTCACCGCACTCCTTGCGCGACTCGGCGCGCGGGTCGCCTCACTCGACCGATACCGGCGCCTGATTGCTGCGGCGGGCGCAAGGCTCAAGGAGTTGGGCCTTGCGAATGCGGTGTTCGAGCTGGAAGACGGCCGTGGCGGATACCCCTCGATGGCACCCTACGACCGCATCATTCTGCACGGCGCCTTCGATGCGGTGCCTCGGGTTTTCCTGGAACAGCTCGCTGCGCACGGATATTTGATCTGCGCCGTCGGGCCGGCCAGGGAAGAGCAAATGCTGGTGCGCATGCAGAAGGTAGGAAGCCGATTTGAGCGCGAGGACCTCCGCCCTGTGCGCTATCTGCCTCTCGAGCCGGGCGTGGCCACCGTCCTTTGATAGCCGTTTGACATGTTGCCGCGTGGGCACGCCGCGAATATGGCAAACGAAATTCTGTCGACGGCAGGGGTATTTAACCGGGCAGTAAGATTAACGCGCTTCAATGTCCCCCAAGCTTGGTTGAGTGTCTACGGGGACGGCAATGCCTTTGTACGTGCTGAGATCTGTCCGGAGTCGTCTGGTTCGGACAGCTGCGATTGTTTCGCTGGCGGGGATTGCAGCCGGATGCAGCGCCGACGTCGTTCGATTCGACGACGGCTTTTATACGGGGGCGGTCCCGCAAACTTCGCAGACCGCCGTGGCGTCCTACGGCACGCAGTCGGCGAATGGCGGATATTCCGGCGGCCAGACCAACCAGAACCAGGGCTACTCTGCGCCGGCGAGCGGTGATTCTGCCGGCGACACTGCCTCTTATGGCTCGGCCCCGGCCGCGACGGGCGGCGTCCAGCGCGCCGAACTCGCGCCTCCCTCGACCTCCGCAACTCCGCCCGCCGGTAATGCTTCCCTGACCGGCTCACTATCGGCGTCGGCGGCGCCTGCCGCCGCCCCCGCCCAGACGGCCTCGCCATCTCTCGACAGGCGTTCGTCCGCTCCGGGTTGGGGCGGCGCCGGCACCCGCGTTGCGGTCCAACAGGGCGAGACGGTCTATACGCTTTCGAAGCGCTACGGCGTGCCCGCAGATGCGATTCTCTCCGCCAACGGCATGAGAGACGCGCGTCAGGTCGCGCCTGGCAGCAGCGTCGTGATCCCGTCCTACAACTATGCTCAGAAGGCGCCCGTTTCCGCGCCTGACCACAACCCGAAGACGCGCCAAGCCTCCGCCGTGGTATCGCCTGCGCCCTCGGCGTCAGGTCGATCAGGTGTCACTGTTGAGACCGGCGACACCCTGACCGGGATCGCGCGACAGCACGGCGTGTCGGTGGCCGAGTTGAAGCGCGCAAACGGGCTGTCCGGAGACACCGTGCGCATCGGCCAGACGCTGACGATACCGGCAGGCGGCCAGACGCAGGTCGCGTCCCTGGAGACGCCGGCCAGCTATTCCGCGCCTCAGCCAGGCCGCGGTGCTCCCGAGAAGCCGTTGGGAACGATGAGCGTCAGCTCGGGCGGTGCCGTTCGCGGCGCCTCCATGTTGCCGACGCCGTCCGCTGCGCCGAAGGAGCCGCGAGCCTACCAGCCGCCGATGCCTGCCAAGGAAGCCGCGCCCGCTCAGGCGGCTGCGTCGAGCGATTCGGCGCCGGCAAAGCGAGAGCCTGTTCAGGCGAGCCGCGCCGAACCCGCTCCTGCCGCATCAACGCCCGCTCCTGCCGCATCCTCAGGGTCCGTCGCGGCCAAGGTCGAGGCGACCCAGGAGGCGTCGATCGCGCCGGACAGCACAGGCATCGGGCAGCTGCGCTGGCCGGTCCAGGGACGCGTCCTCAAGGGCTACGGCGATCGCGTCGGTTCCCGCCGCAACGACGGGCTCAACATCTCGGTGCCGCGCGGCACGCCGGTGAAGGCCGCCGAAAACGGCGTCGTCATCTATGCCGGCGAAGGCCTCAAGGAGTTCGGCAAGACGGTCCTGATCAAGCATGACGACGGGCTTGTGACGGTCTATGGCCACGCTGACGAGCTTGAGGTTTCTCGCGGCCAGAACGTGAAGCGCGGCCAGGAGATCGCGAAGTCCGGCATGTCGGGCGACACGGACGTTCCCATTCTCCACTTCGAGGTGCGCAAGAATTCGGCGCCGGTCGATCCGATGAAGTTTCTCTGACGCGCCTGGATTACTGATCCAAGAGGCCGGCCATCATGAGCCGGCCTCTTCGCTTTCTATCCTCGTGACTTATTCGGTCTCGGATTTCGCATCGAAATGGTCCAGCGGTCGGCCGAGGCGGCCGGCGAGATCCTGAATGAATTGCCACGCGACACGGCCGGAACGTCCGCCGCGCGTCGTCGCCCATTCCAGAGCGTCCCTGCGCACCACTTCCCAATCCCCGTCGAGCGCATTCGCGCTCATGTAGCCTTTGACCATCGCAAGGAAGTCGTCCTGGCTGCACGGGTGGAAGCCAAGCCACAATCCGAATCGATCCGACAGGGAAATCTTCTCTTCCACCGCCTCGCCGGGGTGGATGGCGGTGGACCGCTCGTTCTCCATCATGTCGCGCGGCAGAAGGTGGCGGCGATTGGACGTCGCATAGAAGAGCACGTTGTCAGGCCGGCCTTCGACGCCGCCCTCCAGCGCGGCCTTAAGGGACTTGTACGATGTGTCGTCGTGGTCGAAGGACAGATCGTCGCAGAACAGGAGAAACCGATAGGGCGCGTCGCGGATCATTCTGAGGACGGTGGGCAGCGCCGCGATATCCTCGCGATGAATCTCCAGAAGCTTCAGAGGCGCGACGCCGTCCGGCCGATCCTGATTGACGGCCGCGTGAACCGCCTTGACCAACGACGATTTTCCCATCCCGCGCGAGCCCCACAGCAGCGCGTTGTTGGCGGGGAAGCCACGCGCAAAGCGCTCTGTGTTCGCCAGCAGGATATCGCGTGAGCGGTCGATCGACTTCAACAGCGCAATATCCACGCGGCTGACGCGGGCGACAGGGCGAAGCTTAGAGGGTGGATCGAAGGTGAAACAGTCCGCAGCCTCGAAGTCAGGTGGGGGCAGGGGGCCGGGCGCCATACGTTCCAGGCTCTGCGCAATCCGCTCCATGAGCATGACGAGAGCGTGATCCTTCTGCGCATCCATCTCCGCTTCCTTTGATGCTGTCGCCGGGACAGAAGGTCTTCACTGCCGCCTGCGGTCTGTTGCATTCAGCCGCACCGTTCGTATATTCCGCGCAACACGTAAAGGCCTAACAAGCAAAGGCCCCGCGCGGCGGTTTTCCATGGAGTTCCCGATGTTCGTTTCGCCTGCTTTCGCACAGACCCCTGGCGCTGCGGGGGGGAGCGGCGATCTTCTGATCAGCGTTCTGCCTTTCGTCGCCGTTTTCGTGATCATGTACTTCCTGATCATTCGGCCGCAGCGCGCTCAGGCCAAGAAGCGCGAAGACATGCTGAAGTCGATCCGGCGTGGCGATACCATCGTCACTAGCGGCGGCATCATCGGGAAGGTGACGAAGGTTCTCGAGAACGGCGAGCTCGAGGTGCAGATCGCCGAGCAGGTCAAGGTCCGCGTGCTCCAGACGATGGTGACGGACGTCCGGGTGAAGGGCGAGCCGGCGGCGGCTAACGCCAAGTAGTCGGGTTGCTTTGAGCACCGGCTTTCCGCTGGTCCAGCAACGTCGCACGGTCGGCGCGCCGAGCGGCAACGAATGAAGTGCCAGCCGGGTTGATGCGCCCCCGGCGGCTGAACGATCGGGCTCCCGATGCTCTACTTTTCGCGATGGAAGACCATTCTCATCTGGCTGACGGTCGTCGTTGGCGTGGTCTTGGCGCTGCCGAATCTCTTTACCCGTGAACAGCTGGCGGCGTTGCCGTCCTGGTTGCCGAAGGATCAGATCACCCTCGGCCTCGATCTGCAGGGCGGGTCCTACATCCTGCTGGAGGTCGACGAGGCTTCGCTGGTCAACGAGCATCTTCAGACGCTGCGCGACGATGCCCGCCAGGCGCTGCGCGAGGCTCGCATCGGCTATACGGGCCTCGGCACGTCGGGCCGCTCGGTTGAGGTGACTGTCCGCGACGAGGGGCAGGTCGATGCGGCGCGTCAGGCGTTGCAGGCTCTCGCTCAACCTGTCTCCGCCGGGATTCTCGGGCGCGGCAATGTCTCGCCGGTAGCCGTGACGGAGCCGAGGCCCGGCACCTTCCATCTTGCGCTGACCGACCAGGGGGTCGCCTACTACATCTCTTCCGCCGTCGATCAGTCCATCGAGGTGGTGCGGCGGCGCGTCGACGAACTCGGTACGACCGAGCCGCTGATCCAGCGCCAGGGCACCGGCCGCATCATGGTCCAGGTGCCGGGACTCCAGGACCCGCAGCGTTTGAAGTCGCTGCTGAACCAGACAGCGAAGCTGACCTTCCGGCTGGTGGACACGACGGTTTCCGGCGAGGACGTGGCGCGCGGCGCCGCGCGGGCGCCGGCTGATTCAGAGCTGCTCTATACCAACGACAATCCGAGCCGCCCGATCGTCGTGAAGCGACAGGTCATGGTCTCGGGCGAGAACCTCACCGATGCGCAGGCGGGCTTCAACAGCCAGACCAACGAAGCCGTGGTCAACATCCGCTTCGACACGCGCGGCGCCCAACGCTTCGGCGCGGTGACGCAACAGAACGTCGGGCGGCCCTTTGCCATCGTCCTCGACAACAAGGTGCTTTCGGCCCCGAACATCCGCGAGCCGATTCTCGGCGGTCAGGCGCAGATTTCCGGAAGCTTCACGACGCAATCCGCCAACGATCTCGCGGTGCTGCTCCGCGCCGGCGCGCTGCCGGCCACGCTCGATATCATCGAAGAACGGACGGTCGGCCCCGGCCTCGGTGCCGACTCGATTGCCGCCGGTGAGATCGCCGGCATCATTGGCGCCATTCTCGTCGTGGTGTTCATGCTGGCGGCCTATGGCTTCCTCGGCATCATCGCGAACATCGCGCTGATCGGAAACATCGTCCTGCTTTTGGCGACGCTCTCCGTTCTGGGGTCGACGCTGACGCTGCCGGGCATCGCCGGCATCGTCCTCACTGTGGGCATGGCCGTCGATTCGAACGTTCTGATCTACGAGCGCATTCGCGAGGAACGTCGCAAGGGGCAGCCGCTGATTCAGGCCATCTCGACAGGCTTCGAACGCGCTCTGGCCACCATCGTCGACTCCAACATCACAACCCTCATCGCCGCCGTCATCCTGTTCTTCCTGGGATCCGGTCCGGTGCGCGGGTTCGCGGTGACGCTCGCCGTTGGTATCGTGACCACCGTTTTCACCGCCTTCACGCTGACGCGCTGGATGGTGTCGGAGTGGGTTCGGCGCCGGCGGCCGAAGCAGCTGCCTCGCGGCTATCTACACCTCGTTCCCGAGGTGACGCGAATCCCCTTCATGAAGGTTCGCCTCCAGTTCTTTGCCATCTCGCTGCTGCTGTGCGTGGTGTCCTTGGGCGGACTTGCGACCGTGGGGCTCAACCTCGGCATCGACTTCACCGGCGGTTCTCTGGTCGAGGTCCAGGCCAAGAATGGTGCTGCCGATATCGGCGACATTCGCCAGCGGCTAGGGGCCGCGGGTCTCGGCGACGTTCAGGTTCAGGAGTTCGGCTCTCCCAACGAAGCCTTGATCCGTATCGGCGCTCAGGGTGAGGGCGGAGATGCCCAGCAGGTGCAGACGGTCAACACCGTTCATACCGCGCTTGACGCGGACTACAATTTCCAGCGCACCGAGGTCGTCGGGCCGACTGTCTCGGGGGAACTCGCCTGGGCGGGAACGATCGGCGTTGTCGCCTCGCTGGTGGCAATTCTGATCTACATCTGGTTCCGTTTCGAGTGGCAGTTCGCCATCGGCGCGATTGTCTCGACCGTCAACGACGTGATCCTCACGATCGGCTTTCTGGTGCTGACGCAAATCGAGTTCAACCTCTCCTCGATCGCGGCGATTCTGACCATCGTCGGCTATTCGCTGAACGATACGGTGGTCGTCTACGACCGGGTGCGTGAGAACCTGAGGCGGTACAAGCGGATGCCGCTCGGCCAGCTACTCGATCTCTCGGACAACGAGATGCTGTCGCGAACGACGCTCACGTCGCTCACCACGTTCCTGGCGCTCGCCGCCCTGTTCTTCTTCGGCGGCGAGGTCATCCGGTCCTTCGTCACGGCGATGATGTTCGGCGTGGTGATCGGCACGGGCTCGTCGATCTTCGTGGCCGCGCCCATGCTGATCTTCTTCAAGCTGAGGCCTGTCGACGTCATGCCGCCGGCGGAGGAAGACCCGGTTCCGCCCAATCAGGCCTCCACCGGAAAGGCCTGATCAGGCCATCCACGCGCCGCTCACGGCGCGTGGAACATCACTCGGGTGAGGCCGTTCGGCTCATACCCACCCTGGAGTCATGAGTGCGATGGAAGTCCGGCAAGCCCATTTCCCCGGCCGTGCGCCGATCGAAGCCTATGGCAACGGTGGCTTCCGGTTTGCCGAGATGTCGCACCGTGGGTCGCTGCTTTGCCTGCCGTCGGGCATCTATGGTTGGGACGCCACGCCCGAATCGCCCTTCGGCGGAGACCGCTTCGATCTGATCTTCAAGGAAGCGGAGAGTTTCCGCTTTCTTATCTACGGCACTGGACCGGACATTCGTCGGCTGCCGCCGGCTCTTGCGGCGCGGCTACGACAGGCGGGCCTGTCCTGCGATCCCATGTCGACGGGCGCGGCCGTGCGCACCTTCAACGTGATGGTGGCGGAAAATCGTCCCGTGGCTGCGGCGCTGGTCGCCATTGATTGATCGGGCCGAGAGGCGAGCCATCCGATGACCGCCGACTTCCAACCAAGCACCGATCTTGTACGGGACGAGGACCCGGACAGGGCTCTGTCCACGCTGTTCGCGATCGTTGAAAAGCGCGATTCGCTGAACGCGCTTTATGCCTTCAACATCGAGACGGGGCGGGTGCGCGATCGGGTCAGCCAACCGCTGCCGGGCGAGATACGGCTTCAGTGGTGGCGCGACACGGTCGTTGGCGCGGCGGGTGAAGCGGGTGAGGGCGGCGCAGGGAATCCATACGCCGAAGCCCTGGTCGAAACGATCAAGAGGCATGATCTTCCGCTGGATGCCTTCGACCGCTTCCTCGAGGCGCGCATCTTCGACCTCTATGATGATCCGATGCCCGAGCGGTCGGCGTTCGAGGCCTATGCGGGAGAGACCGCCTCGGCGCTCATCATGCTCGCGGTCATGGTGCTCGACCGCGATGAAGCCGCAAAGTCGGCCGAGGCGGCGGGACACGCCGGTGTGGCGCAGTTGACGGCGGGGGTTCTGCAACTCTTGCCTCTCCATCGCAGTCGTGGGCAGATCTTCATTCCCGGCGACATCCTCGATGCGGCCGGCTGTTCCCCTCAGGCGCTTCTCGCGGGCGAGGCCGAGCCCACGGCGCGGGCCGTGGCGGCCATGACCGCCTTCGGTCGGGAGCATCTTGCCAAGGCCAAGTCTGCCTTCGCGTCTCTTCCGAGGTCGATTCGCCCGGCGTTTCTCGCGCCAATGCTCAGCGGCCTCATTCTCGATCGAATCTCCCGGCATGGCTTGCCAGGTGATGGGCGGGTTGAGGCCGGCACGTTCCGCCGCCTGTGGGAGTATTGGACAGCGATGCGCCGCTGAGGACCGCTTGCCTCGCGGACTGTCGCGAGGGGCTTCAATGACCAACGAGACAACGCAGTATCTCGGCGGCCGCTGGCACGATCGCTTCGAATCGCTTTGGAGCAAGACGAGCGCGGCGATCGCGCGTTTCCCGCTTGCGACCCTGCTGATCGCCACGATCGGCGTTTTGGCCAATTGTGCCGCCCAACGCGTCTACTTTCCAGACGAGGCTCGTTACGACGCGCTCATCGGCGCCCTTGCCGGAGCTGCCGCCGTCTCTGTCGCCGCCTCTCTTGCGGCGGAGGCCTACTCCGCACGATCGGTCGTGCGGCATGTTCTTTCGCTGGCGGCTGCCCTGCCCACCTTGCTGCTCATGTGGCTTGGCCTCGACATCGCGGTCTATCCGGCTGCGCTGGCAGCCTCCGTCTTCCTGATGATTCCGCTGGCATCTTCCTTCGGTCGCGGGTCTCCCCAGCGATTTTGGTTCTTTTCGTTCGAACTCGGCGTAGGGGCCGGGCTGGCATTCCTCTCGGTGCTGCTCTTCGCCTTCGGCTTTTGGGCCATTTTGAAAATGTGCGCCTTCCTGTTCGAGGTGGATTTCGACAACCGGATCGACTCGCACATCTTTACGACCGCCTTCGCCTTCGTAGGCCCGCTTTTCGCGCTGGGCCGCGTTCCTGAAGTGAATTTGGAGCGGGAAGGGATCGATATTGACAGCCGGACGGCTCGCGGCGACAGCCTGCTGATCGGCGTGCGGGTGTTGTTCAATTGGGTGGCGGTGCCCCTGGTTCTTGCTGCCGGCGTGGTGCTTCACCTCTACGCGGCGAAGATCGTCCTATCCGGCGCCGTGCCGAAGAACGAGATCGGATGGATCACCCTCGTCTTCCTGGCGCTGGTGCTCTCGCTACGGGTGATGATCGATCCGTTTGCCGACGCGCGTCGGGGATTGACCGCGACGTTCGCCTTCGTCTGGGCGCCCATGCTGCTGGTGCCGCTTGGGCTGATGGTATTTGCCTTGGCTCAGCGTGTCACCGCCGAGGGAGTGACGGAGGAGCGCTACTATCTCGCGCTTGCCGCGCTGGCTGGCGGGATTGTCGTCCTCACGCAACTCGCGCCGCGCTGGAGCGGTGATATCCGAATGATGTGGGGTGTCCCGGTCGCTCTGCTGCTTCTTTCGTCATTTGGCCCGTGGGGTGTGGTCGACATCGTGGGGCGCAGTCAGGCGACGCGGATCGCCGCCGAATTCGCGCGCAATGGTCGCCTGGAAGCCGATCGTCGGGCGCTTCGGAGGCGAGACGAACTGCGATCACGGATCATGGCGCTCGCCGACGTCGGGCAGCTCGACCGGCTCGCCCCCTTGCTTGACGGTCAAGCGCGGCAAGCGGCCGAGCGCGCGACTCCGGGCGAACGCAGGGATGCCGCCCGGCATTTGCTTGCCGCGCTCGCCATCGATCCGCATCCGGAAAAGCGGATGAACCTTCGCGCGTCCTGGACAACGGCATTGGACCTTAGCGGCTATGACATGGCCCTGGTCCAGGTGCCGCTTTCCCGCGATGTCGGCTTTGGCCCCCAGGACGGCATGGCACACTTCGCCCTGAAGGACGGTGATCTCATGGTGTGGACGAAAGCGGCGGAGATTGATCGATTCCCTCTCGACGACGTGGTCCAGGGTCTGCTGGCGCGACATGACGGACCGTCCGCGCAGGGTCCGATCGGCTTTGACCTGACAGGCCAAAGCGGACGGCAAATACGGTTGTTCGTTGCGTCGGCGCAGATCGAGGATGGAGACGTCCTGGTCAGCGCCGATGCGGCGGTCCTCCTGCGACGTGCGGAGTGGGCCGAGGGGCTCTGGTCGGAATCAGGGCTGGCCGCCGGCCAACCATGAAGCGAAATCGTCGAGCGCCCGTTCGGCGAGTGCGCGCTTCTTGGCCGTGGTCTTCTCTTTGCCCCGAAAGCGCCGACCTTCCGGACGCGGAATCTGAACCGGCGGAAACAGGCCGAAATTGACGTTCATCGGTTGGAAGGAGCGCTTGCCGCCCTCCTCTTCGGCCGAGAGATGACCGCCGGTGATATGCGCCAGAAGAGCGCCGGTGGCGGTCGTAACCGGCGGTGGCGTGACCGACAGCCCGTTTGCTTCGGCGACTGCGAAGCGCCCGGCCATCAGGCCGACGGCCGCCGATTCGACGTAGCCCTCACAACCGGTGATCTGACCGGCGAAACGCAGACGTGGAAGCGCCTTGAGTCGCAGGCTTTGGTCCAGAAGGCGCGGCGAATCAAGATAGGTGTTGCGGTGAAGGCCGCCGAGGCGCGCGAACTCCGCGTTTTCCAGCGCGGGAATCGTACGGAAGATGCGGGTCTGCTCGCCGTATTTCAGCTTCGTCTGGAATCCGACCATGTTGTAGAGCGTGCCGAGCGCGTTGTCCTGCCGAAGCTGGACCACCGCATAGGGCTTTTCGTCCGGCTTGTGGGCGTTGGTCAGCCCCATCGGTTTCATCGGGCCGTGGCGCAGGGTCTCGATGCCGCGATCGGCCATCACCTCGATGGGCAGGCAGCCGTCGAAATAGGGTGTGCCTTCCCACTCGTGAAAGGCTGTTTTTTCGCCCGAAATCAGAGCGTTGACAAAAGCCTCGTACTCCTCTCGGTTCATCGGGCAGTTGATGTAGTCCTTGCCCGTGCCGCCGGGGCCGACCTTGTCGTAACGCGACTGGAACCAAGCCTTGTTCATGTCGATCGAATCAAAGTGAACGATCGGCGCGATGGCGTCGAAGAACGCCAGAGAATCGGCACCCGTCGCCAGCCTGATCGATTCGGCAAGCTCCGGCGCTGTCAGCGGGCCAGTGGCGACGATCGTCGAGCCCCACTCCTCTGGAGGAACTGTGCTCACTACCTCGCGGCGAAGCTCGATCCTCGAATGGCGAGCGATCGCCTCGGTCACGGCACGCGAAAAACCCTCGCGGTCGACAGCCAACGCGCCACCGGCCGGCACCTGATTGGCATCGGCCGACGCCATGATCAGCGAGCCGGCGAGCCGCATCTCTGCGTGAAGCACGCCGACGGCATTGGCCGTCGCATCATCGGAGCGAAAGGAGTTGGAGCAGACGAGTTCGGCGAGCCCGTCGGTCTTGTGCGCGTCGGTCGAGCGCGATGGGCGCATCTCGTGCAGGACGACGGAAAGGCCAGCCTCGGCGATCTGCCAGGCGGCTTCGCTGCCAGCGAGGCCGGCGCCAACGATGTGAATGGTGTGATCGGTCATGGTGTCTTCTAACGCAGTTTGCGGCCGATTGGGGAGAGCCATCGCATCCTTGCAATGTGAACATCCACCTTGGGTGGAAGCGGGCGCGGCTTCCATTCCTCCGTCGTTATCCATCGCGGGGACAATCTGTTCGAGAGTGAAGGAGGCCCCAAAAGCAACAACGCCCGCCGGGGGAGGATCCGGCGAGCGTCGTTAGGGTGCCTGCGGTATTGGGAGGAGGAGAACCGCAGGCG
>NZ_FUXL01000018.1 GCF_900167365.1 Consotaella salsifontis | reverse complement strand
CGGACCGGTCAACGGCGAGCGCTTCCGGCTCTACGTCGAGCAGGTGCTGGTGCCGACGCTGAAGCCCGGCGATATCGTCATCATGGACAATCTCGGCAGCCACAAGGGCAAGGCGGTGCGCCGGGCGATCCGCGCCGCCGGCGCCCAGCTCTTGTTCCTGCCCAAATACTCCCCCGACCTCAATCCCATCGAGCAGCTCTTCGCCAAGCTGAAGCACCTGCTGCGCAAAGCCGGCCAGCGCACCAGAGACGCCGTCTGCTCCGCCATCGGCCAGATCCTCTCCACCATCTCCGCCGACGAATGCAGCAACTACCTCGTCAACTCAGGATATGGACGATCCTAATCTCATCCCGCTCTAGTCTTCCTCGAACAAGGTCGTCTGCGCGCCGGAATAGGCGGATGGCACGGCAAGGCCGAGATGGCGAAAGGCGTGGGCGGTCAAAAGACGGCCGCGAGGCGTTCTCTGGAGAAAGCCCTGCTGGAGCAGATAGGGCTCGACGATATCCTCGATGGCATCCCGAGGCTCGGAAAGAGCGGCGGCGATAGTTTCGATGCCGACCGGCCCACCGCCGAAACTAAGCGCGATGAGATCGAGATATCGTCGGTCGAGCTGGTCAAGGCCCAGGCTGTCGACCTCCAGCCGCGACAGCGCCTCGTCGGCGATCACGCGGTCGACCGCCGCGACGCCGGAGACGTCGGCGAAATCGCGCACCCGCCGAAGCAGGCGGCCGGCGACGCGCGGCGTGCCGCGCGCCCGGCGGGCGATCTCCTTGGCACCGTCCGGTTTCAGCGGCAGATTCATGATCCGCGCGCCGCGCACCACGATCTGCTCCAGTTCCTCGACCGTATAGAAGTTCAGCCGCACGGGAATGCCGAAGCGATCGCGCAGCGGCGTCGTCAGAAGGCCGAGTCGCGTCGTCGCCGCAACCAGCGTGAACTTCGACAGATCGATCTTGACCGAGCGGGCGGCCGGCCCCTCCCCGATGATCAGGTCGAGCTGGAAATCCTCCATCGCCGGGTAAAGGATTTCCTCGACGGCGGGACTGAGACGGTGGATTTCGTCGATGAACAGGACGTCGCGTTCTTCCAGATTGGTCAGGAGCGCCGCGAGGTCGCCGGCCTTGGCGATGACCGGGCCTGAGGTGGAGCGGAAATTGACACCGAGCTCCTTCGCCATGATCTGGGCGAGCGTCGTCTTGCCGAGCCCTGGCGGGCCGACGAAAAGCACGTGGTCCAGCGCCTCGCCCCGCCCCTTGGCCGCCTCGATGAAGACCTTGAGATTGGCACGAGCGGCCGACTGGCCGATGAAATCATCGAGCCGCTGCGGCCGCAAACTTCCATCGGCATCGTCGCCCTGTCGCTCAGGCGAGATCAGACGGCGAGAGTCGCTCATCGGACAAATCCTCGATTCACGGCCGACCTTCCCACCGAGCCGAAGCACTGGGCCGCCTCACGGCGTTCATGCCGCCCCCTACGCTCACACGCGGCTCAATTCCTTGAGACCCAGGCGAATCAGCTTGGCCGCGTCGGCCCCGTCCCCGCCATTCTTGAGCGCGGCGGCCACGGCACTTGCCGCCTGTTCGCGTGAATAGCCGAGATTGGCGAGCGCCGAAACAGCATCGGCGACCGGGGCGGGCGCGACGCCCTCGCCGAGCTCCTGCTTGAATCCGATATCGGCCGCACCGGCACCGGAAAAAGCCGGCGCCTTGTCCTTGAGCTCGGCCACGATGCGCGCGGCAACCTTCGGCCCGACGCCCGGCGCTCGCGCCACCATGGCCTTGTCCTGCAGCGCAATCGCATTGGCGAGATCGCCCGGCGACAGCGTTCCCAGAATCGACAGCGCCACCTTGGAGCCGACGCCCTGGACGTTCTGAAGCAGCCGGAACCACCCCCGCTCCGCCTCCCCGGCGAACCCGTAGAGGCGAATCATGTCTTCGCGGACATGGGTCTCGATATAAAGGATGACGGCCTCGCCGGGCCCCGGAAGCGCCGCCAGCGTGCGCGCTCCACAGTGGGCGACATAGCCGACCCCATGAACATCGACGACGACATGGTCCTCGCCGATCTCATCGACGACGCCCTTGAGCTTTCCGATCATGACCTGATGTCCGGTGAAATGGTGCAGAGACAGGCGCGCTGAAACCGTCGAGCGATACTCTTGCGACGCGACAAGGGTTTCACTCCGCCGCCAGCATTGCCCGCGCCTTGGCCGAGGCCCTGTGATGGCTGTGGCAAATGGCGATGGCGAGAGCGTCCGCCGCGTCGCTGGAATTGAAGGTGGCCTTGGGCATCAGCACCTTGACCATCATGTGGATCTGCTGCTTCTCGCCATGCCCGACGCCGATCACCGCCTTCTTGACGGCGTTCGGCGCGTACTCGGACACGGGAAGGCCCGCGAGCGCGGGCACGAGAAGAGCGATGCCTCGCGCCTGGCCGAGCTTCAGCGTTGCCGTCGCGTCCTTGTTGACGAAGGTCTGCTCCACGGCCGCCTCGTCGGGCTTATAGGAATGCATCACTTCCGACAGACCCTCGTAGAGCTGCCGTAGCCGTGAGGCGAGGTCCATTTCGCCATCGGAGGTGATGGTCCCGGACGCGACGAACTTCAGGCTGTTGCCAAGCGTCTCGACGACGCCCCAGCCCATGCGCCGCAGCCCAGGATCGATTCCGATAACGCGAATGACGCTCTCCTGCCGCACCGTCCAACTCCTTGCCGTTCTATGCGAAACGACGCGCATTGGATAGCCAAGAAATGAACAAAACAGAAACAAACCCTCGGCGCGGATGGATGACGTGGTCGATCAACTGGCGGTGAAAATGCTGGCAAGGCGGTGCGACGGGCGCCATGTGCCTCCCCATGACCCGCGCCCCAAGCATGAACCGCCGTTCCGCACTGATCGGCCTGACCTCCACCGCCGCCGCGCTGGTCGCCGGAGCTCGCTCCCAAGAAGCGTTCGCCCAAGCGACGCGCGCAAGCTTTGAAAGCGCGAAGGAGCGTGCGCGATCTCTCCCCCCACTGGAAACGCTGCTGATCGCGCAAGGTGGAACGACCATCCTCGACGAGGGCTTCCGCGGACATGCGACCACGACGCCGACCAACATAAAATCCGCTTCCAAGTCGGTGATCTCCGCGCTCGTGGGAATCGGCATCGACAGGGACATCCTCGAGGGTGCAGACCAGACGATCGCGCCACTCCTCGCGAAGGACCTGCCGTCAGACCCTGCCCCGATGTTGCGGGAGATCACCATCGGCAACCTTTTGTCGATGCAGGCCGGCCTGGAGCGCACCTCCGGGCCCAACTATGGGCGCTGGATCGCGAGCTCCAACTGGGTTCGCTATGTCCTGTCCCGCACGTTCGAGGACCGGCCCGGCGGGGCGATGCTCTATTCGACCGGCAACAGCCATCTGCTGTCCGCCATCCTGACGCGGGAAGCCGGACGCTCGACACGAGCCCTGCTGAACGACTGGCTCGGTCCGGCGGGCGTCAGGGTCGCGGACTGGGAGCAGGACCCTCAAGGGATTTTTCTCGGAGGCAACCAGATGGCGATGACACCCCGTTCCCTCCTTGCCTTCGGCGAGCTTTATCGCAACAGCGGGCGTACACCGGAGGGCGAGCAGATCATCTCAGAGACGTGGATAGAGAAATCCTGGACGCCCCGAACGCGCTCTCGTTTCACCGGCGAGCGGTACGGCTATGGCTGGTTCATCGCGGAATTCGGCGGGCACCCCGTCCGCTACGGCTGGGGTTATGGCGGCCAGATGATCTACGTCGTCCCCGATCTCGAACTGACGGTCGCGATCACTTCGGACGAGACGCATCCCTCCGGACGCGGCAGCGGCTATCTGGACGAGTTGCACCGCCTCGTCACCGAAACGATCATCCCGGCGGCCTAGGCAAAGCGTCGGATAAGAAAACGGCGACGTCGCGCCTTCACGCGCACACCGCCGCCGCTTTCTGTGTCAGTGCATGGAGCGTCAGGCCGCCGAGAGGCGCGCCATCACCTCGTCATCGACCTCGAAATTGGCGTAGACGTTCTGGACGTCGTCGTCGTCGTCGAGATTGGCAATCAGCTTCATGATCGACTGGGCCTTGTCCTCGTCAACCGGTGTTCCCGTCTGCGGACGCCAGACGATCTTGACGCTCTCGGCCTCGCCAAGCGCGGCTTCCAGCGATTTGGCCACGTCGTTCAGGCTTTCGAAGGCCGTGGTGATCGTGTGGTTCTCATCGCCGGATTCCACGTCGTCCGCGCCAGCCTCGATGGCCGCTTCCATCACCTTGTCGGCATCTCCGACGCTCGCCGGATAGACGATCTCGCCCACGCGATCGAACATGAACGATACCGAACCGGTTTCGCCCAGCGACCCACCGGACTTCGTGAAGTACGAGCGGACGTTGGAAGCGGTGCGGTTGCGGTTGTCGGTCAGGGCCTCGACGATGACGGCGACGCCGCCCGGCCCGTAGCCCTCGTAGCGGACCTCTTCGTAGTTCTCGCCCTCAGCCGCGCTCGCCTTCTTGATGGCCCGCTCGATGTTGTCCTTGGGCATCGACTGCGCGCGCGCGTTGTTGACGGCGAGGCGCAGACGCGGGTTCATGTCCGGGTCGGGCATCCCCGTCTTCGCCGCGACCGTGATCTCGCGGGCGAGCTTGGAAAAGAGCTTGGAACGAACCGCGTCCTGGCGGCCCTTCCGGTGCATGATGTTCTTGAACTGTGAATGGCCAGCCATAGAGTGTCCGGTCGAAAGGGCTAGAAAGGTGGGCGACATATAGAAAATGCAGCGGCAAACGTCCAGAACCCCCCTCACGCCATCTCGCAAAGGGCTGGCAATATGGGCCGCGCGTCCCACCTCCACAGTCGATTGCAGGAAGCGAGCCATGCCTGTCGAGCGATGACGGCATCTGTCTCGCCAATGAGCTTGAACCATAAAGGAAGGATTTCGATGCGTCGTCTGCAGTGGCTGTGCTCGGCAGCGTTCCTCATGCTGGCCTCCCCCTCGCTGGCGCAAGGCGCGGGAGCTGGCGGCATCGTTCCAGGAACGGCCGCAGGTGCTGACGCCTTGCGCCAGGAACTTGCCCGGTTTGTCGGCACCAGTGCATTCGATGCCGGCTTCCTGAGGATCTCGCCCGACGAGAAAGGCTATCGTCTGACCGTGAACTTCTCGACGGACTTCAACGTCCCAGGAGAAGGCGCCGGGGACGCTCCGGCCGTCGACGTCTCTCTGAAAAGCTATAGCGTGCGCATCGGGCAACTCTCCGATGGCACGTGGCAGGTCCAGGGGAACGATCCGATGCTTCTCGATTGGAGCATCAAGGTCGGTGGCCAAGAGACGCGAGTTTCCTACGACGTCTCGCCCATCGTTTTTTCTGGCATCTTCTCCCCTGAAATCAGCACGTTCTCGACCTTGGCCGGCTCGGCGGATTCGACGAGGGTCAAGCAAACCGGCCCCGAGGGAGATGTGACCGTCTCCATCGGCAAGCAGAGCTTCGCCATGTCCGCGTCCAAGGCGGCGGGCGGCGGCGCCGACTTCACCATGTCGCAGACCGGCGAAAACCTCGTCGAGCGTCTGGACATGATGGCCGATCCAGAACGGCCAACAGAGCGGATTCCCGTCGACATCAAGGTCGCGACCATCGATTTCAACGCCAGCGCGAAGGCGCTGCGGAGCCGGGAAATCCTCGACCTCTACGCGCTGGCGCTGCCCATGCTCGCCGAGAAGAACATCGGCGACCACCAGGAAGAGCTGCGCGAGAAGCTGCTCGCCCTTCTGCCGCTATGGGATGAATTCCGCGGCGAGTATTCGTTCAACGGCATCGATGTGAGCACGCCGGCGGGCACGTTCGCGATCGACAAGGCGCTCGTCGACGCCAAGGCCGACGGCGTCGAGGACGACAGCGCCTTCAGCTACTCGTTTGCCGTGGAAGGCATTCGAACGCAGTCGGATTTGATCCCGGCCTGGACGCAACCCTTCCTGCCGCAAAAGTTGAACCTCGCGCTGGGACTGGAGAACGTGGACCTCGCAGCCCCCGCTCGCATCGCCATCGAGAATTTCCAGTTCGACAAGACGCCGCCTCTCTCACCGGGAGCGGAAGCGGCCATTGCTGCGACCTTTGATGGCAACTTGCCGGTGCTCAAAATCGCGCCGTCCTCCATCACCGGCCCGGGCTACAGCGTCTCCATGTCAGGGCAAATCGCCTTGGACACCAAGACGCCGGCGAGCGACTTTGACATCTCCGCGACAGGCCTCGATGCCGTCAGCAAACAGCTTCAAGCGGCTGGCGCGGATCATCCCGAGGCCCTGCAGACCCTCGGCTTCGTTTCATTCGCCAAGGGATTCGCCAAGACACAGCCGGACGGAAGCGCCCTCTGGCATGTCGAGACCAAAGCCGACGGCTCGGTCTTCATCAATGGCACCATGATGAAGGCGCCGACGCCGCCGGAGGACCTTTCCGATCCCGAAGCGGACGAGCAGGAGGCCCCGGACCAAACGGAGGTGGATGCGCCGGAAAGCGACATGGACACCCCTGCCCCGAACGGTGGTAACTGACCTTTAGCCGGCTCCCGAGTCTGGCGAGAGCAAGTCCGGCAAAAGTGCGAAGCGGTTTCGCGCTTCGGAATTGGTCGAACACGAAAGCCCTGGAGCGTTGGAGGTGAGGCTCTGCTCACCGCGATTGCTCCAGGCGAGACTCGGCGATCCATGACTGAGGGGAAGTAGGGTGCTCGATCACATCGGATTTCAAGCGAGCGATTTCGCGCGTTCCAAGGCGTTTTACCTCGCGGCGCTGGCGCCGCTTGGCGTCACCATCCAGATGGAATGGAGCGATGATAAATCGTCCCACGCCGGCTTTGGCGAGAACGGCAAACCGTATTTCTGGATCGGCACCGGGCCTTCTCCGGAAAGGCGCCTGCATGTCGCCTTCGCCGCCCAAAACCGGGCAATGGTCGATGCATTCTACCAGGCTGCGCTGGCCTCGGGCGGTCAAGACAACGGCGCCCCAGGCCTGCGCCTCCACTACCACCCCAACTATTATGGCGCCTTTGTCCTCGATCCCGACGGCAACAATATCGAGGCGGTCTGCCACCGCCCCGAATAGACCAGCGTTTTCGGTCTTCAGTGCTCGGCCGGCGCCATGTCGGCCGCGTCACGTTGTCGCCGTCTGCGCGCCAGCATGTTGAGAATCTCGACAAAGGCCGAGAATGCCATGGCGGCGTAGATGTAGCCCTTCGGCACGTGGAAGCCGAAGCCGTCGGCGATCAGCGTCATGCCGATCATCAAGAGGAAGCCAAGGGCGAGCATCACGATCGTGGGGTTGGCCGCGATGAAGCGCGACAACGGGCCGGAGGCGGCCATCATCGCCAAGACCGCGACCACGACGGCGATCATCATGATGCCGATCTCGTTCGTCATCCCGACCGCCGTAATGATGGAGTCGATCGAAAAGACGAGATCGAGAACGAGAATCTGAGTGATGGCCGCGCCGAATCCGATCGCCGCCGCGCCGCCGACCATCTGCTCCGGACCATCGCTGGGGTCCACGGAGTGATGGATTTCCCTTGTCGCTTTCCAGACGAGGAAAAGGCCGCCCGCGATGAGGATGAGATCGCGCCAGGAAAATCCATGGCCGAACAGCGTGAACAGCGGGTCGGTGAGATGCACGATGAACGCGACGGTCGACAGCAGTACCAGGCGCAGGATGAGCGCCAGAGAAATGCCGATGCGCCGCGCCCTGCCCCGCACGCTGGGTGGAAGCTTGTTGGTGAGAATCGAGATGAAGACGAGATTGTCGATCCCGAGCACCACCTCCATCACGATGAGGGTGATCAGCGCCGCATAGGCTGCCGGATCGAGTAGGAACGCGAAAAACTCGGGCATGGCAGGTCCCCATGTGGCCTGGGCCGACAGACGCCGAGGAGATGGGCTGGCGCTTCGCCCACGGCAAGGGAGACCTACCAGAAGTCTGGCAGAGTCTCCTGAAGGTGTGGCCCAATCCGCACGGGCGCCACCTTCTCGGCGAGGCCGCTGCGATCACTGATCTCGACAGCGAGGCCACACAGCGTCGCCGGACCTTGCGCCGGCTCCATCCGCCCGCGCGCGATCTTCGTGACGAACCGATTGAGCGGCTCCTCCTTGTCCATGCCGAGGGACGAGTCGTAGTCGCCGCACATGCCGGCGTCCGACTGGTAGGCCGTGCCCTGGGCGAGAATCTGATGGTCTGCGGTCGGCACATGGGTATGCGTGCCGACGACGACACTCGCCCGGCCGTCGAGGAAGTGTCCCATGCACAGCTTCTCGGCCGTCGCCTCGCCATGAAAGTCCACCACGATTGCGTCGGCCTGCTCGCCCAACGGGCAAGCGCCGACAAGATCGGCCGCGGCACGGAAAGGATCGTCGAGGCTGGGCGCCATGAAGGCCTGGCCCATGATGTTCGCGACGAGCACACGGGCGCCGTTCCGAGCCTCGAAGAGCCCCGAGCCGCGCCCCGGTGTGCCCGTCGGGAAATTGAGCGGCCTGAGGAAGCGGTCGGCGCGCTCGGCGAAGGAGAGCGCTTCCTTCTGATCCCATACATGGTTTCCGGTCGTCACCACGTCGGCGCCAGCTTCGAGCGTCTTGTCGAAAATCTCTTCCGTGATGCCGAAGCCGCCGGCGGCGTTCTCTCCATTGACCACCACGAAATCCAGCCGATAGTCGGAGATGAGGCCCGGCAAACGCTGAAACACCGCGTTGCGTCCGGTGCGACCCACCATGTCACCCAAAAACAGAAAGCGCATCAGTGCGTCCGCCTTTCGCACGCCGCCGCCCATCGCCGGCCGACGACCATGCCGATTGCCGCTGCTGTCTTCATCGCTTCACCTTCCGGCATTCCGCGGCTTTTCGCCCGGCGAACCCCGACGCCTTGATCTTGCCGCATCCCTTGTCCAGCGATGCCCATCCTCCGACCCAGCTTCAGCGGTCCGATCATGAGCATGCATCGCAGTCTTCCCGTATGGCCCAACTATCGCCGACGCGCCAGAACCCTCCTGGCGCTCGCGTCGGCCGCGCTTCTCAGCGGATGCCTCGGCGTCACGGATCAAAAGCCAACCTCCGAGGTCGCTTTTGATCGACAGGCCGCCCTCGCCAAGGTCAACGATTTCCGCCGGCAGAACGGCCTTGGAGCCGTGTCCTACGATAAGCGTCTTCAGGCGGCGGCCGAACGCCAGGCGGCCATGATGGCGTCCGCCGACAAGATGGACCACAACGTCGCTGGGAAACTGCCCGGTCGCATCGAGTCCTTCGGCTACCAGTGGAGCGCCACGGCCGAGAACATCGGACGCGGCTACCAGAGCTTCGACGCCGCCCTGGAAGGCTGGAAGAACTCTCCGCACCACCGCGACAACCTTCTGAACAAGCCGGCGCGCGACATCGGCATCGCCGCCGCTCGGCAGGCGACCGGGAGCACGATCTATTGGGCGATGATCGTCGCCGCGCCGCATGTGCGCCCGACTGTGCAACCGGCCGGGCCGGAAATCCGCGTCGGCGGCGTCATTCTGGGCGGATCACTTCGCATTCCGTGATGATGAGATGAAGCCGCACGTCATGCGGCTCCATCGGCACGGCCTCCACCTCCTGAACGGCAAAGGCAAGCCCGATCAGAAGCGGGTCGTGCCCAGCGGTGCGCAACGCCGCGACCGCTCTGTCATAGAACGCCCTGCCGTAGCCGATTCGCCCGCCCCGGCGATCGAAAGCGGCAAGCGGCATCAAAAGCACTTGTGGCGTGACCACCGGCGCCTCCGGCCCCGGCGCGAGCGTGCCAAACCGCTGACCAACGAGGGCCGCCGTGGCTGAGAATTCGCGAAACTCCAACTCTTCGCCCTCGATCGCGGGAACGGCAATACGCACGCCCCGCGCCGCCAGGCGCGCCATGGCAGGTCGCGGATCGACTTCGGAATGGATGGGAAGATAGCCGGCGATGGCCTCAGGCCGCCCGCCAAAGGTCAAGGTCTCGCAGCGCTCCGCGATACGCTCGGAGGCTTCCGCCCGTTCATCCAGGCTGAGAGCATCCCGCCGCTTCAGCGTAAGGCCGCGCAACACCGCCTTTTGCAAAAGAGGATTTCGATCTTCCATGAAAGAAGGTCGTCGCAGGCTCCGCGAAATGCGTCAACCGCCAACGAGAGCAGGACTACATTATCACGAAGAACGAGTTGAAAAGACCTGAGGGAATGAATTGGCGAGCCACATCGGCCGGTGACGAAGTCGATCCCGGGAACCTACGATGTAGGTGGGCGCCGTATATCCTGGCCCACGGGCCAAGTCAGGGACAGCTCCCTTCGGAATGACTAAGGCCCCGAGGAAAAGTTACGCCTGCCGAACCGCGCAGCCCGCCGTCGATGAAGATAGGCCGCCAATGGCGGTCGCGCCAGGGGGTCGATGGAGAGCGCGCAAAATTTAGTTCAGCCCCGAGCCGAACCAAGCGCTTCGATCTTCTCTGCGATGCGCTCCACGGCGATAGCCACGGCTTCGATCTGCGAGGCGGAATGTCCATCCGCGTCGGCGAGCCGCGCGCGCGCCGCATCCCGCGTCTGGCGAACCTCCGAAAGCTCCCGCTCCAGGCTCGCCATGCGGCGGCGGCTCTCCTGAAGCTCGTCGAGCACCGTCATCGCGGTCATGACCGTGAGGCGTTGATCACCGATTTCCCCGAAGCTTGCCCTGAGTTCATTGATCCGGCGATCGACATCGCTTGCCAGATCCTCCAGATGCTGCTCCTCCCCCTCGGCGCAGGCCATCCGATAAGTCTTGCCGTCGATGGTCACGACAACTTGAGGCACTTGGCTCTCCCGTCCACCTTAACCCGTCTTGCGCCCGCCAAGAACGGCCCGGATCATCTCCATCACCGAAACCAGACGCTTCGAGACCTCGCGATTGGCCTGCTCCAGCCTCTCGGCGCGGGCGAGCGCGTTGTCGAGTTGGCCGGCGAGCTTGGCGCGGTCCGCAGCCATGCGCTGCAATTCCGCATCGGAGTTCATCAGAACCGCGTCGCGTTCCGCGCGACGCTCCACGGCGCTTTCCAGCCGCTCCAGCGCCAGCCTCAAGCGCCGGTCCGCGTCTTCCAGACTATTTTGCGCCGAATCAGCCATGAACCTTCAAAATCCCGTCGAACGAATAAGCGCCGGAATATGCTCGTCGGTCTATCCGACTGACTGGAATCCCTGCGCTATTCGCTGTGCGCATGCAACCATCAATTTCGGACACGGCGACAAGCCATTAAGAAATCTGTGGAATTGACCTGCCAAACCGACGCTGGCCGGCGTCGCTTTCGCTTCCGGCGCACCGGCACTATGATGAGCACGGCCGTTTTGCGCTGATTATCAGATCGCGAGAACGGATAACCACAAGGCTGAACGAGCAGAGCATGAACTCTCCCGAAAAGCTCCGGCGCATGGCGCACGCCATCCGCTTCCTCGCTGCGGATGCCGTCGAGGCGGCCCAGTCGGGCCATCCCGGTCTGCCTATGGGCATGGCCGATGTCGCCACGGTGCTGTTCTCGCGCTATCTGACCTTCGACCCGAAGACGCCCGGCTGGCCCGACCGCGACCGCTTCGTGTTGTCGGCGGGTCATGGCTCGATGCTGCTCTACAGCCTTCTCTATCTCACGGGATACGAGGACATCGGCATCGACGACATCAAGGCGTTCCGCCAGCTGGGCTCGCGAACGCCGGGCCATCCCGAATATGGCGACGCGGCGGGGATCGAGACCACCACCGGGCCGTTGGGTCAAGGCCTCGGCAACGCCGTTGGAATGGCCATTGCGGAGCGGATTCTCAACGCGCGTTTCGGCAACGACATCGTCGATCATTTCACCTACGTCATCGCCGGCGACGGCGATCTCATGGAAGGCATCAGCCAGGAAGCGATCACGCTTGCCGGCCACCTCCAGCTCAATCGTCTCGTGGTTCTATGGGACCACAACGGCATTTCTATCGACGGCAAGCTCGAGCTTTCCGATTCGACCGATCAGCTGGAGCGCTTCGCCGCCTCCGGCTGGAACACGTCGAGTTGCGACGGTCAGGACGCGGAGGATATCGCCCGCGCTATCGACGCGGCTCGCGAGAGCGATCGCCCCACCCTGATCGCGTGCCGGACGACCATCGGCTTCGGCGCGCCAACGAAGGCCGGAACCTCGAAGGCGCATGGTTCTCCGCTGGGTGCGGAGGAGATTGCGGGGGCGCGGGAGGCGCTGGGCTGGGAGGCTGGCCCCTTCGAGGTGCCGTCCGACGTTCTGGATGCCTGGCGGCTGGCCGGTCTTCGCTCTGCAACCAAGCGCAAGGAATGGGAAAAACGTCTGGCCGCGCTCGATCCGGAAACGCGAGGAGATTTCGAGCGGCGCAGCCGGCGAGACCTGCCCAGCGGCTTGTCGCGCGCCATCGAGAGCCTGAAAGCCCAGATCATCGAGAAGAAGCCCGAGGTCGCGACGCGCAAGGCGTCAGAAATGGCGCTGGAGGTCATCAACGATATTCTGCCTGAGACGGTCGGCGGTTCGGCGGACCTGACGCCCTCCAACAACACGCTGACCAAGACCCTCCATGAGATCGCGCCCGGCCGCTATGATGGGCGATACATCCATTATGGCATACGCGAGCACGGAATGGCCGCCGCCATGAACGGCCTCGCCCTCCACGGTGGCCTGATTCCCTACGGCGGAACCTTCCTGACCTTCTCCGACTATGCCCGCGGCGCCATCCGCCTATCGGCGCTTATGGGTGTGCGGGTGGTCTATGTCCTCACCCACGATTCCATCGGCCTTGGAGAGGACGGTCCGACCCATCAGCCGGTGGAGCACCTTGCGGCACTGCGCGCCATTCCTAAGTTGAGGGTGTTCCGCCCGGCCGACGCCGTCGAAACCGCGGAGTGCTGGCAGATCGCCCTGGAGAACAAGGAGGGTCCTTCGGTGCTCGCCTTGAGCCGTCAGAACCTCGCAACCGTGCGCACAGAGCCGGTCGACGGCAACCTGTGCGCCCGTGGCGCATACGAATTGATGGCGGCTTCAGACGAAGCCGTGGCGAGCATTTTCGCCACCGGGTCGGAAATCGGGATCGCGGTCGAGGCTCGCCGGCAGCTCGAGTCTGAAGGCGTTCCAACCCGCGTCGTGTCGGTTCCCTCGTTCGAGTTGTTCGAGCTGCAGAGTCCCGAGTACCGGCGTTCGATCCTCGGTGAGGGCACGGTCAAGGTGGCGGTGGAAGCCGGAATCAAGCAAGGATGGGAAAGGTTTATCGGCTGTGAGGGTGCCTTTGTCGGCATGACTGGCTTCGGCGCCAGCGGCAAGATCGAGGACCTTTATCGGCACTTCGGCATCACCGCCGAATCAGTGGTTTCTGCCGTCCGGCAGATGGTCAATACAAACGATTAAACCGCGTCGATATGGGCGCTTTACACGCTGCGCAAATCAGATAAGACGGCGGCGACGATGCAGTTGGTCCGGTCGCGTCGTGTTGGAAGTTTCGAATGGTCCGCCCAGGCCGGAAGACTGGCGCGTCACGGGCGAACCGAGTCCCTTCGAAGGAGAAACAAATGACAGTTCGTGTCGCAATCAATGGCTTCGGCCGTATCGGCCGCCTTACCCTGCGTGCCATCATGGAGTCTGGTCGCAAGGACATTCAGGTCGTCGGCATCAACGACCTTGGTCCGGTCGAGACCAACGCGCACCTCATCCGTTACGACTCGGTCCATGGCCGTTTCCCCTTCGAGGTAAAGGTTGACGGCGACACCATCGACGTCGGCCAGGGCCCGATGAAGGTCACGGCTATCCGCGACCCGAAGGAGCTCCCCTGGAAGGAACTCGGCGTCGATGTCGCGCTCGAGTGCACGGGCATCTTCACCGATCCGGCGAAGGCCTCGGCCCACCTCGAAGCCGGCGCGAAGAAGGTTCTGATCTCCGGCCCGCTGTCGAAGGCTGAAGGCGGCGAGAAGACCATCGTCTTCGGTGTCAACCACGGCACGCTTACCGCCAACGACAAGATCATCTCCAACGCGTCCTGCACGACCAACTGTCTGGCGCCCGTCGCCAAGGTCCTGAACGATGTCATCGGCATCGAGAAGGGCTTCATGACGACCATCCACTCGTACACGGGCGACCAGCCGACGCTGGACACCATGCACAAGGATCTCTATCGTGCCCGCGCTGCGGCGCAGTCGATGATCCCGACCACCACAGGCGCAGCCAAGGCCGTCGGCCTCGTGCTGCCCGAGCTCAAGGGCAAGCTTGACGGCGTCTCGATCCGCGTTCCCACTCCGAACGTTTCGGTCGTCGACCTCAAGTTCGTCGCCAAGCGCGCCACCAGCGTCGAGGAAATCCAGAACGCGATCAAGGCGGCCGCCGATGGCCCGCTGAAGGGCATCCTCGGCTACACCACCGATAAGAACGTCTCGTCGGACTTCAACCACGATCCCCATTCGTCCATCTTCCACATGGACGGCACGAAGGTCATCGACGGCACGCTCGTGCGCATCATGTCCTGGTACGACAACGAGTGGGGCTTCTCCAACCGTATGTCCGATACCGCGATCGCGCTGGCGAACGCCAAGTAAGCTGTTTGCTTCTTTCGAGACATGGAACGGGCCGCCTCGCGCGGCCCGTTTCGCGTGATGCATCGCTCGCATTCCGCACGGCAGGTTGGATGTCGTGCCTTATTCGCCTAAGTTCCGATCATGTGCCGATGAGGCCCCGCGCTCCTCCCGAAATGCGAAGCGGTGAATGCTGGATACTCTCTATGTCGTGATCCTGATCGGCACCGGCCTGATCCTTCTGGCGGCCTTCTCCAGCCTCCTCGCCTTCCGGTTCGGCGCTCCCATCCTTCTCGTCTTTCTTTCGATCGGTCTCGTGGCCGGAGTGGACGGGTTCGGTCTCGACTTCGACAATCCGCCGCTGGCCTATTTCATCGGCTCGCTGGCTCTCGCCATCATCCTCTTCGATTCAGGATTCGGCACCTCCCTTCAGTCGTTCCGGCATGCCGCGGCACCAGCTCTGACGCTGGCAACCGTCGGCGTGCTCCTAACGACGGCGCTCTTTGCCGCAGCGGCTGTGCTTCTGCTAGACCTTTCCTGGCTCCAGGGCGCCCTTCTCGGCTCGATTGTCGGCTCGACAGACGCGGCGGCGGTGTTCTTCCTCCTGCGCATCGGCGGCATCAACATCCGCGAACGGGTACGCGCGACGCTGGAAATCGAATCCGGCTCCAACGATCCCATGGCGATCTTCCTCGCCATCGCCCTGGTCGAGCTGCTCCGGTCGGGCAGCGGCTTCGAGGCGATGGATTGGAACTTCCTCATCCAGTTCGCGAAACAGCTCGGCATCGGCGGCGTTCTTGGTCTTGTCGGCGGCTGGATGATCCTGCAGCTGGTGAATCGCCTAAGCCTGGAACGCGGCCTCACGCCGATCTTCACCATCGCGCTGTCGCTGCTTGTCTTCTCCGTCACGGGCGCTCTCGGCGGCAGCGGTTTCCTGGCGGTCTATGTTGCCGGGCTCCTGACCGGCAACAGCCATATCCGCTCGGCCACCAGCATCCGCCGCTTTCAGGAGGGCATGAGCTGGCTCGCGCAGATCGTCATGTTCCTCGTGCTCGGCCTCTTGGCGACACCGTCCCAGTTCGCGGCGATCGCGTTGCCAGCGGTCGGCCTGGCCTTTTTCCTCATCTTCATCGCCCGCCCGCTGGCTATCTGGTTCTGCCTGCTGCCCTTCCGCTTCAGCCGCAATGAGACGGCGTTCATATCGTGGGTCGGTTTGCGCGGCGCCGTCTCGATCCTGCTTGCGATCCTGCCCATCATCGGCGGCATCGACTCCGAGCGTGTCTTCTTCAACACCGCCTTCATCATTGTTCTCGTCTCGCTGCTCATGCAGGGCTGGACCATCGGCTTCATGGCGAGGCGACTAGGGCTCATCGTGCCGCCGCGCATCGGCCCCGTCGAGAAGCTCGAACTCGAGCTGCCCGGCACCGCTCATCACGAACTCCTGTCCTACCGCGTTGTCGCGGGAAGTCCCGTGGCGCGGGGCCAGCGGCTGCCGCGCTGGGCGCGTCCTTCTCTGGTGGTGCGGGACGGCAAGTCGATGCGCCTTCAATATGCAGGGCGGCTCCAGGAGAACGACTACGTCTACCTCTTCATCTCCTCGCGCTATCCGCGCCTGCTCGACCGCCTGTTCGCCAGTCCGGTGCCCTTCGAGCCCGACGATGCCGAGTTCTTCGGCGAGTTCACGGTGGAGCCGGGTCGCCCGGCTCGACTTCTGGCGGAAAGCTACGGCATCGATCTTGGAAACGTCACGCCGGAGACGACGGTGGCGGAGCTGATGGTCGAGCGTCTTGGCGGCCATGCCGAATATGGCGACCGCGTCGCCGTCGGCTCGGTCGAGCTCATCGTTCGGGACACCGATGACGCGGGAGAGATTGCCGAGGTTGGATTGTCGCTGACGCCCGACACGAAGCCGACTTTGCCACTCTTCCACAATTTCCGCGACATCGTGAGCGTCCTGCGCCAGACGCCAAAGCGCCGCCGCAAGGTAGAGGCGTCGAAGGCGAAGGAGCCCCCGAGCCTTCTGCTCACGCCACCGGTCGCAGAGAGCCACCGCGATGGTGACGGCGATGGCAAGCCCATGTAGCACAACGCCGCGCCCCACGCCTTCTGGCGGTCTCGCACTTGCCCGGACGCGCGCGCGGACTATGCTGCGCCACCACTGAGGATAAGGAACCTGAGGGACAAGAATGGCAACCAAGTTCAAGACACTCGATGACGCGGAACTGGCCGGCAAGCGCGTGCTCGTACGCGTCGATCTCAACGTGCCGATGAAGGATGGCAAAGTCACGGACGCCACCCGCATCGAGCGCGTTCTGCCGACGATCCGCGAGATCGCGGACAAGGGCGGCCGCGTCATCCTGCTCGCCCACTTCGGTCGACCCAAGGGCCAGGCCGTTCCCGAAATGTCGTTGAAGCCGATCGTGCCCGCGCTTTCCGAAAAGCTCGGCCGCCCGGTGGGCTTTGCCGAGGACTGCGTCGGCCCGGTGGCCGATGGCATCGTCGCGAACATGAAGGACGGCGACATCCTGCTGCTCGAGAACACCCGCTTCCATAAGGAAGAGGAGAAGAACGAGACGGGCTTCGTGTCCAAGCTCGCCGCGCTCGGCGATGTCTATGTCAACGATGCCTTCTCGGCCGCGCACCGCGCCCACGCGACGACTGAAGGCCTCGCTCACCACATGCCCTCCTACGCTGGCCGCACCATGCAGGCCGAGCTCGAGGCGCTGGAGAAGGGCCTTGGCTCGCCCGAGCGCCCGGTGGTCGCCGTCGTCGGCGGCGCGAAGGTCTCGACCAAGATCGATCTTCTGTCGAACCTCGTGAAGAAGGTCGACGCGCTCGTCATTGGCGGCGGCATGGCCAACACCTTCCTCGCCGCCAAGGGCGTCAATGTCGGGAAGTCGCTTTGCGAGCACGACCTCGCGGACACCGCCCGGCAGATCATGAAGAACGCCGAAGAGGCAGGCTGCGCCATCGTCCTTCCGCTGGATGCCGTGGTGGCGGCCGAGTTCAAGGCCGGGGCCGACAGCGACATCGTGGCGGTCGATGCCGTCCCCTCCGAGAAGATGATCCTCGACGTCGGCCCGAAGACGGTCGCCGCGGTCAACGAGTGGATCGACAAGGCCAAGACGCTGGTCTGGAACGGGCCGCTCGGCGCCTTTGAAATCCAGCCCTTCGACAAGGCGACGATGTCTGCGGCGCGCCATGCCGCCGAGCGCACCAAGGAAGGCGCCCTGGTGACGGTCGCCGGCGGCGGCGACACGGTGTCGGCACTGAACCAGGCCGGAGTTGCGGGCGACTTCACCTATGTCTCGACGGCGGGCGGCGCCTTCCTCGAATGGATGGAAGGCAAGGCCCTTCCCGGCGTCGAGGTTCTGAAGGCCTGATCGCCTATCATACCTGTGAAAAGAGAAACGCGGACGCCTCATGGCGCCCGCGTTTTTTGTTTCCTCCCACTAAAACGGCGACGCGCGGCCCTCTCCTTCCGCGCGCCGCCCTCTCCCCGGGCAAAGAAGCCTCAGAGGAGAATGTTCGCCAAAAGCAGTCCGACACCCACCGAAACCCAGGTGCAAATGAGGCCGGGCAGCATGAAGCTGTGGTTCAGGAGATACTTGCCGATTCGGGTGGTGCCGGTACGATCGAAGTTCACCGTCGCCAGATCGCTTGGGTAGTTGGGAATGAAATAGTAGGCGTAGGTCGACGGAAAGATGCCGATCAGCGTCGCCGGGGCCACTCCGAGCTGGAAGGCGAGAGGTCCGAGCATCCGGGCGGTCGCCGCCTGGCTGTTGACGATGATCGAGACAAGGAAGAAGGCGAAAGCGAAGAGCCACTGGTTCTGAGTGACGATCCCCTCGATCGCCGGCTTGATGACGCCAAGATTGTTGGAAACGAAGGTGTCGGCGAGCCACGCGATGCCGAAGATGGCGACCACCGCCGACATTCCAGCCCGGAAGACAGGCCCCATGACCATCGCCTTCGCCTCGATCTTCGTGGCGAGAAGAATGATCGCCGCCGTCGACAGCAGCGCCATCTGGATGATCGCGCCCATCGCCACCGGCTTGCCCGTCGCCGCGTCCGCAATCGGGCGCAGAGACGGGAACATGCCGAGGATGACGATGCTGAGGAGCCCAAGAAGGAAGATGCCCACAGCCGCCTTGGCCGAACGCGGCAGTTCGACATTCAGCATCGACGCATCGGACGCCGTGATCTCCGCCGCGAACTGCGGATCCTGAAGCCGCCGCTGATAGGCCGGGTCCTTATCGAGATCCTTGCCGACGAAGTTCTGGACTGTCGCGGCGGTGAGCCAGCCGATGATGGTCGCGGGGATCGTGATCATCAGGACGTCGCCGAGCGTATAGGGCATGCCCTTCGTCTCGAACTGCGTCACGATCCAGGCAACAGCCGCCGAGAGCGGACTGGCGGTAATGCCGAGCTGCGAGGCGACGGAAGAGATGGCCAGCGGCCTCTCGGGTCGGACGCCGGTCTTGCGGGCGACATCGGCGATGATCGGCTGGATGACGTAGACGGTGTGACCCGTGCCGACGCAGACGGTCATCGTATAGGTGACGAGCGGCCCCAGGAACGTCACCGCCTTGGGATAGCGCCGCAGCAGCCGCTCAGACAGCTGGACCAGCCAGTCCATTCCGCGCGCCGCCTCCAGTGCAGACGCGGCGGTGACGGCGGCGAGAATGATCAACATGACGTCGATCGGCGCCTCGCCCGGCGTCAGCCCAAATCCAAAGCACAGCACGACCACGCCGAGGCCGCCGGTAATGCCCATTCCCAAGCCGCCGATGCGCGCTCCGATGTAGAGCGCCAGCAGCGTGATCAACAACTCTATCCAGATCATGAGAGTCCTGTGTGCGCGGAAGGCAGGACGGCGGGTTATATTTGAGCTTATCGATATTCGGGCGCCGACCCTGCTTGCATCGTTTAGAGAGCGAGAAGGCTCTCCGGGTAGCGCACGGAAATTATTCGAAGTCGGGGCTCAAGAATTTGCGGTAGGTCTATTTGAACCGATGCGCAGCCTGCGCGAGTTTGGCGCAGGACGGCTCGTCCGATACGGGAAATCCGGGCTCGGCAGGCCTTATGCTGCGATCTGCGACAATCAGTCGCTTTCATCCTCGTAGCCGACCAGATGCAACGGACGAGCGGCGATTCCCTCAAGCTGGCACCAGCGCACAAGCGCCTCCTCTCTCCCGTGCGTGACCCAGACTTCATCCGGTTTGAGGTCCGAGATGGTCTCGGTCAACTCATCCCAATCGGAATGGTCCGAGATCACCAGCGGCAGCTCGACGCCGCGCTGGCGGGCGCGCTGCCGCACCTGCATCCATCCTGATGCGAACGCGGCCAAGGGGTCGGGGAAGCGCCGCGCCCACCGGTCCGCGAACGCGGAAGGCGGGCCGATGACGACGGCTCCGGCAAAATCTCCTCGCTTGCCGCCCTCGACCGTCGCCGGCTGTAGGTTGCCCAGCTCGATCCCCCGGCCCTGATAGAAGTCACAGAGCTTTTTCAACGCGCCGTGGATGTAGATCGGCTCGTGATACCCTTCCGCGCGCAGTCCGGCGATGACGCGCTGCGCCTTGCCGAGGGCATAGGCACCCACGAGATGCGTGCGCTCGGGAAACTGCCTCGTTGACGCAATGAGCCGGCGGATTTCCTCGCCGCTGTCGGGGTGGCGGAACACCGGCAGGCCGAATGTAGCCTCAGTGATGAAGACATTGCACGCGACCGGTTCGAACGGCCGGCAGGTGGGATCTGGCCGGCGCTTGTAGTCGCCCGACACCACCATCGTCAGCCCATCCTTCTCCACCGCGATCTGGGCTGAGCCGAGGACATGGCCAGCGGGATGGAACGAAACCCTCACGCCGTTGATATCGATGGTCTCGCCGAGCTTTGCGACTTGGCGCTCGGCGCAGAAATCCTCGCCATAGCGAAGCGCCATGATGGCCAGGGTGTCGGCCGTCGCCAGAACCTTCTCGCTGCCCGGCCTCGCATGGTCCGCATGGCCGTGCGTCACCAGCGCGCGAGGAACAGGCCGCACAGGGTCGATATGGAAGTCGCCGGGCGGGCAATAGAGGCCCTCCGACATCGGGCAGAGAAGTTCGCTTGGGCGCATGGCTCGGGAAAATAGAACGGTCGTCGCGCACGCATAGATCGGCAACAGGTGACACGACACGCTCACCTACCGCACACGGGCGAGGGTCCCTATTTATTCCATCAGACCCTATTCGGAGAACGTCCCAATGCTCTCTGTCACTCCCTCCCCATCCAATATCCTCATCATCGAGACGAGAGGAAAGCTCGACGGCGACGACATCGACCGGGCCATCGCTGCCTATGAGGACAAGCTCGCCGGCGCGGGAGAGGCCAAGATTTCAACCCTCGCCGTGCTGCGCGACTTCGATGGAATGACGGCAGAGGCCCTTCTCAAAGACGTACGCTACGGGCTGGCGAGGCTGGGCGATCTCGGCCGCGTCCACCGAGTGGCGGTCGTGACGGACGCCAACTGGCTGCGCCGCATCGCGGATCTCCAGAATATCGTCCTGCCGAGAGTCGAGATACGAGCCTTTCCGATGGCCGACGAATCGTCCGCCCGCAGTTGGCTCGGCCTGCCGCCGGTCACGCCGACCACCTGAATAACGTGCTTCTCTGCCGTATTTCCATCGGCTGAAGGAGCGCCGCCGCGAGCTGAGAGTAGGGTGTCGTAAATTGGCACTTGCGGCAGATTCTCGTCGGGCGCATACCCCCGCGGCTTTTCCGGTCGCGGGCAGTTCCACTTCATGAAAACCTATCTTTCGGGCGATCCGATTGCCGATCGCCGGGCGGATTATGCCGCCATGCTGGCGGATGCGGGTGAGGCCGCTGCCGCCGCCGATGTCATGGCCCAGGCCCTGGAGGCGGCGCCCGACTGGCCGGCGGGCTGGTTTCGCCTCGGCAGCTTTCATGAGGCCGCCGGCGCCGTTCAGAATGCCGCCGATGCCTATCGCGAAGCGCTGCGCCGCGACCCGGAAGACACTGTCGGCGCGTCGCTGAAGCTCGCACTTCTGGGCGTGATGCCGCTGCCGGAAGCCCCACCGGCGGCCTATGTCGAGGGCCTGTTCGACCAGTACAGCGACCGGTTCGACGCCGCCTTGCTTCAGCGGCTGCATTACTGCGTGCCCCAGATGATCGAGGCGGCAATGATCGAGTTCGGAGCGCATGAGGCCTATGCCCGCGCCCTTGATCTCGGCTGCGGCACGGGACTGATGGGCGAAAGGCTGCGCCGCCGGGTCAGCCGTCTGGTGGGCGTCGATCTTTCGGAAGGCATGATCGCAAAGGCGCGCCGCAAAGGGCTTTACGACGAGCTGCACCAGCAGGACGCCGCCGGCTTTTCGGACCCGATTTCCTATGATCTGGTGACGGCGGCTGACGTGCTGGCCTATCTCGGCGATCTCTCGCCGGTCTTTTCTCGGGTCCACCAGCTGGCTCAGCCCGGCGCGCTCTTCGCCTTCACGGTGGAGCGCCACGACGGGGCAGAGGATTACGTGCTCCAGACTTCCATGCGCTATGCCCACTCACGGGCCTATCTCACGCGGCTCGCCGAGCAGTCCGGCTTCGAGATCCGCGATATTCAGCCCCTCACCTTGCGGCTGGATCGAGGAGAGCCGGTGGAAGGCTGGCTTGCGGTCCTGGCGGCACGGTTCCCGCTCCTCGTCGGCGGCGCCGCCCCGGCGATCGCGGATGACGAGACGCTGGCAGCCGCCAAGCCGCCTTTGATGTGACGGTCTTCCTGCGCTTTTATCGCACTTCCTCGTCCGGACAGAGCTCAAGGGCTGGCGCGTATCGGCAATCCGGCTATTGTCGCGAATGACGCTGTTTTGAACATGACGAATGAAGATGCAGATTAACGTGCAAGGACGATCCGGCCATGGGCGCGCCAACAAGGGAGGCGCCCAATGAAATCAGGCATCAGCAGCGCGGGAGAAGCCCCCGCACTCTCCCATTCGGTGGTCGAGGATGCCCAGGGCCTCGTCACAGGCGCCGTGGTCACGGTCGTCGGCGTCGCCATCCTTCAGCATCTCGGCCTCTTCACCGGCGGCACGGCCGGTCTCTCGCTCATCATCCATTATTGGACGGGTTGGAACTTCGGCCTTGTCTTCTTCGTCGTGAACCTGCCGTTCTATGCCCTAGCTATCCGGCGGATGGGGAAGGCGTTCACGATCAAGACCTTTTCCGCGGTCGCGCTTCTTTCAGCGCTGAGTTCGGTTCAGCCGCGGCTCTTCACGCTCGGCGATGTCGACCCGCTCGCGGGTGCTGTGCTTGGCGGGCTGATGATCGGCATCGGCTTGCTGCTTCTCTTTCGCCACCGCTCGAGCCTCGGCGGCGTCGGCATCCTCGCCTTCTTCCTCCAGGAGCGCTTCGGCTGGCGCGCGGGATACGTACAGCTCGCCGCCGACATGTCGATCCTCGCCCTTTCCTTCACCATCGCGAGCCCGGCCGAGATCGCGCTCTCCATTTTGGGAGCGGTCATCCTCAACCTCGTCCTGGTGATCAACCACCGCACCGACCGCTACATCGCGGTATGAGGTCAGGATGAGAGTACAGCTCGGTTCCCTGCGCGACTGGACGTCGTCGCCCACCCGCCACTCGCCCCTCGAAGATGTGCAGGGCATCTTCACCGGCGCCGTGGTCGCCACCCTTGGCGTGGTGATCCTCCAGCATCTCGGGCTTTTGACCGGCGGCACGGCCGGCCTTGCCTTTATCATCCATTATGCGACAGGCTGGAACCTCGGCGTCGTGTTCTTCGCCGTGAACCTGCCGTTCTATGCCCTCGCCATTGGCCGCATCTCCGTGGCCTTCACGGTGAAGACCTTCATCGCCATCGCTCTGATGTCGCTCTTCACTGCGCTTCAGCCGGTGCTGCTCGATTTTTCCTTCATCAACAGGCCGACCGGCGCCATCCTCGGCGGGCTGCTTCTCGGCTTCGGCCTGCTCGCCCTCTTCCGCCACCAGTCGAGCCTCGGCGGCGTCGGCATCCTCGCCTTCTATTGTCAGGAAAAGTTCGGTTGGCGCGCCGGCTATGTCCAGCTCGGCATGGACCTGATGATCCTCGCCCTCGCCTTCACCGTGCGCGATCCGATCTCCATCGCCTACTCGATCCTCGGCGCGGTCGTCTACAACCTCTTCCTGGCCATCAATCACCGCAGGGATCGCTACAACGCCCGATAAGGGAGAAGCTCCCCGACGGACAGGGCACCCCCACGGCACACATAGAAAAGCGGCCAGCCCGAGGGCTGGCCGCTGAAAGCTTTGAAGATACCGGCGATGCTTACGAGGCCTTCGGCGGCGTATAGGCCGTCACCTCGGGCGCTGTCTCGGCGTATTTCTCCGCCTGAATGATGGCCAGCGAAGCAATCGTCGCCTGGGCGAAGCGGGAGGTCAGCGGATCGTCGAGGGTGAGCACGTTGGCGCTACCCTGCTTGTCGAGCGAACCGATCTTGCCCGGCTCCTGAGGATCGTACCACGATCCCTCATGCAGCAGCACGACGCCCTGGCTGATGTTGTCGGTGACGACCGCACCCGCCAAGGTCTCGCCACGACCGTTGAACAGCTTGACCACGTCGCCATCGGCGATGCCTCGCGCCTTGGCGTCCTCGGGGTGGATATAGACCGGCTCACGCCCGGCGACTTTGTAGGTCTTGCCGGCATCCGTGTTGTCCATCTGCGAATGCAGACGGTGAGGCGGATGCGCCGAAAGGAACTGCAGCGGATAATCCTTCGAGGAGGCGCTGCCCTTCCATTCCACCGGCTCCATCCAAGTCGGATGGCCGGGGCAGTCGTCGTCATAGCCGAGCTTGGAGACGAAGGGCGAGACGATCTCGATGAGGCCCGTTGCCGTGCCCATCGGGTTGAGCAGCGGCTCCTCGCGGAAATCCGCGAGATGGGTGAAGTCGCCCTTGCCCATCGGAAACTCGATGATGCCCTCGCCCGACCAGAACTCGTCGAACTCAGGCATCTGCACCGTCTTGGAGGACGCCTTGGCGTCATCGTAGAACTTCCGCACCCAGTCGAGCTGGCTGCGACCCTCGGTATAGGCCTGTTCGAAGCCCATGCGGCTCGCGAGTTCAGTGTAGATCTCGTAGTCGGGACGGGACTTGTGCTGCGGCGCGACCGCCGCGTGCGAGGCGATGATCAGGTTGATTACCTGGCCGATGTCGTCGCGCTCCAAATCGCTCGACGCCGGAAGGACGATATCGGCGAAATGCGCCGTCGGCGTCCACCAAGGGTCCTGAACGATGATCGTCTCGGGCGCCTGGAAAGCCTTGATGAGGCGGTTTGTGTTCTGGTGATGGGTGAACTGGTTGCCGCCTGCCGTGTAAACCAGACGGATGTCGGGGAAGGTGATTTCCCGGCCCTTGCATTGGATCTTCTTGCCGGGATTGAGCCAAGCGTCGGAGAGGCAGGCGATCGGGAAAGGATCGAGCTCCACGGGGTTCTTGCCGGGCGCCATTCCGCCCACCACAGGCATGTCGGCCTTCGGGAACCCTCCATCGGCATAATGCAGGCCGAAGGCCGCGCCGCCGCCAGGCAGGCCAATCTGGCCGAGCATGCACGCCAGGGTCAGGATGGACCAGGGCGCCTGCTCGCCATGATGCTGGCGCTGGGTCGACCAGCCGCAGGCAATCGTGGTGCGCGTCGCCTGCATCTTGCGGGCGAGCTCCTGAATCGTTTCGGCGGGAACGCCCGTGATCTTGGCCGCCCACTCCGCGGTTTTCGGCGTGCCGTCCTTCGTGCCCTTCAGGTACTCGGCGAATTCGTCGAAGCCGTTGGTGCAGTTCTGCAGGAATTCCTTGTCGTGAAGGTCTTCCGTCAGCAGCGTGTGCATCATGCCGAGGGCGAGCGCCACGTCGGTGCCAGGGGTGATTGGGACCCAGCGGGAGTCGAGCGCCTGCGCCGTCTCGCTGCGCACCGGGTCGATGACGATCGTCTCGATGCTCTTCTCCTTGAGCGCCAGCCAGGCCTTGGTCGAATAGCGCGCGGAGAGGATGCGGGTGGTGGTCACGGGATTCGCGCCCCAGATCACCATAAGCTTGGTGTTCTCGTGCAGCGAAGGCCAATCGCTGGTGGTGCCCGGCCCGCCCCAGGCGACAGCCGTTAGGATCTCGGTGATCGCCTGACTCGAATAGCTGCCGAAGAAGTTGGAGCAGCCGCCGGCGCCGTTGAGGAAGCGTTGGAGCATCGCCTCCGTGCGATGGACATGGGCGTGGTTGCTGGCCCACGAGCTCTTTCCGCGATGGATCGACTCGTTGCCGTAGGCGGTCTTGACGCGGCTGATCTCGTCCGTGACGAGCTTCATCGCATCATCCCAGCTCACCTCGACGAAGTCGTTGGAGCCGCGCAGGGTGCGGTCGCTCTTCTCGCGCTTGGCGAGGAAGTCGCGGCGCACCATCGGCGCCACGATGCGCGAGCGGTTGTAGAGCCGATCCGGCATCGACTGGATCAGCGGATTGTCGACGCCGTCCTGCGCCAGAGGCTCGACGCCCACGACGTTCCCGCCCTTCTTGGTCAGCCACATCGGCCCGATGGAGGTGTTGACGAGGACGCGCCCGTCCGTCACGCCGCCGGCGCCGGAAGCAGCGCGGGCCAGTGCCGGAAACATCGCGATGCCGGCGGCGGCCGGTACGATGCGCGATATGAAATCTCTGCGATTGATCATGGAGTTCGCCTCCCTTTTCTCTTCTGCCGGCCGTCTTCGGAGGGCGACGAAAGCCAAGCCCCGTTTCGGCGACGTTTCCGCCATCAATGGAATCCACGGCCGTCTTGGATGCGTTCACGCGATGGCGCGGAAGCCCGGCAGCTGGATCATTCCGAATATTCAAGAACAAAGAGAAGAGTTCAACAAAAACTGATTGACATATCGCCGCACCACTCAATCACGCCATGTTTATTGATATATAGTTTGCATATACGACGCATTAACGAATAGTAATAATTATGTTTTATCGTTTACATTCTGTCGCAATTCAGTGTTTTTTCCGATACCTTGGGTCTAGTTGTTCATAAATATGCCAGACTCTCTGCTGAATTTGAATCTCCTCTTCATGGGCGCGACGAGCACCTCGCGCACCCCTTTTCCGGTACTGGCAGTCTTGGCGCGGCAGCTTCTTCCGCCTACCTTCCTGCTCGATGAGTTTTTCCCGCGTTGCTCCAGCCTCCGATCCTGCCCCTTTGCCGCCCTCGTTTGCCGACTGGTTCGCAAAAAAGGGCTGGGCGCCGCGTCCCCATCAGATTGATCTTCTGGCGCGCGTCGAGCATGGTGCCTCGGTACTTCTCATCGCGCCGACGGGCGCGGGTAAGACGCTGGCTGGCTTTCTGCCTTCCCTGGTCGACCTGTCGCGCCGCCAGCGGCCCAAGCCGGGTGAGCGGCCGCGCGGCGTCCACACACTTTACATTTCGCCCCTCAAGGCCCTGGCGGTCGATATCGAGCGCAACCTGGCGACACCGGTCGCGGAGATGAACCTGCCCGTCTCGATCGAGACGCGCACCGGCGACACTTCTCAGATCAAGCGCCAGCGCCAGAAGCTCCGCCCCCCCGATATCCTTCTGACGACGCCGGAACAACTGGCGCTCTTGATCGCATCCAAGGATGCACCGACCTTCTTCTCCGATTTGCGGACCGTGATCTTCGACGAGCTTCACTCGCTCGTCACCTCGAAGCGGGGCCATCTCCTGGCCCTGGGGCTGGCCCGCCTCAGGAAACTCAGGCCCGAGCTTCAGACCATAGGGCTTTCGGCGACGGTCGCCGAGCCCAACGAGTTGCGTCAATGGCTGGTCGCCCAAACACCCGGCGCGGCCCCCCGTGCCGACCTCATCCAGGTCGCGGGCGGCGCCAAGCCGATCATCACCATCCTGAAGTCGCAGGAGCGCATTCCTTGGCGCGGCCACGCCTGCACCTATGCCATGCCGGAGGTTTATGAGGCCATCAAGGCGCACAAGACGACGCTTCTCTTCGTCAACACGCGCAACCAGGCCGAAAATCTCTTCCAGTCCCTGTGGCGAATCAACGAGGATACGCTCCCCATCGCCCTGCACCACGGCTCGCTCGACGTCGGCCAGCGCCGACGCGTCGAGGCGGCCATGGCGGAGAACAAGCTGAGAGCGGTGGTCGCGACATCGACTCTTGATCTCGGCATCGACTGGGGAGACGTCGACCTCGTCGTCCACGTCGGCGCGCCGAAGGGCGCCTCGCGCCTCGCCCAGCGCATCGGGCGCGCCAACCACCGCATGGACGAACCCTCGCGCGCCATTCTCGTGCCCGCCAACCGCTTCGAGGTCATGGAGTGTCAGGCGGCGCTGGATGCGAACTACCTGGGCGCGCAGGATTCCCCCTCCATTCCGCAAGGCTCTCTCGACGTTCTCGCCCAGCACGTGCTCGGCATGGCCTGCGCCGAGCCCTTTCGCGCCGACGACCTGCACGCGGAGGTGACGACCGCCCTGCCCTACCGCGATCTCGACCGCGCGACCTTCGACAGGATCGTCGAGTTCGTCGCCACAGGCGGCTATTCGCTGAAGGTGTACGAGCGCTATGCCAAGATCCGGTTGACGGAGGACGGCACGTGGCGCGTCACCCATCCGCGCGCCGCCCAGCAGTACCGGATGAACGCCGGCACCATCATCGAGGCACCGATGTTGGAAGTCCGCCTGATCAGGCGGAAGACAAAAAGCGCCATGGCCCGGCCCGGTCCCGCCCTCGGCAAGGTCGAGGAAGGCTTCGTGGAATCGCTCGCTCCCGGCGATACGTTCTTTTTCGCTGGGCGGGTGCTGCGCTACGAGACGCTTTTCGAGAACCAGTGCCTGGTCACGGAGGCCAACGACCATGACCCCAAGGTTCCGGCCTATGCAGGCGGCAAGTTTCCGCTGACCACGTTCCTCGCGGCCGAAGTCCGCTCGATGCTGGCCGATCCAGCGCGCTGGGGCGCTCTGCCCGACCAGGTGGCCGAGTGGCTTGCGATCCAGGAGAAGAAGTCGATCATCCCGCGCGCCGACGAGCTGCTGATCGAGACGTTTCCCAACGGCAACCGCTTCTTCATGGTCGCCTACCCTTTCGAGGGCCGGATTGCCCACCAGACGCTCGGCATGCTCCTGACGCGCCGGCTGGAACGCGCCCGGGCGCGCCCCCTCGGCTTTGTCGCCACCGACTACGCCCTTTCGATCTGGGGGACCGGCGATATCGGGCTGATGATCCGTCAGGGGCGCCTGTCGCTCGACGACCTCTTCGACGAGGATATGCTGGGCGACGATCTCGAAGCCTGGATGGCCGATTCATGGCTGCTGAAAAGAACCTTCCGCCAGTGTGCCGTGATCTCGGGGCTGATCGAGAAGCATCATCCCGGCCAGGAGAAGACCGGACGGCAGGTCACGGTCTCGGCCGACCTCATCTATGACGTGCTGCGGGTTCACGAGCCCGACCACATCCTCCTTCAGGCGACATGGCAGGATGCGGCGGCGGGCCTTCTCGACGTGCGCCGCGTGTCGGACCTTCTCGCCCGCATCAAGCATCACATCGTTCACAAGGACCTTTCCCAGGTCTCGCCCCTCGCGGTCCCCATCATGCTGGAGATCGGGCGCGAGAGCATCGCCGGGGAAGCGCGCGACGCCGTTCTGGAGGAGGTGGCGGAAGCCGACCTCGTCGCCGCCGCACTCTCCTGATGGTTCATCGCCAGCCGCCGCCAGCTAAGGCGGCGGCTGGCGAAATAGTCACTTCGTATCCGCGTCGGCCGGATCGATATGGGCGATGCGCAGCATGTTGGTCGCGCCCGGCTTGCGCAGGGGCACGCCGGCCGTCACCAGAATCCGGTCGTCCGGACGGGCAAAGCCCTCCTGCATGGCGATGCGGCAGGCGCGCGAAACCATGTCGTCCAGATCGCGGGCGTCTTCCGTCACCACGCAGTGGATGCCCCAGACCAGCGACAGGCGCCGTGCCGTCTGAACCACCGGCGAAATGCCGATGATCGGCAACTGCGGGCGCTCGCGCGCCATGCGCAGCCCGGTCGTACCGGTCGCGGTATAGGTGACGATCGCCGCCGGCATCAGCGTTTCGGAAATCTCGCGCGCCGCCAGGGAAATGGCGTCGGCCTCCGTCGCGAGCGGCGCCGGCCGCTGGGCGAAGACGATGCCCGGATAGAGCGGGTCGCGCTCGATCTTCTTGGCGATGGCGTCCATCATGGCGACGGCCTCCACCGGATACTGGCCGGCGGCGGATTCGGCCGACAGCATGACGGCGTCCGCGCCCTCGTAGACCGCGGTCGACACGTCCGACACCTCGGCGCGGGTCGGCACCGGGGCGGAGATCATCGACTCCAGCATCTGCGTCGCGACCACGACCGGCTTGCCGGCGCGCCGCGCCGCGCGGGTGATGCGCTTCTGGATGCCAGGCACATCCTCCACCGGCATTTCCACGCCAAGATCGCCGCGCGCCACCATGATGGCGTCGGACATGGAGATGATCTCGTCGAGATGGCGCACCGCCTGCGGCTTCTCGATCTTGGAAAGGATCGGGAACTTGCCCTGAACGATCTTGCGGACCTCGACCAGATCTTCCGGCCGCTGCACGAAGGACAGCGCCAGCCAGTCGATTTCCTCGGTGAGCAGCGCGTCGATGTCGGCGCGGTCCTTGGGGGTCAGCGGACCACTCTTGAGGATCGTATCCGGCAGGCTGACGCCCTTGCGGTTCGAAATCTTGTTGCCGGCCGTGACGCGGCAGCGAACATGATGGTCATCCGCTTCGATGGCCAGCAGCTGAAGCCGCCCGTCGTCGATCAGCAGCCGGTGCCCTGCCTGAACCGCCTCGAGGATTTCGGGATGAGGCAGATTAACACGCGTGTTGTCGCCCGGCGCCGGATTGTCGTCCAGGGTGAATTCCTGGCCCACCTCCAGATCGACGGATGAATCGGCAAATGCACCGACGCGCAGCTTCGGCCCCTGAAGATCGGCGAGAATGCCGATCGGCCGGCCAATCTCGGCTTCGACGTTGCGGATGCGCCGCACGAGGGTGCGCATCAGGTCATGGCTGGCATGGCTCATATTGATGCGGAAAACGTCCGCGCCAGCCTCGTGCAGCTTGCGGATCATCGGCTCTTCGGACGAAGCAGGACCGAGGGTTGCGAGGATCTTAACGCGACGAGTTCTTCTCATGGAGTTCCGGTTCCTTCACGCGGAGCCTCGGTCAACTGTACCATCCAGCTGCCCTGTTCTCCGGTATCGTATTCGCGGAAACCGATCTCTTGGAAACCGCGGGCGAAGCAATCTTTTACGCCGACTATCTTAAATTCGTTTTCTGCAATGCACATGTCGACATTGCCGGCCCAGCGGCCGCGGCCTTCCGCATCTTCTGCGTAAAGATAGTAATAACGCGAAGACAGCTCGCCTTCTATGATCGACTTGCAGGTGGTCGCAGGGATACGCCACCATCCCTCAGTGGTCCATCCGGCCTCGGCACGATAGCCGATGGCCACTCCGACCAGGGACTGGGTTCCATTGCAGACTCTGAAGTCGGCAAAGGCGGAACGCGCGGTGAGCGTAAGGCTGGCGACGGCACCGAAGACGATGGCAGCGCAGATGCCGAGTGCTCTGCCGTGCGGCCGCAACATTCGGACGAGCATGGGAAGACCCTCAAATCATGGTGTCAGCCGGACGGCCGGTAATCGAACGGAGCATTTGAATTGTCAACGACGGCCGTCGCATAGCACGACTTCCGTGCAGGCATTGCCATCCGCCTAGCGAATAAGAATGGCGTTCTTCCGGCGCTTTCAATGGGCGGCGGATTTCTGCTACTTGCGCGGGCGAGCATGCGAATCGCAAAAGCAGCGACCGCCGTTCAGGGCGGGCGCGGCCCGAACCCGAGGGCCGTGGCGAACGCCGCGCTTGCCACAGATGACTGATGAGGACCTGACATGAACGACGCTGGGCCGGAGAGCACTGTCGCCGCCGATGAGCTGAAGCAATTCATCGAGCGGATCGAGCGGCTCGAGGAAGAGAAGAAAACCATCGCCGACGACATCAAGGACGTCTATGGCGAGGCCAAATCGCGCGGCTACGACACCAAGGCGATGCGCAGGATCGTTTCGCTGCGCAAGAAGGACGCCAACGAGCGACAGGAGGAAGAGGCGATCCTCGACCTCTACATGCAGGCGCTCGGAATGGCGTGATCGCAACCGGTATCCGCTCCTGGCTAGCCGGGAGTGCGGCGGCCCATCGGCCGACCCGAACGCCAACACCGCGCCGGAGACCGTCCGGCGCGAGGAAACGAGGAGCGCCACAGCTTCTCGAGCGAAGCCGAAGGGCCATCGCGGGTACGCTCACCGGCAAGGACCAAGAACCCTGAGGCCGGCTCATCCCATCACCGGCATCGAGAACACCGCCCCCTCCTTGATGCCCGAGGGCCACCGCGCAGTTACCGTCTTGGTACGTGTCCAGAACCTGATCGAATCCGGCCCGTACTGGTTGAGATCGCCGAAGGCCGAGCGCTTCCAGCCCCCGAACGTATAGTAGGACAAGGGCACCGGGATCGGCACGTTGATTCCCACCATTCCGACCTCGACGCGGGCGGCAAAATCCCGCGCGGTGTCGCCGTCGCGCGTGTAGATGGCGACGCCATTGCCGTATTCATGGTCGCTCGCCAGCGCCAGCGCGCGCTCGTAGTCGCTGGCGCGGACGACGGAGAGCACCGGGCCGAAAATCTCCTGACGATAGATCTCCATGTCGGGCGTCACGTGGTCAAATAGGCAGGGGCCGACGAAAAAGCCGTCCTCGTAGCCCTGAAGGCGATAGGCGCGCCCATCCACCACCAGCTTGGCGCCCTCCTCGATGCCCTTGCCGATAAGACCGAGGACGCGCTCCCGCGCCTGCCGCGTCACCAGCGGGCCGAAGTCCGACGCAGCATCGGTGTAGGGACCAACCTTCAGCGACTCGATCTTCGGCACCAGCTTGTCGAGGAGCGCCTCGGCCGTCCCCTCGCCGACCGGTACGGCGACGGAAATTGCCATGCACCGCTCTCCCGCAGAGCCATACCCGGCACCGATGAGAGCATTTGCCGCCTGATCCATGTCCGCGTCAGGCATGACGATCATGTGATTCTTGGCGCCGCCGAAGCATTGGGCGCGTTTTCCGCGCGAGGCGGCCTCGGCATAGACATGCGCGGCGATCGGCGTGGACCCGACGAAAGAGATCGCGGCAATGTCGGAATGGTCGATCATGGCATCCACCACCTCCTTGTCGCCGTTCACCACCTGGAGAACGCCCTTTGGCAACCCCGCCTCCATCATCATCTCGGCGAGACGCATCGGAACGGAGGGATCGCGCTCCGACGGCTTCAGGATGAAGGCATTGCCGCAGGCGATGGCCGGGGCGAACATCCACATCGGGATCATGGCCGGAAAGTTGAACGGCGTGATGCCGGCGCCGATGCCCACAGGCGCCCGCGCGGAATAGATGTCGATGCCGGGGCCTGCCCCTTCCGTGAACTCGCCCTTTTGGAGATGGGCGATGCCGGTGACGAACTCGCAGACCTCAAGGCCGCGCTGGATGTCGCCCTTCGAATCGTCGACCGTCTTGCCATGCTCGAAGCTCATGAGCTCGGCGAGGTCCTGCATGTGATCGTTGAGAAGCTGGACGAAACGGGCGAAAACGCGGGCGCGGCGCTGCGGATTGGTAGCCGCCCATGCCGGCTGCGCGCGCCTGGCGGCCTCCACCGCCCTCTGAAGCTCGTCGAGAGAAGCGAGCGCGAGCCGCGAGGAAACCTCGCCTGTCGCCGGATTGAAGACGTCAGAGAAGCGCCCGCTGCGGCCGGCGACCTTCTCTCCGTCGATGAAGTGCCCGATTTCGTTCATCGCTTTCCTCCTGGGTCTCTTCGCAATGTCGGGCACTGGACGGCGAAAGCAATGCACCTGGCCACGCGTCGGCTGCGTGGACATTCGAGGAGAACCGCCTTCGATAGCGTCGGACGCTCCCGGCGCGATCACTCATCGCCTCAGCACCCTGACCGGCTATTGACAGCTCCTCGCATCGCGACGATGCCGGAGCCAACCGATCACCCCCAATCGAGGAGTATCCGATGGACCAAACCAACGAGGCCGAAATCATCGAGACGCTACGGCAGGTCTCGACGGCAACCATCACCACGGTGCTTCTCAAGGAAGGGCTGCGAAACGTGTGGATGCGCGGCGCTCTGCCCGTCTGCTTCAGCGGCGAGAGGATCGTCGGGCGGGCGTTCACCATGAGCTTCGTGCCCGCGCGCGAGGATTTGGCGACACCGGCATCATGGGCGTCGCCGAAATCGACGCGCGCGGCCATCGAGGCCATGCCGGAAGGGGCGGTCGTCGTCGCCGACGCGCGCGGCATCACCGACGCCGGCATCTTTGGCGACATCCTTTGCGCCCGCATCGTTCAGCGCAAGGGAGCGGCGCTCGTGACGGACGGCGTCGTCCGGGACATTCGCGGCGTTCTCGACACGGACTTGCCCGTATGGGCCCAGGGCAACGCCGCGCCGCCCTCCGTCGCCGGCCTCACTTTCGTCGACTGGCAACAGCCGATCGGCTGCGGCGGCGTCGCGGTTTTCCCCGGCGACATGATCGTCGCCGATGACGACGGGGCGATCGTCATTCCCGCCGCGTTTGTCGACAAGGTCGTGGCGACAGCGCCCGAACAGGAGCGCATGGAAGCGTGGATCATGGAGGAAATCGGCCGCGGTGTGCCGCTGCCCGGCCTCTATCCCATGAACGAGGAAACGCGCGCCCGCTACGAGGCTTCCAAAGGCGATTGATTCGCCCAAACGGAGGGAGCGGATCGTTCGCCGAGACTCGGGGAAGAAAATCTGGGATAGAGGGCGCGGCGTCGCGCGCTCTCTATCCGCCCCCGCCCCTGCGGCTCGACGCGCGAGCGCTTGTCAGAATAACACCGCCCGTAATGGCGCCGATGCCGGAGACAGCGTTACGGCCTTATCATGCCGTCGCACTGCGCGACGGCATCCGAGGCCGCGCGCTTCATGCTTTGCAACAGCCACTGGACGGCAGGGTTCTCCGCATTCGCCGCCGATGTGATGGCCGAAACAGTGATCGGCTTGGGCGGATCGACCGGCTCAAAGAGGGCCAGTCGGGGCCGCAGCCAAGCCGCCATCGCAAAGCGTCGCGGCAACAGCGCGGCGTAATCGGCAGACAACACGATCAGGATCGCCGCGTGATCGCCCGGCACGATCGCGGCAGGCCTGCCCGCCGAGACGCCCGCGAAATAATCCTCGATCCAGTGTGGTCGCGGGAAGTCTTCCGGCCAACGATCATCGGTTTGCTCGTGCGTCCATGGGCTCGCTCCCGTCACGGCCACCAGCGGAATGGTCGACAGCTTCGCAGCGGAAAGCCCGCCCTCGGCGGCCGGATGACCGGCGCGAACCGCCCAGACAGCGCTTTCCGTGAAGAGTTCATGACTGACGAAACGCGCCGATAGCGCCTGCGCAGGGAAAATCGCCGCGTCAATATAGCCGAGCTCGAGATCACGCGCGGTTTCGGCATCAGGGCGAACAATCCTGAGCCGTATGCCCGGGGCCTCCGCGCTGATCAGACGGAAAAGGCCGGGCAGGATGACCTGACAGGCATAGCTTCCAGCCGCCACGGTGAACTGGCGGTCGCTTGTTGCCGCGTCGAAAGCGGATGGCGCGAGAATGACCTCGAGCGTCTCGAGCGTCCGCCTGATCGCGGGCGCGATCTCGCGGGCCCGTGCCGTGGGCACCAGGCTCCGCTTCTCCCGAACAAACAGCGGATCATCCAACGCTTCCCGCAGACGGGCGAGAGCATGGCTGACGGCTGACTGCGTCAACCCCAGGCGAGAGGCCGCGCGAGTGGCATGGCGCTCATCCCAGAGCGCGACGAACAAGCGGAGAAGGTTGAGATCAAGGGACCTAAAATGAATAGCGTTCATGGACTTGATGAGAAAATGCCATTTCCAAACATGAAGATCGACCGCCACTTATAGCCATGTTGCAGTGCGGAATCATCATCGTCCGCGCATCGCGGCGAGTTGATGTATCCCCCCTGGCAGTAGTGACGTGCTTAAAAAATCCCCTGAAACAGAGGCGCGCGGCGGCAACCGCCCGCACAAATTTGCGATTCCTTTCGTCTCCCTGCCTCTGTCCCATCGTCGACGCAGGGAGGCCGAGGCCACCTTCGATGTCGGCGTCTTCAAACGGATCGAGTCTGAGCCGAGCCATCCATTCGGTAAGTGTTACAGCAATGTCCAGTCGGTTGTCGCCCGCAAGGGAGGAAGCCCGGTCACTGGCTGGCAAATCCTCCTTTGGCCGAGCATCCTGATCCAGGCGGTTCATCACTGCGTCTGGCGCCGCCCAGACGGAAGCCTGCTCGATATTTCAGGAAAATATCCCGGAGACAGGAAGCCTTATTCGATTTTCGTCGAGGAGCCAGAGCGGGACCTGGACTTTTCCGGCCCGATCTACATACCGCCCAAGGCATTCCTTCTGACGCAAGCGCCACAGGCTTCCCGGATGGTGGCCGCAGCCGACAGGCTGCATAGCCACCGCTATCGGATCTTCCTGAAGCTGCGAGATGCAGGCGTACCCTACGGCACCGTGCCTTCGCTCGTCACGCGGCTCAAGCTGCAAGCGGACTTCACCCTGGAGCAGCGTTACCGGGAGGATCTCTCCAGAGCGATCATCGCCTGCTCTCACCTGTCGCGATGACAGATCGGTTCCATCGGAAACCGCGTTCCGTCCCTGAAAAAAAAGAAAGCGGCTCACGACCGCGGGAGGAGATGGGTCGTGAGCCGCTGCTCGGCCCGCCGTCTGGCGTGCTGAAGGCAAGGGAACGACAGCCGGCGACAAGATCGCCGGCCGCCGGGAGGATCAGACCTCGACGTATTCGATACCGGTGAAGTCGCAGAACGCCTTCCAGCGCGCGCGCACGTCGCCGAGATGGAGCACTTGGTGGTGCGTGCCGCCGTTCTTGAGCCAGCCATCAAGGCAGGTGGTCACGCCCGTGTCGGGCTTGAAGAAGAAGTAGGGCATCTCGACCGTCGGCAGCTCTTCCGTGTCGAGGATCGTCCCCTGGGAGACGACGAGACGATACTTCTCGCCCACCAGGGCGACGAGGCTGACGAGCGTCGCCGGGCCGGGTTCGGCCATGAAGAGGACCGTCGGCGGGTTGCCGAGGCCGCCGATGCCGAGCGGCCGGTCGATCAGCTTCACCGGCTTGTCCTTGCGGGCCACCTTCCAGTTGCCCTCGCCCATGTGGCTCTGGAGCACGGCGTCGCGCTCGAAGTCCATGGCGTACATTTCGGTGAAATGCGGATCCGGAGCGATGGCCCGCGCCGCGACCATCAGCGCCGCGCAGGTGGAGTCGCCTTCCGCGGCATAGCCATAGCCCTCGGCCATCAGGTTCGAGGCGGCCATCATGTGGATCTGGTTGAAACGCCCGTCGAAGCCGATCTGGTTGAAGTAGACGGAGAAGCCATCGAAACCGCCCTCCTCGAGAACCGTGCGCAGCCCGACCTCGATCTTCGCCGCCTCCTGGAATTGCGGTTCGGTGATCATGGGATCGATCTCGAAGTTCTTGCGGCAGTCGGCGATGACGGCCTCGACCGCTTCCGCCGGCGCCTTTTCCATCGCCGAAACGATGGTGCCCATGCCCCAATGCTCGACCTGCACGCCGAGCACGCGCATGAAGGCGTGAGAATCCGTCAGGATGTCGCCCATGCCGGGCATCTGGCCGAACACCGCGATGCGCGCCTTGCGCAGCGTCGCCTTGGCCTGCGCCGCACAGGCGAACGTCTTGACCGCTTCCACGAACTCGTCGCCCTGCCAGTCGCCCGAGAAGACGGAGAAGCGCTTGCCCAGTCGGTTCAGGGTGTTGGCCGTATCCTGTGCGCCATGGACGCCCTGGTTATAGGTGAGATCGCCCATGTCCCAGCGCGTCGTTACCTGCGGCTCAGGCTGGACGTTGGCCAGCATCAGCGGCAGCGACACGTCGCGCATCGCGTTGACCAGCCTGAGGCCCGGCCCATAGGTCAGCATCACGATCAGGATGCCGTCGACGCCCTCTTCCTGGAAGCCGCGGACGATGCGCTCGATGTCGTCGCGATTGCGCGCGGCCGACGGAAAGCGCATCTCGGCAACGCCCGACAGCTTGTCGCAGATCTGGCGCCCATAGCCCTCCTGCCGCTCCGTGATCCCCGGCAGCATGGCGTCGTAGAGCTCCTGCATAATGCCCAGGAGCCCGATCACCGGCTTGCGGCCGGCCTTCGTTGCAGCGTTCATTGTCTCTCCCTCGTTCTTGCGGCTGCCTCAGGCCTTCTGGCCGTACCAGGCGCCGGGACCGTGCTTGCGTTGGTAGTGATAGGAAAGGACGTAGTCCTCGAGCGCCGGCGCGCGCGGATCGAGCGCCAGCGTGGCGCTCGCCATCCGGGCGACCTCCTCCAGCACCACCGCGTTCACGACCGCGTCCTTGGCGCTCTTTCCCCAGGTGAAGGGGCCGTGGCCGGCAACCAGCATCATCGGGCGGGCGAGCGGGTCGCCATTGCCCATCTCGCGGACGATCTGATGGCCGGTTTCGGCCTCGTAGGCGCTCGTCACCTGATCCTCGGAAAGCGGCGGCGTGCAGGGCACCGCGCCGAAGCAGTGGTCGGCATGGGTGGTGCCGAAACACGGGATCGGCCGGCGCGCCTGCGCCCAGGCTACCGCGTTCATCGAATGGGTATGGGCGACGCCGCCGATCGACCCGAACGCCTTGTAGAGCACCGTATGGGTCGCCGTGTCGGTTGAGGGATTGAGCGTCCCCTCGACCACCTTGTTGTCGAGATCGACCACGACCATCTTGTCCGGCGTCAGGTCGTCATAGGCGACGCCCGAGGGCTTAATGACGACGAGCCCGCTCGCCCGATCGATGGCGCTGACATTGCCCCAGGTGAGGATCACGATCCCCTTGCGCTGAAGTTCAAGATTGGCCTCGCAAACCTCGGCGCGCAGCTCTTCGAGAAGCATCGTCCTCTCCCGCTTTAGACCATCTCCGGCCGCGCCGTGCGCTTCGGCACGTCGCCGACGGCCTTGGCATGAGCGCTTGCTCGCTCCTTCTCAAAGGCGCCCATGGCGACATAGTCGCGATAGATCGCCTCGTAGGCGGCCGCGGCCTCCGGATTCGGCTGGTATTCCTTGAGGATCTTGCTCTGCATCGCCGCCTGCGCCTCGTGCACGGTGCGGTATTCGCCCGCCGCCGCCGCCGCGAAGATGCCGGCGCCCCTCGCGCAGCACTCGCTGGACTCGACCACCGCGATCGGCCGGTTGAGCACGTCGGCGGAGATCTGCATCACCAGCGGCGACTTCTGCGGAATGCCGCCCAGCGCCATCACGCGTTTGACGGGGATACCCTCGGCCTCGAACCGATCGACGATGGCACGGCCGCCGAAGGCCGTCGCCTCCACCAGCGCCCGATAGATCGAAGGCGCGGTCGAGCCGAGATGAAGCCCGGCGATCATCGCCCTGAGGCGCTGGTCGGCGTCCGGCGTGCGCCGGCCGTTGAGCCAATCGAGAGCCCGCTCGCCATAGGCGCCCGGCTGAAGCGCAGAGGCTTCGGCTTCGAGGCGCTTGAGGATTTCGCCGCGGTCAACGTCGGAGGTCGCGCCATAGGATAGAAGGTGGGCAAACCAGGCAAAGACGTCACCGAAGGACGACTGGCCGGCCTCGAAGCCTACATAGCCCGGCAGCACGCTGCCCGGCACCTGACCGCAGATGCCCTGCACGACCGTGTCGCCGACCTCGGCCGGCGGCGCCATGAGAATGTCGCAGGTCGAGGTGCCGACAACGCGGGCGAACGTATAGGGCGTGATGCCGCCTCCCACCGCGCCCATGTGGCAGTCGAACGCACCAACAGCCACAGCCACGCGCTCCGACAGCCCGAGCCGCTCCGCCCACTCCGCCGAGAGATGGCCGGCCGGATGGTCGGTCGTCACCGGATCGCCGAAAAGCGGATGCGGCAGCGAGAGCAGGCGCTCGTCCAGCGCGGCGAAGAACTCCTTCGGCGGCAAGCCGCCGAAGTCCGGATTCCAGAGGGCCTTGTGGCCGGCCGCGCACACACCGCGAACGATATCCTCAGCCCGCGAAACGCCGGTGAGCAGCGCCGGAATCCAATCGCAGAACTCGACCCAAGAGGCAGCAGCCGCTTGAACCCTGGGATTGCGTCGATAGGTATGAAGGATCTTCGCCCAGAACCATTCGGACGAATAGATGCCGCCGACATAGCGCGTGTAGTCGCGCATGTTGGGCGAATGGCAGAGAGCGTTGATCTCTTCCGCCTCGGCCACCGAGGTGTGGTCCTTCCAGAGAATGCAGAGGGCATCCGGGTCGTTCGCAAACTCTGGCGAAAAGGCGAGCGGCTGGCCCGCGGCGTCTACCGGCAACGGTGACGATCCTGTCGTGTCGACACCAATACCGACCACCTTTTCGGCCAGGCGACGGTCGCCCTTGAACAAGGCGCGCACTGCCCGCGTCATCGCCTCGGCGTGGTCAAGCGGGTGTTGGCGAAACTGCTGGCGCGTCGGCTCGCACCACTCACCGCGAGCCCATCGTTCATAGGCCTCGACTGAAGTCCTAACCTCTTCGCCCGTATCGACCCGCATCAACACGGCCCGGACGCTGTCCGTGCCGAAATCGAGCCCGACGACATAGCTGTCGACTGCTGACGGCATAGCGATGAACCTCCCTCTGGCGCTCAGCCACTCGAGCTTTTTGTGAGCTTGCCAATTGCATGAACGGTATCCCTATCATGCCCATTCCGGAAGGGTTAAACCGGCTGCAAAGCTGGACGATACTGCTATTCTTCAGGCGTGACATTGCCTTTAGAGCGCTCCCGAGACTTGCTTGGCAGGTTCTACACAACCGCGCGTTTGTGCCGCGAGAGCGCGACGAAGCGCTGCCAGACGTCTGCCGGCACCGTTTGCCGAGGCGCGTAATCCGTCACTTCGAACGAACACCGGACTACGGCTCGTATCTCCTCGAGCGAGGCGAAGCGGCCGAGCGCCATCATCTGCACGCAGGCGTTGCCCAACGAGGACGTCTCCACAGGACCGGCGCTGACCGCCACCTGACACGCGTCCGCCGCGAGCTGGTTGAGCAGCATGTTCTTGCTGCCGCCGCCGATGATGCGGATGGCCTTGATCGGCCGCCCCCTCAGCTCCTCCAGCTCGTTCTTGACCCGCCGATAGTCGAGCGCGAGACTGTCGAAGACGCAGCGCGCGAAATCACCGACGCCCTCCGGCACCGGCTCCCCGTGTTCCGCGCAGAAACCGGTGATCGCTTCCATCATCGATGGCGGATTGAGAAAACGGCGATCGTCGGGATTGATGAGGGTGCGCCAGCCTTCCGCCGCCGCGGCCGCGGCGACGAGATTGCCGAAGGAGGCAACGCCCAATTCCTCCCGCAGGCGCTGGATGATCCAAAGCCCCATCAGATTCTTGAGAACGCGGTATCGCCCGGCTACACCGCCCTCGTTGCCGAAATTGAGCCGACGCGCCGTCTCGTCGGCGAAGGGCCTCGCGCTTTCCACTCCCATCAGCGACCACGTGCCGGAAGAGATGAAGGCTTCATCCGCCCCGCCGAGCGGCGCCGCGGCCACGGCGGATGCCGTGTCGTGCCCGCCGGGCGCGATCACGGGGATAGGATCACCGCCGTCGTCCGGCCGATGCCATCCGATGCGCGTGCCAGCCGGCACCGGCGTCTTCATGAGGCCCGGCCGCACGCCACAAAGAGCAAGGAGAGCCGGGTCCCAATCGCGGCTTTCGAGGTCGAGCAGCTGCGTGGTGGTCGCGATCGTGTATTCGTTGCTCAACTCGCCGCTGAGCCGGTAGTGAAAATAGTCCGGCATCAGGAGAAGATGACGCGCGGCCTCGAGCCATTCGGGATGGTCGCGCTGCGTGGCGGCGAGCTGATAAAGCGTGTTGTAGGTCTGGAAGTGAATGCCGGTGCGCCGGTAGATCTCGTCGGCCGGCATCTTTTCGAACACGCGGTCCATGATGGTGTCGGTGCGGTGATCGCGGTAGCTCACCGCCGGGCCGATGCGACGCAGCTCGGCATCTAGAAGCGCGAAGTCCACGCCCCAGGTGCAGACGCCGACGCTGTCGACCGGACCCGAGGCGCGAGCCTTTTCGAGGCCCTCGCGCATGCCCGCTTCGACCGCGTCGAGGTTCCATATTTGATAGCCGGTTTCGGCGTCGGGATATGGCCGGTTGTCGAAGCGGTGAACCTCCGTCAGGGTCAGCCGATCGCCGTCATAGTTCGCCACGATCGCCCGGCCGCTGCTCGAGCCCAGATCCATCGCCACGCAGCGCGTCGTCGTCATTGCTCTGCCCCTCCCCAGGCGGTGTCAGAAGGTCGCCGCCCGTTCTCCCTGCGGGCGGCGAATGGTCCCATGGCTCAACGATAAAGCGGCCCGAAGGCGGCGCAGGCGCGGAAATCAGCGCCCTCCGGCTCGGAGCCGAAAAGGCCCCACGCGCGCGGACGGAAGATGCGTTCCGGCGCGACGTTGTGCATCGCGACGGGGATGCGCAGCATGGCGGCCAGAGTGATGATCTCGGCGCCGTTGTGGCCGTAGGAGATGGCGCCGTGATTGGCGCCCCACGCATCCATCACCGAATAGACCGAGCGGAACGGCCCCTCCCCGGTCAGGCGCGGCGCGAACCAGGTGGTCGGCCAGCTTGGATCGGTGCGCAGGTCCAGCGTGTCATGCACCTCTTCCGGCAGCGCCACCGTCTCGCCCTCGGCGATCTGGAGTACCGGCCCCAGGCGGTCGACGAGGTTGAGACGGATCATCGTCACCGGCATGCCGCCGCGCGTTGTGAAGTCGGTGGAGAAGCCGCCGCCACGGAAGTAGCCGAGATTGGCGGCGCAGAACCGCGTCGCCTCCAGACAGCGCCTCTGATCCTCTTCCGTGACGTCCCAGAACGGCTTCATTGCCGGCTTGCCGTCCACCATCATTTCGCCGGAACCATCGAGACAGGTGGCACCGGAGTTGATCAGATGGATGATGCCGCCGGCCGCCGCGCCCTCGGGCTTCCACCCGCTGACACGCTCGATCGACTCCGCGCTCCAATAGGTGCGGACATCGGAAAAGATCTGCGCCGTGCCGGTGAGGAGGTTGCCGAAGAGCATTCCCAACCCGTTGAGACAGTCGTTCTCCGTGGCCATGATCAGCGGCTGGCGCGGCCCGTTCCAGTCGAACGAGGTGTTGAGGATCGTCTCCATGAAGTCGCCATTGGGCATGAAGTCCGTCCACTGGCGCTGCCCCTGGAAGCCGCTAGCGATAGCGTGATGGCCCTCCGCCTCCTCCGCCCATCCGAGCTCGGCGAGGCGCGGATTGCCGACCATAAGGTCCCTGGCGATCAGCGTCATCTTCACGCTGGTCTCCCACTCCTCCGCCTTCCGTTCGGGGCTGGAGCGCTTCTCCGGCGCGTTGACGTCCCGCCCCTCCTTGCAGTTCGCCTTGGTCCAGGCGAGCGCCTTCTCGTATTCGTCCGGATCGAACAGCAAAAGCTGGAGGCGGCGCTGAAGTTCGCTCATGTCGACGCTCTCGGAGCGCATGCCGAGATATTTTTGGAGGAAGTCCGGGTCGACCATCGAGCCGGCGATGCCCATCGACGTGCCGCCGATGGCGAGATACGCCTTGCCGCGCATGGTGGCGACGGCCAGCCCCGCCCGCGCAAAACGCAGGATCTTTTCCGCGACATCGTCGGGGATCGAACGATCCCCCGCGTCCTGAACCTCGCCGCCATAGATGCCGAAAGCGGGCAACCCCTTCTGCGCATAGGCGGACAAAACGGCAGCGAGATAGACCGCGCCCGGACGCTCCGTGCCGTTGAACCCCCACACCGCCTTCGGCAGCATCGGGTCCATGTCCATCGTCTCGGAACCGTAGCACCAGCACGGTGTGACGGTCAGCGACACGCCGACATTGTCGCGACGGAATTTCTCGGCGCAGGCCGCCGCCTCGCTCACGCCGCCGATCGTGGTGTCGGCAATGACGCATTCCACCGCCCGGCCATCGGGATGACGCAGCGTCTCAGAGATCAGCGCGGCCACGGCCCGCGCCATGCCCATCGTCTGCTCTTCCAGACTTTCGCGCACGCCCTGGCGGCGTCCGTCGATGGTCGGGCGGATGCCGACCTTCGGCAGATCCCCCGCGAAAACTTTGTTCATCGTTTCCTCCCCGATGATCCCCTTTAAGTCCGGCTCAGGCGTTCAGCCTTCACCTCCGCGACGCACCGCCATGGGCCGGCGGCTCCACCCGCTCGGCGATCGACGGATCGATCTCCCCCGCCTGCTTGCCGTATGTCTTGAAGCGCTGAAGAACCACGTCCATGTCGGCATCGCTCAGGAGCACGCCGGCGCCGAGGGTGCGCGTTCCGATATAGATGCGCGCGAGGTTCTCGACCTCCTCGAGCACACCGAACGCCTGCGTCATCGTTTGGCCCAGGGCGATGACGCCGTGGTTGCCGAGCAGGCACGCGTTGCGAGGGCCGAGAGCTTTCAGGGCTTCATTGGAAAGCGCCTGGGTGCCGAACGGCGCATAGCCCGAACACCGGACGACCGAACCGCCGCCAACGCCGACCATGTAGTGGATCGGCGGAATATCCATCCGGCAGCAGGCCAGGATCGCGCAATGGACCGCGTGGCTGTGGAGCACCACCTTGATGTCGGGTCGCGCCTTCTGAATGTCGTAGTGGAAGCGCCACTCCGACGACGGGATGAAGTCGCCGTAATAGCGCCCGTCTTCGTCCATCTCGACGATCTGCTCGGGCCTCATGACGTCGTAGGGGATGCCCGAGGGCGTGATCAGCAGCCCGCCGTCGATGCGCACGCTGAGATTTCCCGACGATCCCGTGTTGAGCCCCGCCGCGTTCATCCGCCGGCAGGTCGCGATCATCTCTTCCCGGATACCTTGATAATTGTCCGTCATGATGCCTCCAAAACGCCGCCACCCCTGACGATCCCCGCCTCCCGGCGGCCGCCGGCGGCCTCTCCTCCGTTGTCTCCCGCGCGAGACGCATCCCTGCTCGATGAAACGCGGCCGGTCGGCGCGACCAGAACCGTGACCCCCTCGTCCACCAGCATCTGGTGGCTGCGCTCGGAGATGCCGTCGTCCGTCACGAACACGTCGACCGCCTTCAGCGGGCACAGCACCAGGCTTCGCCCCGCGAGAAATTTCGAGCTGTCCGCGAGAACCACCAGCCGTTCGGCCTGCCGGCGCAACGCGTTGAACACCTGGATCGGCATCGGGTCCTCCTCCAGGATGCCCGCCGTGCTCACGGCATGGCAGCCGATGAAGAACGTGCTCGCCGCCACCTGCCGCATCGAGTCGGCCTCGAACGGGGAAAGAACGATGCCCGACTGGCCGAAGACCTGACCGCCGGTCATGAAGGTGCGGTTGTCCGTGTGCGCCGTCAGATGATTGACCACCGGCAGCGAATTCGTCAGCACCGTCAGCCCGGCGCGCGGCAGGTGTTCAGCGAAGCGGGCCACCGTCGTGCCGCCAAAGAGAATGAGCGTGTCCGGCACATGGCAAAGCGACAGCGCGGCCGAGGCGATGGCGTCCTTGGCATCGGCATGGCGTGCTTCTTCCTCGCTGAAAAAGTAGGATGGCAGCGGCTGGCGCTCCACCGTGTCGAGCGGCGCGACGCCCCCGCGCACCCGGCGCAGAAGCCCCTGCCTGTCAAGATCCTCCACGTCGCGGCGCAAGGTGGCGCTCGAAACGTCAACGATCGCTGAAAGCTCACGGTAGGATGCCGCGGTTTTCCCTTCTATATACTTTAGAATACTTTTAAGGCGATCTTCCTTAAGCATGGCCACATGCTATCGTCTGCGTCTCCAGCCGGTCAATCGGCTTTTTGCAAAAGTTCGCATTTCTGATCATTTTCCGCGAAAGTTGCGGTTGCGTAGCGCGGATAAATGAGCAAAGCTCCATCATCGGAGCGCGGTTCTGGGAGGAAACGTGATCTTGCGCATAGAGTTTTTGCAAAGAGGATCGCCCTGCGTTGCGGTCGCCAATCACTCACGTGGCGTTGAAGAGTGAGGCTTGAGTTATTTGTCTTTCGTCCTGCGCGGCGTTAGACAATTTGTGGTCGCTGTATCGAACGGCGCCCCTGGAGGAACGGACGACAAAATACTGGGAGGTATTTGTCCGATGATCAGAGGCTGTGGACGTCTCGGCGCATCAAGCGCGCCGCGGCGAGATGGATTTCTATGCCCATGCGATGCCGGCTCCTTGCCTGCAACGCAGCGGGAGACGGTCTAGCCATGGCTGATCTCATCGAGATGCGCGGCATCGAGAAGATCTTCCCCGGCGTGCACGCGCTCAAGAACGTCGATTTCGAGCTGCGATCGGGTGAGGTTCACGCTCTCATGGGGGAGAACGGGGCCGGCAAGTCGACGCTGATGAAGATCCTCTCCGGCGTCTATGCCAAGGATGGAGGGACGATCCGCGTCGGCGGCAACGAAGTGACGATCGATGGCCCTCGTGCCGCCCAGGCGCTCGGCATCTCAATCATTCACCAGGAGCTTTCCCTGATGAATGACCTGTCGGTGGCGCAGAACATCTTCATCGGCCGGGAGCCGCGCCTGCGCTTCGGGCGACTGGACGAGGCTGCGCTGAACCGTCGAGCCGACGAAATCTTCGCCGCGATGAACCTTCATCTCGATCCGCGCACCAAGGTCGAACGCCTGACGATCGCCAAGCAGCAGATGGTCGAGATCGCCAAGGCCCTCTCCTTCCGCTCGCGAGTCCTTATCATGGACGAACCGACCGCAGCGCTGAACGACGCGGAGATCGAGGAGCTCTTCGTCATCATCCGCCGCCTCAAGAGCGAGGGCGTCGGCATCATCTATATTTCCCACAAGATGGACGAGCTGAAGCGCATCGCCGATCGCGTCACCGTCATGCGCGATGGCGAGACCGTGGGCACGGTTCCGGCCGCATCCACCCCGATCGGGCAGATCATTTCCATGATGGTGGGACGCTCGCTCAGCGACGAGGCCGCCGTCATCCCGGACCTATCGGCGGCTCCTGTGGCCTTTGAGGTCAAGGGCCTTCGGCGCGGACGGGAGATCCGCGACGTCAGCTTCTCCGTAAAGAAGGGCGAGATCCTCGGCTTCGCGGGGCTCATGGGCGCGGGCCGGACCGAGGTCGCGCGGGCGATCTTCGGCGCGGACCCCATCGAGGCCGGCGAGATCTTCATCAACGGCAACCGCTGCCACATCCGCGCGCCGGCCGATGCGGTCGCCGCCGGCATCGGTTATCTCTCCGAGGATCGCAAGCATTTCGGCCTGGCGGTCGGCATGGACGTGCGCGCCAACATCGTCATGGCCAGCCTCGACCGGTTCACGAACCGCGCCGGCCAGCTCGACGAAAAAGGAATGCGCGGCGAGGCGGCGAAATACATCTCCCTTCTCGGCATCCGCACCCCGTCCGACCGCCAGGAGGTTCGGCTTCTGTCCGGTGGCAATCAGCAGAAGGTGGTGGTGGCCAAGTGGCTGCTCCGGGACTGCGAAATTCTGATTTTCGACGAGCCGACGCGCGGCATCGACGTCGGCGCCAAGGCCGAGATCCACAAGCTGCTGCAAAGCCTCGCCGCCCAGGGTCGCGCCGTCATCGTGATTTCCTCGGAGCTGCCGGAGGTGCTGCGTCTCAGCCACCGCATCGCCGTGATGTGCGAGGGACGGCTGACCGGCATCCTGCCGGGCGGAGGAAAGACCACGCAGGAGGAAATCATGCACCTCGCGACGCTGCGCGAGAGCGCCATGGAACCTGTCGGAGAACCCGCATGAGCACGACCGCCGAAACATCACGGGCAAAGTCCGGCTTTTCCCTCGGCGCCGGCGCCTACCAAAAGCTCCTCGCCTTCGCCAGCTTGGTTCTGCTGTTGATCGGCTTCTCGCTGGCGTCGCCGAACTTCATGCAGACCGCCAATATCATCGCGATCCTTCAGGCGACGGCGGTCAATGGCGTCCTGGCCGTCGGCGTCACGCTCGTCATCATCACCGGCGGCATCGATCTTTCGGTCGGAACCTTGATGACCTTCTGTGCCGTCATCACCGGCGTGGTCCTCACCTATTGGGGCCTGCCGCTCCCGCTCGGCATCGTCGCGGCCATCGGCACCGGCGCCTTATGCGGCCTCACCTCTGGCTTCTTCGTCGCCAAGATGAAGATCCCGCCGTTCATCGCCACGCTCGGCATGATGCTGATGCTCAAGGGCCTTTCCCTGGTCATCTCCGGCACCAAGCCGATCTATTTCAACGACACGCCCGGCTTCACAGAGATTTCCCGCGGCTCCCTGATCGGCGCCGTTCTGCCGTCCCTGCCCCTGCCAAACGGTGTGCTCATCCTCTTCCTGACCGCCTTTGCCGCGAGCTACATCCTGGAACGCACCGTGCTCGGCCGCTACACTTTCGCGCTCGGCTCCAACGAAGAATCGGTGCGCCTTTCGGGCGTCAACGTGGATGCCTGGAAGATGGGCATCTACGCCCTTTCCGGAGGAATCTGCGGCATCGCCGGGCTGCTGATCGCTTCGCGCCTCAACTCGGCCCAGCCGGCTCTCGGCCAAGGCTACGAATTGGAAGCCATCGCCGCCGTCGTCATCGGCGGCACGTCGCTCTCGGGCGGGCGCGGCACGATTCTCGGAACTCTCATCGGGGCGCTCATCATGGCGGTCCTTACCAACGGCCTGCGCATCCTTTCGGTGGCGCAGGAGTGGCAGACCGTCGTCACCGGCGCGATCATCATCATGGCCGTCTATGCCGACATGATGCGACGCCGGAAGATGGGCTGAACCTGAAACAAGAGAGCGGCCAACGCTCCCCTCGCGTGCGTCATCCCCAGATCAATCAATCGGAGGAAGTTGATGTTTACCCGTCGCGTTCTTCTCGGCGCCATCTGCGCCGCAGCGTTGCTGGCCCCCACCATGGGCGCATCTGCACAGGACAAGATGTACATCCCGTTGATCTCCAAGGGCTTCCAGCATCAGTTCTGGCAGGCCGTGAAGACCGGCGCGGACAAGGCGGCGGCCGAACTCGGCGTCGAGGTCACGTTCGAGGGGCCGGACAATGAGAGCATGGTCGACCGCCAGATCGACATGCTCGCCGCCGCCCTCGCCAAACATCCGAGCGCCATCGGATTCGCGGCGCTTGATAGCCAGGCCGCCATTCCGCTTCTGAAGCAGGCGCAAGAGCAGAAAATCCCCGTCATCGCCTTCGATTCCGGCGTCGACAGTGACATTCCGCTCGCCACCGCCGCGACCGACAACGTTGCCGCCGCGGCTCTCGCCGCTGACAAGATGGCCGAGCTCATCGGCGGCAAGGGACAGGTCGCCGTGGTCGTTCACGACCAGACAAGCCGCACCGGCATCGATCGCCGCGACGGCTTCGTCAATCGCATCAAGGAGAAGTACCCCGACATCGAGATCGTCACCGTCCAATATGGCGGCGGCGACCAGCTCCAGTCGACAGAGCTCACCAAGTCGATCCTCCAGGGCAACCCCGACCTCGCCGGTATCTTCGGCGCCAACGAAGGCTCGGCGGTCGGCGTCATCAACGGCGTGCGCGAGATGGGTAAGAAAGATGTCGTCGTCATCGGCTACGACTCGGGCGCCGCTCAGAAGCAGGCGATCCGCGATGGGTTGATGGCCGGCGCCATCACGCAGAACCCGGTCGGCATCGGCTACGAGACCGTCAAGGCCGCCGTGGCGGCCGCCAAGGGCGAAAAGGTCGAGAAGAACATCGACACCGGCTTCTTCTGGTACGACAAGACGAACATCGACGATCCCAAGATCGCCGCCGTCCTTTACGATTGATCAGACAAGATTGGCCGTGCCGGTGGGAGAGAACCGCCGGCACGGGCCGCTCGGCGCATGAGCGAGCACCTTGAGCCGTAGGCGATGCGAGGCGCCTGCGCTCGTATCAACGAATTTTGATGTATTCGGGATAGCCGCTTAAACCGAGTGCGCCCGCCACTTTTCGAGATAAATTCCCCGATCGAATGTCGGGAGGATTTTCCGCCGCACATTAGAACGCTATAAAAAGACCGTGGCCCGAAGGAGGACGAAGGCCGCAAGCTTCGATCGAACCGCAGCCGCGCCACGGGAGGATGACGCATGCAGTCCGTTCACACCGACCATTCCTCTGCCATCGAGGCGGCCATTGCCGCCAACGAGGCAGCCCGGTCGCCGCTCGTCGCGTCGTGGAGCCGCTCCGCGCGCCTTCATGGCCTCGATCCCCAGTGTCGGACACCGCCCAAGCGGCTCAGCGCGAAGGAGTTCCGCGAGGTCCGCTCGCGCATGGAACCTCTTGTTCGAATTGCATCACCCAATCTCGACCGGCTGTTTCAAGCCGTCGGCGGCATCGGATGCTGCGTTCTTCTGGCCGACAGCAACGGCATCCCGGTCGATCGACGTGGCGCGGCCGGTGACGATTCGACCTTTGAGAACTGGGGGCTCTGGACCGGCGCGGTGTGGAGCGAGGCGGAAGAAGGCACCAACGGCATCGGCACATGCCTCATCGAGCACAGGCCGGTTACGATCCACCGCGATCAGCACTTCATGGCGCGCAACGTCGTCCTGGGGTGCATGGCGGCCCCCTTGCACGACCACACCGGGTCGCTCGCCGGCGTCATCGACGTCTCCTCCTGCCGCGACGACCTTTCCCAAGGAGTCGCCTCGCTCATCTCCCTCACAGTGACGGAGACAGCACGGCGGATCGAGGCCGAGATTTTTCGAGAGGCCTTTCCCAAGGCGCGGATCACTCTGGTATCGAGCGACGAGCGCAATGCCGGCGCGCTGATCGCCATCGATGCAGATGATCTCGTCGTCGGCGCGACTCATAGCGCTCGCCGCGCCCTGGGGCTCAAGGGCGATCTGTCGGCCAACCCCGTGCCGGCGTCCGATCTTCTGGGGTCGGTAGCCTCCGAAACCCTTGGCGATGCCGAGCGCGCAGTCCTCGCCCGCGCCCTTGCGCGCGCCGGCGGTAATGTCTCGGCGGCGGCTCGCAGCATCGGTATTTCCCGCGCGACGTTCCATCGAAAGCTGGGGCGCCAGCGCTCGAGCGACGCCGCCTAGCACCTGCGACAACCTGTCGCACTTCTGCGACAGGTTGCAATCCTCGCTCTTTGCAAGCGGGCTGACTTGAACCGGCGAACGGCAGACACTCATTCCCAGCAGCGCCGCGAGGAGGCGGCGCTTCAAATGCTGGGAGGTCAATCATGAACGAGATGCCCGTCAACAAGATCGCCACGGCCAAGCCCCCGTTTGCCGAGCGCTACGACAACTATATCGGCGGCAAATGGGTGGCCCCAAAATCCGGCCGCTACTTCGACAACATCACCCCAATCACCGGAAAGGTCCTCTGCCAGGTGGCGCGCTCGGACGCCGCCGACATCGAGCTTGCCCTGGACGCCGCTCACGCCGCCAAGGACAAGTGGGGAAAGATGAACGTTGCCCAGCGCGCCTATGTCCTCAACAAGATCGCCGACCGCATGGAGGAGAACCTCGAACTCCTCGCCACGGCCGAGACGTGGGACAACGGCAAGCCGATCCGCGAGACGATGGCGGCGGACCTGCCGCTGGCCATCGATCATTTCCGCTATTTCGCCAGCTGCGTCCGCTCTCAGGAGGGTACGCTCTCCGAAATCGACCACGAGACGATCGCCTACCACTTCCACGAGCCCCTCGGCGTGGTCGGCCAAATCATCCCGTGGAACTTCCCGATCCTGATGGCGGTGTGGAAGCTGGCGCCGGCGCTCGCCGCCGGCAACTGCGTCGTGCTGAAGCCCGCCGAGCAGACGCCGGCCTCGATCATGGTGCTGATGGACCTCATCGGCGACCTTCTGCCCGAGGGCGCCGTCAACATCGTCAACGGCTTCGGCCTCGAGGCGGGCAAGCCCCTCGCCTCGTCGAACCGCATCGCGAAGATCGCCTTCACCGGCGAGACGACGACCGGCCGACTGATCATGCAGTACGCCAGCCAGAACCTCATCCCGGTCACGCTCGAGCTGGGCGGCAAGTCGCCCAACATCTTCTTCGACGACGTTCTGGCCGCCGACGACGACTTCTTCGACAAGGCGATCGAGGGCTTCGTGATGTTCGCGCTGAACCAGGGTGAGGTCTGCACCTGCCCGTCCCGCGCGCTCATCCAGGAATCGATCTACGACCGCTTCATGGAGCGGGCCCTGGAGCGCGTGAAGGCGATCAAGCAGGGCCACCCCCTCGATCCCACCACTATGATCGGCGCCCAGGCCTCAAACGAGCAGCTTGAGAAGATCCTTTCCTACATCGACATCGGCAAGCAGGAAGGCGCCGACCTTCTTCTCGGCGGCGAGCGCAATCACCTCGGCGGCGACCTGGAAGAAGGCTTCTACGTCAAGCCCACCGTCTTCCACGGCAACAACAAGATGCGCATCTTCCAGGAGGAGATCTTCGGTCCGGTGGTCTCGGTCACGACCTTCAAGGACGAGGACGAGGCGCTCCACATCGCCAATGACACGCTCTACGGCCTGGGCTCGGGCGTCTGGAGCCGCGACATGAACCGTTGTTACCACTTCGGCCGGAACATCCAGGCGGGCCGCGTCTGGACCAACTGCTACCATGCCTATCCGGCCCACGCCGCCTTTGGCGGCTACAAGCAGTCCGGCATCGGACGCGAGACGCACTCGATGATGCTCGACCACTACCAGCAGACCAAGAACCTCCTGGTCAGCTACAATCCTAAGAAGCTCGGCTTCTTCTGATCGAGCGACTTTGCCGATGCGCCCGGTCGGCCTCCGCCGGCCGGGCGTTTTCCATTTGGATGTCTGCCTCGGGAGGAGGAGATGAGCGAAGCGTTGAACAAGGTGAGCGCCACACCCGAAGCTCTCGCGCTTCTGGCGGAAATCGTCGCCGATCACGGCCCGGTCATGTTCCACCAGTCGGGCGGATGCTGCGACGGTTCCTCGCCCATGTGCTACCCTGAGGGCGATTTCATCCTCGGCGACAGCGACGTCAAGCTCGGCGAGATTGGCGGCATGCCATTCTATATCGGCGGCGCGCAATACGAGGTGTGGAAGCACACCAATCTCATCATCGACGTCGTGCCGGGACGCGGCGGGATGTTTTCTCTCGACAACGGGCGGGAGCGCCGATTCCTCACACGGTCCACCGTTTGCGCCTCACCGGATCGCGGCAATCGCTGATAGAAACTGCAATTCAGGCAAGAATCCAGGATAAAGGCCGATATCGGGCGCTTTTGTGGCCTGAAGCGCTTTCCCCAAAGCTTTCATTCTGCTTAACATTCTCCATCCGAACGCCGCCGGAGCCTCCGGCGGCACCACAAGAGGAGAGTGGAATGAAGCACACCCGACCCCTTTCGCTGTTCGGTGCGATTGTCGCCGTCGCTATTTCCGGTTTTGCGTTTTCCGGACCATCAGAAGCGCAGGACATGAAGTTCTTCCGCATCGCCACCGGCGGCACGGCGGGCACCTACTTCCCGATCGGCGGGCTGATCGCCAACGCGATCTCAAATCCCCCCGGCTCGCGCGCCTGCGAGGAAGGCGGCAGCTGCGGCGCACCCGGCGTAGTGGCGACGGCCATCGCCTCCAACGGCTCGGTCGCAAACGTCAACGCCATCGGCTCCGGTGCCGTGGAATCTGGCTTTTCCCAGTCGGACGTCGCCTATTGGGCGCAGACCGGCACGGGCGTCTTCGAGGGCAAGGGCAAGGTCGAGAAGCTCCGCGCCATCGCCAACCTCTATCCCGAGAGCATCCATCTTATCGCCAGCAAGGACTCGGGCATCACCTCGGTGGCCGACCTGAAGGGCAAGCGCGTTTCGTTGGACGAACCGGGCTCGGGGACGCTGGTGGACGCGCGGCTCATTCTTCAGGCCTATGGCCTGGATGAGAAGTCGGTGGAGCCTGAATACCTGAAACCCAACCAGGCGGCGGACCGGATGCGCGACGGCGCGATGGACGCTTTCTTCTTCGTCGGCGGCTTCCCGGCCGGCGCCATCGTCGAGCTCGCCAGCAGCACGCCTATCACGGTCGTGCCGATCGATGGCGAGGGCGCGGAGAAGGTCATCGGAGAGCATCAGTTCTTTGCGAAGAACACAATCCCCTCCGGCACCTATGAAGGCCAGCAGGGCGACGTCCAGACCCTGTCTGTCGGCGCGCAGTGGGTGACGAGCGCCGATCAGCCCGACGACCTCATCTACGAGGTGACGAAGGCGCTGTGGAACGACAACACGCGCAAGCTTCTCGATGCCGGCCATTCCAAGGGCAAGTCGATCACCAAGGAGACCGCTCTGGACGGCGTTGCCATTCCTCTCCATCCGGGCGCCGAGCGCTTCTATAAGGAAGCAGGCCTCACGAAGTAACAGGCGCTTAGCCGCACATAGAAGAGCGGGCACCAGCCTGCCCGCTCTTCATCTTTCCTCCAGCCCAAACGACGAGAGGCCGCACCGCCGATGTTCGACGACAAGGATGCCGACCCAGCCGCCATCAAGGAACTGGAGGAAAAATTCGATCCCGAGGTTCGCTTCCGGCCGCTCGGCAAGGTGGCGGCAGGGATCGCGGCCACCTTGTTGTTCCTGCTCTCCTGTTTTCATTACTACACGGCCGGGTTCGGCCTCCTGAGGGAGGTCAACCATCGCGGCGTCCATCTTGCCTTCGTTCTCTCCCTCATCTTCATCGTTTTCGCCGCGACGAAGAAGGGGCAGGAGCAGCTCTATCCGTCGAGCCTTTGGCGGCCCTTTGGCATTCCAGTGATCGACTGGCTGCTCGCCATCGCCGCCATCGCCGCCTCTCTCTACGTCCCCTACATCTTCGACGATCTCGCCTTCCGCGTCGGCAATCCGCTGCCGATCGACGTCATCATGGGCACGGTCATGATCGTCGTGCTGCTCGAGGCGACGCGCCGGGCCATGGGCTGGCCGCTGCCGGTGATTGCCATCGTGATCATGGCCTACGGACTGTTTGGTCAGTACGCGCCGGGCGTTCTGGTTCATCCCGGCGCAGATTGGCGGATGCTGGTCAATCACCTTTACCTGACCAGCCAGGGCATCTACGGCCTGCCAGTCGGCGTGGTGGCAACCTACGTCTTCCACTTCGTTCTCTTCGGCGTTCTGGCCACACGCATCGGCCTCGGGCGGCTTTTTATCGACATCGCCATGGCCATTGCCGGCCGCTATTCCGGCGGCCCGGCGAAGGTTTCCGTCTTCTCCTCGGCGCTGCTCGGCTCGATCTCCGGCTCGTCCATCGCCAACACGGTGACGACCGGCGCGCTGACCATCCCCGCGATGATCCGCATCGGCTATCAGCGCCATTTCGCCGCCGCCGTCGAGGCCGCCTCCTCCACCGGAGGCCAGATCACGCCGCCAGTCATGGGCGCGGCCGCCTTCCTGATGATCGAGTTTCTCGGCGTCTCCTATTCGACCATCATCACCGCCGCTATCGTGCCGGCCTTCATGCACTTCTTTGGCGTTCTCTGTCAGGTCCACTTCGAGGCGAAGCGCCTGGGACTGCGCGGCCTGACTCGTGACGAGCTGCCGCGCGTCGGTGCCATCCTGAAGCGCGATTGGCCAACGGTCATCCCGCTCATCATCCTCATCTCGATTCTGCTTCAGGGCTTCACGCCCTATCTCGCGGCCTTCTACGCCATCACCGCCTGCATCGTGATCGGCCTCGTCAATCCGCTGAACCGCATCACCTGGAGGGACGTTCTCGACGCCTTCATCCTCGGCGCCAAATACGCCCTGGCCGTCGGCGCCGCGGCGGCGACCGTGGGCATCATCATCGGCGTCGTGACGCTGACCGGCGTGTCCTTCAAGATCGCCTACATGGTGACTTCGACCGCCGGCACGTGGGCCTCGGCCATCGCGCCCTTCATCCCCTTCGGCATCATGGGCGTGTCGACCCTGACGCTGCTCATCACGCTGATTCTGACGGCGATGGTCTGCATCGTCATGGGCTGCGGCATCCCGACGACCGCGACCTACCTCATCATGGTGTCCGTCGCCGCCCCGGTGCTCGGCCTTCTCGGCGTTGCGCCGCTCGTCGCCCACTTCTTCGTCTTCTACTACGGCGTTCTGGCGGACATCACGCCCCCCGTGGCGCTGGCGGCCTACGCCGGCGCGGGCATTGCGAACGCCAACCCGTTCAGGGCCGGCAACACCGCGTTCCGCCTCGGCATGGGCAAGGCGCTGGTGCCTTTCGTCTTCGTCTTCGCGCCCTCGCTTCTGATCGTCGTCGATGACTTCAGCTGGTTCCGCTTCTTCCTGGCCTTCACCGGAACCGTCATTGGCATCACGGCGCTCTCGGCCGCCTTCGCGGGGTGGCTTGCCGGCCCCTTGTACCGCGTTGAGCGCTGGCTTCTCGGCATCGCGGCCGCTCTCCTCGTCGCCCCCGAGGTCGTTTCGACGTCGGTGGGATTGGTGCTCGTTGCGGCGGTTGTCGCACGGCAGCTCTTCTTTAGCGGGGCCGAACCCGAGGCGCCGGATGCCGCGAGCGCGTGACGCAAACATCGTTACGAGTGCTCCAGGCATGAGAAAAAAGCAGGCACGCCACTTCCCTAATCGGTCGGCGTGCTTGCACCCCAGGGGGAAAAAAGACTACGACCAGGGCCCCTCAGCCCTTCACGCCTGTTCGATTAAGAGCGCGGCCGTGACCGGCTGGGTTCATCAAACAGGGTTCGGCATGGCCCCAGCGTAGGCCGGGGTGCAATGGGGGTTTGACCATAATGACGGGGCTTCTCACGCTGTCGCACGCCATCGACCGCGTGACCGCATGGATCGGAAAGAGCGTATCCTGGCTCATCCTTGCCGCGATTCTTGTCAGCGCCGTCAACGCGGCGTTGCGCAAGGCTTTCGACATCTCGTCCAACGCCTGGCTCGAGCTTCAGTGGTATCTCTTCGGCGCGGTCTTCATGCTCGCGACTGCTTGGACGCTGCAGCGCAACGATCATGTGCGGATCGATGTCCTGTCCTCGCGCTTCTCCCCGCGCGCGCGCAACTGGATCGATCTCGTCTGCCACATCCTGTTTCTGATGCCGTTCGCCATTTTGATGACGTGGCTGTCCTGGTCATTCTTCTGGCGATCGTTCTTTTCCGGCGAGCGCTCGATGAACGCCGGGGGCCTTTTGCTATGGCCGGCGAAGGGGCTGATTCTCCTCGGCTTCATCGTGCTGATCGCCCAGGGCGTCTCCGAAATCATCAAGCGCGTCGCCGTTCTCAGCGGCCATCGACACGAGGTGGAGGAGCCTGACGAGGAGGATATCGAGCCTGAAGCCGGCAAAGACATGGACCCGGTGATCAGTTGGCGGCGTGGAGAAGAAGGGGCGCACACAGAAAAGCCAGAGGCGGGCCGCAACGATGCTTGAGCTCATCGCCCACAACCTTGCGCCGATCATGTTCATCTCCGTCATGGCGATGCTGCTGATCGGATATCCCGTCGCGCTGACGCTCGCCGCCGGCGGTCTGTTCTATTTCGTCGCCGGCGTCGCGCTCTCCAGCTCCGCACCGGGAGAAATTCATCTGTTCTGGCCGCTCCTCAACGCCCAGCCCGAGCGGGTGTTCGGCATCATGAGCAACGATACGCTGCTCGCCGTTCCCTTCTTCACCTTCATGGGCCTGATCCTCGAGCGCTCGGGCATGGCCGAGGACCTTCTCGACACCATCGGCCAGCTTTTCGGCCCCATCCGGGGCGGCCTCGCCTATGCGGTGATTCTCGTCGGCGCGCTTCTCGCGGCGACCACCGGCGTCGTTGCCGCCTCGGTCATCGCCATGGGGCTGATCTCGCTGCCCATCATGCAGCGCTACGGCTACAGCCAGCGCGTCGCGACGGGCACCATCGCCGCCTCCGGCACCCTCGCACAGATCATTCCGCCCTCGCTGGTGCTGATCGTCATGGCCGATCAGCTCGGCGTCTCCGTCGGCGATATGTATATCGGCGCGATGTGGCCGGCGCTGATCATCGTCGCCGTCTATTGTGGCTATATCTTCACCCTGTCCATCACCAGGCCAGAGCTCGTTCCCTCGCTGCCGCCCGAGGCGCGCACACTCGGCGGCGGCGTGATTTCGCTCATCCTCGTCCTGGCCGGCGCCGTCGCGGTCTATCTCGTGGCCCACGACACGATTTTTGCGGACATGCGGGATGAGACGCGGCTCGTCTCTTCGGCGGTGACGGCCGTGCTTCTCGCCTATCTCCTGGCGGTCGCCAATCAGCTTCTCGGGCTTTCGATCCTGTCGCGACTGGCAAGTCAGGTGATCATCGTCCTCATCCCGCCGCTCGCTCTCGTCTTCCTGGTCCTCGGCACGATCTTCCTCGGCATCGCAACGCCGACGGAAGGCGGCGCCATGGGCGCGGTGGGCGCAGTCTCGCTCGCCTTCCTCAAGCGCAGGCTGGACTTCAAGACGCTGCGCTCCTCGGTCGAGGCGACAACGACGCTGTCCGCCTTTGTCATGTTCATTCTCATCGGCGCCCGCGTCTTCGGCCTGACCTTCTACGGCATCAACGGCAACATATGGCTGGAGAGCCTGCTTCTCGAGCTGCCCGGCGGCGAATACGGCTTCCTGTTCGTCGTCACGATCATCGTTTTCATCCTGGGCTGCTTTCTCGACTTCTTCGAGATTGCCTTCATCCTCGTGCCGCTGCTCGCACCCATTGCGCAGAAGCTCGGGATCGACCTCGTCTGGTTCGGCGTCATCCTCGGCATCAACCTCCAGACCAGCTTCCTGACGCCGCCCTTCGGCTTCTCGCTGTTCTATCTGCGCTCCGTCGCACCGACCCGCGAATGGCGGGACGCCGTGACCGGCCGTCTCATGCCTCCGGTTCGCACCGGCGCCATCTACTGGGGCAGCCTGCCCTTCATCGGCATCCAGTTCCTCATGATCCTTTTGATCATCGCCGTGCCCTATCTCGTGCTGCATTATAAAACGGAGGCGAAGCCGCTCGAGGGCGCGATCGAGTTCGCGCCGCCGAGCTTCGACGGGGGGGCAGGCAACGGGGGCTTCGGTCTGCCGCCGCTCGGGGCGCCAGGAACTCCCGCCTCGCCGTCAAACGGCGCCACGGTTCCTGCCCCGTCGTTCGACCTGCCACCGCTGAACCTTGGCGGCCCCGGCAGTGGCGCATCGGAAGGCACCCCTCCGGCGGACGGCGGCTCCTCTTCGACAGCACCCGCCATGGGCCTGCCGCCCTTGACGCTGGGCGGTCCTCCACCCGCGCTGGGTGGTCCGACCGACACTCCGCCGCAGCCGGCGGCCGCCGCCCCGGCACAGAACCCGCCCGACACGGGGCAATCCTCGGGTCAAACGCCGCCCGTCGATCTCAGCCAGCCGCCATCGTTCAACTGACGAAGCGAGTTGCCAACGAAAAGAGGCCGCGGCGCCGACGCCACGGCCTCTTTTTCATGCAGTGGGTGAAGAGCCTACAGAGCGTTGTTGCGCTGCTGGATCATCATGAACGTGTCGAAGGTGTATTCCGAGAGCTGCGCCCACAGATAGGCGTCGCGCTTGAAGGCGGTCTGGCTGTCGAAGATCTTCTTGAAGTCGGCGTTCTGGGAGGAGATCTCGGCGTGGGTTTCCTTGGCGGCGTTGAAGCTCGCCTGAAGAATCTCCTGGCTGAACGGCCGCAACTGCGCGCCGGCACGCACCAGGCGTGCAATCGCCGCCGGATTCTTGTAGTCGTAATCCGCCAGCATCGCCCCGTTCGCCGCCTGACAGGCGGCCGTCAGAATCGACTGGTAGGTCTTCGGCAGTGAATCCCACTTGTCCTTGGCGATCATGACGTGGAGCGAGGCGCCGCCTTCCCACCAGGCCGGATAGTAGTAGTACTTCGCCACCTTGTAGAGGCCGAGCTTCTCGTCGTCGTACGGTCCGACGAATTCCGTCGCATCCAGCGTACCCCGCTCCAGAGAGGCATAGACGTCGCTCGCCGCGATCTGCTGCGGCACCACGCCAAGCTTCTCCACGACGCGGCCTGCAAGGCCGGCGATGCGCAGCTTCAGGCCCTTGAGATCATCGACCGTGTTGATCTCCTTGCGGTACCAGCCGCCCATCTGGGCGCCCGTGTTGCCGCAGGGCAGCGCGAAGATGCCGTTCTTGCCGTAGAACTCGTTGAGAAGGTCGTTGCCACCGCCCTGATAGAACCAGGCGTTCATCTGGCGCGCGTTGAGGCCGAAGGGCACGGCGGTGCCGAGCGCGTAGGTCGGGTCCTTGCCCCAGTAATAATAGGACGCCGTGTGCGTCATCTCGACGGTGCCGCTCATGACGGCATCCAGCGCCTGCCCCCCCGGCACGATCTCGCCCGCCGCGAACTGCTGGATGTCGAACTGTCCGTCCGTCGCTTCGCGAACATAGCGCGCCACGAGATCGCCGGTGCCGAAAAGCGTATCGAGCGACTTCGGGAAGGACGAGGTCATCCGCCAATTGAGCTTGGGCTTTTCCTGGGCGATGGCCGGCGCCGCCAGCGTGCCGGATGCAGCCGCCCCAACCCCTACAAATCCGGCATTCTTGATGAATGAGCGGCGATCCATTGTGGTTTTCTCCCTGGCTCTTTGTCACCGCCGACGCGCATTCGCTGACGGGCGGGGAAACAAAGCAGGAAGCTCGCCTGATGGCAAGGCAGCTCCAGGCGCCAAGGATAGTTTTGACTGGAGAAAGAGAGCCTGCAAAGGCGCTCGCTGGCACGGGTTCTGCCCCCCCGTCAGAGCCAACGGCAAGGATCAGGCGCGATCGCCCGCCAGTTCCTCCGCGAGCCGCGAGACGGCCGACTGCGCGCCCTGGTTCGCCGGATAGACGTCGAGCACGCGCATGTAGATGTCGAGAGCCTGCTCTTTTCGCCCGATCTGCTGAAAGATGGTCGCCAGCCCGATCAGGGCATTGAAGTGGCGCGGTTCGCGCCGCAGCACCTGCTGAAGATCGGAAATCGACTTGCTGATGCGGTCGCTGGTGAAGTGGAGCGTCGCCCGCCGGTTCCAAAGTTCAGCCAACTGGGGCCGAAGCGCGATAGCCTGATCGATGAGATCGAGAGCCGCGGCGCCCTGGTCGTTCGCCATCGCCTCGCCGGACCATTGCAGCAGGAGATCGATGGTCGCGCTGCCGCTCTCGTTCCACACCGACTCAATGCGGGAGGCGATCTGCGCGGCCTTGGGTGCCGATGATTCGCGTTTGAGCTCCACGAACAGCGCGTCGAGCCGTTCTTCACGCGTCCCAGGAGAAGATTGCGATTCGTTGGATTCGGTCTCTGCCGCCCGTCCGGCGATCGCCTCGGCCGGGTTTCTGCGCGAGGCAATATCGCTCCCCTCCGCCATGGCGGGAGGGGCCATCAAGGAAACAAAAACGACAAACGAAATCGCGGCCTGCATCATTCGATGCTAGCCCGCGATACGCATGCTGAAAAGTGACATCAGCGTGAGACGCCGATGCACGGGAGGCGCGGCCCGAAGGCCGCTCGCCCGCCTCAGCCCTGACGGGCCTTGTAGCGGGGCGCTTCCTTGTTGATGATGTAGATGCGGCCCTTGCGACGCACCATGCGGTTGGCGCGGTGGCGGGACTTGAGGCTCTTCAGCGAGTTCTTGATCTTCATGGTGCTGACCGTAGAATCGACCGGCGACGACCGAAAGCACCGGCCGCTACCCAAGGAAAAGCGCGCCAAACGGCGCGCCGAGAAAGTGGCGTCAGTTAACCTCGCCGGCCTGAAATGTCAACGCTCGGCGAGCGGCGGCATCGCGCTTCATCTCAGGCATCACGCGTTAGAAGCCGCGTGAAATGGCCCATCTTGCGCCCCGGCCGGGCCTGCCGCTTGCCATAGAGATGCAGCACGACATCGCTCTCCGAAAGGAGCTCGTATGCCTTACTGGCCTCCTCGCCGATGAGATTCTCCATGACGCAGTCGCTGTGCCGTGTGGGCGCGCCGAGCGGCAGCCCCGCCACCGCGCGAATATGCTGCTCGAACTGCGAGACGAAGCAGGCCGCCTCCGTCCAATGGCCCGAATTGTGGATGCGCGGAGCGATCTCGTTGACGAGAAGCGCGCCTTCCGCCGTCTCGAACAGCTCGACGCCGACGACCCCGACATAGTTCAGCTTCTCGAGAATCGTCTTTGCGACCGCTTGGGCGTTCGCCGCTGTGGCCGGAGAGATGCCGCCTGGAACGACAGAGCGGCGAAGGATGCCGTCCTCATGCGTGTTCTCCGCCGGATCGAAGCCGACGACAGTCCCATCGGCGCCGCGCGCCGCGACGACGGAAAGCTCACGAACGAAGGGAACGCGCTTTTCCAGGATGCTCGGCACCCCGCCCAGGGCGTCCCAGGCCTCGGCATAGCCATCGGCGCGGGAAAGGCTCACCTGCCCCTTGCCGTCATAGCCGAAGCGCCGGCTCTTGAGGATACAGCCTCCTTCGAGTTCCTGAAGGGCGTGGTCAAGTTCCTGAACGGTATCGATCGCCCGCCACGGCGCGGTGGCAAGACCAATTCCGTTGAGGAACGCCTTTTCGACGACGCGATCCTGGGAGACCTCCAGCGCCTCTACCGGCGGGAAGACGGGCGTCTCCTCCGATGCGCGCCGAAGCGGTGCCACGGGTACGTTCTCGAATTCGTAGGTGATGACCTGACAGCGCCGAGCGAGCTTCAGGATCGCCACCGGATCGTCATAGGCGGCGACGATAATGTCGCCGGCCGTCTCGGACGCAGGGCAATGTTTGTCGGGATCGACGACGATGGTGCCGAGACCGAGGCGCGCCGCCGCCATCGCCAGCATGCGGCCGAGCTGGCCTCCGCCGACAATGCCGATCACCGCGCCAGGAACGAGCGGACGGAAACTCACGAAATATTCTCCGGGCGCTCGGCAACGGCTTCGGTTCGTGCCTGTCGCCAATGGTCCAGGCGTTCCGCGAGCGCCGGGTTGCCCAGCGCCAGGATGGAGACGGCGAGAAGCGCCGCGTTGACCGCCCCTGCCCGCCCGATCGCGAGAGTTCCAACCGGAACGCCCGCCGGCATCTGGACGATGGAGAGAAGACTGTCTTCTCCCGAGAGCGCCCCGGTTTCGACCGGCACGCCAAGCACGGGCAGCGTCGTCATCGCCGCCGTCATGCCGGGCAGATGAGCGGCTCCGCCCGCCCCCGCGACAATCACCTTGAAGCCATTGCTCTTGGCGCTGCGGGCAAAGTCGTAGAGGCGCTCGGGCGTGCGATGCGCGGAAACGATGCGGGCATCATAGCTGACGCCGAGCGCATCGAGTGTCTCGGCGGCGTGGCGCATGGTCTGCCAGTCGGACTGGCTGCCCATGATGATGGCGATGTCGGCCGTGGCGGTCGCTGCCGTCATGCAGGAATATCCGGAATGATCTGGTCCTCGATTTCCTTGAGTTTGTCGCGGATGGCCAGCTTCTTTTTCTTCATTCGCTGAACCTGCAGCGGATCGCAATTCACGCTGATCATGGCGCCGATCGCGGCGTCATAGTCGGCATGCTCCTGGCGAAGCCGCGCCAGCTGCAATCGAAGGCCTGCCTGCTCCTGATCCGACATCCTCGTTTCCCCATCAACGGCGGCTTTCCGCCTATCCGGAAAAATGCCTTAGCAGCCGTTCTTTCGCCTTACCAGCCTGAAAGGAATCGTCAAACACTGGCCTAAATCACGTTCGACAGTGTGACCGTCTTATGACACTCTCATGAGGCTAATGCAGCGCCCCGGTGCGCGGCGCATCGGGCAACGATCAAAAGGAGGTACCATGTCCCTCGATTCCCATCTCGCGACGCTAGAACGTCGGCACGCTGCCCTCGATAGCGAGATCATCGCGGCCCAGGGCAAGCCCGCCGTCAGCGATATGGATGTCCAGGAGTTGAAGCGTAAGAAACTTCAACTAAAAGACGAGATCGAGAAGCTGCGTTCCAAGTAATCCATTCCTTAAATGGCTCGTATCCGGGTTCCCGCCCGGATACGAGTTGTTCCGGCGAGGCATCCCGGCTGGAATAGATTTTTCTCGCTGTCCCTATGTTGCGTCCGTGCGGGCCCTCTGGACGGCATGTGACGAGGCGACATCGCCCAGACATCTGTTCTCCCGGACGCGCTCCTGCCCGGTTAGATGAGCCCGAGACCCACGAAAGCATCGTAGATCAGCTTGAGACCGATCGGGACCAGCAGGGCGTAGGTCACGACATAAAACCGGCTTGGCTCGATGCGCTTGACCAGCCAGACCCCCACCAGCGTCGCAATCGGCGCAAGAGGCAAAAGAACCGCCGAGGTCATCAGGTTTTCCGGTGAGAACTGCCCGAGCAGGAAATAGGGCACCAGCTTCACCGCGTTGACGACGGTGAAGAAGATCGCCGCCGTGCCTGCGAAAAGGGGCGGCGACAGGCGCAGAGGCAGCACATAGACCTGGAAGGGCGGCCCGCCGGCATGGCTGACAAAGCTCGCGAAGCCGGAAACAGCTCCCCAGAACAGGCCACGGGGCGTCGATTCGTCGCGCTCTCCGGCGCGGTGCCGGATCACCAGAAACCATTCCGCCGCGAACCAGACAGAGACGATGCCGATGGCCAGGCGAACGCCCGACTCGCTGACGACGGCAGCGGTGAGATAACCGATCGCGACGCCGACGAGCGCCGCCGGCAGCATGGTCCGCAGGATGCTCGCGCGGAACGTCTTGCGCCACGCCGCCAACCCGACCCAGTCCATGATGACCAGGATCGGCAGGAGAATGCCGGCCGCCGTGACGGGGGAGATGGCCAGCGCCATGAGCGGAACCCCGATCATGCCCAGCGATCCGCCGAAGCCGCCCTTGCCGAGGCCGACGAGAAACACGGCAGGGATAGCCCACAAATAGAAGTTCGGATCGGTGATCATGAAGGGAATCCGGCCAAACAGGCGCGTGGCGAGGGGTCCCAGGATTATGCGGTTCAGTACAGCGGAGCAAGCAGCCGGCGCATTCCAGTGACGAAACGTTGAAGCAAAAGCCACCGCGTTTGCCGCCGCCCTTCCGAGCCGGTAGAGTGAGCCTTGACAATGCCGCGGCAGGGCCGGGCGCGCCGTCGCTCCCGTTGCGACAGGGAGTGACATGCTCGCTGACTGGCGATGCCTCTTGAATTTTGGCGATGGAGCCTGCCACAAGGGCTCCGGCGGTCGTCGCCGTTTCGCGAAATGCGTGTCTCGCAGGACCCACGTTCATGCCCGATGAAATCTTCCGCCCGCGCCTCGTCCTTCTGACGACCCTTCTGGAGGATGGCCAGGAAGGCATCGACCGTCTGAAGGCGGCGTTGGAGGCCGGCGATGTTGCCAGCGTCCTCATCGACCCGGCCGGCCGCGTCGATGCCGACTTCCAGCACCTTGCGGAGAAGATCGTTCCCATTGTTCAGGACGCCGGCGCCGCCGCGGTCATCGTCGACGACACGCGGTGCGCCGGGCGGGTTGGCGCCGACGGCATCCACCTCTCCTCGGGCTCGCGCGACGACCTGGCCGATCTCGTCAAGCGCTTCTCGCCCAAGCTGATCGTTGGCGCCTCCGGCTTTGCGACGCGCCATGCCGCGCTGGAGGCGGGCGAGCTCATGCCCGACTACCTGTTCTTCGGGCGCCCCGGCGGCGACACCCATCCCGAACCTCACGACAAGGCTGTCGATCTCGCAGGCTGGTGGGCGGAATTGGTCGAGATTCCTGCAATCATCATGGGCGGCACTGACATCGATCAGCTCTCCCCGGCGGCGGCTTCGGGAGCCGAGTTCGTGGCCCTGTCCGCAGCCGTCTTCGGACCCGGAGCCGACCCGGCCGCCGCTGTGGCAAAGGCCAACGCATTATTCGATCAATATACAAGAAGCACCGACGCATGACGCCGGCCCGCACGCCACTTCTGGCCCTGGTCCTCCTTTTGGGGAGCGGCGCCGCGCTGGCGCAGGCACCGACCTCCGGGGCACCGGCCGCTCCTACCGTAAAAGCAGCAGAACCGTCGGCGAAGGACGCGACGCCGGTCGAGAAGGACGCGGCCCCCGCGGAAGCACCCGCCGAGGCGAAGAAACCTGCCGCTCCGAGCAAGAGCGCCATCGCCTTTGGCGCCTACCAGCGCGAGCTCTATGTCACAGCCCGAAAGCTGGCGGAACCGCTGGCCAAGCTGGGAGATCCGGCGGCACAGACGCTTCTCGCGGAAATCTACACCCGTGGCCTGGGCGTGCGTCAGGACGCCAAGGAGGCCGCGCGCTGGTACGAAGCCGCGGCCAAGGCCGGCAATCCGGCGGCCGAGTTCGCCTATGCGCTCATCCTGCTCGACGGCAAGGTGGTCGAGAAGGACGCGAACCGGGCGCGCGAATTGATGAAGGCTGCTGCCGATGCCGGCAATCCGCTGGCTCAGTTCAATTACGCCCAGATGCTCATCCAGGCATCGCCGGCCGCCGGCTTCGCCGATGCGCTTCCCTATTTCCGCTCAGCAGCCTTCGCCGGGATTCCCGATGCGCAATACGCCATGGCCGAGATGCTGGCCTATGGCAGAGGCGTCGACCATATCGATGAGCCGGCCGCGCGGCAGTGGCTTCGCGCGGCGGCCTCCCTCGGTCACGACACCGCCCAGGTCGAGTTGGGTATCTGGCTGGTCAACGGACGCGGTGGCCCTGCCGATCCTCAAGAAGGTTTTTTGTGGCTGAGGCGGGCGGCAGAGCAAGGCAACCCTATAGCCATCAACAGGGTCGCACATCTCTACAAGGACGGCGTCGGCGTCACCCCGGACAAGGCCCAGGCCGCCAAATGGGCCGTGCTCGCCAAGCGCGCATCCAATACGGATCCGGAACTGGACGATTTCTTTCGCGGCTTGGACGAAGCCGTTCAGCGCTCAGCGCTCGAGGCAGCAAACAGGTTTGACCGAGGCTGAAGGCCAGGGCATCTCCCGGCTCTTAGCGCGCGTCAGGCTTGAACGGCGATGGAATTTGTGGTCTTGAGCGGCCAATCGGCATTTTTGCCCCCCCATTCCCGCACCTTTGAGCACCACTATGAAGATCAACGGAAACGAAATCCGTCCCGGCAACGTCATCGAGCACAACGGCAGCCTTTGGGCCGCCGTGAAGACGGCTCACGTAAAGCCCGGCAAGGGCGGAGCATTCGCTCAGGTCGAACTCAAGAACCTGCTCGACGGCACCAAGCTCAACGAGCGCTTCCGGGCGTCGGAGACGGTGGAGCGCGTGCGCCTGGAGCAGAAGGACTACCAATTCCTCTATGCCGAAGGCGAAATGCTGGTGTTCATGGACTCCGAGTCCTACGAGCAGCTTGAGCTCCAGAAGGATTTCGTCGGCGAGCGCGCGGCCTTCCTGCAGGACGGCATGGTCGTCACCGTCGAGCTTTACGAGGAGAGGCCCATCGGCGTGTCGCTCCCCGACCAGGTGACGCTGGCCATCGTCGAGGCCGACCCCGTGGTGAAGGGCCAGACGGCGGCGTCGTCCTACAAACCCGCGATCATGGAGAACGGTGTGAGGGTGATGGTGCCGCCGTTCATCGAGGCGGGCGAGAGGATCATTGTCGATACCAATGAAATCACCTATGTCCGTCGCGCCGACTGATCGGCCACGCACCCGGCTTTTTCAGGCCACTTGAGCGAAGTTTTATGGCGCCCGAGGGCTCTTCCGGAGCCTCGGGCGCATTGTCTTGACACCATGGGAGACGAGCGATGGCGCGCTCCGCCCTTTTGACCGTGATGACGCAGGCCGCCCTCAAGGCCGGCAGATCCCTGACCCGCGATTTCGGCGAGGTCCAGAACCTCCAGGTCTCCATGAAGGGGCCGGCCGACTTCGTGTCCAACGCGGACCGAAAGGCCGAGGACATCGTCTTCCAGGAGCTCAGCCGAGCCCGTCCCGACTGGGGCTTCCTCATGGAGGAGCGTGGCATCGTCGAAGGCAAGGACCCGACCCATCGCTGGATCGTCGATCCGCTGGACGGGACGACCAATTTTCTTCACGGCATTCCGGTTTTCGCCGTGTCGATTGCGCTGGAGCGTGAGGGACAGATCGTCGCGGGCGTCATCTTCAATCCGGCGACGGATGAACTTTATTCGGCCGAACGTGGCGGCGGCGCCTTCCTCAATGATCGCCGGCTGCGCGTCGCGGCGCGTCAGACCATGAACGAGGCGCTGTTCGGCACGGGCATTCCCTTTTTCGGACGTGGCGACCATGCCCGGTTCCTGTTCGAGGCCCGCCAGATCATGGCTGAGTCTTCCGGCATCCGGCGCATGGGCGCCGCTTCGCTAGACCTTGCCTATGTCGCGGCGGGTCGCTTCGATGCCTATTGGGAATGGTCTGTGCATCCGTGGGACATCGCGGCGGGCTCCATCCTCGTGCGGGAGGCCGGCGGCATCCTGACATCCGTCGACGGCAGCAAGTTCGATCACATGAAGGGCGATCTCGCCTGCGGCAACGAAATGATTCACAAGCTGCTCCTGGGGCGTCTCGCGTCGGCTGACGCCTCATACCAGCGCGCGCGAACTGGCTCAGCCGCGACAGAATAGTCGCAAAAGGCGCATCCACCCCTCCCGCCGAGGTTCCACGGCCCTTGTTTTGGACGAACAGGGGAAAAGGAACGGCCGCCGCCGTTTCAAAGAGTTGGATTCTCCGCTAGTTTGTCTGGCAACGGCAGTGAGGAATATTTTCAAGCGCGATGCAGGTCTTTAGTTCGCCGCCCAACAAGCCGCAAAGGTCAGACAGCTTCGATGCTCATCGGCTGTCCACGCCCTTGGTCTTTCTCTGGTCGATGCTGGTTTTTCTGGCGTTGGCCGGTTTCGTCTCCGCCATTCTGTGGCGCCAGGTGTCGGCTGCCTTCAGCGCCAATCCAGGCTTGAACGGCCTCATCGTCGGCGTCCTGTGCATCGGCGTCCTGCTGTCCCTTGTCCAGGTCATTCGCCTCGCCCGCGAGGTTCGGTGGGTCAATGCGTTCCGCGACGGCGCCACGGATTTCGAGCAGATGCGCGGTCCGGTGCTCCTCGCGCCGATGCGGGGGCTCATCGGCAGGCGCCGGCAGCTCGTGTTGTCGACCCTCTCCATGCGGTCGATTCTGGACTCCATCGCCAGCCGTCTCGACGAGACGCGCGATATCGCCCGTTATCTTACCGGCCTTCTCGTCTTTCTCGGGCTTCTCGGAACGTTCTGGGGCCTGCTGCGCACCATCGGCTCGATCGGGGCGACTATCAACGGCCTCGACCCGGCGGGCGGCGATGCCGCTTCGGTCCTCGACACGGTCAAGACCGGCCTCGGCGCTCCGCTGGCCGGAATGGGAACCGCGTTCTCGTCCTCGCTCCTGGGCCTTTCCGGATCGCTAATCCTCGGCTTTCTCGACCTTCAGCTCGGCCGCGCCCAGAACCGCTTCTACACCGAGCTGGAAAACTGGCTTTCGTCGATCACCGACGTGGGCCAGGACCTTGTGATGACGCCGGGCCAACCCGGCCATCGCGGCGAGAGCGAGGAAATGCGGGTCCTCGCGGAAAAGATCAATCGCATCGTGCAGGACACGGCCGGTCCGCGCCAGGGGGCCGCGATGGCCCAGCTCGCCGAGAGCATCCAGGGCCTCGTCCAGCACATGCGCAGCGAGCAGCAGATGCTACGCGATTTCGTGGAGAACCAGGCGGGCGACCAGCGCGAGCTGCGCGGCATCCTCGAGCGCCTGTCGCGGGCGATCGAGGACAAGCGGAGCTAAGGCGCAATGCCTCTGTCGCGCAACCATCGCAACGAGAATGGCGTCAACTATTGGCCCGGCTTCGTCGACGCTTTGTCGACGCTGCTTCTGGCCATCATGTTCCTGCTCTCGGTCTTCGTGCTGGCGCAGTACCTTCTCAGCCGCGAGGTCAGCGGCCAGGACGAGGTACTGAACCGCCTCAACCAGCAAATCAACGAACTGACGCAGCTTCTCGCACTGGAACAGGGCAACAGCTCCGATTTGAAGAGCCAGATCGACAGTCTCCAGGCCTCCCTCGCCAGTAGCGAGGATGCCCGCTCGCGCCTCCAGCAGGCGCTCGATTCGGGCAGCGGCAGCGCTGCCCAGGCAGAGGCGAAGATCGGCAGTCTTCAGGGAGAGCTGTCCAGTCAGGTGCAGATTTCCCAGCGTGCCCAGGCGCAGGTCGAGCTTCTCAATCAACAGCTCGCGGCCCTCCGCCAGCAGATCGCGGCGCTGGAGGACGCGCTTCAAGCCACGGAAAGCCGCGACAGGGAGAGCCAGACCAAGATCGCCGACCTCGGCCGCCGCCTCAACGTCGCCCTGGCTCAACGTGTCCAGGAACTGGCGCGTTATCGCTCCGACTTCTTCGGTCGCCTGCGCGAGATCCTCGCTGATCGCGAGAACATTCGGATCGTCGGGGACCGTTTCGTCTTCCAGTCCGAAGTGCTCTTCCCGTCGGGCTCCGATGAGCTTCAGCCGGCTGGCCGGGATGAGATGGTCAAGCTCGCCACCGCCATCAAGGAACTGGCGCGAGAGATCCCCTCGGACATCAACTGGATCATCCGCGTCGACGGGCATACCGACAACATCCCGATCACAGGCGGGCGCTTCAAGGACAATTGGGAGCTGTCGGCCAGTCGCGCGGCCGCCGTCGTGCGCTTCCTGATCGAGCAGGGCGTTCCGGCCGACCGGCTGGCGGCGACAGGCTTCGGCGAGTTCCAGCCACTCGAACAGGCCGATACGCCCGAGGCGAGAACCCGCAATCGCCGCATCGAGTTGAAGCTCACCGAGCGATAGGTTCAGGACGGCGCGTTCTCGCGAGTGGCGGAGATGCGCCGCCGCGCGGCTCTACTCGGCCGCGCGGGTGATTGCCTCATGGCTTTCGGCGTTGAACTGGAGCCGCGCGAGCCGCGCATAGACGCCGTTCCGCTCCATGAGAGCGGCGTGCGTCCCCTCCTCCACGATCCGCCCTTCGTCGAGCACGAGAATGCGGTCGGCCTTGAGCACGGTCGCCAGCCGGTGGGCGATGACCAGCGTCGTGCGACCCTCCATCAGCCTCTCGAGCGCGCGCTGGATCGCGACCTCGCTCTCGGCGTCAAGCGCCGAAGTCGCCTCATCCAGCAGCAAGATCGACGCGTCGCGCAGGATGGCGCGGGCGACAGCGACGCGTTGGCGCTGCCCGCCGGAGAGCGTCATTCCACGCTCGCCGACAACCGTCTCGAAGCCCGCGTCGAGCGCCGTGATGAATTCCTCCGCCTGGGCGGCCCGTGCCGCCGAGCGAACCTTCTCCTCTTCAGCATCCGACTTGCCGAAGCGGATGTTCTCGGCGAGCGTCGTGGCGAAGAGCGTCACATCCTGCGGCACCAGCGCGATGCGCTGACGCAGATGCGAGACATCCGCAGCCCGCGCATCCACTCCATCGACAAAGACACTTCCCGCATCGGGGTCATAGAAGCGCTCGATCATCCCGAAGATAGTCGACTTGCCGGCTCCAGACGGCCCGACGATCGCGACAGTCTCCCCAGGCTCGACCGCGAACGAAAGCTGGTGAAGCGCCGGTTTGTCCGGCCGCGCCGGATAGGCAAATGATACCGCGTCGAATCGGATCGAGCCGATGGGCGGCGCCGGAAGCGCCTTTGGCTCGGCCGGGCTCGCCACGCTCGGAGCCTCGTCGAGAAGCTCGGCAATGCGCTCCGTCGCGCCCGCGGCCTGGGAGAGTTCACCCCACACCTCCGAGAGCTGGCCAAGAGAGGATGCGGCGAAGACGGAATAAAGCAGGAACTGCCCGAGCGTGCCGCCAGTCATTGTCCCGGAAATCACCTGCTGCGAGCCGATCCACAACACCGCGATGACGGAGGAGAAGATCAGGAAAATGGCAAATCCCGTCAGCAGCGCGCGCGCCGTGATGGACGATCGCGCGGCGCGGAAGGCGGCATCCACCGTGCGGGCGAAATGGCCCGACGCGGCCTGCTCGCTGGTGAAGGCCTGAAGCGTTCGCACGGCGCCGATTGCCTCGCCCGCGAAGGCCGTGGCGTCGGCGAGCGTGTCCTGGGCAGCGCGCGAGCGCCGGCGGACCGAGCGGCCGAAGGCGATGAGCGGAATGACGATGAGCGGAATGGCACCCACGACGATGAGCGAGAGATGCGCGCTCGTGACAGCCATCATCGCTACCGCGCCGACGAAGAGAATCGCGTTGCGCAGGGCGAGCGAGGCGGTCGCTCCGACCGCCGACTTGATCTGCGTCGTGTCTGCGGAAAGACGCGAGACGATCTCGCCGGACAGCGTCCTGTCGTAAAAGGCCGGAGAGAGCCGCGTCACATGGGCGAAGAGCTCCTTGCGAAGATCCGCCACCACCTTCTCGCCAAGCGTGATGACGAAGAAGTAGCGGCCTGCGCTCGCCACGGCGAGCAACGCCGCGAGAACGATGAGCATTCCGAAATAGGAATCGATGAAGACCGTATCGGGCCGGTTGAACCCATGGTCGATCATCCGCCGGACCGCGAGCGGAAATGACAACGTCGTCACGGCGGCGAGTGTCAGGAAGATCAACGCGCCGGCCACGAGGCCCTTGTAGCGCGCCATGTAAGGCATCAGCCGCATCAGAGGATTGAGACTGCGACGCCGCCCCTTGCCGTTCTGCATACTCGGGCGCTCCTTCAGGGACGGCGCTTTCGCGCTTCCGCTGTCGATTTGGCTGTTCATTAAGCTTCCGCTCTTGTGCGACCAGGGGGCCTGATGTATAGGCTCACCCCTGAATTTGGAAGCGATCTAGCTCCGTAATCTGGAAATGTGAACCCGCCGCGCCGGATCGTGCTGGCCATGAGCCTGTTTCGGGCAGGGACAAGCGCAAGGGCGGTCCTGGAAGGACAGATGACATGAAGAAAGAAATTCATCCCGACTACCACGCCATCACCGTCGTGATGACGAACGGCACCACGTACGAGACCCGCTCGACCTGGGGCAAGGAAGGCGATCGGATGAACCTCGACATCGATCCCTCCACCCACCCGGCATGGACCGGCGGCGCACAGAACCTCGTGGATCGTGGCGGCCGCGTCTCGCGCTTCAAGAAGCGTTATGAGGGCCTCGGCATCTGATCGTCCAACGATCGGCGAGAATCATAAAGCCCGGGCACTGACCCGGGCTTTTTTCATGTCTAGAGAAAGCTGGAAAATCTCGCCTGCCCGCGAAGGGCGCCGGCCACGGCCGGCGCGACGGCCTCAGCCGTTGAATGCGGTCTTCAGAAGGTTCAGCTGCTCACCGACGGGGTTGCGCGGCTCCTCGTCGGCATCGAAAGAGCCAGTGCCGTAGATTTCGCGATCAAGCATCACGATCCGCCGCTCGAGCTTCAACACGCGATCCACAAGATCACGGAAGGCCTCCGGCAACTCGGCAAACAGAGGCGTCTCGCGACCCGTGCCGACCCCTTCGAGCCTGATCTTGACCTTTTCCGCCTCGACCTGGGCCCGCGACATATCCCCTTGATTGGCCGCGCGCTGGAGAAGAAGCCAGGACGCGATCTGCATCAGGCGAGTCGTGAGCCGCATGGACTCCGCCGCGTAAAGTGTGGCGCAAGACTTCGGCAGCCGCTTGGCCGCCGTGCGACCATCGCCATCGAGATAGGCCGCGGTCTCGTCCACCAAGGTCATGCCTTCGTTGAAGAGCGACTGGAACGACCGCGAAAAGGCGAGATGCTCCGCAAGACGGATCGTCCGGTCGTCGTCCAGTTGGTCGTGGCTTTGGGTCATCGCGGAACGGCTTTCGTTTCGGCTCTGCTCTTTGCTTGCGGCGCAGCCGGCTATTTTGTCAAGACTGTCGCCGAGCGTCCCGCAAGGCAAGTCGAGCCGGCGATTTAGGTTAACACCCACAGGCCGCAGAGGTTCGACGCCGATAAAAAAAGAGCCGCTTGCGCGGCTCTTGAAAAGTTATCAACAGGGAGGCGTCAACGGCACCCACCAAACGGTTGGCACCGCTCAATCCGGAAGATCCGGAGAGCCTCTTTATCCTCCATAAAGCTTGATTAAAGCTTAAATCGAAGTCTTCGGGAGCACCCAACGGTAATATTGACGTAGTGCGGCGGAAGACAGTTGCGTCATGGTCAAGCCGAAACGCGTGGCATTTGACGCCGGCGCATCCAGCCCTTGGCTTCCGCCAAGCGGCCCCCACTTTGTCGTCTTGCTGGCGTGGCGGGGTTATGAGCGGCTCAAATCTCCGCGAAGAGCCTCCGCGGAGGGCGAAGAGAAACAGCACCCATATGACCCTGCGGGGCTCCAGGCTGCGCCAGCGACATCACCGACCATGGAGAAAGCAATGTCCTTGCCGTCCGAAATGACCGTCGTCGAAATCGAGCGGCCGGGAGGCCCTGAGGTCCTGAAGACGAGCCGGCGTCCCCTCCCCGCTCCTGGTGACGGAGAAGTGCTGATCAAGGTCGAGGCGGCGGGGATCAATCGTCCCGACGCGCTCCAGCGCGTCGGCGCTTATCCGCCCCCTCCCGGAGCTCCTGATTGGCCGGGCCTCGAGGTCGCCGGCACGGTTGTCGAGCTGGGTTCCGGCGTGTCGCGCTTCCGGATTGGCGAGCCCGTGGTCGCCCTTCTTCCAGGGGGCGGCTATGCCGAATATTGCACCGTCGCACAGGAAACCGTTCTCCCTGCGCCTGCCGGCCTGCCCATGGTCGAGGCCGCGGCGGTGCCAGAGACCTTCTTCACCGTTTGGCACAATGTCTTCGAGCGCGGCGGCCTGAAGGCCGGCGAGACGCTGCTCGTCCACGGCGGAACCTCCGGCATCGGCACGACGGCCATCCAGCTCGCCCGCGCCTTTGGCGCGAAGGTAATCACCACGGCGGGCAGCGATGCGAAATGCGACGACGCCCGCCGCCTGGGCGCCAATCGCGCCATCAACTACCGCACAGAGGACTTCGTCGAAGCCGTCCTGGATGAAACGGAGGGGCGCGGCGCCGATGTCATCCTGGACATGGTGGGCGGAGACTACGTTCAGAAAAACTGTGAGGCGGCGGCCGAGGATGGCCGGATCGTGCAGATCGCCTTCCTGGGAGGAACCCGTTCCACGCTGGATATGTCGCTTGTCATGCGCAAGCGGCTCGTCCTGACCGGATCAACCCTGCGTAATCGCCCGATCGCGGTGAAAGGCGCCATCGCCGAAGCTGTGGAGCGGGAAATCTGGCCATTGCTCGCGAACGGCGCCGTGCGGCCGGTGATCGACGCCAGCTATCCGCTCTCCCAGGCGGCGGAGGCTCATCGCCATCTCGAACGGGACCATGTCGGCAAGATCGTCCTCAGCCTCGCGCCGCAGTGAAGACAGAGCAGACAAAGGCCCTGCCGGCGCGTTGCATGCCCGTGCTGGGATTTCCTTGCGAATTGGACGACTTCTCCCTATAACAAGCGCCATTCCATGACATATGGTCAGGTCCACGGCCCACCTTCTCCAGGGTGGGCGAACAGGAGGTCTTTATCCCGTGGCACAGCAACTCTTGATGCCCAAGGCGACCGCCGTATGGCTGGTCGACAATACGTCGCTCTCCTTCGACCAGATCGCGGAATTCTGCACGCTCCATCCGCTGGAGGTGAAAGCGATCGCCGACGGCGAATCGGCCCAGGGCATCAAGGGGCTCGATCCCGTCATGACGGGCCAGCTGACGCGCGAGGAGATCGCCAGGGGCGAGCGGGATACGAACTACCGCCTGAAGATCGCGCCCCCCAAGGTCCGCGTCCCCGAGGCAAAGCGCAAGGGGCCGCGCTATACGCCAGTTTCCAAGCGCCAGGATCGACCCAACGCCATTCTCTGGCTGGTGCGCAACCATCCCGAACTCAAGGACGCGCAGATTTCGCGCCTCGTCGGCACCACCAAGAACACCATCGAGCAGATCCGCGAGCGCACCCACTGGAACTCGGCCAATCTGACGCCGATGGACCCGGTCACGCTTGGGCTCTGCTCGCAGATCGACCTGGACCTTGAGGTCGAGAAAGCCTCGCGCGACCTGCCGCAGCCTTCCCTTGCCGAGGAAGAGCGTCTCCTCGCAGCCTCGCAGACCCAGTCCTATCGCCGCGACAGCCGCGAGGAGGAAGAGCTCGACGCGGCGGCGGTGTTCGCCAAGCTGACCTCCATGAGCCGCCGCACACCTGACGAAGACGAGGACGAATAGACCTCGCCATTTAGGGGGGATCGCCATGCCGCGACAGCCGGCGTTCCAGCGCAGGCCAACGACGACGAGCTTATCGCAGCTCTGAGCGATCCTCCTGCTCCAGGGCGAGGCGGCATAGCAGCTCGTGGAGATGATCGGCGCTCATCTGGCTTGGATTGAAGCTAGATGGATCGACGATGCCGGAGAACTTCTCGGCATCGTCCAGCGAAGCGCCGACAAAGGCCATAGACCAGTGCTCGAAGCTCCTGCTTTCGATCGGCTCCAGCGCGACCACCGTGATCGCGCCATGGCGCTCGTCCCGCTGGATCAGCTCGAAGGTTTCCTCGACATTGGGTAGCGCCCCTTCGAGGATCTGCACGAAGCATCCCGAATTGAACATCAGAGCGCCACTGATCCCTGCCGCGGCATTGTTGTGCCTGCTCATCGACAGGATCTGCCGGATTTCGGCGACCACCTGGTCGGCATCGCCCGGGATGCGGTTCTCGCTGAAGTAACAAAGACGGTAGAGCCGGCGATTCATGGCGGAGACCTTTGACTGGTCCGACCATGGACCACGCTCTTGGGAACACGGATATTCCGGCGCGGCCGATCGAAGGCCGTGCTTACCGCTTCCCTCGCGGCGCCAGATAGTTGACGAGCTTAGCGCTCAGAAGTTGCAGAACCTTTTGGCGAGCGATCACGTCTAATTGAAGGCTCGCTTCAACAACCATCGCGAAAGATCGGATTCCGCCTAAGGTCGGCTTGCTTCCTGGGCAAGGAAAGCGCCGATCGACCCGGCATCCATGGGGCGCCCCGTCAAATAGCCTTGAACCTCCGAGACCTCTTCCGCGCGAACATAATCGAGCTGCATCTCGGTCTCGACCCCCTCGGCGGTGGTCTTGATGCCGAGGCTTTTCCCAAGGCCGGCAACCGCTTTCACGATCATCGCGCAATCTCGGCTGTCGCTGGCGCTTCGAATGAAGGACTGATCGATCTTGAGCTTATGAAATGGAAAGCGCCGGAGATAACCCAGGGAGGAATAACCCGTCCCGAAATCATCGATGACGACGTGGACCCCCAGATCCTTCAGCTGATTGAGAATCGACAGCACATCGCTGCTCTCATCAAGGAGAATTCCTTCCGTGATCTCGATGGCGAAACGCTCCGGTGCAAGGCCGGATCGCTGGAGAGCGGATGCAACGGTGTGGACCAGCTTGCCCTGAAACTGCACCGGCGAGACATTGACGGCAACACTGATCGGATCGGGCCAGCGCGCAGCTTCCGCCGCCGCCGTTAGAATCACCCAGTCCCCGATCTCGCGGATGATCTTCGTCTCCTCCGCGAGCGGAATGAAAAGGGCCGGGGAAATGTTGCCCTTGAGCGGGTGGCGCCATCGCAGCAGCGCCTCGAAACCCACCGTGCGGCCAGCCGCGAGGTCAATCTGTGGCTGATAGTGAAGCTCCAGCTGCTTCAGCGCCAGAGCGGAGCGCAGGTCCGTCTCCATGGAGCGCCGTTCGGCGACTTCCGTCATCATCGACGGTTCGCAGAAGCAGAAATGCCCCCTGCCCGTACGTTTGGCGCGCGCGAGTGCGAGGTCGGCCTGCCTGACCAGTGTATCCGGACTTCCGGCGTCTGGCGAGGATAGCGCGATGCCGACGGAGAGGCCGACATTGACCATCTGGGTGTCGAGAACATAGGTGCGCCCCACGACGTCGACCAACCGCTTCGCGAGCCCCTCAGCGTCCGCCGCACCTGCTATCCGCGACTGGAGAATTGCGAACTCGTCGCTGGCGAAATGGGCGATGCTGGTTTGCGGCGGGCAGACGGCGACGATGCGCTCGGCCACCTTCTCAAGCAGCCTGTCGCCGACGGCGTAGCCCAGCGTGTCATTGACGAGCTTGAAGCGGTCGACGTCAAGGAAGTGGACCGCCAGTATCTCGCCGGAGCTCCTGGCGCGCGCCGCCGCGTAATGGACCCGCGCGAGAAAGCTTTTCCGATCGAGGAGGTCGTTGAGGCTTCGCTTGGGCGAGCGGGTGATGTCCTTTTCGACGTAATCCGTGACGTCGAAGAAGCTGACGAGCATGCGTTTGCCACCGAGGCCCGCCAGGGATACGTCGAACGCCCGCCCCTCATGACTGACGCGGATCCTCTCGCCCCGGCCGACCGTTCGCACCTCGGCCATGCGAAAAGGCCGGTCGCCCAGGAGCCGTCCCACCGCCGTTCCGAACGCGGATCGAGCCACGGGGTTCGCGAATTCGATATGTCCGTCACTGTCGGCGATCAACACCGGATGCGGCAACAAATCGAGTGCATCAACCGCCATAGTGTCGTTCAGCGGTTGAGTTGCCGACTCCAGAGACATGTGCGAGCCTTCCGCTTCATTCTTTTCTCTAGGAAGCGGCTCAAAAAAAGAATTATGCGTTAAAAGCGCGGCTCAAGGGCTGATTTTGACGACCGATGAGTGCTGAAACTCGTGCTTTTTCAATAGCTGGCGAAGGGGGGCGCGGCAATGCGTCGCCCCTGCCCGAGCCGCAGGTCAGTTCAAGCTGATCAAAGCCCCCAAGGGCGGACGGCTGCCAGGATTCGGCCGGGGAGAAGTCGCGATGCGGTTGCGCCTCGCAGGACGGCGCGCGGCGGTGCGCCAAGCCTCAGGCGGACCGGCTGAAGAAGCCGGCCAGCGAGTTCGCAGACGGCCTCGTTCTCTCGCCCAGAGGCGGCAGGCAGAAGAAGATCACGCGCGAGCATGGATCTCGTCCAGGCTCTGTCGCACAGACTGGATGATGTAGTCCTGCGTTTCGTTGTCGAGATAGGGATACATCGGCAGGCTCACGACGATCTCCGACAGTCGGTCGCAAACGGGAAGTGTGCCGCCCGAACGCGGGAAAGCGGAATAGGCCGTCTGGCGATGCAGCGGCTTGCCGTAATAGATCACCGTCGGCACGCCTTTGCCCTTCATGGCGGTCATGAATGCATCGCGCTGGCTGGAGAGCGTGACCGTGTATTGGGCCCAGGTCGACTGCGCGCCGCCGATCACCCGCTGCGTCTTCACCACATCGCCCAGTCCGGACGCATAGCGATCGGCCACAGCTTGGCGGAGTTCAATCTCCTCTGGGAAAACCGTCAGCTTTTCAAGCAGAACGGCGGCCTGGATGGTATCCATGCGACCGTTCATGCCGATGCGCACGTTGTCGTAGCGATCCGTGCCACCGCCGTGAACGCGCAGCGACTCCATCACCTTCGCGAGTTCGGCATCATCGGTCTGGATGGCGCCCCCATCTCCGTAGCAGCCGAGAGGCTTTGCCGGATAGAAGCTTGTCGTGACGACATCCGCCCAGGCATTGGCCATCTTGCCATCGAGAGTCGAGCCGAAACCCTGCGCCGCGTCCGAGATCAGCTTGAGGTGATGCTTCTCGCAGATCGGCTTGATCGCCGGATAGTCGGCGATCTGGCCGAAGAGGTCGACTGCGATGACGGCGCGGGGCCGCAGTTTTCCTTCGCGCTCCACCTCTCCGATGGCAGCCTGGAGGCTTGCCGGGTCCATGTTGAACGTGTCCTCATGGACGTCGATGAAGACCGGCGTCGCGCCAAGCCAGGCCACCACCTCGGCCGTGGCGGCAAAGGTGAAGCTCGGCACGAACACGGCGTCTCCCGGCCCGATGCCCCAGGCCATCAAGGGCAGCGCCAGAGCATCCGTGCCCGAGGAGCAGCTCAGGGTGTGGGCAACGCCCGAGAAGGAGCAAAGGCGCTCCTCTAACTCGCGCACATCCGGGCCCATGATGAAGGCGCAAGAATCGAATATGGCCGCGATCCGTCGATCGATGCCACTGCGCAAGCGATCCCGTTGAGAGGCAAGGTCGATGAACGGGATCGGTTTCAGCATGGTTCAGGTCCTCAATTTCACGCATGGCTTTTTCGAACGACCGCTCAAAGCCCGTTTCGGGTTTGAGCCGAGCGTTCCAAGCTCGCGAGACGGCTACACCTTTCCAATTCGAGGTCAAGGATTGAGCCCAAAACCGCGTTTCAACATTTGTCGCAACGAAGGGGCCGGCGTGAATCCAGCCGTTCCACGCCCTAGCCCCTTCGCCAATATGCGGTGGGCCGAGCCGGCGCGCTCAGTAGGCCGGCGGGTCGCTGGCGGGGAAAGACTCGTCCACCGCCTCGTCCACCTTGTCCCAGTCCCCGGACGCTCGGCGGCCCGGTTCGCCGCGAAGCCGGGCGCCGGCACCCTCCCCTTTGCGGAATCCCACCATGAGCGCCTCCTCCTCGCGCCGCTGCTGTCTCAGAAGCAGACATGCACCGCCGACCAGAGCGGCTAAGAGCACGCGATGACGAAACTTCATGATCACACTGTCCCTTTGGGCATCATCCAGTGGCGGAAAAACGCAAGAGAAGAAGATCGGTTCACCGGCAGCGCGATTGTGCCTCTGCCTATCTTTAGGCCATGGTCTCCCAACCGCCTATTCCTCCGATCGACTCGTGGCGTCGCGGTCGCGCGGATATCGCCTGAGGAGAGGGAAAGGTGGCAGCCACGATTCGCGGCGCACCGTCCAGAGCTCGTAGGTTGGCTTCATCTGATCAGGCTCATCCAGGGCACCCAGGCTCACCTCGACCTCGTCGCCACAGCGTGAGAACACCGACGAGCCGCAGCGCGGGCAGAAGAAGCGTCCGGCATAATCGCGCGTCTCGCCCTCGACCGTCACCGCATCCTCGGGAAATATGGCGGAGGCATGAAACGGGGCGCCGCTGTGTTTGCGACAGTCGAGACAATGGCAAAGTCCGACGCGATAGGGACGCCCCATCGCCGCGATGCGAACCGAGCCGCAGAGGCAGCCACCGGTGAACCGATCCATGCGCTTTCTCCTTGAGGAACGTTTGATCCTGTCCAGAGCAGCCATGAATCGTGACGGATCGAAGGCGTCGCATCATCCGGGCTGGCATGACAGCGCCCGTTAACGTAGCTGTCGGATCGACACCATCGTGAAAGGAACGAGACGAAGTGGTTCAGATCGGCATCCTGACAATCTCCGACCGCGCCAGCCGCGGTGTGTACGAGGACAAGAGCGGCCCAGCCATTCAGGCTTGGCTTGAGCGGGTCGTCGCTTCGCCCTGGACGCCGGTCTACCGCATCGTCTCGGATGGAAGGAAAGAGGTGGCCGAAAGCCTCGTCGCGCTGTGCGACCAGGACAAAGTGGATCTTGTCCTCACAACCGGCGGCACTGGGCCGGCGCCGCGCGACGAAACACCCGAGGCCATGGCCGCCGTACTTGAAAAGGAGCTGATGGGCTTCGGCGAACTCATGCGCCGCATCAGCCTCGAGCAGACGCCGACCGCCATCCTTTCGCGCCAGACCGCCGGCACGCGTGGCCGCACCTTGATCGTCAACTTGCCGGGCAAGCCGTCGTCGATCGACATCTCGCTCAAGGCGGTCTTCCCCGCCATTCCTTATTGCCTCGACCTCATCGGCGCGGGGCGCATCGAGACCAACCCTTCGGAGCTGGTGGCTTTCCGTCCCGCCTAACCCGCTATGTCTCAAAGGCGCGACACGTTGGCAGGCCACGGCGCCTTGCCGATTGACGACGATATGTAGCGAAACTACACATCGATCGTGTCGATCCGGCAAAGGAGGTTTCAGTGAAGATCAGCGCGCGCAACCAGCTCAAGGGAAAGGTGATCTCAATCGTGAAGGGCGCGACGACGTCGCACGTCAAGATCGACATCGGCGGCGCGACGGTCACGTCCTCCATCACCAACGAGGCGGTGGACGATCTTGCCCTGAAAGAGGGCCAGGACGCCTACGCCGTAATCAAAGCCAGCGATGTGCTCGTCGCTGTCGACCATAAATCGTGATGGTTCGGCGCGACGAAATGCGCGACGGCGAACGCGCCGTCGCGACCCCACCCGCCACTGATGCGGGATTGGTCTTCATCGGCCGCATTCACACGCCTTGGCAGGACCGGATGGAGTGCCCCCGTCAAGGGCGCGCGGATGGGCCACTTTGCCAAATCGTGATCGATGATGTCTGGAAGGATGCGCTGAAGGATATCGAGCTCTACGATCGACTGGAGATCCTTTATTGGCTCCATCGCTCCCGGCGCGATCTCGTTTGGCAATCGCCCAAGAGCGACGGCACCACGCGAGGCACATTCTCGCTGCGGTCACCTGTGCGACCCAATCCGATCGGGACCAGCGTGGTCTTCGTCGAGAGGGTCGAGGGCACGACACTTTTCGTCCGCGGCCTCGATTGCCTGGACGAGACGCCGGTGATCGACATCAAGCCGGCGCGCGAAAGCTTCGTCCCACTTGCCCCGCCCACGCCAGGCGATGCGATGACCAACGCGTGAGGCAAGGGCCGTCCCCTTGCGGCGACGTGGGAAATCGACTCGATTGGTCGCTCGGCGAATCAGTGACGAGCGTCCTTTCGATGAACATCGCGCACATCTGCGGCCGGACGCTGCAGCTTGAGCTGAACGGCGTAGAGGTTGCCTGCGATCCCGCGGGCATTCTCGTCGTACCGTCAGAACGCACGCTTGTCGTGTCCGATCTTCACCTGGAGAAAGGTGCCGCCTTTGCCCGGCGTGGCATGTTTCTTCCGCCCTATGACACCGCAATGACCCTCGCCACTCTATCCCAGGCGATCGAGCGTCACACCCCTGACCGGGTGATCTGCCTTGGCGACAGCTTTCACGATCGACGCGGCGCCGACCTCATGCCTGCGCCTCTCCGCGAGCACCTCTCTCTCATGATGACAGGGCGGGAGTGGATCTGGATCAGCGGCAATCACGATCCGGAGCGTCCGAGCCTTGGCGGCGAGTGGACAGAGTGCTTTACCATGGGTGCTCTCTCCTTCCGGCACGAGCCGCGCCCCGATGCGCCCGCCGGAGAGATCGCCGGCCATCTCCATCCTGCCGCGCGTGTCGCATCGCGTGGCCGCTCCGTGCGTGGCCCCTGCTTCGCGACCGACAGACGGCGCATGATCATGCCGGCCTTCGGCGTGACAACCGGCGGATTGAACGTGCTCCATCGAGCTTTTGACGGCCTTTTCACCGGCGAAAGGCCGATGGCGGGGGTCATCGGCCGCGACAAGGTCTACCCGATTCCCTTTTCAGCGCTGGTCTGACTCTTCCCCCCAAATGGCCGCACATCAGCAAAAGGCCCGGTTGCGGAGCGCAGCCGGGCCTTTTTGCATCCATTCGTTTGGCGAGACGACGCTATCCGTCCTTGCGCGCGAGCAATGCGCGGATGAGGGACTCGTCGATCGCGCCCGAGGGCTGAAGCCCCGCCTGCTTCTGAAAGGCGATGATGGCGCTCGTCGTCTTTTCGCCGACGACGCCGTCCGGCTTGCCGGGGTCATAGCCCAGCTTGATCAGGATCGCCTGGATGTTGCGAACGGCGCGGCCCATGTCGATCGAAGAGGTCTGCTCGGTGGAGACCGACCACTCGGCGGGCACATCGACTGTGTTGACGGCGTCCGGCACGGGCTCGGCCGTCCATGTGGCCACCTGCTTGTTGATCTCGTCTCGCGTGGCCGGCAACAGCGACTTCGCCACCTCGTCCATCTTCGACTTGGCATCCGCATCGCCGGATTTCGCGGCGATGGCGAACCAGCGGAAGGACTCCTTCATGTCCTGCTCGACGCCTGCGCCTCGCGCATAGAGAATGCCGAGATTGTACTGGCTGTCGCGCATGCCGTGCTCGGCCGCCTTGCGGAACCAATCGGCAGCGGTTTCCGGCTCGGATTTGCCGTCGATACCGGTGGCGTAGAGCACCGCCAGATTATGCATGGCCCGGACGTTGCCCTGCTCGGCAGCCAGCAAATACCAGTCACGCGCCGTGGCCGTATCGCGGACGACGCCATTGCCCTTTTCGTAGAGGGTTCCCAGGCTGTATTCGGCTGGAGCAAAGCCACTTTTGGCAGCGGCCGCGAAGAATGGCAGCGCCTTGGCGATCGACGGCTCGCCGCTCCGCCCTTCCATGAGCCGAAGACCAACCTCGAAAAGAGCCTTGGCATCACCCGCCTTGGCTGCATCGGACAGGGCCTGCGTCCCTAGACCGGACGGAACATCCGGTAGCGGCTGCCTGGCCTCAGCGGGAAGCTTGGCCATAACGTTCTCCATGATCGCGGATTTGTCTGCAGATGGGCCCGCGAGAGACTTCGGTTGAGCGGAGGCGCCTGCAGCCTCCTGCATCTTGGCATTCGCCAGGAGGTCTTCCATCGCCACCGGCGGCAGCGGTTCGGGCATCGGTTGAAGAAGAGTGGGGGTGGCGCTCTTCAACGACGAAGATTCTGTTGAGGCTACGGCGCGTGGAACATCGACGGCGGATGCCTCGGCGGCGACCGACTGCGTTGTCGTCGCGTCCTCCACGGGCTTTTCCGCGGCCGGCTCCCGCCTCTCACTCTCCTGCATGGCGGGCAGCGCGGACGCCTCGAGATTGACCGTCTCGCCGCCGACTCCGGCCGCGTCGCTGGCAAGAAGGGCGCGACCGATCGGCATGGCCGCCAGCGCCAGAATGATGGCGCTCACGGCCATTAGGATGGGTTTGCGCCGCCGCGAGACGAGATCAACAAGCTTGCCCGCGCCAGATGTTGCATTGTCCTCGGTTGTTGAGGAACGCAGCTGATCGGCCTCGGCAGCAGCCGCCATGGCCGCGCGGCGCGCAGCCGCAATGAAATCGGCCTTGCCCGCCAACTCGTCGCGCTTGGCCTCGTCGGCCTGCGCCGCTCGCACACGGTCGAGAAGCGCCGCGACGTTCGGAATGCCGGAGCCGGGAGCGAGCGGACGGTCGGCCTCCGCGTCATCGATAATATCCGCCGCGTCCAGCGAGGGCGCAGCGAGAGGCGAACGGACCGGCTCTGCCTGGGGCCAGGGTGTCCCAGCCACATCGCCCTCGCCGTCCTCTTTCTCTGCAACCAGCTCCTCGACTGAGGCGGAGGCAACCGCGGCGGCGGCCTGTCTCAATCCGCTTTTCGGCAAGGCTGGCTTTTGCGCCGAATCTCCCGCATGGGCAGCCTCGCGCGTGGGGGCCGGCTGGCGGACCGTCTCCTCCTGGAGAAGCCGCGCCTGCACCATCTCATGATCGATCTGGTCGAGCCGGTCTACGATCTTGAGCAGCGTCGAGTGCATTGCCTCGAAGACGTCGTTGGCGCGCTCGTCGGTTTCCCGCGCCAACGCCTCGAGTGCCCGCAGATCTTCCGAAAGGCGCGCGACATGCTCGCTCTCGCGCTGCTGTTCAGCCTCGAGCATGCGCGAAACGGCCTCATCCGCCGCCGCCCGCGCCGACGCGATCAGGTTGTCGCGGTCGTCGTCCAGACGTCGCTCGATCGCCTCCAGCCGCTGGCTGATCTCCTCGTCGATTCCCTCGGAAGCAGGCAGAACGGCCGCGCTGAGCGCCTGCGACAACCGGCCGATCTGATCCTGGAGCGATGCGACGATTTCGGGATCGACCTGCGCGGCCATGACGCCTTCGAGGCGCGTTGCCAGGGCGGCAAGCCGAGCTTCGATGGGACCGGTATCGAGCTTCGGCTGCTCGGCCTCCAGGAAAAGTGTCTCCATTCGCTCCGAAAAGCTCTGGAGCCGCCCTGCCAGTTCCTCAGCCGAACCGTCCGCCGCGATTGCATCAAGGCGCGCGGCGAGATCGGCGATCTGCCGTGACATGGCTTCGGTTTCGCTGTCGTCGCCGAGTCGATCGACGCGTGCCGCGAGACTGGCGATTCGCGCCTCGATGCGCTCGATCGGCGCCATGTCGATCTCTCGCGACGCCTCGCGGGATACCGCCAGGATGGCGCGCGAGATTTCATCGAGGCGATCCTCGAGCGCCTTGAACTGTTCGACATCCGGCTCCGCCTGACGCCGAGCCAAAGCGTCGACGCCGAGAGCCAGCGCGTGGATGCGCTCCTCGAGAGGCACGATCACCATCGCATCGGGAATGCGCGCCAGCGAGGCTTCGATCTCGCCCATCCTGCCGCTGAGCGCAAGAATGCTCTCCTCGATCGTCTTCGAGGCAAACTTTTCCTCCAGGGCGCCCCAGCGCTCCTCGACCGCCTTCAGCGATTCCTCACTGGCGAGTCTTTCGAGCTTGGCGCGAAGAGCGTCGAATTCGCTCTTGAGGAGCTGCGTCAGCTTCTCCTCGGTGCGGGCGGGATCGTTCTCGTGATAGTGGACCTGAAATTCCTCCCAGCGACGCACCGCGTCGCGAATATCGTCTTCCTTGGCGAGAGAACGCAGCGAATCACGCAGCCGCTGTAGCTCCTGCTTCAGCTCGGTGCGCTCCTCGGAGGTCGATGCGAGTACGCCATCGATGAGTTCGGCCGTCCGGCGCGGCTTGGCACCGGCTTCATCCTGCGCCTCATTCGCGAGCACCCGCACCTGATCGAGCTCTTCCTCCAATGCCTCGACCGCCTGGCGGTCGGCGCCATCGCGGCCAAGTGCCTCGAGCGCGTCATAAAGCCGCGTCATCTCGGCCGACAGGATATCCATGTCCTCACCGTTGGCGATCATCACGCGAAGATCCTTGAGACCCTCGCGAACGCCGTCGAAGCGGCCGAGGAAGCGCAGCTCCCGCTCCTGACGGATGTCACGGCGGAGCTGACGCAGCTCGTCGGCGATATCGACGACGACGCCCATGCCCTGCCCGCGGTGGCGCAGCGCCTCGATCTCTCCGGCAAGCAGCCGCAGCGAGTCATCGGACATCGGCATGTCGCGGTGAGCGGGCGCCGCTTGCGCCGCAAGTTCCTGGCGGCCAACGCCGGCGGGATGCGAACCATCGGCGCCTGGCTGCTGGCGGCGAGCCAGCTGGTCGTGCATCCGGCGCTGCATGACAAATTCGGAAGCCGCATCCTCCCAGCTCGTGCGGGAGACGACGGGCTGCGACGCGGCCTGAGGCACCGCGGCTGGGGGGGTGGTATGCGGCCCGGTCGCTCGCACCGGCAACGCAGGCTCGTCTCGCTTCTGCGGGCGAGACCGCTGCAACTGCGCCAGCCGCGACTCGAGATCTTCCAGGGTTCGACTCAAAGCGGAAAGAGACGCTCCCTGCCCAGCCTCATGGGGTCCCGCCATATCGGGCTTTGAAGGGGTTGCCATCTCACCCATCCTTATCCTCGGCGCCTCTTCTTGAGCAGCGAGCGATGCTCACTGCCCGCTGGCTCTGGGGTGCTTCCACGGAAGATACGGTTAACATCCACCTAACGAGGCGACCCCTTCTTCACCCTTTAGTAATGGAACCGTGACTGAAGCTGGATTAAGCTCTGGTAAATGAGCGTAAACTATCCGATCTCTCCCATTGGTTCGGCTTGTTTATGATTGCTCGCTGAACCTAGACCGAATGGAGACTGCTCTGCCGAATGCGATCCGGGATCGCTGGGAATATCATGATGATTACCACGGACAGGACCGACAGGTCCGATGACGATCCGACGCCGGACATTAATGTCCTACTGGGTTTGTCGACGGATGAATCCGCCAGTCAGACCACTTTTCGCATAGGCGATCTGGCCCGGGAGTTTGGCGTGACGCTTCGCACGTTGCGCTATTACGAGGACCGGGGTCTCATCCAGCCGGAGAGACGCGGCACGACGCGCATCTACTCGCGCCGAGACCGGGCTCGCTTGCGACTGGTTCTGCTGACCAAGCTTCTTGGCTTCTCGCTGACCGAGGCCAAGCAGATGATCGAGCTCTATGGTCGGCCAGGCGGCAAAAAGCTGCAACTCGAGACCGCCCTGGAGCGCTTCGAGGAACAGAGGCAGATTCTCGAGGAACAGCGCGCGGAGATCGAGCAATCATTGGCCGCCATGGAAATTGCCATCCGGCATGTGAGGGGTCTTCTCGACAAGATGGACGGTGAAGGATAGTGCCGCGGTCGCGCCGCTGTCCTGGAAAAGCCTCACGTGTTCCAAGAAGAGAAGCGCCGCCATTGCGGCGCTTCAGCCTTTTCGCCAGCGTCGGTGCAGAAATCCCGACTTTTCGAGATGCGGCGTCCTGGTTTTTGCCGTGCTCTCCCCGATCGTGTCGGCGACACGGGCACCGCGCTTGCCGAGCGGCTTTTCGGGTCGATCGGTAGTGTCGAGCGCGGTCTGATGCTCCATCTCGGCGTTCACCTCGGCGCCGATGATGAAGATCAGTGAGGAAATCCACACCCACATCATGAAGCCGATCACCGCGCCAAGCGGCCCATAGGTGCGGTTGTAGTTGGCGATGTGCTGGAGATACCAGGAGAAGGCGACCGACATCACCAGCCAGGCGATCGCAGTAAGCATCGCGCCGAAGATCACCCAGCTCCACCGGGCGCGCGTCCGGCTTGGCCCGAATCGATAGACGAAGGCGATGGCGCCCACCAGCAGCAGAAAGACGATCGGCCAGCGGGAAAGGTCGATCAGTCTGTCAGCGACACCGGAAAGCCCGAACACAGAGAGGATCATGGGCACGAGGCCGACGGTCACGAGCAGCAGCGTCCCAATGCAGAAGGCGCCCAGGGTGAAGGCGAAACCCATGCCGTAAAGCTTGAGGAAGCCGCGCTTCTCGATCTCGCCATAGGCGACGTTCATCGCCTCGAACAGCGTCATGATGCCGTTGTTGGCGCTCCACAGCGAAAAGAGAAGCCCGCCGATAAAGCCGATGGAAAGCGATGTGCCGGTCTCTGTCGTCAGTCTTTGCAACTGCGACTGAATGAGATCGGCACCCGCGGGCGGCAAAACGGAGTTGAAGAAGGCGATATGTCCGGCGATCGTCGTCGGATCGGCCACCATGCCGTACAGCGAGACGAACACGCCGACGGCGGGAAAGATCGCGAGAAGAAGGTAGAAGGTCGCTCCCGCGGCGATCAGCATAACCCGGTCGCGGAAGAAGGAGCGCGCGATCCGCGCGATGATGTCCTTCCAGCCCTTGAGAGGGATGGCGGCCGGGCTCCCGGCATCACGGCCCCTCCCCGGCTCACTGGCGCGGCGACGCGTTTCCTCAGTGGTATCGGGAGCAAAACGCACACTCACCGGCCCCTCCCGCTGAATTCTGTCAGCATTGCATGTGACACCTCAAAGGCGCTTGCGTAGACGGCCGGTGGGCTGCTCTTGCGCATGCAGTCGAGCCAAGATTAAGCCCCTGTCCCACCCTTTCAAGACGAAGGCCCTAGACTTTCAGCGATCAAGCGGATAGAACAAAAAGGTATTTATTCCTTTACCGACAAAAAGGTGCGCGATGTTCTCGCACGATCGCGTCTGGGCGGCTATCGATGCCATGGCGGCGCGACAAGGGCTAAGCCCGTCGGGCTTGGCGCGCCGGGCCGGGTTGGACCCGACGACGTTCAACAAGTCCAAGCGCAACGCGACGGACGGACGGCCCCGCTGGCCATCGACCGAATCGATCTCCAAGATCATCCAGGCCACCAACTCGAGCTTCGACGAGTTCGCCGATCTCGTCCGCGAGGGCGGCCCACGCCGTATCCGCTCGATCACCGTGCCTTTGCTCGGCCTCGCCCAGGCGGGCGGCGGCGGCTATTTCGACGACGCCGGTTTTCCCGCCGGTCAGGGATGGGACGAGATCCAGCTTCCGCCGACGGATGAGGATGCGGTCTATGCGCTGGAGGTCACGGGACAATCGATGATGCCGCTTTATCGGGAGGGCGACATCGTCATCGTCTCTCCAACGGCTTCGCTGCGCCGGGGCGATCGGGTCGTGGTCAAGACGCGAGAGGGCGAGGTGATGGCGAAGGTGCTCCAGCGCCAGACGGCGAAGACCATCGAACTCGCCTCGCTGAACCCGGACTTTCCCCCCCTGCACTTCAACGTCGATCAGATCGACTGGATGGCGCGCATTCTCTGGGCGAGCCAGTGATTCAGGCGCTCCAGTAGAGGTCGCCACCGGCCCAAACGATCGCAAGGCAAGTCGGGCAGCTCTTACGCCCCGGCTCCGTTCCTGATGAAATCGACGAAGGCCCGCAAGGGACCCGGCACAAGGCGGCGTCCCGGATAATATAGGAAAGGCCCTGAAAAGCTCTGCCACCAGGGCTCAAGGACCGGCTCAAGCTCTCCACTCTCGAAATGAGGACGCAGCCAGTCCTCGAACAGATGCACGATGCCGATCCCCGCGATGGCGGTCGCGACGGAAAGGTCCACGGCGCCGCCGATGATGACCGTGAGCGGACCTTGAGGATCGACCTCGACGACCTCTCCGTCCCGCTCGAACTCCCATGCGGCCATTGCGCCACTCAGAAACTTGCCGCGAATGCAGGCATGGCGGAGCAGATCGCGCGGGTGCTCCGGCCGGCCGTGGCGATCGAGATAGGCCGGCGCGGCCGCCGTTGCGAAGCGTTGGACGCGGGGGCCGATGGGCACCGCGATCATGTCCGGCTCCAGACGTTCATCATAGCGAATGCCCGCGTCACATCCTTCGGCGACCACGTCGACAAAGCCTTCCTCCACGATGACCTCGAGCCGAATGTCCGGATAGGCGGCGAGAAAGGCCGGAACGATGGTCGGCAGCACCAGCCGCGCCGCGCTCAAAGGAACGTTCAGCTTCAGTGTCCCCGCCGGACGGTCACGAAATCGGTTGACCGTGTCGAGCGCCGCATCCAACTCGCCGAAGACCGGCGTCAGGCGCTCCAGAAAGCCGGCGCCGGCCTCAGTAAGGGCGACGGTGCGCGTCGTGCGGTGAAGCAGACGCACCCCAAGGGCCGCCTCGAGACGCCGCACTGCCTCGCTCATCGACGAAGCGCTGACCTGCGAATGGCGTGCGGCGCCGCGAAAGCTGCGGGCCCGCGCAACCGCCACGAACACATTGAGATCATTCAGATCGATCGCCATCGTTCAGCTTTCCGCACAGCCCGTACGGATAATGCCGGATTATCGTACGCCGCACCAGGATCTATCTGCGGTTCAGCTTCAACAGGAGAGTCACCCCATGACCGCAATCGAACGCTCCGGTACCTTCACGCTCGGTAGCCGCACGGTGAAGCGCCTCGGCTATGGCGCCATGCAACTCGCCGGTCCCGGCGTCTTTGGCCCGCCGCGCGATCGCGATGCCGCGCTCGCCGTGTTGCGCAAGGCCGTCGAGAGCGGTGTCGACCATATCGACACCAGCGACTTCTACGGGCCGCACATCACCAACCAGATCATCCGCGAAGCGCTCTCGCCCTATCCGGACGACCTCGTGATCGTCACCAAGATCGGCGCGCGGCGCGGCGAGGACGCCTCTTGGCTACCCGCCTACTCGCCCGAGGCACTGAAAGCGGCCGTTCACGACAACCTGCGCAATCTCGGCCTGGACGTGCTGGACGTCGTCAATCTGCGCATCATGTTCTCGACTCACGGCCCGGCCGAAGGGTCGATCGAGGAGCCGCTGACCGTTCTCGCCGATCTGCAGCGTCAGGGGCTCGTCCGTCACATCGGCCTGTCCAACGTGACGCCGACCCAGATTGCCGAGGGCCGGCGCATCGCCGAGATCGTCTGCGTCCAGAACATGTACAACATCGCCCACCGCGACGACGATCGGCTGATCGATGACCTTGCCGGCGAGGGCATCGCCTACGTCCCGTTCTTCCCGCTGGGCGGCTTCACGCCGCTTCAGTCCTCGTCGCTCTCGGAGGTTGCGCAGCGTCTTGGGGCGACACCGATGCAGACGGCGCTCGCCTGGCTGCTGCGGCGCTCTCCCAATATCCTGCTGATCCCTGGCACGTCCTCGATCACGCATCTCGACGAGAATCTCGCCGCTGCGGAACTCGATCTTCCGGCGGAGGCGGTGGAAGAGCTGAACGCCATCGCCGCGCCTCGATAAACCGTAAGCGCAACGGTCCGATAGCCTCGCCCGATGAATCTATTCCTGAAGATGAATCAGTTTTTCAGGCGGACGTGCTATCACCCTGTCAAATCAACCGATCCCGCGAGAACGACGCTCGCGGGATCGGGAATTCTTCCGGCATCAGGCCGCGCCAAGCCGTCCCTCCAGCGCCGCCGCAATCAGCTTGCGCGTTTCGGCGATGCCATAGAGCGCGACGAAGGAGCCGAAGCGCGGTCCCCGCTCCTGCCCCAGCAGGACCTGATAGAGAGCCTGGAACCACTCCACGGAGACACCAGGGCCACCGTCCGGCCCTTTCTTCTTAAGGTCCTGATAGCGCTCGATCGGGCGCGCAACGTCGAGAATCGCGTGTTGGATAGCCTCTCCGTCGGCGTCGGCCGGCAAGGCGGCGAGCTTCGAATCCAGCACTTGAAGCGCTTCGCGCTCCACATCGTCAGGAGTCTTGAAGGTCTTGTTCGGCTTGACGAAGTCCTCAAAATAGCGAAGCGCGTAGCCAACCAACCGATCGAGCTCGGGGTCCGTTTCCGCCGTCACACCCGGCTGATAGCGGCTGATGAAGCCCCAAAGTGTTCCCTTGTCGCCAGCGTTCGAGGCGGAGACGAGATTGAGCAGCATGGCGAAAGGCACGGCGATGCCATGCTCCGGCGGGTTTCCATCGTGGATATGCCAGACCGGATTTTGCAGCCTCTGGGCCGTGGGCTGGCGCTGAAAGGCCGAGACGAAGGCATAATAGTCGTCGACAGCCTTCGGAATGATGTCGAAGTGCAGCTTCTTCGCCGTCTTCGGCTTGGTGAACATGTAGAGAGACAGACTCTCGGGAGAGGCATAGGTCAGCCACTCGTCGATGGTCAGGCCGTTGCCCTTGGACTTCGAGATCTTCTGCCCCTTGTCGTCGAGAAAGAGCTCGTAGTTGAATCCCTCGGGCGGATTGGCGCCCAGGACGCGGCAAATCTTCGAGGACAGCGTGACCGAGTCGATGAGGTCCTTCCCGGACATCTCGTAGTCGACCCCCAGCGCCGTCCAGCGCAGCGCCCAATCCGCCTTCCACTGACACTTCACCCTGCCGCCGGTGATCCCGGTTTCGACGCGTTCGCCCGTCTCGGGATCGATGTAGGCGATAAGGCCGCGCTCGACGTCGCGATCGACCATCGGCACCTGAAGAACGACGCCGGTACGCGGCGAGATCGGCAGGAACGGCGAATAGGTGGCGCGACGATCTGGCCCGAGCGTCGGCAGGATGATTTCCATCACCTCGTCGTAGGCGGCCAGCATCTTCAGAAGCGTCTCGTCGAATCGCCCGGCGGAGTAATAGTCCGTCGCGGAGGCAAACTCGTAGCTAAAGCCGAAGCGATCGAGGAATGCCCTCAGGCGCGCGTTGTTGGCGGCGCCGAAGGAGGGATATTCGTTGGAGAAGGGATCGGGGATGCGCGACAGCGGACGCCCGAGATAGGTCTCCATCATCTCTCGGTTCGGAACGTTGTCCGGCACCTTCCTGAGGCCGTCCATGTCGTCCGAGAAGCAGAGCAGCCGGGTCGGCACCGTGTCTTCCGTCAACACGCGAAAGGCGTGGCGCACCATCGAGGTGCGTGCAACTTCGCCAAACGTGCCGATATGCGGCAGACCGGAGGGCCCATAGCCCGTCTCGAACAGAACTTCCTTCTCGGGATTTTTCTTCAGCCGCTCGACCAGCTTACGCGCTTCCTCGAAGGGCCAGGCGCTCGAGGTTTTCGCTTCGGCGACGAGGCTGGGATCAATAACGAGCGGCTCGAGCTCTTGGGCGGCCATATTGTCCTCGGATTTCGAGTTCGTTGCCCTACGCCGAGGGTTTGATGCCGAGCCTCCGCCTCTGCCGGCGGCCGATCAAAAAAACCCGCGCAAGGTCCTGGATCGCCTCGTCTATGGCGGCCGGACGTTTCCGTCAACAAAGTTGACATGAACAGGGCGGCCTTGGCCATCCCACGGTCAACACTTGTGGGACACCCCAACCGCACCTAGCTTGAGGGCACATTTGCAAGAGGAAAAGGAAACGAACGACGATGTCGAAGGTGGGTCCGCAAACCGAAGCGCAAAGCGCGCTCATCCACCTCATGGTTGCCATGTCGGCCGCCGACGAGACGCTACGCGACAGCGAATTCCGCCAGATCAGCCTGATCCTGCAGACGCTTCCCGTGTTCGATGGATTTGACCGCGACCGACTGGGCAGCATCGCGGCCGAGATCGGCCTTCTTCTCGACCAAACCAACGGCATTGATACCATCATCGAGCATGTCGCGACCTCGGTGCCTCGCAAGTTTCACGAGACCGCCTATGCGCTTGCCGTCGAGATCGCGGCGTCCGACCGTTTCGCCAGCCAGCCGGAGCTTCGTCTGCTCGAAATGATTCGCGATCGATTGGACCTCGACCCTCTGGCGGTGGCCGCCATCGAGCGCAGCGCTCGCGTGCGCTACCGCCTGCCGGACTGATGAGCGTCAGGCGCGGCTGGCCCAGCAAGGCTCAGAAGGCACTGACCGGAAAATACCGTAGCAGGAGTTCCGAAAAGCCGCCCTTCGCGACGACCCTGCCGATTGCATAGTCGAAGGCGGTCGCCAGTTCGGCGTCGTCGGGCGAAACGGCAATCGCCAGCCCCTCGCCCAGGAACCTGTCGGAGAGATAGGGCCCGCCGGAAAAGACGCAGCAGCCGCCGGCGTCATTGCTGGAGAGCCAGAACGAAAGGTCGACACCGTCACCGAAAAGAGCGTCGACCGTTCCGGCCTTCAGCGCCTCCAACGCATCCTGCCGGGTCGGAAACGGCTTGGCCAACAGCCCCGGAAAGAACGCGGCGAACATCGCTTCGTGAGCGCTGCCGGCGACCACCGCGACCGTCTTGGCCGAAAGCGAGCTGACCATTGGCTCGGCCAGCGGCTTCTCCTTCAAGGTAATGAAACGCGCCGGAAACCGGAAGAACGGTTGCGTGAAGGCGAATTCGCGCCGGTTTTCCGGGGTCACGGCCAATCCCGCGAGGATGGCGTCCCCCTTCTTGGCCTTCAGTGCCGGCCCGAGATCGCGAAACGGCATGGCCTGGATCTGGCAGCGATCGGTCACGCCGAGTTCGGCACAAATCGCCCTCGCGAGATCGACATGGAAGCCCGAGAGCCTGCCCCTGTCGTTGAGAAAGTTGAAGGGCGGAAAGTCGACGCTGGTCAGAAAGCGTATCTGCCGCCTCTCGCTGAGGTCCGGGCGAGAAACCCGCTGATGTTGATCCCAGAAGTTCGGAACCTCGACCTGTTGCGCCATCGCCGGCCCCAGCCAGAAGACTACCGCTGCGGCAAAAGTAACCAAACCATGCAATCTCAAGGCGATTCCTCTCCTGGTTGGTTCCTACAACCGAATTTCTACCGGAAGATAATTCAGTTCAGCGAACTTCTGAACTCAAAGTGGCGTATTTCGGGTGTCGGCGCGTGCCCAGCGACTTGATTGATCTGCCGTCTGTGAAGCCTTCCGTCCCGTTCGGTCAAGCGGCAAGAATGCCAGCGTCTTGCGGAGGTGACCTTGACCGGACCGCAACGGGTCGATCGGCGATGCCCGGTCCGCTCGAGATCGCGCCATCGCCAGGGCTTCGAAGCAGCAGATCGCCGCTCGCCGAGGTCTTGTCTCGGCTTGCGCTTCCATCCGGCGCCTTTTCTCGCGCCCAAGCGGCGGCACGAACCAACGGCACGAACGCCACAGCGGAACTGCTCTGTGCGGGCATCGTCTCGGAAGATGCTGTTGCGGACGCCGTTGCGGCAGTTCTGGCACTTCCGCGAGGTCATCTAGGACCCGGCGATGCCGTCTTGTCGGACCGAACGATCAGAATGGCGGACCAGCCTATCCGCGTCGTCAAGGCCTATGATGCCGAGCGAGGCCTCAAGACGCTCCTGGCTCCGACTCTGGAAACGATCGACGTTCTGCGCCACGTCCTCGATCGAAGGCCCACCATCGCCCGGCGAATTCAAATCGGTCTCGAAAGCGAGATCGAAGCCCACGCGGCGGAAACGTCTTCGGCCCGGCGCTCGCGAGACGCCCAGATCAGTCTGGCCGAAACGCAGCCGGGTTTTTCCGCCCGGCAGACTCTCTCCGGCGGGCAGGGTTTTGCTGCCGCATGCCTCCTCCTGCTGTCCGGCTTCGCCATGGTTGGAGCGATCGGCGCCTGGCTGGACGCGCTCCACACGATGTCGGCATTCCTGTTCCTCGCCTGCACCGCAGTGCGCCTGTGCGCCGCGGTCGCGCCCTTCGGGAGCGAGCCCGACGCCGGAAGTCCCGCCGAGCCCCTCCCTGTCTATACGCTTCTCGTCGCGCTTTATCATGAGAGCACGGTGGTGGCGTCTCTCGTCGAGGCCCTGGAAAAGCTCGACTGGCCGAAAACCAAGCTCGACATAAAACTGGTGTGCGAGGAGGACGACGCAGCGACGGTGGCGGCTGCCGAAATGGCGGCGCGTGGTCGTCCCTACATCACGGTCCTTCGCGTGCCACCCTCCTTGCCCCGCACCAAGCCGAAGGCGCTCAATTTCGCGCTGCCAATAGCGCGTGGCAGTCTCCTGGCGCTCTATGACGCGGAGGATCGGCCGCATCCCAAGCAATTGCGACAGGCACATGCCGCCTTCGCTGCGGAAGGGCACGATCTTGCCTGCGTTCAGGCTCCCCTCGTCGTGTCCAACGGCGACAAACATTGGCTAGCCGCGCTTTTCGCGCTGGAATACGCGGCACTTTTTCGCGGGCTCCTGCCCTTCCTGGCGGCGCGAGGAATGCCGATTCCCCTAGAGCGGGATGAAGTTCGGCAGAATCGGAAGAGGATTCCATCGGAGGCGCCAATCTGATTCAACATGCTGGCTGGAGACGGAGGCCAGCATGGATGGGTCGACCTTATTCGATGGATCTGCGCGAGCGGGTGGTTGCGGCGGTGCTTGAGGGCGGGCTGTCGCGCCATCAGGCGGCGGAGCGCTTCGGGGTTGCGGTGAGCACGGCGGTCAAATGGCTGCAGCGCCACCATGAGACGGGCAGTGTGGCGCCCGGCCAGATGGGTGGGCACAAGCCGAAGAAGATCGCCGGCGCGCATGCCGAGTGGCTGCGCCGGCGCTGCAC